>NZ_JAYSGI010000005.1:0-217716 GCF_041912895.1 Pelagerythrobacter sp. | reverse complement strand
ACGCTGCAGAAGTACAAGTCGCTGCAGGACATCATCGCGATCCTGGGCATGGACGAGTTGTCCGAAGAGGATAAGCTGACCGTCGCCCGCGCGCGCAAGATCCAGAAGTTCCTCAGCCAGCCGTTCCACGTGGCCGAGGTGTTCACCAACATCCCCGGCGAATTCGTGCAGATCGAGGACACGATCAAGTCGTTCAAGGCCGTCGTCGAAGGCGAATACGATCACCTGCCCGAAGCCGCCTTCTACATGGTCGGCGGCATCGATCAGGTCGTCGCCAAGGCGAAGAAGCTGGCCGACGAGGCCTGACACGATGGCGCTGCATTTCGAACTCGTGACCCCCGAAAAGCTCGTCCGTTCGGAAGACGTCCACATGGTGGTCGTCCCCGGCACGGAGGGTGAGTTCGGCGTGCTGGAAGGCCATGCGCCTTTCATGTCGACAATCCGCGACGGCGCAGTGCAGGTCTACAAGACCGAAAGTGCCGCGCCCGAACAGATCGAGGTCCGCGGCGGCTTCGCCGAAGTCAGCGAAAAGGGCCTGACCGTGCTCGCGGAGCATGTCGAAGGCTGAGCCTTTCGCGCTTCACCGGTTACGAAGGGGCGGCCTGCGAGGGCCGCCCCTTTTCATTTCACGCACGCTGGCGCCACCAGCGCTCGTGGAGCATCATCGCGCCCACGGTGCCGAGCGCGAACACCGCCCCCTCCAGCAGCCCGGTGTTGAGCCGCGTCAGCGGCCCGAAGCCGGTCTCTCCGAACAGTGCGGTCAAACGGCCGAAGCGCAATTGCGAGCCGGGGAAACTGTCCGCCAGCAACGCGAGGCTGCCACCCATCATCTCGCCGCCGAGCAGCGCGATCGCGATTCCCGCCGCGCCGCCCGCCAGCGCGGCGACCAGCGCGGCCCTGCGCCACGAGGACAGCCGGTTCGCGACCACGACGGCCGCGCCGACCGCAAGGCCCAGCAACCCGCCCTCGAAGGCGCCGGTGATGTCGCCCGGCGTGCGGCCCAGCAGCAGGCGGAAGGCGTCTAGGCCGAGCAGCTTGGCGAGCGCCCCGGCGACCAGCCCTCCACCTGCGCCGCCCGCCGCCGCCCAGGGAGAGATCGTGGCGCCTGCGTGCGGCACCAGCGCGATCCCGAAGCCGATGGCGGCACCAGCGAACAGCGCCACGCCGATGTTGAGAGCGAGGAGGACCAGCAGCGCCGACAGCGCGGCACCACCGCCGTCCGCAGGCACGCTCGCGAAACCATAGACGATGCCGCCGACCACACCCGCCGCACCGCCCCCGGCGGTGGCCGCGACGCCGAGCGACAGCACCTCGGCCCAGCGCGGCCCGGCGGTTTCGCGTGGCTCACGCGGCGGCGTCTCCCCGCGTCCACTTCCTTCCGCGACCACCGGCGCGACGAAGCGATAGCCGTGCTTCGGCACGGTTTCGATGAAGCGCGGGTTGGCCGCGTCGTCGCCCAATGCGCGGCGCAGGGTGCGGATGCATTGCGTCAGCGCCTCGTCGGTCACCGGGATCCCGCGCCAGATCGATTCGTGGAAATGCGCCTTGGTGACGAGTTCGCCGGGATGCCGCAGGAGCAGTACGAGCGCGTCGAAATAGCGCGCGCCGAGCCCCACCGGCTCGCCGTGGCAGGCCAGCCGGCGCGCCGGCGCGTCGAGCGTGAAATCGCCGAATTGAAAGCGGTTGGCGTCCAACGCACGGCCCTCCCTTCCGCCGCTCATGCCGCGCGGCGCGGCGGGCGTCCAGCGGCACAACCGCGCGTAAGGGTAACACGTTCACACTCGCGTCACCTTCGCGCGGCAATCGAGGGCGAATGACAGCCGCCGCTCGCATTCGGGCCATCGCCGCCGCTCCCCTGCTGCTCGTGCTCGCATCGTGCGGGCCGCGGGTGGACATCCACTACATCGCCACGCCCGAACCGGTGGTCGCGGCGATGATCGAGATGGCCGAGATCGGCGAAGGCGACGTGCTCTACGATCTCGGTTCGGGCGACGGCCGCATCCCCATCGCCGCGGCGAAGCAGTTCGGCGTGCGCGCGGTCGGGATCGAGATCGACCCGCGCCTGATCGAGAAGGCCAAGGAGAACGCCGAGGCGGCGGGGGTCTCGCACCTCGTGGAATTTCGCAAGGCTGACCTGTTCGCGACCGATTTTTCCGACGCCGACGTGGTCACGCTCTACCTCGGCGACACGCTGAACCTGCGGCTGCGCCCGCAATTGCTCGACCAGCTCGAGCCCGGCGCACGCGTGGTCAGCCACGATTTCGGGATGGGCGACTGGACGCCCGACGAGCGCCGCGTGGTCGCCAACCGCCCGGTCTACAAGTGGACGGTGCCCCAGACATTCATTCCCGGCTTCGGCGGGATCGACTGATCCGTCAGCGCATGGAAATCGGGCGGTTCGCTCAGCTTTTCTTCTCCGCCGCCTTCTTCTTTTTCATCGTGTCGTGGAAGCGGTCGGCCCAGCCCGGCTTCACCAGTTGCTCCGCGCGGACCATGCGCAGTTCGCCGTCGGCCACGTCGCGGCTCACCGCGCTGCCCGCCGCCACAATCGCGTCCGCACCGATTTTCACCGGAGCGATCAGTGCGCTGTTGCTGCCGATGAAGGCGCGCGGGCCGATCACCGTCTTGTACTTGAAATAGCCGTCGTAATTGCAGGTGATCGTGCCCGCGCCGATGTTCGCGCCCGCGCCGATTTCCGCATCGCCGAGATAGCTGAGGTGGTTCGCCTTCGCGCCTTCGCCCAGCACGGCCTTCTTCATCTCGACGAAATTGCCGACTTTGCTGCCCTTCTCCATCACCGCGCCGGGGCGCAGGCGGGCGTAGGGGCCGACTTCGCACCGCTCCCCCACGCTCGCGCCTTCGATATGGCTGAACGCGCGGATCGTCGCGCCATCGGCGACCGTCGCGCCGGGGCCGAAGACGACATTGGGCTCGATCGTCACGTCGCGGCCGATTTCGGTGTCCCAACTGAAGAACACGGTCTCGGGCGCGCGGAGCGAGGCGCCGTTCGCCATCGCCTCCTCGCGCTTCAGATCCTGCCACTGTGCCTCGGCCCGCGCGAGTTCGGCGCGGCTGTTGATCCCGGCGACTTCGCCCGGGTCGCTCGTCGTCACCACCGCGCTGTGCCGGCCATCGGTGTTGGCGACGTTGACCACGTCGACGAGATAGTATTCGCCCTGCGCGTTGTCGTTGCCGACCCGCGTGAGCAGGTCGAACATGTCGGCAGCACGCGCGGCCATCAGGCCCGAATTGCACAGGCGGCAGGCGCGCTCGGCCTCGCTCGCATCCTTGTGCTCGACCATCTTCTCGATCCGGCCTTGGGCATCGGCGATCACCCGACCGTATTGCAGCGCATCGGCGGGCTCGAAGCCGAGCACGACCACAGCAGGGGCATCGTCGGCATGGAGCCGGTCGAGCATCGCCTGCATCGTCTGCGGGCGCACGAAGGGCACGTCGCCATAGAGGATCAGCACGTCACCATCGAACCCGGCCAGCGCACCCTGCGCCTGCTGCACGGCGTGTCCGGTGCCGAGCTGCGGTTCCTGCAGGGCCGTGGCGGCGCGGCCCGCCAGCGCGGCCTCGAGCTGTTCGCGTCCGCTGCCGACCACGACCACGGTCTGCACCGGCCCCAGTTCGGCAGCCGACGCCATCAGATGCTCGATCATCGGCCGTCCGGCGATCGGGTGGAGCACCTTGTGCAGGTCGCTCTTCATGCGGGTGCCCTTGCCCGCGGCGAGGATGATGGTGGCGAATTCTCTCATTCCCCGCCCTTGCCAGCAAACGCTTGCGGTTTGAAGAACCATCCGGCACCCCGGCGTGCATGGCGGACTTTCCCTTCGACATCGTCGCGTTCGACCTCGACGGTACATTGCTCGAAACGCACAAGGATCTGGGCACGGCGGTGAACCATGCCCTCGCACTGGGCGGGTTCGCCAGTGTGCCAATCGATCATGCGAAGGATCTGATCGGCGGGGGTGCCAAGATCATGCTGCAGCGCGCCATCGACGATCAGGGCGGGCTGGCGGAGGAGGAATTCCGCAAGCTCTACAAGCAGATGCTCGGCTATTACGGTGAAAACTACGCGGTCCACACGCAGCCCTACCCCGGCGCGGTCGAGGCGCTGGACGAACTCGCTGCGCGCGGGGTGCGCGTGGGCGTGGTGACCAACAAGTTCGAAAGCTTCGCGCGCGGCATCCTCGACACGCTCGGCTTGTCGGATCGCTTCGATTGCGTGATCGGCGGCGATACGCTGGGCAAGGGAAAAGCCAAGCCCGCGCCCGACCCGATCTGGAAGGCGCGCGAGTGCTGCGGCGGCGGATCGCTGGTCTATGTCGGCGACAGTTCGTACGACATGCGCGCTGCGCGCGCCGCCGGGGTGCCGGTGGTCGCGGCGTGCTACGGCTATTGCGACCAGTCGCGCGAAGACCTCGGCGCGGATGCGATGATCGATTCGTTCGCCGAGCTGATTCCGACGCTGGAGCGGTTGGGCCAGGCGTCGTAGCCATCCGCCGCCCCGCCGTGTTCACGCACGGTTGCATCGCCGCGTGGAACCTGCCACCTCCGCGCGCAGATTGACGCTAACGTAAGGGCATCGCCCTCGACAGGAGAGACCGCATGAGCATCGACTTCAACGACAAGGTAGCGATCGTCACCGGCGCGGGCGGCGGGCTGGGCCGCGAATACGCGCTGGAACTGGCGCGGCGCGGGGCGAAGGTCGTGGTCAACGATCTGGGCGGATCGCGCGACGGCACCGGGCATTCGGACGCTGCGCTGAAGGTCGTCGAGGAGATCGAGGCCGCGGGCGGCACCGCGATGGCGAACGGCCATTCGGTCACCGAATTCGACCAGATGGAAGCGATGGTCGCCGAAGCGAAGGAAAAGTGGGGCGGCGTCCACATCCTGATCAACAACGCGGGCGTGCTGCGCGACAAGACCTTCGCCAAGATGAGCCCCGAAGATTTCGAATTCGTGCTCAAGGTCCACCTCACCGGCTCGGCCTTCGCGACCAAGGCGGTGTGGGAAACGATGCGCGAGCAGGCCTATGGCCGCATCCTCATGACGGCCAGCTCCACCGGCTTGTTCGGCAATTTCGGGCAGGCGAACTACGGCGCGGCCAAGCTCGGCCTCGCGGGCCTGACCAAGACGCTCCAGCTCGAAGGCGCGAAGTACAATATCAAGGTCAACACGCTTTCGCCCGTCGCGGGCACGCGGATGACCGAGGACCTGTTCCCCGAAGAGGCGTTCAAGCTGTTCGATCCGGTCAACGTAGTGCCCGCCGCGCTCTTCCTCGTCAGCGAGGATGCGCCGACCAACGCCATCGTCGGCGCGGGCGCAGGCGGTTTCCATTCGGCCTGGGTGGTGATGAACGACGCCGTGTGGCTGAAAGACGAGGACCGGACCGTCGAAGGCTTCGCCGCCAACTGGGACAAGATCGGCGCGATGACCAATCTCCAAGCGCCGCAATCGGGCGCCGAGCAGTCGGGCGCGATCCTCAAGGCGATGCAGGGCGTGCTGGGCAAGGATGCCGCCCCGGGATCGGCGCGCGGCTGACCCCGCGGCCGGCGGATCGCGGCGCGTTGGCGTACCCACCTGAGCTGCGCGAACCCCGCCGGAAGAGGCAATGAACACCGAACTGCAGCAAGGGCTGGCGATCCTCGAGAAGCGCGCGGCCACCGCGCGGTTCCTGATCGTCGCGGTCGCCGGCCTCACGGGCGTTCACCTGATCGGGCTGGTGCTCGTGACGTCCGGCAGCCTTTCGAGCGACGCAATGTTCGTGGGCGATTGGCATGTCGTCGATCTGATCGGCATTCCCTCGCTCATCGCGATCGTTGCATCGATCGTTGCGGTCGCGATGTGGATTCACCGCGCGCATGCGAACCTCGCGGCGGCCGATCTGCACGGGCTCGACTACACCCCCGGCTGGGCCGTCGGCTGGTATTTCGTGCCGATCGCGAACCTGTTCAAACCGTTCCAGGCGATGCGCGAGCTGTGGAACGCGAGCCACGGCGCGCTCGGCGATTACAAGCATCCCGCGCCCGGGCTGCTGTGGGTCTGGTGGCTGACATGGATCTTCAGCAATCTGAGCAGCTCGGGCGATTCCTACGAAACGATCGACCTGATCGGCCTCGCCCTGACGGCGGTTTCGGCCGGCTGCCTGTACATGATCGTGAACACGATAACGCGACGTCAGCACTCGATGGACATCGCCGAAACTTTCGCCTGAATCCAGCGGGATGGATCCGGGAGCCCGGCCCTAGTCGCCCGCGACGAAGCTGGTGATGCTCCATTTCCCGTCGCGGCTGGAGGCCATAAGGCGATAGTCGATCAGGCTGCGCAGCCGGTCGGTGGCGATATAGCCCCGCTTGCCCTTGGTCGTCGCGACATGCTGGAACGGCGCTTCGGGTTCGAGGCCATCGACCAGTTCGACCACGTCCCACGATACGGGTTCGAGCACATCGGCCTCCGAGGCAGGCTCCAGCCGCAGGGGCACGTTCTCGCCGGTGACGATCATGCCCATCATCGGATCGACCGCATCGATCTCCTGCGCGAAATACCACGGGATCGTCATGCTCGCGCGCCCATCGGCGGCGCAACCCATCGTCAGCAGCGTGTCGAGCTCGTCCCACAGATTCGGCGCGTCGCCATCCAGCCGCCCGCGCAATTCCGCCGTTCCCGCGCCGCCGCCGAAGTCGAGCTTGACGTCGGGCGCAGCAAGCTTCGCCAACGCATCGGCGTCGCGCGCCTCGACCGCCCGGCCCAGCGCTGCGCGAAACGCGTCCGCACCCGGCAGCCCGGCGCATTCGTCACGCGGAGCATATGTGCCCTCGGCCAACGCGGGTGGCATCTCACCGGCGGCTTCCTCCACCAGTTCGGTGGTCGCGTCCTTAAGCTTCTCCGACGGCGCCTTGCCCTCGCCGCAGGCCGCGAGTGCGAGGGGGAGCGTCAGGACGAGGCAGATTTTGAAGCGCATGGGGGATTTCCGTTCGGTCAGTCGCTGTCGCTTTCAACCTGCGGCAGCGCTGCCCGTTCCGTAGCCTCGATGTCGTCCGCGGTATAGCGCGGCGTGCTTTCGACCAACGGCACGTCGTCGATCTCGCGCTTGCCGATCTCGATCCCCTTGTCCTTGAGGCGGCGTCCGGCGGAAAGCACGTTGCGCTCGAAGCTGCCGACGAACTTGTTGTAGTTGTTGACCGCGCTCTCCAGTCCGCCGCCGACGCGCTTCATGTGCTCGGCGGCGACCGCGAGCCGATCGTAGAGCTCGGCCCCCGCCTTGCCGATCTCGATCGCCTCACGCGCGATCGTATCCTGCCGCCAGACCTGCGCCACCGTGCGCGCGATCGCCACCAGATTGGTAGGAGTCGCCAGCAATACCTTGTTGCGAAAGGCGAAATCCCACAGCTCGGGATCGTGTTCGAGCGCGGCGGCGACGAAATGCTCGCCCGGCACGAACATCACCACGTAGTCCGGCGCTTCGTCGAACTGGCTCTGGTAGCTCTTGGCGCCGAGCGTCTGGACATGGCCGCGCATCGACTTGGCGTGGAGGTCGAGGTGACGGCGGCGCTCCTCCTCGTCGTCGGCCTCGAAGGCGGCCTGATAGGCGTTGAGCGAGACCTTGGCGTCGATCACCAGCTTCTTCTGGCCCGGCACGTTGACGATCGCGTCGGGGCGCAGCCGCCCTTCTTCGGTATCCAGCGAGTGCTCGAGATGGAAATCGGTATGCTCGGCCAACCCGCACTGCTCGAGCACGTTCTGCAAGGCGCGCTCGCCCCAGCGGCCGCGCGCCTTGGGCGCATTGGTGAGCGAATTGCCGAGCCGCTGCGCCTCGCGCCGGACCTCCTCCTGCCCGCGCTGCATCTCGGCGATCTGCTGGTGCAACCGGCCGAAAGCGTCGGTGCGCTTTTCCTCCAGCGCGGCCACCTGCTGCTCATAGAGCTTGAGCCGTTCGCCAACCGGCTGGAGCAGAGTGGCGATCGCTTCCTTGTTCGCCTTTTCCGCGTGGCCGAACCGCTCGCTGGCGCGTTCGAGGAACAGTTCCTGCGCCTTTCCGAGCACTTGCGCGCCGGTGTTCTCGAACTCCTTGAGCAGCTTCTCGCGCGATTCCTCGAGCAGGCGCTTCTGCTCGGCGAACCCGGCGGCTTGCGCCTTGAGCCCGGTCAGTTCCTCGCGCGCGGTATCGAGCGCCGCAGCGAGGCCGTCGGCGCGCGCGGCCCGCTCGCTCATCGTCGCCAGTTCGGGCGCCATGCGCGAAAGCCGCTCCGCCAGGTCCTTCGCCTCGGCATCGCGCTCGCCGTGCCGCGCACGCCATTCCGCCGCCGGGCGCGAACCGAAGAACCAGCCCAGCCCCGCGCCCAAGGCAAGCGCACACAGGGCGACGATGATCGCAGTCGTTTCCATACTGGGAACATAGACGGAACGATGGCAGCGGGAAAGCCCCGGACGGAACTAGTCCCCGCCTTCGCTCGCTAGGAAGGCACGAGCATCGCCCGCCAGCCGGCGGCAACGGTCTTCATGGAGGGAATCGAATGCGAACGATAGCGCTTCGCCGCGCAGCCGCGCTGATCGCCATCGCCGGGCTGGCCGCGTGCTCCCCGCCGTCGGACGAACCGGAGAAGGAGGCGGAAACCTCGTCGGAAGGCGAGGGTGTATCCGGGCCGGGCAGCGACGCCGCGCCCGCGCTTCCGCCGGAGGACGAGTTGCTGCGCTTCACCGGCCGATGGGCGGAAACGGTGGAGATGTGCCGCGAGGAACCCTGGACGATCACCAGCAACCGTCTCACCGCGCCGGGGGACATCGCCTGCGATCTCGACAGGATCGAGAAATCGCCCGGCGGCTACGCGATCACCGCGCGCTGCACGATCGAGGGGGAAACGCAGGACGACAACTTCGTGCTGCGCTTCGCCGAATCGGCGCAGGCATTGCTGGTCGAAGGAGCTACGACGCTGCCCGCGACCGGGCTGGTGCATTGTGACGAGGGGTAGGGGCGAGAATTGAGTGAGCCGCAAAGGTGCCGGTCAGGCGGCCTTGCGCATCTTGTCCAGCTTCTTGAGCGCCATCTGCTTCTTCAACCGGCTGAGGTGGTCGATGAACAGGATGCCTTCGAGGTGGTCCATTTCGTGCTGGATGCAGGTCGCCATCAGCCCGTCGAGGTCTTCCTCGTGCGTTTCGCCCCTCAGATCCTGCCAGCGGACGCGGCAGGTCGCCGGGCGATCGACGTCGGCGTAGATTTCGGGGACCGAGAGGCAGCCTTCCTGATAGGTCGCCAGTTCTTCCGCCGGGTCGAGGATCTCGGGATTGATGAACACCCGCGGTTCGTTCCTGGTCGGCTGGTGGGTGTGCTCGTGCCCGCCATGGTTGCACACCTCGGGCTCCGCATCGGGATCGTCGGGCTGGAGATCGATCACCAGCACCCGCTTGGGGACGCCGACCTGAATCGCCGCGAGGCCGATGCCGGGCGCGTCGTACATCGTCTCGAACATGTCCTCGACAAGCGTCTTCAACTCGTCGTCGAACGCGGTGACGGGTTCGGACACGACCTTCAGCCGGGGGTCCGGCACTTCGAGGATTTCACGGATAGCCATGCGCGCGATTTAGTGCGCGAGAGCGATAATCTCAAGTGAGTCCTAGCCGACGGGCCGCCGCGCCCGCAGCGCCTGCGCCAGCGTACCTTCGTCGAGGTAGTCGAGCTCGCCGCCGACCGGCAGGCCGTGGGCAAGTTGGGTCACGCGCACGGGCAGTTCTTCCAGTCGCTCGGCGATGTAGTGCGCGGTGGTCTGCCCCTCCAGCGTGGCGTTCATCGCCAGCACGACCTCGTCCACCCCGCCCGCGCCGACGCGTTCGAGCAGCGCGCCGATCGTCAGGTCCTCGGGCCGCACGCCGTCGAGCGCCGAGAGCCGCCCGCCGAGCACGTGATACCTGCCGGTGAACAGCTTGGCGCGGTCGAGTGCCCAGAGGTCCGACACGTCCTCCACCACGCAGATCGCGCGGCTGTCGCGGCGCGGGTCGGCGCAGATGCCGCAGGGCGCGCGGGTATCGATATTGCCGCAGGTCGGGCACTCGACGAGCTTGTCCTTCACCTCGGCCATCGACACGAGAAGCTGTTCGAGAGCGGTTTCGCGCCGCTTGACCAACCACAACACCGCGCGCCGCGCCGAGCGCGGGCCGAGGCCGGGCAAACGCGCGAGCGCCGATGCCAGGTTCTCGATCTCTTGCGATGCCATGGGGCGGGAGATAGGGGCTGCGCTTCCGCAACGAAAGGTGGCCGCAGGGCTTATGCGCATCGTCTTCATGGGAACGCCCGAATTCGCGGTGCCCGCGCTCGCCGCGCTGGACGAGGCCGGGCACACGCTGGTCGCCGCCTATACCCAGCCGCCGCGCCCGGCGGGCCGGGGCAAGAAGCTCCAGCCCTCCCCCGTCCAGCGCGAGGCGGAAATCCGCCACATCCCGGTGCGCTGCCCCGCTTCGCTGAAGTCCGCCGAGGTGCAGGCCGAGTTCGCCGAGCTGGAGCCGGACATCGCGGTGGTCGCCGCTTATGGGCTGATCCTGCCGCAGGCGGTGCTCGATATTCCCAAGCACGGCTGCCTCAACATCCACGCCAGCCTGCTGCCCGAGTGGCGCGGCGCGGCGCCGATCCAGCGCGCGATCCTGGCAGGCGACGCGGTGACGGGGATCACGATCATGCAGATGGAGGCCGGGCTCGACACTGGCCCGATGCTCGCCACCGCACGCACGCCGGTGGAGGACAAGACCGCCGGCGAACTGACCGCCGAACTGGCCGAGATCGGCGCGCAGCTGATGGTCGGCACGCTGATCGACCTGCCCGCGCTCCACGCCGTGCCGCAGGACGATATGCGCGCGAGCCACGCGGCCAAGATCGACAAGGCCGAGGCGCGGATCGACTGGAGCCGCGATGCCGAGGCGATCGAGCGGCAGGCGCGCGCCTTCGCCCCGTTCCCCGGCGCGTGGTTCACGCTGGGCGGCGAGCGGATCAAGGTGCTCGCGGCGGACGTCGTGGCGCGCGAAGGCAAGCCGGGCACCGCGCTCGATGACGAACTGACGATCGCCTGCGGCTATGCCGCGTTGCGCCCCACCCGCATCCAGCGCGCGGGCAAGCCGGCGATGGACGCCGCCGATTTCCTGCGCGGGCGCGCCGTGCCCGCCGGGACGGTGGTGGAATGACATGAGGAACCCGACGATGATCCGTACGCTTCTCGCCGCCACGCTCGGCCTCGCGGCGATCGTACCCGCCGCCGCGCAGGAACCGCCGGTCGAGCAGTTCGGCGTGGATCTCGAGCGGTTCGCATATCCCTGGCCGGTGGAGACGATGCCGGTCAAGGTCGGCGAAACCGCCGCGCAGATGGCCTTCATGGACGTCGCGCCCGACAATCCCAACGGCCGCAGCGTGGTGCTGCTCCACGGCAAGAACTTCTGCGGTGCGACCTGGCAGGGCACCGCCGAGGCGCTGCTCGATGCCGGATACCGCGTGCTGATTCCCGACCAGATCGGCTTCTGCAAATCGTCCAAGCCGCGCGAGGCGCAATACACCTTTGCGATGATGGCCGCCTTCACCCGCCAGCTGATGGAGCGGCAGGGGATTTCCGATGCCGCCGTGATCGGCCATTCGACCGGCGGGATGCTCGCGATGCACTTCGCGCACATGTATCCCGAGGCGGCGAGCCAGCTCGTGCTGGTCAATCCGCTCGGGCTGACCGACCGCATGGCCGAAGGCGTGCGCTACGTCCCGCTGGCGACGCTGATCGCGCAGGAACGGGCCAAGGGTTACGACGAAATCCGCCAGTATCAGCTCGACACTTATTATCACGGTGAGTGGGAGCCGCGCTACGACCGCTGGGTGCGGATGCTCGCGGGGCAATATGCGAGCGGCGACGCGGTCGCTTACGCGCAGGCCAAGACCAGCGAAATGATCCTGACCCAGCCGATCTCCCAGCATATCGAGACGCTGGCGATGCCGGTGACGCTGATGGTCGGAATGCTCGACACAACCACCTTCGGCAAGGGGCAGGCGCCCGCCGAGGTGCAAGAGCGGCTACGCGCGATCCCCGCCCTCGCCCCCGAGGCGGCGGCGCGCTTCCCGGACGGCGAGCTGATCGCGTTCGACGATCTCGGCCATTCGCCGCAGGTCGAGGCACCCGAGACGTTCGACCCGCGCCTGCTCGACGTGCTTGCCCGCCGCGCCGGGCGATAGGCTCCGCATGACCCGCTTCGCGCTGACCATCGAGTTCGACGGCGGCCCGTTCGTCGGCCTTCAGCGGCAGGCGAGCGGGCCGAGCGTGCAGAAATCGCTCGAACGCGCGGTCCATGCGGTGACCGGCGAGGACGCGACATTGCATTCGGCGGGGCGCACCGATGCCGGGGTCCACGCGCTGGCGATGCGCAGCCACGTCGACGTGGCGAAGGACATCGCGCCGTTCCGGCTGATGGAAGCGCTGAACGCGCACTTGCGGCCGGATCCGATCGCGGTGATCGCCTGCGAAGCGGTGGCAGGCGATTGGCATGCACGCTTTTCATGCATCGGCCGCGCTTACGAGTACCGCATCGCCAACCGCCGCGCCCCGCTGACGCTCGACAAGGGCCGCGCGTGGCAGGTGCCGCAGCCGCTCGATGCTGATGCGATGCACCGCGCGGCGCAGGCGCTGGTGGGGAGCCACGACTTCACCACCTTCCGCTCGGTCCAGTGCCAGGCGGCGAGCCCGGTCAAGACGCTCGACCGCCTCGCGGTGCGCCGCGCGGGCGAGGAGGTGCTGATCGAAGCGGAGGCGCGCAGCTTCCTGCATCATCAGGTGCGCTCGATGGTCGGCTGCCTCGCCCTGGTCGGGATGGGCCGCTGGCCCGAAGCGCGCGTCGCCTCGGCATTGGCGGCGCGCGATCGGCAGCAACTCGGCCTCAACGCGCCGCCGCACGGGCTCTATTTCGTGCGCGCGGTCTATCCCGAATAACGGTTTCGAGGCGAAACCTAGATTTCCCGGCCTCGCACGGTTAGCGATAGCGCGAACGAACAGAGAGAGGACCACGATGACCACCACCGGCAAGCAGCTCTTCACCACCCTCGCCGCCGACGGCACGCTGACGGTGGAGGTCGCGGACACCGAGTTTCCCGATCCCACCCGCAACCAGGTGCTGGTGAAGATGGAGGCCGCGCCGATCAACCCGAGCGATCTGGCGCTGCTGTTCGGCCCCTCCGACATCGCGGGGGCGGATTTCTCCCCCGGCAAGCTGGTGGCGACGATGCCCGAACCGTTCAATTCGGGCGCGAAGGCGCGCCACGGCCAGAGGATGCCGGTCGGCAACGAGGGTGCGGGCACCGTAGTCGCGACCGGTGACGGCGAAGCGGCCAAGGCGCTGATGGGTCAGCGTGTCGCCTGCGTGCCGGGCCACGCCTATGCGCAATACGCCATCGCCGATGCCGCGATGTGCCTGCCGCTGGGCGACGTGTCGGCGCGCGACGGGGCGAGCGCGTTCGTGAACCCGATGACCGCGCTGGGCTTCGTCGAGAACGCCAAGATGGACGGCCAGCAGGCGATCGTTCACGCCGCCGCCGCGAGCAACCTCGGCCAGATGTTGCTCAAGATCTGCCAGGAAGACGGGATCGAGCTGGTCAACATCGTGCGCAAGCAGGAACAGGTCGAGCTGCTGAAGGGCCTCGGCGCGAAATGGGTGGTGAATTCGTCCGCCGACGACTTCCTGCCGCAACTATGCAAGGCGATCGAGGCGACCGGTGCCTATTACGGGTTCGACCCGATCGGCGGCGGCACGACGACCGACGCCTGCTTCAAGGCGATGGAGCGCGTCGCGGCCGCGAAGATGGGCGATTACAACCGTTACGGCTCCAACCAGCCGAAGCGAATGTTCATCTACGGTCGGCTCGATCTCGGGCCGACGATCCTGACGCCCAGCTACGGCTTCGGCTGGACGCTCTCGGGCTGGCTGCTGACGCCGTTCCTCGCGAACGCCGGGATGGAAACGGTGGGCCGGATGCGCAAGCGCGTGCTCGACGGCATCACCACGACCTTCGCGAGCAGCTACAAGCTCGAGGTCACGCTGGAGCAGATGCTGGAGAAGGACGCGGCGACCGATTACCACGCGATGCGGACCGGTGAGAAATACCTCGTCACGCCGTGGGGATAAGCGACCTTCAACGCCGGTCGAACGCCGTCTGAATTTCCGCCACGTCGCGCACGCCGTTCGCCAGCAGGACCTGCAGCAGGATACGCGCCTTCTGCGGATTGAGCGCGCGGGCGGCGACGAAGCCGTTGGCGTCGTCTTCGGGCTCGCGGTCGACCAGCCCCTCGTCGAGGCGGCTGGAACGGACCACGACGATTCCGCCTTCGCGCAAGATCACCAGCGCGCGGCGCAGCGGGTCGGGCATGTTGCCTTCGCCCACGCCGGCAACGATCAATCCGCGCGTCTCCGGGCCGACCAGCCGGGTCGCGGTGTCGGCGTTCATTCCGGCGTGGACGTAGAGGATCGGCACCTCGGGCAACGCGTCGTGCCAACGCCAGGCCGCGCCTTCGCCAGTCCGCCACGGCGCACCGAACCAGTCGAGCGCGCTCGGCGTGACGAGGCCGATCGCATCGCGCGGGAAGCCGCGGAAAGCGTCGGTGCCGCGGGTCCGGGCCTTGCGCACGTCGCGCGCGGCGAACACGCGGTCGCCCATCACCACCAGGACTCCGCGCCCCGCCGCACCGGCATCGCCCGCGACGCGCACCGCATTGGCGAAGTTGCGCAATCCGTCGTAGCCCACGGCGTCGGCGGGCCGCATCGCGCCGACCAGCACCACCGGCTTTGCGGCGGGCAGCGTCAGGTCGAGCAGCAGCGCAGTTTCCTCCGCCGTGTCGGTGCCGTGGGTGACGATCACCCCGGCGCAGGCCGGGTCGTCCAGCGCTTCGTGGATCGCGGCGTGGAGTGGGTTCCATACCGCCGCATCCATGTCCTCCGAGCCGATGCTGGCGATCTGCCGCCCGACCAGCCGCGCGTCTAGGCCCAGTTCGCCCACTTGCGAGAGATAGTCCGCGATATCGATCTGGCCCGGGCGGTAATCGTGCCGCAGCGCCGATCCGGCCATTCCCGCGATGGTGCCGCCGGTGGCGAGGACGAGGAGATGCGTGTCGTTCATCCCGGCGCACTAGCCGCCCTCGCCGGCAATCCGCAATTGATTTGCCGCGCCGTCGCGCTATGTGCAGCGGCACCCGGAAGGGGCGCTTAGCTCAGTTGGTAGAGCATCTCGTTTACACCGAGAGGGTCGGCGGTTCGAGCCCGTCAGCGCCCACCACGGACCGCCGGTAGCCGCGCCGAGGCCTCTTGTCCCAGCCCGATCCCGCCATCGAAATCACGCCGGTCGAGCGCCTGCGCCTCGCCCTGGCCGAGCGCTTGCGATCGGGTGCGGGGCGGCGCGCCATCGGGCTGGGGCTGGCGCTTCTGATCGAGGCGCTGCTGATCCTCGCGCTGATCTCGCTCGGCTCCTCGGTGGGGTTCGGCGACGCGGAGGAAGAGGTCACCGTGGTGAACTTCGAGGCGACCGAGCCTTCCGAGGAGGAGCAGCCGCCGGAGCCGACGCCCGAGCAGGAACAACAGGAAACCCGGCCCGCGGAACCGCAACCGCCGGATGCCGCGACACCGCCCGCCCCCTCGCCGCTCGAGCCTGCGCCGGCGCCCGAGCCGCGCGCGGTGATACCCACGCCTTTCCGCCTCCCGCCCGCTGGCCCGCCGCGCCCGGCCCCGACGACACGGCCCGACGCGCCGGTCTACGGCCCGGTCGACAGCGGCCCGGCGGTTCCCGACACCGCGCGCGTCGGCACCGCGCCCAACGGCCAGCCGCTCTATGCCGCGCGCTGGTACCGCGAACCGCGCGACGACGAACTGGCCGGATATCTCTCGACCGCCAGCGGCCCCGGCTGGGGGCTGATCGCATGCCGCACCGCGCCCGATTTTCGCGTCGAGGACTGCGTCGGGCTGGACGAATACCCGGCCGGTTCGCGGATCACCCGCGCGGTGCTCGCGGCCGCGTGGCAGTTCAAGGTGCGCCCGCCCGTGCTCGGCGGGGTGCCGCAGGTGGGAAGCTGGGTAAGGATCAGGATCGATTACGGCACGAGGCCGAGCTGACGGCTATCGCATCGCTTCGGCTATGGCTTCGCGCACGTCGGCGCCCGCCCAATCGTATTCGCCGACCACGCGCCAGACTTCCTGCCCGCTGGCGTCGTAGAGCACGGTGGTCGGCAGGCTCTGGCTTTCCAGCGCGAAACCGAGGTTCAGATCGGGCTCCATCCACGGTTCGAGATGCGCGAAATCCATCTGCGCAAAGAACGGCGCGACCTTTTCCGCCCCGCCCATGTCCTGGCTGACGGTGATGACACGCAGGGCGCCCTCGTGTTCGCCCGCCAGATCGTCGAGTATCGGCATTTCCTTCACGCACGGCGCGCACCAGGTGGCCCACAGGTTCAGCAGCACCGGCGTGCCCTGCGCGGCGGCGAGGTTGAGTTCCTTCCCGTCGGGATCGGTCACCGTGATCGCGGGCATCAGCGCGCCCGCGTGGCTGCGATCGATCGTGGCGGACAAGGCCGCCTTGTCGCCCGCCAACGCGCCCTCGCCTTGCGCCTCCTCCGGTGCTTGCCTATCGCACCCGGCGAGTACGAGAGCCAGGGCGACGAGCGTGAGCGACAAGCGAGACGACACTACGGGTTCCAATGCGATGTGGGGCGGGCGTTTCGCCGAGGGTCCTAGCGCGATCATGCGCGAAATCAACGCCTCGATCCCCTTCGACAAGGCGCTGTGGCGGCAGGACATCGCCGCGAGCAAGGCGCATGTCGCGATGCTGGCGGTGCAGGGCATCGTCTCGCCCGCCGACGCCGACACGATCGCGGGCGGGCTGGACGCCGTCGCCGCCGAATACGAAGCCGACGGCGTGCCGGAGGACTGGGACCTCGAGGACATCCACATGACCACCGAGAGCCGCCTTGCCGAACTGATCGGCCCGGCGGCAGGCCGCCTCCACACCGCACGCAGCCGCAACGATCAGGTGGCGACCGACTTCCGCCTGTGGACGCGCGAGGCGATCGAGCAGGCGGACGCGGGCCTTGCGGCCTTGCAGCAGGCGCTCGTGATACTCGCGGGCGAACATGCGGACAGCGTGATGCCCGGCTTCACTCACCTGCAGACCGCGCAGCCGGTGACGCTGGGCCATCACCTGATGGCCTATTACGAGATGATCCGGCGCGACCGCAGCCGTTTCGCCGACGCGCGCGCGCGGTTGAACGAATGCCCGCTCGGCTCGGCGGCGCTCGCGGGCACGGGCTTTCCGATCGACCGGCAGGCGACGAGCGCCGCGCTCGGCTTCGACCGGCCGACCGCGAACAGCCTCGATGCGGTGTCCGACCGCGATTTCGCGCTCGATTACCTGCAAGCCGCCGCGCAGTGCGCGTTGCACCTTTCGCGGCTGGCCGAAGAGATGATCCTGTGGGCGAGCCAGCCGTTCGGCTTCGTGCGCCTGCCCGATACGCTCAGCACCGGCAGTTCGATCATGCCGCAGAAGAAGAACCCCGATGCCGCCGAACTGGTGCGCGGCCATGCGGGGCGGATCGTCGGCTGCCTCACCGCCCTGATGGTCACGATGAAGGGCCTGCCGCTCGCCTATTCGAAGGACATGCAAGACGACAAGCCGCCGGTGTTCGAGGCGCACGGGCTGCTTGCGCTGTCGATCGCGGCGATGAGCGGCATGGTCGCGGGCAGCGCGTTCGATACCGCGCGGATGCGTGCGGCGGCGGAGATGGGCTATGCTACTGCGACCGACCTCGCCGACTGGCTGGTACGCGAGGCGGATATCCCCTTCCGCGAAGCGCACCACATCACCGGCGCGGCGGTGAAGCTGGCCGAGCAGCGCGGCGTGGCGCTCGACAAGCTTTCGCTGGAAGACCTCCAGGCGATCGACGAACGGATCGGCGAGGGCGTCTTCGCCGCGCTTTCGGTCGATGCGTCGGTCGCCGCGCGCGCTTCCTATGGCGGGACCGCGCCCGATCAGGTACAGCGACGCGTGGCCGAGGCGCGCGCCGCGCTCGGCATGGAGGATTGATGCGCAAGACGACCTCTCTTCGCCCCTTGGCTTTGCTCGCGTTCGTCGCCGCGCTCGCCGCGTGCGGGCAGCGATCCGATCTCGAGCCGCTGCCGGGCGAAGCCCTGCCCCCGGCCCCCTATGGCGCGGGCGTGCAGCCGAGCCCGGAAGATCTGCTTGCGCTCGACCCGCAGGCCGCCCCCGAACGCAACGTCGAACTGCGCAAGCGCTCGGAGGAGCGCGAGGACGATCCGTTCGACCTGCCGCCGCAGTAACTTCCGCTCCGCCAAGCAAGGCTTGCTCGACGCGCTCCGCACCGCCCGCTAAGCGGCCGCGCATGGACCATTTCCAGCTCAAGAACGGCGTTCTTCACGCCGAAGACGTCTCGCTGCCGACGATCGCCGAAGCGGTCGGCACGCCGGTCTACGTCTATTCGCGCGCCACGCTGGTGCGCCATGCGCGGGTGTTTCGCGAAGCGCTGGCGAATCTGGCCGATCCGCATCTCGCCTTCGCGGTCAAGGCCAACCCCAACCTCGCGGTGCTCAAGGTTCTCCAGCAGGAAGGCTTCGGCGCGGACGTCGTCTCCGGCGGGGAACTGACGCGCGCGCTCGCGGCCGGGATGGTGCCGGGCGACGTGGTGTTTTCCGGCGTCGGCAAGACCCACGCCGAACTGGTGCAGGGGCTGGAGACGGGGATCGGCCAGTTCAACATCGAATCGGAGGAAGAGGGCTACGAACTCGCCGCCATCGCGCGTCGCATGGGCAAGGTCGCGGCCTGCGCGCTGCGGGTGAACCCCGATGTCGACGCGCGCACGCACGAGAAGATTTCCACCGGCAAGCGCGAGAACAAGTTCGGCGTCCCGCTCGACCGCGCGGCTGCGATCTACGCTGCGCTCGCGGGTGAGGACGGGCTGGAGATGCGCGGCCCGGCGGTCCACATCGGCAGCCAGCTCGGCGAGTTGGAGCCGCTGGAGACCGCGTTCGCCAAGGTCGGCGCGCTGATCGCGGACCTGCGCGCGGAGGGCCTTGGCGTCACCCACGCCGACCTCGGTGGCGGACTGGGCGTGCCCTACAAGGCAGGCGAGTTCATGCCCTCCCCCGCCGAATACGGCGCGATGGTCGCGCGCGTGACCAAGGCATGGGACGTGCGCCTGACGTTCGAGCCAGGCCGCGTCATCGCGGGCAATGCGGGCGTGCTGCTGACCCGCGTGATCCGGTCGAAGCGCAGCGGCAACGGGCCGCCGTTCGTGATCGTCGATGCGGCGATGAACGATCTCGCGCGGCCCGCGATTTACGGTGCGTGGCACGATATCGAAGCGGTCGCGCCCAGCGGCGAGAAGGCGACCGCGCATATCGTCGGCCCGATCTGCGAAACCGGCGACACCTTCGCGATGGACCGCGAGACCGACGCGCTCGTCGCGGGAGACCTCGCGGTGTTCCGCACCGCCGGGGCCTACGGCGCGACGATGGCGTCGAGCTACAACAGCCGCGGCTTCGTGCCCGAGGTGCTGGTCGACGGCGACCGGTTCGCGGTGGTCGCCGAACGCATTCCGGCGGACGCGATCATGGACGCCGAGCAGGTGCCGGACTGGCTGTGAACAGCCTGCCGCTCTTCCACCGCATCGCCGGACAGCGCGTGGTCGTGCTCGGCACCGGCGAAGCGGCGGAGGCGAAGCGGCGGCTGATCGAGCGCGCGGGCGGCACCTGCTGCGGCGAGGCGGAGGCGCACCATGCGCGGCTGGCCTTCGTCGCACTCGAAGATGCGCGCGAAGCCGAAGCCGCGGTAATGCGGCTCAAGGGCAAGGGGCTGCTGGTCAATGCGACCGACCGGCCCGAACTGTGCGATTTCACCGTGCCGAGCGTGCTGGATCGCGATCCGGTGCTCGTGGCGGTCGGCACCGGCGGCGCCTCGGCGGGCCTCGCGAAACATCTGCGGCTGCGGTTGGAAGCGCTTTTGCCGCCATCGCTCGGGGCGCTTGCAAGCGCGCTCCATGCGGCCAAGGCGCAATTGCGCGCGCGCGTTCCCGAGCCGGGCGAGCGCCGGCGGGTGATCGATGCGGCACTGGCCGAGGGCGGCGCGCTCGATCCGTTCGATACCCGATCGGCGGAAAGTGTTGCCGACTGGCTCGACCGGCCCGGCGAAAGCGGGGGCGCATCGTGCGAGGTGTTCTCGCTCGCCAGCGACGATCCCGACGATCTCACGCTGCGCCAGGCGCGTCTGCTCGGGCAGGCCGATACCGTGCTGCACGATCCAGCGGTGCCCGCCGCGTTCCTCGACCGCGCGCGCGCCGATGCCGTGCGCCGCGTGCTGCCCGGCGAGCCGCCGGAAACCGGCCTGACCGTGATCCTGCGGCGCGACATAGGCGCTTGATCTCCACCTTTCCGCGCCTTAGGAAACACACGTCATCTGGGGAGTAGCCGACCGCCCGTCCGGGGCGGGCCCATGCGTCAACATACTCGGTCGAGAGGCCGTGGCGCACGGGGAACGGGAAACCGTTCGGGCGAGACCAAGGGCATGGCACACCGCCCGGCCGGGCGCGTGGTGCGATGCCGTTTGTCTTGTCTGGTGCCCGGCCCGGAGAATCCACGTGGAAGCCTTCCTGACCTCGACTGCCGTGGTCGCGCTCGCCGAGATCGGCGACAAGACCATGCTGCTCGCCATCGTGCTCGCCGCGCGCTTCAAGGCGCCGGTGCCGATCGTGCTCGGCATCCTGTTCGCCACGCTCGCAAACCACGCTTTCGCCGCCTTCGTGGGCGAGCGCGCCAGCTTCCTGCTCGACGGCACGTGGTTCCGCTATGCCGTCGCCATATCGTTCATCGCGATGGCGGCGTGGACGCTGGTGCCCGACACGTTCGACGAGGACGAGGACGCGAAGCCTTCGCGCTACGGCGCGTTCCTGACCACGCTGGTCGCGTTCTTCCTGGTCGAGATGGGCGACAAGACGCAGATCGCCACGATCGCGCTCGGCGCGCAGTTCCAGAACGTGCTGACGGTGACCGCGGGCACCACGCTGGGCATGATGATCGCCAACGTGCCTGCGGTATTCCTCGGCAATGCGCTGATCGCCAAGGTTCCGCTGGGCGTGGTCAGGGCCGTCGCCGCGCTGCTGTTTCTCGCGATCGGCGTGTGGTTGCTCGCCGAAACCGCGGGCTGGCTGCCGGGCGCCTAAACCAGCTTCTGCGCCGTCTTGCCGAGTTCCGCAAAGTAGTGGGCCATCGCGTCGGCGGTCCGGTCGGACAGCGCGATGAAAGCGCGGCGACGGTCCGCCTCGTCCTCGACCCGTACGAGGAGCCCCGCCTCGACCATCTGGGCAATCCAGCGCAGCGCGGTGGTCGGCGGGACGCCGCTGGCGATGCACAGGCTGGTGACCGAGACCCGCGCGTGCTCGGCGCGCGCGGCGGTGAGGTCGAGCAGGATATCCCACGCGGGATCGGCGAACAGCGCGGATTCGAAGAACCGGTCGCGCAAACGGCGTTGGCGGATGATCCGGCGCACCAGCCGCGGATCGGGCAAGGGTGGTCGCGGCTGACGCAGCAGCTTGCGTTCGCAGCTCTCGTCCTCGCCCCGATAGCCCTGCGTCGGGGATTCGAAACGGAATGCACCGCCGTCGCGCGGGAGCCCGCCGGACAGGCGATCGAGACGCGTCGCGATCTCGCTCACCTGCTCGGTCAACCGAAGCAGCGTCAGGCGGTCGTCCTGGGATAGCTCGCGCACGCGCATGCCGGGCAGAATGGCCAACGCGCGGCCAAGCGCAATTACGCGCTCTCCCCTAGTGGGATCGACCAGCACTTGCGCACGCGACTGGTCGAGGCAGCCGAACACCGCATCGAGCGCGTCCAGCGTGGTCGATACGACAAGCTGCGCCCCGGCCCGTGCCGCGCGGACATCTAGCCGGGCGAGCGCGGCGAGCGTCGCCGCATCGGCCTGTGGACAATCGAGCACGACCACGTCAGCCAGGACGCGCACCGCCGCCCCTTCCGTCAGCATCGTGACCGGGCCGATCTCGCCCAGCCTCAGCCCGGCGGCGGCGGCATCTTCGCCGATCGCCTGCCGCTGCGCCGCACCGTCCGCGTAGACGGCCGCAGCCAATGCCGCGCCGCTTTCCATTCCAGCCATGTCGTAGACGAAATCCGCTTGCCCCATGAGTTTCCGACTCCGCAATTCTATATGCGAACATCGGTAGAACAAAACGGGATTAAGTCAAGAATGGAGCGATTGGGTCAATCGATGAAGGGATCGCGCACGAGGATCGTGTCTTCGCGCTCCGGACTGGTCGATACGAGCGCCACGGGCGTCTCGATCAGCTCCTGCACCCGCTGGATGTACTTGATCGCCTGCGCCGGCAGGTCGGCCCAACTGCGCGCGCCGGCGGTGGTTTCCTGCCAGCCGTCCATCTCCTCGTAGATCGGCTCGACCGCGGCCTGGTCGGCGGCGTGCGAGGGGAAATAGTCGAGGATCTTGCCGTGCAGGCGATAGCCGGTGCAGATCTTCACCGTGTCGAACCCGTCGAGCACGTCGAGCTTGGTCAGCGCGATGCCGGTGACGCCGCTGATCGCGCAGCTCTGACGCACCAGCACCGCATCGAACCAGCCGCAGCGCCGCTGGCGCCCGGTGACGGTGCCGAACTCGTGCCCGCGCTCGCCCAGCCGCTGGCCGACATCGTCCGACAGCTCGGTCGGGAACGGCCCGCTGCCCACGCGCGTGGTGTAGGCCTTGACGATGCCAAGCACGAACCCGGTGCTGGCCGGTCCGAGCCCCGATCCGGCCGCAGCGGTGCCGCTGACGGTGTTCGAGCTGGTGACGAACGGATAGGTGCCGTGATCGACATCGAGCAGCACGCCCTGTGCCCCCTCGAACAGAATCTTCGCCCCGGCCTTCCGCACTTTCTTCAGCCGCTTCCACACCGGCTGCGCGAAGCGGAGCACGAACGGGGCGATCTCGCGCAGTTCGGCGAGCAGACCTTCGCGATCGACCGGCGACTGGTCGAATCCGGCCCGCAGCGCATCGTGATGCGCGCACAGGCGGTCGAGCTGGGGTTCGAGATGGTCGAGATGCGCCAGATCGCACACGCGGATCGCGCGGCGGCCGACCTTGTCTTCGTACGCCGGGCCGATGCCGCGCCCGGTCGTGCCGATCTTGCCCGCGCCCGCCGCGCTTTCACGCAAACCATCGAGGTCGCGGTGGAGCGGCAGGATCAGCGGGCAGTTGTCGGCGATGGCGAAGTTGTCGGGCGTGATCGTCACCCCCTGCCCTTCGAGCTTGGCGATCTCGGCCTTGAGGTGCCACGGATCGAGCACCACCCCGTTGCCGATGATCGACAGCGTGCCGGTAACGATACCGCTCGGCAGCAGGCTGAGCTTGTAGACGTTATCGCCCACCACCAGCGTGTGGCCGGCGTTGTGCCCGCCCTGGAAGCGGACGACGGCATCGGCGCGGCTGGCGAGCCAGTCGACGATCTTGCCCTTGCCCTCGTCGCCCCACTGGGCGCCGATCACGGTGACGTTGGCCATGGTCCGTCCTGCCTACCTTCTGCACTGCACAAACGCCGCGGGCGTTAGGCGCTGCACCCGCGCAGGGCAAGGCGCAAGCGGGATAGATCGCGCCGACAATGCATTGAAGCTGGCAAAGGAGATTTTATGACCGGCACCCCCACGCTCAAGCTCAACGACGGCCGCGCGCTTCCCCAGCTCGGCTTCGGCACTTGGCAGATCGACGACGACAAGGCGGCCGACCCGGTGCGCACCGCGCTCGATATCGGTTACGATCTGGTCGACACCGCCGCGATCTACCGCAACGAACGCGGAGTGGGCGGTGGCCTCTCGGGCCGCGAGGATGTGTGGCTGACGACCAAGATCTGGAACGATAGCCAAGGCTACGACAACACGTTGCAGGCGATGGACAAGAGCCTCGCCCGGCTGGGGCGCGACAGCGTCGATCTCGTGCTGATCCACTGGCCCTGCCCGGCAAAAGGACTGACAGTCGAGACGTGGGAGGCGCTGGTGGAGGTGCGCAAGGCAGGGAAGGCGAAATCGATCGGCGTGTCGAATTTTCGCGAGGAGGACCTGCGCGCGGTGATCGATGCGACCGGCGTGACCCCGGCGCTCAACCAGATCGAGCTGCATCCCGGCTTCCAGCAGCGGAGCCTGCGCGCGGTGCATCGCGACCTGGGCATCGTGACGCAGAGCTGGTCGCCGCTCGGCCAGGGCGACGCGATGGACGATCCGGCGGTCGAGGCAATCGCGGAAGAGACCGGCCGCCCGGCCGCCGCGGTGATCCTGCGCTGGCATCTCCAGCACGGCCTCGCGACGATCCCCAAGGCGAGCAGCCGCGACCATATTGCGGCGAACTTCGAAGCGCTCGATTTCGAGCTGTCGGACGATCAGATGGGGCGGATCGATGCGCTCGACGATTCCGACGGCCGGATCGGGCCAGAACCGTCAGAGACCAACTAGCGCCACCGCCTCGCCGCCGTCGAGACGGTGGGTACATCCCAACGCTCGCGGATCGTCGCTTTCGGACAAGGCGGCGAGCGTTCGCCAGCCGATCGCGCGCAGGCGTTCGGCGGCTTGGCGGTCGTGACCGAGCGGGAGGAACAGCGTCTGGCGCGTCGCAGCGTCGGGCCCTGGCTCGGCCAGCCGGTCGAGGTAGAGCGAGAAGCCCGTCGCGCGTTCCTCGGTTCCGCGGATGCAATAGGTGCCGCCGCGCCCGACCGCGCCGCGCGATCCGGCGGCGTAGAGCGTGAAGCCGAACCAGCTCTGATATTCGAAACCGTGCCGCTCGGTCGGGTCGAGCGTGCAGCGTACGCCGGGCGGAATGCGCGCGGCGATCGCGCGCAGCCCGGCGATGCGGCTGTCGAGCGCGCCGCCCGTATCGATCGCCGCGATTCGGCCGAGCGCCTCCTCGAGATCCCCGGCGGCATAGAGAAGCGGCAGATAGCTTTCCCCACCCGCCGCGCGCAGGCCGCCCGCATCCTTCATGTCGAGTTCGCGCCGCACCGCCTCGACCGCATCGGGCGCGACCGGCAGCGCGCCTGCCGCCAGCGTATCGACCAGATCGGGCATGGTGAAATCGACCGACAGCCCGCTCGCACCCGCCGCCGCCAGCGCTTCCAGCGCCAGCGCGACGATCTCGCCGGCCGCTTCCGCGCTGTCGCTGCCGATCAGTTCGGCCCCGAGCTGGAGCCGCTGGCGGGCAGGATCGAGCTGATCGGCGTCGATGGTCACGACCTCGCCCGCATAGCAGAGCCGCAACGGGCGCGGCGCAGCGGCGAGGCCGGTGGCGGCAATGCGGCCCACCTGCGGCGTCATGTCCGATCGCAGCGCCAGCGTGCGCAGGCTGGCCGGGTCGACGAAGCGGAACATCCGCCGGGTCTGCACCCCGTCCATCCGCCCGGCGAGCGAGCGCTCGAACTCGACCAGCGGCGGGCGCACCCGGTCGTATCCGTGCCCGTCGAGCACATCGAGCGCACCGCGCATCGCTGCGGTCAACGCCGCCGCGGCGTGCGGCAGGCGATCCTCGAGGCCTTCGGGCAGGAGATCGTCGGGGTCGGTCATACGGTCCTTCGAGACGGGCTTTCGGCTGCGCTGCGGCCTTCGGCCTCCGCTTCGCTCAATCCCTCCTCAGGATGAGCGGTGGAAATTATCATCGCTCATCCTGAGGAGCCGCTGAGCTTGTCGAAGCGGCGTCTCGAAGGACCCGGAAAGCCTTGGCCCAGCACCGGTCAAAACGCCAGCGGCATGACTGTCTTCACGCCTTCGAGCGCGCAGGCCTCGGTCACCACCTCGTCGGGAATCGGCTGGTCGACGCTCAGCAGCAGCACCGCTTCCCCGCCCGCATCGCGGCGGCCGAGGTGGAAAGTGCCGATGTTGATCCCGTTGCTGCCCAGCAGCGAGCCGATGCGACCGATGAAGCCCGGCGCGTCCTCGTTGACGATGTAGAGCATGTTGCCCTTCAGATCGGCCTCGATCCCGACGCCGAAGATCTCGACCAGCCGCGGCGCCTCGGACCCGAACAGCGTGCCCGCGACCGAACGATCGCCCGCAGCGGTCGCCACGGTGACGCGCACCAGCGTGTGGTACACCCCCTCGCGGTCGTGGCGCACCTCGCGCACGTCGAGCCCGCGCTCCTTCGCCAGATAGGGCGCATTGACCATGTTCACGCTGTCCGAATACTGGCGCATCAGCCCCGCCAGCACCGCGCCGGTGATCGGCTTGCCGTTCAGCTCCGCCGCCGCGCCCGACCGTTCGATGCTGATCCGGTCGAGATTGCCGTGCGCGAGCTGGCCGACAAGGCTGCCGAGCTTTTCCGCCAGCGCCATGTACGGCTTGAGCTTCGGCGCTTCTTCGGCACTCAGGCTCGGCATGTTGAGCGCGTTGGTGACGCCGCCGTCGACGAGGTAATCCGCCATCTGCTCGGCCACCTGCAGCGCGACGTTGACCTGCGCCTCGGTCGTGCTCGCGCCCAGATGCGGGGTGCAGATGAAGCCCGGGGTGCCGAACAGCGGCGATTCCTTGGCCGGTTCGGTCTGGAACACGTCGAGCGCGGCACCTGCGACGTGGCCCGAATCGAGCAGGTCCTTCAGCGCCGCCTCGTCGATCAGCCCGCCGCGCGCGCAATTGACGATGCGGACGCCCTTCTTGGTCTTGCCGAGGTTTTCCGCGCCGAGGATGTTGCGCGTCTGGTCGGTCAGCGGGGTGTGCAGGGTGATGAAATCCGCCTTGGCCAGCAGGGTGTCGAGATCGGCCTTCTCCACCCCCATCTCGACCGCGCGCTCTTCGGTCAGGAACGGATCGTAGGCGACGACCTTCATCCGCAGGCCGAGCGCGCGGCTGGCGACGATCGAGCCGATGTTGCCCGCGCCGATCAAGCCGAGCGTCTTGCCGGTGACCTCGACGCCCATGAAATCGTTCTTCGGCCATTCGCCGTGCTGGGTGCGCACGTTGGCCTCGGGAATCTGGCGGGCGAGCGCCATGATCATCGCGATCGCGTGTTCGGCGGTGGTGATCGAGTTGCCGAACGGGGTGTTCATCACCACCACGCCCTTGGCGCTGGCAGCGGGGATATCGACGTTGTCGACCCCGATTCCCGCGCGGCCGACCACCTTGAGGTTGGTCGCCGCATCCAGAATCTCGGGCGTCACCTTGGTCGCGGAACGGATGGCGAGGCCATCGTACTGGCCGATCACGGCCTTGAGTTCGTCGGGCGTCATGCCCGGCTTCACGTCGACCTCGCAGCCGCGCTCTTCGAAAATGCGCGCGGCGTTAGGGTCCATCTTGTCGGAGATGAGAACTTTGGGTTTCTGGGACATTTGCAATTCCCTTCAATCGTCATGCTGAACTTGTTTCAGCATCCATCGAGCCTTCGAGAGCGAAGTGCGATGGGGAGAAATGGACCCTGAAACGAGTTCAGGGTGACGGGGAGCGGATCAGGCGCCGGCTTTCAGCCCCTCGTAGGCCCACTCGATCCACGGCAGCAGGCGCTTGAGATCTTCCTGCTCCACCGTGCCGCCGCACCAGATGCGCAAGCTCGGCGGCGCGTCGCGGTAGCCGTTGAAGTCGTAGCCGACGTTCAGCTCCTCGAGCTGCTTGGCAATTTTTTTGGGCACCGCCGCCTGCTCGTCTGCCGAGAGGCTTTCGTACCAGTCGCCCTGAAACACGAAGCACACGCCGGTGTTGGTGCGCTGCGCCGGATCGGGGACCATGTTGCGCAGCCACGGCGTCGCCTCGATCCAGTCGGTGACGATCTTGGCGTTGGCCTCCGCCCGCTCGAACAGCGCCTTGCGCCCGCCGATCGCCTGGGCCCATTCGAGCGCGGCGATGTAATCCTCGGTGGCGAGCATCGAGGGGGTGTTGATCGTCGCGCCTTCGAAGATGCCGGTGTTGATCTTGCCGCCCTTCTTGAGGCGGAACAGCTTGGGCAGCGGCCATTCGGGATCGTATTCCTCGATCCGCTGCACCGCCTTGGGGCTGAGCACCAGCATGCCGTGCTGCGCCTCCGAACCCATGACCTTCTGCCACGAATAGGTCGTGGCATCGAGCTTCGCCCAATCCATCTCCATCGCGAAGATCGCGCTGGTGGCGTCGTTGATCGTCACGCCCGTGCGGCCCGGGGCGAGCCAGTCGGTGTTCGGGATTTTCGCGCCCGAGGTGGTGCCGTTCCAGGTGAAGACGACATCGTTTTCCTGTGGGATGCTCGCGAGATCGGGGATTTCGCCATAGTCCGCGTCGAGCGTGGTCAGGTTCGGCAGCTTGAGCTGCTTCACCGCATCCTGGATCCACACGTTGCCGAAGCTTTCCCACGCCGCGACCGTGGCGGGCCGCGCGGGATCGAGCATCGTCCACATCGCGCATTCGAGCGCGCCGGTGTCCGAAGCGGGCATGATGCCGACGAGGTAGTCGTCGGGCACGCCGAGCAGTTCGCGGCTGAGGTCGATCGCGTACTTGAGACGCGCCTTGCCGAGCCCCGAGCGGTGCGAGCGCCCGAGCGATTCGGTTTTCAGCTTGTCGAGGGACCAGCCCGGGAACTTGGCCGTGGGGCCGGACGAGAAGAAGGGGCGCTCAGGCTTGAGCGTCGGCATATCAGTCATGTATTCTCTCCTTGCAGAGAGCGCGCGCGGCGTTGGGACCGCGTGGCCCACGCGCGGCAATAATGTTGCGTCCAGCCGAGTCAAGCGCGCATAGGATTGCATCGACAGGGCGGATGACTTTTGCGGCTGGCAACCTCTCGCCAAGCGCGCATCACCGCCCTATGGCCGGGCCCGACCATGCAGACCGCAGATCTCCGCATCGCCCTGTTCAGCGGCAACTACAACTATGTGCGCGACGGGGCGAACCAAGCGCTCAATCGGCTCGTCGGCTACCTGTTGGGGCAAGGCGCGGCGGTGCGCGTCTATTCGCCGACGGTGGCGGAACCCGCCTTTGCGCCAACCGGCGATCTGGTGAGCGTGCCGAGCGTGGCGATCCCAGGCCGTTCCGAATATCGCATCCCGCTCGCCCTCTCTCGCGCCAACCGGGCCGATCTGGAGCGGTTCGCGCCGAACGTGGTGCATACCTCCTCGCCCGATTTCGTCGCGCAGGGTGCGCTGCGTTGGGCGCACCGCCGGGGCATTCCCGTGCTCGCCTCGGTCCACACCCGGTTCGAGACCTATCCGCGCTATTACGGCCTCGGCGTGATCGAACCGATGCTCGAGGCCTATATCCGCAACTACTACCGCCGCTGCGATGCGCTGGTCGCGCCTTCGCAGAGCATGATCGATACTTTGCGCGCGCAGCGGATGAACGACGACATCTCGCTGTGGACGCGCGGGGTCGACCGCACGGTGTTCGCTTCGGACAAGCGCGACCTCGCGTGGCGGCGCGCGCGCGGCATCGCGGACGACGATGCCGCGGTGGTGTTCCTCGGCCGGCTGGTGATGGAAAAGGGGCTCGACGTCTTCTCCGAAACGATCGCCGAACTGCGCCAGCGGAACGTGCCGCACAAGGTGCTGGTGATCGGCGACGGCCCGGCGCGCGGCTGGTTCGAGCGCGCGCTGCCCGGCGGCATCTTCGCGGGCTTCCAGACCGGCGCCGACCTTGGCCGCGCGCTGGCGAGCGGGGACGTGTTCTTCAACCCCTCGATCACCGAGACGTTCGGCAACGTGACGCTGGAGGCGATGGCCTGCGGCCTGCCGGTCGTGGCAGCGGGCGCCACCGGCAGCGCGAACCTGGTGCAGGACGGCGAAACCGGCCGCCTCGTGCCCTCGGGCGATGCCGCGGCCTTCGCCGATGCGATCGCGCCCTATTGCACCGACCCTGGCCTGCGCGCGCGCCACGGCGCGGCGGGCGAGGCGCGCAGCCTGGATTTCGACTGGGACGCGATCAACCAGGCGGTTGCGGACACCTATCTCCGGCTGATCGCGTCGAAAGCCTAGGGTCAGCGCAGCACGCCTTTGTTCCGCATGCTGATCGCATAGATCAGCAGGAACGTCGCGACCGACCAGATCACCACGGTCATGATCGCGGTCGCGCCGGTGCTGGCCCATTCGGGCTGCGGCGTGACGGCCTGATACATCGTGGTGCCGGCGAGCCCGACCAGCGACAGCGCAAAGGCCCAGACGGCGAAGCGCGTGCGCAGGAGCAGGAGCACCGATCCGATCACCGCGCCCCACGTGCCGAACGCCCAGCAGGCGTGCGCCCAGGCCGGGAAGCTGTCGATATAAGCCAGCATCTCATCGACCGAGATACCCATGCCCTGCGTCATGCTCGCGAGATAATCGCGGTTGCTCAGTTGCGACTGGGTATAGTCGTTCGCGCCGAAAGCATTCCAGACCAGCGATACCACGCCAACGAGCCACAAGTGCCACGGCGTCTTGCGTGCAGCTTCCACCATATTCGAACCCCTCTCCATGCGGCCCGGGGCGAGAATATCACTCCCGCCCCGGACGCGCCAGCAGGGTCAGGCGTCGCGCCAGTCGAACGTCAGCGGCGCCTCGCGGAAGGCGAAGCGGTCGAGGTGATTGGCGACGACACCCTTCAGCACGTCGCGCTGGCCGGGCTCGCTCGCGTCGATCCGGCATTCGAGCGCGTCCGGCCCGGCATCGAGCGTGAGGACCGCGTCCCCCGCCCACGATCCGCTGCGCCCCTCGGCCGGGAACGTCACCGTCCCCTTGTCCGCCGAATAATCGACCGCGAGGTTGTGCGACCAGTGCTTGCACAGCTGCTGGAGATAACGCGAACCGCTGGTGGTGGGGACGGAGGCTGTGGTCGCGCTGGTCATAGTCGTTCGATCCTTTTTGCCATGTCGTCGATCATGTCCACGATCTCGTCGATCGTGCCTTGATCGAGCTTGCCCGAGCGGGCGCGGTGCTTGAGCACATTGGCAAGATTGCCCATCGCACGCCAGAGGTGCGGCGACCGGCCGCGCTGTTCGCGCTCGCCGTGGGCGGAAAGCCGTTCGAACAGCACCTCGACCTCGTCGGCCTTCTCCGCCAGTTCCGCGCGGCCGGCATCGGTCGCGGCGAAGGCCTTGCGCGGGGTGTCGTCGCCGCGCTCCTCGATCATGCCTTCGTCGGCGAGAAGCTGGAGCGTGGGATAGACCGCACCGGGGCTCGGCGCGTAATCGCCGCCGGTCAGTTCCTCGATCGCCTTGATGAGTTCGTAGCCGTGGCGCGGCTCGTCGGCGAGCAGCTTGAGCAGCGCGAGCCGCAGTTCGCCGTGGCCGAACATCCGCCCGCGGCGGTGGCCGCGTCCGCCGCCGCCGAATGGCCCGCGCGGGCCGAACGGCCCATCCTGCCCGAACGGCCCTTTCGGTCCGAACGGACCATCCGAACCGAACGCGGCGGCCCAGCTCCGCCCGGCGCGCCGCCATTCGCGGCGCATGTCGTTGTGATCGCTATGATGGTGCATCGTGAACTCCTTTCTTCCGATGCCTCACGATATATCTTTGAGCTATCGGTTTTCAAGGCCCCTCGCACCATGGCGTGCGATTTCCTATCTAGCGCAGGAGATGGCCGACCTCTTTCCCGATACGATTCCCGACAGCTCCGCGCCCGATGAGCCGCGCGAGGATGCACCCCTCGCCGACCGCCTGCGCCCGCGCGCGCTGGACGAGGTCGTCGGGCAGGAGCACCTGACCGGATCGGACGGCGCGATCGGCCGCATGGTCGCGGCGGGTAAATTGTCGAGCATGATCCTGTGGGGCCCGCCCGGCACCGGCAAGACGAGCATCGCGCGCCTGCTCGCCGACGCGGTCGGCATGCGCTTCGTCGCGATCAGCGCTGTGTTTTCCGGCGTGGCGGACCTCAAGAAAGCCTTCGCGGAAGCCGACAAGGCGGCGGAGGCCGGACAGCGCACGCTGCTGTTCGTGGACGAAATCCACCGCTTCAACCGCGCGCAACAGGATGGCTTTCTGCCCTTCGTCGAGCGCGGCACGGTGACGCTGGTCGGCGCCACCACCGAGAACCCGAGCTTCGAACTCAACGCCGCACTGCTCAGCCGTGCGCAGGTGCTGATCCTCCACCGGCTCGATCCCGCCGCGCTCGGCAAGCTGCTGGACAAGGCGGAAGGCCTCGAGGGGCCTCTCCCCCTTACGGACGAAGCACGCGCCGCGCTGGTCGCCAGCGCCGACGGCGACGGGCGCTTCCTCCTCAACCAGGCCGAAACGCTCTACGCCGCGCGGATCGAGGAGCCGCTGGCGCCGGGAGAGCTCGGCAGCTTCCTCCAGCGCCGCGTCGCGGTCTACGACAAGGATCGCGAGGGGCACTACAATCTGATTTCGGCGTGGCACAAATCGCTGCGCGGATCGGACCCGCAGGCCGCGCTTTACTACCTCGCGCGAATGCTGGTGGCGGGCGAGGAGCCGCTGTTCGTGCTGCGCCGGCTGGTGCGCGCGGCGAGCGAGGACATCGGCCTCGCCGATCCCCAGGCGCTGGTGCAATGCCTCGCGGCAAAGGACGCCTACGACTTCCTCGGCAGCCCGGAGGGCGAACTGGCGATCGTCCAGGCGTGTCTCTATTGCGCGACCGCCCCCAAATCGAACGCCGCCTACAAGGCGGCGGGCGCGGCGTGGCGCAGCGCGAAGGAAACCGGCAGCCTGATGCCGCCGCAGAATATCCTCAACGCGCCGACGAAGCTGATGAAAGACATCGGCTACGGCAAGGATTACGCTTACGATCACAATGCGGAGGGCGGCTTTTCCGGCGCGAACTACTGGCCCGAGGAAATGGAGCCGCAGACCTACTACACCCCGGTCGAGCGCGGGTTCGAGCGCGAGGTTCAGAAACGGCTCGAGTACTGGGACAAGCTTCGGCGCGAGCGGGAATGAGCCGCTTCCGGCACTTCCTCGCGATCGACTGGTCGGGCGCGGCGGGCGAGCGGCACAAGGGGATCGCGCTGGCGATCGCCGATGCCGCGGGCGGCCCGCCGGTGTTGGTCGATCCCGGACGCGGCTGGTCGCGCGACGAAGTGCTGACGATCCTGCGAGAGCAACTACCGCCCGACACGCTGGTCGGGATGGACCTGGGCATATCGCTGCCGTTCGCGGACTGCGGGGCGTTCTTTCCCGGCTGGCGCGAAAGCCCGCCCGACGCGCGATCGCTCTGGGCTCTAATCGACCGGATTTGCGCGGACGACGCCCACCTCGCCGCGTCGAGCTTCGTGCGGCATCCCGAAGCCGCGCGTCATTTCCGCCACTCCGGCGACCATGTCGGCGACAGCTTCCATCTGCCCGATGCCGCGACCCGCGAAGGCCGCTTCCGCCGCGCCGAACATGCGCAGCGCGCGCAAGGCGTACGGCCGGTGAGCAATTTCAACCTCGTCGGCGCGGCGCAGGTCGGCAAGTCCAGCCTCACCGGAATGCGCCTGCTGCACCGGCTGGGCGGACGCGTGCCGGTATGGCCGATCGATCCGCTGCCGGCGTCGGGTTCGGTGATCGTGGAGATGTACACTTCGCTCGCAGCGCGCGGGGCGGGCGTGCGCAAGGGTACAAGCAAGATCCGGACCTGCGAAGATCTCAACGAACGTCTCGCCGCGCTCGCGTCGCCGCCGGTGGCGCGGTCGGGGCCGATCGACGATCACTCGTCCGATGCGCTCGTGACCGCCGCTTGGCTGCGCACTGTCGCGCACAATCCCGCGATGTGGCACCCCGCCGGGCTGACGCCCGAAATCGCCCGCACCGAGGGCTGGACCTTCGGCGCGCTTTGAAAGGTTCTTGTTGCCCTATCGCTCCGCTGCTTGAGGACGACTCTTGCCCTGATGCCCTATCGCTTCGCTGCGTGAGGGCGAGTCTTGCCTTGCTCCGCCGCTTCGCTACTGGGAGCGGAACGCCGGCTTAGCTCAGTTGGTAGAGCACCTGATTTGTAATCAGGGGGCCACGGGTTCGAATCCTGTAGCCGGCACCATTCCAGCGTTGCTGGAATGGATTTTTGTCTGCGCTAACCCCGCTTCGCGCTGCTTGAGCGCGTCACACCATATCCTCAGGCCGCACCAGCCGGTCGAAATCCTCCGCGCTCACATCGCCGCTTTCCAGCGCCGCTTCGCGCAGGGTCAGCCCTTTCTTGTGCGCCATCTTGGCGATCGCCGCCGCCTTGTCGTAGCCGATCGCCGGGGCGAGCGCGGTGACGAGCATCAGCGAATTCTCCACCCCGCGCGCGATGTTCTCGCGGCGCGGTTCGAGGCCCGCCAGCAGGTGCTCGGTGAAGCTCTCCGCCGCATCGGCCAGCAGGCGGACCGAGCGCAGCGCGTTCCACGCCATCATCGGGCGGTAGGTGTTCAGTTCGAACTGCCCCTGGCTGCCCGCGAACGTCAGCGCGGCGTGGTTGCCGAACACCTCGATGCAGACTTGCGTCAGCGCCTCGCACTGGGTCGGATTGACCTTGCCCGGCATGATCGAGCTGCCGGGTTCGTTTTCGGGCAATGCCAGCTCGCCGAGGCCCGACCGCGGCCCGGAGCCGAGGAAGCGGATGTCGTTGGCGATCTTGTAGAGGCTCGCCGCCAGCGTGTTGAGCGCGCCGTGGGCGAACAGCAGCGCGTCCTGCGCGGCGAGCGCCTCGAACTTGTTCGGCGCGGTTTCGACCGGCAAGCCGGTGATCGCGGCGATCCGTTCGGCCACCTTCTCCGCAAAGCTCGCCGGCGCGTTGAGCCCCGTGCCGACGGCGGTGCCGCCCTGCGCGAGCTGGTACAGCCCCGACAGCGTCGTCTCGATCCGCGCGATCCCGCCGGCGACCTGCGCCGCGTAGCCGGAGAACTCCTGCCCCAGCGTCAGCGGCGTCGCGTCCTGCGTATGCGTGCGGCCGATCTTGACGATGTCCGCCCAGCACTTCGCCTTGGCGTCCAGATCGGCGTGCATCGCACGCAGCGCGGGCAGCAGGGCACGCACGATCTCACCCGCCACGGCGACGTTTATCGCGCTGGGGAAAGTGTCGTTCGACGACTGGCTCCGATTGACATGATCGTTGGGATGGACCGGCGATTTCGAGCCGACCTCGCCGCCGAGCAACTGGATCGCGCGATTGGCGATCACCTCGTTGGCGTTCATGTTCGACTGCGTGCCCGATCCGGTCTGCCACACGACCAGCGGAAACTGGTCGTCGAACTGGCCGTCGATCACCTCCTGCGCAGCGCGCACGATCGCGTCGGCGAGGTCACCGTCCAGCACGCCAAGATCGCGATTGGCCTCCGCCGCGGCGCGCTTGATCACGCCCAGCGCATGGATCAGCGGCAGCGGCAGGCGCTCGCCGCCGATGCGGAAGTTCTGCAAGCTGCGCTGCGTCTGCGCGCCCCACAGCGCGTCGGCGGGCACCTCGACGGTGCCCATAGTGTCGCTTTCGGTGCGTGTCGCGCTCATCCCCGCCCCCGGTAGCTGGCGACACCCTGATCGGGCACCCATAGCCCTTCCGGCGGCGCGCCGCTCTGCCAGAAGACGTCGATCGGGATGCCGCCGCGCGGATACCAGTAGCCGCCGATGCGCAGCCAGCGCGGCTTCATCTCCGCCACCAGCCGCTGGCCGATGCCTACAGTCACGTCCTCGTGGAACCCCGCATGATTGCGGAAGCTGCCGAGGAACAGCTTGAGGCTCTTCGATTCGACGATCCGTTCGCCCGGCGCATAGTCGATCACCAGATGCGCGAAGTCGGGCTGGCCGGTCACCGGGCACAGCGAGGTGAACTCGGGCGCGGCGAAGCGCACGAGATACAGCGCGCCCTCGCGCGGGTTGGGCACGTAGTCGAGCCGGGCTTCCTCCGGCGAGGCGGGCAGCGCACTGGCCTGGCCGAGGTGCAGCGTGTCGGGTGTGTCGCTCATGCCGCGCATGTGGGCCTATCGCGCGCGCCGCACAACCCGCGGGATTGCACTTCGCAATTCACGGACTATTCAGCGCCACCCGGCCCTTGCCGAATGCCTACGAATCTATGCACGCTCGCTCATCATTCCTGCTTGCCGCTGCGGCCCTGGCGCTCGCTTCGCCCGCGCTCGCGCAGCAGCAGGGATCGGCGCGCGATTTCCAACTCCCACCCGATCCGCAAACGACTGCGACGCCCGACGTCCAAGGGCCCGTCGATCCCGACGCGCCGGTGCGGACAGCGCCGCGCTCGGTTCCGACCCCCACGCCGACGGCGCAGCCCACGCCGCAGCCGACCGCGCCCGCGATCCCGCTGCAATTGCCGGCGCAGGAGCCGTCGACACCCGAGCGCACGCCGGCTCAGGCCGAGCCCGCGGCACGCCCCTCCCCGGCACCGGCAGAACCAGCGCCGACCGAAACCGCCGCTCCACCGCCGGAAGCCGCCAGCGACGAACCGCCGGCAACTGGCGGCACCGCTTTCGATTTCACACCCTCGGTCACCGACTCGACGCCGGCGACTGCCATAGCCCCGTCCGAGGAAGGCGGTTCGCTCGTCCCCTGGCTCGCGGCGCTCGTCGTGCTGCTTGTGGCGGGCGGCGCGGGCTTCTGGCTGCTGCGACGGCGCGAGGAACTGGCGCCCGTCCCGGTGGTGGAACCGCCGCTCGCGCGCCGCGAACCGCGGCCCGAGCCTCAGCCCGAGTCCGAGCCAAAGCCCGCAGCGGCACCGCCTGCTCCGCCCCAGTCCCGAACCACGTTCGCGACCCGGACCGAGAGCGTTTCGCTCGCCGCAAAGCCGCTTCGCTTCAGCCGCAGCATGATGAACGCGACCTTCGCCTGGCGGCTGGTGCTGGAAAACCGCGGCGGCGAGCAGTGGGACGATCTCGAGATCGAGGCCGATCTGGTGACCGCGCACGGCTCTGCCCCGATCGCCGACCAGCTCGCCGACGCCGCCGCCCCGCTCGCGCCGATGCGCACGGTGGCCGCTCTCGCGCCGGGCGAGACGGTTGAACTCGACGGCGACGTGCGCCTGCCGCTGCAGCAGGTACGAGCGATCCGGCAGGGCAGCGCCGCGGTCTACGTGCCGTTGCTGCGGCTGCGCGTTGCGGCGAAGGGCAAGGCGCCGCTCGCCCGCACCTTCCTTGTCGGCCAGCTTCCCGACCGGCACGGCGGCAACCTGCGTCCGTTCCGGCTCGACGAGATGCCGCAGAGCTACAGCGCGATCGGCATGCGCCCGCTCGACTAGGGACGCCGGCCCCGCTACCCCCCGGCCATGGACATTCTCGTCTCGACCGACTGGCTGGCAGACAACCTCGCCACCGTCACCGTGCTCGACGCCTCGCGCCACCTCGCCGCGGCGGGCCGTGATCCGGCGTCGGAGTTCGCAGGTGGACATATCCCCGGCGCGCGCTTCCTCGATCTGGGGTCGCTGGAGGATCGGGCATCGCCCGTCCCCTCCGCCTTGCCGACCGCCGCGCAGTTCGCCGAACGGCTCGCTGCGCTGGGCGTGGAGGATGGGAGCCGGGTGGTGCTCTATGACGACAGCGACTTGCGCAGTTCGGCGCGGGCGTGGTTCCTCTTTCGCCTGTTCGGATGGAGCGATGTCGCGCTGCTCGACGGGGGGCTGAAGGCATGGCGTGCCGCTGGCCACACGCTCGATACGGGCGGGGAACAACCCGCGCCGGTCGAAGCCGTGGCGCACGATGCCGATCCGGCGCGCATGCGCGACAAGGCCGAGATGCTCGCGAATATCGATAGCCGCGCCGAACAGGTGGTCGACGCGCGCGACGCGGGCCGCTTCACCGGCGCGGAGGAGGACACGGTCCACGGCCTGCCTGGCGGACACATCCCGGGCGCGCGCAACCTGCACTACCCCGCGGTGCTGAACCACGACGGCACCTTCAAGCGCGGCGACGATCTGCGCGCGGCGTTCGTCGCGGCAGGGATCGACCTCGACCACCCCGTCGTCGCGACCTGCGGCAGCGGGGTCACCGCCTCGGTCCTGCTGTTCGCGCTCGAACTGCTCGGCAAGACCGATACGGCACTCTACGATGGAAGCTGGAGCGAGTGGGGAGCGGACCCCGCCACGCCGAAGGAAACGGGGGCGGCGCGATGAGCGCAGACGGCAATGGCAGCGGCGCGAACACCCGGCTCGTGGGCGCGGGGCGGCGCGCGGAATGGACCGGGCCGGTGGTCAACCCGCCCGTCTGGCGCGCGAGCACGCACCTCTATCCCGACACCGCCGCGCTGGCCGAAGGCGGCAAGGGCAACGCGGACGGGCGCTTCTTCTACGGCCGCCGGGGTGCCCCGACACAGTGGGCGCTGGCCGATGCGCTGACCACGATCGAACCCGGCGCGGCGGGCACCGTGCTTTACCCCAGCGGCGTCGCCGCGATCGCCGGCGCGCTGATGGCGGTGGTCAAGCCCGGGGACGAACTGCTGGTGACCGACAACGCCTACGAACCGAGCCGGATCATGGCAAACGGGCTGCTCCATCGCTTCGGCGTGACCGCGAAGTTCTTCGATCCGCTCGATGTCGAGGGCTTCGCAGGCCTTTTCAGCAAGAACACGAAGGCAGTCTTGCTCGAAAGCCCCGGCAGCCTGACGATGGAGGTGTGCGAGGTGCCTGCGCTCGCCACGATCGCGCGCGAGCATGGCGCGGTCAGCCTGATCGACAACACCTGGGCCTCGCCGCTCGGGTTTCCCGCGCTCGAACACGGGTGCGACATCGCGATCACCAGCCTGACCAAGCACGTCGGCGGCCATTCGGACCTGATGATGGGCGCGGCGAGCGCGGGCGAACGCTGGTACCGGCGCTTGCGCCAGACCGCGCAGGCGCTGGGGCAGGTCGTCTCGCCCGACGACGCCGCGCTGGCGCTGCGCGGCCTGCGCACGATGGGCGTGCGGCTGGAGAAATCGACCGCCACCGCGCTGGCGCTGGCCGAATGGCTCGCCACCCGGCCCGAGGTCGCGCATGTGCTGTGCCCGATGCTGCCCGGCGCGCCGGGGCACGATCTGTGGCAACGCGATTTCTCCGGCGGCTGCGGCCTGTTCAGTTTCGTACTGAAGGGCCGCGACGCCGCCGCCAGCGCGCGGTTCGTCGACGCGCTCGAACTGTTCGGCATCGGCTTCAGCTGGGGCGGCTACGAGAGCCTCGCCCTGCCGATCGACCCCGCCGCGATCCGCAGCGCGACCTCTTGGCCGCCCGCGGGATGGAACGAAGGCGACCGCTGGGGCGTGCGCCTGTCGATCGGATTGGAAGACCCGGAAGACCTGATCGCAGATCTGGAACGCGGGTTCGCCGCGATGGAGGCTCCATGACCACGTCCGCCGTCTTGCCGACTCCGGCGACTACCACGCCTGCGCCCGAGGCGGTTGAGGAAGCAGTCGTCGGCGCAGAATCGCTCAAGGATGCCGTCAGCGAACACAGCATGACCTTCGGCGAGATCGTCCAGAACCTCGATGCGCTCGGCTTCACCGTCGGCGACACGCGCTTTTCGGTATGGAGCGCGCTGGTCGTGCTGATGGTGCTGCTCGTCGTCTACTTGCTCGCGCGCATCCTCGTGTGGCTGTCGCGCGGCGCGATCAAGCGGATGACGCGGCTCGATCCGACGCAGCACCTGCTGGCGGAGAAACTCGTCTCGCTCGCGATCTGGGCGGTCATGGTCCTGATCGCGATCGACATCCTCGGGATCGACCTCACCGCACTGGCGGTGTTCTCCGGCGCGTTCGGCCTCGCGATCGGCTTCGGGTTGCAGAAGACCTTCGGCAACCTGATCGCCGGGCTGATTCTGCTCACCGACCGTTCGATCAAGCCGGGCGATGTCATCGCGGTGACCGATGCGGCGGGCAACGAGAGCTTCGGCCAGATCCGCAAGATCGGCATCCGCGCGATCTCGATCGTGACCCGAGACCGCAAGGAATACCTGATCCCGAACGAGAACCTGATGATCAACCAGGTCGAGAACTGGTCGTACTCCTCGCGCGACGTGCGGGTGAAGGCGCCGGTCGGTGTCGCCTACGGCAGCGATCTCGAGCTCGTCGAGCAGCTGCTGATGGAAGCGACCGTGGGCACGCCGCGCGTGCTCGAGAACCCGGAGCCCGCGGTACGCCTGATGGGGTTCGGCGACAGTTCGGTCGATTTCCAGATCCGCTTCTGGATCAGCGACCCGGAGGACGGGGTGAACAACGTGCGCTCCGAGGTGTTCAAGAACGTCTGGCGCGCATTTCGCGAGAACGGGATCGAAATCCCCTTCCCGCAACGCGACCTGAACCTGCGCGACAGCGAGCAGCTCGATCAGCTCATCGCCGCGCTCTCGCAGCGTCTGCCGAAGGCCGAAAGCTAGGCTTGCCGCGCGCCTACCCGCGCTTTCAAAACCGATCCTAGCGCGACTGACAGCCATTCTCGCTGGTGGAGGCGCCCGCCCGAGCGCATCTCGGCTGCCATGGAAAATGCCGGAACCGTATATCTCGTCGGCGCCGGTCCGGGCGACCCGGACCTGCTGACCCTGCGCGCCGCGCGGCTGATCGAGCGCGCTGGAATCGTGGTGCATGACGGGCTTGTCGACCCCGCGGTGCTCGCGCTCGCGCCGCGCGATGCCGAGTTCGTCTCGGTCGCCAAGCGCCGCGCGCACCACACGCTGCCGCAGGAAGATATCTGTGCGCTGCTGGTGCGCGAGGCGCGCAAGGGCCGCGACGTGGTGCGCCTGAAGGGCGGCGATCCGCTGATCTTCGGGCGCGGCGGGGAAGAGGCCGAGGCGTGCCGCGCCGCCGGCGTTCCGGTCGAGATCGTCCCCGGCGTCAGCGCCGCCAACGGCGCGGCGGCGGCGGCGCAGATCGCGCTGACTCATCGCGACGCCGCCAGCGTGGTCAGCTTCGTCGCCGGACAATGCAAGGGCCTCTCCGAGCAGGACTGGGCCGGCCTTGCCGGCACGGGCCGCACGCTGGTGATCTACATGGGTGTGAAGACCGCGCCGCAGATCGCCGAGAAGTTGATGGCGGATGGCCTCGCGCCCGACATGCCGCTGGCGGTGATCGAGAACGCCTGCCGCGCCGACATGCGCGTGCTGCGCGGTCCGCTCGCCGCCCTGCCCGATCTCGTCGAGCGCGAGCAGGTCCGCAGCCCCGCGCTGATCGTGATCGGCGAGACGACCGCGCGCACCGATGTGCAGGTCGCCACGCTCGCGGCGGAGGCGGCGGCATGAAGATCGTCACCGGCAACGACCTGAAGACCGGCGCGGTGGTGTGGTGGACCGGCACCGACTGGTCGATCCACGTCGAGGACGCGGTCGACGCTGGCGAACAGGCCGATGGCGTCGCCACGCGCGAGGAAGCCGCGCGCCGCGTCAACGTGCCTTACGTGATCGAGGCGGAACGCGACGGCGACGGCGTGCGCCCCGCGCATATCAAGGACCGCATCCGCGCGCTTGGCCCCACCGTGCGCCCCGACCTCACGCTGAAGCCGGCCGATCCGAGCGCCGGAAACTGGGTGATCTGATGTACAAGTACGACCAATACGATCAGGCGATGGTGGACGCGCGGGTCGCGGAATTCCGCGATCAGGTGCGCCGCCGGGTGGAAGGCAAGCTGAGCGAGGACCAGTTCAAGCCGCTGCGGCTGATGAACGGGCTCTACCTCCAGCTCCACGCCTACATGCTGCGCGTCGCGGTGCCCTACGGCACGCTGAACGGCCGCCAGATGTGCGCGCTGGCCGATATCGCCGACAAGTACGATCGCGGGTACGGCCACTTCACCACGCGGCAGAACATCCAGTACAACTGGATCAAGCTGGAGGATGCGGGCGATATCCTCGCCGATCTCGCCGAGGTCGAGATGCACGCGATCCAGACCAGCGGGAACTGCATCCGCAACATCAGCTCCGACCATTTCGCGGGCGCCGCGGCGGACGAGCTGATCGACCCGCGCCCCTACGCCGAACTGCTGCGCCAGTGGTCGAGCTTCCACCCCGAATTCCTCGCCCTGCCGCGCAAGTTCAAAATCGCGGTGATCGCGAGCGAGACCGACCGCGCGGCGATGAAGCTGCACGATATCGGCATCCGCATCGTGAAGAACGACGCGGGCGAAATCGGCGCGGCGTTCTACGTCGGCGGGGGCATGGGCCGCACCCCGATGATCGCGCCGTGCATCCGCGAATTCGTGCCGCTCGACCAGCTGGTGACGTATTCGGAAGCGTGCCTGCGCGTCTACAACCGCCACGGCCGGCGCGACAACAAGTACAAGGCGCGGATCAAGATCCTCGTCCACGAACTCGGCGCGGAGGAATATACGCGGCAGGTGGAGGAGGAATTCGCCCACCTGCTCGAACAGGGCATCGAACCGCCGCTGGCCGAACTCGAGCGGATCAAGGCTTACTTCGCCGATCCTGCGTTCGAGAGCGGGTTGCCGGAAGATATCGACCGCTCCGACCCCGATTTCGCGCTGTGGGTCGACCGCAACTGCGTGGCGCACAAGACGCCGGGCTACGTTTCCGCCGTCATCAGCCTCAAGCCGGTCGGCGGGATTCCGGGCGACGCCAGCTCGGGCCAGATGCGGCTGATGGCCGACCTCGCCGAGAAGTACAGCTTCGACGAGATGCGCGTGATGCACACGCAGAACATCGTCCTGCCGCACGTGCGCAAGGCCGATCTCCATGCGCTGTGGACCGCACTGTACGAGGCCGGGCTCGGCACCGCCAATCTCGACCGCATCGGCGATATCATCGCCTGCCCCGGTCTCGATTATTGCAGCCTCGCCAACGCGCGCTCGATCCCGGTGGCGCAGCAGATTTCGGAGCGGTTCGCTGCCAATGGCAAGGAAGACGCGCTGGGCGAACTGAAGCTCAAGATTTCCGGCTGCATCAACGCCTGCGGGCATCATCACGCAGGCCACATCGGCATCCTCGGCGTCGACAAGAAGGGGGTCGAGAACTACCAGCTCCTGCTCGGCGGCAGCGAGGCGGGCGACACTTCCCTCGGCAAGATCACCGGCCCCGGCTTCAGCGAAGCAGGGATCGTCGACGCGGTCGAAACCGCCGCCGACGTCTATCTGCGCGAGCGCGAGGACGGCGAACGCTTCCTCGACACCTATCGCCGGATCGGCATAGAACCGTTCAAGGAGGCGCTCTATGGCTGAGCCGCTGCGCTTTCGCGACGACGAGCCGGTCGATCACCCCGCCGTCACCGTCGATTCCTTTCTCGATCAGTCGAACGCCGCCGCGGTGCGGGTCGAGCCGGGCGACGATGCCCGCGCGCTGATCCCGCATCTCGATCATATCCGGCTGGTCGAAGTGAACTTTCCCGCCTTCACCGACGGGCGCGGCTATTCGGCGGCGCGCATCCTGCGCGAAGCCGGGTACGACGGCGAGTTGCGCGCCGTGGGTGACGTGCTGGTCGACCAACTCAACGCCATGCGCCGCTGTGGTTTCGATTCGTTTCAGCCCGACAAGGCGTTCGATTCCGCCGATGCCGAGGCGGCGCTGCAAACCTGGCCCGAGGTCTACCAGCCCGCCGCCGATAGCCGCACGTCGATCTGGGCGCTGCGCCACGGGGCCACCGATGGCTGAGGCAGATCCCATCCGCCTGCGCGACCGGATCGATACCGGCCCGCGCTTCACCGATGCCGACGCGATCCGGCTCAATCGCATGTTCCGCGGTGCGGACACGATGGAGATGCTGCGCGCAGTGATCGGCGACGGGCTGGTGGGCGAACTGGCAACCGTTTCCAGCTTCGGCGCGGAAAGCGCGGTGCTGCTGCACCTCGTCTCCCAGGTCGATCCGGCGCTGCCGGTGCTGTTCCTCGAAACCGGCAAGCACTTTCCCGAGACGCTGCAGTATCGCGACGATCTGGTTGCGCGGCTCGGACTGACCGGGCTGGTCAACCTGCGGCCCGACCCGGAGCTGCTGGCCAAGCGCGACGAGAGCGGGCTGCGCTGGTCCTACGATCCCGATGGATGCTGCGAGATCCGCAAGGTCCTGCCGCTCGCCACGGCGCTCGCTGGGTTCGACGCGACACTTACGGGGCGCAAGGCGTTCCAGTCCGCCACCCGCGCCAACCTGCCGCGCTTCGAAGTGGATACCTCCGATGCGCAGGGGCGGCTCAAGATCAATCCGCTGATCGACTGGAGCGCGGACGACCTCGCCGCCTACATCGCCGAGCACGACCTGCCGCCGCATCCGCTGGTTGCGCAGGGCTATCCCTCGATCGGGTGCAGCCCGTGCACGCAAAAGGTCGCCCCCGGCGAAGACCCGCGCTCGGGCCGGTGGAAGGGCTGGGACAAGACCGAGTGCGGCATCCATACCCCGCTCACCGACGACGGCGAGCTGCCTCCCGGTTACGATCCGGCGTTCTAGGAACGGCTCAGAACCACCCTTGTTCGCGATACCAGCGCGCCGTGTTCTCCAGCCCGGCGCGAGTGGCGACGCGGGGTCGCCACAGGCCGGTGGGCACGGCCTTCGCCGGGTCCGAAACCCAGTCCGGGTGGCTCATGTAACCGGCGCGGTCGAGCGTCAGCTTGGCCTTGTCGCCCCGCACCGCGCCGTCGATGCGTGCGATCATGCCGAGTACCGCGCGCGGGACATGCGGCACCCACGGGCGCTTGCCCACCGCCGCGCCGATCGCCAGCGCCAGCTCGCGGTGCGCCCAGCCGCCGGGCTGGCCATCGTCGGGTTCGAACGTCGCGCCGATCGTGCCCTCCCCGCCCGGCACCAGCGCGAGCAGCAGCTCGGCGAGATCGGCGACGTGGATCATCGAGGCGCGCCCCGGCGGCGGCATCGGCACCACGCCGATGCGCGCGGCGCGGAACAGTTCCAACATGTCCTTGTCGCGCGGGCCGTAAACCGCCGGCGGGCGCACGATGGTCCAGTCCAGTCCGCTCGCCGCGACGATCTTTTCCGCCCGCGCCTTCGACGCGCCGTAGGCCGACAGGTCGGGCCGCCGCGCAGCAAGCGACGAGACGAAGACGAAGCGCTTCACCCCCATCTCGCGCGCGACCTCGACCAGCGCCATCGTGCCCGCGACGTTGGGCCCCTCGAACGCCGCCGTGTCGCGCGCGCTGGTCAGTCCGGCGATATGCACCAACGCCTCCGCGCCTTCGACCAGCTTCACCAGCGCAGCGCGGTTGGACAGGCTGCCCGCGACCCACTCGACACGCGCGCGCCGATCCTTGGGCACGTTACGTGCGAGCGCACGCGCCAAAAGCCCGTGCCGCGCGACGGCATCGAGCACGGCCTGCCCGACAAAGCCCGTTCCGCCCGTGATCGCGAGCGTCACAGCAGCACCATGTGATCGCGGTGGATCACCGCCGCGCGCGGGGCGTAGCCGAGAATGTCCGCATGCTCGGCGCTGCGCCGCCCCTGGAGCGCCGCGCACTCGGCCGCGGCATATTCAGCGAGGCCGTGGGCGATGGCGCGCCCTGTGCCATCGTGAACCGCCACCGCGTCGCCGCGCGCGAACTCGCCCTCGACCCCGGTAACGCCCGCTGCCAGCAGGCTGCCGCCCTCGGCCAGCGCCGCGGCGCAGCCCGCATCGACCGTCAGCACGCCGCGCAGCCGCAGCCGCCCGCCGAGCCACGCCTTGCGTGCGCGGTCGCGGCGGCGCGGCAGGAACAGCGTGCCGATGCCGCCGTCCAGCGCGTGCGCGATCGGCGCGGGGTGCGTTCCGTTGACGATGGCCAGCGCGATACCCGCGCGCTCGGCGATCTCCGCCGCCTGCAATTTCGAAGTCATGCCGCCCGAGCCCAGACCCGATGCGGAGCCACCGTCCGCCATCGCGCGCACGGTATCGTCGATTCCGCGCACCAGCGGCACCAGCGCGGCGCCCGTCTCGCGCGGATTGCGGTCGTAGAGCCCGTCCACATCCGACAGCAGCAGCACGGCATCGGCCCGCGCCGCCTGCGCCACGCGCGCGGCGAGCCGGTCGTTGTCGCCGAAGCGGATTTCTTCGGTCGCGACGCTGTCGTTTTCGTTCACCACCGGCACCGCGCCGCTTTCGAGCAGGCGCGCGAGGGTGGAAGCGGCGTTGAGATAGCGACGGCGATCCTCCAGATCGTCGAGCGTCAGCAGCAGTTGCGCCGCCGTGAGCCCTTGCGCCGCCAGCTTGTCCGACCACAGCGAGGCGAGCGCGATCTGCCCGACCGAGGCAGCGGCCTGCGCATCGGCCAGGCTGCCGCGCCCGCCCTTCGCCAGCCCCATCTGCGCGGCACCCAGCGCGATCGCACCGGAACTCACTACGACCACCTGCTGCCCTGCGCGGCGCAGCGCGGCGATCTCGGCGGCGATCGTGTCGAGCCAGTCGCGCCGCGCCTTGCCCGCGCCATCGACCAGCAACGACGAGCCGATCTTGAGCACGATCCGCGGGCAGGCGGCGGCATCGGTCAGGTCGTGGAGAGCGGCGATCGTCATGGCGCGCGCTTAGCCCAGCCCTCGGCCCCCGTCATCCCCGCGAGAGGGGTTGCTCGGCGCGAATTTGCGGCGGTTGAACGAAAGCGGTTCGGGGTCAATCCAGCGGGGACCAGTCGGCCGCATCCTCGGCCTCGTCCTCCACCTCGCTGCCCTTGGTTTCGGTAGCGGTGCGGTTGGGCAGGTAGCCGAGCACGGTGTCGAGCAGCGGCTCCACGCCCTCGCCCGTCGCGCCCGACACGCCGAACACCTCGGCCGCTCCTGCCGCGCGCAATTCCTCGGCGAAACCGGCGACGAGCTCCGGATCGGCCAGATCGACCTTGTTCAGCGCGATGACCTGCGGCTTGTCCGCCAGCCCTTCGCCATAGGCGGCGAGTTCGCCCTGCACCACGCGCATCGCCTCCGCCGGGTCGTCGCCCGCGATGTCGATCAGGTGGACGAGCACGCGGCAGCGTTCGATATGGCCGAGGAAGCGGTCGCCGATGCCTGCACCGTCCGCCGCGCCTTCGATCAGGCCGGGAATGTCGGCGAGCACGAATTCGCGGCCCTTGTGGCGCACCACACCCAGCTTCGGGATCAGCGTGGTGAAGGCATAGGCGCCGACCTTGGCCTGCGCGTTGGTGACCTGGTTGATGAAGGTGCTCTTGCCCGCGTTGGGCAGGCCGAGCAGGCCGACGTCGGCGAGCAGCTTCAGCCGCAGCCAGACCCACATTTCCTCGCCCGGAATGCCGGGCTGATGCTGGCGCGGGGCGCGGTTGGTGCTGGTCTTGTAACTCGCGTTGCCGCGTCCGCCCATGCCGCCTTCGAGAAGCACGATACGCTGGCCGACCTCGGTGAAGTCCGCGAGCACTTCTTCCTTGTCCTCGGAGAGTATCTGCGTGCCGACCGGCACCTCGACGACGAGATCGTCGGCGCCCGCACCCGTGCGGTCGCGGCCCATCCCATGCGTGCCGCGCGCCGCCTTGAAATGCTGCGAGTACCGGAAATCGATCAGCGTATTGAGGCCCTGCACGGCCACGAACACGATGTCCCCGCCCTTGCCGCCGTTGCCGCCGTCGGGCCCGCCGTATTCGACATACTTCTCGCGCCGGAAGCTGACCGCCCCGGGGCCTCCCGCGCCCGAGCGGAGATATATCTTGGCTTGATCGAGGAAGTGCATTGTTCGGCCCGTAGTGAGTTTTGCTAGTTCGCGCTAGCGCTCGGGTTTCTTGTTTCCGCCCGCCCATCCGGGCGTGCGTCCTCGGCGCTGTTCCCTCCGCTACGCTACGGGGCGCCTGCGGGCGGCCGTTCGGCCTTGCGGTCCGCTCGACGCGGACCGGAATTTCGCCTGACAGCTATGGCTTGGAAGGGTCCGGTCGGCGACCAGCCGACCGCAAGCGCGAATGCGCGCCCGCAGCGACGCGCCCGTAGGGCGTGTGAGCGAGGATAGCCAAGGGGCCGGATGGCCCCGCCGGCGCTTGAGGCGAAAACCCGAAAAAACCAGGAAAATTTTCTTCGAAAATTTACCTGGTGGAGCCGAGCGGGATCGAACCGCTGACCTCGTCATTGCGAACGACGCGCTCTCCCAACTGAGCTACGGCCCCGTTCCAGGTTTCATCGCGAAGCGGCCCTGCCGCCCCGCGAGCGCGCGCCTTAGCGAATGCGCAGCGCGGTGCAAAGGGCTAAATCGCCCGGAACGTTCGGGTGCGGTCAGCGCCCACCATTCTCCGGGTCGATCGCCTCGTCCGGCACCGTGAGGACGATCGCGGGGGCTACCGGGGTATCCTCCCTTTCGTCATCGTCCGGCGCATCTCCCGTCGAAGCGACCGACGTGCCGAAGCCGGGCTGTGCGGTAGCCTGCCCCTGGACCACGGGCTGCGAGACCATTTGCGTCTGCCCCTGGATTACGGGCTGCGACACGGCCTCGCCCTGAACTACCGGCTGCGACACCGCCAGCCCGGGCTCTTCCGTCGTCGGCAACGTCACCGACAGCATACCGGCTTGCGAACCGGCGGCGACACTGGGCGCGGGATCGAACGTGGGGATGATCCCGGCTTCGCCATCGGCCGCCGGAAGGCTACCCGCCGACATCGTCGCGGGAATACCCGTCATCACGTCGCTGGAAGCGAGCATTGCCGCGCGCGTTTCGGGTGGCCCGTATTCGGCATCCCACGAAGAGAGCGATACGCGATACAGTTCGTACGAGCTGAAGAAATCGTCGAACACCGCCTCGAGCACCGGCAGCACCCGGATGGCGAAAGCGTCGAGATCGGACGACTGGACGACCAGCGATTCCTGCGCGACCTGCTGCGCGGTATCGCAGAAGTCCTCCAGCGCGGGCGGCAAGGCGAAATAGTTGTACACCTTGGTCATGTAGCTGTCGTATTCCGACTGCCCGTCCGACCCGTAGGTTTCGCGGAATTCCTTGGTCAGCGTCCGGCCGGTTTCGTCCAGCCTTTTGTCGGTCCGCTCGAGGAACGACTTGTACGCCGGCAGGATGCTGGCGTGCTCCAGCTTCATGCAGTTCAGCGCCGCGACGTTCATCGCCGAACGTACGTTCCAGACCTTCTGTGCGTCGGAAATGCCGTAATTCACTGTGCGCCGGATGCCGTCAGGCCCCTTGGGCGGAATGAACATCTGCGCCGTCGCGCCATCGGGCGGAGTCGGGCGCGGCGGGATCACCTTGACCGGCGGGGGCGGAGGCGGCGGAGGCGGCGGAGGCGGCGGCGGCGTGGCGCACCCGGCCAGCATCGTGAGGCCGCCGGCTATCGCCAGCAACTGAATCCGACCTTTGGTCAGTCCGAACATTTCGCTTCACCCTCCGTTTGCCCGCGCGCCATGATTCCCCATCAAAGCTTGCGCCAGCCTGAAGCGCGGACACTAACCGCTGGAGAGGACAAAGAAAATGCCCGAGGCGCACTGGGCGCCCCGGGCACGATGAAGCGAGTCGTATGTGCGACTATTCGCGGCTGCCCATGAAGCTGAGCAGGAACTGGAACATGTTGATGAAGTCCAGATAGAGCGTCAGCGCGCCGAGCACGACCGCCTTGCCCGCGAACTCCGTGCCGCGCACGTAGTCGTACTGCTGCTTGAGCCGCTGCGTATCGTAGGCGGTGAGGCCCGCGAAGATCAGCACGCCGATGAAGCTGATCGCATACATCAGCGCAGGCGATTGCAGGAAGATGTTGATGACCATCGCCACCAGCAGGCCCACAACGCCCATAATCAGGAAGCTGCCCCAGCCGCTGAGATCCTTCTTCGTGGTGTAGCCGAACAGGCTCAACCCTGCGAAGGCGGCGGCGGTGGCGAAGAACGTCGCCGCAATCGAGCCGCCGGTGTAGACGAGGAAGATCGTCGACAGCGACAGACCCATCAGCGTCGCGAAGCCCCAGAACATCGCCTGAAGCGTCGTCTTGCTGAACTTGTTCGCGCCGAAGCTCATGGCGAACACGATCGCCAGCGGCGACAGGATCACCAGCCACATCAGCGGGCTGCCCATCATTTGCGCGGCGAGGCCGGAACTGGCCGTCAGCGCCGCGACGATGCCGGTCAGCAGCACGCCCGAGGTCATGTAGTTGTAGATCGACAGCATGTGCTGCCGCAGGCCCGCGTCGAAGGTCTCGCCCGTCGCGATTCCGCCCTGATAGGCGGGTGAGGCGCCGAATCCCGTCTGAGACCGGCGGGGTTCGTTCCAATCAGCCATGGTGTTGCACTCTCCGTATCCGGCAGCGGAATAGCCGCCGGCTCGGATGCAATATCGCCTGTCAGCGGCGATTTTTCAAGGGAAAGCCGTCTTTGCGAGGCGGCGCGCGCCAACCGTGCGGGCGGCGTTCCGTCAGGCCTCGCCCGCCGCGTCGACCAGCGCGCTCGCCAGCGCGTCGCGCGGCTTCTTGTCGCTCCACAACACGAACTGAAACGCGGGATAGAAGCGATCGCATTCGTCGAGCGCGGTTTCGACCAGCGCCTGCGCCTGGTCGAGGCTCAGCAGCCCGTCGTCGCCGAGCATGACCCCGTGGCGATAGACCAGCACGTTGCCCTGCGACCAGATGTCGAAATGCCCGAGCCACATCTGCTCGTTGACCAGCGCCAGCAACTCGTAGGCGTCGGCGATCTTGTCGCGCGCGACGCGGATATCCGGCAGCGCGAGCAATTGCAGCACCCGGTCTTCCCGCCGCCAGATGCCGCGTAGCTGATATTTCGCCCAGCTGCCTTGGATCTCGCCCAGAATCTCTTCTTCCGACAAGGGCTTGCAGGGCCACCCGCGCGCTTCGAACAGCGCCGTGAGCATGTCCACGGGGGGCGCGTCTTCGCTTTGCAGAATGCCGTTGCCGCCCGATGCCATTGTTTACGTCCCGCTTGAGTTCTTACGATGCGGTCGATGCAGCCTGACGTGGGGCCGTGGCAATCGCGCGCCGCGATGCTGCTGGGGAGAAACCGACAAGCCTGTTCAAAGGTTGTGTAAAAGAGTCGTTAGCCAAGCAATTCGCGGTCTCCGCGGGATCAATCGAGCGGAAGGATTTCCTGCCCCGCGTCGCTGGTGAAGACGAAGCTATCGACTTCGGCCTCGCGCAGGGCCGCGACCGCATCTGCGGCGTCCTTGCGGCTCTTGAACGGCCCGGCGAGCAGGCGGTTCGCCTCGACCCAAGGGGTCGTCATCGGCTTGAAATCGCCGAGGATTTCGGGGGCCTTGCGGCTGATTCGGCGCCAGTCCCACTTGAAGGCTTCGAGATCCTTGCCGGTCGCGACCTGGACCCAGATACGGCTGGGGTGCGCGGGCGGCGCGGGCTCGGGCGGTGGCTTGCGCTCGACCTCGCGGGGGATTTCGATCGTGGTGATATCGACCGCGCCGCTCGCCGCCGCCGGCGATGTCGACGGCGCGAGCGTGAAACCGGCGAAGGCATCCGCCAGGTTTCTCGGTGCGGACTGCTGAGGCGGGGTTGCCGCCGCAGCCGCACCGACCGAGCTATTCGCGGCCGATCCAAGATCGAAGCCGGGCGCCGGCGCGTCATCGCCGCCCAGCACGACCCGTGTGGACTGTTCGATCGCACCCGCCGCGGGCGGAAGCTCACCCGAAGGCATGGTCGAGGCGACCGATGCCGTGGCCGCCGCAGGTTGCGAACCCGCCGGGGTCGAGACGGGCTCGGGAATTTGCTGGACCACCGGCTGCGACACCGTAGGCGGCGCGGCCTGTGGCGCCGCCACCGACGGTGTGGGTTCTGGCGCGGGAGCCCTGCTATCCATCGAACCTGAGCCGCGGGTGGCATCGGTAACGGCAGGTGCGCTGGCATTCATCGCCGCCCCGGCGGGGGCGAGCTGCGCCCCGGGGGAACTCGCAGCGGGCGAACCGCTCGAATACTGCGCGATCCGCGGATCGTCGCGGCCGATCTGGGCTGCGCGCGGGAACACACCGAGGTTGACGGCGGCCGCCTGCTGCGCCTTCGTCAGCCGCCCCATATACCGCAGATAGGGCGAGATACGCGCGGAAAGATCGGCCGGCATCACCGCTTCGGCGATCGCCACCGCCTCGTCCACGTCGCCGAGGATGGCGAGGCCGAAGGCACGCGCGCGGAAACCGGCGAAATTCTCGCCTTCGAGTTGCGGATAGAGCGTCTTCTCGAACGCCTCGCGGTCGCCCGCGATCGCCTGGCTCAGCGCGAGGCGGCGAGCGGTTTCCTCGTCCTGCTCGGCGGCGAGCGCCTGCTGATATTGCGCCTGCGCCGCGGCGTTGTCGCCCACCAGGTCATAGGCCAGCCCGCGCTCGCTCGCGAAACCGGCGGTCGAAACGCCGCCGCGTTCGGCTTCCTCGAACAGCCGCAAGGCGTCGATCGGCCGCTCCGACCGGACGTAGGCTCCGGCGAGGCCCAGCTTGACCAGCGGACTGTTCGGCGAAAGCTCCTGCGCGCGACCGAAGAAGCCGATCGCGGCGTCGACATCGTTGAGTTCGAGCGAGGCGTTGCCAGCATCGATCAGCGCGTCGAAGTCGGCGGCATTGCGCGCCAGCCGCCGCAGCGCTTCGTTGAGATCCTCGATCCCCGGTGGCGGGAGAGGCTGAACCACTGCGCGCGACACCGCGTCGCCGCTCTGCGCAGCAAGCGGAGCGGCGCCGGCGAGCGCGGCAAGCGCGCCGGCTACGATCAGCATAGGGCCGGATTTTCGTCGCATAGCGATGGCGGTCGGCCCGGGCCGCCCCTGCGTCGCCTTCATGGGGCGCGCATTGCAGGGAACGGCTGAACCTTGGCCGAACGGCGACGACACGCGATCTACTGGTTGTTCTGACGCCCGAGGAAGCGCGGGATGTTGAGCGCACCGCCATCGTCTTCACCATCCTCGTCCCGGTCTTCGGCGGAAGGAGGATGCTTGGCCCCCTTGTCGGAGCCGCGCGAGAGGTTCGCCATGCGCTCGAACAGCGTCGAGCCTCCGCCGGAGCCGCTGCCCGAGCCGCCTTCGTTGCCCGAAACGAGCCCGCGGCGACGGCCCATGCCGAGACGCGACTGGACCGGCTGATTCTCCTCGGCGAGCCGATCCGCGTCGAGCAGCAGTTCGTCCTGCTTGGCCGGTTCCGCCGGCGCTTCCGCCGTCAGATCGAGCGGCGCATCGCGCGTATCGTCCTCGTCCGACGCGGTTTCGCGCCCGCCGTAGCCGCCGTCCGACCCGACCACGCCGTGGTCCGAATCGTCGGCCGGTTCCGCGACCCGATCTTCGCTCTCGCCGGTATCGGCATCGCGCGCGTCGTCCATCTCGTTGCGCATGTCGCCGAGGGGATCGACGATGCCGTCGACATCTTCGTCCTCCTCGCCTTCGTCGTCGTAGCTCGTTCCGTAAGACACCAGCTCGCCGATCGGTTGCGCCGCGGGAGCCGGGGCAGAAACTTCGTCGTCGTATTCGTCCTCGCTCGGCAGTTCGAGCACGGGGCGCTTGGGCGCACGCCCGCCCGACAGCGGCAGCGGCCGGCTGTTCGCAGCGGAGCCGTCGATGACCGCGTCGATCCCGGTCGCGACGACGGAGACGCGAATCTTGCCCTCCAGATCGGCGTTGAACGCCGAACCCCAGATGATGTTCGCGTCCTCGTCCACCAGCTCGCGAATGTGGTTCGCGGCCTCGTCGACTTCGAGCAGCTTCATATCCTCGCCGCCGATGATCGAGATGATCACGCCCTTCGCGCCCTGCATCGAAACGCCTTCGAGCAGCGGGTTGGCGATCGCGCGTTCGGCGGCCTCGAGCGCGCGGTTCTCGCCCTCGCCCTCGCCGGTGCCCATCATCGCCTTGCCGGCTTCCTGCATGACCGATTCGATATCGGCGAAGTCGAGGTTGATGAGGCCAGGCATGACCATCAGGTCGGTGATCGAACGCACGCCCTGCTGCAGCACTTCGTCGGCGAGCTGGAACGCTTCCTTGAAGGTGGTTTCGGCCTTCGCGATCAGGAACAGGTTCTGGTTCGGAATCACGATCAGCGTGTCGACGTGCTTCTGCAGCTCGACAATGCCCGATTCCGCCGCACGCATGCGGCGCGTGCCCTCGAACAGGAACGGCTTGGTCACCACGCCCACGGTCAGCACGCCCTTGCGCCGCGCGACCTCCGCGATCACCGGCGCCGCGCCGGTGCCGGTGCCGCCGCCCATGCCCGCGGCGATGAAGCACATGTTCGCGCCTTCGAGCGCGTCCTCGATCTCGCTCACCGTTTCCTCGGCGGCCGCCTTGCCGACTTCGGCCCGCGCACCCGCGCCGAGCCCGCCGGTGATGTCCGGCCCGAGCTGGATGCGCGTGCTGGCGGAGGAGTTGGCCAGCGCCTGCGCGTCGGTGTTGGCGACGATGAACTCGACCCCTTCGATCTGGGCCGCCATCATGTTGGCGATGGCATTGCCGCCGGCGCCGCCGACGCCGATCACCGCGATGCGGGGCCGCAGATCGTCGGATGCAGCAGGACCGATATTGATACTCATGGGGTGTCGCTCCAAGGGATGGTATGCGCGTGGGTTTCCGGCCACATAGTCTGGCACAAAGCGAATCGCCGTTGCATAGGGCGCAATCGCTTATCCACAGTGGTTAACTTCCGCGAGGCCACGTCAGAAATATTCGCGCACGGCGCGGGCCACGCGGTTCACCAGCCCGAGACCGGTATAGCGCATGGTCGGCTGGTAGCTCGGACCGACCGAGCGGATGTCGATCGGATCGTCCGCCGCATAGAGGCACAGACCGGCGAGCGTCGCGAAGCCTGCGGCGGAGTGTGCCTCGGGCAAGCCGCGCAGCGCGGGCGGCTTGCCGATCCGCACCGGGCGCCCGAGCGCGGCCTGCGCGAATTCGGCCACGCCCGCCAGCTCCGCCCCGCCGCCGGTGAGCACGACCTGGCTGCCGCGCGAACCGGAAAAGCCCATCGCCTTCAGCGCCTTGCCGATCTCGTCGGTCAGCCGCGCGAGCTGCTCGGTCACGACCGAGACCAGTTCGGCGCGCGGGATGCGGTTGCTGTCGTCCGCACCGCGCGCGGCGGGCCCCGCCTCGCCGTCGCCCGGGCCGTTGACCGGGATCATCTCGCGGTGGTCGGTCGGGCTGGCGATCGCCGACCCCGACACGCACTTGAGCCGTTCGGCCTGGAACCGGCGGATGCCGAAGCTGGACGCGATCGCGTCGGTAATGTCGGTGCTGCCGAACGGGATCGCCTTGAGGCCGAGCAGCATGCCGCCGGCATAGAGCGAGACGTTGGTCACCTCGCCACCGATCTCGATCAGCGCGGTGCCGAGCTCGCGCTCTTCGGGCGTAAGGCAGGCGTAGCCCGCCGCGATCGGCGCGGCGACGACCGCCTCGACTTCCAGATGGGCGTTCTGCACCACCTCGATCAGATTGCGAACCGGAGCGCCATCGGCGAGCATGACGTGGATATCGACCCCGAGCTGCTCGGCATGGAGACCGCGCGGATTGGCGACGCCGTGCGCGCCGTCGAGCGTGTAGTGCGCGGGCTGGGCATGGAGCACCATGCGCCCGTCGGGCTGGATCGAATCGCGCGCCGCCACCAGCAGCAGCTCGATATCCTCCTCCTCGATGCGGCGTCCGCCGATGTCGATCTCGATATTGGCGACCTGGCTGCCGAGCCCCGCGCCCGAACAGCCGATCCACACGCTCGAGACGCTGGTCCCGGCGTTCTTCTCGGCCCGTTCGACCGCGTCGCGGATGGCGTAGGTGGCGGCGGCCATGTCGGTGACGTAACCGCGCTTGATCCCCTGGCTCGCCCGGTGGCCCGATCCGAGCACGATCATCTCGCCCGTTTCCGACAGGCCCATGATCATCGCCGAGATACGAAACGAGCCGACGTTGACCGCCCCGAACACGCGGTTGATGCGCGGCATCCCCATCATTCGCCCCCTTTTGCTTCCAGCGCCTGCGCCGCGCGGCCCGGCACCCGCATGTAAATGCGATCCGGCGCGCGCATGTCGAAAGTCGCCACCTTGCCCCCCAGCAGCCGGTTGACCCCGTCGAGCCGAGCGAACGAAACCAGCGCCCCGGCCGACTTGTCCGGGCCTTGCGGCAGCGCGAGCACCTGCCCGGTGTCGAACGTGAGATTCCAGCGGCGGTTGCCGATCCATTCGGCCTCGGCCACCTGCGGCTCGATCGCGGGGGCGGCGGCGAGCAGGTCGGACAGTTCCTCCACCTGCGCCTTCGCGCCGGGTCCGGCGATCACCAGCATGCCCTTGGCGTTCGCCGCGGAGATCGGCTCCAGTTCCGCGCCGGTCTGGTCGATCAGCACCAGCCGGCCCGGCTTCTTGAGCACCGCGTGCGGCGTGCGCTCGACGATATCGATCACCAGGCTGTCGGGAAGCTGGCGCGAGACGCGCGCATCCTTGACCCACGACAGTTCGAGCAGTTCGGCGCGCAGCGCGTCGAGGTCGACCAGCGGCATCGGCAGATCGCGCTGGGCGAGCGCGCGCTCGTAGACCTTGAGCTCGTTCATCCGTTCGACGCCGGTCACTTTCACCCGGCGTACTTCGAACCCCGCGTCCGAAGCGAGCAGCGCGACCTGCTGCTGCGCCATCGCCGGCACGCCCGCGAGGCTGGCGACGAACCACGCCAGCGCCACCGCCGCGCCGAGGATCACCGCGAGGAACACGCGGTGCAGCTGTTCCTCGGTGAACGGCAGCACGGCCATCACCGAATCGAGCAGCGACCCGGTCTTCGCGCGCGCGCGCCGCGCGGTCTGCGCGCGTCCGTTCGCCGCGGCGGAGCGCCGCACGCCTTTGGCCTTGCGGTTAACCGTCGCCATCGCCGCTGCTCCCCTGTGCCACTTGCGCCCCCCGCGCCAGCGCCTCGGCCACGATCGCCTCGACCAGATCCTCGTAGCTCATCCCGCAATGCCGCGCCTGTTCGGGCACGAGGCTGAGCGGAGTCATGCCCGGCTGGGTGTTGGTCTCCAGCACGAACAGTCCGTCCTCGCCGTGTTCGTCGTCCCAGCGGAAATCGGTGCGGCTGCAGCCCTTGCAGCCGAGCACGCGGTGCGCGCGCACGGCGAGGTCCATGCACAGCTGCGCGATATCTTCGGGCACAGCGGCGGGGCAGACGTGCTCGGTCATGCCGTCGGTGTACTTGGCGTCGAAATCGTAGAAGCCCGACTTGGGCACGAGTTCGGTGACGGTCAGCGCGCGCGGCCCTTCGGCGCCGTCGATCACCGCTACGGTCAGCTCGCGCCCGCGAATGTACGGCTCGGCGAGCAGGCGGTCGAATTCGCGCCACGGCCCCTTGGTGTCGCGCCCGATCGGATTGCCGTAGTTGCCCTCGGCGGTGACGATCGCGACGCCGACCGAGCTGCCCTCGTTGACCGGCTTGAGCACATAGGGGCGCGGCAGCGGGTCTTTCGCGTAGAGGCTCTCGCTCTCCACGATCCGCCCGCCGGGCATCGGCACACCGTGCGGCACGAGCGCCTGCTTGGTCAGTTCCTTGTCGATCGCAATGACCGAGGTGGCGAGGCCGGAATGCGTGTACGGCACGCCCATCAGGTCGAGCATGCCCTGCACGGTGCCGTCTTCGCCCGGAACGCCGTGGAGCGCGTTGAACACCACGTCGGGCGCGGCCTCGGCGATCCGCGCGGCGACCTGCCGATCCATGTCGATCCGCGTCACCCGGTGCCCGCGCGCCTCGAGCGCCTTGGCGACGCCCTCGCCCGACATCAGCGAGACAGGCCGTTCGTTCGCCCAGCCGCCCATCAGGACGGCGACGTGGAGCTTGGGCAATGTCACGGCCTTCCCACCCGCTGGATTTCCCATTCGAGCATCACGCCGGTTTCGGCATAGACCTTGCGCCGCACGTCCTCGCCCAGCCCTTCGATGTCGGCGCTGGTGGCGTCGCCGGTGTTGATGAGGAAATTGGTGTGCTTCTCGCTCACTTGCGCGCCGCCGCGGGTCATTCCGCGGCAACCGGCGACGTCGACCAGCCGCCAGGCCTTGTCGCCATCGGGGTTCTTGAAGGTCGACCCGCCCGTCTTGGTGCGCAGCGGCTGCGATTCCTCGCGCGCCGTTGCGATCCGGTCCATCTCCGCGCCGATCGCCGCCGGGTCGCCGGGCGTGCCCTGCAAGCGCGCCGAGACGACAACCGCGCCTTCGGGCAGCGCCGAGTGCCGGTAAGTGTAGCGCAGGTCCTTTGCCGGAAGCCGCACGGGTCGCCCGCCGGGCAGGATCACGTCGCAATCGATCAGCACATCGGCGACCTCGCGCCCGTAGGCACCGCCGTTCATCCGCACGAAGCCGCCGACGGTGCCGGGGATACCGCGCAGGAATTCCAGCCCCGCGATCCCCGCGTCGCGCGCGGTCGAGGACACGAGGATACCGCTCGCCCCGCCGCCGCATTCGAGCACGTGATCGTCGAGATCGGCGACTTTCGCGAACGCCTTGCCCAGCCGCACGACCACGCCGGGCACGCCGCCGTCGCGCACGATCAGATTGGAGCCGAGGCCGAGCGCCATGACCGGCAGGTCGCCGCCCAGCTTGATGAGGAATTCGCGCAAGTCGCCGAGATCGGCGGGTTCGAACAGCCAGTCCGCCGCGCCGCCGGCCTTGAACCACACGAGCTTGGCCAACGGCGCATCGGGCGTCAACGTGCCGCGGATGCCCTCCATCGAAATCGGCGCGGCGATCGCGCCCTCGATCTCGCAGTCGGGGGCCATGCCGTCGTCGAACTCGGGCCAGTCGGGCTGCGCCATGGTCACGCCGCGCGCGCCTTCTCGATATCGCTCGCCAGCGTGGCCGCCCACTTGGTGATGTCGCCCGCGCCGAGGCAGATGACGAGATCGCCCTCGCCCACCTCGCCCGCCAGCACGCTGGCGAGTTCGGCCTGGTCGGCGACGGTCGAAGCCGCGCGGTGGCCGCGCGATTTCAGGCCGGCGACGAGCGCAGCGGAATCGACACCCGGCACGGGGTCTTCCCCGGCGGTGTAGACCGGCGTCACATAGACCTGATCGGCATCGTTGAAGCAGTTCTGGAAGTCGTCCATCAGGTCGCCGAGGCGCGAATAGCGGTGCGGCTGCATCACCGCGATCACCCGGCCGGGCGAACCTTCGGCGACGCTTTCGCGCGCGGCGGACAGCACCGCGCGGATTTCGACCGGGTGGTGCGCGTAATCGTCGATCACCGTGGCAGAGCCGTTCGCGAGGGCCACCTGCCCCACGCGGGTGAAGCGCCGCCGCACCCCGCCGAACTGGCCGAAGCCGTTGCAGATCGTTTCGTTCGTGCAGCCCATCTCGATCGCCACCGCGATCGCGGCGAGCGCGTTCTGCACGTTGTGGCGGCCGGGCATCGGCAGGTGAACGCCCTCGATCCGGCGGTCTTCCTCCCCGCGCTGGCGCACGACGACGTCGAAGCGGTTGCCGCCCGCCTCGGACCGCACGTTGACCGCGCAGACGTCGGCCTGGAGCGAGAAGCCGTAGGTCACCACGCGCCGGTCGCGGACCTTGCCGATCACTGCCTGCACCTCGGGGTGGTCGATGCACAGGATCGCCGCGCCGTAGAACGGCACATTGTGGATGAACTCGACGAAGGCATCCTTCACCCCGTCGAAATCGCCGTAGTGGTCGAGATGTTCGGGGTCGATGTTGGTCACCACCGCGATCGTGCCATCGAGGCGCAGGAAACTGCCGTCGCTCTCGTCCGCCTCCACGACCATCCAGTCGCTGTCGCCCAGCCGGGCGTTCGATCCGTATTGCTCGATGATGCCGCCGTTGATGACCGTAGGGTCGACCCCGCCCGCATCGAGCAGCGCGGCGACCATGCTCGTCGTCGTTGTCTTGCCGTGCGTGCCCGCCACCGCGACAGTGTTCCGCAGGCGCATCAGCTCGGCGAGCATCTCGGCGCGGCGCACCACCGGGATGCGGTTTTCCAGCGCGGCGACGACTTCGGGATTGGTACGGCGCACAGCGGTCGAGGTGACGACGACCGCCACGCCCTCCACATTCTCCGCCGCGTGGCCGATGGCGACCTGGATTCCGCGCGCGCGCAGGCGCTCGACACTCGCGCTCTCGGCAATGTCGGAACCCTGCACAGAATAGCCGAGGTTGTGCATCACCTCGGCAATGCCGGACATGCCGATCCCGCCGATGCCGACGAAGTGGATCGTCCCGATATCGGTCGCGACGCCCTTCACAGCGCGCTGTCCTTCGCCGCGCCCTGCCCGGCGACGGCGCCTTGGCTCGCGCCGCGTGCATTGTTCGCGCCGACGCGGATTACGTCCATCATCTCCGCCCCGCCGAAGCTCTCGACCAGATCGGCAAGATCCTTCGCCGCATCGGGCCGGCCGCAGTTCCACGCCGCATGGGCCGCGTTCGCCAGAGCCTGCGGATGCTGGGCGAGCACCTGGATCTGCTTGGCCAGTTCCTTGGGCGCGAAGTTTGCCTGCCGGATCATCCGCGCTCCGCCCCCCTTGGCCAGTTCGCGGGTATTGGCGGCCTGGTGATCGTCGGTCGCGATCGGCAGCGGCACGAGGATCGCGGGGCGACCGACCGCAGTCAGCTCGGCGATCGTCGAGGCGCCCGCGCGGCCGATGAATAGGTGCGTATCGGCGAGCCGCGCGGCCATGTTCTCGAAATAGGTGCCCAGCTCGGCCGGGATGTCGTGCCCGCGATAGCGCTCGCGCACCGCCTCGATATCCTCCGCGCGGCACTGCTGGGTGACCTGCAGCCGCTGGCGGAGCGCGGGGGGCAGCATCGCCAGCCCGTCGGGCACCACCTCGCTCAGCACGCGCGCGCCCTGGCTGCCGCCGGTGACGAGCACCTTGAGCAGCCCGTCCTCGCTCGGCTGCGGGAAGGGTTCGGCGCGCAGATCCAGCACTTCGGCACGCACCGGATTGCCGACGAGATGCGCCTTGCCCGCGTGCTTGGGCTTCAGCCGCGCGATATCGGGATAGGCGGTCGCGATCGCCTGCACCCGCCCGGCGAGCAGGCGGTTCACCCGCCCGAGCACCGCGTTCTGCTCGTGCACCACGCTGGGCACTCCGGCCGAGGTCGCGGCGAGCAGCGCGGGCAGCGCGGGATAGCCGCCGAAGCCGACCACCGCGCTCGGCGCGAACGTTTCGAACAGGCGCAGCGCCATGCGGCGCCCTTCCAGCACCGCGCGGATCGCCTTGATCCAGCCGAGCGGGTTCTTGCCGAAGCGGCCCGCCGGCAGCACGTGTGCGGGGAGGAACGAGGGCTTGCCCGGGATTTTCGCGCCGCGCTCGTCGGTCACCAGCGCGACGTGATGCCCGCGCCGCTCCAGCTCGGTCGCGAGCGCGAAAGCGGGGATCAGGTGCCCGCCGGTGCCGCCCGCCGCGAGCACGTAGTGCCGGTTCGCGCCGCTCATGATTGCGCCTCGCGCCCGAACAATCGCTGCCACAGCCCCGGCGTCTGCGACTTGAGGAACGGGTTGCGCCGGGTGATCGCCAGCAGCAGGCCGACCGTCAGGCACACCGCGATCGTGGACGATCCGCCGTAGGACACCAGCGGCAGCGTCATCCCCTTGGACGGCGCGAGCTGCAGGTTTACGAGGATATTGATGAACGCCTGCCCGCCGATCAGCACCGCGAGCCCCGCCCCGGCGAGCAGCGTGAACAGGTTCTCCTCGTCCGCCAGCCGCACCAGCACGCGCACGATGATCGCGAGGTAGAGCAGCACGATCAGCGCGCAGACGATCAGCCCGAATTCCTCGCCGATGACCGAAAAGATGTAGTCGGTATGTGCTTCGGGCAGGCTCATCTTGCGGATGCCGAGCCACAGGCCGCTGCCGGTCCACCCGCCCGCCAGCAGCGTGCGCTCGGCCAGATCGACCTGATCGAACGCGGTGCCGCCGCCGAGGAAGTCGTTGATGCGGTTGCGGCCGTTTTCGTAGAACAGGTAGATCATCACCGCCGTCGCGACGCCCGCGCCGATCAGCATGGCGAGCCGCTTCACCGGCACGCCGGAAAGGATCACCAGCGCGAACCATACGCCCGCGAACAGCACCGTATCGCCGAGGTTGGGCTGGAGCATCAACAGCGCCCCGATCGCGCCCATCACGCCCGTCGCGATCGCCACGACCGGCAGGTTCGGATCGCGCGCGCGCCATGAGATCACCCAGGCGAGCGCGATCACGAACGCGGGCTTGAGGAATTCGGACGGCTGGAACGAGAAGCCGAGGTTGATCCACCGCTTCGCGCCGTTCACCTCGTAGCCCAGCACCGGCACCAGCATCAGCAGCACGAACATGGCGGCGAACAGCATGATACCGGCGCGCCGCGCGTTCTCGCGCGAGAGCAGCGCGGCGCCGAACATCGCGGCCAGGCCGACGATCTGCCAGCGCAGATGTGCCCAGTAGAAATAGAGATCGGGCAGCGTGTGGCTGGCGGTCGACAGGCGCCGTGCGCTGGCGGGCGACGCGGCGGCGACCGCGGCCGCACCGATGGCCATCAGCGCAAGAGCCAGGAACAGCAGCACGCGGTCGATCTCGCGCCACCAGATGCGCAGCTCGGCGCGCTTGGAGCTGCGATACCGATCCTGCCGCGGCGCGCGTTCGCCCGCTCGCGGGATATAGGGCTGGGTCGCGCTCATGCCGCGGATTTCCCGGCACAGGGATCGACCACCACGCCCGCCGGCGCGCCGGTCAGCATGGCGACGATCTCGCGGAAATATTCGCCGCGCTTCTCGTAGTCGCGGAACTGGTCGAAGCTGGCACAGGCGGGCGAGAGCAGCACGACGTCGCCCGGCCCGGCCGCCGCGAAGGCGAGGCGCAGCGCCTGACACATCAGCTCGGCCCGTTCCACGCGCACGTGGCCGTTCAGAAGCTGCGCGAAACGCGGCCCCGCCTCGCCGATGGTGTAGGCGGCGCCAACGTTGCCGAGATGCGCCTCGCACTCGCCCAGCCCGTCTTCCTTGGGCAGCCCGCCGACGATCCAGTGGACGCGCGCGCGACCGCCTGCCACCGGCGGATAGGCGGCGAGCGCGGGGGCCGCGGAGGCGGGATTGGTCGCCTTGCTGTCGTTGACGAACAGCACCCCGCGATGCTCGGCGACGACTTCCATCCGATGCGGCAACCCGCGAAAGCTCGCCATCGCGGCGAGGATCGCGTCGTTTGCCACGCCGAGTTCGGCACACAGCGCCGCGGCGATCGCCGCGTTTTCGAGATTGTGCGGGCCTTGCAGCGCCGGCCAGTCGGCCTGACGCAGGGCAAGCGCGGCGCGGTCGGCGCAGACGGCGCGACCCGGTGCGCGGCGGGCGCGTTGGGTGGCGCAGATCGCGTCGGTGGGCTCGTCCGCGCAGCCGAACACCGCGAACTGATCGGGCGCCTGCATCGCGAACAGCCGCGCCTTAGACGCAGCGTAGGCGGCGAAATCGTCGTAGCGATCGAGGTGGTCGGGGGTGACGTTGCTCAGCGCCGCGGCCTCGCAGGCGAGCGAGCGCGTCAGGTCGATCTGGTAGCTCGACAGTTCGAGCACGTAGACCCCGCCCACTGGTAACGGCTCCTGCCCCAGAACCGGCAGACCGATGTTGCCGCCCATGCGCGCCGGAATTCCCGCACTCTCGAGGATGTGGTGCACCAGCGCTGTGGTGGTCGACTTGCCGTTGGTGCCGGTGATGCCGACGACCTTGTGCGGCGGCAGCGCGGCGCGGGCGAGCGCGAACAGCTCGATATCGCCGATCACCGGAACCCCGAGCCGCGCGGCGCGCTCGGCGATCGGATGGGTGTTGAGCGGCACGCCGGGCGAAACGACCACGCCGTCGAATCCCGTCAGATCCATCTCCAGCGGGTCGGCCAGCCGCGCGCGGCCCGCCAGCTTGTCGCGCGCGACATCCTGCCGGTCCCACGCGACGACCTCCGCCCCGCTCGCCAGCAGCGTCTCCGCCGCGGCGAGGCCCGAGCGGGCGAGGCCGAGGATGGCGTAGCGCTTACCGGAAAAGGCCGAGGAAACGATCATCGCAGCTTCAACGTCGCCAGGCCCATCAGCGCGAGCACGATCGAGACGATCCAGAAACGGATCACGACCTTGCTTTCGCTCCAACCGAGCTGTTCGAAGTGGTGGTGGATCGGGGCCATGCGGAAAATCCGTTTGCCCGTGCGCTTGAACCAGAAAACCTGAATGATCACCGAAAGCGCCTCGACCACGAACAGGCCGCCGACGATGGCGAGCACGATCTCGTGATGCGCCGCGACCGCGATCGCGCCCAGCGCGCCGCCCAGCGCCAAGCTGCCGGTGTCGCCCATGAACACGGCGGCCGGGGGCGCGTTGAACCAGAGGAAGGCCAGCCCCGCGCCCATGATCGCGGCGCAGAAGATCGCCAGCTCGCCCGCACCCGGCACGTGCGGGATACCGAGGTAGCCCGAATAGTCGACGCGCCCGACCAGATAGCAGATCAGCGCGAAGGTGCCCGCCGCGATGATGACCGGCATGATCGCCAGCCCGTCCAGCCCGTCGGTCAGGTTCACCGCGTTGCCTGCCCCCACGATCACCACGGCGGCGAAAACGTAATAGAGCCAGCCGAGTTCGAACCCGAGGTTGTTGAAGAACGGGACGTAGAGGAACGTGTTGATCTGGCTGACGACGATCCACGAAGCGACCCCCGCCACCGCGAATTCCAGCAGCAGACGGACCTTGCCCGATACTCCGCGATGGCTCGATTTCGAAACCTTGTCGTAATCGTCCATGAAGCCGATCAGCCCGAAGCCGACCGTCACCGCCAGGCAGGCCCAGACGAACGGGTTCGTGAGGTCCATCCACAACAGCATGGAAATGACCAGAGAGGTCAGGATCATCAGCCCGCCCATCGTAGGCGTGCCGCGCTTGGCGAGATGCGTCTGCGGCCCGTCCTCGCGGATGGGTTGGCCCTTGCCCTGGCGCACGCGCAACATGTTGATGAAGCGTGGGCCGATGACGAGCCCGATCACCAGCGCCGTCATCAGCGTCGCACCCGCGCGGAACGTCTGATAGCGGATCAGGTTGAGGGCACCTTCGAAACCCAGCCACTCGGCGATCAGGTAGAGCATTCAGCCGTCCCGGCCGCCGGAATTCCTGGCGGCGAAATGAGTAACAAGCCTGCCGAGCCCGACCGAGTTGGAGCCCTTGACGAGGATCGCATCGCCCGCGGCGATACCGTATTCCTCCAGCGCCGCGATCGCTTCGGCAGGCCCATCGCAATGCGCGAAGGTCATCCCGCCTGCAAGCGCCCCGCCCGCGCCTTTCCCCAAGTCCCGCATGAGAGCGCGCATTTCCTCGCCCACCAGCACCGCGTGATCGACTTTTGCCTCGGCCAGCGGCCCGGCGATCTGTGCGTGGAAGGCGGGCGCGAACTCGCCCAGTTCCTTCATGCTGCCGAGCACCGCGATCCGGCGCGAGGCCGGCGTCTGGCCGAGCTGATGGAGCGTCGCGCGCATCGAGGCCGGATTGGCGTTGTAGCTTTCGTCGATCAGCAACGCGGTCCCGCCGCTCGCCGCGATCCGGTGGCGCGCACCGCGCCCCTTCAGGCCGCCCATCTCGGCCAGCGCGAGCCCGGCCGAGCCGAGATCGCCGCCCGCCGCGCGCACCGCCGCCATCACGCACAGCGAGTTGGCGATCCAGTGCTCGCCCGGCTCGGCGACCGAATAGCACAGCCGCGTGTCGCCGAAGTCCGCCGTCACCAGCGCGCCGCCGTTCGCCGAGGGGATCGCATCGAGCAGGCGGACGTCGGCATGGGCAGCGCGGCCGAACGACAGCACCTTCGCGCCCACCGCCAGCGCATGGCCGCGAAGCCGCTCGTAATGCGGCGAATCCGCCGGGATCACCGCCGTGCCGCCGGGCTCCAGCGCTTCGAAGATTTCCGCCTTGGCGTCGGCGATCGCTTCCTCGCTGCCGAGGTTCTCGATATGCGCGGGCGCGATCGTGGTGACGACCGCCACGTTCGGGCGCACCTGCGCGGTCAGCGCGGCGATCTCGCGCGCGTGGTTCATGCCCATCTCGAATACGCCGAAGCGGCTGCGCGCGGGCATCCGCGCGAGGCTGAGCGGCACGCCGATATGGTTGTTGTAGCTGCGCACAGAGCGATGCGCCTGCCCCCGGCTCGCCCGATCGAGCGCGGCGAAGATCGCTTCCTTCACCCCCGTCTTGCCGACCGATCCGGTCACCCCGATCCGCGCCGCCGCCGAGCGGAGGCGCGACGCTTCCGCCAGCGCCGCGAGCGCGGCGTTTGCATCGGGCACGAGAATATGCGGCCAGTCGACTGGACGTTCGACCACCGCCGCCGCCGCACCGTTCGCGAACGCCTTGTCGACGAAGCGGTGCCCGTCGGTGCTTTCGCCCTTGAGCGCGAAGAACAGATCGCCCGAGCGCACGTCGCGCGAATCGATCTCGACGCCGGAAACCTGGAACGGCCCGCTGGCGGTGCCGCCCATCGCTTCGGCGAGCGACGTCGCGTCCCACAGCGCCAGCCCCATGCGGTCGCGCGGGCGGACGGGCCAGGCGCGCAGGGCGGGATGCGCGCTCATGCCGATACCCCCGGCGCAGCGGCGCATTCGCGCGCCACGGCAACATCGTCGAACGGCAGTATCCGCATGTTCTCTCCCGATCCGACGATCTGGCCCTGTTCGTGGCCCTTGCCCGCGACGAGCACGATATCGTCCGGCCCCGCCATCGCGATCGCGGCGCTGATCGCCTCGCGCCGGTCGCCGATCTCTTGCGCTCCCGGCGCACCGGCGAGGATCGCGCGACGGATCGCCGCCGGATCTTCGCCGCGCGGGTTGTCGTCAGTTACGATAACCGCGTCCGAATGCATTTCCGCGACACGGCCCATGTCCGCCCGCTTGCCTTCGTCGCGGTCGCCACCCGCGCCGAACACGGTGATAAGCCGCCCGCCGACATGCGGTCGCAGCGCGGCGATCGCCGCCTCCAGCGCGTCCGCAGTGTGTGCGTAATCGACATAGACCGGCGCGCCCGACGGCGCGATCACCGCGCGCTCGAGCCGCCCGCGCACCGGCTGGAGGCGCGCCACGCCGTCGAACGTCGCCGCCGCATCGCCTCCGGTCGCCAGCACCAGCCCCGCCGCGACGAGCGCGTTCGCGGCCTGGTATGCGCCGATCAGCGGCAAGCGGAGCGTGCGCCGCTGCCCGCCATATTCGATCGTCAGTTCCTGTCCGAGCTGCGTGGCTTCGCGGCCCGTCAGGCGGATATCCTCGCCCGCCTCGCCCACCGTCATCACGCGCAGGCCCCGCTGGCGGGCATGGTCGATCGCGCGGGCCGACCAGTCGTCGCTCCCGGCCCAGACGACGACCGTTGCATCGTCGGCGACGACCTCGTCGATCAGGCGCATCTTCGCCGCGAAATACTCTTCCATGCTGGCGTGGTAATCGAGGTGGTCGCGGCTGAAGTTGGTGAAGGCGGCGGCGGAAACGCGCAGCCCCTCGTTGCGGTATTGCGATAGGCCGTGGCTCGAGGCTTCGTAGGCGACGTGGGTCACGCCTTCGCGCGCCAGCCCGCTCATGTTCGACAGGAACGTGACGATGTCGGGCGTGGTCAACCCGGTCGACACGCTCTCGTCGGCGGTGGTGACGCCGAGCGTCCCGATCGAGGCCGCGCGCTCGCCCGCCATGCGCCAGAGCTGGCGGGTCATCTCGACCGTCGAGGTCTTGCCGTTGGTCCCGGTCACCGCGACGATCGTGGGCGGAACGGGGGTGAAGAACTTTGCCGCGAGTTGTGCGAACGCGCGGCGCGGCGCGGCGTCGGCGACGTGCACGGCGCCTTCCACCCGCACGTCCGGCCGCGCGACCACCGCAACCGCACCGGCGGCCACCGCGGCAGGAATGAAATCCTCGCCGTTGACGGCAGCACCGCGGAAGGCTCCGAACACCGTGCCGGGGGCCACCTTGCGGTGATCGATCGCAAAGCCGGTCACCTGGAGATCGGCTTCGTCGTCGAGCGCAAGCCCGGCGGCGGCGGCGAGCTTGTGCAGTTTCATTCGCCCCCTCCGCCGATCAGCGGGCGCAGGTCGCTGATATCGACGTCGCGCGCGTCGTCGGGGCGGATGCCGAGCAAGGGGCCGATGCGCGGAACGAGATTGCCGACGATCGGCGCGGCGTTCCACGCGGCGGTGCGCTGGAACGAGCTGGCGGTGGTGCCCTGCGGTTCGTCGAGCATGGCGACCACGACATAGCGCGGGCGGTCCATCGGGAAAGCCGCGGCGAAAGTCGAGATCAGGCTGGACCGGCGATAGCCGCCCGCGCCGGGCTTTTCCGCCGATCCGGTCTTGCCGCCCACGCGATAGCCGGGCGCGTCGGCGCTGCGTCCGGTTCCGTAGACCGAGATCATGCGCAGCAACTGGCGCATCCGCGCGCTGGTCGAGGCCTTGAACACGCGGCGACCGCGCGGCGCCTCGCCGGCTGCGAGCTTGTGCATCGTCGCCGGACGCCACACGCCGCCGTTCACCATCGCGGCATAGGCGCTGGCGAGGTGCAGCGGGGTGACCGCGATACCGTGGCCGTAGCCGACCGTCATGTTGCGGATGCGGGGCCAGTCCTTGCCCGGCCAGATCGGAAACCCACGCGCGGGCAGCTCGATATAGGGCCGCTCGTTCATGCCGAGGTCGATCATCGTCTGGCGCAACCGCTTCGCACCGAGTTCGTCCGCGATCCGCGCGGTGACGGTGTTGGAGGAATGGATCAGCGCCTCCGGCACGTTGAGCGTCGCGCCGAGCGGGTGGCTGTCCCTGATCGTGAAGCCCCCGATCGGCACCGGCGACGCGTCGTACCGGCGGCCGAAATCGCGGACCACGCCCGCGTCGATCGCCGCCGCCACGGTCAGCGGCTTGAAGGTCGAACCGAGCTCGTAGACCTGGTTGGTCACCCGGTTGAACATGTACGATTCGCCTTCGACGTCGATCTTGTTCGGATTGAATTCCGGCAGCGAGGCGAGCGCCAGCACTTCGCCGGTATCGACGTCGAGCACGATGCCCGCCGCGCCCACGGCGTTGACCGACAGCATCCCGCGGCGCAGTTCGTCTTCCAGCGCGCCCTGCACGCGCATGTCGATCGACAGCGCGACCGGCTGGCCGCGGAGCGCGGGATCCTTGAGCCTTTCGTCGAGTACCTGCTCCATGCCGACCTGGCCGTTGCCCGAGGCGTCGATATAGCCAAGCGCGTGCGCCGCCATCGATCCCTGGGGATAGTGCCGGTCGTTTTCGTGCGGCATTTCGAGCGCCAGTTCGCCGATTGCCTGCACCCGATTGGCATCCTCGGGCAGCACCCGGCGGCGCAGGTAGGTCGCCTTGCCCGCGTCGAGCGTCTCGACCAGTTCCTCGCGGTCGAGGTCGGGGAAGATCGCCATCAGTTCGTCGGCGACCTGCTGCGGGCTCTTCACCAGCGGCGCGCCGCTTTCGCCGAGCGCCTCGGGATTGTACCACAGCGCGTAGGCGGGGAAGGCGCGGGCCAGCGGGATGCCATTGCGATCGGTGATCTCGCCGCGCGGCGGCAGCAGTGCCTGCTCGAGCGAGGTCACCGTCGTCGCGCTGTCGCTCACGCCCAGAAAGGCCAGCCGGACGAGCGCGACCGCGCCGATCGAGACGAACACCATTGCCAGCCACAGCGCCCGCCAGCGCGCCACGGTGAGCGAGCGCTGGCGGTTGGTGATGAGGTTGACCCGGCCGGTCGAGATCGCCGTGCTGACGCTGAGCGCGTTCATTCCGACGCCTCCGCGAGCGCTGCGCCGAGCCGCGCACCGCCCGACAGCCGCTCGGCCAGCGAACGCGTGGCCGACAGCTCCTGACGCCCCCCGTCGTCGTGCGAGGGCTCGGCAGCGCTGGCGGGCTGGCCGGTGATGGGCGAGACCATCGCGGGGAAGCCGCTTTCCTCGACCGTCGGCGCGCGGGCGACGCGGATCGGCTCGGGTGCGCCCAGCGCGCGCGGCAGGCCGAGCGCGGCGAGCTGGCGCTCGTTGTCGAGAAACTGGTCGGCGCGCGGCGCCTGATAGCCGAATTCGACCCGGTTCCAGTCGGCGAGCTGCTGCTGGTTGACCCGCGTCTCGAACTCGGTCTCGAGCATGAGCTTCTCGCGCTCGAGCGAGACGATCTGCCGCTCGGCAAGGCGGACCTCGCTCTTCACGGCGTTCACCCGGAAGGTGAGCACGACGAAGCCCGCGAGGCAGACGCTGAGGACCACCGCCCAACCGATCTGGCGCAGGCGGCTGCCGGCGATCATCACGCAGCCTCCCGCGCCGGGGCGGCGGTGCGCACCGCATGGCGCAACGTGGCCGAGCGCGCGCGGGGATTGCCCGCGGTCTCGGCCTCCGAGGGGCGGATCGCCTTCGATACGCCGGCGAAGATCGCCGGCTCGGCCTCGGCCATCGGCAAGTGGCGCGAGCCGCCGGTGCGGGCCGAGGCTTCGCGCAGGAAGCGCTTCACGATCCGGTCCTCGAGGCTGTGGAAGCTGACCACCGCCAGCCGGCCGCCTTCGCGCAGCAGGTTTTCGGCGGCGGCGAGGCCCTGCGTCAGTTCATCCAGCTCGGCGTTCACGTGGATGCGGATCGCCTGGAAGCTGCGCGTCGCCGGGTCCTTCGGCGCGCCGGGATGATGGCCGAGCGCCTTGCGGACCACGCGCGCGAGATCGCCCGTCGTTTCGAGCGGGCGGGCGGCGACGATCGCCCGCGCGACCCGGCGCGACTGCCGCTCCTCGCCGTACTGATAGAGCACGTCGGCGATCTCGCCTTCGCCCGCTTCGTTGACGAAGTCGGCGGCGTTGGGGCGGGTGCGGCCCATCGTCATGTCGAGTGGCCCGTCGGCGGAAAAGGCGAAGCCGCGCTCGGCCTGGTCGAGCTGCATCGAGGACACGCCGATATCCATCGCGATCCCGTCGACCTGCGCGATCCCGGCTTCGGCCATCGCGGCGACCATTTCGGAAAAGCGGCGCGGGTGGAGCACCAGCCGCGGCGGCTGCTCGGTGGTTTCGGGCCAGCCGTTTCCGGCGGCGATCGCATCCGGGTCGCGATCGAAGGCATGGACGGTCGCGCCCGCGTCGAGCAGCGCGCGGGTGTAGCCGCCCGCGCCGAAAGTGGCGTCGACGATCACGTCGCCGGGACGTGGGTCGAGCGCGGCGAGCACTTCGCGCAGCAGCACCGGAACGTGCGGGGCGTCGGCCGCGCCGGTCACTTGCGCTTCGCCTTGGCTTGCTGCTCGGCGACGAAATCGGCGCAGGCCTCCTTCGCCCCCGCCCAGTCGTCGTTCATCCGCGCGAGTTCGGCCGGATTCCAGATGGTGAAGAAACGGCCGAGGCCGTGGAAATAGAGCTGGTCGTCGATCTTGCCGAGGCGGACGAGGTGCGGCGGCATGATGAAGCGGCCGCTGTCGTCGAACGGCACGCGCGAATAGCCGAACAGCTGCGCGGCGCGCACGTCGCGGTCGAAATCGCGCTCGCGCTTCCACGCGAGGTCCTCCTCGCGGTCGAGCTGGGCCTCGAGTTCGTCGTGACGCGACAGGCCGAAGCCGACCAGGCAATCGAGTTTTGCATGACGGTCGATGCACAGCGTGCGCCCGTCGCTCGATTCCTTCACCAGATTGCGGAAGGCGGGCGGCAGGACATAGCGCCCCTTTTCGCCGAGCAGCGAAAAGGCCTGACCGCTAAATCCCGTGAAATTCTGCGCCTCCGGCACTTCGCCCCGCCCCTATCGCCCAAGGGTTGCTCGTCCGGACAGACCTTCCCCGCCCCCGCAATCGCGCATGCAACTGCGGGTCGCCCCTCGCGAATCGGGGCGCGACACGAAACGACCTGTCCGATGGAAGGCATTTGTAATCGGTGCTGGGGCGGGAAGGAAGGGAAAAGTAGGGGATTACAGGGGATTGATTTATAAATACTTGATAAACAATGGTATCTTTCTCACGTCCTCTCGCGCCACCCCGACGCACTGCGACCAGAAATCCCCAAAAAGCCGTCGCTTTACGCCTCCGGACCCGGCTGGTCCCGTGTAGTCCCCGAATGGGCTATCGATCGCTCGCGAATGCGGTGCCGGTCAGCCAGTCCAGCGCCGCGGCACGTGCCTGTACGCCACCGTCCGCCGGCTCTTCGAACAGCGCCGCATCGGCGATCACGGTGGCGACCCCATTGCCGACGGCGCACTGGGCGAACAGGCGATCGTAGGCGATCCAGCAACCCGTCGCCGCCCCTTCCACCAGATGGAGCGTCCCGGCGAGGTTGACGGGCAGCGGCGCGAGGTCGGTTTCGACGATCCTTTCGCCGCCCGGCTGATCGGGATCGAACCGCATCTCCAGCCCCCAGCGGCGCAGGATGGGCGAAAGCAGCGCGACATCCTGCGGCCGGCGGCGATCGCCGATCGGAAAGCGCGATTCCGCGGTCAGCAGCGGGTCGGCGAAGACCAGCACCCGCCCGCCGGCGCGGACCCAGTCGTCGAGCGCGACATTCTCCTGCGGCGAGAGCGCGCGCGGCTGGGCGAGCAGCAGGGCATCGACCCGCGCCAGCCCTCTCGCCGAACCGTCGGGCCGGGCGAGCGTATCGAGCGGCACGAGCTCGTAGCGTTCCTCGAGCGCGCCGCGCGCCCAACCGGTTCGCGTTTCCCGATCGAGCATGTCGGACAGTGCGGCGGTTTCGGCCCAGTAGATCGGCAGCGTAGTGAACAGGCCCAGCGACGGCTTGTCGCGCGCACCGCCCGTGAGCGCCCAGGCCGCGGCCGCGCAGACGACCGCGATTCCCGCCACGATCAGGCCGAGCCTACCGCGCGTCGGGCGCATCGTCCTGCTCGGGCGCTAGCGCGGGGGCAGGCGCTGCGGTCGGCGTCGCCGTGGGGCTGCTCGCCGGCATGTCGGGCACGACGCCGACCTCGGCGAGCGGATCGCTCTGCTGGGTTGCGCTCGGGCTCGGTGCGACCGTCGCCGCGGCTTCCGGCAGGCTCGCGGCTTCGGTCCGATTGGCGCGATCCATGATGACGTTGGCCAGCGCGATCATCAGCAGGATCGCGGCGAGGCCGGTGAGCCCCACCTGCAAGCGATAGATCGATTCGGAGCGAGCCGAGCCAGGCCCGACCGCGCCCTCCTCGACCGGGGCTGCACGAGGGCGCCTACCGCCGAAAATGTCGGAAATGCTGCGCATCGCCTCAGGCTAGCGCAACCGCCGCTCCAGTCAATTGCGCCCGAGCCAGTCGAACGGCGGCAATCCCTTCGATTCGAGCCACGCGCGATCGTAGAGCGTCGAGAGGTAACGAAAGCCCGTGTCGCACAGGATCGTCGCCACGCGCGATCCCTTGCCGAGCTCGCGGCCCAGCGCGATCGCCCCGGCCACGTTGATGCCGGACGACAGGCCGAGGCACAGCCCTTCCTCGCGCAGCAGCCGCCCGACCCATTCGAGGCCTTCCTCGTCCGACACGCGAAACTGCGTATCGATCGGAGCGCCTTCGAGGTTGCCGGTGATCCGGCCCTGCCCGATGCCCTCGGCCACCGAGCTGCCTTCGGCCTGCAATTCGCCGTTCGCGTAGTAGTTGAACAATGCGGCGCCGTGCGGATCGGTGAGCGCGATCGTGATCGTCTCGTCGCGTTCCTTGAGCCCCATACCCACGCCCGCGATCGTCCCGCCGGTGCCCGCGGAACAGGTGAAGCCGTCGATCCGGCCGTCCATCTGCTCCCACAGCTCGGCCGCGGTGCCCTCGATATGCGCCTTGCGGTTCGCCGTGTTGTCGAACTGGTTGGCCCAGACCGCGCCTGCGGTTTCCTCCGCCAGCCGGCGGCTGGTGTGGACGAAGTGGTTGCAATCCGAATACTTGGTCGGCGGCACCAGCACCAGCTCGGCGCCCAGCGCGCGCAACGTGGCCATCTTCTCGCGGCTCTGGTTGTCGGGCATGACGATGATCGCGCGATAACCCAGCGCGCCCGCGACCAGGGCGATGCCGATCCCGGTGTTGCCCGCGGTGCCTTCGACCACGCAGCCGCCGGGTTTCAGTTCGCCGCGCGCCTCGGCGTCGCGGATGATCCCGAGCGCGGCGCGATCCTTCACGCTGGCGCCGGGATTGGCGAACTCGCACTTGCCCCAGATTTCGCAGCCGGCGGCCTCGCTCGGCCCCTTGAGCAGGACGAGCGGCGTATTGCCGATGAGATCGAGCGGATTGGAAACGGGCGCGGGTGCGGTCATGCCCGGTGAGCTAGGCGCTCACCCGCCGCCGCGCAACGCAGATGCGGTTTGCCCGGGCGAATTCAGCCTTGCCTCTCCCGCGCCTCAGTCTTCCTGTGCGATCGTCACCTTGAGCCCGTCGAGATCGGCGGTGAAGGGCACCTGACAGCCGAGGCGCGAATTAGCGTCGCGGTGATCGCTCGATTCGAGCAGGTCGTCCTCGTCCTCGCTGATCGGGGGCAGCTTGTCGGCGAACGCCGGGTCGACATGGACGTGGCACGTCGCGCAGGAACAGCATCCGCCGCACAGCGCGAGCAGTTCGTCGAAGCCGTTGTCGCGGATCGCTTCCATCACCGTCAGGCCATCGTCGACGTCGATCGCCGATTCCTCTCCGCTGCGGTTGACCACGATCAGCTTGGGCATTGCGCGCACTTCCCTTATGGCTCGGCGGCATATTGCAGGCCGCGTTGCGCGCGCCTGTAAGGCAAACGAGCGGATGAAGGCAAGCGAACGCGATGGGATTGACGGCTGGGCAACTGCGCGCGGGGATCGATGCGGCCGCATTGCGCGAACCGCGGTTGGCGGCGGCGGTGGAGCGCGTCGGCTATCCCGAACCGCGCATCCGCCCGACCGGCTACCAGACGCTGCTACGCGCGATCGTCGGCCAGCAGGTCTCGGTCGCCGCCGCCGCCAGCATGTGGACGAAGCTGGAGGCCGAGCTCGGCCCCGAAATTCCCTCGGCCGACCTGCTGGCGCGCGATTTCGACACCCTGCGCGCCTGCGGCCTCTCGCGCCAGAAGCAGGGCTACGCCCGCAGCCTGTGCGAACTGGTCGAGGCCGGGGCGATCGATTTCGCGTCGCTGCCGAAAGACGACGAGGAGGCCATCGCCGAACTCACGCAGATCAAGGGCATCGGCCGCTGGACCGCCGAAATCTACCTGCTCTTCGCCGAAGGGCGCCCCGATATCTGGCCTGCGGGCGATCTGGCGGTGCAGGCCGGGATCGGGAAGATCCTGGGGCTGGAGGCGCGCCCTTCCGAAAAGGAAACCCGCGCGCTGGCCGAAGGCTGGCGGCCGCATCGCGGCGCGGTCGCGATTCTGACCTGGCACTGCTACAACAATCCGGCGCTGTAAGGGGTTGGTCGATTTGACCGTTCCCGAAGCACGTCCGTCATGGGCAAAAGGGGGGAATTAGACATGAGGATATCGATCAAGCACGTTTTCGCCACCTGTTCGGTCGCCGCGCTCGCGCTGGCCGCACCGCAGGCGGCGCTCGCCGATCACCAAGCGGAGACCACGACCGGAATGACCAATACTGCCCAAGCCGCGCCCTTGATTCCGCGCGACGATCTGTTCGGCAATCCCACGCGCGCCTCGGGCCAGCTCAGCCCCGACGGTAAGTGGCTGAGCTGGCGCGCGCCCAAGGACGGGGTGATGAACGTGTGGATCGCCCCCGCATCCGACCCCGATGCGGCCCGCGCGATGACCGCCGCGACCGAACGGCCGATCCCGGTCTTCTTCTGGGCGCCTGACAGCCGCAGCCTGCTCTACGTGCAGGACAAGGGCGGTGACGAGAACTACCTGCTCTACGGGGTCGATGTCGAAACCGGGCGGGAAACCACTCTCACTCCGTTCGAGAACACCCGCGTCCAGGTCGTCGGCACTTCGCAGAACATCCGCGACCGGATTCTCGTCGGGTTGAACAACCGCGATCCGCGCTTCCACGACGTGCACATGCTCGATCTCAACACCGGCGAACTGACGCTGGTGCAGCAGAACGACGGTTATGCCGGCTTCCTCGCCGACGACAATCTCGACCTGCGCATGGCGTTGCAACCCAACGCGGCGGGCGGGATGGACTTCTTCCCGATCGTCGATGGCGAAATCGGCGCCGAGCCGACCGCGAGCACCACCCTCGAGGATTCGCTGACCACCCAGCCCGCGGGCTTCACCACCGACGGCAAGACCATGTACTGGATCGACAGCCGCGGACGGAACACCGCCGCGCTGATCGCGCAGGATGTCGCGACCGGCGAGACGACCGTGATCGCCGAGAACGACAAGGCCGACATCGGCGGGACGATGACCGATCCCAAGACCGGCGAGATCGAAGCCTACAGCTTCACCTATCTCACCACCGAATGGACCGCGATCGATCCCGAGATCAAGGCCTCGCTCGACTGGCTCGACGCGCAGCTGGAGGGGGAGTTCGGCGTCCAGTCGCGGACCGAGGACGATGGCACGTGGGTGGTGTGGAACGATCCGCTGACGGCCCCGACCAAGACCTATATCTTCGACCGCGGCGCGCAGACGCTGAACGAGTTCTACACCTCGCGGCCCGACCTCGACGGCGCGCCGCTGCAAGCGATGCATCCGCTGGAGCTCACATCGCGCGACGGGCTGACGCTGCCCTCCTACCTCACCCTGCCGCCCGGCTCGGACCCTGACGGCGACGGCAAGCCCGACAGCGCCGTGCCGCTGGTGCTGGTGGTCCACGGCGGCCCCTGGGCGCGCGACGGCTACGGCTACAACTCCACCCACCAGTGGCTCGCCAATCGTGGCTACGCGGTGCTCAGCGTCAACTTCCGCGGCTCGACCGGGTTCGGCAAGGATTTCATTTCCGCCGGCGATCTCGAATGGGGCCGCAAGATGCACGACGACCTGATCGACGCGGTCGACTGGGCGATCACCGAAGGCGTGACCGCGCCCGACAAGGTCGCGATCATGGGCGGCTCCTACGGCGGCTACGCCACGCTGGCGGGCCTCACGTTCACGCCGGAGAAGTTCGCCTGCGGGGTCGACATCGTCGGCCCCTCGAACCTCGAAACCCTGCTCGAGACGATCCCGCCCTACTGGGCCCCGATGATCGCCCAGTTCCACGAGCGGATGGGCAATCCGGCCACGCCCGAAGGGCTGGCGATGCTCAAGGAACGCAGCCCGCTCCATTCGGCGGACAAGATCGTCAAGCCACTGCTGATCGGCCAGGGCGCCAACGATCCGCGCGTCAAGCAGGCCGAAAGCGACCAGATCGTCGCCGCGATGAAGGGACACGGCATTCCCGTCACTTACGTGCTGTTCCCCGACGAGGGCCACGGCTTCGCCACCCCGGCGAACAACATCGCGTTCAACGCGGTGGCGGAGAACTTCCTCGCCACCTGCCTCGGCGGGCGGGCCGAACCCATCGGCGACACGGTGACGGGGTCGAGCGCCGAGATCGTCGAAGGGGCGGACCACGTGCAGGGCCTGCAGGCCGCCCTCGGAAGCTGACGCTTACGTAAAGCGCTGGCAAAGCAGGCCGCGCGAGGGTAATCCCTCGCGCGGCCTGTTTTTTTCGGGGCTGGCTCTTTTCGGGAGAGGCAAACGTGGCGGAGCGCAAGGCGATCTTCATAACCGGCGGCGCGTCGGGCATCGGGCGCGCGATCGCGCAGTTTTTCGGCGAACGCAGCTGGTTCGTCGGCGTCGGCGATATCGACGGCAAGGGCATGGAGCAGACGCTCGCCGGGATCGGCCACGGCTTCACCTATTCGCACAAGTTCGACGTGCGCGACCGCGCGGCATGGGACACCGCCCTCGCCTCGTTCGCCACCGCTGCGGGCGGGCGGATCGACGTCGTCGCCAACAACGCGGGCATCCCGCTCGGCGGATCGCTGTCGGACAACACGGCGGAAGAGATCGAGCGCTGCCTCGACATCAACCTCAAGGGCGTGTTGTTCGGCGCACAGGCCGCGTTGCCGTGGCTCACGAAATCGGCGCCGGGAAGCTGCCTGCTCAACACCGCGAGCGCGGCGGGCATTTACGGCACCAGCGGCGCGTCGGTCTATTCGGCGACCAAGTTCGGGGTGCGCGGGCTGACCGAGGCGCTCGACGCCGAATGGGCCGAGTTCGGCATCAAGGTCCGCAGCCTGTGCCCCGGCTTCATCGACACCCCGCTCCTCGAACACGCCCCCAACCAGCAAAGCAACGAAGCGATCCGCGATCGGGTGAAGGCCGCTGGGCTGGAAATCACCCCGGTCGGCGACGTGGCGCAGGCGGCGTGGGACGCGGTGCACGGCGAGCGGCTGCACACGCTCGTCGGCCAGACCGCGCGCCGCCTCGCTTTCGCTTCCCGCTGGCTGCCCGGCCGCGTGCGCAAGATGGCGCGCAGCACCACCCGGCCGCTGGGGCAGTAGTCAGCTCAGCGCGTCGATCGCTTTCGCCATCTCCGCATCGCGCCGCGACAGCCCGCCTGCGTCGTGCGTGGTCAGCGCGATCTCGACCCGGTTATAGACGTTCGACCATTCGGGATGATGGTCGGCCTTGTCGGCCAGCAGCGCGACGCGCGTCATGAAGCCGAAGGCCGCGTTGAAATCGGCGAATTCGAACGTCCGCGCGATCGCCTCGCCCTCGCGGATCAGCGACCATTCGGGATGCGCGCGCAGCATTTCGTCGCGTTCGGCATCGGTGAGGCGGCTCACGGCCATCTTGTGTCTCCTTGTTAGGCGGATGGCTTTCGCCTAACCCGCCGCCCCATGCAAGCGTACCTCGCCGCGACCGACCTTGCCTGCCGGCGCGGCGACCGGGTGCTGTTCCGCGGCGTCTCGCTGTCGCTCGCGCCGGGCGCGGCGTGCCACGTCGCCGGCGCGAACGGGATCGGCAAGACGAGCCTGATCCGCATTTTCGCCGGGCTGCTGCGGCCCTTCGCCGGATCAGTCGAGCGCGGCGGCGCGATCGCGCTGCTGGACGAACGTCACGCGCTCGATCCGCAATTGCCGCTGGGCCACGCGCTGGCGTTCTGGGCCGGGCTCGATGGCGCACGGGTGGCGGACCACGCCGATCGCCTCGGCCTCGCCGGTCTTCTCGACGTACCGGTGCGCTATCTTTCGACCGGGCAGACCAGGCGCGCCGCGCTCGCCCGCCTGCTGGCGCAAGGCGCGCCGGTGTGGCTGCTCGACGAACCGCTCAACGGGCTCGACATCGCAGGTGTCGAATTGGTCGAGGCGCTGATCGCCGAGCAACGCGCGGGTGGCGGGCTGTGTGTCGTCGCCTCGCACCAGCCGATCGCGCTCGGCGATGCCGTGCGGCTCGATCTGGCCGGGTTCGCCGCGTGATCGCCCGCTTGCTCGCGCGCGATCTCGCGCTGCTGTTGCCGGGAGGGCGACGCGGTGGCGCGATGCTGCCGCTGCTGTTCTTCCTCGCGGTGGCGATGCTCTACCCGTTCGCGGTCGGGCCCGACGCACCGCTGCTGGCGAAGACCGGCGGCGGGGTGATCTGGATCGCCGCGCTGCTCGCCGCGATCCTCCCGCTCGACCGGCTGGTCGCGCCCGATCTGGAGCAGGGCACGTTCGACCAGCTCGCCCTGCGCGGCGTGTCGGAGGAACTGGCGATGGCGGTGCGGCTGCTCGCGCACTGGCTGGCCTTCGCCCCGCTGCTGCTGCTCGCCACCCTGCCCGCCGCCGCGCTGCTCGGGCTGAGCGGAGAAACGCTGCGCACGGTGCTGCTCGGCCTGCTCGCAGGCACCCCCGGCCTCGCCGCGATCGGCCTGCTCATTGCCGCGCTGACCGCCAGCCTCCGCACGGGCGCGGCACTGGCCGGGCTGCTGCTGATCCCGCTTTCGGTGCCGATCCTGATCTTCGGCGCGGGCACCCTCGCCCGTCCCGACGCCAGCGGCCTCGCTTTTACGGCGGCGATCAGCCTGACGCTGGTCGCGATGACGCCATTCGCGGCCGGAGCGGCATTGCGAGCCGCGCGGGAGGGATAAATCCTCCCCGGCACGGGAAGGGGGACCATGCGCAGCATGGTGGAGGGGCACCTGCCGCACTCCGAACATTAGCCGTCCCGAACAGGAGCGCGTGCCCCTCCACCCCGACGCCTGCGGCGTCGCGGTCCCCCTCCCCCGTCGGAGGAGGATCAGTAAGGCGGCTTGTGGAGGCCCTTCTCGCTCAGCGTGAAGATCTCGTTCCCGGTTTCGGTGATGCCGATCGAGTGTTCGAACTGTGCCGACAGGCTCTTGTCGCGCGTCACCGCGGTCCAGCCGTCCTTGAGCAGCTTCACCCATGGCTTGCCGAGGTTGATCATCGGCTCGATGGTGAAGAACATGCCGGGGCGCAGTTCCGGGCCAGTTCCGGCCCTCGCGGCGTGGACCACCTCGGGCGCGTCGTGGAACAGGCGGCCGAGCCCGTGGCCGCAGAATTCGCGCACCACGCCATAACGGTGCTGGCGCGCATGCGCCTCGATCGCGGAGCCGATATCGCCCAGCCGCGCGCCCGGCTGCGCCTTTTCGATCCCGATCATCAGGCACTCGTGGGTCACCTCAACCAGCCGCTTCGCCTTCAGCGCCACGTCGCCGATCAGGTACATGCGGCTGGTGTCGCCATGCCAGCCGTCGAGCAGCGGCGTCACGTCGACGTTGACGATGTCGCCGTCCTTCAGCGTCTTCTCGCTCGGGATGCCGTGGCACACGACATGGTTGATCGAGATGCAGCACGAATGCGCGTAGCCGCGATAGCCCATCGTCGCCGGTACCGCGCCGCCCGCCAGCGTGAGTTCGCGCACCTTGTCGTCGATCTCCGCGGTCGAGATGCCGGGCTGCATCAGCGGCACGATGGCGTCGAGGATGCTGGCGGCGAGGCGGCCCGCGCGGCGCATGCCGTCGAACCCCGCCGCGTCGTGCAGCTTGATAGAGCCGTCGCGCACCGCCGTGTCGCGGCTGTCGATCGTCTGATATTCGGTCATGCCGCGCGATATAACGACGGCTGCGGCAAATTGCGAGCCGTCAGCGGCGCGCGGCGAAAGCCTCGCGGTATTCGGGCTTCACCGCCTCGACGATCGCGGCATCGACCGGGAAATTCAGCTCGAAGCTGCCTTCCGCATAAGGCCCGGCGACATAAGGGCCGTACCAGATGCCGATCCGGTCGAACGCCTGGCCGTTGGACGAACCCACGATCACGGTCGCGTTCTCCACCGGCTGGCAGCTCTCGAAACCGGTCGGGTCGTCGGTGGCAGGCGTCACCGGTTCGCCCCGGCGTTTCCCGCGCTCGGCGTTGAGCGCGTCGCACAGCTTGTCGCCCAGCGCACTGTCGAGCGCGGCGGCGGAGCGGAACATCTCGATCCCGGCCACACCTGCGTCAGCCTGCTTGTCCCAGATCAGCGATTCGCGGCCATACATTCCGTGCGCGCCGCCGGTGTAGGTGGAGAAATCGCCGGTCAGGCTCAGATATTGCGGCAGGTTGGCGACCACCTTCCATTCGCGCTCGAAGCTGTGCGGACGGTAAGGATAATCGTTCTCCGCCGCGCTCGCTTTGTCATCTTCCGACTCGGCGATCAGCTTCGCCTTGGAATCCTCGACATCCTTGTCGAACTGCGCTGCCAGTTCAGGCAATGCGCCGACCGCTGCCGGGTAAGCGTAAGCGAAGCTGTAGAGGTCGGTCTCCTCCTCCACCGCCTTCGCCTTGCCCGCCGCGGCCTGCGCGGTCGCGGTGCTGCCGGCCGCATCGGTTTCCTGCACGGCCGGTTCGCCGCTCACTTCGTCGGCGGACGAACAGGCCGCGAGGCCGAGCGCGAGCGGGGCGATGGCGGCGAATGTGCGAAACGGCATTGGATTTTCTCCCGCAAAAGGCGCTATCGGGCCGGGCATGATACCCGATACGAACATCATCCAAGACGATCGCGGACAGGACGCGGTTCCCATCCATCTCGTGACCAAGGACCGGTTCGCCGACTGGTCCAAGGCGCGGTCCGCCGGCCAGCGGGCCGCATTGGCGGCGCAGAAATTCGAAGGCGCGCCGCAACAGGTCGCGATCGTGCCGGACGGCGATGGCTGGTTCGCGGCGGGCGGCGTGGCCGATCCGGCGAACCTGTCGAGCTGGTGCCTGGCCCGGCTGGCCGAGGCATTGCCCGAGGGAACCTATCGGCTGGCCGAGGGTGAGCCGGGCGCGGCGCTGCACGGCTGGCTGCTCGCGCAATACCGCTTCGATCGCTACCGCAAGGACGACGAGCTCACCGGCCCGCGGGTTTTGCTGACGAAATCGGTCAAGGCGATCGAGCCCGCGCTGGCGGAGGCACGCGCCGTCGCGCTGGTGCGCGATCTGGTCAACACCCCTGCCGAGGACATGGGCCCCGCCGCGATCGAGGCCGAGTTCGAGACGCTGGCCAAGGCGCACGGCGCGCAACTTTCGACCGTCCGTGGCGATGCGTTGGAGCAGGGCTTCCCGATGGTCCACGCGGTCGGCCGCGCCGCCGCGCGCCAGCACGCGCCGCGCCTGATGCATCTGACCTGGGGCAAGGAAGGCGATCCCGTGCTCGCGCTGGTCGGCAAGGGCGTGTGCTTCGATTCGGGCGGGCTCGACGTGAAGAGTTCCGCCGGCATGCTCCTGATGAAGAAGGACATGGGCGGTGCAGCGCACGCGATCGCGCTGGCCGGCCTGGTCATGGGCGCGGGACTGCCGGTGCGGCTGCACCTGATCGTGCCCGCGGTGGAGAACGCGATCTCGGGCGATTCCTTCCGTCCCGGCGACGTTCTGCGCAGCCGCAAGGGGTTGACGGTGGAGATCGGCAACACCGACGCCGAAGGGCGGCTGATCCTCGGCGACGCGCTGGCGCTGGCGAGCGAGCAGAAGCCCGACCTCGTGATCGATTTCGCCACGCTGACCGGCGCGGCGCGCGTCGCGCTCGGCCCCGAATACCCGGCGCTGATGACCCGGCGCGACGAAACCGCCGCCGCGCTGATCGCGGCGGGCAAGGCGCATGCCGACGAGCCGTGGCGCCTGCCCCTGCCAGAAGCTTACGTCGAATGGCTCAAGTCCGACATCGCCGACACCGGCAACGCGCATGCCAACGCCTTCGCGGGCGCCAGCGTCGCCGGGCTGTTCCTCGACAAGTTCGTCGGTGAAGGCATCGACTGGGCGCACTTCGACACGTTCGCCTGGCGCCCTTTCCCCAAGCCCGGCCGGCCCAAGGGCGGCGAGGCCTATGGCCTGCGCGCGGCGTGGCACATGTTGCGCGAACGCTACGGCAACCGGTGACGAGCCGCGCGGCCCGCTTGCCCGCCGCGCCCGCGCGCGGTAAGCGGCGCGCCAGCCAGAGACCGAGGTTTTCGAGATAAACGTGACGGCGCAAGTTCAGTACCATCTGCCCGAAGGGCCGATCGGCCTCACGGGCCCCGTCGCGCGCGTGGCGCCCGGCACGCTGCCGCTGCGCGGCGATCTGGCGCATATCGCGCTCGCGGGCCGCTATCTCGCCGCGCACTACGTCGTGCCCCAGCCGCGCACCATCGGGCTGGCCGGCGCGACGCTTCATCAGATCCCGCGCGACGACGCCGGCTCGGTGATCGACCTCGCGGCCGGAACCCCGGTCGAGGCGCTCGACTATGCCGGCGACTGGTGCTGGGCGAGCTGCGGGCCGGAAGGGCCCAGCGGCTACTTGCGCACCGCACTGCTGATCCCGTGACCACCCGCGTCTTCATCGATGGGGCGGCGGGCACGACCGGGCTCGAGATCGTCAGCCGCCTGCAGGATCGCCCCGAATTCGAGCTGCTGGTGCTGGAAGAGGCGCAGCGCAAGGATGCCGGTGCGCGGCGCGCGGCGCTCAACGATGCCGACGTCGCGATCCTGTGCCTGCCCGACGATGCGGCGCGCGAAGCGGTGGCGATGATCGACGCGGCCGGCTGCACGCGCGTGATCGACGCTTCGAGCGCGCATCGCACGGCGGAGGGCTGGACCTACGGCTTTCCCGAGCTCGTCAGCCGTGACGCGGTCGCGAACGCCACACGGATCAGCAATCCCGGCTGCTATCCCACCGGCTTCCTCGCGCTCGTCGCGCCGCTGGTGCGCGCCGGGCTGTTGCCCGCCGACTGGCCGTTCACCGTCAACGCCGTCAGCGGCTATTCGGGCGGCGGCAACGCATTGATCGACCGGTTCGAGCACGATGGCGGCATCGCCTGGCGCGGCTACGGCTTCGATCTTTCGCACAAGCACCAGCCGGAGATGAAGCTGCATGCGGGCTTGACCCACGGCGTGATCTTCGCGCCCGCTGTCGTCCCCGCCTATCGCGGCATGACGGTCGAGGTTCCGCTGCATCTGGGCGCGATGCGCACCGAGCCGACCGCCGATGCGCTGCGGGACGCGCTGACGAGCTTCTACGCCGGCTCGCCCGTCGTCACCGTGGCGGACGGCGATACGCCGGGCGAACTGCTCCTCCGCCGTGACGGCGCGGCAGGCGATGGCATGGTGCTGCACGTCTTCGGCAACGATGGCGGCTGGAACGCCCGCCTCGTCGCGCTGCTCGACAATCTCGGCAAGGGCGCGAGCGGCGCTGCGGTGCAATCGCTGAACCTGATGTGCGGGCTGGACGAAACCGCGGGACTGCGCCTCTCTGCCCAATAAATAGGCAGTCGCTGGATTCCGATTGGGCAGATATCGCCTGCCGGAGCCTCGCTTCGCGCCTGCCTCGCCCTGCCCCGCCTTTGGCACGGTTCTTGATTTACCCGCATGCGTAAGCGATGAGTCGGGCGCGCGGGGGTGGGAGCCTTCGCTCGGCCGATATATTGCGCGGGGATCGAAAGGCTGCATGAAAAAGATCGAAGCGATCATCAAACCCTTCAAGCTCGACGAGGTGAAGGAGGCGCTGCACGAAGTCGGCGTTTCGGGGATCACCGTGACCGAAGCGAAGGGCTTCGGCCGCCAGAAGGGCCATACCGAGCTCTACCGCGGCGCCGAATACGTGGTCGATTTCCTGCCCAAGGTGAAGCTGGAGGTCGTCGTCGGCGACCAGATCGCGGAACGCGTGGTCGAAGCGATCGCCGCCGCCGCGCAGACGGGCCGCATCGGCGACGGCAAGATCTTCGTCTCCACCATCGATTCCGCGCTGCGCATCCGCACCGGCGAGCGCGACGACGACGCCATCTGAATTGTACGATTTCAACGCCCCATAAGGGCAACCAAGAGGAAACCACATGTCCAAGGCCAAAGATGTCCTCAAGCAGATCGAGGAACAGGAAATCGAGTGGGTCGACCTGCGCTTCACCGACCCCAAGGGCAAGTGGCAGCACCTGACGATGACCGCCGGCATCCTGGGCGAGGACGAGCTCGAGGACGGCCTGATGTTCGACGGATCGTCGATCGCCGGGTGGAAGGTCATCAACGAGAGCGACATGATCCTCAAGCCGGATCTCGAGCGGACCTACATCGATCCGTTCAGCGCCACGCCGATGATGATCCTGTTCTGCGACATCGTCGAGCCCTCGACCGGCGACTGGTACGCGCGCGACCCGCGCACCACCGCCAAGCGCGCGGAAAACTTCCTCAAGTCCACCGGCATCGGCGACACGATCTACGTCGGCCCCGAAGCCGAGTTCTTCATGTTCGACGACGTGCGGTTCGAGGACGGCTACGCCGGATCGGGCTATTCGCTCGACGACATCGAACTGCCGACCAACTCGGGCCGCGAATACGAAGCGGGCAACCTCGCCCACCGGCCGCGCGCCAAGGGCGGCTATTTTCCCGTCGCCCCGGTCGACAGCGCGGTCGACATCCGCGGCGAGATGGTCTCGACGATGATCGAGATGGGTTTGAACTGCGACAAGCACCACCACGAGGTCGCCGCCGCGCAGCACGAACTGGGCCTGACCTTCTCGACGCTGGTCAAGACCGCCGACGAGATGCAGATCTACAAGTACGTCGTGCACCAGGTCGCCCACGCCTACGGCAAGACGGCGACCTTCATGCCCAAGCCGATCAAGGCCGACAACGGATCGGGCATGCACACCCACATGTCGATCTGGGACGGCGGCAAGCCGACTTTCGCGGGCAACGGCTACGCGGGCCTCAGCGACACCTGCCTCTACTACATCGGCGGGGTCATCAAGCACGCCAAGGCGCTGAACGCCTTCACCAACCCGACCACCAACAGCTACAAGCGGCTGGTGCCGGGCTTCGAGGCGCCGGTGCTGCTCGCCTATTCGGCGCGCAACCGCTCGGCCTCGTGCCGCATTCCCTACGGTGCGGGCGACAAGGCCAAGCGGGTGGAATTCCGCTTCCCCGACGCGATGGCCAACCCCTACCTCGCCTATGCCGCGCTGCTGATGGCGGGCATCGACGGCATCCAGAACAAGATCCACCCGGGCGAGGCGATGGACAAGAACCTCTACGACCTGCCGCCCGCCGAACTGGCCGACGTGCCGACCGTGTGCGGCAGCCTGCGCGAGGCGCTGGAAGCGCTCGAGGCCGACCACGAGTTCCTGCTGAAGGGCGACGTGTTCACCAAGGACCAGATCGACGCCTATGCCGAACTCAAGTGGGAGGAGGTCCTGCGCGTCGAGACCACCCCCTGCCCCGCCGAGTTCGACATGTACTACAGCGCGTAGTTTTCTGCGCTAACGCTGCGCTGTTTGAGCGCGGAATTTGCCGCGCTAACGCTGCGCTGCTTGAGCGCGTAACGCGTTCACCGAGGGGGGCGTCCGGAGCGATCCGGGCGCCCCTGTTCTTTTGGCGGTTATCGCGGCCCGCGCGTCAGCAGGCCCCGCCGCGCCGCCTGCCACACGCAGCCGACCACCAGCGCGGCGGCGAACATCGTCAGCCAGTCGAGCGGGGCGGGCGCCGCCGCCAGCCCGCAATGCGCGAGCAGCGCCCAGCCGCCGCCGAACACGAACAGCAGGTAGAGCGCGCTGGCCGAAGCCTCGCGCGAGAGCGCGCGCTGGAATTCGTCGACATGGCGCGCCTGCAGCCGGGTGAGCACGACCGCCGCGATCACCAGCCCGATCGCACCCGCCGCGCCGACGGTTCCGCCGATCGGCCCGCCCGGCTCCACGAACGCGAGCAGGAACAGCGCCCCGCCGAGCAACGCCATGCCGACCATGCTGTAGCCGAGCGAGCGGCGCTGTTCGCGCAATTCGTCGGCATCCTCGACATTGAGGAACCGCGCGCCGAACGAAGGGCTGGCGATCCCGACCGCGATGGCGAGGGCGACGATCGCATAGAGAATACCCACCAGCCCTGCGATCTCGCGCGACGGCTCCAGCCCCGCCCCGCCGCCGGCATCGGTGAGGTTCAGGAATAGCAGCGTTGCGGCGAAGCCCGACAACCCACCCGCGATCACGGGCAGCGCCAGCCTTTTCAACAGCGGCTTTTCGGGCGGGGAAGAGTGTGCGGGGGTCATTGCTCGGGCTCCCAGTCGTCGATGAACAGGTCGGGCACGGCCACGGCGAACAGCTTCGCCATGCGCAGCGCCAGCGGCAGCGAGGGGTCGTACTTGTCGGTCTCGATCGCATTGACCGTCTGCCGCGACACGCCGAGCCGCCGGGCAAGCTCGCCCTGGCTCCAGCCGTGCCGCTCGCGATGGTCCCTGACCAGATTGCGCACCGAAAGCTCCTACGCCGTGTAAAGAGCTCTTTACTGTAAAGAGTTTTTGTCAGTCAAGAGTTCTTTACAGCCTTTGGTCCGCCTGCTGTGCGGCGCGCTCCCGAAAAACCATTTTCCTACACGGCACGGTACCGCCTACTTGGTTCACCTCGATTCCCATTTCGACGAGGTGACACCATGCAGCGCAAGACGATTTTCGACGCGGTCCGGCGGATGCTCGGGCGGGGGTTCCGGCAAGCCGAGGTCGACAGCCTCGACGCCGCCATCGACCGGGCCATCGGGTCTTCCGGCGAGCCTAATACGAGGACGGATTTTTTCTCCCAGGACAGTGTAACATGTGGTCCATGTCTCGCCGGCGGGCATACGATCGGCCCCGAGGGCATCGCGATCATCAAGAGCTTCGAAGGTTGTGAACGGCAGCGGGGAGACGGGCTGGTCGAGGCCTATGCCGACCCCGGCACCGGCGGTGCGCCATGGACCATCGGTTGGGGCGCGACCGGGCCGGGCATCGGCCCCGGCACCGTGTGGACGCAGGCCGAATGCGATGCCCGGCTGGCGCGCGATCTGGAACGCTATGCGGCGGACGTGGCGGCCGCGCTTGGCGATGCGCCGACCACCCGGAGGCAGTTCGATGCGCTGGTCAGCTTCCACTACAACACCGGCGCGATCGCGCGCGCCACGCTGACCCGGCGGCACGTTGCGGGCGACTACAACGCAGCAGCGGCGGAGTTCGCGCGCTGGAACCGCGCAGGCGGGCGGGTGATGCGCGGGCTTACGCGGCGGCGCGCGGCGGAGGCGCAACTCTACCTGTACGGCGCGCCCGATCAGTAGTCGCGGCTCACCTCTGCCCGCACGCTTTCGCGGCCGATGGTCGAGACACTGGCCAGCAGCGAGAGCCACGACGTGACGCGGAACTCGACCTCGGTCGCGCTGTAGCCCTGCCCATCGGTGATGATCTCGGCATAGAACCGGCGGCCGAAGTTCTTGCCCACGGCCACCGCGGTGCCGCGGTCGAGCGCCGGGTCGGGCCCGACGAGGCGCAGGCGGTCGAGGCCGATCGCGGTGCGAAGCTGGTTGATCGGGTCCATCCCGCCCCCGCCGCGCAGGCTCGCGACCGCGGCGCCCAGTTGCAGCGCGTCGGTCGCCGAAAGCCCGGTGATCGAGCCGCCGAACAGCAGCCGAGCGAGGATTTCCTCCTCGGGCAGCGCGGGCGAGGAGTTGAAGGTGATCTCGGGCTGCATCGCATTGCCCTGGACCAGCACGATGACGCTCAGCCCGTCGCGCTCGGTCTCGGCGCGAATGTCGAGCCGCGGATCGATCGGGCCGCTTTCGTCGAACTCGATCTGTCCGCGGGTGAGTTCGAAGGTCGTGCCCGCGAAGGTGTAGTCGCCGCGTACGACCTGCGCCGATCCGCCCACGCGGGGATCGGCGGTCGTCCCGCGCACGCGAACGTTGGCGCGCCATTCGCTGTCGAGGCCCATGCCGTCGACGTCGATCCGGCTCGGCGCGCGGGCGTCGATCAGGTAGCGCCACGGCGCGCTGGCGGCGGCGGCCGGGGCGATATCGGCCGGCGCGTTGATTTCGCGCGTGTTGATCCGCGGCAGGTCCTGCGCGGCGGCGGCGGAGCCGAGCGTCCAACTCGCGCGGTTGACCAGCAGCCGCCCGGCGATCGTGCCGCCAACGCCGTTGGAGACGATCCGCAGCGGCCCGGTGACTGTCGCCGACAGGCCGTTGGCATTGAGCAGCCGCGCGTTGCTGGCCGCGGCGCGGATATCGATCTGCGGCCCCCGCTGGCCGAGATCGCGCAGCGTCACCATGCCGCTGCCCGTCACCGTACCGCCATTCGGCGTCGTGCCGCTGAACCGCGTCAGCCGCAGGCGCGAGCCCGAGAAGTCGCCGCGCACCGAGACCCCGGCGATATCGGTGCCCGAAAGCCCGCTCTGCACCCTCAGGTCGTCGCTCGCCATCGACCCGCGCACTTGCGGCTCGGCGAGCGTGCCGGTGACGTTGGCGGACAGTCGCATCGGACCCGTGAGATCGAAGGTGTCGATCCCGGCAAGCCGCCACAGCGCATCTGCCGGCCCCGAATAGCGCAGCTGCGCGGCGAGGCTGCCCGCGCGCAGCCGGTCGGACAGCGCGCCCGTCTGCGGCAGGCCCGAGATGCGGCCCTGCAGCCGCCCACGCCGCGCCGCGCCCTGATCGATCACCGCGCGCGTTTCCAGCCGGTCCTCGCTCAGCCGCGCGACCAGCGAGAGATCGACGGGGGACGAGGACAGCACCAGGCCCGAACGGGTCAGCCCGTCGACCTGCACCCGGACATTGCCGGTGGGCAGGCCGCTGCCGCCGGTGCTGAAGTCGACCACGCCGGAAATCGTGCCGCCCAGCCCCATGTCGGACACCGCGACGTCGACCAGCGACAGCGGCATCCTTGCAAGCTGGATCTGCGCCGAGGTCGGCCCGTCGCCGCCAAAGCGCCCTTGCGCGACGAGAATGCCGCGGCCGTAGCTGAGCTGGGTGGGCTGGAGCGCCCAGCCACCGCCGTCCTGAGCCAGCAGCACTGCGCGGCGCGGCATGCGGATGCGCCGGCCCGCGAAATCGCCCCGTGCGGCGACCGCGATCCGTTGCGGCGCGACCTGCGCGGCGAGTTGCATGTTGAAGCGGCTGCCCCGGCGCCCGGAGAGCTCGGCGGACACTTCGCCCTCGCCGTTGCGCAGTTGCGCGTTGGCGGCGAGGCGGCCGAGGAACAGCGTGCCGTATTGCACGCCCTGCGCCGACACGCTGCCTTCGATCGTGGTGTTGCCCTCGGCCAGCAGACCGCTGGCTTCGATCCGCGCGCGGCCGATCGCGATCCGCGTCTCGCCGCCGAACCGCGCGTCATCGGCATCGAGATTCACGTCGAACGCCTGCCCGCCGCCGCGTGGCGAAAATGCGATCGTGCCGTCGAGCCCGCCCCCGGCCAGCGCGAGATCGCCCGTCACCCCGCCGTCGCCGAGCAGCAGGTCGCCGCGCACGCTCGTCTCCCACACGTCGAGCCGCTCGACCGCGATCCGGGCCGGCCCGTCGGCGGGCAGGTAGAGATCGAGCACGCCATCGAACGGGCCGAGCATCGAGCCGCCCTCGGTATCGATGCGGAACCCGTCCTCGATCGGCGCGATCGCGACGCGCACGTCCTCCAGCCCGGCGGCGGGCAGCGGGCTGGCGAAGACCAGTTCCGCGCGCGGCCCTTCGCCGTCCAGCGCAGCCTCGACCGTGAACGGACCGTATTCGGTGTGCGAGCCGCGCCCGGCGATGCTCGTCTCCCCGCCGCGCACCTGCCCGTCGAGCCGCAGTTCGAGCTTCTGCGAATCGAGCACGACCTCGCGGAACACGATCGGGTTCGCCCCGCCCAGCCCGATCCCGCCACGGAACGCGATCGAAGGGCCGGCAACATTGGCCAGCGTGGCGTTGGTGACTTCCGGGATGCGCCCGGCGAAGTTGGCGCGCAGCGACCACGGCACGCCGTTCGCGATCTTGAACAGGATCTTGGCGTTGCCGTTGACGGTGCCGATGTTCTCGAGCTGCAGGCCGCGCATGGTGATCGGCCCGGCGAGCGCATAAGCGCCGGTGCGCGTCTCGCCGCGCAGCGAGAAGCGCGCGCTGGCATCGGGAAAGACGAGCCGCAGATCGTCCGCCGCAACGCGCGTGCCGGTGTAGGTCACCTCGCCCGCCAGCCGCCCACGCACCAGCCGCGGATCGAGCAGGTCGTTGCCCGCCACGACCTGTTGCACGCGCGTGTCGAGCGGCAGCGTCCAGCGCGAGCCATCGTAAGTCGCGGTTCCCTCCTGGACCAGCCCACGCACTTCGGTCGAGCCGCTGGCGAAGCGGTCCATGACCAGCCGGTGGCCGATGGTGAGATCGCGGAAAGCGCCGTCGAGCGAGGCGAGCATGCGCGCGCCTTCGATGCGGATGTCCGGCCCGAAGCCGAACCGCGCCACCCGCAGGTCGAGGTCGAGATCGTCGAACACGTTGCCCGCGAGATCGACCGCGCCATCGGCATCCGCCGCCATCGCGTCGGAGCGCAGGGCCAGTTCGCCGGCGAGCACGCTGTTCTCCAGCGTGCCGAATGCGGCAAGCGAGATCGGCCCGGCGAACGTCTCGGCCAGTTGCCCCGAGAGCGCGGGGGCGGGAGCAGCCTGGCCGACCACGCCGTAGCGGCCCGCGCGGTTGGTCAGGCGGAAGGCGGCGAAGCGTTCGCCTTCGCGCTGGACGAGCAGCGCCCCGCGCCAGTCGCTCCAGGTGCCTTGGCCCTTGATCAGCGCGCGGTATCCGGCGTCGGCCCCGACCAGCCCGGCGATCACGCCTTCGGTGGGGGCGAGGTAGTCGAGATCGATATCGAAGCGGTCGCCGTCGGGCTCGGCGTCGACCAGCAGGTGCAACCGGTCGCGCGCGCCGAGCGTGCCGTCGGCATTCAGGAACACCCGTCCGTCGCGGATGTCGGCCCTGGCCGCGAGATCGACGCGATGCGCGCGATCGTCGACCACGCCGCGCGCGACGCGGAAGTTGTCGAGCTGGAAGCGGTCCACGCGAATGTCGAAATCGGGCAGGATCGGCGCGTCGGGATCGCCGGGCAGCAGTTCGGGGGTGCGCAGCAGCGTCCCGCGTCGGGCAACGAGATTGCGCACGTCGAGGCCGCTCCACAGCCAGTTGAGCGGGCGCCAGTCGAGCTCGGCGACCGGCACGGTCAGGAACGCCCCCTGCGGGTCGGACAGCACGATATCGTGCAGCGTCGCCTGCCCGTAGATGTCGCCTTCGATCCGCCCGATCGCGATGCGCAGGCCGGAAGCGGGCGCGGCCTTGGCGATCTGGTCGGCGATGAAGCGCTGCCCGATCGGGCTGTTGAGCACGGCGAGCGCGATCAGGACGACCGCCACCAGCCCGACGATCCCGCCGATCAGCCAGCGCCCCGCACGCCCGAGCCGCGAGCGGCGGCGCGGTGCCGGTTCGCCCCCGCTGTCACCTTCGCCCGGGTGCACGATCACCTCGCCGTCCGCCATCAGAAGGCCTGCCCGAGCGAGACGTACACCGCGACCGGGCTGTCGTCCGGCCCGGGATTGAGCGGCGCGCCCACGTCGATGCGGATCGGGCCGAAGCCCGTCTGGTAACGCACGCCGAGGCCGGCGCCGACCCGGAAGGTCTCGAAATCCGGCGTCGTGCTCGTGCTCACCGTGCCCGCGTCGATGAACGGCACGACCGAGAGCGCGCCGTCGAAGAAGCCGGTCCTGATCCGCGCCTCCAGCGCGACTTCGGCCAGCGAGCGGCCACCGGTCGGATCGCCGTTCTCGTCGCGTGGGCCGATCATGCGATAGCCGTAGCCGCGCACCGATCCGCCCCCGCCGCCGTAGAACCGCCGCGAGGGCGCGATGTTGTCGATCGCGGTGCCCGGGATTGTGCCGAACCGTGCGCGCCCGGCCACGACGACCTGTTCGCTGACCTGCTGGTAGTAACTCGCATCGAACTGGCTGCGCAGGTAGACGCTCTGCCGGCCGTTGTTGCGCGAAACCTCGGGCGAAAGTCGCGCGGAAACCCGGAAACCCTCGGTCGGATCGAGCAGATCGTTCGTGGTGTCGAGCTGCACGTAGCCGGGGATCGCGCCGATGAAATAGGTTTCGCGCGGCTGCGGCGGCGAATCGTCGGTCACCGGCGGACGCTCGCGCGTCGCCACGGCTTCGAAGCCGATGCTCCAGCTGATCGGCTTCTGGAACAGCAGGGTGGACGAGCGCTCGAAGGTGGCGACGAAAGCCGCGGTCTGCGCGTCGAACGCCGGGCTGTCGATGGTGCTGGCGTAGGCATCGAGGTTGAGCACGCGGTCGCGCCCGCCAAAATTGTTGCGGCGGAAGGTGATCCCGGCGAGCTGTTCCTGCGTCCCGGCGATCGCGCGCACGCGCAGCGCGCCTTCGGGTGGGAACAGGTTGCGATGCTCCCAGCTCGCCTCGACGCGGAAGCCCTCTTCCGAACCGTAGCCGATCGCGCCGGCGATCGTGCGCAGCCGGGCCTTGGTCATGTCGACGTCGAGCGCCACCTCGCCCAGTTCCTCCCCGGTGGGCGGCGCGGCATTGCGCCGGGTGATCGTGACCGAGGAAACGAGCCCGGTGGCGATGATCGCGCGGCGCAGGTCGAGCTCGAGGCTGCGCTTGTAAACATCGCCCGGATCGAACCGCGCGATCGTCTGCAGATGCTCGCTCGAGAGGAAATCGGGCATGGAGCTGACGATCTCGCCGAAAGCGTACTTGCCGTTCGGCCGCACCGGCAGCGTCAGATCGCCCTCGGCGCGCGCGTGATCGATCAGCAGCTCGGGTTCGTCGATCTCGGCGAAGGGATAGCCGGTTTCCCCCAGCGCCAGATCGAGATCGAACTGTTCCTGCACGATCGCGTCGCTCGACAGCGGATCGCCCGGCTGGATCTCGAACGCCGCGCGCAGACTGTCGTAATCGCGCGCTTCGCTCAACCGCGCGAGATCGATCGCTCCGAAGGCGTAGCGCGGCCCCGGCAGGATATCGAAACGCACGTTGGGGCTGCGTTGCGCGTCGTCACGGCGAGGCCTGATCCCGCCCACGGTGCGGATCACCTGCGCGTCGTAGTAACCATAGACCCGGAGAAGCTCGCCCAGCAGTTCCTCGTCCTGCCGCGCCCGCGCGGCGAGCTGCGCGATGCTGTCGTCGTCGTCCGCATCCTGAAGTTCTTCGATCGTGGACAGCGATTCGAAGCGTTCGGCGAACTCCTCGCGCATCGGGAAGCTCTCTTCGTCGTCCGGAAAGCCGAGCGACAGTTCCGGGCCGAGCGTGACGACCGCTGCATCCGCCAGCGCATCGGCGGGGTCGTCTTCGTCCTCGAACTCGGCGAATTCGATGCCTTCCTCGCGTGGAAGCGGCTCGGGTTCGGCGATCTCGAGCTCGTCGGGCCAGGGCACGGTGATCGCGGGGTCGTCCGGTAGCCGAGCGTCGAGGTCGATGTCCGCAATCTGGTCGGCGGCATCGCGCGCTGCGGGCTCGACACCCTGCTGGGCCCAGCTTTCGGGATTTTCGACCGCGGCATCGGGGATCAGATCCTCGAGACTCTGTTCCGCCGGCTGGTCCTGCGCGGCGAGCGCCTGCGGCGATGCGGAAAGCGCCAGCGCGGCGAGCGCCAACGTCAGCCTTGCTGTCGGCCTATTCGACGAGGCGGTACTGGCTGGCGGTGCCGTCTTTGGCCGGGCGTCCGTCGGCATCGGCGGTGCGCTTTCGGGCGACGGCACCGGCGATAAGCGCGTCCTGCTCGCTCCGCCCGATGCGGTGCCATCCGTCCCGGCCGAGCCGCTCCATGGGGCGGAAGCGGATCTTGTATTGCATGCGCGGCGATCCCTCGACCCAATAGCCGAGATAGACGTAGGGCAGCCCTTCCGCCGCGACGCGCCGGATGTGGTCGAGGATGATGTAGGTGCCAAGTCCAGACCGCGCCTCGTGCTCCGGGTCGTAGAAACTGTAGATCATCGACAGCCCGTCGCCTTGGCGGTCGGTCAGGCATGCTCCGACGAGGCGACCCTGCCTCAAGCCGTCGGTGGGCTCCCGATATTCAACCACATAGCTGGTTACGGGGGTGTGTTCCACCATATCTGCAAAGTCGAGTTCGTCCATCGACGCCATACCGCCGCCGGGGTGCCGCACGCCGAGATAGCGCTGTAGCAGCTCGAACTGTTCCTCGGTCGCCCAGGGCCGGCATTCGGTGGCGACGAGATCCTCGTTGCGGCGGATGATGCGGCGCTGGGTCGACGATGGTTCGAACTCGCCGGCGACGACGCGCACCGACACGCAGGCCTGGCAATCGAGGCAGCTCGGGCGATAGGCGACCGTCTGGCTGCGCCGGAAGCCGATCCGGCCGAGCGCCTCGTTGAGCTGGTCGGCGTGCGCGCCCTTGAGCTCAGTAAACACTTTCCGTTCGCTGCGGCCGGGCAGGTAGGGGCAAGGCGCGGGGCTGGTCACGAAGAACCGGGGGAAGCGGACGGGTGCCGTCACGGCTGGGCGTTTACCTCTCTGGCGCCAGAATCGGCGCGGCTGCGAAACTGCTTGCGACTATGCCGACAAGCGCCGCGCGGTAAAAGTCCCTTAACCATGTATCGTGGTTAAACGCCGATTACTTTGCACGATTGAGGAATGATGAATCAGGCCAGTTCGACTTGGCTCACCGAGTAGCCCTTGCCCCGCAGCGCCTCGACCAGCGCGTCGATCTGCTCGCGGTCGCGCGCCTCGCATTCGATGTCGGTGATCAGACCCTTGGCCGGCAGGCTGGTGAAGATCCGCTGGTGATAGATCTCGATGATGTTGACGTTGTGCGCCTCGAACTCGCGCATCACGCGATAGAGCGCGCCGGGCCGATCCTGCAGAGTGATCCGCAGCCGCGCGAGGCGGCCCGAGCGCGCGAGATCGCGCAGCAGGACGTTGGCGAGCAGGCGCGTATCGATATTGCCGCCGCACAGCACCAGTCCGATCTTGCGCCCGGCGAACCGCTCGCGATGCTCGAGCACCGCGGCAAGCCCGGCCGAACCCGCGCCCTCGACCACGGTCTTCTCGATCTGCAACAGCAGCGAAACGGCCTTCTCCAGCGATTCCTCGCTCACCAACAGGATGTCGTCGACCCGCTCGGCGATCACCTGCGAGGTGAACGCGCCCGGGGCCTTGACCGCGATCCCCTCCGCCAGCGTGTCGCCGCCGCAATCGCGCTGCTCACCCTTCACTTTCGCGTACATCGAGGGGAACAGCGCCGCCTGCACGCCGACGACCTGAATGTCGGGCTTGAGCGCGCGCGCCACCGTCGACATGCCCGAGATCAGCCCGCCGCCGCCGATCGGCGTGACGAAGCAGTCGATCTCCGGCGCGTCCTCGAGCATCTCGAGCGCGGTCGTTCCCGCGCCCGCCGCGACATGCGGATCATCGAACGGGTGGACGAACGTCAGCCCCAGTTCCTTCTCCAACTTGCGCGCGTGGGCGTAGGCTTCGTCGAACGTCTCGCCTTCCAGCACCACGTTGCCGCCCACGCTCTCGGTCTGCATCACCTTCACCGTCGGCGTCGGACGCGGCATCACGATCGTCACCGGCACGCCAAGCCGCGTGCCGTGATAGCTGAGCCCCTGCGAATGGTTCCCCGCGGACGCCGCGATGACCCCGCGCTCGCGCTGCTCGGGCGAAAGCAGCAGCAGCGCATTGAGTGCGCCGCGTTCTTTGTAGGCGGCAGTGAACTGGAGGTTCTCGAACTTGAGCCAGATATCCGCCCCGGCGATCTCCGACAGCGTCTTGCTGTACATCGTCGGCGTGCGCACGACCGCTCCCTCGATCCGCTTGGCGGCGGCGCGGACATCGTCGATGGTCAGGTTCTGCGTGGCGGATTCCGCGGCGGCGGCTCGGGTCTGGTTCATGGCCATGCGCCCTAGTGCAAAAGGCGGCGGCAGGAAACACGGCTCTTCGCCCGCCCATTGCCAGCTATCGGTCTGGACTCTAACTGCCGTCGCTGCACGTCGTACGAAGGACCGCCGATGATCCGCCTTGCCGCCTCCACCCTCGCCCTCGCCGCAGCCTGTTGGAGCGGCACGGCGGCGGCCGACACCCTGATCGAGAACGTCCAGGGCATCACCATCGGCGAGGACGGCGGGATCGAGAACTTCACCGCTCTCGTGATCGGCGACGACGGGCGCATTGCGCAAGTGCTCGACCGCCGCGACAAGCGTCCGCGCGACGTCGATTTCCAAGTCGACGGCGAGGGCCGGTTCCTCATCCCCGGCATGATCGATTCGCATCTCCACGTGATGGCGCTGGGCTTCGCCGCACTCACGCTCGACCTGTCGGATACGACCTCGCTCGCCGAAGCGCAGGCCAAGATCGCGGAATACGCCGCCGCCAACCCCGGCGGGCGCTGGATCATCGGCCGCGGATGGAACCAGGAACGTTGGGGCCTCGGCCGCTTCCCGACCGCCGTGGAGCTCGACGCCGCGGTTGCCGACCGGCCGGTCTGGCTCGAGCGGGTCGATGGGCACGCAGGCTGGGCCAACAGCGAGGCGCTGCGGCTGGCCGGCGTGACCGCCGCAACCGCCGATCCGGCAGGCGGACGGATCGAGCGTGTCGCCGGCTCACGCGCGCCTGCCGGGGTGCTGGTCGACGCCGCGACCGGGCTGGTTTCGGCGAAAGTGCCCGCCCCCAGGCCCGCCGATCGCGATCTCGCCTTGCAGGAAGCGCAGGACATCCTGCTCGCGAACGGAGTGACTGCGGTCGCCGACATGGGGACCACGATCGAGGACTGGCAATCGTATCGCCGCGCGGGCGACGGCGGAACGCTCAAGACCCGGATCATGGCCTACGCCGCGGGCAACGACGCGATGGAACTGATCGCCGGTCCCGGCCCCTCGCCGTGGCTCTATGGGGACAAGCTACGGCTGAACGGGGTCAAGATTTACCTCGACGGCGCGCTGGGCTCGCGCGGGGCCTGGCTCAAGCAACCCTATGCCGACGATCCCGGCAATCGCGGGCTTCCGCTGCTGACCGGCTCGCAACTGCGCAACCTGATGAGCCGCGCCGCGCTCGACAAGTTCCAGATCGCCGTCCACGCGATCGGCGATGCCGCCAATGCCGAAGTGCTCGGCGCGATCGACGAGTTGTCCGACACCTACGAAGGCGACCGCCGCTGGCGAATCGAGCATGCCCAGATCGTCGATCCGGCCGATATCCCGGCTTTCGGCAGGCATGGGACGATCGCCTCGATGCAGCCGGTCCACCAGACGTCCGATCGCACGATGGCCGAGGCGCGCCTCGATCCGCCGCGCCTTGCCGGGGCCTATGCGTGGAAGAGCATCGCCGCGGCGGGCGCGCCGCTCGCGTTCGGGTCTGACGCCCCGGTCGAACGGCCCGATCCTTTCGCCGGGCTGGCTGCCGCCTTCACCCGCCGCGGTGCCGACGGGCAGCCGTTCGGGGGGTGGTTTCCGCAGGAAGCGGTCAGCCGCGAGCAGGCGCTGGCGGCCTATACCACGGGCGGCGCATACGCCGGGTTTGCCGAAGAGCGCTTCGGCCGGCTGGCGGAGGGCCAGTGGGCCGATTTCGTCATCATCGACCGCGATCCGCTGCTGGCGACCCCTGAGGAAATCCGCGAAACCCGAGTCGTGGAGACCTGGGTGGGCGGCGAGCGCGTCTATGCGGCCGGCAGCGGTGAGGGCCGGTGATCGACGGCCGGAAAAATTTCATTATTTTTCGCAGCTGTTTTTCGGAAACCAAAGGCAGCTTAAAGCTTTTGAAACGATAGCGGACCCATTGGCGAGGGCCTTCGGGCAAACTTACTGTGGTTCTGCTCAGGCGTGTTGTCAGATGCCGGGTCGTGGTGTGGGAACGATCGCGGTATCGTGGTAACACGAGGCAATGGTTCGGCAGTTCGCCACGATGCCGCGATACAGGCGAAAGGTGTTACAATTCGGTAACATGTTGGGGCGAATTGCTTTGCGTTATGGGGTTGCCACCCCGCCCGGTCTGTCCTAGTGGGGCAGTGAGTTTTGAACGAATAAGAGCTCTGAGGAGACGTATCGATGAAGTTCCGTAATCTTCTTGCCGCGACGGCTGCCATTTCGATGGCCGCAGCGCCGGCTATCGCTCAGTCGGCTTCAAGCGCCGAGCGTGCCGTGGCCCCGATCAGCAGCGAAAGCGAACTGGGCGGTGACTCCGATGGTTCGGGCGTCATCCTCGCAATTCTCGCGGTTGCCGCGATCGTCGCTGGCATCGTGATCGCGGTTGGCGGTGACGACGACGAGCCGGTCAGCGCCGGCTGATCGCTGTTCCCTAATCGGAATTAGAAAACGGGGCCTCGCGGCCCCGTTTTTTTATGTGCGTTGAATGAATGCTGTTCTTTAGGTGATTTCACACCCGAATCGCCTAGCGGCCAGCGGGATTGCGCCGGGCCGCTCCGCTCGGTTCAATCTTCGGACGTGCTCTCTGTCGTGTCTGCGAGGTCCGCCGACGCCTTGCGCTCCGACAGGAGCATCACGGCGAGCGATCCTTCGAACAGCAGCAGCAGCGGTATCGCCAGGATCAGCTGTGACCCCGGATCGGGCGGAGTAACGATCGCCGCCAGCGTAACGATCCCGACGATCACATAGCGACGGGCCGACGCGAGTTGCGCCCGCGTGACGATTCCCGCGCGGTTGAGCAGCAACAGCAGCACCGGCAGCAGGAAGCTGATCCCGAACGCGAGGATGAACTGCATCACCAGCGACAGGTAATTCCCGGTTCCCGGCAACGCCTCGATGTCGAGCCCGCCGACGTTGCCCTCGAACCCGAGAAACCACCGAAAAGCGGTGGGCATGACGACGTAGTAGGCCAGCGCCGCGCCGGCCACGAACAGCACCGGCGTGGCGATGAGGAACGGCAGGAAAGCCCGCTTCTCGCGCGCATAGAGCCCGGGCGCGATGAACGCCCAGAGCTGATTTGCGATCACCGGGAAGCTGATGAAGAACGCGGCGAACAGCGCTACCTTGAGCTCGACGAAGAACGCTTCGTAGAGCTGGGTATAGATCAGGCGGCCCTGCCCCTGCGGGAAGGCTTCGGTCAACGGCCTGACCAGGAAACCGAAGATGTCGTCGGCGAAATAGAGGCACACCGCGAACGCCACCGCAAGCGCGGCTATACAGCGCAGCAGGCGGGTGCGCAGCTCGATCAGGTGATCGAGCAGCGGAGCCTGGGTCTCGTCCAGATCGCGCAGTTTCAATGCCATGACCGCCGCCCTACTCGCCCCGCGACTGGTCGAGTGGCTTGTCGAGCGGGAGCGGCGGTTGCTCGCTTTCGCCCTCGCCGATCGGCGGTTCCGCGGCCGGGCGCCCATCCTCCGCGTCCGGTGCGCCAGGCTTCGCCGCCGCCTTGCCCTGCTCGAGCGGCTGCATCTCGTCCGATGGGTGCTTGGACATGATGCGCGCGTTCTGCTCGCGCCACTTCTTCTCCATCTCTTCCATCTCGGCTTCGCGGATCATCGCGTCGATCCCCGAGCGGAAGTGGCTCGACACGCGCCGGATCTTGCCGATCCATCGCCCCGCTGTGCGCAGCGCGAGCGGCATATCTTTCGGGCCGATCACGACCACGGCCACGACCACGATTATGAGCAGCTCGATGGCACCGACGTCGAACATGGATCAGGCGGCGCGGACCGGCGCGATCAATGGGCGCTGTCGCGCGTATCCGCCGGCTTCGGATCGGCAGCCGCTTCGGAGGCCGGCTTCGCTTCGTGCGCCGGGCCTTCGATGCGCGGGGACGGCTTGCTCGCGCTGCCGTCCTCTTCGTTCATGCCTTCCTTGAAGCTTTTGATGCCTTTGCCGAAATCGCCCATCATCTCGGAAATGCGCCCGCGCCCGAAGAGCACGAGCACGACGAGCGCGATGATGATGAGCTGCCAGGGGCCGAGCGACATGGGAAACCTTTCCGATTGCGTTGGCGCCGATATAGGCGCTCCTGCCTGGGAGCGCCACCGCGAACCGTCGCAATCAGCCGGTCTGAAGCGGCTCTTCGTCGCCGGCCGGCTTGTCCGCCTCCGCTGCGCCACCGGCAAGCGCTTCGTAGGCTTCGTCGACCGGATCGAGCAGGCCCGCGGCGCGCAGTTCGTCGATCCCCGGCAGGTCGCGGCGCGACTCGAGGCCGAAATGGCGCAGGAACTCGGGCGTGGTCGCGTAGATCACCGGGCGCCCCGGTACCTCGCGCCGTCCGGCGACGCGTACCCATCCCGCTTCCATCAATACGTCGAGCGTGCCCGAGGATGTCTGAACCCCGCGGATCGATTCGACTTCCGCGCGGCTGACGGGTTCGTGATATGCGACGATCGCCAGCACTTCGGTCGCGGCGCGGCTCAGCCTGCGGACCTGTTCGCGCTCGCGGCGCAGCAGGTGCGCGAGATCCGGCGCGGTCTCGAAATGCCAGCGCTTGGCGCGCTCGACCAGCCGCACGCCGCGCCGGTCGTAGTGCTGCGCCAGCGCGCGCAGGCCATCGCGCACCGCGGCCGGACCAGCGTCTCCGAGATGCGCGGCAAGCGACTCGGCGGTCATCGGCTCTTCCGAGGCGAACAGCGTCGCCTCGATCGCTCGCGCCAGAGCGTCCGAAGGCTCGCTCATGTCGCGACCCGCCGCAGCCGCAGTGGGCCGAACACCTCGTTCTGCGCCAACTCCGCCTTGCCCATGCGCGCGAGTTCGAGCGCGGCGACGAAGCTGGACGCCAGCGCCGAACGGCGCAGGCGCGGCTCGGCATGCGGGGGCAGGAAATCGCGCAGTTCCATCCAGTCGAGCGCGACGCCGAGCATGGCCGAAACCCGCCCGAGCGCCGATTCGAGCGTCATCACCGGCCGTTCGCGCACCATGTGGATCGCCGGTGCGGTCCGCGCCTTGACCCGGCCATAGCCTTGCACGAGCGCGTACCAGTCGCAGGTCCACTTCGTGGTGCGGTCGATCCGCAGGCCTTCGGGCGCGGGGCGGAGGAACACGTCGCGCCCGATCCGGTCGCGCGCCATCAGCCGGGCGGCCGACTCGCGCATCGCGCCCAGCCGCTGGAGCCGCAGTTGCAGCCGCAACGCCAGTTCTTCCGGGCTCGGGTCTTCCTGCTCGTCGCGCGGCAGGAGCATGGCCGACTTGAGGTAGGCGAGCCAGGCCGCCATCACGAGATAGTCGGCCGCCAGTTCGAGCCGCAGCGCCTCGGCGCGCTCGATATAGCCGAGATACTGATCGACCAGCGCGAGGATCGAAATCTGCCGCAAGTCGACCTTCTGCCGCCGCGCGAGATCGAGCAACAGGTCGAGCGGCCCTTCCCACCCGTCGAGCTCGAGATAGAGCGCATCGTCCTCGCCCTCGCCGGCCGCGGCAGGGCCGGTCCAGTCCTCGCCGTCATCGCCGGTGGCGAGATCGAGGAGCTGGCCGTCCGAGGTCACGCCGCCGCTTCCCCGATCGCCAGCAGCGCGTCACGCTTCGCCAGCAGATCGTGCGCGCGCGGATCGTCTTCGCCCACACGCGTATCGGCGAGCGCGCGGTCGAGACGCTCATGTCCGCGCTCGGTCAGCGGGGGCAGGCGGCTGGCGATGCCTGTCATATCCTCCATCCTCGCCCAGCAGTTGAGCACCAAATCGCAGCCCGCCGCGATCGCGCGTTCGGACCGTTCCGGGACCGAGCCCGACAGCGCCTGCATGTCGATATCGTCGGTCAGCAACAGCCCGTCGAAGCCGATCCGGCCGCGAATCACCTCTTCGATGACCGTGCGCGAGAGCGTGGCCGGGTTCTCCGCGTCCCACGCGGTGAACAGCAGATGCCCAGTCATCCCCACCAGCGCACCGGCGAGCGCGCGAAACGGCGCGAGGTCGGTCTCGAGCTCGGCTTCGCTCGCGGTGACGGTGGGCATTTCCTTGTGCGTGTCGGTGCTCGAACGGCCATGCCCAGGCATGTGCTTGATGCAGCCCGCGGCGCCGCCCCGCGCCAGACCGTCGAGGATCGCCCGCCCCAGCGCGGCGACCTGCATCGGCTCGCTGCCGAGCGCGCGATCCCCAATCACGTCGTGCGCCCCCGGCTGCCGTACGTCGAGCGGCGGATGGCAGTCGACGGTGATCCCCATTGCCGACAGCTCGAGCGCCATCGCCTCGGCATTCACGCGCGCCGCTTCGATCGCACTCGCGGGGGCCACGCGGTAAAGCGCGTCGAACGCCGCGCCGGCGGGATAGGCCGCCCATTGCGGCGGACGCAGCCGGGCCACCCGCCCGCCTTCCTGATCGATGCACACGAACAGCCGTTCGCGCCCGTGAATCTCGCGCAAGGCGTCGGTCAGGGCGCGCACCTGTTCCCGCGTTTCGCAATTGCGGCCGAACAGGATGTAGCCCGCCGGATCCGCCTCGCGGAAGAAATCGCGCTCCTCGGCGGTCAGCGCGGCGCCGGACAGTCCGAAAATAGCGGGCGTCATCGGCGGAGAATCGCAGTTATCGTCCCTCGCCGCAACCTCGGCGCGAGGTTGCGGTGTGGATAGCGCGGAACCGCGTTCAGCGCTTGACCTGGCAGGCGACCCCGTCGGCCTGCAGCGCGCTGCACAGCTGCCGGGCCGCTGCGACATCGCCGGCGATCGCCTGGAGCCGGAACACCTTTCCGATATCGGCCTGCCCCTCGACGACGCGGTGTGACACGCCGTTCAGCGCCTCGGTCTGGCGGGTCAGCGTCGCCCAGCCGCGCTCGGCGGTTTCGCTGCTCGAGAACGCGCCGACCTGCACGGCTACGCCTCCCGCTTCGTCCGATCCGGCTGCCGTCTCCGACGGTGTCGGCGCGTCCGTCTGCGCGAGTCTTCCTTCTGGGGTGCGTCCCTCGCCCACCACCGGGGCGACATCGCCGGTTCCCGCGGCGATCCGGCCACCGGGATTCTCCGGGCGTTCCTTGTAAGGGGCCTCAGGCGCTTCGATCGTGCTGCCGTCCGCCACCAGTTCGGGGTCGCTGGTCCGATTGCCGAAATACCAGATCGCGCCCAGCACCGCCCCGATCGCGAGCAGCCCGAGAAGCGCGAAACCGAAGATGCGCCCGGTATCGACGCCCGGTTCTTCCTCGTAATCGGCGGATTCGAGCCACGGGAGGCGTTCGCCGTCGGCAAGTTCGAGTTCCTCGGTCTCGACGACCGTCTCGTCCTCGCTCCATTCGTCCACGGTCGGTTCTTCCCCGTCGTGCCCCTTGCGCCGCCCCATCATCGTCACATCTCCTCGACGGCCTCGACCCCGAGCAGGGCGAGCCCATTGCGCACTACCTGCCCGATCTGTGCGGCGAGGAAAAGCCTCGCGCCGGTCAATTCGCCGTCCTGTGCCACGATGAAGCGCTTGTCCGGCGCATCGTTGCCGAGATTCCAGAAGGCGTGGAACGCTCCGGCGAGGTCGTAGAGGAAGAAGGCGATCCGATGCGGTTCGCGCGCCTGTGCCGCAGCCTCGACCACGCGCGGGAACTGCGCCGCCTGCTTGACGAGCGCAAGCTCCTCCTCGCCGAGGCGGGCCAGCGCAGTGCCGGAGGGCGCCATGCCTTCCGCCGCACCCTTGCGGAGTGTCGAGCTGATCCGGGCGTGCGCATACTGCACGTAGAACACTGGATTGTCCTTCGACGCCTCCACCACCTTGGCGAAGTCGAAATCCATCTGCGCTTCGGGCTTGCGGGTCAGCATCGTGAAGCGGACGACATCCTTGCCGACTTCGTTCACCACGTCCGCCAGCGTCACGAAATTGCCGCTGCGCTTGGACATCTTCACCGGCTCGCCGCCGCGCAGGAGCTGGACCATCTGCACCAGCTTGACGTCGAACGGGATCGGCTTGCCTTCACCCTCGCTGAGCGCGGCAACCGCGGCCTTGATCCGCTTGACCGTCCCCGCGTGGTCGGCGCCCCAGATGTCGATCAGCGCGTCGGCATCGGCCGCCTTCTGCATGTGATAGGCGAGATCGGCGCCGAAATAGGTCCAGTTGCCGTCGCTCTTGCGGATCGGACGATCCTGATCGTCGCCGAACTTCGTCGAGCGGAACAGCGGCAGCTCGACCGGCTCCCAGTCTTCGGGCGTCTTGCCCTTGGGCGCTTCGAGCATGCCATCGTAGACAAGATCGTGCTCGCGCAGCCACGCCTCGGCCTGCTCGGGCTTTCCGACGCGCTGGAGTTCGGCTTCGGACGCGAAAACGTCGTGATGAATACCGAGCAGTGCGAGGTCGGCCTTGATGAGATCCATCATCGCGGCCACCGCTCGGGCGCGGAACTCTGGCAACCAATCGCTTTCGGGCGCGGTGCGGTACGTGTCGCCCAGCTCGGCGGCGAGCGCTTCGCCGACCGGCTTCAGGTACTCGCCCGGATAGAGCCCTTCGGGAACTTCGCCGACATCCTCGCCCAGCGCCTCGCGGTAGCGCAGATGCGCGGAACGGGCGAGCACGTCGACCTGCCCGCCGGCATCGTTGACGTAGTATTCGCGCGTCACCGGATGCCCGGCGAATTCGAGCAGCGCGGCGAGCGCGTCGCCGACCACCGCGCCGCGGCAATGGCCCATGTGCATCGGGCCGGTGGGATTGGCCGACACGTATTCGACGTTCACCCGCGTGTCCGCCCCCGCAGCGGAGCGGCCGTATGCCGTACCCAGCTCGGCGATCGCGGCCAGTTCCTCGCGCCACGCCGCGTCGGCGAGCCGCAGGTTGATGAAGCCCGGCCCGGCGATCTCGGCGCCTTCGATAGCGGGATCGCGGCGCAGGTGCTCGACGATCTTCTCCGCCAGCGCGCGGGGATTGGTCGCGGCCTGCTTGGCGAGCACCATCGCGGCATTGGTGGCGAGATCGCCGTGGCTGGCATCGCGCGGCGGCTCCACCGCGACGTTCGCGCGCGAAACCCCCGCGGGCAGCGCGCCTTCGGCTTCGAGCGCGCCGAGCACGGCATCGACTTTCGCCGCGAAGGCGGCGTGGAGGGTCTTTCTGTCCGACATGGCCCGCGCGGTTAGACGAAATGCGCCAAAGCGCAAGCGCCCGGCAGGCAGCGCGGGGTCAGCGCGTGGCGTTGTAGGCCAGCTGGTCCTCGGTCAGCTGGAAGCCGATCAGCAGCTCGAAGTTTGCCCGATCCAGCGCCGCGCGCACTTGCGGATCGGCGAGCGGATCCAGCGCGGCGTCGGGATCGCCGGCACGGCGCCGGCGGGTGATCTGTTCGCGAATGTCGTCCGGCAGCGTGGCCGCGCCGCGATCCACGAACGCTCCGGCGGTGCCGCTGCCTTGCGCGCGCTCCTCGCCCGCGGCGAAGTCGATCACGATCGTGCCGACCCGCTTGGATTGCACCGCAGTGCCGGCGCGCAGGACGGTGGCGAAATAGGGCAGTTCGACCCGGCGCGCCGCGCTGGCGTCGGTGCGACGGGCAAGCACGTCGAAGGTCGCCTGGCTGTAGATGCGCTCGCCGGTTTCGTCGCAGGTCGAACGGACATTCGTGATCGCCGCGGTCACGTCGATATTGGCCGCGGTGCGGTCGCCCGGCGTGCGGAACGTCGTCATGTCGCCGGTATAGTCGGGGACGCCGACCGCCGGGCACGTGGTTCTCACCGCCGTGATGCCGACGCCCTCGCTGATGACGAGATCGCCTTCGCCCGCACAGCCCGCCACCGCGGCGGCCAAGGCGATCGAAGCGAAAAGACGGCGGCTCGGGATCATGCAAGGCTTCCTTCGAATTCCATGTGAGGCCGCCCTAGCGGCGCGCGCGGCAAAGCGCTAGAGGCGCGGATATGAATGCCCCCTTGCAAACTCCGGTGCGCGACGATGCGCGCCCCGCGCTGACGCTCCTGATCGCCGCGCCACGGGGCTTCTGCGCCGGGGTCGACCGCGCGATCGAGATCGTCGAGCGCGCGCTCGATCGCTACGGCCCGCCGGTCTACGTGCGGCACGAGATCGTCCACAACCGCTACGTGGTCGATAGCCTGAAGGCCAAGGGCGCGGTGTTCGTGGAGGAGCTCGATTCGGTGCCCGACGGCGCGCCGGTGGTGTTCAGCGCGCATGGCGTGCCCAAGTCCGTCCCGGCCGAAGCGGAACGGCGCGGGCTCGACTATCTCGACGCGACCTGCCCGCTGGTGAGCAAGGTCCATCGCCAGGCCGAACGCCAGATCGAGGCCGAGCGCCATATCGTGTTCGTCGGCCATCGGGGCCACCCGGAAGTGATCGGCACGATGGGTCAGGTGCCCGAAGGCGCGATGACGCTCGTCGAAACGGTCGAGGATGTCGCCGGGCTGGCCTTCACGCCGGACGCTCCGCTCGCCTTCCTGACCCAGACGACGCTGTCGGTGGACGACACGCGCGCCATCGTCGCCGCCTTGCAGGCCAAGTATCCCCATATCGTCGGCCCGAAGGCGGAGGATATCTGCTACGCCACCTCGAACCGGCAGGCGGCGGTCAAGCAGATCGCGCCGGGCAGCGACCTGGTGCTGGTGATCGGCGCGCCGAACAGTTCGAACTCGCTGCGACTGGTCGAGGTGGCCGAACGCTGCGGCACCGACGCCCGGCTGATCCAGCGCGCGAGCGACATCCAGCCCGAATGGCTCGACGGCGTCGGCACGATCGGCCTCACCGCGGGCGCCTCCGCCCCGGAGAAGCTGGTGCGCGAAGTGGTCGACCGGCTGTCCGAATGGCGCGTGGTGGAAGAGCACACGCTCGTCAGCGCCGAGGAGAAGATGGTCTTCAAGCTGCCCCGCCAACTGATGGCCTGAGCCGCGCATGGCGGTCTACACCCATCTCGGGGCGGAGGATCTCGCCGCGCTGATCGCGCACTACGATGTCGGCGCGCTGGTTTCGGCCAAGGGCATCGCGGAAGGCGTGTCGAACAGCAACTGGCTGATCGAGACCGAGCGCGCCCGTTTCATCCTGACGATGTACGAGCGGCGCATCGAGCTGGCGGACCTGCCGTTCTTCCTCGGGTTGCTCGATCATCTTTCCGCCGCCGATTGCCCGGTGCCGCGCACGATCCACGACAGCGACGGGCAGGCGTGGCGCACGGTGGACGGCAAGGCGGTGGCGCTGATCGAATTCCTCCCCGGCGTTTCGGTCGACCGGCCGACGCCGGCGCAGGCGCGAGCCGTGGGCGGCGCGCTGGCCCGGCTGCACCTCGCGTCGGCCGATTACCCCGGCACCCGCGAGAACGATTTGCGGCCGTCTGACTGGCGGGCTCTGTTCGACCGCTGCGGGGAGAATCTCGCGCGGATCGACACCGCCCTGCCGGCCCTCGTCGACCGGCATATGCCCGAGTTGCTGGCCGAATGGCCGGCGGACCTGCCGGCAACGGTGATCCACGCCGATCTCTTCCCCGACAACGTGTTGATGATGGGCGACCGCGTCGGCGGGCTGATCGACTTCTACTTCGCCTGCCGCGATTTCGCCGCCTACGATCTTGCGGTGACCCATGCCGCCTGGTGTTTCGGCCCCGACGGTCGCGGCTTTCGCGCCGACATCGGCGCCGCGCTGGTTTCCGGCTACGAGGCGGTGCGCCCGCTGTCTGCCGACGAGCGCGCGGCGTTGCCGTTGCTGGCGCGCGGCGCGGCGATGCGTTTCATTTCGACACGCGCCTTCGATTGGATCGACACGCCCGAAGATGCGCTGGTAACGCGCAAGGATCCGATGGATTTCGCCAGGCGGCTGGAATTCTACGCCGAGGCGGGGGACAGGGCCTTTGCATCGCGCGGCTGAAGGGGCAACGGCTTAAGCCATGAAGCAGGTCGAGATTTTCACCGATGGCGCGTGCAAGGGCAATCCCGGTCCGGGTGGCTGGGCGGCGTTGCTGCGACTGGGGCGGCACGAAAAGGAACTGGCGGGCGCAGAAAGCGACACGACCAACAACCGCATGGAACTGACTGCGGCGATCCGCGGCCTCCAGGCGCTGACCGAACCCTGCCGGGTGACGCTCTATTCGGACAGCAAGTACGTGCTCGACGGCATGACCAAGTGGGTCGCGGGCTGGCAGAAGCGCGGCTGGATCAACGCGAGCAAGAAGCCGGTGCGCAATGCCGACCTGTGGCACGAACTGATCGAGGTCGCGGGCAATCACGAGATGACGTGGCGCTGGGTCAAGGGGCACGCCGGCCATCCCGAGAACGAGCGTGTCGACCGCCTGGCGAGCGACGAAGCGGACCGGATCGCGCGCGAAGCGGCGCGCTGATCGCCGTCAGCCGAAGCGGGCGGGCGAATAGAGCGCTTCGTCGAGACCCCGGGTCATCGCATCCCGCTCCAGCCCGAGCAGCAACTGGGCGCCCAGCCGAGCGGCCGCGGGTGCAGTCTGGATGCCGAACCCGCCCTGCCCCGCGAACCAGAAGAACGCATCGTCCGCCGGATCGAAACCATAGACCGGGCGACGATCGGGCGCGAAACTGCGCAGACCGGCCCATTTGTGCTCGACCGCCTCGACCCGCCAGTCCACCACGTGCTGCAACCGGTCGATCGCCTCGGCCACCGCGAGTTCCTCGGGCGCCGCGTCGCATGGCTTCGAGGGCACCTCGTCGTGCGGGCTCAGCCACAGGCGCCCGCTCTCCGGCTTGAAATAGAACGCGCCCGAGATGTCGAGCACGAGCGGCAGATCGTCGGGCGGCGGTGGATCGACGCGCAACTGGGCCACCGTGCGCCGCAGCGGCGTGATCCCGAGCGGGCGCATTCCCGCGAGCGCGGCGACGTCGTCGGCCCAGGCTCCGGCGGCATCGACCAGGATATCTGCCTCGATCCGGCCGCAGTGGGCAGTGCCGATCGCCCAGCCGTCCGTCATCCGTTCGATTCGCATCGCCCGCGCGCGCGTTTCCAGTCGTCCGCCCGCCTTCGCGAACGCGCCGAGGTACTGCGCATGCAATCCGGCGACGTCGATATCGGCGCAGGCCCGCTCCCACACAGCACCCGTCCACGCCGCTCTTATTCCGGGCACCTGCCGTTCGAGCGCCTCGCGCCCAAACCGCTCGAGCGTCGCGCCGCTCGCCGAAAAGCGTTCGATGAAGGCGTCGAGAACGTCCGCTTCGCTGTCGCGCCCGATGTAGAGCGCCCCGCGCGGCGAGAGAACCCCGCGCTCGCGCAGATAGGGGCCCGACGCGAGGGTCAGCGGCACGATCTCCGGTCCGCCGTAGCATTCCTCCCAGAATGCCGCCGAGCGACCCGTCGCGTGGTATCCGGGGCGATCCTCGGCCTCGAGCACGACCACCCGGGCGTGCGGGGCGAGCTCGGCGCCGAGGCTCGCGCCGGCCATGCCCGCGCCGACGATCGCGATGTCGAACCGATCCGCCAAGGCCGGGTTACCCGCGCCCGGGCGCGACGCGGTCGAGGAATTCGGCGATGGCCGCCATCGCGCGATCGCGTACCTCGTCTACCTCGCGCAGGATCTCGTGCCGCGCTTCCTTGCCGAAAGTCACCAGTTCGCCCTCAGGCAAACGCCGCGCCGCGGCCTCGATCGCGGCCATGCCGACCAGCCTGTCGTTCGAGGCGGCGAGCAGGAGGACGGGGGTACGAACCGAGTCGAGTACGCCGGGCCGATAGAGCGAGCGCATCGATTCGTAGGCGCGTTCGACCCAACCCCAGCTTCCCGGCCCCATCACGAGCTCCGGCCGCGCGTCGCGCCACCACAGTTCGTCCTGATAGCGGTCGCGATCGTGCGTCAGGAGGTCGGCCCGCGCCGCCGGGACTTCGCCCGGCTTCTCGCTCCACTTCCACGCCGGGCGCGCCGGATCGCCGAAACGCTTCATCACCGCCGCGAGGCGATGCATCCAGCTGACCGGCAGAACACCGCCGTAGAACCCGAGCATCGGGGCCGAGAGCACGACGGCATCGGGATCGACCCGCTGCTCGGCCACCGCGCGCAGCACCAGATGCCCGCCCATCGAATGGCCCATCAGGATATGCGGCCCGGGCGTATCGGCGGTCCAGGCCCGCCACAGATGCGCGAGATCGTCGACCCAGCGCGAGAAATCGTCGACGTGCCCGGTCACGGCATCGTTGCCCAGCCGCCCCGAACCGGCTTGCCCGCGCCAGTCCGACGCCGTCACGCGCCAGCCGGCGCGATGCCACTGCTCGAGCGTCTCGAGGTATTTCTCGTAGTTGTCGCCGCGGCCGGGGAGGAACAGGATCGAGCCGCGCGCTGCGCCGCCTGGCGCGGGCCAGTCGATCCGGCGGATCGCGTGCTGGTCGGGCGCCATCCAGCGGCTCTCGACGGCGTGCGCCGGAATCGCGCGCCGATCCATCGCGGCGCGCAGCCCTGCCGCCTGATCCGTTTCGGTCTGGTCCGCTTGGCTAATGCCGCCCTCCTGCGGGTGGTTACTCTTTGGTAAGCGATACCCTGTAGCACCAGATCCTGAGGGGGGACCATCGGGGGTTTCGATGCCGGAAGGCTATTTCCACTACGGGCTGCTCGTAGCCTTGGCAATCGCGCTGGTTATCGCAGCGTTTACCGATCTTCGCCGGCGCCAGATCGACAACTGGCTCAATGCCGCGATCGCGCTCGGCGCACCGCTGTTCTGGTGGGCGAGCGGCGTGTCGCTGTGGCCCGGGGTGGCGATCCAGCTCGGTGTCGCGCTCGCCGCATTCGCCGTGCTGGCCCTGCTGTTCGCGCTGCGCATGATGGGCGGCGGCGACGTCAAGCTGCTGACCGCGCTGGCGCTGTGGATCGCCCCTGCACCGTTCCTGCAATTGCTGATCGTGATGGCGCTGGCCGGCGGCGTGCTGACGGTCGTGCTCGGCGCGTGGCACGTGATGCGCCGCCGGCGCGACCGGCTGGCGGTGCCTTACGGCGTCGCGATCTCGACCGGAGGGCTGTGGATTCTCGCCACGCATTATCTGCCAGCCGCCGGAATCGCAGGAGTTTCGGGGTGAACCCGATTTTAACCAGTTCGCACCTACAGACGAAAACCATATTCGCCCGCGGCTCTCGCGGGCAGCACGAGGGGGCTTGTTAAGCCATGGACAGGAAGAAGCTGGTATTGTTGCTCGGCGCGCTGGTCATCGCGATCGGCACCGCTCTGGCGGCTCGCAGCATGTTTGCCGGGGCATCCGCCCCGCAGGCGGAAGCGGCGGCGCCGGTGCCGCAGGGTCCGAAGGTTCTCGTCGCGCAACGTGCGCTCGAAACCGGCACGATCATCACCGCCGATGCGATCGGCTTCCAGATGTGGCCCGAAGAGCTCGTCAAGGATGCCTATTTCCTCGACGGGGAATCGGACATCACCAAGCTGCTCGGCACCGTCGTGCGCTTTCCGATCACGGCGGGCGAGCCGGTGACACAGGGTTCGCTGGTGAGCCCGGGCGACAGCGGTTTCCTCGCCGCCGCGCTCGGCCCCGGCATGCGTGCGGTCACCGTGCCTGTTTCCGCCAAGACCGGCGTGGCCGGGTTCGTGTTCCCGGGCGACCGGGTCGATCTCGTCCTCACGCAGAGCGTCAGCGGCGACGATGGCCAGGCGCTGAAGGCGTCCGAAACGATCCTTCGCAACCTGCGGGTGCTCGCCACCGACCAGTCGACCACGACCGAGAAGGTCGAGGGGAACACCGTCGTCCGCGCATTCCGCACGGTCACGCTGGAGGTGACACCGAAGATCGCCGAAAAGGTCGCGGTCGCGCAGACCATCGGCACGCTCAGCCTGTCGCTGCGCTCGATTGCCGACAACCAGTCCGAACTCGATCGCGCGCTCGCCGCGGGCGATATCAAGATCCCCGACGATGCCACGCCCGAGGAGGAGGAGAAGCTGCTTCGCCAGGCGATGGCGCGTCCGCTCGACCAGGGCTCGACGTACGTGACCGGCGGCGACGTCTCGCGCTTCCAGCGCTCGTCGATGCCCGCCACGGGCCCGGTGTCGGCGCCGCAGCCGTCGATGGGCCCCGTGGTCTCGGGTGACCCGGCGCCTCCGGTTCGCAGCGGGCCGACCGTCCGCGTGACCCGCGGCAAGGCCACCGAAGAAGTACCGGTCGAGAAGAACTGACATGCGCAACGACCACGCATTTCCCGCCTGCCGCAACCACGGCACGCAATCGAGGGGCAAAACCATGAAACGCCGCCTTATCGCCACTGCGCTGCTCGCGGGCATCGCGCTGGCCCCGGTTTCGGGTGTTCCGGCCAATGTCGCCAGCGCCCAGACAGTTTCCAGCCCGGCGCAGAGCATCGTGCTCTCGATCGGACGCGGAGAGCTGATCACCGTTCCCGGATCGATGGCCGACGTGTTCGTCGCCAACGAGACGGTCGCGGACGTCCAGGTCAAATCCCAGCGCCAGCTCTACGTGTTCGGCAAGGCCGGCGGCGAAACCACCGTCTACGCCAGCAATTCGGCGGGCGACGTGATCTGGTCCGCCAACGTCCGGGTCGGATCGAATATCGACAGCATCCCGCAGATGCTGGCCCTGGCGATGCCCGAGGCCGCCATCTCGACCGCGACGATGGGCGCCAACACCGTGCTGCTGACCGGAACGGTCGCCGCGCCCGAGGACGCCGCCGAGGCCGAACGCCTCGTGCAGGCTTTCGTGGGCGAGGAGATGAACGTCATCAGCCGCCTGAAGATGGCGACGCCGCTGCAGGTCAATCTCCAGGTGCGTTTCGCCGAAGTCAGCCGCTCGCTGGTTCGCGCGATCGGCGCCAATCTCGCCAGCTTCGACGGCACCAGCGGGTTCAAATTCGGTGTCACCACCGGCCGTTCGCCCTTCCCGCAATATGCGCCGGGCGGCGGCGCCTTCACCGGCGTGACCGAAGCCACCGAGGGCTCGACCGTCGTGACCGGCATCGAAGGCGGGACGACGATTTCTGGCCTCGGCCGCTTCCTCGGCCTCGATCTCGCGGGCGCGCTGGACCTTGCCGAGCGCGACGGCCTGCTGACGACGCTGTCGCAGCCCAACCTCACCGCGCTGTCGGGCGAGACGGCGGATTTCCTCGCGGGCGGCGAATTTCCCATTCCCATCAGTCAGGGTCTCGGCACCACCGCGATCGAATATCGCAAGTTCGGCGTCAGCCTCTCCTACACGCCCACCGTGCTGGCCAACGGCCGCATCTCGATGCGGGTGCGCCCGGAGGTTTCCGAGCTTTCGAGCCAAGGGGCGGTCACGCTCGACGGCTTCCAGATTCCGGCGCTCACCATCCGCCGCGCCGAGACGACGGTCGAACTCGGCTCCGGCCAGAGCTTCATGATCGCCGGGCTGATGAGCAACAACGCGCAGAGTACGATCGACAAGGCGCCGGGTGTCGGCGACGTGCCGATCCTCGGCAACCTGTTCCGCTCGCGCCAGTTCCGCAAGGGCGAGACCGAGCTGGTGATCGTGGTGACGCCCTATCTGGTCAACCCGGTCAACGCCAACGACATCCGGCTGCCGACCGACGGCTTCCATGCAGCCAACGAAGCGCAGAGCCTGATCGGATATCAGAACAACGACGGCATCAGCGGCGAGCAGCGCCCCGGGCCGACGGCGGTCGATCGCGACGCGCCGGCGCCCGACGTGTCGCACGGAAACGGCGGACAGGCGATCCTGCCCGGCGCTTCCGCCCCGGCCGAACGCCGCGCCGAAACCGCCGCCCCCGGCTTCAGCCTGAAGTGAGAAAGGTGATCACGATGCCCAAGGCTATCCCCGCAACGACCCGGCGCAAGCTCGCCGTCGCCGTCGCTTTCTCTCTCGGCCTCTCGCTGGCCGCATGCGGAGGCATGCCCCAGAACCGCAGCCTCTATTCGACCAAGCAGCCCGTCGTCGAACGCACCAATTACGTGCTCGACGTGCAGGTCGGCCCGGGCGGGCTCTCGATCCCCGAGCGCCAGCGCCTCGCCGACTGGTTCGAAGCGATGGGCCTGCGCTACGGCGACCGCGTGGCGGTCGACGATCCGGCGACCGGCGGCGCGGCTCGCGGAGCCGTGGCCGAGCTCGCTGCGCGCTACGGCATCCTGCTCAGCGAAGGCGCGCCGGTGACGGTCGGCCATGTCGCGCCGGGTAGCGCGCGCGTCGTCATCACCCGGTCGAGCGCCGAAGTTCCCGGCTGCCCCGACTGGTCGGCGAAATCGGACATGAATTACAGCAACGGCACGTCGCCGGGCTACGGCTGCGGGGTCAACAGCAATCTCGCCGCGATGGTCGCGAACCCGGAAGATCTGGTCAACGGGCAGAAGGGCACCGGGGAAACCGTGGTGATGAGCTCGACCAAGGCGATCAGCAGCTATCGCGAACAGGCCCCCACGGGCGAAGACGGCCTTGCGGCCAGCGGCACCGGCACCGGAGGAAACTGAGCCATGAACGCTCCCTGGAAACCCAACGGCAACCGCGATCCGTTCGCCGCCTTCATCTGCGACGAAGCCGCGCTCGACGTGTTGCGTCCGGTCGTCATCGAGATGGGCTGGCAGCCGGAGAAGTGCGCCAAGGGCGGTCTGCGCAACGCAATCCAGTCGCTGTCGGTCAGCGCCAGCCCCAACATCTTGCTCGTCGACCTGTCCGAAAGCGGCGACCCGCTGAACGACATCAACGCGCTGGCCGAGGTCTGCGAGCCTGGCACGGTGGTGATCGCGGTCGGCCAGGTCAACGACGTGCGCCTCTACCGCGACCTCCTCGCGAGCGGCATTCACGACTACCTGCTCAAGCCGTTGTCGGCGGGCCAGCTTCGCGACGCGCTCAACCACGCGCAGGCGGTGTTCGCCGCACCGCGCGCCAGCGATCCCGAATCGGCCAAGCGCCACATTTCGACCGCGGTCGTCGGCACCCGCGGCGGCGTCGGCGCCTCGACGCTCGCGACCTCGCTCGCCTGGCTGTTCAGCGCCGACCACAAGATGCCGACCGCGCTGCTCGATCTCGACGTGCATTTCGGCACCGGCGCGCTGGCGCTCGACCTCGAGCCGGGGCGCGGCCTGACCGACGCGATCGACAACCCCAGCCGTATCGACGGGCTGTTCATCGAACGTGCGATGATCCGCGCGAACGACAACCTCGCGATCCTCTCGGCCGAAGCGCCGATCAACGCCCCGTTGATGACCGATGGTTCGGCCTTCGTGCAGCTGGAGGAAGAGTTCCGCCAGGCGTTCGAGATGACGGTCATCGATCTCCCGCGGAACATGCTGATCAACTTCCCGCACCTGCTGACCGAAGTGAACGTCGTCGTCCTCGCGGCCGAAATGACGCTCGCCTCGGCGCGCGACACGATCCGCATCCTGTCGTGGCTCAAGGCCAACGCCGCGCACGCGCAGCCGCTGATCGTCGCCAACAAGGTACAGGTCGGCGTGTCGGAGATCGGCAGAGCCGACTTCGAGGCCTCGATCGAACGCCCGATCGATTTCCTGATCCCTTACGACGCGAAGACCGCCGCCAACGCTGCCAAGCTCGGCCAGACGTTCGCCGACGCGAACCGCGCCAGCAAGTCGGCCGCGGTGATGCGCCAGCTTGCGGACCGGGTGATGGGTGCGAGCGACGCGGAAGCGGGCGACGCCGAACCGGCGAAGAAGTCGCTGCTCGGCAGTTTCGACATCAAGTCGCTTCTGGCGAAGAAGGAAAAGAAGGTCGCGGCTCCGGCCGAGTGATCTCGCACCGTTCGCAGGCTTCGGCATCGCGGGCGGCAAGGAAGGGCAGGACACGCGCATGAACATCATCCAGCTCCTGCTGGTCGGATGCGGACTGATGAGCCTGATGGTCATCGGCTACCTGCTGCTGGCCGGTCCGTCGGCGGCCAAGGAAAGCCAGCGGCGCATCCAGGCGATGCGCTATCGGCATTCGGACAGCACCGATACGCGGGTCGAATCGCAGCTCAAGAAGGCGATCGCCGCGCGCCGGCCCAAGATGCACAAGATCGCCGGGTCGACCTCGCGGATCGAGGCGCTCGCGGTGCGGCTCGACCGGACGGGCAAGAAATGGTCGATCAGCCAGTATTTCTACGCGTCGCTCGGCATTGCGCTGGCGGTGGCGGTGGTCATGTACCTGCGCAGCGGGGCGGCGTTGCTCTCGCTCGGCATCGGGCTGTTCGTCGGCGCGGGCCTGCCGCACATGGCGGTCAACCACCTGATCAAGAAGCGCACCAACGATTTCAACGCCAAGTTTCCCGACGCGATCGAGCTGATCGTGCGCGGCCTGCGCTCGGGCCTGCCGGTGACAGAGACGCTGCAGGTCGTGGCGCAGGAAATCCCCGGCCCCGTCGGCCTGGAGTTCAAGGGCATCGTCGAGCGCATCAAGATCGGCCGCACGATGGAGGAATCGCTCCAGGAAACCGCCGATCGGCTCGGCATTCCGGAGTTCAACTTCTTCTGCATCACGCTCGCCATCCAGCGCGAGACCGGCGGCAACCTTGCGGAAACGCTCGGCAACCTCGCCGACGTGCTCCGCAAGCGTGCGCAGATGAAGCTCAAGATTCGCGCGATGAGCTCGGAATCGAAAGCTTCGGCCTACATCGTCGGCGCACTGCCGTTCATGGTCTTCGGCATGATCTGGTGGATCAATCCCGAATACATCGGCGGCTTCTTCACCGACGATCGCCTGATCGTGACCGGTCTGGGCGGCATGGTCTGGATGGGGATCGGCGCATTCATCATGGCCAAGATGGTCAGTTTCGAGATCTGAGCGAGGACCAAGCGACATCATGGAAACGCCCGCCGGCCCCACGCTTCTCGGCTTCGACGTCATCCTCGTCGGCACGATCCTCGCCGGGATCGCCGCGCTTGCGGTGGTCCTCGCGATCTATGCCGCGGTCACCGTCAAGGACCCCATGGCGCGCCGGGTGAAGGCGCTCAACGATCGCCGCGACGAGCTCAAGGCGGGCATCGTCAAGGGCAACACGCGCAAGCGCCAGAGCCTCACGCGGAAGTCCGAGGGCACCGAGAAGATCAAGGACACGCTCGCGGGCATGAAGGTGCTCCAGCAGAGCCAGATCGAGGACATTCAGCAGAAGCTCGCGCACGCGGGTTTCCGCAACAAGGAACTGGCGGTCTACGTGATCGCCGGGCGGATCGTGCTGCCCCTGCTCCTCGGCGGGCTCGGCTTTTTCATGATCTACCTGATCGACTATTTTCCCGACTGGGGCGGGATGAAGCGCGTCGGCGCGATGGCCGCGCTGCTCTACCTCGGCTACAAGGGGCCCGAGCTGTTCCTCTCGAACAAGGCCTCGAAGCGCACCGACGCGATCCGCAAAGGCCTGCCCGACGCGCTCGATCTGCTGGTGATCTGCGCCGAAGCCGGCCTGACGGTGGACGCCGCCTTCAACCGCGTCGCCAAGGAATTAGGTCGCGCCTATCCCGAACTGGGCGACGAATTCGCGCTGACCGCGATCGAGCTGTCGTTCCTCACCGAACGCAGGATGGCGTTCAACAACCTCGCCTATCGCGTCGATCTGGAATCGGTGCGCGGGGTGGTGACCACGATGATCCAGACCGAGCGTTACGGCACGCCGCTCGCATCCGCGCTCCGCGTGCTCTCGGCCGAATTCCGCAACGAGCGCATGATGCGCGCCGAGGAAAAGGCCGCGCGCCTGCCCGCGATCATGACGGTGCCGCTGATCCTGTTCATCCTGCCGGTGCTGTTCATCGTCATTCTCGGCCCGGCGGCCTGCTCGATCAGCGACGCGTTCTCCGGCGGCGGCCCGGCGCAGGGCCCGAACTAGCCGGGCTTGCTAGAGATCGAGTTCGCCCGCCTGCTCGCGCACCCGCGCCAGCAGGCGGGTAAACGTCTCGCGCTCCTCTGCCGAGAACGATGCGAAGAGCTGCTGCTCCATCCGCAGCGCCAGCGGCATGATCCGGTCGTACATCGAACGGCCCGCGCCCGTGAGCGCCAAGTGGTGCGAACGGCCGTCGGTTGCATTGGGCTCGCGCGCGACGAGCCCGCGATCCTCCAGCGTGCGGCAGGCCCGATTGACCGCGACCTTGTCCATCAGCGTGCGCGCCGTGAGCTCGCGCTGGGTCGACGCCCCGGCATCACCGAGGACCGCCATGATCCGCCATTCGGTGATCTTGAGCCCGAACTGGCTGCGATAGACTTCTGCGATCGTGTTGCTCGCCGCATTGGATGCGATCGAGAGCTGATAGGGCAGGAAACGGTCGAGCTTGAGCTGCCTGGCGCTGTCGGGATCGGTCATGTATTCCGTTTCTACCGCCGACGCCCGGCAAGACAAGCGCCGGCCGATGGAGACCGAACGGGGCGGCCCTCAGGCCACCCCGCGGAAAGGCGTTCCGCCGATTCTAGCGCGGCGCCATCCTGATGCCGCCGTCGAGCCGTACGTCCTCGCCGTTGAAATAGCCGGTCTCGATCATGCACAGCGCCAGCTTCGCATACTCTTCCGGGTTGCCCAGTCGCTTGGGGAACGGAACGCTGGCGGCCAGCGCGTCCTTCACCTGCGGCGGCGCGGCGTTCATCAGCGGAGTGTTGAAGATGCCCGGCAGGATCGTGTTCACCCGGATGCCCTCGCCCATCAGGTCGCGCGCGATCGGCAGCGTCATGCCGATGACCCCGCCCTTCGACGCCGAGTAGGCGGCCTGGCCGACCTGCCCGTCTTCGCCCGCGACCGACGCGGTGTTGACGATCGCCCCGCGATCCCCGTCCTCGCTCAGCGGATTGAGCGTCATCATGCCCGCCGCCGACTTGGCGATGCAGCGGAACGTGCCGACGAGATTGATCTGGATGACGAAGTTGAACGCATCGAGCGGAAAGTGGCTGATCTCCCCGCTCTGCTTGTCGCGCTTGGCGGTCTTGATCGCATTGCCGACCCCCGCGCAGTTGACCAGGATGCGCTCCTGCCCGTGCGCCTCGCGCGCCTTGGCGAAGGCGGCATCGACGCTGGCGTCGTCGGTGACGTTGCATTCGCAGAACACGCCGCCGATGTCGGCCGCGACCGCCTTGCCTTTCTCTTCCTGCAAGTCGAAGATCGCGACCTTCGCGCCCTTCGCCGCCAGTGCACGCGCGGTCGCTTCGCCGAGGCCGGAGGCGCCGCCGGTGACGACGGCGGGAGTGTTGCTGCTGATGTCCATCAATTCATCCTCTTTCAAAGCGCCTCGACGATCGTGACGTTGGCGACGCCGCCGCCTTCGCACATCGTCTGCAGGCCGTATTTCTTGCCACGCGCCTTCAGCGCATGGACGAGCGTCGCCATCAATTTGGTTCCGCTCGCTCCCAGTGGATGGCCGAGCGCGATCGCGCCGCCGTTGACGTTGAGCCGGTCCGGGTCCGCCCCGGTATGTTTGAGCCAGGCGAGCGGCACCGGCGCGAACGCTTCGTTGACTTCATAAAGGTCGATATCGCCGATCGCCATCCCGGTGCGCTGCAGCGCCCTGTCGGTCGCGAACAGCGGTTCTTCCAGCATGATTACCGGGTCGCCCGCGGTAACAGTGAGTTTGACGATGCGGGCCAACGGCGTGAGCCCCTGCTCCTTCAGCACCTTTTCCGAAACGATCAGCGTGGCGCTCGATCCGTCGCAGATCTGGCTCGCGGTCGCTGCGGTGATGGCGCCCTTCTCGTCCAGCAGCTTGACCCCGGCGATGCTCTCCAGCGTGGCGTCGAAGCGGATGCCCTCGTCCACCCGATGCAATTCCATGCCTTCGGGCGTCTCGATCTCGACCGGGACGATCTCGGCTGCGAACGCGCCCGCTTCGGTCGCGGCGATCGCCTTGCGGTGGCTATCGAGCGCGAAGCGGTCGAGGTCGTCCTTGGTGAACTCGTGCTTCCGCACGATCATCTCGGCGCCCATGAACTGCGACCATGTAACGCCGGGATACTTTTCCTCGAGGCCCGGCGACTTATAGGTGCCCAGCCCCTCCTTCATGTGGAAGATCGCCGTGGTGCCCATCGGCACCCGGGTCATGCTCTCGACACCGCTGGCGATGACGACGTCCTGCGTCCCGCTCATCACCGCCTGCGCGGCGAACTGAACCGCCTGCTGGCTGGAGCCGCACTGGCGGTCGATCGTTACTGCGGGCGTCGATTCCGGCAGCGCCTTCGAAGCGAGCACGGCGTTGCGCCCGACCTGCACCGACTGTTCGCCCGCCTGGCTGACGCAGCCCATGATGACATCGTCGACGCTCGCCGGATCGATCCCCGTCCGCGCGACCAGCGCATCGAGCGATTTCGCCGCAAGGTCGACCGGATGAACCCCGGCAAGCCTGCCCCCGCGACGGCCGCCGGCGGTGCGAACGGCATCGACGATATAGGCTTCGGGCATCTGCTGAACTCCTGGCTTCGACGTCCGACGGGGGTATGGTCAGCTTCCGTTTACGTCAAGTGGGTGCGCTCTTCGGTGGCCGGGCTATTCTTGCCAACCGGCCGATGGTCCGCGTAAGGCGTCGAGCAAAGTCGAATGCTTCATCGGAGCCCATGAAAAAGCTGTTCGAAATCAATCCGGCGATCGATCGACAGGCTTGCGCGAGCCGGTTTGCCGAGCGCACGAGAGTGCAGATCCGCGATGTTCTGACCCGTGAAACCGCGGAAGAAATCCGGATGATATTGGCGCGCGGCACACGCTGGGGTCTGGCGGTTCGCGCGGGCGACGGCACAGCCAATCCGCCGCGCAGCTTCTATCCGCATGAAGTCGCCACTCCCGCCGGTGCGGAGGAGGCGAACAAGGCGGCGCTGGCCGCGCATCAAGCGTCGGCGCGGGGCGACTACGCGTTTCGTTATGCCAACTATCCGATCCTCGACGCGCTCAATCAGAAGTGGGATCCCGACGGGCCGTACGAGCTGCTGCTCGAGTATCTCAACGCGGCCGATTTCCTCGATCTCGTGCGCGAAGTGACCGGGTTTCTCGACCTGATCAAGGCCGATGCGCAGGCGACGTTTTACGCCCCCAACCATTATCTCGGCCGACATAACGACAGCCATGTCGCCGAAGGGTGGCGGGTCGCCTACGTGCTGAATTTCGCGCCGGACGACTGGCATCCCGACTGGGGCGGATACCTGATGTTCCTCGATTCGGACGGCGACGTGATCGAAGGGTTTCGTCCCCGGTTCAACGCGCTCAACCTGTTCGCGGTGCCGCAAGCACATCTCGTAAGCTACGTCCCGCCATTCGCACCGATGGGCAGATTTGCGCTGACCGGCTGGTTGCGCACTTGATGAGCCACGCCGTGGCAGACGTCCGCGCACGCGCGCAGGCCGCCATCGACGCAGGCGATGCCGCAGGGGCCTCGGCGATTTTCGGTGAGGGTCTGGCATCGTTTCCGAACGACGCCGCGCTGTGGAACAGCGCTGCCGGGGCGTCGCTACGTGCCGGAAACGTTGTCGAGGCCGCCGAGCGCTTTTCTCGTGCCCGACAACTCGCCCCGCAATCGCTCGATTACACGATCAATCATGCCATTGCGCTGGGACGGCTCGATCGGCACCACCAGGCGCTCGCCGTGCTCGGCGAACACGAAGCGCAAGGTGGACTGGACCTGCGCTACTGCTCGACCCGCGCGAATGCGTCGCGCAATGCGGGGTTGCTGGCCGAGGCGGCGCAGTGGTACGACGCGGGCCTGGCGCTGAATACAGGGCATGCACGCTCGCTCCACGGTCGCTCGCGCGTCGCGCTCGAACGCGCCGAACCCGACGCTGTCTCGCGTTTCGATCGCGCGCTGCAGGCCAGCCCCGGCGATCCGGAGCTCTGGCTCGGCAAGGCGCAGGCACTCGATGCAGCGGGGCGGACGGAGGACGCGATCGCGGTGGCACGCGCACTGGTTGCGCAGGTTCCACAATGGCTGGAAGCGCTCCGGTTGCTCTCCCAGCTTCTGCTTGCCGAGGGTATCAGTGACTTCGCAGAGCCATATCGCGAAGCGGCCGAGCGTGTTCCGCACGATCGCGCGATACCGATGGCACACTGCGCCGTTCTCGCGGGTCTCGACCGGTCGGCCGAAGCGGCGGAGGTTGCTGCGGCGGCTGCGAGACGATTTCCCGACGAACAGCGCCTGGTGCTACTGGAGGCCGCCCACGCCGGTGAAGCCGGCCAGAACGAGCGCGCTGAGGCGCTCTGGGCGCGCCTCAAACTTGCCACTAGCGAATGCACCCTGCAGGAATCCCGCCATCGCCTGCGGATAGGCGAGCCAGAGCGCGCGGCTCATCTGCTCGATAAGTTTCTGGAAACGGACCCATCCGGCGTCGCCGGATGGGCGTTGCGCGGGCTCGCGTGGCGGTTGCTCGACGATCCCAGAAGCGAATGGCTGCACGAGCAGGCCGGGCTGGTCCAGTTGCTGCCTTTACGCGGTGCGGATCACGTGCTGCCCGAGGCGGTTCCGCTGCTGCACGCGCTTCACGACGGTTCGGCACTGCCGTTGAACCAATCCCTGCGCGGGGGAACGCAGACACGCGGCGGTCTGTTCAACCGGTACGAGCCGATTTGGCGCGAGTTTCACTCGTCGGTACTGCAAACGCTCGACTATTACCGGACGAACTTGCCGCCGCACGATGCCGACCATCCGCTATTGCGGCATCGCGACAGCAAATGGAGCATAGCCGGCTCGTGGTCCGTGCGCCTTTCGGGCGGTGGCGACCATCACACCTCGCATATCCATTCTCAGGGCGTCGTCTCGTCGGCGCTTTACCTGGAGCTTCCCGGTGATTCGCGCGGTGGTAAGCTGGAACTCGGTCGGCCGCCACCCGACCTGCGGCTCGCGTTGCCACCACTGCGCATCATAGAGCCGCGCGAAGGCCATCTGGCGCTGTTTCCCAGCACGCTCTATCACGGCACGACGCCTTTTTCCGGTACGCACCGCATGACGGTCGCTTTCGATGTCGGGGCCGATGTCGGCGAGGCGCCATGACCACCGGCGATCGTGCGGCATGGAACGCCTTTTGGGCATACGCGGGCGCACGAACAGGGGCGGGCTGTCTGCCCAGCGGATCGCCCGCACTCGAACGTGCGCAGCGGGCGTCGTGGGAGAGTTTCGCGCCGCGCATCGGCGGAAACGGGCGGGTGCTCGACATTGCCACCGGCGATGGCCGCGTGATGGCGTGGCTGCTCGCGTGCCGACGCGACCTGGCGCCGACGGGTATCGATTTTGCAGAAAAGCTGCCGCCACCGCCCTCCGGCGCATCGGTCCGCTGCGGCATATCGATGGAGGACCTGCCCTTCCCCGCCGGGACGTTCGACGCGGTGGTGAGCCAGTTCGGCTTCGAATACGGCGACATACCCGGCACCGCGGCGGAAATTGCGCGCGTTCTGGCGCCTGGGGGCATCGTCGGCCTGATGACCCATCGGGGAGACAGCGTCATTCTGATGCACAACCGCGCGCGCCGCGACGCGATATCCTGGGCGATCGAACGAGAGGACCTGCCGGGAATCGCCAAACGGAGCCTCGCCTTGCGCAGCGCGGGAATCGCTGCCCTGCCGCCGGCGATTTCCACCGCGCCCGCCCGGGGGCAAGCCATGTTCGGCGCCAATTCCGCCGCGTGGGAAATCGCCGAGGCGATCCGCCGCACACTCGAACTAGGTCGCAACGACATGACCGGCAGAGTGGCAGCTTCGATCGATACCATCGCCGTCATGGCCAAGGGCGAGATGGGGCGAATCGCGGCGCTCGAACGAGCTTGTGCCGCGGCATCGAACGAAGATGCTCTTGTATCGGCGCTTGGCGCAGCCGGTCTCGAGCAAATCGAAATGACTCCGGTCCGCGAGGCCGCCGGTGCGCGCCCCTTCGCCGATTTCAGGTTGATTCGCAGCAAGTAACAACTCCGGCTTCGAGCCGGAATGCAATGCGCGAGCCGTCGTGACGGTCTCGAATGCCGGACTATGACCAGCAGCGACGGAGCGCAAACGAAAGAGGCGGCGTCCGCCAGGACGCCGCCCCTCGTTTTACGTCTCTCGAACGATCAGAAATCCATGCCGACCGAAACGAAGTAGTCGCGGCCGAGAACATCGTAGACACCCGGATAGGTGTTCGCCTGCTCCTGGTTCGATCCGATCAGCGGCGGCCGCTTGTCGAACAGGTTGTTCACACCGGCGGTGAAGGTGAAGTTCTCGTTCACTTCCCACGACAGCGAGAGGTCGAACAGGTCGTAGCTGCCGATTTCCTCGACGATGTAATCCGTCGTATCGTCGTCGTCAGTCACCTTTCCGACATGGCGCCAGCGGAAGCTGGTCGTCATCGGGCCGTCCATCCACGACAGGCGGCTTGACCACTTCCATTCAGGCGTCGGGTTGCCGCAGTTCAGGCCGAACTTGCCGGCGCACTCGGTCACCTCGTCGGGCAGTTCGACGAGCGGGGTGAAGTTGTTCTTCTCGGTGTAGTTGCCGAGGAAGAAGAACCCGAGCCGCGAGTCGCCATTGCCCGTCAGGCTGGCACCGATCGGCGTCATGTAGTCGAGCTGGAAGTCGACGCCGCTGGTTTCGAGGCTCGCCAGGTTCGCATTCTGCGCGGAAACCACGAACGGAGGACCGGAGATGACACCCTGATCGTCACGCGAGATGAACCCGCAGACCGCGCTCGAAGCATCCTGGATCGTGTTGTAGCACAAGTCCAGAATGTTGTTCACGCTGCCGCCGGCGACCGAAATCGCGTTGTCGATCGTGATGTCGTAGTAGTCGACCGTGATGTTCAGGCCCGGGATGAAGCTCGGACGGATAACCGCACCGATGGTGAAGGTGTCGGAGACTTCTTCCTGCAGGTTCGGGTTGCCGCCGAAGGCGCCCTGGACCTGATCGTTGGGCTGGATGAACTCGGCGAACACTGCAGAGGCCGGCACGCCGGTGGCAATGCAGAGATCGCGAAGCGCCTGCGTACGATCACCGGGTGCCGTACGATCACTGCACGGATCGGTAGCGGTCGGGAAACCGACCGACTGGCCGCCGAACAGTTCCTGCACGTTCGGTGCACGAACCGCGCGCTGATACTGGCCGCGGAAGGTGATGTCCGGGATCGGAGCGAACTCGGCGCCGCCGAAGTAGGCCCAAGCACCGCCGACGTTGTCGAGCGAGTAGTGCGAGTAGCGAGCGCCACCCGTGAACTCGAGACGATCGATGAAGCCATCCTGGATTACCGGAACGCGAAGTTCGCCGAACACTTCCTTGGCGTCGTAGCTGCCCGCGGTCGGCTGACCGGCGTTGAAGCCGGCAACGTCACCCGAAGAAAGCGCGGTATCCGGAATGAACTCCGCGCTCATCTTGCGGTACTCGACGCCGAGCGCGAAGGCGATCGGATCGACGGCCAGACCGCTCGTGAACAGCGGGCCGGAGACGCTGGCCTGCGCAACCTGCAGCGACGAGACCTCGCTGTTCTGAGCGAGGATCGAAATCGAGTCGACGCATTCCGGGCTCAGCTGGTTCTCGCCGAACACGTTGCAGGTGCCGTTCGCCGTCAGCGCGGTGAACGCCGAACGCGACACGTTGCCTTCCTGGATCGAGCCGTTCCGGGTCCGCGAGTACGAGTAGAACGCATCGTACTGCAGGGTATCGGTCAGATCGCCCTTGAAGCCGGCCAGCACGCGGAATGCGTTACGTTCGTCCGTGACGTTGCGCGAGGAAATGCCGGTGGTACGGGTGTTGACCCCGAGACGGACCTGTCCGGGCGCGAGCGGATCGATCGTGGTCGAACCGGTGGTCTGCGAACCGTAGGGGTTCGGGCAGGTGACGGTGTTGCCGTCCGGATCCGTGCAGGTCGCAGCAGCAGCTGCCGCAATGGCGGCCTGCTGACGCTGAGCGATCAGCTGAAGCTGAGCGAAGTCGGCAGCGGACACCAGACCTTCGATCGCGTCGAGATCGAAGTTCACGTTCTGCGTAATCGGCGTCGCGGCCAGCTCGTTCTCGACCCGGTTGTTGACGAATGCCACTTCGGCATAGGCCTCGATACCGTCGGTGATCTCGTACGAGCCGTAGCCACCCAAGGTGTAACGCTCTTGCGGGACCATCAGATAGTTGGTCGGCGCATAGTTGTATGCGTTGGCACTGGTGTAGGGCGTGCTGGTACCCGGCGTTCCGAAGAATGCGCCTGCACCCGGATAGTTCGTACCAGCCGCGATATCGAAGCAGCCGGCATTGCGCGGAGGATTGCCGTCACCGCCACAGCTGGCACCGGCGCCGATCGCCAGGTTCTCTGCGGCCGTGAAGCGGCCCTGCGGCACGCCTGCAGAACCACCCGGAACCAAGCCATTTTCGCCATCGCCCAGCGCGTTGAACGAGAAGTCGCGATCACCCTGGAAGATGCTGCCACGACGATAGTACTCGGCGTAGGCGGTCACGTTGCCGCGGCCGTCGGCGAGGTCGCTGCCGATCGCCACGTATGCGTTGTAACGCTGACCGTCGCCTTCTTCGGTGATGCCGTACTGGCCGCCAGCGGTAACGCCGTTGAGATCGTCACGCAGGTTGAAGTTGATGACGCCTGCAAGCGCGTCCGAGCCGTACACGGCCGAAGCGCCGCCGGTCACCACATCGACCGAGTCGATCAGGAACTGCGGAATGGTGTTGAGGTCGACGATCTGGTTGGCATCATAGAAGATGTAGCGGCGGCCGTTTACCAGCACGAGGTTACGGGTCGAGCCGAGACCACGCAGGTTCAGTGTCGCGACGCCGCCACCCGGGTTGTTCGAAAACGACGTGGTGCCCGGAACGACCTGCGGCAGGGTGTTGATGACCGATTCGACGTTCACTGCGCCGGAGAGCTTGAACTCTTCGTCCTGGACGACGGTCAGCGGGCTGGTCGAGGTCAGGTCGCTGCGCTGGATGCGCGAACCGGTGACGACGATCGTCTCGCCCTGCATACCCGCGTCCTGATCGGCCTGGGAGCCGACGGCGTTTTCATCGACCTGGTCGGTCTGCGCGTAAGCCGGCGATACAACCATGGCGCTCGCCATGATCGTGCCGACCAGCAACGAAGCTTTGCTGAAGCGGTTGGACATTTCTAACCCCTCTGAGATGAGCGCCACCACGGCGCGCATTGAAAATTTAGTTCGAGTGCCCGGGCCCACAGCCCGAATAGGCGGCGTCTAGTCGAAGCAATCGTCGCCCCGCAATCGAACTCGACGCCGCGCAAGACGGTCTCTGACGAACTGTGGCACTGATGTTACAGTTGGCCAACCGCGCGGAATATGCGACGAGATCGCCCGGTTTTCATCGAGGGGAGCATGGTGGAGATGGGCACGCGCAAATTCCTGGCCGGCGGCATCGCCTGCCTCTGCCTCTGCGCAGCGGGCACCGCATTCGCGCAGGATGCAGATGAAGCGGATCACATCGCGGCATTGAAGGCATGCCAGCAAATCGCCGCGGATACCGAAAGGCTGACATGCCTCGACGCCGCCGCCGGCGCGTTCGTCGCCGCGAGCGAGCAAGGCGACGTGCGCCTCGTCGACGCGGACGACGTCCGCCAGACCCGCCGGCGGCTTTTCGGATTTACCCTTCCCGACCTCAATATATTCGGCGGCAACGACGATGAAGACGACGAGCTGGATATGCTGGAATCGACGATAACGTCCGTCCGATACAGCGCCGGCGACGCTTTCGTGTTTGAAATCGCGGAAGGCGATGCCCTGTGGCAGGTCAGGAACGCCCCCGCTCGCCTGCGGCAAGTGGAAGTGGGCGACCCCGTCGTGTTCAAGAGGGCGGCGCTGGGCAGCTATTTCATCCGAATCGACGGCCAGATCGGGGTGAAGGGGAAGCGGATCGAGTGATGGGGCGAGACTCAGAGCATATTTCACCCAAGGGATGACAAGTGTTGCATTTGAGAGACAGCGTCGCCGCGTCGTCCTCGAAAACAATTGATTTCATTTGCGACCAAGGGGGGGGTGCCGCATTCAGCGATGTGGCGAATGCGCGTATTAAACGTGAGTTTAGTCGCTGATCTTAATATTTTGCGCTCGATTCCTGAGCGCTCAAGGGGGACTGAAAATCATGAGAAGCAGTTTTTCCACCAAGCGCGGATTGCTGGCTGGCGCTGGCGTTGCCGCACTGTCGTTCGCGGCTTTTGCCGCCCCTGCCTACGCGCAGAATCAGGGCGACGAGCAGGACGTCGAAGGTGATGCAGAGTCCGTCGTTGCGGAGCCGGGGCAAGACACCCAAACCGACGATGGGCTAATCATCGTCACCGGCAGCCGCATTGCGATCAACCCGAATCTCTCAAGCCCCGTCCCTGTCACGGCAATCAAGGCGGAGACGTTGGTCCGCAGTTCGGATCTTGCGCTCGGCGATGCGCTGAACGATCTTCCGGCCCTGTCTTCTACTTTCGGCACCAGCAACTCGGGTCGCTTCATCGGTACCGCCGGCCTCAGCCTGCTCGATCTGCGCGGCCTGGGCACGGAGCGCACGCTTGTCTTGGTCGACGGTCGTCGTCACGTCACCTCGACGCCCGGTGACTTCAATGTCGACGTCAACACCATTCCCACCGACCTGCTCGAAAGCGTCGAAATCGTTACCGGGGGCAATTCCGCGGTCTACGGCTCGGACGCCATCGGCGGCGTGGTCAACTTCATCCTGCGGGACGATTTCGAAGGCATTCGCCTCAAGGCCCAGAACGGCATCTCCAGCCGTGGCGACCGCAATTCCTACTTCATCAGCGGCACCGCCGGGACGAACCTCTTCGACGACCGCGTGAATATCGCCATCTCCGGCGAATACGCCAAGCAGGAACCGCTCTTTTTCTCCGAGCGCCCCAATCAGTTTGGCACTTTCAACGGTACACCTGGCTTTATCACCGTTGACTCGGACTTTGATGTTCAGCCAAATCCTGACTTCGATCCGACCGATCCGAACTCTCCTGAGTTTATCAACGTGCCGGAAGGAAATTTTGGCGACGGTATCCCCGATACGGTCTTTAACGATGGTAATCCCGGCAGCACCTTCGGACAGCTTTCCGAAGGTGGCGCGCTACAGACTTTTTGCGACGCACCACGGTTCGACCGTCGGGTAACGGCAACCTGTAGCGGAATACTCGACCAGAACGGCTTTAATACCCAAGTCAGATATTTCTTCCTGCCTAATGGCAATCTGGTTCGCAATAATGCGGAATATACGCTCACCGGCGGAACGCTGGGCGGCCTTGGTTCGACCGGAATCGAAGGTGGCCAGGCGTCGGTCGGCTTGACGCGTTACGCTGGCAATCTGTTGATCAATGCTGACCTCAGCCCGGCGTTCAAGCCCTTTCTGCAGGCCAAATATGTCCACATTGATTCGCTTCAGGCCTCATCTCAGGCGACTTTCGTCACGGGTGCCCTCAACGCTGTCTACTCGACCGATAATCCGTTCCTGAACGATCAAGCTCGCGAGGTCATCAATTCGATCACGGCGCGTCCGGGCGGCGGAACTAATCTGTTCCAGGCATTCAGGTTCAATTACGATATCGGGACGAGAGCGGAAAATCACGAACGCGACACGTACCGTGTCGTTGCCGGCGTTCGCGGCGATTTGACGGATTCAAACGCGGGCAATCTGCGGTATGAGGTCGCATTCAATTATGGCCGCACCGAAACCTTCTACGAAACCGGCGGCAATGTTCTCATCGAGAACTTCAACAACGCAACACGCGCCGTGCGTGCAGCCGATGGCACCATTCAATGCAGCATCAATGCCGACGCCGATGCGTCGAATGACGATCCGGCTTGCGTTCCGATCAATCTGTTCGGTTTTGGCGCGCCATCGCAAGCCGCTCAGGATTATGTTCTCTATACCTCGTCGCGGGATGAATGGGCCGAACAGTATAATGCTACGGCATTTATTTCCGGCGACACCTCCGGTTTCTTCGAACTCCCGGGAGGCCCGGTTGGTTTCGTGGTCGGCGGTGAATACCGGCGGGAAAGCGCGTTCTCCGATTTCGACGAAGTCACCAAGAGCGGCGCGACCTTCTTGAACTCGAACAGCGCGTTCGATCCCCCTGCGTTGGAGGTTTACGAAGCATTCGGCGAACTGCGCGTTCCGCTGCTTGCCGATATGCCTTTTGTCGAGGAACTGACGGCTACGGGTGCGGTGCGTTATTCGGATTATAACTTCTCCGGTGGTGCAACCGCATACAACGCGAGCCTGATTTACGCGCCCATTCCCAGCCTGCGATTCCGCGGTGGGTATGGTCGTTCGGTTCGCGCGCCGAACCTGGGCAATCTGTTTGCCACTCAGTCGGAGACCTTCAACTTCATCAACGACCCTTGTGATCAGAACTTCATCAACGATGATCCTGATTTTGCTGCTCGTTGTGCCGAGGCTGGCATCCCGACGACGATTACGCTGCCTGACGGAAGCGTCATTCCCTTCACCAATGCGGCGACGTCGAACATTTCGGGCTTCAACAGCGGCAATCCCAATCTCGAACCCGAAGTCGGTAACAGCATCACCATCGGCGGTGTGTTCCAGCCGGAATTCCTGCCGGGCTTCTCGTTGTCGATCGACTATTATGACATCGAGGTGAAAAAGGTCATTTCCGGCCTGAGCGCCCAAGGAATCGTCGATCAGTGCTATGGCGATCCGGAATCGCTCGACAATCCGTTCTGTGACGTGGTGTTCCGCCGCGCACCGACCGGCAATATCTTCACCGATTACGCTTTCGATGGACAGTCTGGCCGCCGGTTCCCCGGTATCGCCGACACTTCATTCGATGCAGTTGGCCCTGGCTTCATCAACCAGCCGTTCAACTTTGCATCGTTGAAGACTTCGGGTATCGATGCCGATCTGAGCTACACCACGGAACTTGGATCGGACATGAGCCTTGCGGTTCGCGGTCTCGTTAGCTGGATCGCCAATCGCGAGCAGTTCCTGGACATCGAAGATCCCGATTTCTCGACCCGGACGAAGAGCACGCTCGGCAATCCGGAGTGGGAAGGCACGGTCCAGGCTGCGCTCAGCTTCAAGAACGTGACCTTCACTTATGAAGGTCGCTATGTCGGCAAGCAGACGATCGGCGTATGGGAACTGCAGAATTCGCATCAGGGTCGTGAACCGACCGATGCCGATCAGTTCCCGGTGATCTACTATCCGGACGTTTTCTACAGCGACATCCGGTTGAATTTCGAACTCGAAGACAAGTACGACTTCTATGTCGGCGTCGACAATGTGACCGATCGACTGCCCCCGTTCGGCGCGACCGGCGTCGGCGAAGGCAGCGCGATCTTCGACAATCTTGGTCGCTTCTTCTACGCCGGCCTTGTCGCCAACTTCTAAGATCGGCGTTCAACGACAAAGAAAGGCCGCTCCTCACCGGAGCGGCCTTTTTTTATGTTCACCGGGAATTTTGAATTATTGCAGCTTGGTGTTTTGTTTAGCTTGGCCCAGATCAGGCGCTGATCACAGGATGCGCATCTCCAGCGCCCCATCCCCCTCGTCCACCTTCACCGTGCTCCCATCAGGCACTTCGCCCGCCAGCAGCTTGTCCGCCAGCGGATCCTGCAGATAGCGCTGGACCGCGCGTTTGAGGGGGCGCGCGCCATAGACCGGGTCGTAGCCCACGCGGCCGAGCCAGCGGCTCGCGGCGTCGGTCAGGTCAAGGGTGATCTTGCGATCCTTGAGCAGCTTCTGGACCCGCGCGACTTGGATATCGACGATCGGCGCCATGTGCTCGGCGGCGAGGCGGTGGAACAGGATGATCTCGTCGAGCCGGTTGAGGAACTCGGGCCGGAAATGGCCCCGCACGACGTCCATCACCTGCGCTTCGACGCTGTCGACGCCCTTCCCATCCTCGATCTGGGTGAGAAACTGGCTGCCGAGGTTCGACGTCAGGATGATGAGCGTGTTCGAGAAGTCGACCACGCGCCCTTGTCCATCCGTTAATCTGCCATCATCGAGCACTTGTAGCAGCACGTTGAACACGTCGGCATGCGCCTTCTCGACCTCGTCGAACAGTACGACCTGATAGGGCCGCCGCCGCACAGCCTCGGTCAGCACGCCGCCTTCCTCGTACCCGACGTAGCCCGGAGGGGCACCGATCAGGCGGGCGACCGCGTGCTTCTCCATGAATTCGCTCATGTCGATGCGGACGAGGGCGTTGTCGTCGTCGAACAGGAAGCCCGCGAGCGCCTTGGTGAGTTCGGTCTTGCCGACGCCCGTGGGGCCGAGGAACAGGAACGAGCCGAGCGGACGGTTCGGATCCTGTAGTCCCGCCCGCGCGCGGCGGACGGCCTTGGAGACGGCGGCGACCGCCTGCTCCTGCCCGATCACGCGCTTGCCGAGGATGCTCTCCATCTGGAGCAGCTTTTCGCGCTCGCCCTCCATCATCTTGTCGATCGGCACGCCGGTCCAGCGGCTGACCACCGAAGCGATGTCCTCCTCGGTCACTTCCTCACGCAGCAAGGCGTTCGCAGCCTGCCCTTCGGCTTCGGCGAGGCGCTTCTCCAGCTCGGGAATTTTCCCGTAGGAAAGCTCGCCCGCCCTGGCGAGATCGCCCGCGCGCTGCGCCTGTTCGAGCTCGATCCGCGCCTGATCGAGCTCTTCCTTGATCTTGCCCTCGGCGGCAATCTTGTCGCGTTCGTTCTGCCAGCGCGTGGTCAGTTCGCTCGACTGCTGTTCGAGGTTCGCCAGTTCGCCGCGCAATGCCTCCAGCCGGTCCTGCGAAGCGCGATCGCTCTCCTTGCCGAGCGCCTGCTCCTCGATCTTGAGCTGGATGATTCGCCGGTCGAGGCCCTCGATCTCCTCGGGCTTGCTCTCCACCTCCATGCGGATGCGCGAGGCGGCCTCGTCCATCAGGTCGATCGCCTTGTCGGGCAGGAAGCGGTTCTGAATGTAACGGTTGGAAAGCTGCGCCGCGGCGACGATCGCGCCATCGGTGATGCGCACGCCGTGGTGCAGCTCGTACTTGTCCTTGATCCCGCGCAGGATCGAGATCGTGTCCTCGACCGTGGGCTCGTCGATATAGACCGGCTGGAAGCGCCGCTGGAGCGCCGGGTCCTTCTCGACGTATTTCTGGTATTCGTCGAGCGTGGTGGCGCCGATGCAGTGCAATTCGCCGCGCGACAGGGCAGGCTTCAGCAGGTTCGAAGCATCCATGCTGCCTTCGCTCGCACCCGCGCCGATCAGCGTGTGCATCTCGTCGATGAACAGGATGATCTGGCCGCCCGCGCCCTTCACCTCGTCGAGCACGGCCTTCAGCCGCTCCTCGAATTCGCCGCGATACTTCGCGCCGGCAATCAGCGCGCCCATGTCGAGGCTCATCAGCGTGCGGCCCTTGAGGCTGTCGGGCACGTCGCCGTTGGCGATGCGCAGCGCGAGCCCTTCGGCGATCGCGGTCTTGCCGGTACCCGGCTCGCCGATCAGCGCGGGGTTGTTCTTGGTCCGCCGGGCGAGGATCTGCACCGTGCGGCGGATTTCCTCGTCGCGGCCGATCACCGGGTCGAGCTTGCCGTCGCGCGCGGCTTCGGTGAGGTCGCGCGCATAGCGCTTCATCGCGTCGTAGGCCTGTTCGGCGCCAGCGCTGTCGGCGGTGCGACCCTTGCGCAATTCGTTGATCGCAGCGTTGAGCTTGGTCGCCTCGACACCTGCATCCTTGAGCGCCTGCCCGGCCGAGGTTGTGCTGGCGAGCGCCAGCGCGACCAGCAGCCGCTCGACGGTGACGAAGCTGTCGCCCGCCTTTTCGGCGATCTGCTCGGCCTGATCGAGCACCCGCACGGCATCGTTGTCGAGCCCCGGCGTCGCCTGCGCCCCGCCGCCCGAGACCGCCGCGATCTTCGCCAGCCCGGCATCGACCCGCTCGACCGCGCGCCCGACATCGCCGCCCGCGCGCTGGATCAGCCCGGCGGCCATGCCCTCGCTGTCCTCGAGCAGCGCCTTGAGCAGGTGCAGCGGCGTGATCCGCTGGTGGCTCATGCGGATGGCCACGGTCTGCGCGCTCTGGAGGAAGCCCTTGGCGCGGTCGGTGAACTTCTCGAGATTCATCGGCAATCCCTCATGCTGCATACCGGCCCGATATGGTGTTGCGGATTTGCAACACAAGTCTCACGCCCCGAAAACCCGAGGTGTGTTACCCGAATATAGGACCATCGCGGCGCGGCGCGAGAGGAAATGCGAAAATGACGGGCGCCGTCAGTCGCTCGCGACCCGCTCGACACCGGGCACGAGCAGCGTGCGTCCGCCGCCGAAATCCTGCCGCACGACGAGCAGCCCGAGCCGCTCCATATGCTCGAGCAGGCGGCGGATGCGGCCGGGGGAACTCGAACCATAGACGCGCGCCAGTTCGTCGTCTTCGGGCGCGGACAGGCCCTCTGCGGCGGCGGCAGCGATCGCGAGATAGGGCGCGAGCACGTCGTCAGGCACCGCCTCGGCCAGTGGAAGGATGCGCGCCCGCGTATCTTCGTCCAGCCGCTCCAGCCCGGCGCTGGCGATCGCGAAGCTGCGGCGGAACGCGGCCATATCGGGCAGCGGACCGACCAGCCGCTGCTTGCGGCAGCGCAGCAGGAAACCCTGATAGAGCGAGGAGGCGGACTGGAACGTCGCCCCGTCCTCGCGCGCCATCGCGGCGATCGTCGCCTCGATCTCCGCGCTGCCGCCGCACGGCGCCTCGCTGGCGGGCGCTGTCCCCGTTTCTTGCGCCGCGATCGTCTCCGCCAGTTGCTCGGGCCGGGGCGCGGGAGGCGGCGGTGGTGGTGGCGCGGCTTTCGCCACCTCGCTCGCCAGTTCGCCGAGCAGGAGCGATTCCATTTCCTCCGGCGCGGCGTCGGGCAGCGGCATCAGCCCGTCCTTGCGCGCAGCGGGGCCGGATTGGACCGCGCCGATCTTCACCGCCAGCGGCCGCCGGCTGATCGCCGGGCCGAGCGCGAGGAAATGCCCGCGCTCCAGCTCGCGAATCCGTTCGGCCTGCCGCCGCTCCATGCCGAGCAGATCGGCCGCGCGGACCATGTCGATATCGAGGAAAGTGCGGCCCATCAGGAAGTTCGAGGCTTCGGCGGCGACATTCTTGGCGAGCTTCGCCAGCCGCTGCGTCGCGACGATCCCGGCCAGCCCGCGCTTGCGCCCGCGGCACATCAGGTTGGTCATCGCTCCCAGCGTCATCCGCCGGGTATCCTCGGCGATCTCACCGGCGACCGAGGGCGCGAACATCTGCGCTTCGTCGACCACCACCAGCGCCGGGTACCAGTGCTCGCGCGGGGCGTCGAACAGCGCGGTGAGGAACTGCGCGGCGCAGCGGATCTGCTGCTCCACCTCCAGGCCTTCCAGTGCCAGCACCACCGAGGCGCGGTGCGCGCGGATGCGCCGTGCCAGCGCTTCGATCTCGGCGGGCGAATAGGCCGCGCCGTCGATCACCACGTGGCCGAACGGTTCGGCGAGGCTGACGAAATCGCCCTCCGGGTCGATCACCACCTGCTGTACCAGCCCCGCGCTTTCTTCCAGCAGGCGGCGCAGCAGGTGCGACTTGCCGCTGCCCGAATTGCCCTGGACGAGCAGCCGGGTGGCGAGCAATTCCTCCACGTCGAAGGTCACGGGCTCTCCGCCCGCGGCGTGGCCGATGGTGATCTGCGCTTTCACGCCGGGCGGGGTAGCGGGCCGAATCCCCGCGCCGGAAGAGGGCGCGGCGACTTATCCCGAGCGAATCGCACGAGTTGCGAAGGAAAACCTTCACCCGCGCGCGCAGGCCCGCTAGGCAGGCGGCCGGGAGATATCGCCGATGAAAAGATGGGTCGCGCGCGCCGGGTTGGCGCTGCTGGTCTTGCTGCTCGCCGCATTCGTGGTGCTCGCTTCGTGGGAGCCGTTCGCCGCGCGCAAGAGCGCGCCGCCCCCCGATCGCGCCTACACCGCGGAGATCGTGCGCGACGAATTCGGCGTCCCGCACATCCACGGCGCGACCGACGCCGACGTCGCCTACGGCGTCGCCATCGCCCATGCGGAGGACGATTTCTCGACGCTGCAGGACGTCGCGGCCATGAGCAAGGGTCGCTACGGCGCGATCGCGGGGGAAGACGGCGCGGCGGTCGATTACGTCTATCACCTGCTCGACGCGCGCGGCACGGTGGAGCGGGAATTCCCCGCGCTGCCCGCCGACACGCGGGCGCTGTTCGAAGCCTATGCCGCCGGGCTCAACCAGTATGCCGCCGAGCACCCGAGCGAGGTCAAGCTCGCCAACCTGTTCCCGATCAACGGGGAGGACATCGCGGCAGGGTTCGCGCTGCGCCAACCGTTCTTCTTCGGGCTCGACAGCACGATCGGGCCGCTGGTGGAAGGCGAGGACCTGCGCCCCGAACACGGCCCGGCGATCCCCGGCGCGCCCGGTATTGCGCCGAGCGGCGAACCGATCATGGGCGACGAGCCCGCGACCACCGCGCAGCGCGCGCCGCTGCCCGTCCACATGGGCGAGGACGGCGCGCTCGCCGGATCGAACGCCTTCGCCATCGCGCCGGAGAAATCGGGCGACGGCGTCACCCGGCTCGTCTCGAACAGCCACCAGCCCTGGCGCGGCGGCGTGGCGTGGTACGAACTCGTGGTCGAGAGCGACGAGGGCTGGCACTTCGCCGGGGCCAACTTCCCCGGCAGCCCCTACCCCTTCCTCGGCCACAACGAGACCCTCGGCTGGACCAACACGGTCAACCGCGCCGACCTGATCGACGTCTACCAGCTCGAACTCGACGACTCCGGCACGCGCTACCGCCTCGACGGTGAGTGGCGCGACCTGGAGCAACGCGCGGTAACGTTGCCGGTCAGGATCGGCCCGATCGTGCTGCCCGTGCGCCGCACCGTCTGGCGCAGCATCCACGGGCCGGTGGTGAAGAACGACCGCGGCGCCTTCGCGATCCGCTATGCGGGCATGGGCAACATCGGCTCGCTCGACGAATACTACCGCCTCAACAAGGCCGAGACGTTCGAGGAATGGCGCGCGATCCTGGCGCGGATGGACGTGCCCAGCACGAACTTCATCTACGCCGACCAGACCGGACGGATCGCGATGTTCTACAACGCGGCGATCCCCGCGCGGAAGCCGGGTGCGAACTGGCGCGGCGTGCTGCCGGGCGACGATTCGAGCCTGATCTGGCAGCGCACCGTCGATTTCGATGCGCTGCCGCAGATCGTCGATCCTGCTTCCGGCTGGCTGTTCAACGCCAACAACGCACCCTATTCCGCCGCCGGGCCGGGCAGCGACCTCTCGCCCGAAGATTTCGCGCCCGAGATGGGCGTGGAGCTGACCACGACCAACCGTTCGATTCGCGCGGCGCGGTTGATGTCCGAAGCCGACATCATCGACCGCACCACGCTGGAGCGGATCAAGTACGATACCGTCTACGACCGGGTCGGCTACGTCGCCGAACTGTTCGACGAGATCGCCGCGCTCGACCTGTCGGGCGACCCCGAACTCGCGCGTGCGCAGGCGCTGCTCGGCAAGTGGGACTACAGCGCGGACGGCGTCGGGCGCGCCGACGCGCTGGCACTGCTGATGATCAAGGACTTCATGGCCTCGTCCTACAACGGCGGCGAGCGTCCCGATGTCGAGGATACGTTGCGCGACAAGGTCGCGCACCTGAAGGCCCATTTCGGCCGCATCGATCCGCAGATGAGCGCGCTGCTGCGCCTGCGCCAGGGCACCGACAGCCCCTATGCGGTCGACCTGCCGCTCGACGGGGGGAGCGACACGCTGCGCGCCTCGACCACCTGGGACGTCGACGCGGACGGCCGCCTGTCGGTGCGCCACGGCGACAGCTTCCTGATGTTCGTCGAATGGACGCCGGGCGAGCGCGTGGTGTCGCAGTCGATCCAGCCGTTCGGAGCGGCGACCACGCGGCCCGACAGCCCGCACTACACCGACCAGGCGCCGCTCTTCGTGCGCCATCAGGTGAAGCCGGTCCATTTCTGGCGCGCCGATGTGCTCGAACACGCGGCGCAGCGAAAAACCGTGTCAAACCGGTGATCGGGGCGTAGGGTCCGCGACGCAACAACGAATCGCTTATTCGGGGGAAATCATGCGCTTGAAACTTGCCACCGTCAGCCTTGCGGCGCTCTCGCTCGCCGCTTGCGCCAGCACGCAGACCGGAACACGCGCCGCCAGCGCCGACCCAGAGGTCGCCGCCGCCGAAGCCGTGACGGGCGAGCCCGCGCCGGTTTCCGAACTGATCGAAAGCGTCTCGATTCCCTACGAGGAATTCAAGCTCGACAACGGGCTGACGGTGCTGGTGCACGAAGACCGCAAGACCCCGGTGGTCGGCGTTTCGGTGTGGTACAAGATCGGCTCCAAGCACGAGCCCGACGGCAAGACCGGCTTCGCGCACCTGTTCGAGCACCTGATGTTCAACGGCAGCGAGAATTCGCCCGGCGACTTCTTCGAGCCGCTGCAGCAGGTCGGCGCGACCGATTTCAACGGCACCACGTGGTTCGACCGGACGAACTATTTCGAGACCGTGCCGACCGGCGCGCTCGACCGCGCGCTGATGCTGGAAAGCGACCGCATGGGCTACCTCCTCGGCGCGGTCACGCAGGAAAAGCTCGATAACCAGATCGGCGTCGTCCAGAACGAGAAGCGGCAGGGCGACAACCAGCCCTACGGCCTCGTCGAATACGAGCAGCTCGAGAACCTCTATCCCTCGGGACACCCCTATCACCACTCGACGATCGGCTCGATGGACGATCTGTCGGGCGCGACGATGGCGGACGTGCAGGGCTGGTTCCGCGACCACTACGGCCCGAACAACGCCGTGCTCGTGCTCGCCGGCGATATCGACGCCGCGACCGCGCGCGAGAAGGTGACCAAGTGGTTCGGCGCAATTCCCGCCGGCCCGGCGATCGATCCGGTCGCCGCTCCCGTTCCCGACCTGCCCACTCCGCTCGCCAAGACGATCTACGACCGCGTCGCCACGCCCCGCGTCTATCGCATGTGGGCGGTGCCGGGGCTCGACAATCCCGAATACCTGCCGCTCTCGATGGGCGGCACGGTGCTCGGCGGGCTCGCCAGCTCGCGGCTCGACAACGCGCTGGTGCGCGAGCAGCAGCTCGCCGTCCGTGTCGTGGCGAGCGCGCAGATCTTCGCGCAGGCGGGCCAGTTCGTGGTCTATGCCGACGCCAAGCCGGGGGTGAGCCAGGAACAGCTCGCCGCCGCGCTCGACGCCGAGATCGCGAAGTTCATCGCCGAAGGTCCGACTGCCGACGAGCTGCAACGTGCCACGACCACTTATGCCGCGGGCCAGATTCGCGGGCTGGAGCAGGTTGGCGGGTTCAGCGGCAAGGCGCCGACGCTCGCCGAAGGGCTGCTCTATTCGGGCAATCCGGCCGAGTACAAGGAAGTGCTCGAAACCGCCGCCGCGATGACGCCCGAACGCGTGCGCGACGTGACCGCCAAGTGGCTCTCGCGCCCCGTGTTCGCACTCACCGTCGAGCCGGGCGAACGGCGCGAAGGCGGCGAGAACCGTGGCGGTTTTTTCACGGGTGACGACAGCGGCCTCGCCGGTCCGGCGTTCTATTCCAACCCGCTGGCCCTGCAGCTTCAGGGCGGCGCGGCGGCAGCGGAGGCCGACCGCTCGCAACTGCCCGAAGTCGGCGAATTGAAGCCGCTCGACTTCCCCACGATCGAGCGGGCCACGCTGTCGAACGGGATGGAAGTCTATTTCGCGCACCGCGACGCGGTGCCGACCGTCAGCGTGCGGGTGAACTTCGATGCCGGCTATGCCGCCGATCCGAAGGACAAGCTCGGCATCCAGTCGCTGATGCTCAGCATGATGGACGAAGGCACCACCAGCCTCGATTCGACCGAACTGGCGATCGCCAAGGAGCGGCTCGGCGCCAATCTCTACACCTCCGCCGACGCCGACACGACTGCGGTCGGGCTCGACGCGATGGCGCCCAACCTCGCGCCCTCGCTCGAGCTGATGGCGGACTACGTGCGCAACCCCGCGTTCGACCCGCGCGAGCTGGAGCGCGTGCGCGCGCAGCAGCTCACCCGGATCCAGAACGAGCTGAACAACCCCGGTGCGATCGCCCAGCGCGCGCTCGCCCCGATCCTGTTCGGCGAGCAGCACCCCTATGGCATCCCGCCCTCGGGCACGGGCAGCGAAGCGGTGGTCGCAGCGCTGACCGCACCGGAGCTGCGCGACTTCCACGACACATGGCTGCGCCCCGACATGGCACGCGTGTTCGTGGTCGGCGACACCACGCTGGCCGAGGCGACCCGCCTGCTCGAAGCGAGCTTCGGCGACTGGCAGGCCCCGGCCACGCCCGCGCCGGAGAAGAACTTCGACGCGCCCATCCCGACGCAGCAATCGCGGGTGATCCTGATCGACCGGCCCAACTCGCCGCAATCGGTGATCGTGGCCGGCCGCGTCCTGCAGCAGAAGGGCACCGACGACCTGCTCGTGCTCGATGCCGCGAACGAGGTGTTCGGCGGCAGCTTCCTCAGCCGGATCAACATGAACCTGCGCGAGACCAAGGGCTGGTCCTACGGCGTGCGCAGCCTGATCCAGCAGCCGCTCGATCGCACGAGCTTCCTGATCTACGCCCCGGTCCAGGCCGACCGCACCGGCGATTCGATCGTCGAACTGCGCAAGGACCTGTCGGCCTATACCGACGCGCAGGGCGTGACCGGCGAGGAGCTGACCCGGCTCATCAACGGCAACGTGCGCGAGCTTCCGGGACAGTTCGAGACTTCGGGCGACGTGCTCGGCGGGATGGTCAATATCGTCACCTACGATCGGCCCGACGACTACTACGAGACGCTGAACGCGAAGTATTCGAACCTCGCCGCCGGACAGCTCGACCAGGCTGCGCGCGCCTCGCTGCTGGGCAACGATCTGGTGTTCGTGATCGTCGGTGACGCCGATGTGGTCGCGCCGCAGCTCGAAGCGGTCGGCCTGCCGGTCGAGGTGCGCGAGGCGGAAACCGCCGGCGCCGGGGAACCGGCCGCCGAATGAGCTTGTTGACATGGGTGTAAGCAACCGCGATTGCGGCACCCGACTTCAACCGAGGAGATGACAATGTCTGTTGGCGGCACCTACGACTGCGTAACCAAGAGCCCGATGGGCGACCAGAAGAGCACCTTCACCGTGGTCCCCAGCGACGACGGCACCACGTTCACCGGCCAGAACGCCGGCACGCTGGGCTCGATGGACGTCAAGGACGGCAAGATCGACGGCAACACGCTGACCTGGAAGATGGACATGACCGTGCCCATGCCGATGACGCTGGAAGGCACCGCCACCGTGGACGGCGACCAGCTGACCGGCTCGGTCAACGCCGGCGCGTTCGGCGCGATGGCGATGACGGGCCAGCGCCAGGGCTGACCGGTTCACCCCGCGTAACAAAAGGGCCGTCGGAGCGATCCGGCGGCCCTTTTCCGTTCGCGCACCAGCAGATCGTGTCGGAGCCTTTTGACAGATCGAACCGTTGCGGAAGCGAACCATCGCAGGAGTCCGCATGACCAGGCCTTCCCTCCCTGCCGACGGCGGTTGCCGGTGCGGGCAGCTTCGTTTCCGGATTTCGGCCGAGCCTCTGCTCACCGGCGCGTGCCACTGCACCGGGTGCCAGCGCATGACCGGAGGCGCCTATTCGCTGACGGTGACCGTTCCCGAAAGCGGCTTCACCGTGACGAAGGGTGAACCGGCCATCGGCGGCCTGCATGGCGAGGTGCGCCATTTCCACTGTCCGTACTGCATGAGCTGGGTGTTCACGCGCCCGCCGCAGGGAACGATGCCGTTCGTCAACGTGCGCGCGACCATGCTCGACGATGCAAGCTGGTTCGTCCCGTTCGTCGAAAGCTTCACGTCGGAAAAGCTGCCATGGGCGACCACGCCCGCCGAACGCAGCTACCCCGAATTTCCGCCGATGGAAGATTACGAGGAAATGATCGCGGCGTTCGCCAAGGCGCAAACCGCCTGACGATGCGCGCGCGGCGTTGGCGGCAGGCTCAGCCCTACCCCAGCTTCGCCTTCAGCAGGTCGTTCACCACCGCCGGGTTGCCCTTGCCTTTCAGCGCTTTCATCGTCTGGCCGACGAAGAAGCCGAACAGCTTGTCCTTGCCGCCGCGGTATTCCTCGACCTTGTCGGCGTTGGCGGCGAGAACTTCGTCGATCACGCTCTCGATCGCGCCGGTGTCGCTCAACTGCTTGAGGCCTTCGGTTTCGGCGACCTCGGCCGGGTCGCGGCCGGTCTTGAGGACGATCTCGAAGATTTCCTTGGCCTGACCGCCGCTGATCTCGCCGGCGGCCTGCATCTTCAGGATCGCGGCCTGCGCCTCGGCACTGGCGTGCGCCGGGTTCGCCTCGTCGCCGAGCGCGTTCATCACGCCGGGCGCGATCGAGAGCGACCAGTTGGCCACCTGCGTCGCCACGTCCTTCTCGCCCTTGCCCAGCGCGCCTGCTGTCGCGGCGAGCAGCGTTTCGAAGCGCGCGAAGGTTTCGACCTCGGCGGTCAGCTCGCGCGCGTTGTATTCGCTCAGGCCCAGTTCGCCGACATAGCGCGCGCGCTTGGCATCGGGCAGTTCGGGCAAGCTGGCGCGGCATTCCTCCAGAAACGCATCCTCCAGCTCCAGCGGCAGCAGGTCGGGATCGGGGAAATAGCGATAGTCGTGCGCGTCTTCCTTGCTGCGCATCGAACGGGTGGTGCCGGTGTTCGGGTCGAACAGCCGGGTTTCCTGCACCACCGTGCCGCCATCCTCGATCAGGTCGACCTGGCGGCGCGCCTCGTGCTCGATCGTCTGCATGACGAAGCGCACCGAGTTCACGTTCTTCGTCTCGGTGCGCGTGCCGAATTCGTCACCCGGCTTGCGCACGCTGACGTTCACGTCCGCGCGCATCGAGCCTTCTTCCATGTTGCCGTCGCAACTGCCGACATAGCGCAGGATCGCGCGCAGCTTGCGCACATAGGCTCCGGCCTCGGCGGGCGAGCGCATGTCCGGGCGGCTGACGATCTCCATCAGCGCCACGCCGCTGCGGTTGAGATCGACGTAGCTCATCGTCGGGTGCTGGTCGTGCATCAGCTTGCCCGCGTCCTGCTCGACGTGGATGCGCTCGATGCCGATCACCTTGTCCTCGGCGATCCCGGCCTTTTCGTCGGCTTCGATCGCCAGCGAACCTTCGCCGACGAGCGGATGATAGAGCTGCGAAATCTGGTAGCCCTGCGGCAGGTCGGCGTAGAAGTAGTTCTTGCGGTCGAACCGGCTCCAGCGGTTGATCTGGGCCTCGATCGCCATGCCCGTGCGCACCGCCTGGCGGATGCACTCGCGGTTGGGCACCGGCAGCATTCCCGGCATCGCCGCATCGACGAGGCTGACCTGCGTGTTCGGCTCCGCCCCGAACGCGGTCGAGGCGCCAGAAAACAGCTTGGCGTTCGATGTCACCTGCGCATGGACCTCGAGGCCGATCACGACCTCCCACTCGCCCGTCGCGCCCTGGATGCGGTAGTTACTCATCGTCCGTGATCCGTTTGCTGTTGTCATCCTGCTCGAGCCGACGCGCAGGGGTTACCGGTGTGTCTATCGCCCGTTCGGGCTGCTTGCCGAATTGCGCCTCGCCGTATTCGATCCTGCGCGAGAGGAAGAATGCGAATCCCACCAGCGCGATCAGCGAACCGAACAGGATCAGCATGAACAGCATTACCACCACTTCTCCGGCCGCGCGTCGAACCCGGCGCGCTGCTCGATGGCCAGCCCTGCGTTGAGCACACCCTGCTCGTCGAACGGCTTGCCGATCAGCTGCAGGCCGAGCGGCAGGCCCTCGCCGTTGAGCATGGCGGGCACGCTCATCGCGGGCAGCCCGGCGAGGCTGGCGGGCACGGCGAACACGTCGTTCAGATACATCGCCAGCGGATCGTCCAGCTTGTCGCCCAGCGGGAAGCTGGCGGTGGGCGTGGTCGGAGCGAGGATCACGTCGCACTGCGCCCAGGCCTGCTCGAAATCGCGCGCGATCAGCGTGCGGATCTTCTGCGCCTGGTTGTAGTATGCGTCGTAGAACCCCGCCGAGAGCACGTAGGTGCCGATCAGGATGCGGCGCTTGACCTCGTCGCCGAACCCTTCGGCGCGGGTCGCGGCGTACATGTCCTGCAAGCCCGCCCCGTCCGGCAGATCACGCAGCCCGTACCGCACGCCGTCGTAGCGGGCGAGGTTGCTGGAGGCTTCGGCGGGCGCGATGATGTAATAGGCGGGCAGCGCGTATTTCGTGTGCGGCAGCGCGATGTCGACCACTTCGGCGCCCGCGTCGCGCAGCCATGCCTTGCCGCGTTCCCAGCTGTCGAGGATTTCGGGATCGGTCCCCTCCATCCGGTATTCGCGCGGAATGCCGACCTTCTTGCCCGCGAGGTTCGCGTCGAGCGATCCGGCCCAGTCGGGCACCGGCAGGTCGAGGCTGGTCGAATCCTTGGCGTCGAACCCGGCCATCGCGCCGAGCATGATCGCGCAGTCGTCCACGCTGCGGGCCATCGGCCCGGCCTGATCGAGACTGCTGGCGAAGGCGACCACGCCCCAGCGGGAGCAGCGCCCGTAGGTCGGCTTAATCCCGCTGATGCCGGTGAAGGCGGCAGGCTGGCGGATCGATCCGCCGGTGTCGGTCCCGGTCGCGGCGGGCGCGATACGCGCCGATACCGCCGCCGACGATCCGCCCGAGGAACCACCCGGTGCCAGCGCGGCATTGCTGCCCTGCTTGCGCCAGGGCGAATTGACGTTGCCGAAGAAGCTCGTTTCGTTGGACGAGCCCATCGCGAACTGGTCGAGGTTGAGCTTGCCCAGCATCCCCGCGCCCGCGCTCCACAGGTTGTGCGAAACGGTGCTTTCGTATTCGGGTGTGAAGCCTTCGAGGATGTGGCTCGCGGCGGTCGTCTGCACGCCCTTCGTCGCGAACAGGTCCTTCATGCCGATCGGCACGCCGGCCATCGCGCCCAGCGGCTTGCCCGCCGCACGGTCGGCATCGACCGCATCGGCTGCGGCGAGCGCATGATCGGGCGTGGCGACGATGAAGGCGTTGAGCTCGCCCGCACCCGCGACCGCGGCGTTGAACGCCTCGGCCACTTCGCGCGCGGTGAACTCGCCGCCCGCGACCCCGTCGCGGATCGCCTTGACGCCAAGGTCTGTCAGGTCGGTCATTATTCGATCACCTTGGGCACGCCGAAGAAGCCGTGTTCGGCCGCGGGCGCGTTCGCCAGCACCGCATCGCGCTTGCCGCCGGCGGTCAGCGGATCGGCGTCGATCACATCGTCGCGCAGGCGCAGCGTGTTGGGAATGACGGCGGTCATCGGCTCGACGCCGCTGCAATCGACTTCGCCGAGCATCTCGACCCAGCCGAGAATCTTGGACAGCTCGGGCGCCATGCGCTCGAGCTCGTCTTCGTTCATCTTGATACGCGCCAACGAGGCGATCTTCGCCACAGCGGCCTTGTCGACGGACATGCGGATTGCCCTTCGTCTGGGGGTGGATTTCCCCGCCGCGCTAGCAGCGCGCCCGGCGGGCTTCAAGCGGCGGCGGCGTTACTGCTGCGGCTGCGGCGGCATCGGTTGGGGCTGCGGCATCGGCTGGCCCGGCTGGCCGGCCTCGCCCGGCGCGCCGCCCTGCTGCATCTGCATCATCTGTTGCATCGCCTGCATGCGTTGCTGGAACTCGGCGAACGGCATGAAATCGAGCAGCTCGACCTCGAACACCAGATCGCTGCCGGCGGGGATCGCGACCTCGCCGGTCATCGGGTTGACCTTGGCCTCCTCGCCATAGCCCTTCTCGGCCGGGATCTCGATCAGATAGCGGCCGCCCTTCTGCATCTTCACCGCGCCTTCGGCGAAACCGGGGATCATCCCTTCAAGCGGCAGCGGAGTCGCCTGCCCTTCGTCGAACACCGTGCCGTCGGCGAGCTTGCCGGTATAGTTCACCAGTACCACGTCGCTCGTGGCCGGGTTGGGCCCGGTGCCCGCCTGCAACTCCTCGACCGACACGCCCTTGGGCACCGCAGCCCAGGCGAGCCCGGCGGCGAGCAGCACCGCGACCGCGACCCCGAGCCACAGCTTCGTCAGGCTGCCCTTCGCGATGGGCTGGAGCGGCACGCGGGTGATCTCGGTCATGGAAAAACGGTCCTGAAATGCAAAAGCCTGAAAATGCAAAAGGGCGCGGAGGTCGGCCTCCGCGCCCTGATGGCTTATCGCTGTGATGTCTTCAAGCGCGGCAGCGCTTATTTCGCGCCGTCGCGCTCCGCCCGCTTGCGCTCGAGCTTGCGCGCGCGGCGAACGGCGGCGGCCTTTTCACGGGCGCGCTTCTCGCTCGGCTTTTCGTAGTGGCGGCGCAGCTTCATCTCGCGATACACGCCCTCGCGCTGCAGCTTCTTCTTGAGCGCGCGGAGAGCTTGGTCGACATTGTTATCGCGAACGACGATCTGCATAAATTCAAACACCTCACAGCAACGGCGCGATGCCCGCGGTGCGCGGGAGAGCGCCAGTTACGAATCAACGAAAAACGCGCCGAATCCGTTCCGGATCGGCTCGAAACGCCGCGCACATAGGCAAAATGGGCACCGATGGCAAGCGATGATCGGCCCTCGCTCGCGCGGGATGACGCGGGCGCGTTTGCCGTCTAAGGGCCTGCGGATGACCACCGTATCACCGATCGCGGCCAGCCTCTACGTCTTCGCCGGCGGCGGCGCGGGCGCGCTGCTGCGTTACCAGACCGGGCGCATGCTGACCCATGTGCTCGGCCCGCAGGCCGTGGCCGCGTTCCCGTGGGCGACGCTCGCCGTCAACGTGATCGGGAGCTGCGCGATGGGCCTGCTCGCAGGCTGGCTCGCGCGGCACGGTCAGGGTGGCGAGCAATGGCGGCTGCTCATCGGCGTCGGCCTGCTCGGCGGGTTCACCACTTTTTCCGCCTTCAGCCTCGAGCTGATGCTGCTGATCGAACGCGGGCAGCCCGCCCTCGCCGTCAGCTACGCGCTGATCTCGCTCCTCGCGGGACTAACCGCGCTCTACATCGGCCTCATCGCCATGCGGCTCGCCGCATGAGCCGGGACGATGCCAGCAAGACGGTGCGCCAGTTCACCGTCGAACCCGACGACGATGGCGTACGTCTGGACCGGTGGTTCAAGCGCCACCTGCCGCAGATCGGCTTCGCGACGATATCGAAATGGGCGCGCACCGGGCAGGTACGGGTCGACGGCGGACGCGCCAAGCCCGAGGATCGGCTGGCCGCCGGGCAGGTCGTGCGCGTGCCGCCAGGCGGCGAAGCACCGCACCGCAAGCCGAAGGCGAAACGCCCGCTGACCGAGGCCGAACTGGCCGAAGCGCGCGCGATGGTGATCGCCGAGACGCCATCCGCCATAGTGCTCAACAAGCCGCCGGGCCTCGCCACGCAGGGCGGCAGCAAGACGCACAAGCACGTCGATGGCCTGCTCGACGCCTTCGCCCCCGAAGAGGACGATCCGCGACCCCGCCTCGTGCACCGGCTGGACAAGGATACCAGCGGCGTGCTGCTGATCGCGCGCACGCCGGGCAGCGCGGCATCGTATTCCAAGCGCTTCTCGGGCCGCAGCGCGAAGAAGATCTACTGGGCGCTCGTTGTCGGCGTACCCGAGGTTTTCGAGGGCACGATTGACGCGCCGCTGGCCAAGCAGCCGGGCACCGGCGGCGAGAAGATGCACGTCGACGAGGAGAACGGGCAGAGCGCGGTGACCCGTTACCGCGTGGTCGATCGCGCCGGCAACAAGGCTGCATGGGTCGAGCTGGAGCCGATGACCGGGCGCACGCACCAGCTGCGGGTCCACCTCGCGGCGATCGGCCATCCGATCGTGGGCGACGGCAAGTATGGCGGGCAGGACGCGTTCCTGACCGGCAGCGTCAGCCGCAAGATGCACCTCCACGCGCGCCGCCTCATCATCGACCAGCCCGCCAGCGGCGGCAAGAAGCAGGGCAAGCTGGACGTTACCGCCGATCTGCCCGAACACTTCGCCGCGAGCATGGCGCACTTGGGGTTCGATCCGGGGGCGAGCGATGCCGCGACACTGCGCGAAGGTCCGCCCGAGCGCAGCCGCGAGGAAAAGAAGCAGGCCGCGCGCCAGCACGCCAAGCAATACCGCAAGGCCCGCCGCGGCGAACGGCGCGGACGCGGCGCGCCCGGCAAGCCGAAGAGCCCAGCCAAGCCCAGGGGGCCGGCCAAGCCCACGGGCAAGCGCAAGTGACCGTCAGGCTGGCGGTGTTCGATTGCGACGGGACGCTGGTCGATGGACAGGCCTCGATCTGCATCGCGATGGAGACGGCCTTCGCCGGGGCCGGGCTGCCCACTCCCGACCGGCACGACATCCGCCGCATCGTCGGGCTCAGCCTGCCGCAGGCGGTTCGCCTGCTCGCCCCCGATGCGGACGAAGCGCGGCGGCATCACGCGGTCGATGCCTACAAGCACGCCTTTCGCACCAGCCGCTTGGACGGCACGTTGGAAGAACCCCTGTTCGACGGCATAGCCGATCTGCTCGGCCTGCTGGCCGGGCGCGGCTGGACGCTGGGGGTCGCCACCGGCAAGTCCGACCGGGGGCTCGCCGGATGCCTCGCCACGCACGGCATCGCTGAGCATTTTGTCACGCTCCAGACCGCCGACCGCCATCCCTCGAAGCCCGATCCGGCGATGCTCGAAGCCGCGCTGGCCGAGGCGGGCGCGCAGGCGGACAACAGCGTGATGATCGGTGACACCACGTTCGACATGGACATGGCCCGCGCCGCCGGGGTGCGGGCGATCGGCGTCGCCTGGGGCTATCACACCGCACAGGAACTGCGCGAGGCAGGCGCGGAGCACGTCGCGCGAACGCCCGCCGAACTGGGAGAGCTGCTGTCATGACCGACCCCGCGATGGGCCGCCATTTCTCGATCGTCGCGGTGCGCTTCACCGGCGTGCTGATGATCCTGCTCGGCATCCTGATGGTGCGCGGCACGATCGATACCGCGGCGGGCGTCGGCTACGTGCTGATCGGGATCGGACTGGCCGAGGTGTTTCTCGTGCCGCTGTTCTTGGCCCGGCGCTGGCGCAGCCCGAAGGAATGAAGCGCTTCTATCGCGAAGCCGCCGCCGCCGAGGTAGACGGCGGCTGGCAGGTCGCGCTCGACGGGCGCGCGGTGAAGACCGCGGGCGGTGCGCCGCAGATCGTGCCGACGCGCGCGCTGGCCGAGGCGCTGGCGGCGGAGTGGAACGCGCAGGGCGAGACGCTCGACCCGGCGGCCTTTCTTATGCGCGGCATGGCCGATCATGCGATCGATACGGTGCGCCCCGATCGTTCCGCGGCGATCGCCAAGCTGCTCGCTTTCGGCGAGACGGACACGCTGTGCTATCGCGCCGACCCGGACGAACCGCTCCACCCCCGCCAGCGCGAGGCATGGGAGCCGCTGCTGGCTGCACTCGAGGCGCGCGAAGGCATCCGGTTCGAACGGGTGAGCGGCGTGATGCACCGCGCACAACCGCCCGAAACGCTCGACGCCTTGCGCGCCCGGCTGGAAACCTTCAACGAATTCACCCTCGCCGCGCTGCAGGCGATGGCCTCACTCACCGCCTCGCTGTGCGTGGCACTCGCTGCGCTGGAGAACGACGCGGACGCCGCCGACCTATGGGCGCTGGCCAATCTGGAAGAGGACTGGCAGGCCGACCTCTGGGGCCGCGATGCCGAAGCGGAAGCGCGCGGCACGGCGCGCGGGCGCGAATTCACGGTGGCGCAGGCGTTCGCGCGGCTGGCGCGCGAGCAGCAACCTTAACCCACCCACTCCGCGACTTGGCCCGCGACATCGTTCGCCGCCTCGTTCAGCGCCGGGCCGACCGAAGCCGCGTCCGCCGCGACGCCGGGCACCACGCTTTCGAAACGGCGCGTCTCGATCTGGCGGTTCGCCGCATCGCGGATCGCATCGAAGCGGACCACCACCGAGGAGGTGCGCGCATCGTAGCCGAAATCGCGCAGCACGCCGCGCAGCTGCGTCTCGGGCGTCAGCGCCGGATCGTCAGAATCGATCACCACGCGGCCGCTGCGCGTGCGGATCGTCTCCGCCAGCAGGCCGCGGAACAGCCGCGCGGGTTTGTCCACCCAGACTGCATCCTTGACGTAGGCCACGTTCGCATCGTCCACCTGCACCGGCACGCGCACGACATCGAGCCGCGCGGGCGCGTCGGGCACGAGGATCGCGAGCGACCCGGCGGCATTGCCGGTCGCGCCCGATCCGGCGGGTGCCTCCGCCGTGGGCGTCAGCGTCAGCAGGCTTTCGGGCGGTTCTGCGCCGAAGCTGATGCAGCCCGACAGCGCGGCAAGCGCTGCCAGCGCCGGAAATGTCCTGACAATCGCGCGCATCGCGTTCCCCCGTGATGTCGGTATTGATCTCGCCATCGATCTCGCCGGGCTCATGGCTCGTAATCGGGCAGCTTCTGCCCGCCGACCAGCGATCCGGCGCCCTGCGTTTCGATCTTTTCGGTCACGTTGCGCAGCGCCCGGCTGGTCGCGCGCAGATCCTGCATCGCGGCTTCGGCGGCGGGCAACGTGCTTTCGGAAAGCTGGCGCGCGGCGGGGCGTGCGTCGTCCAGCGTGGCGCTGAGCGACTTGGCGGCATCGTCGGCCGATTTCAGCGTGCCGCGCAATTGCGTGGCCAGCGACTGGCCTTCCTGATTGAGCAGCCGGTCGGTCGAGCCCATCACTTTCTCGAACGCATCGAGCGCTTCGGCCGATTCGCGCAGCGTCACCTGCAGTTCGGCCATCGTCGCGCGCACCTGCGGCGCGGTTTCGGCCAAGTCCGCGGTCATGCGGTTGGTGTTGCGCAAGATGCCTGCGATCTCGCCCTGGTTGTCGTCCGACAGCAGCAGTGTCAGCCGCTCGGTCAGCGTCGCCAGCCGCTCGAGCAGCAGTGGCGCGTTGGCGAGCAGTTCGCCCAGCCCGCCCGGCTTGGTTGGGATCACCGGCACGCCTTCGGGGCACGCGGTGTTGCCCGCGCCGTCTTCGCACGTCAGCGGGGGCGCATCGCGGCGCGCGCCGTCGAGCAGGATGGTCGAAACGCCCGTGAACGAACCCTGGATCGTCGCGGTCGTGCCGACGCGGATCGGCACCTCTTCCTTTACCTTCACGCGGACGCGGACGAACTGCGGATCGGTTTCCCACAGCGAGATATCGGTGACCTGCCCCACCGGCACGCCCGCGAACGAGACCTGCGATCCGTTGGCGAGCCCGGCGACCGACTGCTTGAAGAAGATGTCGTATTCGTCCTGCGCGCCCTGCCCCAGCCGGGCGAGCCAGACGAAGAACAGCGCCAGGCCGGCCAGCAGCAACAGCGTGACGGCCCCCACCCAGACATGATTTGCGCGCGTTTCCATTCGCTTGCCCCTATGCCTCGCCTTGAGAGCGCTTGTCCATCATTTCGGCGCGCTTGCGGCTCGCCTGAGCGGCGCGGCCGCGCGGACCGTTGAAATATTCGTCGATCCACGGGTGGTCGGTTTCGAGCAGTTCGGGGATCGTCCCGACCGCGATCACCTTGTGGTCGGCCAGCACCGCGACCCGGTCGCAGATCTCGTACAGCGTATCGAGATCGTGGGTGATGAGGAACACCGTAAGCCCCAGCGTCTCCTTCAGCTCGCGGGTCAGCTTGTCGAACGCGGCCGCGCCGATCGGGTCGAGGCCCGCGGTCGGCTCGTCGAGGAACAGCAGTTCGGGATCGAGCGCCAGCGCGCGCGCCAGCCCGGCGCGCTTCTTCATGCCGCCCGAAAGCTCGGACGGATACTTGCTGACAGCTTCTTCCGGCAAGCCCGAGAGCATCACCTTGTAGCGCGCGATCTCGTGCATCAGTTCGGGCGAGATGTCGGGGTAGAACTGCTTGAGCGGCACTTCCACGTTCTCGCCCACCGTCAGCGTGGAGAACAGCGCCCCGCCCTGGAACAGCACGCCCCAACGGTTGCGCACGCCGAGGTTCTCGTCCGGCTCGGCATTGGTCATCGATCGGCCGAAGACCTCGATCTCGCCCGCTACCGGCGTCTGGAGGCCGATGATCGAGCGCATCAGCACCGACTTGCCGGTGCCCGACCCGCCGACCACGCCGATGATCTCGCCCCGGTTGACGGTGAGCGACAGATCGTCGTGGATCGTCTGGTCGCCGAAGCGGTTGACGAGCCCCTTCACCACGACCGGATGCTCGCCGCGATACCGCTCGTAGCGGCCGAGGCCCTTCTCCTCCAGTTCTTCGTCGCTGTCGGTCATCCCCAGCCGATCTCGGTGAAGAACACCGCAAAGAACGCGTCGAGCACGATGACCATGAAGATCGCCTGGACCACCGCCTTGGTGGTCTTGAGGCCGACCTGCTCCGAATTGCCTTCCACCTGCATGCCCTGATAGCAGCCGGTCAGCGCCACGATCAGGCCGAACACCGGCGCTTTCGCCAACCCGACGTAGAAATCGTAGATCGGCACCACTTCCTGGACCCGGGCGAGGAAGGTGGTGAACGGGATGCCCAGCATCAGGTCGCCGATCACCGCTCCGCCGATGATCGCGATACACGAGGCGAAGAAGCCGAGCAGCGGCATCATCAGCACCGCGGCGAGGATGCGCGGGATCACCAGCGCCTCCATCGGCGAGATGCCGATCGTACGCATCGCGTCGACTTCCTCGGTCAGCTTCATCGTGCCGATCTGCGCGGCGAACGCGCTGCCCGAGCGGCCCGCGACCATGATCGCGGTCATCAGCACGCCAAGCTCGCGCAAGGTGATCCGGCCGACGAGATTGATCGTCAGCGTCTCGGCCCCGAATTGCGCGAGCTGCACCGCGCCCTGCTGCGCGATGACGATGCCGATCAGGAAGCTCATCAGCCCGATGATCGGCAGCGAGGATACCCCGACCAGCTCCATCTGCCGCACCAGCGCCTTGCCACGAAAGCGCGAGGGGTGGCGGATCAGGCTCAGCGTCGCGAGCAGGATCTGGCCGAGGAAGCCGATCATCCCGACAGCGCCCTGCCCGAATTCGTGGACCAGTTCGCCCATCCGTTCCGGCACGCGTTCCCACACCGGCCTGCGCGATGGCCGTATGTCCGCCGTGTTGCCCGCCGTATGCACCGCGTTAAGCAAGCGCTTCGCGCGTTCGTTCGCACCGACGATCTCGGCATTGTGACGCGCGGCGAGGTTGCACGCGACCCATGCGCCGACGGTGTCGATTTCGCTCACGCCCGAAAGGTCGATCGTCTTGGGATCGCCCTCCAGCCCGCGCAGTTCGTCGTCGACCGCGCCGATCGTGGAAACGAGGTAAGGCCCTGAAAGGACAAGCCGCGCGCGCTCGCCGCCGCCATCCTCGAGTTCGTATTGAGCCCCGTCCTTCATCGCTTCGACCTATGCGGGCAAACGATGCGCACTACAAGCGGGCAATCGTGCGTGTTGCGCGCCGCCCGGCCCGCTGGCAAAGGCGGCAGCCTTATGAGCACAGACCTGCCCAAGACCTTCGACCCCGCCGATATCGAGGCGCGCTGGTATTCGCACTGGGAAGCGAACGGCCTGTTCCGGCCCGAGCGCCCGGATGCCGAGCCGTTCACGATCGTCAACCCGCCGCCCAACGTGACGGGATCGCTCCACATCGGCCACGCGCTCGACAACACGCTGCAGGACGTGGTCGTGCGCTACGAGCGGCTGCGCGGCAAGGATGCGCTGTGGGTCGTCGGCACCGACCATGCGGGCATCGCCACGCAGATGGTGGTCGAGCGCCAGTTCGAGGCGAGCCAGGACAAGCGCACCAACTATTCGCGCGAGGATTTCGTGGCGAAGGTGTGGGAGTGGAAGGAGGAAAGCGGCGGCACGATCACCCGCCAGCTCCGCCGCCTCGGCTGCTCGATGGACTGGAGCCGCGAACAGTTCACCATGAGCCCCGAGTTCACCCGCGCGGTGACCAAGGTGTTCGTCGACCTCTACAACGACGGCCTGATCTACCGCGACAAGCGGCTGGTGAACTGGGACCCGAAGCTCAAGACCGCGATCAGCGACCTCGAAGTCGAGACGCAGGACGTGAAGGGCGGCTTCTGGCACTTCCGCTATCCGCTGGCGGATGGTGTCACCACGGCGGACGGCAAGGACCACCTCGTCGTCGCGACGACCCGGCCCGAAACGATGCTGGCCGACATGGCCGTGGCGGTGCATCCAGGCGACGAGCGCTACGCCAGCGTGGTCGGCAAGGAGATCGTCCAGCCGATCACCGGCCGCCGCTTCAAGGTGGTGGCTGACGAACACGCCGATCCCGAACTGGGCAGCGGCGTGGTCAAGATCACGCCGGGCCACGATTTCAACGACTTCGAGGTCGGCAAACGCGCCGCGATCGCGCCGGGCGAAATGCTCAACATGCTCGATGCCGAGGGCAACGTGAGCCAGACGGCGGACGGGCTCGTGCCGGACGAATTCCTCGGTCTCCACCGCTTCCGCCGCGACGGGACGGACGGCGCGCGCGAACTGGTCGTGGCACGGATGAAGGAACTGGGCTTCCTGATCCCGCACCTCGACAAGGATGGCGCGGAGCACGACGCCGAACCGCGCACGATCGCCACACCCTTCGGCGACCGCGGCGGCGTGGTGATCGAGCCGTGGCTGACCGACCAGTGGTACGTCGATGCCGAAAAGCTCGCGCAGGCCCCGATCGAGGCGGTGCGCGACGGGCGGATCGAGATCGTCCCGAAGAGCTGGGAGAAGACGTTCTTCAACTGGATGGAGAACATCCAGCCGTGGTGCGTTAGCCGCCAGCTGTGGTGGGGGCACCGGATTCCGGCTTGGTACGACGAAGACGGCCAGGCCTACGTCGCGCTGACCGAGGAGGAAGCGCAGGCACAGGCGGGCAACAAGAAACTGACCCGCGATGACGACGTCCTCGACACATGGTTCTCCAGCGCGCTCTGGCCCTTCGCCACGCTCGGCTGGCCGGAGGAGACCGACCTCCTCGCCAAGCACTATCCCAACGACCTGCTGATCTCCGGCTTCGATATCCTGTTCTTCTGGGATGCGCGCATGGCGATGCAGGGGATGCATTTCCTGGGTGAAGCGCCGTGGAAGCGGCTCTACCTGCACGGGCTGGTGCGCGCGGCGGACGGGCAGAAGATGTCCAAGTCCAAGGGCAACGTGGTCGATCCGCTGCTGCTGATCGACAAGTACGGCGCCGACGCGCTGCGCTTCTTCATGGCGGCGATGGAAAGCCAGGGCCGCGACGTGAAGATGGACGAGGCGCGGGTCGAGGGATACCGCAACTTCGCCACCAAGCTGTGGAACGCCACCCGCTTCTGCCAGGCGAACGGCATCGGCGCGAGCGACAGCGTCGCGGCGCCTGCGGCGACCAGCGCGGTCAACCGCTGGATCGTGGGCGAGGTGGTGGAAACTCTCGCCGCGCTCGACAAGGCGATGGCCGACCTGCGCTTCGATGCCGCCGCGAACGCGATCTACCACTTCGTGTGGGACACGTTCTGCGATTGGTATCTGGAGCTTATCAAGGGCGGGATCGACGACGAGACGAAGGCCGTCGCCGGCTGGACGCTCGACCAGATCCTCGTGATGCTGCACCCGTTCATGCCTTTCATCACCGAGGAACTGTGGCACGCGCAAGGCGATCGGCGGTACGAACTGATCCTCGCTAAATGGCCGCAGCCCGAAGCGGCGGTGGACGCCGCGGCCAAGGCCGAGGTCGAATGGCTGATCGAGCTGACCCGCAACCTGCGCGGGGCGAAGAACGAACTCGGCCTCGCCCCCGGCGCGAAGCTGGAAGCGTGGCTAGCCGAACCGTCAGGCGTCGCGCGCAAGGTGCTGTCGGGCAATGCCGCCGCGATCGAGCGCGTGGCGCGGCTTTTCGCCGTGCACACCGAGCCCGCCCCCGGCGGCGCGGCGTTGCAGGTCGGCGCTGGAGGCGATGCGCTGGTGATCCCGCTGGAAGGCCTGATCGACATCGACGCCGAGAAGGCACGCCTGACGAAAGCCCTTGCCGCTTCGGAGAAAGAGGCGAAGGCACTCGAAGGGCGGCTGTCGAACGCCAACTTCGTCGAACGCGCAAAGCCCGAGGCGGTGGAGAAGGCGCGCGCCGACCACGCGCACCACACCGCCGAGGCGCAGCGGCTGAAGGCGGCGCTCGAACGGCTGGGCTGAGCCAAAAAATCCTCCCCCATTGGGGAGGGGGACCATGCGACAGCATGGTGGAAGGGCACGCGCGGCTGCTCATGATCTTCAATGTCGCGAACCCTTGCACCTGCCCCTCCACCACCCGCTTCGCGGGCGGTCCCGCTCCCCGTGCCGGGGAGGATTTTCCTACTCCGCCCGTTTGTGCAAAGGGGTTGGCATGACACGCTTCCGCTCCCTTTCGGCAACCTCGGCACAGCGGCGCGAGCGGCCCGGATTTTTTCTCTCCAGGACTGTGGTCCAACCGGTCCATGTGTCGGTGTATCATGGGGCGCGGCCATGCCGCTGACGCTCGCCACGCAGGCGCCGGGCGAGCCCGAGATTTTCGCTTCACTCCAGGGCGAAGGGCCGAGCGCCGGGCGCCCGGTCGCGTTCCTGCGCCTCTCGCGCTGCAATCTCGCCTGCCAGTGGTGCGACACGGCCTACACGTGGCACTTCGAGGGCGACAATCGCCCGCACCGCGACGATACGACCTTCGATCGCAAGGCGAACCAGCTCATGCTCTCGGAAGACGAGGTGGCGCAGCGGATCGCGGCGCTGGGGCAGGATCGCCTCGTCGTGACCGGCGGCGAGCCGCTGTTGCAGGCCGGACCGCTGGCGAAGCTGCTGGACCTGCTGCCCGACATCGCGGTGGAGATCGAGACCAACGGCACGGTCGCCGCCCCGCCCCGGCTCGACGTGCGGATCGACCAGTACAACGTCAGCCCCAAGCTCGCGCACAGCGGCAATCCAGCCGATCTGGCGCTGCTGCCCGAGCGGCTCGACGCCTATGCGACCGATCCGCGCACGTTCTTCAAGTTCGTGATCGCGCAACCGGACGACGTGGACGAAGTGCTGGCGCTGGCCGAGCGTTACCGCTTCCGCCCCGGCCACGTGTTCCTGATGCCCGAGGGGACCGACAGCGCCACGATCCGGCAGCGCGAGGCATGGCTCGCCCCGCTATGCCTCGAACACGGCTGGCGCATGAGCGACCGGCTGCACATCCACCTCTACGGCGACACGCGCGGGACGTGAGGGCGGGTGCTCAGCGCCCCTGCGAGCGCCAGCGGCGCACCACGCGCTGCACGGTCTCTTCCTCGCCCCCGCCTTCGCGCCACAGCGCGACGAAGCTCGGGTCTTCGGAGGCCGGGCGACGTTCTTCCTCCAGCGTGTCGAAGCTCACCCGGATCGGGATCGCCACACCTTCGCCGCAGATGATGCACTCGCGGTTGCGCAGCGCGGGAATGCTGTCGAGGAACCCGCGCGCGCCTTCGGGCATCGCGGCCTTCACGAACGCCTGGTCGCGCTCGTTGTTGAGGCGCATCGAGATGATCGTGCCGCATTGCGACAGCACGCCTTCGGCGAGGTCGGACGGGCGCTGGGTGATAAGGCCCAGGCTGATGCCGTACTTGCGCCCTTCCTTGGCGATGCGCGCGAGGATGTTGCCGACCGACGAACCATCGGCATTGGCCTCGTTGGGCACGTACCGGTGCGCTTCCTCGCACACGAGCAGGATCGGCCGGGTCTTCTCCTCGCGGCCCCAGATCGCGAAATCGAACACCAGCCGGCTCAGCACCGCGACCACGGTGCTGGTGATGTCCGACGGCACGCCCGAGACGTCGATGATCGAGATCGGCTTGCCCTCGCCCGGCATGCGGAAGACCTTGGCGATGAACTCGGCCATCGTGTCGCCCACGAGCATGCCGGAGAACATGAACTGGTAACGCGGGTCGCCCTTCAGCTCGTCGAGCTTGTTCTTGATCCGCATGTACGGGGCGGACGATGTCGCCTTGTCCAGCTTGCCCATCTCGGTCTGGATCTCGTTCGAAAGGTCCGACAGCAGGTAGGGGATCGGCGAATCGACGGTGATCTTGCCCATCGTGTCGGCCAACCGGTTCTTCGAACGGGAGCGGAGCAGGCACTTGGCGAGGATGTCCATGTCCACCTGCCGTTCGTTCCCGCTCGAGGTCAGCAGCACCTCGCAGTGCTCCTCGAAGTTCATCAACCAGTAGGGCAGCTGGAGGTTCGACACGTCGAGGATCAGGCCCGTCTTGCGAAATGCCGAAGCGTATTCGCCGTGCGGGTCGATCATGACGATATGCCCTTCGGGCGCGGCGTCGCAGATTCGGTGGAGGATCAGCGCGGTGCCGGTGGACTTGCCGGTGCCGGTCGAGCCGAGCAGCGCGAAATGCTTGCCCAGCATCGCATCGACGTAGAGCCCGGCGCGAATGTCGCGCGTGGGATAGACGGTGCCGATCGGGATGCTCGCACGGCCGTCGCTGGCGTAGATGTGCCGCAGGTCGGCGGTCGTCGCCGGATAGACCTTCGCGCTGGGCACCGGATAGCGGGTGACCCCGCGGCGGAAGCCGTGGATGCGGCCGGTCAGCTTCTCCTCGGTTCCTTCGCCGAGAAAGTCGATGTCGGCGAGGATGCCGCCAGCCGTCCGGCGATCCTGCCGCTGGTTGCGCACGCTGGCGAGCAGCCACGAGTTGCCGACGCGGATCTTGATCTGGCTGCCGACCTGTCCGGCGAGCGCGATCGAGGGGTCTTCGTCGGCCATGCAGGCGTTGAGCCGCGCGACGTCGATGGCGATTTGCGCGCCGGAACCGGCGACCTCGAGCACGACGCCGATCGGCTTTATCGCATTGTCGGGATCGGCGGCGGCGCGCGGCGCGGCAGGGCGGGCCATGGCCATCGCAGGCACACGCTCCCGCGCTTCGGCGTCGTCGGCTTCGACCGGCGCACGCCGTGCGGGGTTACCGTGGCCCATGTCGGTCATGTAAAGATACGCCCTTCGTTCTGCCCCTGCCCGGGGGTAGCTCCGGCGAGGTTAAAATCGGGTCAACAGAGGGCCCCCATAGGATCAGATCATGGCGAACAGGCGGCCCGCGACCCACCCCATGCCGACCGACATGAACACCGCGAGCAGGCCGTAGAACAGCGATTGCTGCTCGGCGAACACCTCCACGAAGCGTTCGAAGCCGACCTTGCGGACCTCGACCTCGGCGATCGCGGAGGCGATCACCCGGCCGCGAGTGATCGCGAAGGTTTCAGCGGTGTAGGTGCCGGTCTGAACGTTCGAGGGCAGCGATATGCGCGCCTGGTACAGCACCTGTTCGCTGATCTGCACGCCGTCGGGCAATTGCTTGTACAGCCCCTGGCGGCTGCGCAGGTCGACGAGGCCGGCCTTGAAGGTCGCCTGCTCCTCCGGGTCGATCGTCCCGCTTGGCGAGAGTTGCAGGTAATCGAGACCGAGTTCGTAGATCGCGGCGGTCCGCTCGTCGACGATGTCCGCGATCGGGCGCGAGGCGGCGACGGCGAAGAACGAAGGCGCGGACTGGAATGCGGTGCTCTGGGCGTTGACCCAGATGCCGCCGACCCGCTCCTTCTCGCGCACCGCGATGGGTTCGGTCGGCCCCTTCAGCACTACCACGATGTCGTAGTCGCGGCCGGCGCGCGCTCCGGTCGGGTCGAGGATCGCGCCGAACAGTAGCAGTTCGGTCCCGGTGAAGCCCTGCTGCACCTGGATATCGTCCTGCGACACGGAAGGCACGAGGATCGGATCGCGCTGGCCCGACAGCATCAGCAGCGCGAGGAGAAGGAACAGCTGCTTCACAGCGGCACCACGGTGAAGATCTCGTCGGGGCGAACGAGCAAGCCGAAGAACATCCGCAACGCGATCGCGAGCACGATCGCCGCGAGCGCCAGGCGCAGGTATTCGGGCTTGAACTTCTGCGCCACCTGCGTGCCGAGCTGCGCCCCGGTGACCGAGCCGATCAGCAGCAGCACCACTAGCACGATGTCGACCGCATGAGTCGTCAGCGCGTGCATCATCGTGGTCGCCATCGTCACGAACAGGATATTGTACAGCGAAGTGCCGACCACGACGTTGGCGCTCATGCCGAGGATGTAGAGCATCGCGGGCACGAGGATGAAGCCGCCACCCACCCCCATCAGCATCGTGAGCGTACCCACCGCGACGCCGAGCAGCAGCGGCGCGATCGGCGAGATGTACAGGCCGGAACGGTAGAAGCGCCAGCGCAGCGGCAGCGCGGCGATCAAGCGGTGGTGGCGCCGCTTCATTGCGGGCTTCTTCTCCCCCTTGTCGGACGGGCGGACCGCCTGCCACGCCTCGCGCGCCATCAGCGAGCCGATCGAGCCGAGCATGACGACGTAGAGGATATTGATGACGGTATCGATCTGCCCGATCGACTGGAAAAAGCGGAACAGCAGCGCACCGATCCCGGCGCCGATGATCCCGCCCCCCACGGTGACCGCGCCCATGCGGTAGTCGACCCCGTTGCGCCGGTTGTGCGCCAGCACGCCCGACACGCTGGCGCCGGTGACCTGGGTCGATGCGGAGGCGGCCGCGACCGTGGGCGGCACGCCGTAGAAGATCAGCAGCGGCGTCGTCAGGAATCCGCCGCCGACGCCGAACAGACCCGAGAGAATACCCGTCAGCGCCCCCAGCCCCACGATGACCAGCCCGTTGACCGAGAGGTTCGCGATGGGGAGGTAGACGTCCATGTCCACGCCCTAACCGAGCGCGGCGGCGGTTGAAAGCGCGCGCGTTTCAGAATCCGGTCGATAGCGTGAGCGCGACGCCCGTATCGGGCATTGCCGTTCCCGCGACGCGCACGCGATAGTCGACCGCCAGCCGCGCCGGCGCTACACCGAGATCGAGGTGGAGCGCCGCGCTCGGGCCGACGTCGAGCCGGGCGGCGCCTTTCTGCGCACCGCCCCAGACCCCCGCGCCGGCGCGCAACGTGCCGAGATCGAACCGCGCCACTTCGCGGTCCGCCCGCGCCTGGCCGTCGACGAACGCGGTGGCGAAATCGCCGCCGACATACCCTGCCTGCAGATAGGCCTCCCCACGCAGTGCGAACGGCAGGCGCGCCGGCGGGAGTTCGGTGACCGCGAAAGCGGCCGGGCGCAGCCGCGCCCGACCTGCCGCGCTGCGAACGGCCCGCACTTCGGCATGGACAGACACCGGGACGCCCGGCACCGGCCGTGCGGCGAACCCGGCCGCCAGTTCGCTTTCCCGCCCCCCCGCGAGCGCCTGGCTTACCCGCGCGTAGGCTGTCGGCCGATGCGTGCTGCCGGGCGCGAGGCGATAGCGCACCACGGCGCCCGCCTGGCTCGCGCCGTAGCTGGCGGGTCCGGCTCCGGCCAAGCTCCGGCCGGACGCGTTCGGGCGCAGCAGCAACCACGAATCGACCGACCAGCGATCCTTACGCGCCAGCGCTGCAACGCCGCGTTCGGCCCCGCTCGCCGAGCCTCTTCGTTGGCGCGGCGCAGCGCTCCCGAACTGCGTGGTCAGTTCAGCCGGAATCGGCAACGAAGCTGTCGCGGCGAGCCAAAGCAGGTGATGGCCGGCCATTACCTCGCCGCTGTGGAACGATTGCAATCCCGCGGCCGCGCCGGCTTCGCGCACCGGCAGCAGGCGATCCAGGGATGCCGCGGCCTTCTGCGGCATCGCGCTTCCGGAGACAACCAAACCACGTTCGAGAACAACGGCGGGAGGCTGGGACGGCGCCGTGTCGGCCGCGCGCGCGTCGACCAGCGAGACGAGCGGCTCGAGCGCTTCTGCGACCGGCGGGAACGGCGACTGCCACATCATGACGCGCCCGGCGATCCAAACCACGAGCAGGCAGACCAGAACGGCCAGCGGCTGGCCGCGGCGCCGGGCCGTCGTATCGTTCATGCAATCGCTTCGCGCATGGCGAGCGCGGGATGCGCGGCATGTTCGGTCTTGTCCCAGCGCGGCGTGGTTCCACGCAGGCTGCGGACATAGCCGAACAGCGCGCGGCGTCCGGCCATGATCGCGATGACATTCGTCAGCGGTATCCGCGCGACCGCCCGCAGGCCCTCCGCCATGCCGTATTCGCGCGCCGTGAAGCCGAAGCGCATCACGCAGCGCCAGGCGAAGCTCGCGAAGTTCGCCAGCAGGATGGACGCGAGCAGGGGGCTCAGCGGCGCGGCATGCGTCACGCCGGCAAGCCCCGCGACCCAGCCGATCCCGGCGAGCAGAAGGACCGCGTAGGCGACCGCGAGGACCAGCGCGGTCAGCGGACCGCGACGATCGCGCAACCGCATCCAGATTTCGACCGGCGCGCGATGCCAGCCGAGCCGATCCCATCCCTGGAAGGCGATCTCGAACACCCACCGCGTCTTCTGCCGCACCGCGTGGTCGAGCCGGTCGGGAAAGTACGCCCGGGTCGCGATCAGGCGGGCGTCGGGCGCGCGACGGCGGACGAAACGCGTGTGCCCGCCCATCGTGGCGATGCCCAGGCCGAGCTCGTAATCCTCGGTCAGGCATTCGGCGGCGAAAGGCACATTCCCGTCGCGCAGCGCAGCGAGCCGGGCGAGTGCACCGCGCGCGATCCCGCAGCCGACGCCGGCGAGCGGAATGCCCGCGCCCAGCGCGTCGCGAACCACCAGACCCTTGCCATGGGCCTCGGCGAATTCCTCGCAGTAATGGCTGCCGACCCAGCGCGATTTTCGCTGCGGCAGCGGCAGGACGGGCAATTGCACGAGATCGGCCCCGCGCAGCGACGCGCGGATCAGCGATAGCGCGGCCGGGTCGACCATGTCTTCGGCGTCGTGCAGCACAACCGCGCCTGCACGCACGCCACCCCGCGCCTCGTCGGTCTCGAGCGCCAGATAGAGCCTGTTCAGGCAGTCCGCCTTGGTCGTCGGGCCTTCGGCCTCGTGAACCACCAGCCTGATCCGATCCTCGCTTCCGGCAACCGCCATCGCAGCCTCGAGCGTCTTCGGGTCGTTGGCGTAGCATCCGACATAGATCCGCAGCGCCGGATCCGGCCAGACGTGCAGCATGTGCCGCAACGTCGCACCGATCACGAGTTCCTCGCGCCATGCGGGCACGAACACCGCGAACGTCTCGCCCGATGAAGGGTCGTCGTTACGCGTCCTTGCGTCGAACACCGCGGTCCGCGCGCGCCCGGTCACACGGAGCCAGAGCCATGCAAGATCGACCGCAAACTCGTCCAGCGCGCCGATCAGGAAAAACACGCCAGCGAACAGTAGCAACTCGCGCTCGACGAGCACGAGCCACTCTATCGGCGAAAATCCCCCCGATATCATCCGCTTCCCCCCGCCGTCGTCCTATCGAACGTCCGCAGGCCTTGCAACGCGCAAAGAAATCCGAAATGGAGCAGCCGCAATGGCAAATGCTCCCAAACCGCTCCGCTCGCTCTTCGCTCCGGTTCGCGCGCTGTTCGTCGGCGACGCTTCGGCAGGCATTCTGCTTATCCTTGTCGCGCTCGGTGCGATGGTCATCGCCAACTCCGCGCTGGCGCACGAATATCACGCGCTGTTCCACGGAACGTTGCCGTTCACGCCGATCCTCAAGCTCGACACCCTGCACCTGTGGGTCAACGACGGGCTGATGGCGATCTTCTTCTTCGTCGTCGGCCTGGAAGTGAAGCGCGAATGGATCGAAGGCCAGCTCAGCTCGGCCGAACAACGCCGCCTGCCCATCCTCGCGGCGGTCGCGGGCATGCTCGTGCCGGCGGTGATCTACCTGTTCTTCGTGCAGGGCGAGGCCGAGCAACTGACGCGCGGCTGGGCCATCCCGGCGGCGACCGACATCGCCTTCGCGATGGGCGTGCTCGGCCTGCTGGGCAATCGCGTGCCGGGATCGCTGCGGCTGTTCCTGCTCACGGTCGCGATCGTCGACGACATCGGGGCTGTGCTGGTCATCGCGGTGACTTACACCGCCGGGATCAAGCTTGCCTGGCTGATCGGCGCGTTGATCGTGGTCGGGGTGATGCTCGCGCTCAACCGAATGCGGATAAAATCCGTCGTGCCGTTCCTGCTGCTCGCGCTGGTCCTGTGGTATTTCGTGCTCAACTCGGGCGTGCACGCGACCATCGCGGGCGTGGTCGCCGCGCTGACGATTCCGATGGTCGGCAAGAACGACGACACGATGCTGGAAAATCTGGAGCACAGGCTCGCTCCGTGGAGCGCTTACCTGATCGTTCCCATATTCGGCTTCGCCAATGCCGGCGTGGACTTGTCGGGGCTCGGCCTCGCCGGCGTCCTCGCGCCGCTGCCGATAGCGATCGCCGCGGGGCTGTTCATCGGCAAGCAGCTGGGTATCGTCACTGCGATTTTCGCCGCCGACCGGCTGGGCTTCGCCCCCCGGCCCCACGGCGCGAACTGGCCCGAGATCTGGGGCGTGTCGATCCTGTGCGGGATCGGCTTCACCATGTCGCTGTTCATCGGCGAACTGGCGTTCCCCGGCTATCGCCTGCTGATCGACGAGGCCAAGATCGGCACGCTACTGGGCTCGCTGATCTCAGCCATCGTCGGGTTCACCATCCTGCGCATGACGACGACGCATCCGGGCGACAACGACGGGCTTGCGAAACAGGCCTGAGCCGAGGGCTCACCAGCTCCCGGTATTTTCCATGCTCGCCCAGGGTTCCTGCGGCGGCAGGTGACCGTCTTGCAGCAGCTCGACCGAAATCCCGTCGGGCGAACGCACGAAGGCCATGTGCCCGTCACGCGGCGGGCGGTTGATCGCGACCCCGGCCTCCATCAGCCGCTGGCAGGTTTCGTAGATGTCCTCGACGCGGTAGGCGAGGTGGCCGAAGTTGCGCCCGCCATCGTAGGCTTCCGGCGCGCTGCCGTCCTCCGCCGGCCAATTGTAGGTCAGTTCGACCTCGGCCAAGCCTTCCTGCCCCGGCGCGGCGAGGAACACGAGCGTGAAGCGTCCCTTCTCGTTGTCGAAGCGGCGGACTTCTTCCAGCCCTATCATGCGGAAAAAATCCACCGTGGCATCGATATCGGCCACTCGGATCATGCTATGGAGATATTTCACCATGGTCGTCGAACTCCATTCGTCTATATTCAAGCACGGTTCATCGCGCGCCACTAAAGTCGCTTCGCGTATCCACCCCGCTTTCCGGAAGGATCGCAATGCCCGCATCTAGTCACGAATCGCCGCCTGCCAAACCCTCCATCTGGCGCGACCCCGTCACGCTGCGCTGGCTCGCCAGCGCCGGCGTCGTTTCGATCGGGCTGATCGTCGGCGGCTTCCTGCTGGGCGACGGGCTGGTTCGCGCCAAGCAGGCCGACCGCGCGGTGACGGTGCGCGGCCTCGCCGAACGCGAGGTGGTGGCCGATCTGGCGACCTGGACCATCTCCTACTCCTCCACGGCGACCGACCTCGCCTCGGCGCAGGAAGGGGTCGACCGCGATTCCGCATCGATCGAGGCGTTCTTCCGCGATCTCGGCTTCCCCGCCGACGCGCTCCAGCCGACGGGCGTGAACGTCAACTACTTTACCGACAACAACGGCGTGGGCCGCTATACCGTGCGCCAGCGCATGTCGCTGCGCACGACAGACATCGAGCGGGCGCAAAACGCGGTGAAGCGCCAGGTCGAGCTGGTCCGCCGCGGGGTGGTGCTGGAGGAAGGCTCAGCGATGGCCTACAACTTCACCGAACTCGACGCCATCAAGCCCGCGATGGTCGCCGCAGCGACGAAGGATGCGCGCGCGGCGGCCGAACAGTTCGCGAAGGACAGCGGCGCCGACGTCGGCGCGATCCGCCATGCGACGCAGGGCTATTTCTCGATCGAGGCGCGCGACGGAGAATCCGGCGGATGGGGCGTCTCCGACACGCCCTACAAGAAAGTCCGCGTGGTCACTACGGTCGATTTCTCGCTCGACTGACGATGCGGAGCCCGCCCGTGACGGCGCGGGCTCCGCACGCTGCGGTCAGAAGCTCATGCCGAGCGTGGCGACGACCGCGTCGTCGGTGAAGCTGTCGATCGAAGGGCCTTCGACCCCGACATAGCTGACGCCGACCTCGAGCCCACCCAGCACCGTGGCGCTGGCCCCGATCGACCAGTCGAGCCCGCTGTCGTCGCCCGTCCCGGCAAGCAGCGGCGGCGCGAGAACGCCGTCGGTGTAGCCGAGGTGCGCACTGAGCGAGATCGGCGTGTTCGGTATTCCGACGCCCAGATCGGTGTAGATGTACAGGTTGTCGTCGTCCCCCAGCGCGCTCTGGTCGAATGCATAGGCCGCGCCCACAGTCGCTTCTGCCGGGCCGAGCGTGAAGCCGATCGACGCGTAGGGCTCGAAATAGTCGGTATTCGCGCCCAGATCCTCGGTCGGGTAGATGTAGTAGAGCAGCCCGACGTCGACTGTGACCCCATCGGACACCTCGCCGCTCCAGCCGCCGTAGATATCGAACTCCATGTCGCCGAGCAGATCGGTGCCGCCGTCGTCGATCGAGCTGCCCCAGGTGCCGACGTAGAACCCGCTTTCGTGCGCGATGTCGATGCCGCCCTGGATGGCCGGGTCGCCGCCCGAAAGCGAAACCCCGCGGAAGCGATAGTCGCTCACGATGGCGACGTTGCCCGATACTTCGATCGCGCTCGGCGGATCGGTTTCGTCCTGCGCATGGGCCGGCGCCACGGCAACGAGGGCGGATGACAGAAAAGCTGCGGCGCAAAGGCCGCGGACGGACGTGAGCATGACAAACTTCCTTGCGTTTGCAGTTGTGCTTCGTCCCACCTGCCGGTCCGCCGGCGACTTCGTTCGCGAGCGCGCTCTTGCGGACACGAAACAATCGTGCAGCACTATGCTGCATTGCACAAGGAATATTTCACGAGTGTCATATCCGCTGCGGAAGTGTTGAGTTTGTGCATCAGCCGGCCGCCAGTTCACTCGACAGACATCGGTTGCCGTGCATCGGCCGCTCCCCTATCCGCCGCGTCCGACGCGTTGTTGAAAGATCAGATGTTCGAGCCTCTTCGCAAGATGTTCCGCGCCAGAGCCGAGGCGCAACGGCCGGCCGTTCCGCACGGACAGCGCGTCTACGTGGTGGGAGATATCCACGGCCGGCTGGATCTCTTCGCGGCCCTGATCGACGCGATCGAGCGCGACGACAGCGAAGCGGGCGCGGCCGAGACCGTGGTGGTCCTGCTCGGCGATCTCGTCGACCGGGGGCCGGACAGTGCGGGCGTCGTCGCGAAGGCGCGCGAATGGCAGGCCCGGCGCCGCGTGCGCATCCTCGCGGGCAACCACGAGGAGATGTTCCTTGAATCGTTCGAAGACACCAACCTGCTGCGCCATTTCCTCAAGCATGGCGGGCGCGAGACGCTGCTCAGCTACGGCATCTCGCTCGAACGCTACAACGACAGCACGCTCGAGGAGCTCCAGCGCCTGATGCAGCTGTCCGTCCCCGAAGGCGACCGCGCGTTCCTGCAGGGGCTCGAGGAATGCTTCGTCATCGGGGATTACCTGTTCGTTCACGCCGGCATCCTTCCCGAAGTCCCGGTGGAGGAGCAGTCGCGCCACGACATGCTGTGGATCCGGGATCGGTTCCTGCGCTATCCCGACCGCCATTCGCACATCGTGATCCACGGACACACGATTCACGACGACGTGGACGAGCGTGACAATCGCATCGGAATCGATACCGGGGCATACCGGTCGGGCCGGCTGACCGCGCTCGCGCTCGAGGGAACGGGCCGGCGATATATTCAGGCCGTCGACGCGGCGGGCAGCATCACAATTCACAAGCGAGAGACGGCGTCATGAAAATTGCAATGGTTGGGTCGGGCTACGTCGGCCTGGTGTCGGGCGCGTGCTTCGCCGATTTCGGCCACGAAGTGGTCTGCATCGACAAGGATACGTCGAAGATCGACCGCCTGCGCGACGGGGTGATGCCGATCTACGAACCGGGCCTGGAAGCGCTGGTCGCAAGCAACGTGAAGGCCGGGCGGCTGTCGTTCACCACCGATCTTGCCGAAGGCATCGCCGGGGCGCATGCGGTGTTCATCGCCGTCGGCACGCCGAGCCGCCGGGGCGACGGGCACGCCGATCTCTCGTTCGTCCATGCGGTCGCGCGCGAAGTGGGCGAGAGCCTCGCCAACGATGCAGTCGTCGTCACCAAGTCGACCGTTCCTGTCGGGACGGGAGACGACGTGGAGCGCTTCATCGCGGAGACGGGCTGCAAGCACCGCGTATCGGTGGTGTCGAACCCCGAATTCCTGCGCGAAGGCGCCGCGATCGGCGATTTCAAGCGGCCCGACCGCATCGTCATCGGCGCGGAGGACGATTTCGGACGCGAAGTGATGCGCGAGATCTATCGCCCGCTGTTCCTCAACGAATCGCCCATCCTGTTCGTCAGCCGCCGCAGCGCCGAGCTGATCAAGTACGCGGCCAACGCCTTCCTCGCGACCAAGATTACCTTCATCAACGAAATGGCCGACTTGTGCGAGAAGGTCGGCGCCAACGTGCAGGACGTCAGCCGCGGGATCGGGATGGACAACCGCATCGGCCCCAAGTTCCTCCACGCCGGCCCCGGCTATGGCGGAAGCTGTTTCCCGAAGGATACGCTCGCCCTGCTCAAGACCGCCGAGGACTACGACAGCCCGGTGCGGATCGTCGAGGCGGTGGTGAAGACCAACGACAGCCGCAAGCGCGCGATGGGCCGCAAGGTGATCGACGCGCTCGGCGGGCCCGAGGTTGCGCGCGGCAAGAAGGTCGCGCTGCTCGGCCTGACCTTCAAGCCCAACACCGACGACATGCGCGACAGCCCGGCGATCGCGATCGCGCAGGCGCTCGCCGATGCGGGCGTGGAGGTCGCCGGCTACGATCCCGAAGGGATGGAGCAGGCGGCCCCGCTGATGCCCGAGGTCGCCATGTGCGACAGCCCCTATGCCGCGATCGAAGGCGCCGATGCGGTCGCCATCGTGACCGAGTGGGACGCCTTCCGCGCGCTCGATCTCGCCCGCGTTCGCGAACTGGCGAACGCACCGGTCCTCGTCGACCTGCGCAATATCTACCAGGCCGGCGACCTGCGCGAAGCGGGCTTCACCTACCACAGCATCGGCCGCCCCTGACTCCAGCCGCAGTAGCGCCTACGTCCGCCGCCCCCCTGCTTTTTCTCGGCCGGGGTGTTGACGCGCGGCGCAACCCTGGCCGATACCCCCCGATATAACAATAACTTCCGGGTTGCGAGTCGCACTGTATTCGTCTGTCCTGCCTCGGCAGGGCGGACCTTCTGGGGCAGGGGGTTTAGCCATGAGAAAGCAATTCTTCGCAAGCGCGAGCGTCGTCGGATTCGTCGCAGCGCTTTCCGCCACACCGGCGTGGGCACAGGAAAGCGAACACGACCAGGAGATCGCAAGCGAGGCGCGAGGGACGTTCTCCGGCCTGGGAACCGTCACCGCACAGCGGGCGATCAATACGGCAAATCTGCGTATCGAATTTCCCGCCCTACCGACCCCGCGGCGCTACGAAGGCCGCGCGGTCCCCGCCCACCCCGAACTGATCGTGCGCGACGATATCGGCATCGATGGTGCTGTCGACGTGAACGACACCCTGCCGTCGGTCGTGCAGATCTTCCTGGCGGACAACGTCAGCGGCGGATTGTTCTTCAACTGCACCGGCACGCTGATAAACCCGCGCACTGTGCTGACCGCTGCGCACTGCGTGAACAGCACATCGTCCGAAGACTACGGCCTGCCGGGCGAAGCCGACCAGACGCTGGTCATCGGAACCGGGGTGGACACCTCCACTCGAGTATTTAACACACTCGATTTCGGCCTGGGTTACGGCGAGGGCGGCGCGGCGCTCAGCACCGACGTCATCACGCACGCCTCGTCCAATCCGGAAGACGGGGGGCTGCCGTTCCCCTGGGCCGATGTCGCGCTGATCGCGCTCGACGAGCCGGTGACCGACGTGCCGTGGATGCCGATCCTGCTGACGCCGCTCGACCAGCTCACGCACGTGGTGATGACCGGCTACGGCACCAACGGCACGGGCGATACCGGCGCGGGCGGCATCGACTTCCTGCGCCGGGTGGGCGAGAATATGCTGGGTGCGATCGGCTCGCCGGCCGACCTGCTCGATGCGGTCTATCCCGACCTGGCGCCCACGGCGGTCACCAACGGGGTCGAGACGCAGACGGTCTATTTCACCGACTTCGACGATCCGAACCGAACGCAGGCCGACCAGGACAACTGCACCTTCACCGGCAGCGGCATTTCGTGCGCCGACATCGACGCGGTCAAGGCGATCGACTGGTTTGACGGCGACGCGCTGCCGCAGGAGGCCGGAACCGCCGGGGGGGACAGCGGATCGCCGCTCATCGCCGACCAGCTCGCCGAATATCCGGTGGTCGTCGGGGTGTTGAGCGGTGGCTACGATTTCTTCGGCCTGGGCAACATCTACAGCGATATCAGCTTCTACAACCCTTTGTTCCCGTTCTTTGAATTCATTTCGGAAAACACGCCGTACAAATACGTCTCGGCCAGGGCCGGCGGCGGGGTGTGGTCCGATCCAAACTACTGGACACAGGATCTCGACCCCGGCTTCCTCGTGCAGGACGAGAACGGCAATCTCGTGAACGGCCTGCCGGGCGGTTCGGAACCCGGTGTCTACGAAACCGGCCCGAAAATCGGCACGATTCTGGGTGACGACGTGTCGGATAATTCTGCCGCTCCCTCGCCGTTCCTGCCGCCGCCCGGCACCCCGAATTTCGGCGCCAACACGCCGAATTCCTCCAATCTCCTCGGCCCCGGATCGACCGGGTTCGTGCCCAACAACACCGATGGCACGCCAGGCGATTCCTTCACCGATCCGGCGCAGTATTTCGATGTCCTGCTGACCGCCCCGGGCAGGACCGTGGCCAATATCGACGTGGAGATCGACCGGTTGACGATCGACGGCGACGCGACCAAGTTCCTGCTGCCCGCATCGCGCGAATTCGTCAGCAATATCGGCGTCGAGCAATATGGCGGCGAATCAATTATCTACGGCACGCTCGATGCCGGCTTTGTCCTGCTGTTCGGCGGCCGGATGGACGGCTACGGCACGGTCAGGACGGACGCCTTTTTCAATGTCTCGGGCAGCGTCAGCCCTCACGGCGGCGTTCAGGGTGAATTCGTGATCGACGGCGACTATATTCAGACGTCGGGCGGTGTGCTGCGGGTCAACGTCGGCTTCACCCGCGAGGGGACGAGCAGCGATCTCCTCACCGTCACCGGCGACGCAAGCCTGGCGGGCGGACTGATAATCACCCCGAGCACCCGCATCCCGCTGCGCTTCAATACCGACTACACCATCGTCTCGGCGAACAGCGTGATCGGCAATTTCGACGTCGTCGCGCTGTATAACAACTCGCCCGTCCTCAAGGGCACCACGCGGGTCGTCGGCGGGGACGTGATACTCGAGATCGGCGCCAACAGCATCGCGCAGCTCGTCGGGCGTGACAGCGGGCTGACTTCGGTCGGTGCCGCGCTGGACGAGATCCGGTTCGGCGGGCGCTACGGACAGTTCACGCACCTGTTCGATATCGTCGACAACGCCGGCTACCAGGCGTTCGGCGCGACGCTGGCCAGCCTGACGCCGACCAGCGCCTTCGGACAGTCGGCATCGGCCAATGCCTTCGCGCAACGCTTCACCGGGCAACTCGCGCAGCGGACGCTTTCGCTGCGTGGCGCGGGCAACGCGGCCGCCGGGTTCTCGGCGGCCGGTAGCGCCTCTTTCGCGCAAGCCGGTATCGCACCACGTGAAGCGGGCAAGCTCGGGTTTTTCGGATCGGTCAGCGGGTCATACCTGACGATGGCCGAGCGCGATCACAACACGGGCGCGACCGCCTTCCAGGAGGCGGCATTCAGCCAGGCGGGCGAACTGACTTTGGGTGCGGACTACCGCCTTTCCGACGCGCTGAGCGTAGGCGTCGCGGTGACCAATATCCGCAACAGCGCGGGAAGCGTCGCCGGCTTCCGGCCCGCTGAAGATGAAAGCGTCGCCACCGCGACCTATGCCGCGACCACCTTCGGCCGCGGGTTCGCCGACATGTATCTGGGCTATGCCAGCCAGCGGTATGGGTTGGAGCGCAATGCGCGAGGCGATTTCACCGCCGCGTTCCGCTCGGCCATCGGCAGTGCCGAGGGCGAGCAGACCTTCGGCGGTGCGCGAATCGGCTACGCCATGGAGCCGGCGCGTGGAGTGACCGTGGGGCCGGTCGCCAGCCTCGATTACGTCCGCTCGAACCTCGGTGCCTACAGCGAGTTCGCCGCCGGCCAGTTCGGCCTCGACGTGCGCGGACGCGATCTGACTTCGCTTGGCGCCAAGCTCGGCGCAATGGCATCGCTCGACACGGCCGTCGGACGCACCGGCAAGCTCAGCGCGTTCGGTTCGCTCGCCTACGCCCGCGAACTGGGCGACATGGAAGACGTGATCACGGCTTCGTTCTTCGGCGCACCGGATCAGACCTTCACGATCGCCAATCAGCTCGATCCCGAATGGGTCTCGGTCAACGCCGGCGCGGAACTGTCGCTGTCGAACCGGTTCAGCACGAAGCTGAGCGTGACGTCGGACATGGGCCGCGGCGTGCTGACGAACAACCGGGCCAATCTGGCGCTCAACTGGAAGTTCTGAGCGCGCAGCCCCGCAATAAAGGCGCTCTCGGTGCGGTCCGGGGGCGCCTTTGCGCATCTTGTGTGCCTTTGTGTGCCAGGGGGCCTGTAAGCCGGGTTCTGTCCCGCGGGCGGTATGCTTGCACACCAGCCCCGCGGGGGCAGCCATTCGTCTAGGCGACGGATTGCTCCGTGCGCTCCAGCAGCCAACCCGGGCGGTCGCGGCTCGCGCCAGGGGCGAAACACCCCTGCCCGCTTTCGCAGGCGCGCCGCCCCTATTCGGCTTTGCTCCGGGTGGGGTTTGCCGTGCCGCTTCCGTTGCCGGTCGCGCGGTGCGCCCTTGCCGCACCCTTTCACCCTTGCCTGTGCTCCCGCTTTCCTGGGAAAACGGATTAGCCATCGGCGGTCTACTCTCTGTGGCACTGTCCCTGAGCCCGCTTGCGCGAGCCCGGCGGGCGTTACCCGCCACCCTTGTTTCGTGGAGCCCGGACTTTCCTCGGATGCTTGCGCACCCGCGGCTGCCCGGCCCCCTGGCGCACGCTATCTAGCGTGTCCGCGATCGCGATCCAAGAGCAACTGAAACAGGATCGCACGCACTTGCCCGTCGATCTCGCCATCGATCCGTTCAGGCCGCCAGCGCCGCTGAAAAGCTTCCACCGCCTTGCGCCCGTCGGTGATGTCGTAACCGAAGCGTTCGAGCGCGAGGTAGAACGCGGCGTCGTTGTCGAACGGATCGCCGCGCTCCAGCTTGTCGGGGCGTGGCAAGCAGAGGCCGTATCCGGCGAGCCGGTCCCACGGAAACAGTTCGCCGGGATCGATCTTGCGCGCCGGGGCGACGTCGGAGTGGCCGACCACGTTGGCACGCGGAATGTCGTGCTCTTCCACGATTCGCGCGACCAGCGGCACCAGCGCGGCGAATTGCGCTTCGGAGAAGTCGCGATAGCCGAGCGCGTGCCCCGGATGATCGAGTTCGATCCCGATGCTGGCCGAGTTCACATCCTTGTGCCCGCGCCAGTAGGCCTGTCCGGCATGCCAGGCGCGCTGGTCCTCCGCCACCAGCCGGACAACCTCGCCCGCGTCGGAGATCAGGTAATGTGCGCTCACCTCGGCCGCCGGGTCGCACAGGCGAGCGAGCGCGGCCTCGGCATTCTCCATTTCGGTGTAGTGGATCACCACCATGCTGACGGGCAGCGTGCGCTCGTTGAAATTGGGCGACGGGTACTCGCGGTGGACCAGTTCATCCTTCATCGCGGCAGCCCCCGATCATCGTTATGCGCCCGGCAGGACCGCGCCGAGCACCAGCGCCTCGTCCGATTTCTGGTACTGCAAGCCGCCGCCGGCGTGATCGGCGAGCAGGCACAACATATGCGCCGCGGCGGTGCGACTGGACAGTTGCTGCTTCGACAGGTTGCCTTCCAGCGCGGCGCCGATCGTCTCGTCGAACGCGACCTTCGGCCCGGCGGCGCGGACGACGATCTCGGCCCCACCGTCGCGCATCTCCGCCCCGATATCGAGCGTGCCGCCCCGCACCAGCGCGTCGATCCCCATGTGCGCGAAGTTGAGCAGCACTTTGACCGCCGGCTTGGGCAGGCGCTCTTCGGCGAGCGCCCAATTGACCGCGATCCGCTTGGCATCGCTCGCCAGCGCGCCGACCACGGCCTTCGCCTCGCTCACGTCCACCGCATCGCCGAATCCGCCCGCCGCGCCATAGGCGAGGCGGAAGAACTTGAGCTTGTCGGCGCTGATCTGTGCGCTCTGTTCCAGCAGCTCGAAGCAGCGCTGCCGCATTTCGGGGTCTTTCTCCTCGGCGAGAAGCTCGAGCCCGTTCGACAGCGCGCCCACCGGGCTCAGCATGTCGTGGCACAGGCGCGAGCAGAGCATGCTGGCAAGGTCGATGGCGTCGGAATTTGTCATGGAAATGAGATGGGTGCCCCATAGTGATCGGCTGATTGCCGGTGGAATGCCGTTGACGCCGGTCCTTACCTGTCGATGGCGCGCAGGGAAAGCGGCACGAAGCCCGCTTCGTCGTCCCGCCAGAACGTGACCTCGCCTTGTGCGGCGATCGCCCAGACCCGCCCGTCGTGCGCAGCCCACGCCTGATCGGTGGAAGACGGCGCGGCGCGGCCGTTGGGGTGCGAGTGATAATAGCCCAGCACTTGGGCTTTGCCGGCCCGGGCCGCCCGGTGGGCATCGATCAGCGCCTGCGGATCGATTTCGAAATGCGTCTCAACCGAAGGATGGACGTTGGGCGCGGGCCTGGCAGCGGTAACGCGCGCGCCTTCGCCCAGCAGAATCCCGCAGCATTCGCGCGGATGCGCTCGCTCGGCTTCGGCCATGATTTGATCCACCGCCGCCCTTGTGACTTCGATATCCATCGCGCATGGACCTAGCATGTCGGGCGGCGAAGTCATCGAAGGTGTGCTTGGAGGCGCTGGCCGTCTCGACAAGGCGCTGGCCGAGGCTTCGGGCCTGTCGCGTGAACGGGTGAAGGCGCTGATGGGCGAAGGGCGGGTGTCGGTGGGCGGCGCGGTGGTGCGCGGCGCATCGGCCAAGGCCACCGAGGGTGCGGCTTTCGCGATCGACGTGCCGCCGTCCACGCCGCTCGCCGCCGAGGCGCAGGACATCCCGCTCGATATCGTGTTCGAGGACGATCACCTGATCGTGGTGAACAAGCCTGCCGGGCTGGTCGTCCATCCCGCCGTCGGCAACCGCGACGGCACGCTGGTCAACGCGCTGCTGCATCATTGCGCCGGGCGGCTGTCGGGCATCAACGGCGTCGCGCGGCCGGGGATCGTCCACCGGATCGACAAGGATACCTCGGGTCTGCTGGTCGTCGCCAAGACCGACGCCGCGCACGAAGGGCTGGCGCGGCAGTTCGCCGACCACACGATCTCGCGCGCCTATCTTGCCGTCTGCGCCGGGCATCCACGCCCTGCGGCGGGAACGGTTGCAGGGCGAATCGGCCGCTCGGACGCGAACCGCAAGAAGATGGCTGTGCTCGCGCCCGAATCGACGCGCGGCAAGCACGCGGTCACGCATTACAGGACCTTGAAATTCCTGCGCGATTGCGCGCTGATCGAATGCCGGTTGGAAACCGGGCGCACGCATCAGGTGCGCGTTCACTGTGCGTCAATCGGCCATCCGCTATTGGGTGATTCTGTCTATGGACGCACTCCCGCAGCGCTTCGCCCGCTTCTTCGCCAGATCGGTTTCGCCAGGCAGGCCCTCCACGCCGCCGCGCTCGGCTTCGATCATCCGATCACCGGCGAAAGGGTGGATTTCCGGGCCGAATTGCCTGCCGATATGCGGGAACTCATCGACGAAACCGCTCGTTGAAATCGATGAAAGTCGGTTCAATCCGCAACACTCGCGTCCTATATGTAGCTATGTGGCCGGCACGCACGGATGCCCATCAGGGGTCCAGACCCGCACGGTCGACACGAGAAAGGTCAGGGTAAAGTGAGCAACAGCAAGGCATTGAGCGTTCCGGCGCTCGGCGGTGAGCAGAGCCTCAACCGCTATCTCTCCGAGATCAAGAAGTTCCCCGTGCTGACGGCAGAGCAGGAATACATGCTCGCCAAGCGGTTCGAGGAGCATGAAGATTCAGACGCCGCCGCGCAACTGGTGACGAGCCACCTGCGCTTGGTGGCGAAGATCGCCATGGGCTATCGCGGCTACGGCCTGCCGGTCAGCGACCTCATTTCCGAGGGTAACGTGGGCCTGATGCAGGGCGTCAAGAAGTTCGAGGCCGATCGCGGCTTCCGCCTCGCGACTTATGCGATGTGGTGGATCAAGGCGAGCATCCAGGAGTTCATTCTCCGTTCGTGGAGCCTCGTGAAGATGGGCACCACCGCGGCGCAGAAGAAGCTGTTCTTCAACCTGCGGCGGATGAAGAAGAACCTCGACGCCTACGAGGATTCGGATCTCCACCCCGACGACGTGACCAAGATCGCCACCGATCTCGGCGTGCCGGAGCAGGAAGTCGTCAACATGAACCGGCGGATGATGATGGGCGGCGACGGTTCGCTCAATTCGCCGATGCGCGGAAGCGAGGAAGGCTCCGGCGAATGGCAGGATTGGCTGACCGACGACCGCCCGTTGCAGGACGAAACCGTCGCCGACGCCGAGGAGGCGGAGGTCCGCCACGACATGCTGGTGGAGGCGATGGACGGGCTCAACGATCGCGAGAAGCACATCCTTACCGAACGGCGCCTGACGGAAAACCCGCAGACGCTGGAGGAACTGAGCCAGGTCTACGACGTGAGCCGCGAGCGTATCCGGCAGATCGAGGTGCGCGCGTTCGAGAAGCTGCAGAAAGCGATGAAGGCCATCGCCGGCCAGCGGCTGACGCCCGGCATCGCGTAAACCACGCCGAGAACACAAAAGGGCGCGAGAGGTTATCTGCCTCTCGCGCCCTTTTCGTATCCGGTGCTGGCGGTCGCGAGGCCTACAGGCTGCCGAGCATCGCCAGCGTTTCACCAAATCGGCCCTCGGCCTCCGCGTTGCGCAGATACAGCGAGTTCGGAACGTTGACCTCGTCGCCCGGTTCGCCGCTTTCGAACTGCGCCATGACTTGATCGATATAGGTATCGAGCGGCAGGTAGCCTTCGCGCGTCGATTGGCCAGGCGTCAGTTCGGTTTGCACGGCGGGCGGGACGATCTCGATCACCTCGACCTTCCCTTCAAGCTGCGCGCGCAGCGAAATCGAATAGCTGTGGATCGCCGCCTTGGTCGCCGAATAAGTCGCCGTTCTGGGCAACGGCACGAAGGCGAGGCCCGAACTGACGTTGACGATCGCCGCACCCTCCTGCGCCGTCAGGTGGTCGATCAGCGCGTCGGTGAGCCGGATCGGACCGAGCAGATTGGTGACGATCGTGGCTTCGGCATCGGCCAGATCGCGCTTCGCCGTCACGTCCTCGAACCGCATGATCCCGGCGTTGTTCACCAGCACATTGAGCGCGGGGAAGCGCGCCGTGAGTTCCTTGGCGAAGCGCGCGATATCCTGCGGGTCGGACACGTCGAAGGTCATGGCGTGGATGTTCTCGTGACCATCGGCGGTTTCATCCAGCGTGTCGGCGCTGCGTCCGGCGACGATCACGGTGTTGCCCAGCGCGTGCCAGCGCCGGGCGAGTTCACGCCCGATGCCGCTGCCGCCGCCGGTGACGAGGATGGTGTTGCCGCTTGCTTTCATGATGTGTCTCCAATTGCGTCTGGCTTCTCCTCAATCTAGGCCGTCACGTACCAATGGAAAGAAGGCACCCGAAAGTGCCGTAGTTACCGCTGAGAAAGTAATGGCCGCCAATCCGCACACCAGCTATCACTCCGACCCGCGCATCGATGCCCTCGTGGACGAGACAATCGGCCGCGTGGCCGACAAGTGGACGCTGCTGGTGATCGAGGCGCTGGAGGAAGATGGCGAGCAACGCTTCAGCGCGCTCGGCCGCAACGTGCCGGGGATTAGCCAGAAGATGCTGACCCAGACCCTGCGCCAGATGGAGCGCGAGGGGCTGGTGACGCGCACCGTCCACCCCGAGGTTCCACCGCGCGTCGAATATCGTCTGACCACGCTCGGTCACGAACTGGCCGAAGCGTTCTGCGGCGTATGGCAATGGGCCGAGCGCAATATCGCGGCGATCGAGGCTGCGCGCGCCCGATACGACGCGCGCGGCTGAGCGATTGCGCGCGCGGGCCGAGCGCCCTATCGCTGCCACCATGCGCTGGTTCCTGACGCTGCTCGCCAAGATATTCCTGTGGTTCGTGGGCCTCAGCCTCGCGGTCGTCGTGCTGTTCAAGTTCGTGCCGCCCCCCGTCACCGCGACGATGCTGATGGACGGCAACGGCATCACGAAGAACTGGGAGCCGCTCAGCAATATCGACCGCAATCTGGTAAGCGCGGTGATCGCGGCGGAGGACGGCAAGTTCTGTTCGCACGACGGCTTCGACCGCGAGGCGATCGAGCAGGCGATGGAGCGCAACGCGCAAGGCGGACGTATCCGCGGCGGCTCCACGATCAGCCAGCAGACCGCCAAGAACGTGTTCCTGTGGCAAGGCGGCGGCTATGCGCGCAAGGGCGTGGAGGCGTGGTTCACCTTCCTGATCGAGCAGATCTGGGGCAAGCGGCGGATCATGGAGATCTACCTCAACGTCGCCGAGACCGGGATCGGCACCTACGGGGCCGAAGCGGGTGCACAACGGTACTTCAACCACTCCGCCGCGCGCATGACACGCAGCGAGGCGGCGCGCATGGCGGCCGCCCTGCCGCTGCCCAAGGAACGTTCGGTGATAAACCCGTCGGGCTTCACCCGCCGCTACGGCAACACCATCGCGGCCCGGATCGGCGTGGTGCGCCGCGACGGGCTCGACGCCTGCATCTACGGGTGACGGCGATGGGCGCAGGCCATTCCCACGATCACGCTGCGCATGGCCATGGGCATGGGCATTCGCATGCCCCGGCCGACTTCGGGCGCGCGTTCGCGATCGGCGTGGTGCTCAACACCGTGTTCGTGGTGGTGGAGGCGACTTACGGCTTCATCTCGGGTTCGATGGCGCTGGTTGCCGATGCCGGGCACAACCTGTCCGACGTGATGAGCCTGCTGCTCGCCTGGGGCGCAGCGGCGGCGGCGAAGCGCCCGGCGAGCGGGCGGTTCACCTACGGCTTCAAGAGCTCGACCATCCTCGCCGCGATCGCCAACGCCGGGTTGCTGCTGGTCGCGATCGGGGCGATCCTGTTCGAGACGATCAACCGCCTGTCTGAACCCGCCGAAGTGCAGGGGTGGACGATGGTGATCGTGGCCGGGATCGGAATCGTCATCAACGGCGCGACTGCAATGCTGTTCATGCGCGGCCGCCATGCCGACCTGAATATCCGCGGCGCCTATCTGCACATGCTCGCCGACGCGCTGGTATCGTTCGGCGTGGTCATAGCCGGCGTGGCGATCCTGCTGACCGGCGCGCACTGGATCGATCCGGTCACCAGCTTGGCGATCGTGGCGGTGATCGCCTGGGGCACCTGGAGCCTGCTGAAGGACAGCGTGAAGATGGGCCTGCACGCCGTGCCAGAAGGCATATCGGAGCCCGATGTGCGGTCCTATCTGCAAGGGCTGGCGGGCGTGGAGGCGGTTCACGATCTCCACATCTGGCCGATGAGCACGACCGAGACCGCGCTGACCGCGCACCTAGTGATGCCCGGCGGCCATCCGGGCGACGATTTCCTGCGCACCGTGGCGCACGCCCTGTCGCACGATCACGCGATCGGGCACGCCACGATCCAGATCGAGCTGGACCGCGACTGCGCCCTTTCGTCGTCGGAAAGCTGCTAGATCAGCTTTCCGGCTGTTGCTGCTGCTGTTCGGGCAGCTCGCCGGTGGGGTCGCTTTCGACCATCGCGGCGACCTGTTCGTAGACCTGCGCGTTGTCGTTCATCTGGTCCTGCAGCGGCGGGTTCTGTTCGCCGACGTTGCGGAAGAACCCGCTTGCGTCGCGCAGGAGCTTGGCTGCGAGCTGTGCGTTCGTGGCCATGGTGAAATTCCTCGTATTCGCATGATAATGGCGGGCCGGGCGCAGTCGGCCCGGTCCGTCGCGCGGCCGCGTGCCGCGTCTTCAACGCCTTGTTAAAGGCTATGTCGGCCGCCGTGCGGGCCGATCTGTCGGGCGACCCACAGGCCGCCGGGCAGCCTAAGTCAGGCCGCCTCTTCCTTCTCGTCGCCGCCGAGCACACGGATGGGCTCCTTGCGGCCCTCGACGACGTCCTTGTCGATCACGATCTCGGTCACACCGTCCATGTCGGGCAGGTCGAACATCGTGTCGAGCAGGATGCCTTCGACGATCGAGCGCAGGCCGCGCGCACCGGTCTTGCGCTTGATCGCCCGCTGCGCGATCGTTTCCAGCGCATCGTCGGTGAACGTCAGCTCGACGTCCTCAAGCTCGAACAGCCTGCGGTATTGCTTGACCAGCGCGTTCTTCGGCTCGCTCAGAATCTGTACCAGCGCTTCGATATCGAGGTCGCGCAGCGTGGCGATCACCGGCAGGCGGCCGACGAATTCGGGGATCAGACCGAACTTGAGCAGATCTTCCGGCTCGCACTTTTCCAGCAGCTCGCCCACGCGGCGCTTGTCCGGGTCGGCGACGTGCGCGCCGAAGCCGATCGAGCGCTTCTGCAGGCGGTCGGCGATCACCTTTTCCAGCCCGGCGAACGCGCCGCCGCAGATGAACAGGATGTTGGTCGTGTCGACCTGGAGGAATTCCTGCTGCGGATGCTTGCGCCCGCCCTGCGGCGGAACCGAGGCGGTGGTGCCTTCCATCAGCTTGAGCAGCGCCTGCTGCACGCCTTCGCCCGATACGTCGCGCGTGATCGAGGGGTTTTCCGCCTTGCGCGTAATCTTGTCGATCTCGTCGATGTAGACGATGCCGTGCTGTGCCTTGTCGACGTTGTAGTCGCTCGCCTGAAGCAGTTTTAGGATGATGTTCTCGACATCCTCGCCGACATAGCCGGCTTCGGTCAACGTGGTCGCGTCGGCCATGGTGAAGGGCACGTCGAACGTGCGGGCCAGGGTCTGGGCGAGCAGGGTCTTGCCCGAGCCGGTGGGGCCGACGAGCAGGATGTTCGACTTGGCGAGCTCGACCTCGCCCGCCTTGCCGCTGTGCTTCAAGCGCTTGTAATGATTGTGGACCGCGACCGAGAGCACGCGCTTGGCGCGGTCCTGCCCGATCACGTAGTCGTTGAGCGTGCCGAAGATGTCCGCCGGGGTCGGCACTTCGCCTTCCTTGCGGCCCGTCAGTCCCGCCTTGGTCTCCTCGCGGATGATGTCGTTGCACAGCTCGACGCACTCATCGCAGATGAACACCGTCGGCCCCGCGATGAGTTTCCTCACCTCGTGCTGGCTCTTGCCGCAGAAACTGCAGTAGAGGGTGGACTTGCTATCGGTTCCGCTCAACTTGGTCATTTCCCGTGGTTCCCGAACCCCCGCCAGATTCCACGGCGGGATTCGACCGACTCTAGAGCCGGATGGTCATTAATCAACACGTCGGGCCTAGCATGGGTGAATTGCCACAAGCTGAAGTGGCAAGGTTGCCCAAATGCTACAGTTAATGTCCCGCTCCCGGGCGAACCCCGGAACCGACGTTACTCCGGCGCGCCGCCGGAGCCCGAATCCGCGCCCGGTTCCTCGTTCTCGGGCCGGGTTTCGAACACCTTGTCGACGATGCCGAACTTCATCGCTTCGTCGGCTTCGAGGAAGGTGTCGCGGTCCATCGCCTTCTCGATGTCGGAGAGGCTCTGGCCGGTGTACTTGACGTAGAGATCGTTCATCCGCTGGCGGATGCGCAGGATCTCGCGCGCCTGAATCTCGATGTCGCTCGCCATGCCGCGCGCGCCGCCCGAAGGCTGGTGGACCATGATCCGCGCGTTCGGCAGCGCGATGCGCATGCCCGGCTCGCCCGCGGCGAGGAGGAAGCTGCCCATGCTGGCGGCCTGCCCGATGCACACGGTCGAGACGCGCGGCTTGATGTATTGCATGGTGTCGTGGATCGCCATGCCCGCCGTCACCACACCGCCAGGCGAATTGATGTACATCGAGATCGGCTTGGACGGGTTTTCGCTTTCCAGAAACAGCAACTGCGCGGTGATGAGCGAGGCCATGTTGTCCTCGACCTGCCCGGTCACGAACACGATGCGTTCGCGCAGCAGGCGGCTGAAGATATCGAAGCTGCGTTCGCCCCGGCTGGTCTGCTCGACCACCACCGGCACCAGCGCGCCCGTCACCGGATCGCGGGTAAACTGCCCTTGCGAGGAATGGGCATCGGTGCCGAACAGGTCGATCATGGGAAAAATGTCCTCCGTCAGAAACTCGACCGGCTATGTCGCGATGCCCGGCGCGATGTTCAAGGGCGTTAACCCTTGGCCATCGATTTGTCCGCATGTGTGCAACCGACTTGCTTTGCTCGAAAGCGGTGGCACGGTGCGGGGATGAGAGATATCCCTGCCGCCTTGGCATTGTTCGCCCTGTCCACCACGAGTTTAGCGGCTCAGACGCCGTCCAAAGATAACATCGAATCGCGGCAGACAGCCCTGCCCGAGGGCTTCCAGCCGAGTACTCAGGCGGAGGTCGACGCACTCGGCTTCCTGCTCGCGATGGAAAAGAACGAGGATGGCGGAGGCGGCGTGAACGCCGTGATAGCGCTCGCGCCCGACATCCAGCAGCAGATCATCGCCGCGCTGGAGGCCGAGGGTTGGCTTCGCGGTCGGACCGTTCTGGTGAAGGACAATATCGAAACCCGCGAATTGCCGACCACTGCGGGCAGCCTGGCGCTGGCAGGCAACAACACGGGCCGCGACGCGCCGCTGATTGCGCGGCTGCGCGCGGCGGGCGGCGTGGTAATGGGCAAGACCAACCTCTCGGAATGGGCCAACATCCGCAGCGGCAACTCCACCAGCGGGTGGAGCGCGGTCGGCGGGCTAACGCGCAACCCGCATGCGACCGACCGCAACGCCTGCGGCAGTTCGTCGGGGAGCGGCGCGGCGGTCGCGGCCGGGTTCGCCTGGGCGGCGATCGGGACGGAAACCGACGGATCGATCACCTGCCCGGCCAGCGTAAACGGTGTGGTCGGGTTCAAGCCAACGGTCGGCCTCGTCAGTCGCACCCATATCGTGCCGATCAGCGCCAGTCAGGACACTGCCGGGCCGATGACCAGAACCGTGGCCGATGCCGCCGCGTTGCTGACCGCCATCGCCGGAAACGACCCGGCCGATCCAGCAACAGCCGACGCGGACCGACACGCGGTCGACTTTCGCGAGGGCCTCGCCACCGCCTCTCTCGATGGCGTCCGCATCGGCGTGATGCGCAAACAAGCGGGAAGCAGACCGGAAGTGACCGCCCTGTTCGAGGCCGCGCTTGCCGACCTCGATCGCGCCGGGGCTGAACTCGTCGAGATCGATTTCGAACCCCATGCCGCCATGTACCGCGACGAGTTCGCGGTGCTTCTCTACGAATTGCGCGAGGGGATGGATGCCTATCTGTCGGATTCGCCCGCGAACATCCCCGTGCGCTCGCTGGCCGATGTCGTGGCATTCAACAAGGGGAATGCGGACGAGGAGCTTCGCTGGTTCGGGCAGGAAACCTTCGAACAGGCGCTGACCGAAGTGGATGAAGCGAAATTCCGTGCCGCGCGTGCGAACTCGCTTCGGCTGGCGGGAGAAGAAGGCATCGACCGATTGCTCGCCGACCACGATGTCGCTTTTCTCGTCGCCCCTACGGCAGGGCCTGCGTGGACCAGCGACCTCGTCAACGGCGACAATTTTCCCGGCGGAATCGGCGCTGGTAGTCTGGCAGCTATCGCGGGCTATCCACATCTGACCGTGCCTATGGGCGCGGTCGAGCGGTTGCCGGTCGGGCTCAGCTTCATCGGCGCGAAGTGGCAGGATCATGCGCTGTTGAAGGCGGGAGCCGCCTACGAACGCGCGCGGAGCGCCGACCTCGTCGAGCCGAAATTTGACCTCTGGAGCCCGGAAACGGCCGACAGGTAACCGCTGAGTTGCAACGAAAAGGGCGGCGAGGCCATCGCCCCGCCGCCCGTTCGTTACCCGGCTCGATGGCCGTGGATTACTTCTTCGCCGCCGCTTTCTTGGCAGGAGCCTTCTTCGCGGCGGGCTTCTCGTCGTCGGCCTTCTTGGCGGGAGCCTTTTTCGCCGAGGCCTTCTTGGCCGGAGCGGCCTTGCTCTCGCCCTTGGCATCGTCCGCCTTCTTCGCGGGCGTCTTCTTCGCGGCGGGCTTCTTGGCCGGCGCCTTGTCGTCGGAATCCGCCTTCTTCGCCGGGGCCTTCTTGGCGGCGGCTTTCTTGGCCGGGGCCTTCTTCGCAGGCTTCTTGGCCGGTTCGGTTTCCTCGGCCTCGATGGCGGCTTCCAGTTCCTCGCGCGTCACTTCGCGGTCGGTCACTTCGGCCTTGTCGAACAGGAAGTCGACGACCTTGTCCTCGTAGAGGGGCGCGCGAAGCTGGGCCGCGGCCATCGGTTCGGACTGGACATACTGCATGAACCGCTCGCGGTCCTCGGCGCGATACTGCTGGGCCGCCTGCTGGACGAGCATGCTCATTTCCTGCTGGCTGACCTCGACGCCGTTCTTTTGCCCGATCTCGCTGAGCAGCAGGCCGAGGCGCACGCGGCGTTCCGCGATCTTGCGGTAATCGTCGCGCTCGGCTTCGATTTCCTTCATCGCCTTGGCCGGATCTTCGTCACGCGAGGCTTCCTGCTCGAGCTGCGCCCAGATCTGCTCGAATTCGGCGTCGACCATGCCCTGCGGCACGGCGAAGTCGTGGCCCGCGGCGAGCTGGTCGAGCAACTGGCGCTTCATCTGCGTGCGGGTGAGCCCGGCGGTTTCCTGCTCGAGCTGGCCGCGCAGCAGTTCCTTCAGCTTGTCGAGGCTGTCGAGGCCCAGGCTCTTGGCGAAATCGTCGTCGATCTTGGTCTCGCCCTCGACCTTCACCTGCTTCACGGTGACGGCGAACTGCGCTTCCTTGCCCGCGAGGTGCGTGGCCTGATAATCTTGGGGGAACGTGACCGTGATGGTCTTCTCGTCGCCGGTCTTCGCGCCGGTGAGCTGGTCCTCGAAGCCGGGAATGAACTGGCCCGAACCGATCACCAGCGGCGCGCCTTCGGCCTTGCCGCCGTCGAATTCCACGCCGTCGATCGAGCCGACGAAATCGATGATGAGCTGGTCGCCCTCGCCCGCCTTCTTCGTCTTGGGCGCGTCCTTGTAGCTCTTCTGCTGGCCGGCGATGCGCTCGATCGCCTCGTCCACCGCCTTGTCGCTCACCGGCACCGTCAGCCGCTCGAGCGCGAGACCATCGATGTCGGGCGTGGCGACATCGGGCAGGACTTCCAGCTCGACCGCGAGCACGGCATCCTTGCCCTGCTCGTAGCCTTCGCCGAGCTCCACCTTCGGCTGCATCGCCGGGCGCAGCTTCTCGTCACGGATCAGCCCGTCGACCGAGCTGCGAATCGTGTCGTTGACCACCTGCGCGTGCACGTTCTCGCCGTGCATCTTCTTGACCAGATTCGCGGGCACCTTGCCGGGCCGGAAGCCGGGCATGCGCACCTGCGGGGCGATCTTCTTCACCTCGGCATCGACCTGCGCCTCGATGTCCTTGGCCGGGATGGTCACCTGGTAACCGCGCTTGAGGCCCTCGTTGGTGGTCTCTTTGATCTGCATGGTGCGAACTTAAGCCTTTTCGAAATCACGTGTTTGTCGAAGGGTGGCCGAGCCGGCGGCTGGTGCGGGCGAAGGGACTCGAACCCCCACATCTTTCGATACTGGTACCTAAAACCAGCGCGTCTACCAATTCCGCCACGCCCGCAACCCGAACGAAGCCGCACGCGGGAAACCCACGCGAACAGGGGAGCGCCCTTAGTCGGGCGGGCCGAAAAGGGCAAGCGCCGCGATTGGCCGAACGCGACGTGCGGAACGCGCGGGCGCGGCGCGGCGTTGAATCGGGCAAGACCGCCAATACAGCCCGAGGAGACTTCGCAATGGCCACCCAGCCCGACCCTTCGCCCGACACGATCGAACCCGTCTCGCCCCCCGAAACCCCGCCAGACAGTCCGCCGCTGGAAGATCCGGTGCACGAACCCGACGAGATCGAGCCGCCCGTGCCCGATTACGACAATCCCGATCGCGGCCCCAGCGAAACGCCGCCGCCGCCCGATTGACGTATTGCCGAGGGGCGCAAGGCCGATTACGGCGCGCGTCATGACCGACCAGACCACGCCCGACACGCCGCCCGACCGCCTCTCGGTAAATCCGCGCAGCGACCATTTCGACGCCGACAAGCTGCAGCGCGGTGTCGGCATCAAGTTCAAGGGCCGTCAGCGCACCGATATCGAGGAATATTCGATCTCCGAAGGCTGGGTTCGGGTTCAGGCGGGTAAGACGATGGACCGCAAGGGTCAGCCGCTCACCCTCAAGCTCACCGGCCCGGTGGAAGCGTGGTACGAAGATCTGGGCGACGATCCGCCGGTCGCCAAGGCCTGACGCCCGTCAGTTTCCGTATCGCGCGATCGCGGCCGTTATCGGATCGCGTTGCGCGGGTGCGGCGGCCTTGCGCTGCGGCATCGCCTTGCGCTGAGGGAGCAGAGGCGCGGCGACACGCGGGCCGCTCGCGGGTGCCGTAGCGACCTTCGCGGCTGGCAGCCCGGAGAACGCGTTCATGAACGCGCGAGACGGCGTCGCCGAAACCGGTGTCGGCGCAGTAACCGCCCGGGGAGGCTGCGAAACCGCCGCCAGACGCGCCTCCGGCTGTTGGCGGAGCGAGTTTGGCCGCGAACCATAGATGAAGCCGTGCACCGGCCACGCGGTCGTGCCCAACCCCTGGATTGGATCGTACCACACGCGCACCTGGCTCCAGTCGTTGGCTGGAGAGACGTCGATCGCCTTGACGTCGCGCTCGATCTGGCCGCGCCGACCATTGATCGGCGACCAGTTGGCATGGTCGAGCAACACCGTGCGGCTGTCGATCACGCGGCTTACCGTAGCGACGTGGCCCAACGTCATGCCGCCGCTCGGGATGAACGCCATGACCGCGCCGACGCGCGGTTCGTCGCCGCGTTCGTAACGGCCGGCCGCCTGGTCCCACCACGTAAGGGCATCCCCGTAGATCTGGACGCCAGAAAGCTGGCGCGCATAGGGAACGCACTGGAGATATGGCGGCAATTCGCTGCCGCTCACGGCTGGCCGCGCCGGTGCGAACGAAGGGCTCGCATCGGCGGATGCAGGCGCATGAAACGCGCAAATTCCGGCGATTGCGGCGATGAGGGGGATGGCCTTCATGCGGCAAGGAATTGCCGGGGCATACTTAAGGCGAACCTACCGGTTATGGTTAATCGATCTTAACCATTTCTCCGAGCGTGCTTGCCAAGCGCCGCGATAGGCTCCACCTGCGCACCCGCATGAAGCCCCAAGTCATCATCATCGGCCGACCCAACGTCGGCAAGTCCACACTGTTCAACCGGCTGGTGGGCAAGAAGCTCGCGCTGGTCGACGATCAACCGGGCGTGACGCGCGATCGTCGCATGGGTGATGCCGCGATCGCCGGGCTGGAATTCACCATTGTCGATACCGCAGGCTGGGAGGACGACGATCCCGAGAGCCTGCCCGGGCGTATGCGCCGCCAGACCGAGGTCAGCCTCGAAGGCGCGGACGCAGCGCTGTTCGTGGTCGACGCGCGAGCCGGCCTGACTCCGCTGGACGAGGAGATCGCCCGCTGGCTGCGCAGCCAGACGGTGCCGGTCGTGCCCGTCGCCAACAAAGCCGAGGGCAAGGCGGGCGAAGCCGGCGTGATCGAAGCGTGGTCACTCGGCTTGGGCGAGCCGGTCCCGCTCTCGGCGGAGCATGGCGAAGGCGTGGCCGACCTTTTTGGCGCGCTGTGGCCGATCATCGGCGAGAAGGCTGAAGGCTCGGCCACCCCCGCTCAAGTCAGCGAGGAGGATGAGGAGGACGCGCCGCCCGGCCCGCTCAAGCTCGCGATCGTCGGGCGGCCCAACGCGGGCAAGTCCACCCTCATCAACCGCCTGCTGGGCGAAGATCGCCTGCTCACCGGCCCGGAAGCCGGGATCACCCGCGATTCGATCGCGGTCGACTGGCAGTGGACCGATCCGGCCAGCGGCGAGGTGCGCGACATCCGGCTGATCGATACCGCCGGAATGCGCAAGCGCGCCAAGGTGGTCGAGAAACTGGAGAAGCTCTCGGTCGCCGATGCGCGGCGCGCGGTCGATTTCGCGGAGGTCGTGGTGCTACTCCTCGATGCAACCAAGGGCCTCGAGCACCAAGACCTCAAAATCGCCGATATGGCCTTGCAGGAAGGCCGCGCGCTGATGGTCGCGATCAATAAGTGGGACGTGGCGGAGAACGCCAGTTCGCTGTTCAACGGCATCCGCGAGGCGCTGGGCGAAGGGCTGAGCCAGGTTCGCGGGCTGCCGCTGTTCGCGGTCAGCGCGAAGACCGGCAAGGGGCTCGACACGATGCTCGGCGCGGCTTTCGTGCTACGCGATGCCTGGTCGAAGCGCGTGCCCACCGCCGCGCTCAATCGCTGGTTTGACGACGCGCTGGAGGCGAACCCGCCGCCCGCGCCCAAGGGCAAGCGGATCAAGCTGCGCTACATCACCCAGTCGAGCACGCGCCCGCCGCGCTTCGTGGTCTTCGGCACCCGGCTCGACATGCTGCCCAAAAGCTACGAGCGCTATCTCGTCAACGGCATCCGCCGCGAACTCGGGTTCGAGGGCGTGCCGGTGCGGGTGGTGCTCAAGAGCCCGAAAAATCCCTACAAGAGCGATTGATGGTCGACCTGTTATCCGCCAGCACGAGCCTTGCGGTCGAGATGCTCCAGCGCACGGCGAGTACCCCGCACGTTCAGCAAATCGTGCAGCTCTCGCTCGCGCCTGCGTTCTTGCTCAGCGGCATCGGCGCAATCATGAACGTGATGATGAGCCGGATGATCTGGGTCGCCGAGCGAATCGAGCGAATCGAACGCCGAATCGAGGACGGCAAGGCCGGCGATCACGAGTTGCGCGAACTGCCCTGGCTGGTCCAGCGAAGGCGCCATGCGCAGAAGGCGATGGCGTTCAGCACCGCCTCGGCCGCGGTCATCAGCGTGGTAATCGCGCTGCTGTTCATCAGCGCCTATATCGAACCACAAATCGGGACGATCACCGCGATCGCCTGGGTTCTGACGATGGCACTGTTGATCACCGGGCTCGGCTTCTTCCTGCTCGAAACCCGGATGGCCGCCCGCGGCGTGAACTACCGCGGGTGGCGCAACCGCAAGACGCGGCGTTAATCGCCGCCGTCCTGCGCTGGCTTGCTCTGAAGCTGGACGTAGTTCTGCAGGCCCATCCGCTCGATCATGTCGAACTGGGTTTCGAGGAAGTCGACGTGCTCCTCCTCGCTCTCGAGGATACGCTCGAAGATCTCGCGGCTGACGTAGTCGCGCACCGTCTCGCAATGCGCGATCGCGTCGCGCAGCAGCGGTATCGCCTCGTTCTCCATCGCCAAGTCGGCCTTGAGGATTTCCTCGACCGTCTCGCCCACCTTGAGCTTGTGGATCGCCTGGAAGTTCGGCAGCCCCTTCAGGAACAGAATCCGTTCGGCCAGCACGTCGGCGTGCTTCATCTCGTCGATCGATTCGTGCCGCTCGTATTCGGCGAGTTTCGTCACGCCCCAATCCTGCAGCACGCGGTAGTGCAACCAGTACTGGTTGATCGCGGTAAGTTCGTTGGTGAGCGCCTTGTTGAGGAACTCGATGACTTTCGTGTCGCCCTTCATCTGGCGCCTCCATCGGTGAGAAATGCTGGCGCCGCATATGCGCTGCATTGCCGCTCGTGACAAGGCTGGAGGGCTAAAAAATGGCGGAATTCCGCCGTTTGCGAGCGATTTGCGTTAGCCTGGATCGGAGGCGAAAATCAGGCCGCGCGAGCTGGAATGAGAGACATTTGCCGTTCTTCGAACAGCACGTCCTCGGCTTCGTCCAGGCACTGGCGGCAATCGGGCCGTTTGCCCAGCGCGGCATAGACCGCCTCCGCATCGCCCGAGCAGCGCCGCGCCGCGCGGCGCAGTTCGCAATCCCGAATGGCGTTGCAGATGCAGATGTACATCACGGCTCCTGCGAGTGATTCGCAGGCATCAATTTATGCGAGGCCTTCGCAATAGCAACCCCTAACGTCTCCTCAGGGGAAATAGCCGCCAATACGTCAGGCAGCGCCACAGCCATTCGAGCGGGCCATAGCGGAATCGCGCCAGCCACGGCTGCGACCAAGCGAGCATCGCGATCCACATCAGCACCGTGACCAGATAGAGCGCGGGCCGATCGAGTGCCCCGAACAGGCCCAGCGCCCAGCCGGAGAACACGAACAGCATCACGAACGAGGTGCCGATGTAGTTGGTGAACGCCATGCGTCCGGCGGCTGCGACGCGCCGACCCAGCCATCCGGTCGCCTTCGGCCCCCACAGAGCGAGCAGCGCGGCCAGCCCGAGGATCATCGGCAGCCGGGTGAGCATCGAGGGGCCGATGAACACGAACATCGTGCTGAAATAGCCGAAATCGCGCCCTTGCGCCCACAAGGCGAGCGGGATCGTCGTGGCAATGCCCGCGATCACACCGATCCAGCCCCACAGCCGCTGCTTCGTCGGGTCGCACCGCCCGTCGAACAAGCCCCAACTGTAGAGCGCCATGCCCATCAGCATCAGCGGCACTGTCTCCCAAGCGACTTGCCACAGGATGGTGAGCCAGTCGAACGGGTGCTCCGTCAGCCTGTGCCCGACGTTGGCGAACCACGAGCCGCCCTGCATCAGCGCGGTTTCGACCTGCCCGTCCGCCACCGGCAGCGCCTTGGATTTCATGATGCCGGGCAGCGCCTCGGCCATCTGCGGGCTCTGGCCGAACGGCGTTTCGGCCGCGAGGTAGAAGGTGAAGAACAGCGCGGTCCAGATCAGCGCGCCGGATACGTAGAACACCGCCGCGGCGACGAATTTCGTCTGCGCCTGCCACGTCAGGCAGCCCAGCGCCAAGACGCCGCACAGCGCGTAGAGTGTCAGGATATCGCCCTGCCACAGCAGGAAGAAATGCAGCAGACCGAACACGAACAGCCAGCCGAGCCGCCGCGCCTGGAGCGTGCGGGTCGCGCCCCGCGCCCACGCCTTTTCCATGAACAGCATCATCCCCGCGCCGAAGAGCAGGGTGAACAGCCCGCGCATCTTGCCGTCGATCAGCACGAACTGCGCGATCCACAGCGAGCCGCCCGGATCGCCGTCGCCGCCGATGAAGCCGCCCGGCCACATCGCGGCGGTGGCCGGCTGGCCGAACAGCGCGATATTGGCAAGCAGGATGCCCATCACCGCGATACCGCGGATGAAATCGAGGCTGGCGATGCGCTCTGGCGTGAGGACCGGCTGCGGCTGGTCCGGCGCGGCATCTGTCGGCATGGAAACGGCTTCGGTCATCGCTGCCCCTCGTCGCGAAACACGCCTGCTATAGCAGCGACGGAGTCTCGCGGAAGAGTGCGCGCCGGGATCAGCGCGTCACGAGGCAATCCACCCCATCGGCCTTGAGCGCGCTGCACGCCAATTGCGCCGCAGCCCGCGTGGCAAAGCCCCCGGCTAGCAACTTGGTCAACCGACCCGCCGGCACGAGCAGCTTCTGCGAACCCGCGAGCGCCTCGCCACCGCCTACGCGCGCCCACAGGCGATCGGCGTTGGCCGCGACCGAGAACGCACCGAGCTGGACCTTCCATGGGCCGCTTGCGGCGGCCGGAGCCGGAGCCGCCGGTGTGGCCGCCGGTGGGGAGGTCGGTGCTTCGGGCCGAGGGGCTGGCGCGGGAGTCTCGGCCGGCTGTTCCGGCACCGCAGGCGCCTCCTGCGGTCGCGCGTAGTCGGCGCCGGCGGAGGCCGGGCTGTCCGTACCGGTCACGCGGCTCGCTTCCATGATCGCCGCCTGTGCCGCTGCGATCGAGGGCGAGGTTTCCGTGCGAGCGATGGGGCTGGGCACTCGGGCGGAAGCCGAGGGCACGGCGGGCGCGGGTTGCCCGGTCGCTGGCGGCTGGGCGGCAGGTGCCGCCGTCGGCAGGTCCGCGGCGGCGAGATCGGCGGCGGCGAACTGCTGCGCGCGCTCGGCGTCGCCCTGCTGCTTGAGCTGCTGCGCCAGTGCCTGCGCTTCCTGCCGTTCCTCGAGCGGGATATGTTCGTCCATCTGGCGGATCGCCGGCGCGGCCTGCGGCAGGCCCGACGCGTTGGCGACGGTCAGCAGGGCATAGGCGCGCACCCAGTCCTTCTCGACGATATCGCCGTTGAAGTGCGCGATGCCGAGCAGATACTGCGCGCGCGGATCGCCGCGATCGGCGGCGGCGGTGATGTAGGGCATCGCCTGCTCGCGCCGCCCGGCCTGAAACAGCATCAACCCGTAGTTGTCGGCCGCCTTGAGGTGGCCCTGCGCCGCCGCCTTGGCATAGAGTATCTCGGCCTGCGCCGCGTCGCGCTCGACCCCGCGGCCAAGGCGATAGGCCTGCGCCATGTTGAACTGCGCGTCGGGATCGCCGCTTTCGGCCGGACCCCGCCATTCGGCGACCGCCGCGCGATAATCGCCCCGGCTCCAGGCATCGACGCCGTCCTTGACGTCGGCCGATGCGGGTGCAGCGGCGAGCGCGCTCCCGGCGATCAGCAACTGCAATACGTGCGCGAACCTCATATGCGGCCCCTTCGATCCTCCGCGGTTCAGACTGACATAGTGAACAGTGCGTTAGCAAAGGGTTTCTAACCCGGCGACTTTCGCGCCCTCGCATGGCGGCAGCGCCGTTAATCCAAAATTAGGGGTATCCTGCGATCTCGGTTGCCGAACCGCTTCGGCGGGTGGCGACACGATTAGGGGGATCGGCCTGTGCGCGTATTGGCATTGGCATCGCAAAAGGGCGGATCGGGCAAGACGACGCTGTCGGGCCACCTGGCCGTGCAGGCGCAGCGCGCCGGCGCAGGCCCGGTGGTGCTGATCGACATCGATCCACAGGGTTCGCTCGCGGACTGGTGGAACGAGCGTGAGGCGGAATATCCTGCCTTCGCGCAGACGACAGTCGCACGGCTCGCCAGCGATCTGCAAATCCTGCGCCAGCAGGGCTTCAAACTCGCCGTCATCGACACGCCGCCGGCGATCACGATGGCGATCCAGTCGGTCATCGGCGTCGCCGAACTGATCGTCGTGCCGACCCGGCCCAGCCCGCACGACCTGCGCGCCGTCGGCGCCACGGTGGACTTGTGCGAGCGCGCGGGCAAGCCGCTGGTGTTCGTCGTCAACGCGGCGACGCCCAAGGCCAAGATCACTTCGGAAGCCGCGGTCGCGCTGAGCCAGCACGGCACCGTCGCCCCGATCACCCTCCACCACCGGACCGACTATGCGGCTTCGATGATCGACGGCCGCACGGTGATGGAAGTCGATCCCGGCAGCCGCAGCGCCGCCGAGGTCACCGCGCTGTGGACCTATGTCGCGGACCGACTCGAAAAGAACTTCCGCCGCACGGTTTTCGCCGTACCGCATGCGATCTCTTCGGTCGCCGGAGGCGCGCATCGCCCCGCCGGCGGCTTCGGCCGCCGGGTCGCGCAGTAAGGCTGACGGACCACCGATCATGAGCGACGCCAACTTCGCCTCCCTCAGTTCCACGCTTCTCGCCCGCAAGGGCGGCGCGAAACCGGCCATGCGGCCGCAGTCCGCCCTCATTACCGGCCAGAGCGCGCTCTCCGCCGGCATCGAGGATCTCGGCTGGAACGACATGGGCTCCGACGACGAGCCTGCGCGCGACGCCGACGTGCTTCAGCTCACCCCCTCGCCGGCCAATCCGGAAACCGCCGCCGAGGCGCGCGAGATCGATCACGAGGCCAAGGACCAGCTGGAGGCCGCCGCACCCGCGACGCCGGCCGAGCCGCAGGTCCGCAAGCAGCAGGCCGTGCTCGCCGAGCGGATCTCGCCCGCCACCGGCGCCGTGAGCCGGCCCGCCGCCAAGCGCGCCCGGCGCGCCGCCTTCACCTTGCGGCTCGATCCCAACCGCCACCTCAAGCTGCGCCTTGCCTGCACTATCCGCAATCGCAGCGCGCAGCAGATCGTGACCGAGGCGCTCGATGCGTTGCTCGACGCGATGCCCGACATCGACAAGCTCGCCGCCCAGGTCGAGCGGCACTGAGCACACGGGGGAAACGACCATGACCCGCACCGCCACCTTACATCGGCTCGCCGCGCTGGCGCTGACGACCGCGCTCGCGACCACCGCGTTGACCGGATGCACGACCGACGTGGCGCCGCCCGCTGCGGTTTCCGCGAGCAAGGCGCAGACCGCGCTCGAACGCGGCCAAAGCAGCCAAGCGCTGACCCACGCCGAAGCCGCCGTGCTGGCTCAGCCGCGCAGCCCGCAATTCCGCGCGGTACTGGGCGCGGCCTATATGGAAGCCGGACGCTTCCAGTCCGCCGCAACCAGTTTTCAGGACGCCATGTCGCTCGGCGACAATTCGCCGCGCACCGCGCTCAGCCTCGCGCTCGCCGAAACCGCCGCCGGGAATTACCCGCGCGCCTCGGCGCTGCTCGACGATTGGAGCGACGAACTCGATCCCGCCGATCTCGGCCTGGCGCTGGCGCTGGCCGGCCAGCCGGAGCGCGGCGCGCAGATCCTCGCGAACGCCTTGCGCTCGGGCCAGAACACGCCGAAGGTTCGCCAGAACCTCGCCTATGCCTACGCGCTGGGCGGCGACTGGCGCGCGGCGCGGCTGATGGCCGCCGAGGACGTTCCCCCCGACCAGATCGATCAGCGGATCAGCCAGTGGGCGCGCTCCGTCCAGCCCGAGATGTATCAGGCGCGCGTCGCCAGCCTGCTCGGCGCGCCGGTCGTACGCGATCCCGGCCAGCCGGTGGCGCTCGCGCTGGTAAACAACCCGGGCTCGCAGCAATTGGCCGCCGAAGCTGCGGCGCTCGCCCAGCCCGCGCCCGAAACGCAGTTCGCGCAAGCCGCGCCGGTAGGAGAGCTCCCACCCGTAGCCCTCGCTCCGCAACTCGCCATCGTACAGCCGCCGGCGAGCGAGCCGGAAACCGTCAGGGCCGCTTTCGCTGCGCCCGCGCCGACCGGCGCGAGCCCGGCGCAGATCACCGAAAGCCTCGTGCAATTTATTTCCCAACCGGTCGTGCAGAAGATGCCCGCGCGTTATGGCGCGGAGGCCGCGCCGCGCGCGCCTTCGCCGGGCGTATCGCGGGTCGCCGCGAGCCGCGAGGAACCGGCGGCCGCACCGGCACGCACCGATGGCAGCCATCTGATCCAGCTCGGATCGTTCGCCAGCCGCGAAGGCGCACGCCGCGCCTGGGGCATCTACGCGAAGGCCTATCCCGACCTCGACCGCTATCGCATGGTCATCACCGAAGCGCGGGTGCGCGGGAAGACTTATTTCCGCGTCTCCGCCGGCGGTTTCGCAGTCGCCGACGCGCGCTCGATGTGCTCGACGGTGAAGGCGCGCGGCGAAGGCTGCATCGCTTGGGCCGAGGGTCGCCCCCTGCCCGGCGCGATCGATACCGGGGTGCGCATGGCGCGCCGCTGACGAACCTCTCTCCCCAACGGAGATGGACTGGCCCCTCCCCTTCGCGGGAGGGGCTTTCTTTTTGGCGGCGCTAGACCGCGACGCCGCCCTTGAGCAGCGCGAGCACGCGGCCTTGCGCGGGCTGACCATCGAACGGCGTGTTGCCGGCGGTCGCCTCCATCTTGCGGCTGTCGACTACCCACGGCTGTTCGGGGTCGACCAGCGCGATGTCGGCTTCCCACCCTTCGCGCAGTTCGCCCGCCTCGACGCCGAGCAGGCGGGCGGGCGCTCCGGCGAGCAGGTCGAACGCGCGCGGCAGATCGATCACCTCGTCGCGCACCAGCGTCAGCGTCATCGCCAGCAGCGTCTCGGCCCCCGCCATGCCGGGTTCGGCATCGGCGAAGGGCAGGCGCTTGTCTTCCGGCCCGCGCGGATCGTGGCCCGATGCGACCACGTCGATCGTCCCGTCGGCGATCGCTGCGATCACGGCCTGGCGGTCGGCCTCGCAGCGGAGCGGCGGCGAAAGCCGGGCGAAAGTGCGGAAGTCTGCGGTCGCGAGGTCGGACAGCATGAAGTGCGCCGGGGTCACGCCTGCGGTCACTTTGACGCCGCGCGCCTTGGCGGCGCGCACGATATCGAGCGCGGCGCGCGTCGTCACCTGCCGGAAGTGAAGCCGCGCGCCGCTCATCTCGGCCAGCGCCACGTCGCGCGCGACCGCCAGCGCCTCGGCTTCGGCGGGCGCGCTCGGCAGGCCGAGCCGGGTCGCGATCTCGCCCGCTGTTGCGGCCGCATCGCCCGCCAGCGCCGCATCCTCGGCATGAGCGACGACGACCAGATCGAGCATCGCGGCATATTGCAGCAGCCGCAGCATTGCGCCCGAATCGGCGATCCAGCGCCGACCGGTGGCGACGCCGCGCGCGCCGGCCTCCTTCATCAGCGCGATCTCGGCCAGTTCGCGCCCCTCCAGCCCGCGCGTCGCGGCGGCGAGCGGGTGCACCCAGAAATCCGGCTTGCCGCTCTTTGCGATATACGAAACCCGGCTCGGCAGATCGAGCGGCGGGTTCTGATCGGGCATCAGCGCCGCGCGTGCGATGCCACCGTAGTGAAACGCGGGCTTGTCGACCGCGAAGACCCCGAAATCGACCAGCGCCGGGGCGACCAGTGCGCCGTTGACGTCGATCGTGTCGTCGCCCTCTTGCGGGCTGGCATCTCCCAGCGCGGCGATCCGCCCTTCGACGAGCCGCAACGCCCCGGCGCGAACACCGTCGGGCGTGACCAGCCTGCCGCCGGTGATCGTCAGAGGGCGCACCTGCTTCATGCCCACTGCCCGTCGTTCCAGCCCGGCGCGCTGCGCGTCTTGCGCGTCAGCACGTCGAGGCAGGCCATGCGCACCGCGACGCCCATCTCGACCTGCCGGGTGATGATCGAACGGTCGAGCATGTCGGCCACGTCGCTGTCGATCTCCACCCCGCGGTTCATCGGGCCGGGGTGCATCACCAGCGCATCGGGCGCGCGGGCCTCCAGCCGTTCGCGGGTGAGGCCGTACAGGTGGTGGTATTCGCGCGCCGAGGGGATGAACTGGCCGCTCATCCGCTCGGTCTGAAGGCGCAGCATCATCGCCACGTCCGCCCCGTAGAGCGCGGCGTCGAAATCGTGGAACGGCTGCGCGCCCATCGCCTCGACCCCGGCGGGCATCAACGCAGGCGGTGCACAAAGGCGCACAGAGGCACCGAGCGCCTGCAGACAGAGCATGTTCGAGCGCGCGACGCGGCTGTGCAGGATGTCACCGCAGATCGTCACCGTCAGCCCGGTGAAATCCTCCGCCCCCTCGCCCCGGTCCTCCAGCGCATGGCGCAGCGCCAGCGCATCGAGCAGCGCCTGCGTCGGGTGCTCGTGCTGGCCGTCGCCCGCGTTGAGCACCGGGCAATCGACCTTGCTCGCGATCAGATCCACCGCGCCGCTCGATCCGTGGCGGATCACGATCGCATCGGCGCGCATGGCGTTGAGCGTGATCGCGGTGTCGATCAGCGTCTCGCCCTTCTTCACGCTCGACGTCGCGGCGTGCATGTTGACGACGTCCGCCCCCAGCCGCTTGCCCGCGATCTCGAAGCTCAGCAGCGTGCGGGTGGAGTTCTCGAAGAAGGCGTTGATGATGGTGAGGCCGGCCAGTTCGTCGCAGTGCTTGTCCGCCCCGCGATTGAACTCGACCCAGCGCTCCGCCTCGGCGAGCAAAAACAGGATCTCGTGCCGCTCCATCTGCGCGATGCCGGTCAGGTCGCGATGCGGAAAGGCGCGCGCGCCCGCCGGAAAGCGGCCCGGAGTGTCGTGAGTGCCCGTCGATGCCATCGAAGCGATGCCATTAGGGGGGCAAGTCCCTTTCGTCGAGCCTTATCGGCTGCTCGCGTGCTTTCGGGTGGAACCTTGAGCCCGCGCACTCTAGGTGAGCGTTCGACACGAATTTGCGGGGACTGATCGAGCGATGGCGTTTGCAGGCAAGGTCTGGCGGCTGCTGGTGGGCATCAAGGACGGGCTGAGCCTCGTCTTCCTGCTGCTGTTCTTCATGGCGCTCTACGCGGTCCTCACCGCGCGGCCCAGCCCCGCGCAAGTGCGCGAGGGCGCGCTGCTGCTCGAGCTCGACGGCGTGGTGGTGGAAGAAAAATCGCCGCTCGATCCGCTGTCCGTGCTGCTCAGCGGGCAGGAGCCGATCACCGAATTCCAGTCGCGCGACCTCGTTCGCGCGATCGACGAGGCCGCAGACGACGACCGGATCAAGGCGATCGTGCTCGACATGACCTCGTTCCTCGGCGGCGGGCAGGTTCACTTGCAGGATATCGGCGAAGCGCTCGATCGCGCCCGGGCCGCGAAGAAGCCGGTGCTGACCTATGCCGTGGCCTACGGCGACGACGCGATGATGCTCGCCGCGCACGCGAGCGAGGTGTGGGTCGATCCATTGGGCGGCGCGGTGATCGCAGGCCCCGGCGGATCGAACCTCTATTTCGGCCAACTGCTCGAAAACCTCAGGGTCAATGCGCGGATCTACAAGGTCGGCGAATACAAGTCGGCGGTGGAACCCTATTCGCGCGCCGGGATGTCGCCCGCGGCGCGCGAAAACTACGAAGCGCTCTACGGCTCGCTGTGGGAAGAATGGCAGGCGAACGTGAAGAAGGCGCGCCCGCAGCTCGATCTCGCCAGGGTCACCGGCCAGCCGGCCGAATGGATCGCCGCGAGCGACGGCGACATGGCGACCGCCGCGCTGGAAGCGGGGCTGGTCGACAAGCTGGGCGGCAAGATCGAATTCGGCGAGCGGGTGGCCGAGATCGCCGGCGCCGACACTTGGGACGACACCCCGGGCAGCTTTGCCCATACCGATCTCGACCCGTGGCTGGCCGACAGCGAGCCCGAAGCTCCGGGCAAGACGATCGGCGTGGTCACCATCGCCGGCACGATCGTCGATGGCGACGCGGGCCCCGGCACCGCGGGCGGCGACCGCATCCGCGACCTGCTGATCGACGCGCTCGACGACGATCTCGCCGCGCTGGTGGTGCGGGTCGATTCGCCGGGCGGATCGGTGCTCGCGTCCGAGGAGATCCGCCGCGGCATCCTGCGCCACAAGGCGAAGGAGATCCCGATCGTCGTGTCGATGGCCAACATGGCGGCGAGCGGCGGCTACTGGGTCTCGACCCCGGCGGACCGCATCTTCGCCGAACCCGAGACGATCACCGGCTCGATCGGCATCTTCGCGGTGATTCCCACGTTCGAGGAGACAGCGGCGGAATGGGGCGTGACCGCGGACGGCGTGCGCACCACGCCGCTTTCGGGCCAGCCGGACATCATCGGCGGGTTCACGCCCGAGATCGACGCGATCCTGCAGAGTTCGATCGAAAACGGCTATCGCAGTTTCCTCACCCGCGTCGCCGAATCGCGCAACCTGACACCCGAGCGGGTGGACGCGATCGGCCAGGGCCGGGTGTGGGACGGCGGGACGGCGCGCCAGATCGGGCTGGTGGACCAGTACGGCGGGCTCGACGACGCCGTCGCCTGGGCCGCGCAGCAGGCCAAGCTCGAAGAGGGCGACTGGCACGTCGAATTCCTCGGCCAAGAGGTCCAGCCCTACGATTCGCTGATCCGCCAGCTGATCGCCGGCCAGGCATCGGCGAACGCGCGCGGCGGCGATGTGTTCGCGCTGGTCGCCCGGCGCGAGCAGGCGCTGCTGGGGCAGGTCGCGGGCGATATCGAGCGCCTGCTCTTGGTGCGCGGCATGCAGGCCTACTGCCTCGAATGCCCGCGCCCCGCCGCGGCACGCGCGGCCGATCCGGGGCCGCAAGGCTGGCTGGCGAAGCTGATCGCGTTCATCGGCTAAGCCGGCGCGCGGCGCGCCAACACATCGCTTGCCAAGCCCCGCGGCGCGTGGCAAAGGCGCGCCCCTGCCGTGGAGGCGGCCCCGATCCAGACGACCGGGCAAGCACTCCGGCGGGCGCGTAGCTCAGTGGTAGAGCACACCCTTCACACGGGTGGGGTCGCAAGTTCAATCCTTGCCGCGCCCACCATCTTTTCAACGATCGGCAGCGATGCCCCTTGCGAGCAGGTCGTGCGCGATCGCGGCGACCTCGTCCGCCGAGCGCTCTCCGCCGTTCCAGACGGCGTAGCGCAGGCCGAGGAAGACGTTCATGCCCATGATCGCCCAAGCGTGGGCTTCCTCCAGATCGCCGCGTAGCTCGCCCGCGCGGCCACCTTCGCGCAGACGATCGAGGATACGGGCTCCGGTCGTTTCGTAGTGGCGGCGATAGCTCTCGGGATCGACGAATTCGGCCTCGTCGATGATCCGGTAGACTTCCTTGTGTTCGGCGGCGAAGCGGAGGAACGCGGTAAGCGCCATGCGCTCGCGCTCGAGCGCGGATGCCGGCTCGTCCAGCGCGTCGCGCGCGGCGACTTTCACCGCTTCGCTCATGTCGCGCACCAGTGCCTGGAAGATCGCGTCCTTCGAATCGAAGTAGGTGTAGAAGCTGCCGAGCGCGGTTCCGGCGCGCGCGGTGATCGCGCTGATCGAAGCTTCGTGGAAGCCCTTTTCGCCGAATTCGATCGCCGCCGCATCGAGCAGTTTGCGCAGCGTCCGCCGCCCGCGATCGGTGCGCGGCTGCTTGGCGGTCTCCGCCTCGTGTGCCGGTTTCCCCATTCCCATGACGCCATGGCTAGGCCGCATGACCATATCCGGCAAGAGAAAACTTGAAAGTCGGTTCATGTTTCAATATCGAGGGGTCAAAGGATTTTGGGAGAGGATCGATGAAAGTGTCTCGTTTACGCGTGGCGGCTGCTCTTTTGACCGGCGCCGCGACCGCCGCCCTTGTCGGCAGCCCCGCCGCCGCGCAGGAGGCCAAGGTCGGCACACAGCCGCCGGAGCAGGCGTCCGTCGCCGACACTTCCGACGTGATCGTCGTCACCGCGCGCCGCCGCGAGGAAAGCCTCAACGACGTGCCGATCGCGGTCACGGCGTTTTCCGGCGAGGCGCTGGAAGCGCGCGGCGCGCTCGACATCACCGATATCGCCAACGTCACCCCCAACACCACGCTGGAGACCTCGCGCGGGACCAATTCCACGCTCAGCGCCTTCATTCGCGGCGTGGGCCAGCAGGATCCGGTGCCGGGGTTCGAGGCGGGCGTGGGCATCTATCTCGACGACGTCTATCTCAACCGCCCGCAGGCCGCCGTGCTCGATATCTACGACGTCGAGCGGATCGAAGTGCTGCGCGGCCCGCAAGGCACGCTCTACGGCCGCAACACGATCGGCGGCGCGGTGAAATACGTGACGCGCGAACTGCCGCAGGACTTCAGCCTCAAGGTGCGCGGCACTTACGGCACGTACGACCAGGCCGAGGGCGTCGTCACCGCGAGCGCGCCGATCGGCGATCTGGTGCGCGTCGGCGGCTCGGTGGCGCGGCTGTCTCGCGGCGGCTTCGGCGACAACCTCAATCTCGACGGGGTCGAGAACTACAACAAGGACGTGTGGGCCGCGCGCGGCACGTTCGAACTGGGCGGGCACGGCGAGCCGGTGCTGATCCGCATTTCGGGCGACTACACCCGCGACAAGTCCGATCCGCGCAACGGCCACCGCCTGATCCCCGGCCTCGTGTCCGGAGCGCCGGTGCTGGACGACGAGTTCGACACCCGCGCCGGCCTCAACGCACCCGATCAGGACGTGGAAGCCTACGGCCTTGCAATGAACGTTACCGCCGAACTGAGCGACAATTTCACGTTTCGATCGATCAGCGCATGGCGCGAGGATACCAGCTTCACCCCGATCGACTTCGACGCGCTGCCTGCCGTCGATGTCGACGTGCCCGCGGTCTATCGCAACGAACAGATCAGCCAGGAACTGCAACTGCTCTATGAAAGTGACCGACTGAGCGGCCTCGTCGGGTTCTACTATCTCGACGCGCGCGCCTACACCAAGTTCGACGTGCTGCTGTTCCCCACGGGCGAAACGCTGGGCCTTACCGGTTTCGGCCAGCAGACGATCGGCGACGTGCGCACCGATACCTGGTCGGTGTTCGGCGATTTCACCTTCGACGTGACCGACCGGCTGCACCTGTCGGCGGGCGGGCGCTATACCGTCGACGATCGCGACAGCGTGGTGTTCAAGCAGAACCGCATCCTGGGTGCAGATCCCGAATTCGGCGGCACCGGCATCGGGCTCGGCGTGCCGATTACCGATTTCCGGGGCGAAGCGCGGTTCAAGAAGTTCACGCCGCGCGCCTCTATCTCCTACGACGTCAGCGACGAGGTGATGGTCTACGCGTCCTATTCGAAAGGCTTCAAGGGCGGCGGGTTCGATCCGCGCGGTAGCGCCAATGCCCCGGCGATCGACGTGAACGGCGATGGCGCGTTCAGCTACGACGAAATCTACGATTTCCTGCTGTTCGAACCGGAAGAGGTCGACAGCTACGAAGCGGGTGTGAAGGGCTCGGCGCTCGGCGGCGATCTCAACTTCGCGCTTACCGGGTTCTATGCCGACTACACCAACGTGCAGGTTCCCGGATCGATCGGCATCGATGCCGATGGCGACGGTGTGTTCGAGGGGTTCTCCGGCGTCACCACCAATGCCGCGTCGGCGACGTTCAAGGGGCTGGAGTTCGAAACCTCCGCCAGCTTCGCGCGCGGCTTCGCGGGCGCGGGCTCGCGCATGACGTTCGCCGGCACGCTCGGCTATATCGACGCGGAGTACGACGAGTTCGTCGGCAATCTCGGCACCGACGTGTCCGACATCACCGATATCCAGAACACGCCGACCTGGACCGCGTCGGGCACGCTGGGCGGCGTAATCCCGATGGGCGCGGATGCCGATCTCAACGCCTCGACCACGGTGTCCTATCGCAGCAAGACCCAGCAGTTCGAATATCCCAGCCCCTACCTCGATCAGGACGCTTATGCGTTGTGGGATGCGAGCCTCGTTTACTCGTTCGGCGGCGATCGCTATTCGATCGGCGTCCACGCGAAGAACATCCTCGACAAGCGGTACAAGACCTCCGGATATCAGTTCCTCGTGGTCGACCCGGCCACGGGCCTGCCCGTGACCGGCGCGAACGGCCAACCGGTGCCTTCGCTCGGGCTGGAGGGCACGGCGACGGCGTTCTACGGCAATCCGCGGCAGGTCTTCGTCACCGCGACGCTGAAATACTGAAGCGGGCGCGCGGCCGAGGCTCGGCCGCGCCGCCCTCGCCTTCGATGGGGATGCCGAAGTCGCGCGTGTAGTCGCTCAGGCGGTCGCGCACATCGGCGTCGGTCAGCCCGAATTCGGCGAGGCTGTAGGCGTGCGGCCTGCGCTTGAGCGCGCAGGCGCGGTGCATGTAGCCTTCCATCGCCGGGACCGCCGGGTCCATGTCGAGTTCGAGGAAGCGATAGACGCGCGCCATCGTGCCGCGCCAGTCGCGCTCCATGTCCTCGTACTGCACGTCGATCTTGCGTTCGTCGGGGATCGCGGAGCGCGCATCGCGCATGCGTTCGACCTGCAGCGCGGTCTTGTGCAGCCACTCGCGCCCGATCCGGTGCGGATCGGCGTGGTCGGAATAGATCACCGTCTGGTTCCACGCGAGCGAGGCCGCGCTGCCGACGACTTTCATCGGATCGCGGTGGGTGAAGATCACCCGCGCGTCGGGGAACACCTCCAGCAGCGCGGGCAGATCCAGCATGTGCTGCGGGGTCTTGAGGATCCAGGGCCGGAGCGAAGAAACCTGCTGCGACCAGCCGACCAGGCGCAACAGATCGGCCATGTGGCGATAGGCGGGCACCGCGCTCTCGCCCTCGCACCAGCGGCCGTAGCTGGGCACGTGCCACTGCGCTTCGTGCTTCATGCCCCACATGCTGGCGACGAGCAGGCCCAGTTCCTCCTCCGGCTCGAACGGCCCGGTCGGGTGGATCGAGAGCGTGCGCGGATTGGCGAGCCGCGCGACCTTCATGATCCGCGCGGCGAGCACCGGGCGGGAGTCCGCGCGGCGACCATCGAGAACTTCCTCGAAATCGGGGTGCGGCACCGGGCTGATCGTCTCGAAGCTGCGCATGTGGCTGAACCGACGGTCGCCCGCGAGCAGGCGGTGCATCCGCGTGGTGCCCGAACGCATCGGGCCGACGATCACCACCGGGCGCGGCATCGGCCGGGCGAGGATCTCGGGGCGCCGCCTGAACCACATCTGCGCCAGCAGCCGGTCGCGCAGGATGTGCTGGAATTGCTGCATCGCCGCCCAGTCGCCCGCCGCGTTCAGCCGTGACTCGCGCCGCACGGCCTCGAGCAGCACTTCCATCGGGCCTTCGAACCAGCGGTCGCCGAAATCGTCGAGCCCCGTATCCTCGCAGGCCCGTTCGAGCAGGAAATCCTTCTCCAGCCGTGCCGGGCCGACCGCGCCGAGCTTGCGCCCGCCGCGGATCGCGCTGTCGAGAACGTCGATGAACGGGGTCCGCCCCGGCGGCCGCTTGGCATTGGCACGTGTGCTCATGGCGCTGATTACCGCCGCGGCGCTGTCGCGTTCCTGAAGCCGCTGGAAATGCCAGCTTCAGTGAGGCATAGGCCGCGCCCATGCACGATATCCGCCTGATCCGCGACGACCCGCAAGCGTTCGATGCCGCCCTCGCCAAACGCGGCGCGGCGCCGGTCGCCGACAGCCTGATCGCGCTCGATGCCAAGCGGCGCGAGGTGACCACGCGGATGCAGGAGGCGCAGGGCCGCCGCAACGAGGCCTCGAAGGCAATCGGTCAGGCGATGGCGCAAGGCGACACGGCCCGCGCCGCAGCGCTCAAGGCCGAAGTCGCCGAATTGAAGCAGACGCTGCCCGCGCTGGAGGACGAGGATCGCGCCCTGAGCGCCAAACTCGACGACGCGCTCGCCCGCCTGCCCAACCTCCCCGCCGCCGACGTGCCGCCGGGCGAGGACGAGAGCGGCAACGTCGAGATCGCGCAATGGGGCGAGCGGCGCGAATTCGCCTTTACGCCCAAGGAACATGCCGACCTCGGCCCCGCGCTGGGGATGGATTTCGAAACCGGCGCGGCGATCGCGGGCGCACGCTTCACTTTCCTGCGCGGGGCCATGGCCCGGCTGCACCGCGCGCTCGGCCAGTTCATGCTCGACCGGCAGACGGGCGAGAACGGCTATGTTGAATGCGCCCCGCCGCTGATGGTGCGCGACGAGGCTGCGTTCGGCACCGGCCAGCTTCCCAAGTTCGCCGAAGACCTGTTCCGCACTACCGACGATCGCTGGCTGATCCCGACCGCCGAGGTGAGCCTGACCAACGCGGTGCGCGAGCAGATTGTCGACGAAGGCGAATTTCCGATCCGCATGACCGCGCTGACCCCGTGCTTCCGCTCCGAAGCGGGCGCGGCGGGCAAGGACACGCGCGGCTTCATCCGCCAGCATCAGTTCGAGAAGGTCGAACTGGTCGGCGTCGTCCGGCCCGAGGACAGCGAGGCCGAGCACGAGCGGATGACCGAATGCGCCGAGGGCGTGCTCCAGGCGCTCGGCCTGCCTTATCGCAAGATGCTGCTCTGCGCCGGTGACATGGGCGCGACGGCGCGCAAGACCTACGATCTCGAGGTCTGGCTGCCGGGGCAAGGCGCGTGGCGCGAGATCAGCTCGTGCTCGAACTGCGGCGACTATCAGGCGCGGCGGATGAACGCGCGCTACAAGCCGGAAGGATCGAAGAAGACCGAGTTCGTGCACACCCTCAACGGCTCGGGCCTCGCGGTCGGGCGCGCGCTGGTGGCGGTGCTGGAGAACTATCAGCAGGAGGACGGCTCGATCGACGTGCCCGAGGCGCTGCTGCCGTATATGGGCGGGATCGAGCGGCTGGAGGCGACGGCCTGATGCGTATTCTCCTGACCAACGACGACGGCATCCATGCTCCGGGCCTCGCGGTGCTCGAGGAAATCGCGCGCGAGTTCAGCGACGATATCTGGATCTGCGCACCGAGCGAGGAGCAGTCGGGCACTGGCCACTCGCTCACGCTGACCCGCCCCGTGCGTATGCGCCGCCACGACGAGCGGCGCTTTTCCGTCACCGGCACGCCGACCGACGCGGTGACGATGGGGCTGCGCAAGGCGATGGACGGCGCGCCCGACGTGATCCTTTCGGGCGTCAACCGCGGCGCGAACCTGGCAGACGACATCACCTATTCGGGCACCGTCTCCGCCGCCATCGAAGGCGCGCTGGCGGGCGTGCGCGCGATCGCGCTGAGCCAGGTCTATGCGCGCGAAGGCATGGGCGACGAAGTGCCGTTCGGCGCGGCGCGTGAATGGGGCGCCAAAGTGCTCGCCCCGCTGCTCGACGCGCCGCTGCCCAAGCGCACGCTGGTCAACGTCAACTTCCCCGCACTGCCGCCCGACGAGGTGAAGGGCATCCGCGTGGTGCGTCAGGGTTTCCACGATTATTCGCGCGGCACCGTCGTCGAGGGTCGTGACCCACGCGGATACAAGTATTACTGGTTCGGGCTGGAAGCGATCGAGCACACGCTCGATCATGGCACCGACCTGGAGGCGATCGACGAGGGCTATGTCGCAGTGACGCCGTTGCAGCTCGATCTCACGCATCACGCCTCGCTCGGCGAACTGGGCGAGCGTTACGGCTGATGCTACGGCTCGGCCTGCTCGCCGCGCTTCCGCTGCTGATCGCGGCGACCGATCCCGCGACCGAAACGCGGCACGTGGTGCAGGACGGCGAGACATTGAACGGCATCGCCAACCGCGCGCAAGTGCCCGCCGGGGTAATCGCCGCCGCCAACGGCCTCGTCGAACCTTACGACGTGCAGGCCGGGCAGACATTGACGATCCCGCGCCAGCGCCACCACACGGTCAAGGCGGGCGAAACCGGCCATGCAATCGCCCGGCGTTACGCGGTGCCTTTCCCCCAGCTCGCGATCGCCAACGGGCTGGAGCCGCCCTACACCGTCAAGACCGGGCAGCGGCTGATCGTTCCTGCCGTGGCGACCACGCCGCCGCCCACACCCAAGGCGCGCACCGAGCCCTATTTCCGCTGGCCGCATGACGGCGCTGTATTGCTCGGCTTTTCCGACACGCACGATGGGATCGATATCGCCGCCAATCCACTCGAAATGGTTCGCGCGGCGGCCAGCGGCTCGGTGGTGTTCGCGGGTGAGGAGCCGACGCGCTTCGGGCGGCAGGTGCTGATCGACCACGGCAACGGTTGGCAGACATCCTATGGCCACCTGTCGAAACTGACCGTGAAGAAGGGCGATATCGTCAAGACCGGCGAGCGAATCGGGCTGGCGGGCGATGCCGGCGCGGCGAAGCGTACCGAGCTGCATTTCGAAATCCGCAAGGACGGGCGCGACGTCGATCCGGCGAGCAAGCTGCCCGGGCGACGCGGCGAATGAACGACTTTGGTTTCCGGTCGGCGGCGGACGGCAGGCGGCGGCGCATGCGCGGGCCGCGCTTCCAGCCTCTGCGGCGCGCGCTCAAGGTGCCCGTCTGGGCCGATCTGGGCATTCGCCTCGGCGCGGCGCTGGGACTCGTGTTCCTCGTCGTGATGATCCACTGGTGGGATCGCGACGGGCTGGTCGACAATCTGGACGGCGAAGTGTCGTTCCTCGATGTCGTTTATTTCACCATGATCTCGATCACTACGACCGGATTCGGCGACATCGCCCCGATCAGCGATCGCGCACGGCTGGTCGAGGCGGTGATCGTCACCCCGATCCGCTTCGCCGTGATCTTCATCTTCGTGGGCGCGGCTTACGATTTCATCATTAGACGCAGCTGGGAGAAATGGCGCATGGCCCGCATCCAGGAAAAACTTTCGGACCATGTCGTGGTGCTGGGCTTCGGCGTCTCCGGCTCGGAAGCCGTCGCCGAACTGATCGAGCGCGGCACCGACCCGCACTGCATCGTGGTGATGGACACGCGGCAGGAGCGTCTGGCCGAGGCCGAGGCGCTCGGCTGCAACGTGATGGCAGCCGATGCCACGCGCGACGACAGCCTGATGGCGGTGCGCATCACCGAAGCGAGCACCGTGCTGGTTTCCGCCGGGCGCGACGACGCCTCGATCCTCATCGTGCTGACCGTGCGCCATCTGGCCCCGAACGTGCCGATCAGCGTGGTCGTGCGGGCGGAGGACAACGAGTTGCTCGCGCGGCAGGCGGGCGCGGACAACGTCATCAACCCGGTGCGTTTCACCGGCCTGCTGCTGGCGGGCAGCGCGCGCGGCACGCACATCGCCGACTACATGGCCGACCTCGCATCGTTCAGCGGGCGCGTGCATCTGGTCGAGCGGCCGGTGCTGCCCGAAGAGATCGGCGGATCGCTCGACGCCCTGGCCAGCGGCGGGCGCGGGGTGCGCGTCTATCGCGATGGCGAGGCGCTGGGGTTCTGGGAAGCCGGGTGCCAGAAATTGCAGGCGGGAGACATCGTGGTCGAGATCCTGCCCACGGTGGAGAAGGAGTCCGACATGGACGAGCGCGGCGATCAGGCCAGCAGCAGGAACACCGCGCCCATGCCGAGATAGGCCGCAAGCCAGTACCCCGCGTCGATCAGCGCGACGCGCGTGGGCACGCGGATATGGCTGAAGCTGATCCACAGCGCGGGGATGACGAACGCGAGCGCCAGCCCGCCCGACATCATGAAATAGAGCCACGGCTTCGCCGCCAGCGTCGCTTCCCCCACGCGGGCGAACATGTGCCCCATCATGGCGGAGGTGAGCAGCAGCAGCGCGCCGGTGATCGCCGCCACCAGCTCGGGCCGGCGGCGCAGCGCGATCCTGCCGGGTGCTACCTTGCGCGCTTTCGCCCGGCCGAACACCGGGCCGAACCACACGAATGCCAGCGCGCCCGCGGCCAGCGCGGCGACCACCACTGCAATCCAATTTACCGGACCCACCGAAGCGTTCTCCTTCGTTGCGCATCCCTGCTAGCGCAAAGCGCGGCATAGGTGTAGGGCGCGCGGCGCAATGTCCGCCACCGCCACCACCGCGATCCCCGACCAGAAGAAGGTCGGGATGGTCAGCCTCGGCTGTCCCAAGGCGCTCGTCGACAGCGAGCGCATCCTCACCCGCCTGCGCGCCGACGGCTACGCGATGAGCCCCGACTATGCCGGGGCGGACGTCGTGCTGGTCAACACCTGCGGCTTCCTCGACAGCGCCAAGGAGGAGAGCCTGGCCGCGATCGGCGAGGCGATCGCCGAGAACGGCCGCGTGATCGTGACCGGCTGCATGGGCGAGGAAGCCGACGCGATCCGCGCCGCGCACCCGTCGGTGCTCGCGGTGACCGGCGCGCACCAGTACGAGGCGGTGGTCGAAGAAGTGCACCGCGCCGCACCGCCGAGCCAGGGGCCGTTCATCGACCTGATCCCGCAGCCCGACGTGAAGCTGACGCCGCGCCACTACAGCTATCTCAAGATTTCCGAGGGCTGCAATCACAGCTGCGCCTTCTGCATCATCCCGCAACTGCGCGGGAAGCTGGCCAGCCGGCGGATCGACGCGGTGCTGCGCGAGGCGGAGAAGCTGGTCGCGGCGGGGACGAAGGAACTGCTGGTCATCAGCCAGGATACCAGCGCCTACGGCGTCGATACCCGGCACGAGGAGCGCGATTGGAAAGGCCATCCGGTCCGCGCTCACATGACCGACCTCGCGCGTGAGCTCGGTCAGTTGCGTACCCCCGAAGGCGCGCCGCCGTGGGTACGGCTGCACTACGTCTACCCCTACCCCCACGTCGACGCGGTGATCCCGCTGATGGCCGAGGGGCTGCTGACGCCCTACCTCGACATCCCGTTCCAGCACGCCGCGCCCAAGGTGCTGAAGGCGATGAAGCGCCCGGCGAACGAGGCCAAGGTGCTCGAGCGTATCCGCAAATGGCGGGCGATCGCGCCCGAGCTCACGATCCGCTCCAGCTTCGTGGTCGGCTTCCCCGGCGAGACCGAGGACGACTTTCGCTACCTGCTCGACTGGCTCGAGGAAGCCCAACTCGACCGCGTGGGAGGTTTCCGCTTCGAACAGGTCGAGGGCGCGGCGGCGAATGCCCTGCCCGATCCGGTGCCAGAAGCGGTGAAGGAGGAGCGCTACGCCCGGCTGATGGAAGTCACCGAGCGGATCAGCGCGGCCAAGCTTGCCGCCAAGGTCGGCCGCACGCTGCCGGTGATCGTCGACGAGGTCGGCGAGCCCGACGAGGACGGCGACGTGGGCGCGACCGCGCGCAGTCAGGCCGACGCGCCCGAGATCGACGGGCAGGTGTTCCTGCGCAACGTGCCCGAAACGCTCCAGCCGGGCGATATCGTGGACGTGCTGGTCGAGGATGCCGACGCGCACGACCTGTTCGCGGTGCCCGTCGGGCGATCCTGACGCCCGCTCGGCCGGGAGACATGGACCGGTTGTTACACTGTCCTGAGCCAAAAAAGTTACCCCCGTCCCGAGGCTGCAATGCCGCGCCGGACGATGGCGCGCGGACGATCGACGATGGGAAAGAGCGGGCCGCACGGTAAGCCCACGGCACCGTGTAGGAAAACGCTTTTGCACGCGCCGCCCGACACGCGGCGTCGCGTTATTGCGATTGATTATCATTGACGCGCAACGCGCCACGGCATAGTCGCCCGCGCCATGCGACGCAGCACGATCCGCGCCTGGTATCTGGTCCACAAGTGGAGCAGCATCGTGCCCACGGTGTTCCTGCTGATGCTGTGCCTGACCGGGCTGCCGCTGATCTTCCACGACGAGATCGAATCGCTCGAAGGCGCCACCACCGCCGCCACCCTGCCCGGCCCGGCATCGGCCGACGACGGACTGCCGCTCGATACAATGCTCGCCACCGCGCTGGCCGAGCGGCCGCCGGGCGAAGTGCCGCTGTTCATGGCGTTCGATCAGGAGAGCCCGCTGCTGACCGTCACCACCGGCCCCGCCCCCGATGCGCCGGGCGACCAGATGACGCTGATGCTGTTCAACCGCGCGACGGGCGAATCGCTGGGCGCGATCACCGAGGACGGGGTGATGGATTTCCTCCTCCAGCTCCACACCGACATGTTCCTCGGCCAGCCGGGGATGTGGTTCCTCGGCGTGATGGGCGCGCTGATGGTGATCGCGCTGATCTCCGGCACGGTGCTCTACGCGCCGTTTATGCGGCGTCTGCGCTTCGGCGCGCTCCGCATGGACAAGAGCCGCCGCGTCGGCCGGCTGGACCAGCACAACCTCGCCGGGATCGTGATCCTCGCCTGGGCACTGGTGGTCGGCGGTACCGGGGTCATCAATGCCTTCGCCGATCCGCTGACCGACAGCTGGCGCGAAGGCGAGCTGGCCGAGATGACCGCCGAATACGGCGGCACGCAGGCGCTGCCGCCCGAGGACTACGGCTCGCTCGACGTCGCGATGGCGCAGGCCAAGGCGCGCCTGCCCGGCCAGTCCCCGCAGTTCATCGGCTTTCCCGGCGGCGCGTGGAGCACCGCGCGCCACTATGCCGTGTTCTTCCAGGGCGACCGCCCGCTGACGGAAAACCTGCTCACCCCCGCGCTGATCGACGCCGAAACTGGCGCGCTGGTCGATGCCCGCTCGATGCCCGCGCTCAACCAGGCGCTGATGATGTCGAAGCCGCTGCATTTCGGCGATTACGGCGGGCTGCCGCTCAAGATCATCTGGGCGCTGCTGACCGCGGCGACGATCTGGGTGCTGTGGACCGGCGTGCTGCTGTGGTGGCGGCGCAGCCCCGACCAGATCGAGCGGCGCGTGTCCGAAATCCACCGCGGCGCGGCGGAGCAGCCGGCATGAGCCGCGCGCCCTCCCCCAAGCGCCCACCGCAGACGCTCGGCCGCGTGTTTGCGCTGCCGATCGCGCTGTTCGCAGCGAGCTGCGCGGGCCTCGTGCTCGGCCTCACCGGCGAAGGCGCGCCCGACCTTGCCGCTTGGGCGCTGCTCGCGCTGCCGATCATCGCCATCCTCGCCGCGTGGCAGCGGCGCAACCGACCTTCCCAGCAGAGAAAGACCTGACAAATGCGCGTTCGTCACACCCTCACCGCGTCCGCCCTCGCCCTCGCCGCAACCTCCGCGCCCGCCGTGGCGCAAGACAGCGCCAGCGAGATCGTCGTCACCGCCCAGCGCGAGAACGCGACCGAGGTGGTGAACGGCGGTGACTTGGGGGCACTGGGCAACAAGGATTCGATCGACGTGCCGTTCGTGGTGCGCACGTTCGACGAAACCCTGATCGTGAACCAGCAGCCGCTGACGCTGGGCGAAGTGCTGGAAAACGATCCGTCGGTCCGCACGTTCTACGGCTTCGGCAACGCGTCCGAACAGTTCGTGATCCGCGGGTTCCCGCTGTTCGGTGACGATATCGGCATGAACGGGCTCTACGGCGTGACGCCGCGCCAGCTCGTTTCGCCCGAGCTCTATTCGGGCGTGCAGGTTCTGAACGGCGCCAGCGCCTTCCTGAACGGCGCGGCGCCGGGCGGCAGCGGGATCGGCGGCAACGTGAACCTCCAGCTCAAGCGCGCGACGCCCGATCCGGTGACCCGCGTGACGGCAAACTACGTCTCCAGCGCGCATTTCGGCGGCAGCGTGGACGTCTCGCGCCGGTTCGGCAACGGCGAGGACATGGGCCTGCGCGTCAACGCCGCCTATCGCAGCGGCGACGTATCGATCGACGACGAGTTCCGCGAAACGCTGGTGGCGAGCGGATCGTTCGACTGGCAGGGCGAGAACGCGCGGTTCTTCCTCGATGCGGGATATCAGCGGATCGAAGTCGACCGGCTCCGGCCGCAAGTGGCGATCGGCACCGATACGATCCCCGATGCGCCCGACAGCGACATCAATTACGGCCAGCCGTTCAGCAACACAGAACTGCGCGACGTGTTCGGCCTCGCACGGTTTGAATACGATGTTGCCGACAACGCGATGATCTACGTCACCGGCGGCGTGCTGGATGGCAACGAGGAAGGCACTTACAGCTCGATCACCGTGCTCGACGCCGAAACCGGCGCGGCGAGCGGCGGTGCTTCGATCATTCCCGCCCGCATCAACAACGAGTCCATCGAGGCCGGAATGCGGATCGAGCTGGGCGAGACGATCACGCACGAGATCAACTTCGGCACGAACGTCAACTGGCAGGAATTCCGCACCGCGTTCGATTTTCGCGCGGGGTTCGACACCAACCTCTACGATCCGGTGATCGTCGATCTGCCGAGCGAAGTCACCTTCGCGTCCGGTGATCTGAACGACCCGCCGGTTTCCAACCGTTCGCGGCAGTTCAGCGTGTTCGCTTCGGACACGATCGGCCTGTGGGACGACCGCATCCTCGTGACCGGCGGCGTACGCCTGCAGCAGATCAAGGCCGGCCTCGCCGATCCGTACGAGGAAGACGCGGTGACGCCGGTGGCGGGCATGGTGTTCAAGCCGTTGCCCTATGTTTCCGTGTTCGCCAATCGCATCGAATCGCTGGCGCAGGGGCCCGCGGCGCCCACGTCTGGCACCGATCCCGACATTCCGGGCGGGCCACAGCTTCCGGTGACCAACACGGGCCAGATACTGCCCCCGGCGAAATCGGTGCAGTACGAAGTCGGCGCCAAGCTCGACGTGGGGATCGTGAACCTCAGCCTAGCGGCGTTCGAGATCGAACAGCCCAGTTTCTTCCTCGGGCCGGACCCGGATAACGACGGGGCGCTGCTGTTCAGCGATTTCGGGCGGCAGCGGAACCGCGGGATCGAATTCTTCGTCGCCGGCGAATTCGTCGAGGGGCTGCGTCTGATCGGCGGCGCCTCGGTGATCGACGCCGAACTGGTGGATACGCCCGGCGGCGAGAACGAAGGGAACACCGCGCTCGGCGTGCCCGACTACACGATCAACGCCAACGTGGAGTGGGACCTGCCCTTCGTGCCCGGCTTCACGCTGACCGGCCGCGCGGTGCATACCGGGGAGCAGTTCGCGAACAACACCAACACGCTGGAGATCGAGGACTGGACCCGGTTCGACGTGGGCGCACGCTATGTCTTCGCGGCGGCGAACACGCCGGTGACCCTGCGCCTCACTGTCGATAACGTGACGGACGAAGATTACTGGACCTCGGCCTACACCGCCTTCGCCAGCTCGGGCGAGCGGCTGCTGCAGGGCCGCCCGCGTACCTTCAAGGCCTCGATCTCCGCCGACTTCTGACGCTCGCGGCAATCTTCCCCACGCGGGGAGGATTGCCGCACATGCGAAACAACTGCGCGGCTCCCGCGTATCGTCAGCATGGCCATTTCCATCGACCTCGACTTCGCCTTCCGCATGGAGAAGGTGACCGACGTGCTGTTGCAGTTCGAAGCGGCGGTGATCCCCGAGCAGAGGCTGCTCGAAACCGACACTTGGGTGACGAAAGGCGAGCATTTCGCGCGCATCCACGCGCAGGACGATATCGGCGAGCGGGTGTGGATTCGCGCCGAGGGCCGCTACGACGTCAGCTACAAGGCGAAAGTCGAGGTCGCGCGCCTGCCCGCCGAGATCGCGCAGCTCGAACACATGCCCCCGCACGACCTGCCGGGCGAGGCGGTGCAGTACCTGTTCGATTCGCGCTATTGCCCCGCCGACCGCTTCCAGTCGTTCGTCGAGGCCGAGTTCGGCAACAACGATGGCGGCGCGCGGATCGCCGCGATCCACGACTGGATCGCGGGCAACTTCACGTACGAACCCGGCAGCAGCACGGCCACGACCACCGGGCTCGACAGCTTCATCGAGCGGCGCGGGATCTGCCGCGACTACGCGCACGTCATGGTCATGCTCGCGCGTGCGTCGGGCATCCCGGCGCGCTTCGTCAGCTGCTTCGCGCCTGACGTGACGCCGCAGGATTTCCACGCCGTAGCCGAAGTGTTCCTGACCGATCCGACCACGCCGGGCGGCGGCGCGTGGTTCCTCGTCGATGCCACCGAAATGGCGCGGCCGGACGAGATCGTGAAGATCGGCGTGGGGCGCGACGCGGCCGACGTGAGCTTCATGACCAGCTTCGGCGCGACCGAGTTCATCGAGAAGCACGTGAGGGTCTCGCGCGCGTGAATATGTATGCGGCGCGTGGGCATCGCCCGGCGGCGCTGCTAGCACGGCGGCGAGATACCGGAGGGAGACATCGATGGACCTGGTGGCGGTGGATATCGGCGGCACGCACGCGCGCTTCGCGATCGCGACGATCGGCGCGGATGGCGCGATTACGCTGAGCGAGCCGGAAACGCTCCACACCGAGGATCACGCCAGCTTCCAGACCGCGTGGCAGGATTTCCGCGAGCGGCAGGGCGGCACGCTGCCCGATGCCGTCAGCATGGCGATCGCCGGGCCGGTCGGCGGTGAGGTGATCCGCTTCACCAACAACCCGTGGATCATCCGCCCCGCGCTGGTGGAGGAGAAGCTCGGGGTCGATCGCTTCACGATCGTCAACGATTTCGAAGCGGTCGCCCACGCCGTCGCGCGCGCGCCCGAGGAACAGTTCGTCCACCTCACTGGCCCCGACGGCCCGCTGCCCGCGACCGGGCGGCTGAGCGTGCTCGGCCCCGGCACCGGGCTGGGCGTGGCGCACCTCTACCGCGAGCCGGACGGCACCTATCGCGTGTCGGCGACCGAGGGCGGGCACGTCGATTTCGCTCCGCTCGACCTGATCGAGGATGCGATCCTCGCCCGTCTGCGCAAGCGGCACAACCGGGTCTCGGCCGAGCGTGTCGTCTCGGGCCCCGCGATCGTCGATATCTACCAGACGCTCGCGGCGATGGAAAAGCGCCCCGTGCCCGAGGCCGACGACGTCGAGATTTGGACCAAGGGCCTGAGCGGGGAAGACAGCCTCGCGGCCGCGGCGGTCGACCGCTTCTGCCTCTCGCTCGGCAGCGTGGCGGGCGACATGGCGCTGGCGCACGGAGCGAAGGGCGTGGTGATCGCCGGTGGGCTCGGCTACCGCATCCGCAAGACGCTGGTCGCCTCCGGTTTCGCCGAGCGGTTCGCCGCCAAGGGGCGGTTTCAGTCGATGATGGCGGCGATCCCGGTCAAGCTTATCGTCCATCCCCAGCCGGGCCTCTACGGCGCCGCCGCCGCCTTTGCGGCACAGCACGGAGCCAGCGCATGACCGCCGTTTCCGACCTCGCCGCGCGGCTCGCCGAACTGCACCGCCAGACGCAGGAATCGCCGCAGTTCAACCCGGTGTTCCAGCTCTCGCTCGAGCTGTCGCGCGCCCTGGAGAGCGGCGAACTCGATTTGGACGAGATGGATGGCCTGATCGCCGAACTCGAATGCGATGCGCTGATGACCCGCGCCGGGCGGCTGCGCGGGCTGGTATCGCCGGTCGCCCCGCAGGCCAACACCGATGCGCTCGCGGCGAGCATCCGGGCGGAAAGCTTCGAGGATTTCCGCGCCGCGTGGGAGCATCCGCAGCTCCACGCGGTGTTCACTGCGCACCCGACCTTCCTGCTCGCCCCAGCGCAGTCCGAAGCCGTCGCCTCCGCCGCGGCGAGCGAGGGCGACATCGGCACCGACGCCTGCGCCGCGCCCGCCGAGCGGCCGGACATCACGCTCGCCTACGAACACCGGCAGGCGATGGCCGCGATGGCACGAGCGCAGGATGCGCGCGACCGGATCGTGGCCGACCTGCTCCACGCCGCGCGCACCCGCTGGCCCGGTGAATGGCAGGCGCTCGCCCCGTTGCCGTTCCGCTTCGCAACCTGGGTCGGTTACGACATGGACGGGCGCACCGATATCGGCTGGCACACCTCGATCGGGTTCCGGCTGGCGGAGAAGGCCGAGCGACTCGCGCGCTATGCCGATGCGCTGGCCGCGATCGACGGCGGTCACGCGCTGGTCGATACGCTGCGCGCAGCGCAGGCGCACACCGCCGATTGCGCGGCGATGTTCGCCGAACCGCTCGACGAGGGCGAAGCGCTCTCCGCCGCCGCCAACAAGCTGACCGCCGACGATCCGGCCAAGCTGCTCTCGCTGACACCGCTGATCGACCAGTTGCAGGGCGAGGCGCGCGAAGCGAACGGCGAACGCGCGGTCGCGCTGAAGACGCTGGCCGCCGCGATGCGCGCCGACGGGCTCGGCATGGGCGGCATTCATTTCCGGGTTAACGCCAAGCAGCTCCACAACGCGATCCGCCGCCGGCTGGACGAAGATGGGCAGACGCTCGACCTCGCGAGCCAAGGCGCGCTCGTCACCCTGCGCGAGCTGATCGCGGGCGCCACCCCGCTGCGCAGCAACTTCGCCGCGCTGGCGATCGAAAGCTCGACCGCGATCCGCCAGTTCCTCGCGATGGCGCAGATCCTGCGCCACGTGGACGCGGACGCGCCGATCCGCATGCTTGTGGCCGAATGCGAGCAGCCCGCCACCGTGCTCGCCGCGCTCTATTTCGCGCGCCTGTTCGGGATCGAGGACAAGGT
>NZ_JAYSGI010000004.1:0-224192 GCF_041912895.1 Pelagerythrobacter sp. | reverse complement strand
CCACCGTGCTCGCCGCGCTCTATTTCGCGCGCCTGTTCGGGATCGAGGACAAGGTCGACGTCTCGCCGCTGTTCGAGACCGAGACCGCGCTGGAGCACGGGGGCCGCTTCCTCGACGCGCTGCTGGCCGAGGACATCTACCGCGATTACGCGAAGGCGCGCGGCCGGGTGTGCATCCAGACCGGCTTTTCCGACGCGGGGCGCTTCGTCGGCCAGATCCCCGCCAGCCTCGCGATCGAGCGGCTGCAGGGCCGGTTGGCGGAAGCGATGGCGGCGAACGGGCTGACCGATGTCGCCGCGCTGATCTTCGACACGCACGGCGAAGGCATGGGCCGCGGCGCGCATCCGGGCGGGTTCGCCGACCGGCTCGAATGGCCGCTCTCCCCCTGGGCGCGGCGCCGGTTCGCGCGCGCCGGCATCCGGCTGGAGCCTGAGGTGAGCTTCCAGGGCGGCGACGGCTACCTGTTCTTCGCCAATCCCGAACTGGCGCTCGCCACGCTCACCCGTATCGCCGAACTGCGCCCGTCCGAAACCGACGCCGGGGCGCCCGCCGATCCGTTCTACCGCCGCACCGACCTCAGCCTCGATTTCTACCGCGCGATCCGCGATCACCAGCACGAGCATCTGGAAAGCAAGACCTACAGCCGCGCCGTCACCGCGTTCGGCCTCGGCCTGCTGAACGCCACCGGCAGCCGCGTGGCGCGCCGCCAGTCGGACCTCAACGCCGACCGCGAGATGAGCCTGCGGCAGATCCGCGCGATCCCGCACAACGCGATCCTCCAGCAACTCGGCTATCCGGTGAACGTGATCGCCGGGCTCGGCAGCGCGGCGGACAGCAACCGTGAGGAAATCGCCGAACTGCTGGGCGAAAGCGCGCGCGGGCGGCAGATCGTGCGGCTGGTGCGCGCGTCGAACGCCCTCGCCAGCATCAAGACCGTCGCGGCCTATGGTGAACTCTACAACTCGGCCTATTGGGCCAGCCGGACCTATCGCGGGACCGAGGGGCACCTTGCCGAAGCCTGCGCCGCGCTGGCCGAATATCTGGTGAAGGACGACCGCGCGGGCGTGTTCCGCCGCCTCGCCTCGCGCCTCAGGATCGACGCGCTCAAGCTACACAGGCTGCTCGGCCTGCTGCCCGACGAAGCGCCGATGGCGGGTCGGGAAGACGTGCGCCGCCGGATCGGCGTGCTCCAGGCGCTGCGGCTCGCGCTGCTCCAGCACATGTTCCTGCGCGCGGTGGCGGTGCCCGCGTTCAGCCGCGCGAACGACATCAGCCGCGGCGACGTGATCGAGATGGTGCTGACGCTGCGGGTGGACGAGGCGCTGGCGCAACTGCGCCGCGCGTTCCCCACGCGCTTCCCCGCGCCGTCGGACTACGTGCTCGACGAGCCTTCGGACTACCCCGATCACGGCGCGGGCGGTTACGCCACGATCGAGAACGCCTTCATCGCTCCGATCGAACGCGCCCATGCGCTGAGCCTGCGCATCTCCACCGCGATCGCCAACGAATTCGGCGCGCACGGGTAACCCTCGATCCTCCCCATCGACTTGCGATGGGGAGGTGGCAGCGAGCGCGCCAGCGCGCGATGACGGAGGGGCGAAGTAATACGATACCCCTCCACCCCGAGCCGCTTCGCGTCTCGCGGTCCCCCTCCCCATCGCCAGACGATGGGGAGGATCAGGAACGGGCCGTGCTGCCTCGTGCGGTCAGCGACACCGGCACGCGGCGCGGTGCATCGTCGCCGTTGGCGAACAGGGCATCGACCAGCAGCGAACCGGCCGCCGCCGGGTCCGGGGCGATGGTGGTGAGCGAAGGCTGCGCGAAACGGGCCGCGGGCAGGTCGTCGAAGCCGATCAGGCCGATCTCGCGCGGCACCGCCACGTCACGGCGCGCCAGTTCTTCGAGCGCGCCCAGTGCCATCGCATCGCAGGCGGCGAACACCGCGTCGGCCTGCCCGCCCCGCTCCAGCCAGCCGGCCATCGCTATGCGCCCTTCCTCCTCGCGCGTGGCGCCGTCCTGCGTGACGACGAGGCTCGGCGTCAGCCCGGCGGCGCGCATCCCCTCGCAATATCCTTCGTAGCGTTCGGCGAACTGGTGCTGCGGCGAATCGATCGCGCCGAGGAAGCACGGCGCGCGGTAGCCCTGCGCAAGCAGGTGCTCGACCGCCATGCGCCCGGCGGCGACGTTGTCCGAGCGGACCCATTCGAGATCGTCGAACGGCCCGCCCCAATAGACCACGCGCCGCCCTTCGCGCTCCAGCCCGCGGAAATAGTCCCACGCCGCGCGGTTGGTGGTGGTGCCGATCACCACCAACCCGTCCGCCCAGCCGCGTTCCTCGTAATGGCCGAAGAAATTCTCGTCGCCCGCCTGGAAGGATACCAGCGTTTCGAAGCCGCGCTCCGACGCGGCGAGGCAGACGCTGCCGAGCAGCATGTAGGAGAAGGGGTTGATGTCCGCCGCGGTCTGGCCCGGCCGGCAGATCACCACGACCGCCAGCGTACCGGTCGATCCGCGCCGCAGCCGCGCGGCGCGCTCGTCGACGAAGTAGCCGATTTCCTCCGCCGCGCGCAGCACGCGGGCGCGGGTCGCCTCGGTAATGACTTCGGAGCCCGCCAATGCGCGCGAGACGGTGGACTGGCTGACGCCCGCCCGCTCCGCCACGTCGATCGAGGTCGGCCGCCGTTTGCTCATCGCGCCCCTATCGGCAAGAGCGCGGAAAAGCGCAACCCGGCGAAGGCACGAAGCTGAATATGTATGCGGCGCACTGGCACCGCGCCGCGCGCATGCCTAGACAGGTAAGATGAGCGAGAGGCGCGCAGCATGAGTTTCACTGCGGACCGGCTGGTCCTGTTCGGCGCAACGGGCGACCTGGCGCAGCGGATGCTGCTGCCTTCGCTGTGCGCCCTCGACCACGACGACTTGCTCGCAGATGATCTGAAGATCGTCGGCACCGCGCGGTCGGACATGAGCGATGCCGAATTCCGCAACTTCGCGCGCGAGGCGCTGGAGAAGTTCCTGCCCGCCGGGCGGCGCGGCGGGATGGCCGATTTCCTCAACCGACTGACCTACCAGCCGCTCGATGCGACCACGCTGGAAGGGTACGAGGAACTGGCGGCCAAGGTCGGCTCGCCGAAGCGCGGCACCGCGATCTTCCTCTCGACCGCGCCCAGCCTGTTCGAGCCGACGATCCGGGGGCTTCAGCACGCCGGGCTGGACGGGCCGAACGTGCGCATGTGCCTCGAGAAGCCGCTCGGCACCGATCTCGCGACGAGCTGCGAGATCAACGACGCGGTCGCCGCGGCCTTCCCGGAAGAGCGGATCTTCCGCATCGACCACTACCTCGGCAAGGAAACGGTGCAGAACCTGCTGGCGCTGCGTTTCGCCAACATCCTGTTCGAACCGCTGTGGAACGCGGCGCATATCGACCACGTGCAGATCACCGTGGCCGAAACCGTCGGGCTGGAAGGGCGCGTGGCGTTTTACGACGATGCCGGGGCGCTGCGCGACATGGTGCAGAACCACATGCTCCAGCTGCTCGCGCTGGTGGCGATGGAACCGCCTGGCAACTTCGACGCGACCGCCGTGCGCGACGAAAAAGTTAAGGTGCTGCGCGCCTTGCGCCAGGTGGCCGAGGGCGAGACGGTGACCGGCCAGTACCGCGCGGGCGCGATCAAGGGCAAGTCGGTCCCCGGCTACGACGAGGAACTCGGCAAGGATTCGGGCACGGAAACCTTCGTCGCGATCAAGGCGCATGTCGACAACTGGCGCTGGAAGGGCGTGCCGTTCTACCTGCGCACCGGCAAGCGCCTGCCCGAGCGGACGACCGAGATCGTGGTCCACTTCCGCCCGATCCCGCATTCGATCTTCGAGGACAAGGGCGCGCGGGTCCACGCGAACAAGCTCGTCATCGGCATCCAGCCCGAAGAGAACATCACCCTCTCGCTGATGACCAAGGTGCCGGGATTGGACCGCGAGGGCATCCGGTTGCGCTCGGTGCCGCTCGACATCGCGATGCCGCACGCCTTTTCGGGCGCGGTGCGGCGGATCGCTTACGAACGCCTGCTGCTCGACCTGATGGAAGGCGACCAGACGCTGTTCGTCCGCCGCGACGAGGTGGAGGCACAGTGGGACTGGATCGACGCCATCCGCGCCGGATGGGACGAGCAGGCGCTGGAGCCGCGCACCTACGCCTCGGGCACCTGGGGCCCGAGCGCCGCGATCGCGCTGGCGGAGCGCGACGGGGTGACCTGGCATGAGTGATTGTCGGATCACGCGGAGACGCGGAGGCGCGGAGGAAGTGCGCTCCCCGCTCCCCTTGTCATCCCCGCGAACGCGGGGATCCAGGGTCCGCCGTTCCTCCATGGATTCCCGCGTTCGCGGGAATGACAGAAAGGATAGGGACGCCCCCGCGCACCCAAGCAACCGAAAGGAGGCCGCATGACCCTCCACGACACCGTCCACCGCGTCACGCAGCGCGTGATCGCCAATTCGCGCGACAGCCGCGCCGACTATCTCGAACTGATGGCGCGCGAGGCGGACAACCGCCCCGATCGCGGGCAGGTCTCGTGCTCCAATCTCGCGCACGCCTACGCCGGCGCGCTGGAGGATCAGGAGGCGCTGAAGGCCGATCGCGGGCCGAACATCGGCATCGTCACCAGCTACAACGACATGCTCAGCGCGCACCAGCCCTACGGCCGCTATCCCGAGCGGTTGAAGATCTACGCGCGCGAGGTGGGCGCCACGGCGCAGGTCGCGGGCGCGACCCCGGCGATGTGCGACGGGGTGACGCAGGGCGAGACGGGCATGGAACTCAGCCTGTTCAGCCGCGACGTGATCGCGCTCTCCACCGGCGTCGCGCTCTCCCATGCGATGTACGACGGGGTGCTGACGCTGGGCATCTGCGACAAGATCGTGCCCGGCCTGCTGATCGGCGCGCTGCGCTTCGGCCACCTGCCGTGCATTTTCGTCCCCTCCGGCCCGATGCCGAGCGGGATCGCCAACAAGGAAAAGCAGCGCGTCCGCCAGCTCTATGCCGAAGGCAAGGTCGGGCGCGACGAACTGCTCGAAAGCGAGCTCGGCAGCTATCACTCGCCGGGCACCTGCACGTTCTACGGCACCGCCAATTCCAACCAGATGATGATGGAGATGATGGGGCTGCACATTCCGGGCAGCGCCTTCGTCCAGCCGGGCACCAAGCTGCGCCAGGCGCTCGACCGCGAGGCGGTGCACCGCGTCGCGGCGATCGGGCAGGACGGCGAGGACTACCGCCCGCTCGCGCGCTGCGTCGACGAGAAGGCGATCGTCAACGCCGCGATCGGCCTGCTCGCGACCGGCGGATCGACCAACCACGCGATCCACATTCCGGCGATGGCGCGCGCGGGCGGCATCGCGTTCGACTGGGACGACCTGTCCGAACTGTCGACCGCCGTGCCGCTGCTCGCGCACGTCTATCCCAACGGATCGGGCGACGTGAACGCGTTCCACGCGGCGGGCGGCATGGGCTACGTCATCGGCGAACTGCTCGAAGCCGGGTTGGCGCATCGCGACCTGCTGACGGTGAGCACGGGCGACCTGTCGGGCTATTCGCTCGAGGCGGGGCTCGACGGCGACACGCTGGCGTGGCGCGATCCCGGCCCCAGCGGCGATACCGAAATGCTGCGCCCGGCCGCCGAGCCATTCCAGCCCGATGGTGGGATGCGGCTGGTGCAGGGCAACTTGGGCCGGGCGTGCTTCAAGTCCTCCGCGGTGGAGCGGGAGCGCTGGACGATCGAGGCGCCGTGCCGCGTCTTCCAGACGCAAAAGGAGGTTGCCGAGGCGTTCAAGGCGGGCGAGCTCGACCGCGATGTCGTGGTCGTGGTGCGCTTTCAAGGCCCGCGCGCCAACGGCATGCCTGAACTGCACAAGCTGACCCCGCCGCTGGGCGTGTTGCAGGACCGCGGCTACCGCGTCGCGCTCGTCACCGACGGGCGCATGTCGGGCGCGAGCGGCAAGGTGCCGTCGGCGATCCACTGCACGCCCGAGGCGCTGGGCGGTGGGCCGCTCGCCAGGCTGCGCGACGGCGACGTGGTGCGCCTGTGTGCCGCCACCGGCGAGCTTTCGACCGATGCCGACCTCGACGCGCGCGATCCCGCGCCCGACCCGTCGCCCGACATGGGCACAGGGCGCGAGCTGTTCGCCATGTTCCGTAATTTCGCCGACGGCGCCGAACGCGGCGGCTCGGCCATGCTCGCCAGTGCAGGACTTTGACATGACCGATATCGCCACCCTGATGAAGACCGCGCCGGTGATCCCGGTGATCGTGATCGACGACGTGGCCCATGCCGCGCCGCTGGCCGAGGCGCTGGTCGCGGGCGGGTTGCCGGTGCTCGAGGTCACGCTGCGCACGCCCGCCGCGCTCGACGCGATCGCCGCGATGAAGCGCGTGCCCGGCGCGATCGTCGGCGCGGGCACGGTGACCAATCCGCACGAGCTCGACCAAGCGCTGGCGGCAGGCAGCGAATTCATCGTCTCGCCCGGCCTCACCGAGCCGCTCGCGCGCGCGGCGATGGAGCGCGGCGCGCCGTTTTTGCCCGGTATCGCCAGCGCGGGCGACGTGATGCGCGGGCTCGACCTCGGCCTCACGCATTTCAAGTTCTTCCCCGCGATGGCGGCGGGCGGACTGCCCGCGCTGAAGGCGCTCGCCGCACCGTTCGGCCAGTGCCGCTTCTGCCCGACCGGCGGGATCGGGCCGGACAACGCCGCCGAATGGCTGGCGTTCGATCCGGTGCTGTGCGTCGGCGGGAGCTGGGTGGCGCCGCGCGGCGCGCCCGATGGTGCGGAGGTCGAGCGGCTGGCGCGCGCGGCGGCGGCGCTCGCGCGTTAACTTTTGCCCGGTCCGCGTCCCCCAGCGGGACGCTTGAACCGCGGGGCTGGTGGTTAACGGGGCGGCGGCGCATAGTCGCCGCATGGACCCGATGCTCAAATGGATCGGCGGCGCGACCGCCGCACTCGTTCTCCTCTTCGGCGGCGCTGCTCTGGCGAGCGGCATGATGGAGCGACCGGAGACCGCGACCGTCGCGGCCGACAAGGCTCCGTCGCTCGAACAAGCGATCCCGGTGGATGCGGCGGCCATCGCAACGGTGGCGGAGAACGGTCCGGCCCAGGTTCCGGTGGAAACGCCGCAGCCGGTTGCAGCCGCCGCGGCTAGCGACACCTTGGTCATCAAGCGCATCCTGCCGATCGAGGGCCCGATCAAGTACGGCGAGTGGCATTGGGACGACGAGGGCGTGCCCCCCGGCCCGCTGGTCATCACCGTGGACCTCGATGCGCGCGTGATCTCGGTGTTCCGCAATGGCTACGAGATCGGCGCGGCGGCCGCGATGCTCGGCACCGATGCCCATCCCACTCCGACCGGCACCTTCCCGATTATCAGCAAGGAACGCCACAACGTCTCGGAGAAATACGGCAACGCGCCGATGCCGTGGACGCTGCGACTGACGCATGACGGGATCGCGATCCACGGGGGTTCGCAAGTCGAAAACGGCTATGCCAGCCACGGCTGCATCGCCATCCCCGACGAACTCGCCAGCCGCCTGTTCGCGGTGGCGAAGAAGGGCGACAGGGTCGTCATCACCCGCGGCGAGACACTGGCGATGGGCGATACGATTATCTGACCGCCTACCCCTGAGCTGCACTCCTCGGCGGTTCGGGCACGATCAGCCAGCCGCCCTCGGCGCAGCGCGCGGCGGCGCCGCCGCAGTTGCCGGACGCGCCCCGCATCAATGCATCGTCGAGCGCGGCCACCGCGCTCCCACGCGGAGCGCCGCCCAACAGGCCGATCGCGCGGGCGAGCACGCGCAGGCGCACCGCGCGCGGGGCTTGGGGGCGATAAAGATAGCCCCTACGCGACTTATCCTTCCGCTCTTCCACCCGCTCCGCCCACTCGCGCTCGGCCGCCCAGCGCAGCGCGTCGTCGGCATCGGCCAGATGGTCCGCGCTGCGTGACAGCGCCAGCGGGTCCAGCCAGTCCGCATCGGCGAGCGCGCGGCGGATGCGGACACGGTCGAAGCGTTCGTCGCGATTGGAGGGATCGTGTGCCGGTTCCAGCCCGGCAGCCTGCACCACCGCGGCCAGTTCGGCGCGCCGCCAGCCGAGCAGCGGACGCAGCAGCGGCAGGTCACCGCCCGGAACCCGCGTCGTCGCACGCACGCCGGCGAGGCCCGAGACTCCGCTCCCCCGGTTGAGCCGCATCACGAGGGTTTCCGCCTGATCGTCGGCATGGTGCGCGGTCGCCAGCGCGTCGAGCCCGCGCCCAAGCGCCCACGACTCCAGCGCGGCGTAGCGCGCCTGCCGGGCGGCATCCTGCACATTGCCGCGCGCGAGTTCGACGCGCAGCGTATCGTGATGGATGCCGAGCCGGGCGCAGACTTGCCCCACCATCGCCACTTCGCTGGCGCTTTCGGGGCGCAACCCGTGATCGACCGTCGCCGCTGCGATCGCGCCGGGCATCGCCGCGTGGGCGAGCAGCAACAACGCCAGACTGTCGGGCCCGCCCGACACCGCGACCCCGAGCCGCGCGGCCCCATCGGGCGCGACGCGGGCGAGGTCGGCGCGGAAGCGCTCTACGAGGGTCGGATCGATCGCCGCGTCAATTGCAGGTCACCTTGCCCCGGTTCGCCTCGTACTGGCTCGACAGCCGGCCCGACGCGATCGCCGGGTAGGTGTCGGCGAATTCGGCCAGCGCGATGCAGGCGCGGCTGGTGTCTTGCGAAGCGATCATCGCCTCGGCGAGATAGAGGAGACTGTCGGGCGCGCGCGCGCCCTGCTTGTCCGACTGGTAATTGCGCAGGAACCACGGCGCGGCCTCGGCCGGCTTGCCCCCGTCGAGATAGGCGCGGCCGAGCAGGTTGCGCCCGTAGGTCGCGCGCCAGTGATTGGGATACTTCTCCACGAACAGCGCGAGCTGCTGTTGCGCCTCGGGGTAATAGCCCGCTTCCCACAGCCGGAAGCCGTAGGAATATTCATCGTCCGCGGCATCGTCGGTCTGCGGCTTGGCGATCGCCTGCACCGCGGCAAGGCGTTGTGCGCTCGGCCCGGTCGCCGCGGGCGGCGGCGGAGGCGGCGGCGGTGTGGAGGCGCCACCGGTCATCGCCGAGAGATTGCCCTGCGAAGCACTGGGCGCAGCGTCGATGCTGGGCGCCGGCGCGGTGCGCGTCACCTCCAGCGCGGAGAGCCGCGTTTCCATCTCGTTCAGTGAGTTGGCGTTGCTCTCGGTCTGCGCGGTGAGCGACTGGATCTGCGATTCGAGCGCATCGAGCCGCGCGAGGATGTCGGTGACCGCCGTGGACGTCGGTGCGGCGGCTGTCGGCTGCGCGGGTGCGGTGCCCGAAATCTCGGGCTGGAAGAACCGCCCGTTGCTGCCCGGGAACACGCTGCGCTGGAGCGCGCGCACTTCCGCCTCGATCTTGCGCAGGCGCGCTTCCGCGTTGCCGTCCTGCGCCAGCGCCGGGGCCGACGTCGCGCCGACCGATACGATGGCCAACGCACCGAAGAATGCACGGGTCGTGCGGTTGATCATGGTTAACGCGCTCCTGTCCTTAAACCCCCGACATTCAGCCACCAAGCGCCCGAACGGCCGCTGAATGAGGGCGATTCCTGCCGCATGCGCGGCGCAGTGTCGAGGGTTTTGCAATGGTAAATCGTGGGAAAGTCGGTCCGGCTTACCCGCCGATCAGGGCTGACCGGCCTCCGCCGGGCCTGCACTTCCCTCTCCGGCCTGCGCTGTCTCGCGCTCCAGCAGCGCTTCCGCCGTCACCGGCACATCGCGCACGATCTCGTCCACTTCGGACAGTTTCGGCACGCTGCGCCCGCCCACGGTGATCGCCAGCGCATAGGGGCGGCCGGTCCAGATTTGCGGGCCTTCGGCATCGGCGGGGACGGTGTAGGTCTCGCCTTGCGCCATCTGCTTCTGCATCAGCTGCTCGCCGTTGGCGTCGTAGAACTTGACCCAAGTGTCGGGCTGCAAGGCGGTGAACACGACCGGGCCCGACGGGGCGGGCGCGGTTGCCGGAGCCACCGCTGCCGCCTGCTGCGGTGCCTGCGCCTTTTCGGGAGCCTTGAGCGGACCGGGGCCCGCACCGGGATAGAAGTAGTCCTTGAAATAGGCGAACCCGCCGGCGACGAGCAGGATCGCGGCGAAGGCGCTGAACCAGGCGAGCCCGCGGGTCGGCACGCGTGCCGGATCGCCCGGCTCGAAGCTGCTGGTGCGGACCGCTTCGCGCGTTTCGGACATGCCGAGCTCTTCGCGCACCTCCCGCGCGATCTCGCGCTGATCCAGCCCGACCGCCTTGGCATACGTGCGCGAGAAGCCGATCGCGTAGGTCCGCGCCGGCAGGGCCGCAAAATCGCCCTGCTCGATCACTTCGAGATGGCGCAGCGGAATGCGCGTGTCCGCCGCGAGCTGATCGAGCGAAAGCCCCGCCTGCTCGCGTGCACGGCGCAAGCGCTGGCCCGCCCCATCCAGCGGCAGTTCCCCTGGATTTTCGTTTGTTTCGTCCGACATGCCGTCCCTAAGCGTACCCGAGTATCGCGGCGTGTTCACCTTTAGCGCGAACAAGGGAGCATGCGCTACCCTGTCAAGCCGACCTTTTTCACCGGCGCGCGGTTTGCGACGGGGCGGGCCTCACGCACGGCGGATCAATCGAGGTCGATGCCGTGCCCGACCGCCCATTCGGTCATCGCCGCGCGCATGTCGGGCGGCGGGGTGGCGAGCCACCCCTGCATCGCCTTCTCCAGCTCGCGCAAGTCGACCTGGCGAACCAGTTCCTTGATCGGCCCAACAGAAACCGGCGTGATCGAAAGGCGCCGGAAGCCGAGGCCGAGCAGTGCAAGGGCCTCCAGTCGCCGCCCGCCCATCTCGCCGCACACCCCGAGATCGACCCCGCTGCCCACCGTCGCCTGCGAAATGCGACGAAGGAAACGCAGGATCGCCGGGCTCAGCCAGTCGTAACGCTCGGCGAGCTTGGGATTGGCGCGATCGGCGGCGAACAGGAACTGCGTGAGATCGTTGGTCCCGATCGAGAGAAACGAGACGCGCGGCAGAAACAGGTCGAGCACTTCGGCGAGCGCAGGCACTTCGAGCATGGCGCCATAGCGAATCGCTTCGGGCAGGAGCTTCTTGCGCCGGCGAAGATAGGCGAGCTGGCCGTCGAACACCGCTTTGGCCGCGTCGAATTCCCACGGCTCGCTCACCATCGGGAACATGACGTAGAGCGAGCGCCCGGCCGCCGCCTCGAGCAGCGCGCGCGCCTGCGCCTTGAGGAGCCCTTCACGCTCCAGCGCGACGCGCAGCGCGCGCCAGCCCATCGCCGGGTTCTCGTCGTGCTCGAACTCGGTCTCGCGCAAGTAAGGCAGCGCCTTGTCACCGCCGATGTCGACGGTGCGGAAGACCACCGGCTTGTCGCCCGCGGCATCTAACACGTCGCGATAGAGGCGGAACTGGCGCTCGCGCTGCGGCAGCGTGGCCGAAACGAGGAACTGGAATTCGGTGCGGAACAGGCCGATCCCGTCGGCGCCGACCAGCGCGAGCGACGAGATGTCGTCGCGCAGCCCGGCGTTCATCATCACCTCGATCCGCGTGCCGCAGCGGGTGAACGGTTCGACGGCGCGCAGTTCGGCGTAGATCGCCTGGCGCTCGCGCGACTTGGCGAAGCGCGTGTCGAACGCCTCTATCACCTGCTGCGCCGGGCGGGCCACGGCATTGCCGTTGTCGGCATCGAGCAGGACGAAATCGCCTTCCTGCACCACCCCGCGCAGGCCGCGAACCCGCCCGAGCACCGGCACGCCCATCGCCCGCGCCACGATCACCACGTGCGCGGTGAGCGAGCCTTCCTCGAGGATCACGCCCTTCAGACGCCGGCGATCGTATTCGAGCAGCTCGGCCGGGCCGAGGTTCTTCGCGATCAGGATCGCGTCGCCGCGCAGCCCCTGCGTCGCGGCGGTGCCGAGCTGGCCGGAGACGATCCGCAGCAGTCGGTTGGAGAGATCCTCCAGATCGTGCATCCGATCCTGCAGCAGCGGATCGTCGATCTCGCGCATGCGCATGCGGGTGCGTTGCTGGACACGCTCGATCGCCGCTTCGGCGGTGAGGCCGGCGTCGATCGCCTCGTTGATGCGCCGGCTCCACCCTTCGTCGTAGGCGAACATCTTGTAGGTCGCGAGGACCTCCTCGTGCTCGCCCCCGACGCCGAATTCGGCGCGGTCGGCCAGGTTGTCGATCTGGTCGCGCATCCGGTCGAACGCGCGATAGACCCGCTGGCGCTCGACCTCGATATCCTCGGCCATGACCTGGTCGATGGTGATGCGCGGCTGATGATAGACCGCGGTGCCGCTGGCCAGCCCCTTGACCAGTTGCAGGCCGGTGATCGTGGCCGGCCCGGTATCGACCGGGACGAGGCCGCGCGCCTCCTCCTCGTCGATCAGCTCGTTGTTGGTGATGAGCTCGGACAAGACCATGGCGGTGGTCTGCAGCGCCTCGATCTCGATATCCTCGTAGCGGCGCGGATCGACGTGCTGCACGCACAGCGCACCCACCGCGCGCTCGCGATAGACGATCGGCACGCCCGCGAAAGAGTGGAACTTCTCCTCGCCCGTCTCGGGCCGGTACTGGAAGTCGGGGTGCGCCTTGGCCTCGGCGAGATTCAGCGTCTCGACGTTTTCCGCCAGCGTGCCGACCAGCCCTTCGCCCACCGCCATGCGGGTGACATGGACCGCCTCGGCATTCAGCCCGTGCGTCGCGAACAGCTCGAGCATGCCCTCGCGCAGGAGGTAGATCGAGCAGACCTCGCTATCGAGGCACTCCGCGATGATATCGACCACCTGGTCGAGCTTGCCCTGCGCATGGAGGCGCGAGGCCATGACCTCGTGCAGGCGGGTCAGGATCTGGCGGGCTGCTGCGGCGGCGCTCATGCGAGCGGCCTATAGCACCGCAGCCCCAATAGGAAGCGCCTCGCGCGGTCAGCTGACCGACAGCTCTTCCTTGATCCTCAGTTTCTGCCGCTTGAGAGCCTGGATCGTCGCCGCGTCGGGTGATGGCCGGTTGAGTTCGGCGCGAAGCTGGGCTTCGAGACCGGCATGCTTGTTCTGCAGGGCGCTGGCGTGGGACGATACCATTTGGCTCTCCTTGGTTGTGCGACCGGGGAGCGACTCGCTTTCGCGGGCGAGCCGCGTGATGTCATAAGACCACAACGCGCGCGGCTTGCGAAGTCCCGAGATTGCGCATTCCGACAGGACCGGGCAGATGCGCGATGAACTGATCTGGCGGGAACGGGGCCCGGATGAACGAGCACGAATTGCGCAAGCGCCTGGCCACGCTCAGGATCGAGCACCGCGACCTCGACGCGGCGATCGACGCCTTGCGCGCGAGCGGATCGACCGACCAGCTCCAGATCGCGCGGCTGAAGAAGCGCAAGCTGCAACTGCGCGACCAGATCGCCGCGGTCGAGGACGAGTTGCTGCCCGATATCATCGCCTGACCGCGCGCAACGGCGATCGCCGGAATCTTAATCATCGGCGGCAAAACCGTCCCGCGATGGCACAGTCTCGAAACGGGAAGGGATAACCCCAACGCAGCCGCTGTTCGCGCGTGCGCCGGTGCGATAGCCGTGCACGACCATGGGGGCACATGCGGACATCGGCCAGGCGATCATCGAATCGCTCTATTGCGAGGCGCTGCTGCTCGCGGACGACGTGCGCGCCGCGTTCGACCTCTCCCGCCGGGGCGCCTCCGTGCCCGACGACGACATGCTGCGCCTTTCGCTATCGGTGGAAGGGCTGCGCACGACGACGCGGGTGATGCACGTGCTCGCCTGGCTGCTCAACCAGCGCGCCTATTACAGCGGCGACATGAGCGAATTCCAGCTGCGGCGCCACGGCCGGCTGCCCGAAGATCGCCTGGCCGATCCCGAAAACCTCGCCTGGCTCGAACCCGATATCTGCGCGCTGATCCGGGCGAGCGAGAGGCTCCATGCGCGCGTGGCCCGGCTCGACCGTGCCTGGCGCGACAGCTTCGCGATGCATCCCGCCGCGGTCCTGCGCCTGCGCGAACGGCTGGGCCGCGCGGTGGGCGGAAGCTGACCGGCTAGACTGCGGCGAGCGCCTTGCGCCAGCGGACCAGGCGTTCTTCCCTGACTGCGCCAGCCATCGCCGGTTCGAAGCGGCGCACCTTGCCGCGCATCGCGCCCGCCGCATCCTCCAGCGAAGCGTGCAGCCCCGCGCCGACAGCCGCCAGCATCGCCGCGCCCAGCGCGGTGGTCTCGACGAAATCGGGCCGTTCCACCGTGACCCCCAGCATGTCGGCCAGGTCCTGCGCCATCCAGTCGTTCGCGCTCATTCCGCCGTCGATCCGCAAGGTCTGCCACGCCGTGCCGTCCGCCGCGAAGGCCTCGGCGAGATCGTGCGTCTGGTGCGCCATCGCCTCCAGCGCCGCGCGCGCGATCTGCGCCCGGCCGCTGGCGAAGCTGAGACCCGCGATCACGCCGCGCGCCTCGGCCCGCCAGTGCGGCGCGCCGAGGCCTGACAGCGCGGGCACGACCGTGACCCCGCCGCTGTCGGGGATCGAACGGGCGAGCGCCTCGGTCTCGGCGGCGGTCGAGATCAGGCCGAGCGTGTCGCGCAGCCACTGCACGAGGCTGCCCGCGACGAACACCGAACCCTCCAGCGCATAACGCCGCTCGCCGCCGCGCTGGGTCAACACGGTGCCGAGCAGGCGGTGTTCGGAGCGGGGCGGCACATCGCCTTGGTTGGTCAGGACGAACGCGCCGGTGCCGTAAGTGGCCTTAGTCTCGCCGGGCGAGAGGCACGCCTGCCCCACGGTCGCCGCCTGCTGGTCGCCCGCCAGTCCGCAGATCGGGATCGCGCTGCCGAATAGCGTGGTCTCGGCGAGTGCGCCGTGCGTATCGACGACTTCCGCCAGCGCCGCCTGCGGCACTTCGAACAAGTCGCACAGCCCGGCGTCGAACTGCGCGCCATCGAGTGGCAGCAGCAGCGTGCGGCTGGCGTTGCTCGCATCGCTGACGAACGCGCCGCCCGACAGCTTGAACACCAGCCACGATTCCACCGTGCCGAGTGCCAGTGCCTTGCGCTCCGCCGCCGCGCGCACCGCCGCGTCGTTGTCCATCAGCCAGCGCATCTTGGTGGCCGAGAAATAGGGATCGAGCAGCAGGCCGGTGCGGCGCTGGACCTCGCCCTCGTGCCCCGCGTCCTTCAGCGCGGCGCACAGATCGGCGGTGCGCCGGTCTTGCCACACGATCGCGCGGGCGAGCGGTTCGCCGGTGTTGCGATCCCACGCGACCACCGTCTCGCGCTGGTTGGTGATGCCGATCGCGGCGATCGCATCCGCGCCGCCCGCCTTCTCCACCACCTCGCGCGCGCAAGCGAGCGTGCGCTGCCAGATCTCGCCCGCGTCGTGCTCGACCCAGCCCGGCTGCGGGTAGTGCTGCGTCAGTTCTCGCTGGGCGACGTGGTGCAACGCGCCGTCCGCGCCGAACAGCATCGCACGGGTCGAGGTGGTTCCGGCGTCGAGGACGAGGATACGGTCGGACATGCCGCTATCTTAGCCACGGAACGCAGCGCAGAGCCAGCCGCCTCGACAGCCCGCCTTGCGCTCCCCATATGGCTTCGCATGGCAGGCCCGCCCCCCAAGCCCTGGCCGACCGGCGAGGTCGAGCGCCCCGAACCGCTGGTGCGCCGCGTGCTCGCACCCAATCCCTCGCCCTACACCTATACCGGCACACAGACCTATATCGTGGGCGACGCGGACCGGGTGGCGGTGATCGACCCCGGCCCGGACGATCCGCGCCATATCGCCGCAATCCGCAGCGCGCTCGGCGATGCGGAAATCGCGGCGATCATGTGCACCCACACCCACCGCGACCATTCGCCCGGCGCGCGACCGCTCGCTGCCGAAACCGGCGCCCCGGTGGTCGGCTGCGCGCCGCTGGTGCTCGACGATTCGGGTCCGCGCGCCGATGCTTCGTTCGATCGCGACTACGCGCCCGACCGGGTGCTGGAGGATGGCGAGGCGATGACCGGCCCGGGTTGGACGCTCACCGCGCTTCACACCCCCGGCCACACCTCGAACCACCTGTGCTTCGCGCTGGAGGAAAGCGGCGCGCTGTTCACCGGCGACCACGTGATGGGCTGGTCCACCAGCGTCGTCGTCCCGCCCGACGGCGACATGGGCGCCTACATGGCGAGCCTCGAGCGGCTCCACGCGCGCGAAGACCGGGTCTATTATCCGGCGCATGGCCCGGCGGTAGAGAAGCCGCGCCAGCTCGTGCGCGGGATGATCGGCCATCGCCGCCAGCGCGAGAACCAGATTCTGCGCATTCTGGGCGAAGCGCCGCATTCGGCGGCAGACTTCGTGCCGCGCATGTACAAGGGGCTCGACGCCCGGCTGCACGGCGCGGCGGAGATGAGCGTGACCGCGCACCTGCTCGATCTGGAACGGCGCGGGCTGGTCGGCCGTTCGGGAGACGTATGGCAAACCCTCTGAAACCCCGCAGCCGCGAGCGCGACGGCATCGAACCCGAAGTACGCCGCGAGCGCCCGCTCGCGCTGGTGCAGGCCGTGCCGCGGCTGATCGTGATCGGCCTCATCGCGCTCGCCGCGTGGCTCGGCTGGCGCGCGTTCTTCTATCAGGAGGAAGGTGATCCGGTCGGCAGCGCCATGCTCGCGTTCGAGAAGCAGAACTCGCTCACCGTGTTCTCCTCGCGCTTCGAGGTCGTAGCCGAAAGCGAGGACACGCGCGGCGTGCTCGGCCTGCCGGTGCTGCGCTCGCGGCAGGCGATGATCCTGCCCGCCTCGGTCGAATACCGCGTCGATCTGTCGCAGATGGATCGCGAGCGAATGGCATGGAACCCGCAGACGCAGCAGCTTTCCGTACGCCTGCCGCAGCTCCAGACCACGCGCCCCAACCTCGACGAAGCGCAGGCGCGGGTGTTCCAGGACGGCGTGTTCATCACCCGCGACGCCTCGCGCGATCTTAGCCGCAACAATTCGCAGCAGGCCGAACGCAAGGCGAGCGAGTTCGCGAAGAACCCGGAAATCCTCGCCCTCGCCCGCACCGCCGCGCGCGAAGCGATCCGCCAGAACCTCGCGATCCCGCTGCAGGTCGCCGGCTACGACCGCGCGACCGTGACCGTCACTTTCGATGGCGAGCAGGCGCCGGCGGCCCTGCCCGCGCAATGAACGCGCTCGCCATGCCCGCCTTCGCCACTATATGCGCGCATCGACGCGCCTTTCGGGACGAACCATGACCGCACTCGACACCAGCCTGCCCACCGGCACCGACCTGCTCGCCGAGATTGATCGCCTGCGCAAGGAGCGCAATGCGGTGATCCTCGCGCATTACTACCAGACGCCCGACATTCAGGACTTGGCCGATTTCGTCGGCGACAGTCTGGAACTGAGCCGCAAGGCGGCCGATACCGACGCGGACGTGATCGTGTTCTGCGGGGTCAAGTTCATGGCCGACACCGCCAAGATTCTCAGCCCGGAAAAGATCGTCGTGCTGCCCGATATGGACGCCGGGTGCAGCCTTGAGGATTCGTGCCCGCCGGAAAAGTTCAAGGCCTTCCGCGAAGCGCACCCCGACCACATCGCGCTGACCTACATCAACTGCTCGACCGAGGTGAAGGCGCTCAGCGACGTGATCGTCACCAGTTCCAGCGCGGAGACGATCATCAGCCAGATCCCCGAGGACCAGAAGATCATCTTCGGCCCCGACCGGCACCTCGGCGGTTATCTCAGCCGCAAGTTCAACCGCGACATGCTGCTGTGGCCGGGCGTGTGCATCGTGCACGAGGCGTTCAGCGAAACCGAATTGCTGAAACTTCAGGAGCAATATCCGGGCGCGCCGATCGCCGCGCATCCCGAATGCCCGCCGACGATCATCGACCATGCGGACTATGTCGGCTCGACCAGCGGCATCCTCCAGTTCGCGCGCACGTTCGAGGGCGATACGCTGATCGTCGCGACCGAGCCGCACATCATCCATCAGATGGAAAAGGCGATCCCCGAGAAGAATTTCATCGGCGCGCCGGGCGCGGACGGCAACTGCAGCTGCAACATCTGCCCCTACATGGCGCTCAACACGATGGAGAAGCTCTACGCCTGCCTGCGCGATCTCGAACCGCGCATCGAGATCGAGGAAGGCCTGCGCCTCAAGGCCAGGCAGAGCCTCGACCGGATGCTCGAAATGGCCAGCGGCACCATCGGCAAGGGCGATCTGGGGAAAGTTTGAGCGGCCGGAGTTCGCCGCCGCCATTGCCCTGACCCGCGCATCTGCCTAGCAAGGCGGCGAATTTCCCCGAGGAGAGCCGCCGCATGATCGCCCGCCTGACTTTCGCCGCCCTGGCGATGACCTCCGCCACCGCGCTGATCGCGCAGGATGCGGCGAGCGACGATCCGTATATCTGGCTCGAGGAAATCCAGGGCGAGCGCGCGCTGGCCCAGGTCGAGGAATGGAACGCGGAGACCGAGGCCAAGCTGGTCGGCGAACCCGAATTCGCGATCGCGCAGGCATGGGCGCGGCAGATTCTCGACGACGAGCGGCAGATCGCCATGCCCACCGCGATCCAGGGCGATCAGGTCACCAATCTGTGGCGCGACCAGGACAACCCGCGCGGGTTGTGGCGCATCGCCGCGCTCGACGGCTATCTCGCGGGCGAACCCGAATGGCGCGTGCTGATCGACGTCGATGCCCTCGGCAAGGAAGAGGGAGAGAGCTGGGTCTGGCACGGCGCCAACTGCCTTGCGCCTGAATACACCCGCTGCCTCGTCTCGCTCAGCCCCGGTGGGACCGATGCCGACGTGGTGCGCGAGTTCGACGTGACCACCGGCGCGTTCGTCGACGGCGGCTTCACCCTGCCCGCGGCGAAATCGAACGTCGCCTGGTTCGACGCCGATACGCTGATGGTCGGCACCGACTGGGGTGAGGGGTCGATGACGACCTCGGGCTATCCGCGCCAGATTCGCCTGTGGCAGCGTGGCGCCGATCTCGACGCCGCGCCGCTGGTGGCCGAGGCGCCCGAAGACGCGGTGAGCGCGGGCGGCTTCTCGATTCTCGACGGCGAGACTCGCTGGCGCTTCGCCAACGTCTCGCCCAGCTTCTGGACCAACACCGTCAGCCTCGTGCGCGAGGATGGCGAGACGGTCGCCCTGCCGCTGCCCGAGGATGCCGAATTCCAGGACGTGCTGGGCGGGCGGATGATCGCCAAGCTGAACTCGGCGCTGGAGGCAGGCGGCACGACGTTCCCCGCCGGATCGCTTGTCTCATGGCCTCTGGCGGAGATCGCCGCGGGCGGCCAACCCGCGCCTTCGCTGGTGTTCACGCCGAGCGATTCTCAGGCGCTGGAGGAAGTCGCCGCCTCGGACAGCAAGCTGTGGATCAAGCTGCTCGACGACGTGTCGGGCAGGCTCGTCGCGCTGACGCCCGGCGCGAACGGGTGGACGCGAGAAGCGATCGAGCTGCCCGACAATTCCACTCTCTCGCTCGCCGCGACGGCGGGCACCAGCGACATGGCGCTGGTGACGGTCGAGGGAATGCTCACACCGCCGACGCTCTACGCCGCGACGCCGGGCGCCGCGCCCACGGTGGTCGATGCGATGCCCGCGCAGTTCGATGCTTCGAAGTTCACGGTCGAGCAGCGCTTCGCCACCTCGAAGGACGGCACCAAGGTGCCCTACTACATCGCCCGGCCGAAGGACGCCGAGGGGCCGCTGCCCACGCTGATGCATGCCTATGGCGGCTTCCGCGCGGCGCAGACCCCCAAGTATCTCACCGCCGAGCCCTATCGCAGCGGCCCGCTGTCGCTGTTCTGGCTGGAGGAAGGCCATGCCTATGTCCTCGCCAACATTCGCGGCGGTGGTGAATACGGGCCGCGCTGGCACGAGGATGCCCTGCGCGAGAAGCGTCAGAACAGCTTCGACGACCTCCACGCCGTGGCCGAAGACCTGATCGCCAGCGATCTCGCGGTGGCGGACGGGATCGGCATTTCGGGCCGTTCGAACGGCGGCGTGCTCGTGGGCGCGGCGGCGAACCAGCGGCCCGACCTTTACGGCGCGGTCATCTCCGGCTCGCCGCTCGACGACATGAAGCGCTACAACCAGCTGCTCGCCGGCGCTTCGTGGATGGCCGAATACGGCAACCCCGACGTGCCGGAAGACTGGGCGTTCATGAAGGACTGGTCACCCTATCAGAACCTGCGCGCGGTGGAGGGCTATCCGGCGACGTTCTACTACCTCTCCACGCTCGACGACCGGGTGCATCCGGGCCATGCGCGCAAGATGACCGCACGGCACCATGAACTGGGCCAGACGGTCTATTTCCACGAATACCGCGAAGGCGGCCACTCGGTCGGCGCGGACCATGCCGAGGATGCCAAGCGTGCCGCGCTGCTGCTGACGTTCCTCAACAAGGAACTGGCCGGGATCGACTAGGGGCAACCGATCGCCTGTCGGTGCGTTGAGCGCGCATGATGGCGGACATTCGCTGGTTGTGGTCGCGGATCAACGCGAACTACTGGTTCTATCCCGCGCTGTTCTCGATCGTCGGGGCGGTGCTGGCCTTCGCGTTGATCTTCGCGGACCGGGCGGGGGCGGCGGATCTGCTCAACGATTCGGAGTGGATCGTCGCCGCGCGGCCCGAAGGCGCGTCCAACATGCTGACGGTGATCGCCGGATCGATGATCGGGGTCGCCTCCACCGTGTTCTCGATCACGATCGCCGCGGTCGCATATGCCAGCGGCACTTACGGCCCGCGCCTGCTGACCAATTTTATGGAGGACAAGGGCAACCAGCTGAGCCTGGCGACTTTCATCGGCACGTTCGTCTATGCGATCACCGTGCTGCGCACCGTGCGCAAGGAGGACGAGGCGACGACCGCGGCGGGCAATGCGGCGGATGCGCTGCCCGGCTTCGTGCCGCAGCTCTCGCTGCTGGTCGCCTATCTGTTGATGGCGCTGTCGGTGGCGGTGCTGGTCTATTTTTTGAACCACGTGCCCGCCAGCATCCGCATCAATTCGGTGCTGAAGGGGATCGGCAACCGCCTGCTGCGCGATATCCGCGACAACTATCCCGAGGACGGCGATGGCGGGGAGCTCGAGCCGGGGCCCGACGGCACGCCGCTGCCGACCGAGAGCACCGGCTACGTCCAGCTGATTGACTTCGCGGAGCTGGAGGACGTCGCGAAAGATGCCGACAGCACCCTCGCGCTGGAAGTGCGCACCGGCGATTTCGTTCATCCCGGCATGGCGCTGGTGCGGGTATGCGAAGGCATCGGCGACGAGGACCTGGAAAAGCGCACGCGCGCCGCGTTCACCCTCGGGCCCAGCCGCACGCCGACGCAGGATCCGCAGTTCCTGATCGACGAACTGGTCGAGATCGGGCTGCGCGCGCTTTCGCCGGGAATCAACGATCCGTTCACGGCGATCACCGCGCTCCACTGGCTCGGCGCGGCGACCGCCGAACTCGGCCGGCGCGATCTGCGGCGGCGGTGCGAGGATCATCTTGAAAGCGAACGCGTGTATCCGCTGCCCGATACTTTCGCCCATTTCCTCCAGCGCGGGTTCGGCGGCATGCGCAGCGCGGTCGCGACCAGCCCCCATGCCGCGCTGGTGATGCTCGACACACTGCGCACTGCCGCCGCTCCGGTCGGCGATCCGGCCCGGACGGGGATGCTTCATGCGGAAGGCACGCGGCTGATGGAACAGGCGCGGATTGCGCTGGGCGGGCCCGACCTGGCCGAAGTCGAACAGCGCTACGCGATCTTTCAGCAGGCGTTCTGGCGCTAGCTCGCGACTGCGCGGGTCGCGCGCGGCTCGGCGAGCTTGGCGAGCAGCAGCGCGCAGGCGACCAGCGCCATGCCCGCCATGTCGGGCAGGCCCAGCACCTCGCCGAACGCCAGCCAGCCGACCGCCGCGGCGATCGCGGGCTGGGTCAGCAGCGCGACCCCGATCACCAGCGGCGGAAAATGGCGGAGCGAGAATACCAGCAGCCCCTGTCCGATGACCTGGCTCGACAGCGCGAGGCCCGCGACCGGCCACCAGCCGGCGTCGCCCGGCCAGACCGGCTCGCCCAGCGCGAGCGCGATGACGAGCAGCACGGGCGCGGCGGCCAGCCCGACCAGCAGCAGCACGGTCCACTGGCCCAGGCTCGCGCGCGCCTTCTGCGCCGGGATCAGGTAGAACGCGTAGAACACGCCCGCGAGCAGGCAGAACAGGTCGCCCACCAGCGTGACCGTCGAGATGTCCATGCTGCGCCCCATCAGGATTGCCGCGCCGCTCAGCGCCGCGCCCATCGCCAGCCACTCGCGCCCGCCCGGCATCCGCCGCAGCGCGATGAGACCCCAGATCATCAGGATCACGCTGCCCGCGTTGCCGAACAGCGTGGCGTTGCCCAGCCGGGTGCGCTCGATCCCCACGTGCCAGCTCGCCAGATCGAGCGCGAAGAACAGCCCGGCGGCGGCAACCAGCAGCGCCAGCCGCCGGTCGAGCGGCTCGGGCGTCCGCGCGCGCCAGGCAAGCAGCGCGATCACCGGCAGCGCCAGCGCCATGCGCCAGAACCCGGCCGCGACCGGCCCGGTATCCGCCATCCGCACGAACCACGGCCCCAGCGCGAGCGTGGCATTGCCGGCCAGCAGCGCGGCGAAGTGCCAGGCGCTCGCCTGATAGTTTTTCTCTGCAACCGGTTGTGTTGCGCGCGCCATACCCGGCCCCTAGCTCCGATCGCGAAAAGCGACAGCAAAAAGGATTGCCCCATATGCACGATGCCCTGTTTCAGCCGTTGACGATGGGCGCGCTGGAGGCGCGCAACCGCGTATTCATGGCCCCGCTCACCCGTGGGCGCGCCACCCCGCCCAGCGTGGTCCCGAACGACATGATGGCGACCTATTATCGCCAGCGTGCCAGCGCTGGGCTGATTATCAGCGAGGCGACCGGGATCAGCGTTGAAGGCCTCGGCTGGCCTTCGGCGCCCGGCGTGTGGAGCCAGGAACAGGTCGAGGGCTGGAAGGCGGTGACGCAGGCCGTCCACGAGGAAGGCGGGCTGATCGTGCTCCAGCTGTGGCACATGGGCCGGCTGGTCCATCCCGATTTCCTCGGCGGCGAACCGCCCGTCTCCGCCAGCGCGACCACCGCGCCCGGGCACGCGCACACGTTCAGCGGGCGCAAGGATTACGAGCAGGCGCGCGAGCTGTCGGTCGAGGATATCGCGCGTGTGGTCGCGGATTACCGCAAGGCCGCGCAGAACGCGAAGGATGCCGGGTTCGACGGCGTGCAACTGCACGGCGCGAATGGTTATCTGGTCGACCAGTTCCTGCGCGATTCGACCAACCTGCGCACCGACGAATACGGCGGCAGCCCGGAGAACCGTGCACGCTTCCTGCGCGAAGTGCTGACTGCGCTGATCGATGTCTGGGGCGCCGACCGCGTCGGCCTGCGGCTCAGCCCCAACGGCGAAACGCAGGGGTGCGACGACAGCGACCCGGCGGCGACGTTCGGCGCGGCGGCACAGGTCGCAGAGGATTTGGGGATCGCTTTCCTCGAGCTGCGCCAGCCTGGCCCCGAGGGCACGTTCGGCAGCACCGAAGTGCCCAAGCAGGACGCGGTCATCCGCGAAATCTATGCCGGGGCGCTGGTGCTCAATTCGGACTACGGCGCAGAACAGGCCGAAGCGGATATCGCCGAAGGCCGCTGCGAGGCGGTCAGCTTCGGCCGCCCGTTCATCTCCAACCCCGACCTGCCCGATCGCATCCGGCAAGGCGCCGGTCTCGCGCCCAACGTGAACGTGCCGCAGAGCTGGTATACGCCGGGGCCCGACGGATACATCGACTATCCGGCGCTGGACGAGACCGTTTCGGCCTGAGCCTATTCGCCTTCGCCGTCCCCGTCCGGCGCGGCCGGTTCGGGCTCGGGGGCCGGTGTTTCGGGTTCGGAGGCGGGCGCGTCGGAGGCGGCGTCGTCCGCCGGCTCCGCAGGAGCGTCGCCCTGGTCCTGCGCTTCGCCATCCGTGCCGAGTTCGGCTGGATCGTCGCGCAGCGGGGGCGATTGCGACTGCACGGTGTCGAGCGGCAGCATCGCATCGCTGATCGTCCCGCCCAGCACCTCGCCTTCGGCCGCGGTGCCCTCGGCGGCGTCGTCCGCGCCCGAATCGCAGGCGGCGAGCGCCACCACCAGCATCGCGGCTGCAATCGTCTTTCGCATCGTCATGCCGTCACTCCACAGGCGCGCGCGAGCCCGGACAGGAACCCGTCGGCGCGCGCCGCCAACGCCCAATCCCATTCCTCCGGCGCAACCGCAATCCCCAGCCGCGCCAAGCTGGTGACCCCGTATTCGGCGATGCCGCACGGCACGATCCCGGCGAAATGCGCGAGGTCGGGCGATAGGTTGACCGAAAATCCATGCATCGTGACCCATTTGCGCACGCGCACCCCGATCGCGCCGATCTTGGCCTCGCTGCCGTCGATGTCGCGGGTCCAGATGCCGATGCGCCCTTCGGCGCGCCAGCTCTCGACCCCGAAATCGGCCAGCGTATCGATCACCCAGCCTTCGATTGCATGGACGAAGCAGCGCACGTCCTTCCCGCGCCGGTTCAAGTCGAGCAGGACGTAGCCGATCCGCTGCCCGGGGCCGTGATAGGTATAGCGCCCGCCGCGCCCGGCCTCGACCACCTCGAAGCGCGGATCGAGCAGTTCGGCCCCGTCCGCGCTGGTTCCCGCGGTGTAGACCGGGGGGTGTTCGAGCAACCAGATCAGTTCGCCCGCCTCGCCCGCGCCGATCGCCCGGTTGCGCGCCTCCATCTCCGCCAGCGCGGCGCGATAGGGCACCGGCGCGGTTTCGCGGCGCCATTCGATCTCAGGCTGGGCATTGCCGGACATTGCCGATTGCGTGGCGCGCCCCGCCCGGCTTATCAAGGGCAAAGATTTCGCCGAATGAGGGGTCGACGATGAAATTCGATATGGGACGCGCCTGGAACGAGGCGACCGCGCTGATTTCCGGCAACAAGGAGCTGCTCGCGGTGATCGCGGGCATCTTCATCTTCCTGCCGAACCTGGCGCTCGCGCTGTTCGTGCCCGAGATGATGACCGGGCCGGCCGAGGTCAATCCGGAAGATCCGACGGCGGCGATGCAGGCGTTTTACTCCGAATACGGCGTGTGGTTCGGTCTGCTCACGATCGTCCAGTCGGTTGGCACGCTGTCGCTGCTCGCGCTGCTCCACGATCGCCGGCCCACCGTGGGCGAGGCGATGCGCACGGGGCTGGTCACGCTCCTGCCCTATATCGCGGCGCAGCTGATCCTGGTGGTCGTGCTGTCGATAGTGCTCGGCGTGCCGATCGGGCTGGCGGTCGCCGCCGGGGGCGTGACTGGCGGCGTGCTGCTCGGCCTCCTCGCATTCGTGGTGTTCGTCTACGTGATGGTCAAGGTCTCGCTGGTCTCGCCCGAGATGGTGCTCGGAGCGAACCTCAATCCGCTGACCGCGCTGCGCAATTCGTGGCGGCTGACCAAAGGCAACAGCTTGCGGCTGTTCGGCTTCTACCTGCTGCTGCTGATCGGCGTGATCGTGGTCGGCGCGGTGATCGGCATGATCTCGGGCCTGTTCGTCGCGATGCTGGGCCAGAACACCGCCGGGCTGCTGGTCGGCGGCGCACTCAACGGGTTGCTCGGCGCGATCTGGAGCGTGCTGCTCGTCTGCGTGCTCGCCTCGGTGTACAAGCAGCTCGCCGGCCCTTCGGCGGCGGCCGTTAGCGAAACGTTCGAGTAGAACTATGGAACTGGCGGCGGGGGCGATGCGTGCCCCGCCGCCGCGATCAGGCGGCTTCGTCCTTCCAGCCCCAGAAGAGCTGGCACGGCAGCACGTTCCACAGCTCGAACCCCTGTTCGATACGAGCGAAGTGCTTCGCCATGAAGTCGCGCGCCGCGCTGCTGAACTGATAGACGAGGAACGCCCCGCCCGGCCGCAGCACCTCGTGCGTCGCCTCGGCGATAGCCGGGCCGACGCCGTCGGGCAGCGTCGAGAACGGCAGGCCGGAAAGTACGTAGTCCGCCTCTTCGTAACCGATCGCACGGACGATTTCCTGCACGTCCGCCGCCGACCCGTGGACCGCGACGAAGCGCCCGTCGGTGATCGTGCGCTTGAGATAGTCGATGTACAGCGGGTTGGTGTCGATCACGAGCAGCTTGCCGTCGCGCGGCAGCCGTTCGAGGACCGGGCGGCAGAACGTGCCGACGCCGGGGCCGTATTCGACGAACAGGCGGCACTCGTTCCAGTTGACCGGTTCGAGCATCTTGCGGATCGTGAAGCGCGACGACGGGATGATCGAACCGACCATCTTCGGGTGCTCGACGAAGCCGCGGAAAAAGACCCCCCATTGCCCGAACGCCCTGCCGATGCGATCGCGGAGCCGGGCGCGCGGCCGGGCCGCCAGTTCGTTCATTTGCGACAAGAAATCGTGCCTCGCTCGATTGCGGATATGCGCCATGGTGCGGCAACGGCGCGGAATTCGCAAATCCGCGGGCGTATTGCAAGCGTCCCGCGGCAGGCCTAGCGACAGGCGCGATGGCCGACAGCGATCCCGCCCTCCCGACCCACTCGACGATCGAGCCCCCCGCACAGCCGATTTCGCGCGGGCGCATGGTGCTGCTGTTCCTCGTCATGCTAGTCACCGCGGCGGGCAACACCGCGATGCAATCGGTCATGCCCTCGGTCGGCACGGCGCTGGGCGTGGCCGACGTGTGGATCTCGATCGCCTATACCTGGTCGGCGCTGTTGTGGGTGATCTTCGCTCCGATCTGGGCCCGCCGGTCGGACCGGCGCGGGCGCAAGGCGATGATGGCGATCGGATTGCTCGGCTTCATCGCCTCGTTCGCGCTGTGCGGACTGGTGCTGATGTTCGGGCTGTGGGGCGCGATGTCGGCGGCGACGACGCTGATCTTCTTCGCCGCCGCGCGCAGCCTCTACGGCGGATTCGGTTCGGCGGCCCCGCCCGCGGTTCAGGCCTACGTCGCCAGCCGCACGCCGCGCGCCGAGCGGACGCAGGCGATGGCGCTGATCGCCTCCAGCTTCGGGCTCGGCACGGTGATCGGCCCGGCGCTGGCTCCGCTGCTGATTTTTCCGGCGACCGGGCTGGTGGGCCCGTTCTTCGCCTTCGCGCTGGTCGGGGTGGCCGTGCTCGTCGCGCTGCGGCTGCGGCTGCCCGACGATACGCCGAGCTATGCCGCGCGCGGGCAGGTGATCGCGGCGCCCTTCAGCGCGAACTCGAACCCGAGCGTCGCGCGCGAGGAGGACGGCGAGGAACGGGCCCATGGCGTTGCGGCGGCGACCGGCCCCGAGGATATCCCCGACCTCTCGTGGCGCGACCGGCGGCTGCGGCCGTGGCTGGTCGCCGGGCTGCTGGGCGGACACGCGCAGGCCGCGACGCTGGGCATCATCGGCTTCTTCATCCTCGACCGGCTGGGCCTGCGCGACGATCCGGCGGGCGGCACCGGGCCGATCGGGCTGATCCTGATGTGCGGCGCGATCGCCACGCTGCTGGCGCAGTGGGGCCTGATCCCGATGCTCAAGCTCGGCCCGCGCGCTTCCACGCTGTGGGGCATGGCGCTGGCGATGGTGGGCGTGCTGGTGTTCTCGGTCGCGCAGAACCTGCACACGATCGCGCTGGGCTTCGCGGTCGCCTCGATGGGCTTCGGGCTCTATCGCCCCGGCTTCACCGCCGGCGCCTCGCTCGCGGTAACCCGCGCCGAGCAGGGGCAGATCGGCGGCATCGTCGCCTCGGTCAACGGCGCCGCCTATATCGTCGCGCCGGCGGCGGGCGTGTGGCTCTACGGCCATCACCAGTGGATCGGCTTTGCCGCGATCTGCGTGCTGGGCGCCGCGGTGTTCGTCGTCGGCTGGCGCTCGCTCCAGGCGGACGAGACGCTCGAAGCGCGCGACTAGAGGATTTCCTCGATCCGTTCCGGGGGGCGGCACAGGCGCACGCCCTTGTCGGTTTCGACCAGCGGGCGCTCGATCAGCTTGGGATCGGCGGCCATGGCCTCGATCACGGTCTCGTCCCCGGCCTCGGTGAGCCCACGTTCCTGCGCATCGGTGCCTTGGGTGCGCAGCCCTTCGCGGGGCGGCATTCCGGCATCGCGATAGAGTTGCGCGAGCTTCTCGCGGCTCGGCGGGTGCTTGAGATACTGGACGATCTCCAGCTCGATATCGTCGCGAGCGCGCAAGGTTTCGAGCGCCGCGCGCGACTTGCTGCAACTGGGATTGTGCCAGATCGTGGCCTTCATCGTCATTCTCCTCGATCGCCGTCCGGTGCTGCCATCGCGGGCACTTCGTCCGCGGCATCCTCCGCGCTGATGCCGGGCGCGGGCGCGGCGCTGATCCGTTCGACGCGGCGCGCCACGCGCCCGGCGCGCTGCACCGCGCGCACCAGCCGGGGATAGACCCCGCAGCGGCACAGGTTGGGGATCGCGGCCTTGATCTCGTCTTCCGAAGGATCGGAATTCTTCGCGATCAGCGCAGCGGCCGCCATCGCGATGCCCGGCGTGCAGAAGCCGCACTGGATCGCCTGTTCGGCCACCAGCGCCTGCTGCACCGGGTGCGAACGATCTCGGCTCAGCCCCTCGATCGTGGTGACGTAGCGCCCTTCGGCCTCGGCGAGCGTCACGATGCAACTGCGCAGCGCCTCGCCGTCGACGATCACCGTGCAGGCGTGGCAATCCCCTTCTCCGCAACCGTACTTGGTGCCGGTGAGGTTGGCCGCGTCGCGCAGTGCCCACAGCAGCGGCGTGCGCGGGTCCATCGCGAAGTTCACGGGCCGGCCGTTGACGGTGAGCGCGGTCATCGCCGCCGCCTATCGCACGGCGCACGGCAGGCGCACAAGCGGCCTAGGCAAATGGCAGGCCCGCCGCTATCGGCGGCGCATGAGCGAGACGGCCAGGCTGACGCGCGGATCGATCCGCGGCCATCTCGTGACCCAGACCCTGCCGATGATCGTGGGTGTCGCGGCGATCATGTCGGTCGGGTTGATCGACGCTTATTTCATCGGACAGCTCGGCAGTGCGGAGCTTGCCGCGGTCGCCTTCGTGTTCCCCGTCACCATCGCGCTCTCCAGCCTCGGCGTCGGCGTCATGGTGGGAATCAATTCGGTGATCGCCCGCGCATTGGGCGAAGGGGATCGCGACCGCGCGGCGCGGCGGGCGAATTTCGGCGGGGTGTTCGCGGTCGGGCTCGGCGTGGTGCTGGGGCTCGCGCTCTATCTGCTGCTCGACCCGTTGTTCCGGCTGATGCAGGCATCCGACGCGCTGCTGCCGCTGATCCGCGAATACATGGCGCCCTTCGCGCTGGGGATGCCAGTGCTGCTGTTGCAGATGGCGCTCAACGGCGTGCTGCGCGGCCAGGGGGAAGCGCGGGCGACGTCGTTCGTCGCGCTCACCTATGCCGGGGTGAACTGGGCGCTCGATCCGATCCTGATTTCCGGCGCGTTCGGGATCGAGGGCTTCGGCGTGGCGGGCGCGGCCTATGCCACGATCATCGGCTATGCACTCGCCATCGTGATGGCGTTGTGGCTGATCGGCCGCAGCGCGCTACCGATCCGCCCGGCGCTGATCCGCGAATGCCGCTTCGCCGAATCCGCCCGGGCGATAGCGCGCGTGGCCGGCCCGGCGGCATTTTCCAACGCGATCAATCCGATCGGGCTGTCGGTGCTGACCGCGCTGCTCGCCGCGCAGGGCGAGGCGGCGGTGGCCGGCTTCGGCGCAGCCGGGCGGTTGCAGAGCTTCGCGGTCGTCCCGCTGCTGGGCCTGTCGGGCTCGATCGGCGCGATCGTCGGGCAGAACTGGGGCGCAGGCCAGGCCGACCGCGCGCGCCGCGCGATGCTGGAGGCGGGCATGTTCTGCCTCGGTTACGGCCTAGTCCTTGCCGTGGTGCTGTTCGCGGCGGGCGAATGGTTCGCCGGGTTCTTCACGCGCGATCCGGCGGTGATCGCCGAGTTCGACAGTTACCTGCGCATCGCGGCATGGGGCTATGCCGGGTTCGGCGTACTGATCGTGGCCAACGGCGCGCTGAACGCCGTCGATAAGGCGGGCTGGGCGCTGACGCAAAGCTTCGCGCGCGTATTCCTGGTCATGCTGCCCTTCGGTCTGCTGCTGCGCCCGGTTTGGGGCGCGGAGGCGATCTATGCGGCGGAGCTTGCCGCCAACGTAATCGGCGGTGCGATCGCTGCGCTGATCGTATGGCGCGTATTGCGGCGTTTTCCCGGCCGCGCGTGACCTTTCATTAACCATCGCCCGCCATACCCATCCACGCACACCGGGGGGTATGGGGCTAGATGGACGAACTGCTGGCAGACTTCGTGGCCGAAACCCGCGAGATGCTCCAGGCGATCGAAGGCGAGATCGTCGCGTGGGAGGCCGACCCGGCCGACCGCGCGCGGCTCGACGCCATCTTCCGGTTCGTCCACACGGTGAAGGGCAACTGCGGCTTCTTCGATTTCCCCCGGCTCGAACAGCTCAGCCACGCGGCCGAGAGCGCGCTCAGCGAAGTGCGCGCCGACCGCCGCCGCGCGAGCAGCGGGCTGGTCACCGCGGTGCTCGCGATCATCGACCGGATCAGCGACATGATCGACGCCATCGACGCGGGCGAGAAGCTCCCGCCCGGCGGCGACGAGCGGCTGATCGCGGCGCTCGAGCCGGGCAACGACGACGACGACAGCGAGGCCATCCAGGCCGGGGATCTGGCCGGGCCGAAGGCGGCGCGCCAGGCGAGCGGCACACGCTCGATCCGCCTGCCGGTCGAACTGCTCGACCGGGTGATGAGCGGAGTGTCCGACCTCGTCCTGGCGCGCAACGAACTCGCCCGGCGGCTGCGCGAGAGCGGCGCCGATCCGGCACTGGAAGGGCCGTTCGAGCGACTTTCGACGATCCTCGACGGCGTGCGCGAGGGCGCGACGCGGATGCGCATGCAGCGGCTCGAGCATCTGTTCGGCGCGCTGCCGCGCATGGTCCGCGACCTGTCGGCCGAACTCGGCAAGCAGGTCATGATCGATCTCGAAGGCGGCGACGTGGAGCTCGATCGCGAGATGATCGAATCGGCGCGCGATCCGCTGACCCACATCATCCGCAACGCGATCGACCACGGGATTGAGCCGCCGTCGGCGCGCCTCGCCGCAGGCAAGCGTGAGATCGGCATGATCACCGTCTCCGCGCGGCGCACCGGCAACCACATCACCATCGCCGTCAGCGACGACGGCCGCGGCATCAGGCTCGCCGGCCTGCGCGACAAGGCCGTCACCAGCGGCGTGATCGGCGCCGGCGAAGCCGCCGCGATGACCGAGGAGCAAGTGCTCGAACTGATCTTCGCCCCCGGTTTCTCGACCGCCGAGCAAGTCAGCCAGGTCTCCGGCCGCGGCGTGGGGATGGACGTCGTGCGCGCGAATATCGAGCGGATCGGCGGCAGCGTGGAGGTCTCCAGCACCGAGGGCAAGGGCACGATCGTGTTCCTCCACGTGCCGCTCACGCTCAGCATCGTCGAGGGGATGACCGTGCGGGTCGGCGCGCAGACGCTCGGCCTGCCGCGCTCGTACATCGTCGAGATCGCCCGCAGCGCCTCGCGCGCGATCGATGTCGAACGGCTCGGCGACGGCATCTTCCTGACTTTCCGTGGCGAGCGTGTGCCGTGCCTCGATCTCGCCGAGGTGCTCGGCTTGCCTGAAGCGGTCGATCTCGACCGCGCGACGTTCGTGTTCGTTCGGCTCGTCAGCGGCGACCTGTTCGCGCTGGCGGTGGACCGCGTGCTCGACAATGCCGATTTCGTGCTCAAGCCGCTGCCGCCGGTGCTCTCCGAGATCGGGCTGTTCGGCGGGACCGCGCTGCTCGACGACGGGCGCCCGATCCTCAAGCTCGACGTGCCCGGCATCGCCGAGCGTCACGGCCTCGCCAGCCATGCGCGGATTCGCAGCGCAGCGCCCGAAGCCGCTGCCGAAAGCGCCGCCGCGCCTGCGGAACAGGCAGTGGTGTTCACCGATTTCGCCGGGCGGCGGCGCGCGATGCGGATGCGCCCGATCCAGCACATCCACAGCCTAAAGTCGGCGGACACCCAGGCCGCCGGTGCTGGCATGCTCGCCGCGGTCGACGGATCGATCCTGCCGCTGCTCGGCGCCCAGCCCGCCGATCTCGCAGACGATACCTTTGCCGCGCTGCGGCTGGGCGACGGCGAGGCCGAACTGCTCTACGCGGTCGCCGCGATCGTCGACACGGTCGATCTGCCCGCCGCGATCACGCTGCTGGAGGGCGACGACGAACTCGAAGGCAGCGCGCTGATCGACGGCACGATCGTCGGCGTGATCGACGCGCACCGGCTGTTCGCCCGGCACGGCCGCGCCGCCGCGCCCGCGCGCCGCCCGACCTGCCGCCTGCCTGGCGCCGACCCGTGGGTCACGGGCTTCCTCGAACCGCTGATCCGCTCGGCGGGATACGATGTTCTGGCCGGCAACGACGGCGGCCAGGCCGACATCTCGATCGTGCTCGACGACCGCGGCGAACCGGGCGCCGCAGGCACCGTCGTACGCCTGCGCTCGCAGCCCGAGGGAGGCGAAAGCGACGGCGCGGCGAGCGTCTATCGCTACGACCGCGACGGGCTGCTTTCCGCCCTCGCCCACGCCCGCGCCGGAGCACGCTGATGGACGACCTGCTTCTCCTCACCCATATCGGGGGCCGCCCGGCGGCCTTTCGCGCGTGCGACATCCGCTCAATCATCGAACTGGGGGAGATCACCCCGGTGCCGCGCGCCCCGGCCCATGTGGCCGGGCTCGCCGCATTGCGCAGCCGCCCGCTCACCGTGATCGACAGCCGCGCCGCGCTGGCGATCGATCACGCCAAAGCCGCGCCCGACGAGCGCGCCCCGGTGGTGGAAGCGGACGGGCATTCCTACGCGCTGCTCGTCGACCGGGTGAACGATGTCGTCTCCGCGATCGGCCAGCCGATCTCCGCCGCCGCCACGCTCGGCCCCGAATGGACGCGGGTCGCCCAGGGCATGATCGAAACTACCGCCGGGCCGGCCATCCTGATCGATGCCGCCCTCCTGATCTCGGGCCCGCAGCGGGCCGCCGCTTAAACGATTGGTTACCCGCATCGGATAAGCGGGAACCCGAACAAGGATCGCACAAATGAAGAATTGCCTGATCGTCGACGACTCGCGGGTCATCCGCAAGGTTTCCCGCCACATCCTCGAATCGCTCGGCTTCGCGGTGGACGAGGCGGAGAACGGCGAGATGGGCGTCGCTCAGTGCGAGAAGGCCATGCCCGATCTCGTTCTGCTCGACTGGAACATGCCGGTGATGACGGGAATAGAATTCATCACCCACTTGCGCCGCATGCCCGGCGGCGACACGCCGAAGGTGGTGTTCTGCACGACCGAGAACGACGCCGCGCACATTCGCGAGGCGATCGGCGCGGGGGCCGACGAATACGTGATGAAACCGTTCGACCACGAAACCCTGCAGATCAAGCTTCAGCTCGTCGGCATGGCCTGAGGGCTTTCACGATGGGCTCCGGCAGCACCATCACGGCCAGCGTCGCCCAGCCAGCCTCCGCGGCTGCGCCGATCCGGGTGATGATCGTCGACGATTCGCTGACCGTGCGCGCGGTGCTCGCCAAGATCATCGCGCCCGAGCTAGGAATGGTCGTGGTCGGAAAGACGGGCAGCGCGGAGAACGCACTGTTCGACCTGGCGAAATCGCCCGCCGACGTGGTCCTGCTCGATCTTGAGATGCCCGGCATGGGCGGGCTCGACGCGCTGCCGCGCATCCTGGCGGCGAATCCGGGCACGCAGGTGCTGGTGGTGTCGTCGCTGACCGTGGCAGGCGCGGAACACACGCTGTCCGCGCTGTCGATGGGCGCGGCCGACACGATGCTCAAGCCGCGCGCGGGCGAGTTCGGGGACAGCTATCGCAGCGTGTTGCTGGCGAAAATCCGCGCGCTCGGCCACCGTAGCCGGGCGGGCGGCGAGACGGCCGAGATCTTGCCCCCTCCCCCGCTCCTCGCGCGCAACAGCATCGGCACTCCGCTCGAGATCGTCGGCATCGGCGCATCGACCGGCGGGATTCACGCGCTCTGCATCCTGCTGCGCCAGCTTCCCCGCAAGATGGCAGCACCGATCCTCGTCACCCAGCATCTGCCGGCCGCGTTCACGCCGGTCTTCGCGCGCCAGCTCGAACTCGCCAGCGGCCGCACCGCGGTGATGGTCGGCGACGGCACCGCGATCGAAAGCGGGCGCATCCACATCGCGCCGGGCGACGGGCACATGATCCTGCGGCGCCGGGCCGGCCGCCTCTCGGCGACGACCGCCGCGTTCAAGGTTGCCAGCGGCTGCATGCCCTCGGTCGATCCGATGTTCGAGAGCATGGGCGATGTCGCCGGGGGCGGCGCGCTCGGCGTGGTCCTTTCGGGCATGGGCCGCGACGGCGCGGTCGGCGCCGCGAGCCTTGTGCGCGCGGGCGGCAACGTGATCGCCCAGGATGAGGAAAGCGCCTCGGTCTGGGGCATGCCGCGCGCGATCGCCGAAGCAGGCCTCGCCTCCGCGATCCTGCCGCCCGACAAGATCGCGCTGCGGATCGCCGCTCATGCCGGAGAAGCGGCATGGACGTGACCCCGATCTCGCACAGGATCATCGCCGACCTGCTGCAGCGGCACACCGGTCAGCAACTGACCGAAGGGCGGCTGTGGCGCATCGACAGCGCGCTCGCCGGGCTGTTCCGCGAATACGGCATCGACAACGCGGACCAGCTCGTGTGCCTGCTCGCCACGGACGACATGGGCGAACTGGCGCGCAAGGTGGTCGAGGCGCTGCTCAACAACGAGACCTATTTCTTCCGCGACCTCCAGCTATTCGGCCAGCTGGCCGAAACGGTGCTGCCCGATCTCGCCGCGCGGCGCGCCGCGAGCCGGCGGCTGTCGATCTGGTCGGCTGGATGCTCGACCGGGCAGGAGGCGCTGTCGCTGGCGATGCTTTTCGTCAACCGGCCCGAGCAATGGCGCGGGTGGACGATCGACATTCTCGGCACCGACGTTTCGGCGCGCGCGGTCGCGGCGGCACGGCGCGCCTGCTACACCCAGTTCGAAATCCAGCGCGGCCTCGGCGTTGCGCAGATGCTCAAGCATTTCAGCGAGACGCCGCGCGGGTGGGAGCCCGACCCGGCGCTGCTCGCGCCGATCCGTTATCGCGTCGGCAACCTGCTCGACGCGCAGGCGCGGCACGACCGGTTCGATCTCGTGCTGTGCCGCAACGTGCTGCTCTATTTCGATCAGTCGACCAAGGCGCTGGCGTTCGATCGCCTGTGCGAAGCCCTGCGCCCGGACGGCTGGCTGATGCTCGGCGCGGGCGAAACCGCGAGCGGCAAGGCCGGCGCGCTCGCGCCCACCACCGGCGTGCAGGGGCTCTTCCGGCACGGCGGCGGACCGCACCCGATCGCAGCACCGCGCCGGCCAGCGGCCAGAACGGCGACGGCGGCACGGTAAATCGCACTGTAACGCTTCCTTAGGGCCGCGGGGCTAACGTCTTTCGCACAAGGGGTTTGGGGTCGACGCGGGTGACGACTGAGGCAGAAAAAAGCAGCTTCGCGCCGCGCCTTCTGGTGATCGTGCCGCTCGTCGTGCTGACGGCGATTTTCGCGACGATCTCGCTCGGCCTGCTGCTCAACGACGACTTCCCGCTCGCCGAGGCGTCGCCGCTGATTCTGGGCGGCGTCGCGATCTACGCGATCGCGGTCGTGCTGCTGCTGCGCTTCGGCTTCGCGCATGTCGCCCGGCTCGAACGGCTCGGCATGACCGACAGCCTCAGCCGCCTGCCCAACCGCCGCGCCCTGCACCAGAACGTGTGCGAGGGCGCACGGTCCGGGCAGGAGATCGCGGTCGCGCTGGTGGACCTCGACGGGTTCAAGATGATCAACGATCTTTACGGCCATGCGGTCGGCGACCGCCTGATCCGGGAGATCGCGCGAACGCTGCGCACGCTGTGCGGCGGCGAAGCGGTCGCCTATCGGCTCGGCGGCGACGAATTCGCGCTCAGCATGACGGGGCCGCTCGCCGGCACGGTGCTCGAAGGCATGTGCCGCAATGTTCTCGACACGCTGTCGCAGCCGATCGCGATCGAAGACCGCCGCATTCCGATCGGCGCGAGCATCGGCCTGGCGCGCTGCGAAGCGGGCAAGGCGATCGAATCCTCCGAACTGCTGCGGCGCGCCGATGTCGCGATGTACGTCTCGAAGCGCGGCGGCAAGATGCGCTGCACCTGGTTCAAGAGCGAATTCGACCGCAGCCTCGAGGCGATGCGCGATCTCGACAACGAGCTGCGCGCGGCGCTGCTGAACGACGAATTCCGCGTCCATTACCAGCCATTGGTCGACGCGCGATCGCATTACGTCGTGGCGGTCGAATCGCTGTTGCGCTGGGACCGGCCCGACGGGCGCGCGATCACCCCGGCGGAATTCATCCCCATCGCGGAAGAATCGGGCCTCATCAACGCGATCGGGCTGTGGGTGCTCAAGCGCGCGTGCAGCGACGCGCTGCCGTGGAACATCAAGCTGTCGGTCAACATCTCGGCCGCGCAGCTGCGCAATCCCGAGTTCCCCTTCCAGCTCGGGCAGATTCTCGAAGAGACGGGGCTTCCCCCCGAACGGCTCGAGCTCGAGATCACCGAGACCTGTCTCGTGCTCGATCCGGTCGTCGCCGAACGCAGCCTCGATCTCGTCCGCGGGCTCGGGGTCGACGTCGTGCTCGACGATTTCGGCACCGGCTACGCCTCGATCGGCTTTTTGCGCCAGTTCCGGTTCGAAAAGCTCAAGCTCGACCGGTCGCTGGTGGTCGATTCGGCGATCGACGAAAGCTCGCGCGCGATGATGCTGTCGAGCATCTCGATGGCACGTGCGCTCAAGATGCGGGTCACCGCCGAAGGGGTCGAGACCGCTGACCAGGCCGCGATGGTCCGCAGCGCGGGCTGCGACCACATCCAGGGCTGGCTCTATTTTGCGCCGATGCCTTCGAGCGAAGTGGCGCAACACCTCGCCCGGCCCGTTTCCGAAAGAACCCACGCGGCGGTCGAACGCGCCGGAAGGAAAGTAGCATGAATGCCCATACCCGGATCGTGGCCTCCGACGAAATGCGCGACGAGATCGAACGCATCGCTCTCGCCGAGACCGCGCATGCCGCCGACCCGCAACGGTTGCCACTCCGCCGCTGGTTCGACGACCAGCCGCTCTCGCGCAAGATCGCGCTGGTCGGCGGCGTGCCGCTCGCCGGCATGAGCCTCGCCGCCGCGCTGGCCTGGTTCGGCCTCGGCGCGAACGACGCAGGTGCGATCGCCGGCATGCGCTGGGCGATCGCCGGCGTGGTGGTCGTCACGATCGCCCTCGGCGTCGGCGCCATCCGCGCGATGACCGTCGACACCTCGGGCCAACTGGCGAAGTTGGCCGACGACATGTCCGCGCTCGCCGCCGGGCACCGCGATTTCACCATCGCCGGGATCGGGCGGCGCGACGAGATCGGCGAGATCGCCCGCGCGTTCGAGGTCTTCCTGAAATCGGGCCACAAGCTGGACGAGATGTTCGCCAGTCGCCGCAGCGAGCGCGAGCGGCGTGAAAAGGAAGTGAGCGCCTTCGCCCGAACCTTCGAGAGCAGCGTGGCCGGAGTCGTATCGAGCGTCGGCGCGGCTTCGGCGCAACTCCAGGCGACCGCGAGCTCGATGGCTGCCGCCGCCGAGGAGGGCACGGCGCAGACCCAGCGCGTCGCACAGGCGATGAGCGAGGCGTCCGCGGGCGTGACCGCCGCCGCCGCCGCGTCCGACGAATTCGCGATGTCGATCGGCGAGATCAGCCGCCAGGCGGCCCATTCGGCCGAACTCGCGCGGCAGGCGACCGGCTCGACCAAGCAGGCCAACGATACGATTTCCACGCTGTCGGCCACGGCGGAACAGATCGGCCAGGTGGTCGAACTGATTTCCACCATCGCGCGGCGCACCAACCTGCTGGCGCTCAACGCGTCGATCGAGGCGGCGCGGGGCGGCGAAGCGGGACGCGGCTTTGCGGTGGTCGCTTCCGAAGTGAAGGAACTGGCGTCGCAGACCGGGCGCGCGACCGAGCAGGTGGCGCAGCAGATTCGCGCAATCCAGGAATCGACCGGCGCCAGCGTCGGCGCCCTGCGCGCGGTCGAGGAACAGGTCCAGCAGCTCGAAGCGACTGCGGTATCGATCGCGTCGGCGGTCGATCAGCAGTCGGTCGCGGGGCAGGAACTGGCGCGCAACATCGATCTCGCCGCGCGTGGCACCACCGAAATCAGGTCGAATGTCGAACAGGTGCGCGAAACCGCGCTGTCGACCGGTGCCGCCGCATCCCAAGTGCTCGCTTCCGCGACCGAACTGGAGGATCAGGCCTCCGCTCTGCGCACGCAGGTCTCGCGCATCATGCAGGTGATCCACAAGCGCCGCTGAGCGCGCTGCCCAAAGATGGTTGGTGCGCAGGCCCCGCCGGCGCTATGACCGCCCGCGAACGGGCACGCGCGCCTGCGGATGGGAGAGACAATTGCCGGGTGCAACCTTGTCCGGTGTCGGCAAGCGTTTCGGGCCGTCGGTGCTGTTCGACAGTTTCGACCTGACGATCGGCGACGGCGAATTCGTCGTCCTGGTGGGCCCCTCGGGCTGCGGCAAATCCACCTTGTTGCGGCTGATCGCGGGGCTGGAAGCGCCCGACAGCGGCGAAATCGCGATCGGTGAGCGGCGCGTGGACGGGCTGCCTGCGGGCGAGCGCGGGGTGGCGATGGTGTTCCAGACCTACGCGCTCTATCCGCAGATGACGGTCGCGCAGAACATCGCCTTCCCGTTGAAGATGGCCGGGCGCCCGAAGTCCGCCATCGACGACAGCGTGGCCCGGGCCTGCGAACTGCTCGGGCTCGGCGGCCTGATGCACCGCAAGCCGGCCGAGCTTTCGGGCGGCCAGCGCCAGCGGGTCGCGATCGGCCGCGCGATCGTGCGCGAGCCCGCGCTGTTCCTGTTTGACGAGCCGCTGTCCAATCTCGACGCCGGCCTGCGCACGCAGATGCGGCGCGAATTCGCCGAACTGCACGCGCGGCTGAGCGCCTCGACGCTCTACGTCACCCACGACCAGGCCGAGGCGATGGCGCTCGCCGACCGGATCGTGCTGATGCGCGACGGGCGGATCGAGCAGCAGGGGACGCCCGAAGCACTCTATCACCGTCCTGCGACATTGTTCGCCGCCGGGTTCTTCGGCCAGCCGCCGATCAACACCCTGCCCGGCCGGATCGTTCGCGCCGACACGCGCGGCACCGCGATCGCGCTGGGCGGCGGAGAGGCGGAAACGATCGTGCTCGGCCCGCTCGCCGAACCCGTGTCGCCCGGGACCGACGTGACCGTAGCGGTGCGGCCCGAGGCCCTGACGCTCGAGGCGGGCGGAGGCCGCATCCCGCTCGCCCCGCGCCGCGCGGCGTTCGTCGAATGGTTCGGCGGCGAGCGCCACGTCCGGCTCGGTGAAGACCCTGGCGGGCTCGTCTGGCGCACTGCGGGAGACACGCCGGTCGCAGCCGGCGACACGGTGGCGCTGAACGTTCCCGCCGAAGCCGTACACCTGTTCGCGAGCGACGGCGGCGCCCTCGGGCGCGCGCCATTGCCCAACCTGTGAAAACGGTTACATTATATGTCGACGGGTGAGAGAGGGGTACCATGGTCACGATTCGGGACGTAGCGCGCGAAGCCGGCGTGTCGGTCGCGACCGTCTCGCGCGCGCTCAACGGGCACACCAACGTCACCAAGGCGACGCGCGAGGCAATCGAAGCGGCGGCCAAGGACCTGAAGTTCGTGCCCCATTCGGGTGCGCGCAGCCTGACCAACCGCCAGACGGACACGATCGGCGTGATCCTGCCCGACCTGTTCGGCGAGTTCTTCTCCGAGGTTATCCGCGGGATCGACCGGATCGCGCATGGCGCGGGCAAGCACCTGCTGCTCGGCAACATGCACGGCAGTTCGCACGAGACCACCGGCGCGATCCGCGCGATGCGGGGCCGGGTCGACGGTCTGCTGCTGATGCCGCCCGATTCCACCGCCGAGCTTCTTTCCGAGCACCTCGACCCCGGCATCCCGACGGTGCTGCTCAACGCGCAAGGGGGGGAGAGCGACGTGCCCTTCGTCGCGGTCGACAACTACACCGGCGCGCGCGCGATAACCGAGCATCTGATCGCGCGCGGCGGCAAGCGCATCGTCCATATCGCGGGGCCCAAGCACAACCGCGATGCGCGCGAACGCCTGCGCGGTTTCGGCGACGCGATGCGCGAGCATCTCGGCGAGCGCGATCCGGTCGTCCTGCCGGGCGATTTCACCGAGAGCGCCGGACAGGAAGCCGCGCGGCTCCTGCTTGCAGGGCAAGTGCCCGCTGACGCGGTCTTCGCGGCCAACGACGTCATGGCCGTCGGCCTCATCTCGGTGCTCGACAAGGCAAGCATCCGGATCGGCAGCGACATGCTGGTCGCCGGGTTCGACGATATTCCGCTCGCCCGCTACATCACGCCCCGGCTGACGACGATGCAATCGAACATGGCCCAGCTCGGATCGACCGCGGCGATGCTGCTGCTGCGCATGCTGCGCGGCGAGCAGCTGGGGATGGATCACGGCGTGGTGCTGTCTCCCACGCTCGCCGAGCGCGGATCGACCGCCAGCAGCGGGCGCGAGGAGATCGGCGCGCCGGCCGGCGCGGCCTGATGCCCGGCCCGATCCATGGGCGACTTTCGCGGCGAGGCCTGCTTTCCGGCGGCCTCGCCGGCGCGGCCGCGGCGGCGCTCGGCGGCTGCGCGCGGGTGCCTGATGCGCCGCGCTTCTGGGCGATCGGCAACGAGGCCGCCAGCCTGCCGGCGCTGCTCCCCCGGCTCGGGCTCGGCCATGTCGAGATCCAGGCGCTGCCGTGGTCGGGCGCGCATCAGAAGCTGCTGACCGGCTATGTCGGCGACGCGCTGCCCGACTTGGCGCAAGTCGGCAACAGCTGGATCGCCGAACTCGCCCTGCTCGGCGCGCTCGATCCGGTGCCTGCCGATGTCGTATCAGCTTCCGGCCAGTTCGATGCGGTGCTCGCGAGCAACCGGATCGGCGGGCGGCTGATGGCGAGTCCGTGGTACGTCGATACGCGCGTGCAGTTCTACCGCACCGACCTGTTCGCGCAGGCCGGCTACGCCGCGCCGCCGCTCGAATGGCAGGCGTGGAAGGCCGCGCTCGCCCGCATTCGCGCGCGCGGTACGGAGTTCGGCGTGCTGCTCCCGCTCGACGAATTCGAGCACCTGCAGACCTTCGCGCTGTCGGCAGGGGCGAGCTTCCTGCGCGAGAACGGCACGCGCGGCGCGTTTTCCGAACCCGAATTCGTCGCGGCGCTGGGGTTCTACAAGTCGCTGTTCGACGAGCGCCTCGCGCCGGTCGTGGCCGGGGCGCAGATCGCCAACCGCTGGGCCGAATTCGCGCGCGGCTGGTTCGCCCTCTATCCGTCCGGCCCCTGGATGATCGGCGAGATGCGCGAACGGCTGCCCCCCGACATGCAGGGCCGCTGGGCGACCGCGCCCAACCCCGGCCCGGGCGGCGCCGGAGCCGCCGCGCCCGGCGGATCGAGTCTGGTGGTGTTCGCCGCCAGCGGCCGCAAACGGCAGGCGTGGGATATCGTGCGCCGCCTGCTCGAACCGGGCGCGCAGATCGCGCTGCACCACGCGACCGGCAACCTGCCCGCGCTGCGCCCCGCATGGCGCGCGGCGGATCTCGCCGGTGATCCGGTGGTGGCGCCTTTCGCCCAGCAGCTCGAACTCGCGCGGGCTTTGCCCAAAGTGCCGGAGTGGGAGCGCGTGGTGACCGAAATGCAGGTCGTCGCCGACCGCATGGTGCGCGGCGAATTCACCGTGCGCGGCGCCGCGGCGGAGATGGACGCACGGGTCGACGCGGTCCTCGCCAAGCGGCGCTGGATGATGGAACGCGCGGCATGAGCGGCGCGCTCGCCCGGGCCGAACGGCGCGCCGGATGGCTATTCAGCGCCCCCGCGCTGATCGCGGTCGCGCTGTTCTTCGTACTGCCGACGGTCGCCTCGCTCGCGCTCAGCCTGACCGACTTCGATATCTACGCGCTCGCCGACATCGGCAACCTGCGCTTCGTCGGGCTGGCGAACTACGCCGCGCTGCTCGCCAATCCGCTGTTCCTGACCGCGCTCGGCAACACGCTGTGGTTCGCCGCGCTCGGCGTCCCGCTGGTGGTGGTGATCTCGCTGTTCGCCGCGATCCTCGTCAACGAGCGCACGGTCGCCTGGCGGCCGGTGTGGCGCGTGGCGTTCTTCGCACCGTACGTTGCCACGCTGGTCGCGGTCGCAGTGGTGTGGAAATACCTGCTCAACACGCGCTACGGCCTCGTCAACTACGCTCTCGGCGGGCTCGGGCTGCCACCGGTCGACTGGCTGGGCGATCCGCGCTGGGCGATCCCGTCGATCACCCTGTTCGTGGCGTGGAAGAGCTTCGGCTTTGCCATGCTGATCTTCCTCGCCGCGCTGCAGACGGTCCCGCGCGAGCTGGACGAGGCGGCGCGGATCGACGGTGCGGGCTGGTGGGCCCGGCTGCGCTATGTCACCCTGCCCGCGATCGCCCCCGCCACATGGCTGGTCGCGATCCTGACGGTGATCGCGATGTTCCAGCTCTTCGCCGAGCCTTACGTGATGACCGAGGGCGGCCCCGCGCAATCGACCGTTACCGTGCTCTACCTGATGTTCGAGGAAGGCTTCCAGTGGTGGAACCTCGGCATGGGCGCGGCGGTGGCGGTGGTGCTGTTCGGCTGCATCCTTGCCGCCGCGCTGGCCCCCGCGCTCGCCATGCGGCTGATCCGGGGGCGCCGGGCGTGACTGCCGGACGCGTCATGACCGCGCTCGCCGCGCTGTTCGCCGCGCTGACGCTGGCGCCGCTGGCGTGGATGGTCTCGGTCAGCCTGATGCAGCCGGGCGCGGCAGGGCAGTTTCCGCCGCCGCTGATCCCCGCAGACCCGACGCTGGCCAACTATCAGGCACTGTTCGCGACGCAGGGCATGGGCCTGTTCCTCGTCAACAGCCTGCTGATCTCCACGCTGGCGACCCTGCTCGCGCTGGTGTTCACCCTCCCCGCCGGATACGCCTTCGCCAAGCTGCGCTATCCGGGACGCGGCGCGACGGTGCAGGCGCTGCTGGCGCTGTTGCTGATCCCCGGCCAGATCGGGATGCTGCCGCTGTTCCTCGAGCTGAAGGCGCTCGGGCTGGTCAATTCCTACGCCGGGGTCCTGGTGCCCTGGCTCGCCGGGATCGTCGGCATCTTCCTGGTGCGGCAATATGCGCTGGCGATCCCCAACGAACTGCTCGAGGCCGCGCGGATCGACGGGGCGAGTGAATGGGCGATCTTCCGCCACGTGGTGCTGCCGATCCTGCGCCCGGCGATCGCCACGCTGGCGCTGTTGGTGTTCCTCGGCAGCTGGAACGATTTCATGTGGCCGCTGATCGTGCTGTCGGACCACGATCTCTACACCCTGCCCGTCGCGCTCGCTTCGCTGGGCCGCGAGCGCGCGCAGGATATCGAACTGATGATGGCCGGATCGGTGGTGACCACCGTGCCCGTGCTGGTGATTTTCCTGGCGCTGCAACGCCAGTTCATCGGTGGCCTGCTCGCCGGAAGTGTCAAAGGATGACGATGAAACGATTGCTCCCCCTCGCCCTGCTCCTGTCCGCCTGCACCGGCCATGGCGCGATCGCCTCGACCCCGCCCGAGCCCGGCCAGCATCCACAAGCGGCGGTGGCCGCAGGTGGGTACGAATACCAGCTGTTCCTGCCGCAAGGCGCTGCGGACGCGGCATCCGGCGAGCGCTGGCCGCTGCTGATCTTCCTGCACGGTTCGGGCGAGCGCGGCAGCGACATCGCCAAGGTCAAGGTCCACGGCCCGCCCAAGGTCGCCGACCGCGATCCGGCGTTCCCCTTCATCCTCGTCTCGCCCCAGCTTCCGGCGGAGGAGGACTGGGATCTCGCCAAGCTCGACGCGATCGTGGATCGCGCGATGGCGACGCTGCCGGTCGATCCGGCGCGCGTCTATCTCACCGGGCTCAGCCGCGGCGGGCACGCCACCTGGCGCTGGGCGGCCGAGGAGCCGACGCGCTTCGCCGCGGTCGCGCCGGTCGCCGGGCGCGGCAACCCCGGCACCGCCTGCCGCCTGATGGACCTGCCCGTCTGGGCCTTCCACGGCGATCGCGACGATGTCGTCCTGCCCGAAGGCAGCTTCGCCATGTCGCGCGCGATCCGCGCCTGCGGCGGGCGTCAGGCGCGGCTGACGATCTATCCCGATCTCGGCCACAACGCGTGGGACCCGGCCTACGACGATCCCGCGCTCTACCAGTGGCTCCTCTCGCACTCGCTCGAAGGAGATACGCAATGAGCGGTTTTCCCGCCGATTTCCTGTGGGGCGCGGCAACCGCCGCCTACCAGATCGAAGGCTCCCCGCTCGCCGATGGCGCGGGCACGAGCATCTGGCACCGATTCACCCACGATCCGCGCCTGATGATCGCCACCGGCGACACCGGCGACGTCGCCTGCGACCACTACAACCGCATGGAGGAAGACGTTCAGCTGATGAAAAAGCTGGGCCTTCAGGCCTATCGCTTCAGCATTTCGTGGAGCCGGGTGCTGCCCGACGGCACCGGGCGGGTGAACGAGGCGGGCCTCGATTTCTACCGCCGCCTCGTCGACCGGCTGCTCGAAGCCGGGATCGAGCCGCTCGCCACGCTCTACCACTGGGATCTGCCCGCCGCGCTCGACGATCGCGGCGGCTGGCTCAATCGCGAGAGCGCGGAATGGTTCGCCGAATACGCGGGCGTGATGTTTCGCGCACTGGACGGCAAGGTCACGAAATGGGCCACGCTCAACGAACCATGGGTGGTCGCCGACGGCGGCTATCTCAACGGCGTGCTCGCGCCCGGCCACCGCAGCATCTTCGAATGCGCGATCGCCAGCCGCAACCTGATGCGCGCGCACGGCCGCGCGGTGCAGACCTATCGCGAAATCGGCGCGCACGAGATCGGGCTCGTCATCAACATCGAGCCCAAATATCCGGCCAGCCAGAGCACCGAAGATCTCGCCGCCACCGCGCGCGCGGATGCCTACATGAACCGGCAGTATTTCGATCCCGCGCTGCTCGGCACTTGTCCCGAGGAGCTGCGCGACATCTATGGCGAGGCGTGGGAGGATTGGTCGGCGGAGGACCTTGCGCTCGCCTGCCAGCCGCTCGATTTCGTCGGGATCAACTACTACACCCGCAGCGTCGTCCGCGCCTCGGACACCGCCTGGCCGCTGTTCGCCGAGCGCGTGGTGCAGGAAGGCGCGCAGCACACCGAGACGGACTGGGAGGTGTTCCCCGAGGCGATGACGCGCACGCTGGTGTGGTTTCGCGAACGCTACGGCGACCTGCCGGTCTACATCATGGAGAACGGCGCCGCTTTCTCCGACCCGGCGACCAGCGAGGCCGGCGGCATCGCCGACGACGACCGCTGCCAATATCTCGCCGAGCACATCGCCGCGGTGCGCGACGCGATCGCCGCCGGGGTCGACATCCGCGGCTACATGGTGTGGTCGCTGTTCGATAATCTCGAATGGGCGCTGGGCTATGCCAAGCGTTTCGGCATCGTCCACGTCGACTACGAGACGCTCGCGCGCACGCCCAAGCACAGCGCCCGGCTCTATCGCCGGATCATCGAAAGCAACGGCAAGCAACTCGACCGGGAGGCCGCATGACCCGCATCTTCACCCTCATCGCCACGCTGCTGCTCGCCGCCTGCGCGCACGTTCCGTCCACGAGCACCGGCGAGGCTGGCATCCGCGCGATGACGTTCAACATCCGCCTCGACATCGAATCCGACGGAGCCAATGCGTGGCCGTATCGCCACGCGATGGTCGCCGCGCTGATCCGGCGGCAGGCGCCAGACCTGCTCGGCACGCAGGAGGTGCTGCTCCACCAGAAGCAGTATCTGGAGCAGGCGCTGCCCGGCTACACCTTCGTCGGCGTCGGGCGCGACGATGGGGCCGAGGGCGGCGAATTCTCGCCGCTGGCATGGCGCAGCGACCGGTTCGAAATGCTCGATTCGGGCACCTTCTGGCTCTCGCCGACGCCCGATGTGCCGAGCAAGGGCTGGGACGCCGCCCTGCCCCGCATCGCGACCTGGGCGCTGCTGCGCGACCGGCGCAGCGGGCGGACGGTCCGCGCGCTCAACACGCATTTCGACCATGTCGGCACGGCGGCGCGGGCGAGCGCGGCGCGGATGATCGCCGAGTGGGCCCGGCAGGGCGACACGCCCACGGTCGTGATGGGGGATTTCAACGTCCCGACCGGCAGCGAGCCCTACACGGTGCTCGCGACCACCGCGCAGAGCGGCCTCGCTGATGCGCGCGCGATCAGCCGCACCCCGCCCTACGGCCCGTCCGGCACGTTCACCGGCTTCGACATCACGGCCGCGCCCGAAGCGCCGATCGACCACGTGTTCGTGACCGGCGATTTCACCGTCGACGCCTACGCGGTCGTCACCCAGCATCGCGAGGGGCGGCTGCCGTCGGACCATTATCCGGTCGTGGTGGACCTGACCCCGCGGCCCGGCGGCGGCTAGCCTATTCGGCCGGCTGCTCCAGCCAGCCGCCGGTGAAGCCGAGCCGTTCGAGCCCGCGGCGGATATGCGGGTTCTGCCGCATGGTGCGCCAGATCAGTCCGCTGCGCTCGTTCTCGAGCATCGCCAGCATCGCGCCCTGGTCGATCCCCAGATGGTCGCGCGCGATCCAGCCGCGCTCGGCATCGACGGTGCCGCTGCCGCTGCCCGCATCGACGAACGTGTAGCTGGGGTTGAAGGCATCCTTGAAGCCGTACTTCGTGTAGAGCGCCTCGCCATAGGTTTCGCGCATTTTCATCAGCGCGGGGATCGTCACCTCGGGCGCGAAGGGGATCGAGCCCCCGGCCGCGGTGGGCACGATCGTGCCGTCGTCCACGACCCGGATCGCGCTGACGCCGCGCGCGGTATAGTCGTGGAACTGGCGCGGCACGCCGTTCACCTCGCGGCCATTGGCCGCGCCGCCCGGCCCGTCGGACGCGGTCCAGCCCCAGATGTCGCCCGAATAGCCGACCCAGTCGTTCGGATTGTCGATCCCGTAGGCGCGCTGGCTCAGCGTGGCGCGGCGGCTGTTCTCGAAATAATCGATACCCTTGGACGCTATGAATTCGTCGCGGATGCCGCGGAAATCGACCCATACGTGGCTGTACTGGTGGCCGAACATAGGCTCGAACTGGAGATGCTCGTAGCCGTAGTAGCTGCCCCAGTCCTTCTCCAGATCGGCCGCCCAGCCGGTATCCCACGCTTCCTGCGACACTGCGTGCGTCGGCGATCCGGCGGCGAGGATGTAGACGAGCATGGCTTCGTTGTAGCCGACCCAGTCGTGCGGTTCGCACTGGCCGCCCGGCGCGCCTTCGGGGCGCCAGCCCATCGTGATCGCCTTGGCGCTGCCGCCGTTGCCCGAAGGTCTCTTGCAGTTCTCGCGCTGGGCGAACGTCCAGTCGACCCGGCGGTAGATTCTCTCGGCGAGGTCGCGGATCTCCGCCTCGACCGGCGTGTCGCCGTCGAAATAGCTTTGCGCGAACAGCACGCCGCCGAGCAGCAGCGTGGTGTCGACGGTCGACAGCTCGGTGTTGCGGAAGCGCGTGCCGTCTTCGTTCTTGAGGAAATGGTAGAAGAAGCCCTTGTACCCTGAATAGCCCGCCGGCTCGTCCCCTTGCGGCGCGTTCCAGTAGAATTCCAGGCAATCGCGCGTGCGTGCAGCCGCTTCCTCGCGCGAGACGTAGCCGCGCTCGGCCCCGATGCCGTAGGCGGTCAGCGCGAAGCCGGTCGCCGCGATCGACGAGAACGGATTGCTCGGCCACCGGTCGGGCGCAAGGCACCGCTCGGTATCGGTGGTGTCCCAGAAATAGGCGAAGGTCCGGCGGGAGAGGTCTTCAGAGAAAGCCTCGACCTGAGCCTCTGAAGGGGCGGGTGCGGCTGTCTGCGCAAAAGGACGATCCGCGTGTTGCATCGTGCAGGCCGTCAGCGCGGACGAAACGGCAAGCAGGGGAAAGAATATTCTCGTCATGGAGACCCTGGAAAAATTCGAGCGCAGCCTCTCGCAGATCAGCCGCGCCCGAAAATGCTTGCTGATCTTAGAACTCGAAACCAGCCGACAGCTTGAGCGTGCGGGGCGGACCGTTGGTGCTGAACGAATTGAGGTTTCGTTCGCCGGTCGTGCTGATGAAGCTGTTGTAGTTGCGATCGTTCAAAGCGTTGATGATATCGGCACGGACGTAAATTTGCGTGTCGTCACTGATGAATTTCAGCTTGAGATCCTGCGTGACGGCGAGGTCCAGCTGACGGAAGCCCCACCGGTCGCCATTGCCTTCGGTCTGAACCGTATCGACGACCACGGGCGGTTCCCCTCCGATCGTGCGAATGAAGCGGTTCAGGTAGCTCGGCGAGGCGATCTGGAACTTGCCCGAAAGGGTCGTTCCCGTGGGAAGATCGACCGAACCCGCCATCACGAGCCTGTGCTTGCGCAGGCCGCTCGAAGTCTTGACGGTGTAGTCGTCCAAAGTGGGAAAATCGAACGAGAAGTACTCGCCGAAAGCCCGGTTCTCGGTCGCGTCCGTATAGGTATAGGTAGCCGACAGGTTCCACGGCGATGTGGGCGTATACCGCTTGACCAGCTTGAAGTGGAACGCGTCTTCATCGGTCTTCAGTCCGTTTGTGCCGATAATGATCGACCCGAAGCCCGGAGGGGAAAAGCCGAAAGGCGAGCCCGGAACTTCAGGCGGCGGAGTGAAGAAGCTGCCATCGGGTCGACGATTGCCCAGCAGATAAGCAAACCCATCGCGGCTCTTGATGTGCCGGTATCCCACTTCCACGTTCAGCGAGTTGGTGAGGTCACTACGCAGGCCGAGGCTGAACTGGTCCGAATAGGGAATCTTCAGATCGTTGTTGATAAGACGGATTCCGCGGCCGCCTCCGGCACCGGCGCCAGCGAGCAGTTGCTGGCGGCCTTCTTCGGTGAGGTAGATCGGATCGAACGGGACACAGGTCGGGCTCGGTTCGCAATCGTTTTCAGGGTCGCCGGTCAAGAACTGGAATGTGCGCGTGCTGTACGCGTTGATGCTGATTTCCTGAGCGATGAAATCGAACTGATTGCGATCGTAGGAACGACCATAGCCGCCGAAAAGGACGAGGCGCCCTTGGTCCATTATTTGGTAGCTGAAACCGACCCGCGGCTGGAACGCGCCGGTGAATGCGCTGCGCTGCGTTCCGTCAGTTATATAGTCATTGATATCGTATTCGACACCGGGCTGGTAGATATTCGGGTAGTTTTCGGGAGACACACCTTCGATCACGTCAGCCGGCGTCACCCAGTCGAGGTACGACGGAGTTTCTTCGTAATCCCAACGGATACCGAGGTTAAGCGTCAGCCGGTCGTTCACCACCCAGTCGTCCTGGATGTATACGCCGAACTGCCAGTTATCGGAAATTACCGACGGCGTTCCCTCTCCCGTCGCTGCACCGAACTGGACTTGATACGGTATCGTCGTGTTGAAGCCGCCTTCGGGAAAATTGACGTTGTACGAATATTGCGGGTTGAAGAAGTTCTGCTCGACCCGGTCCAGCCGCACCCACTTCGACTTCACGCCCGCCTTGATGGTATGATTCTCGAAGCCGATCCAGGTGAAGTCGTTCTGGACGCTGTACCCTTTTTGCCCCTTGTCCTGGAAGTTGGCGCTCCCACCGACACGCAGCAATTGCGCACGCGTGAGATTGTTGCCCGTTACGGGGCTCACCCCTGTGTAGGTGTAAATCTGACCCGGGATGAAGTTCTGTGGGCGGGGCGAATAGAAGGCTTCTTCGTAGGTTAATTTGAAATCGTTTACGAAATTATCGCTGGTGTGCTCCCAGCGAAGCAGGCCGCGCTTCTCATCCACATCTTGGGACGCCGCCGCTTCTTCCGCAGTACTTCCGCTACTGAGAAAAACGCCTGTTTCGTTGCGATACTTGCCGGAAACCTCGATGAGATCACTGCTCGTCGGCTGGAAGGTCAGCTTGCCGAAGAAAAGGTCTTCGTTGAACTCACGTTGGGTCGGCCCGAAGAAACCCTGGAATTCGGATGGAAAGAAGCTGACCGGGAAATCCGCGCCCGGCTCGATGGTGACCGGAAGGCGGCGACGTTTGCCCTCGTAAGTGCCGAAGAAGAATAGAGTGTCTCGAATGATCGGACCGCCAAGCGCGCCGCCGAACTGGAGATCCTTGGTCTGCGCCTTTTCCCGCCCGCCAAATTTTTCCAGCGGGGTTTCCGCGCGCATACTGGTGTCGGTGTAATCGATAAACCCCGTGCCATGAAATTCGTTCGTGCCCGATTTGGTGCCGGCAGTGATCGCAACGGAACTGACCTGATCGAATTCCGCCTTGTAGTTGGAGCTGATCACGCGATATTCACCAACCGCAAGCTGCGGGAACGGGTTTCCTTCGGAACTATCTTGGCCGGTAACGCCATTCTTGAGGACATAGTCCTTCTGGCCGACACCATCGATGTAAACGTTGACCGTACGACTATTCTGCGCGCCACCCTGGATGCGCGATTGGCCGTCCGGATTTTCGAACACCACACCTGGCGCGAGATCGGCAAAGGCGAGGAAGTTACGGTTGTTCTGCGGCAAAGTCTCGATCTGGCGTTCGGTAATATTGGCCCCGACCTCGCCGCCTTCCAGCGTGCGGATGCGACCGGCCGTCACGAGAATTTCGTTGCCGGAACCACCTTCCGCGACCGAATCGGGAACCGTTTCCGCCACAGCGATATCATCGAAGTTTAGGACCGCATCCTGCGCGATGAGCAGCGTGAACTCGTCGGTCGTGCGAATGCCGTCGGGCGTCGTGATTTCCAGACGATAGGTGCCGGGACGGAGTTGCGCGAAATTGTAGGATCCGTTGGCAGAAACCGTAACGGTACGGCGAATACCCGTCGCGACCTCGACCGCCGTGATCTCGCTCGCGCCGGTCACGTTACCGCGCAGTGAGGCGCTCGATTCCTGCGCATGCGCCGGCGCGACCAGCGCCAGCGACATCGCGCCGCCGGCGGTGCCGATGGCGAGGGCCGCGGCCAGCTTGCGGGCGAAACGCGGGCCTGCGGCGTGCGTGCGAGAATTCTTCAGAGTCATCGATGTCCTCCCCTGTCCGGCCGCCTTGAGAACGATCCGGCACCTGCGCGAAAAGACAGCCGGGCATCGAAGCCGGGCTGCCGAATCAAGTTTCTGAATAGACTTGTAACCGGTTTCATATGGCCTGTATAGCCTCGACCACAACGCCGAATCCGGCATAGGTATGCACAGTTCCGCACCGCGGCATCGCGGGCGGAAACAGGGAGAAGACGATGATCAAGCCCGCCAACATCCTGCTTGCGAGCGTCGCGGCGCTGGCGCTCGCCGGATGCGCGACGATCGCCCAGCCCTCCGCGCCGGCCACGGCCAGCGCCACGGCGGGCGCGGTCCCGATCGAACCGGCCCAGCCGACGTGGGCGCAGGCCGATCCGGAGATGGACGCCTTTCTCGACGATCTGATCGGCAAGATGACGCTGCAGGAGAAGATCGGCCAGCTCACCCTGCTCACCAGCGACTGGGAATCGACCGGGCCGACGATGCGCGAAGGCTACCAGCAGGATATCGCGGCGGGCCGCGTTGGCGCGATCTTCAACGCCTACACCGCCGACTACACGCGCGAACTGCAGCGCATGGCGATCGAGGGCACGCGGCTGAAGATCCCCCTCCTGTTCGGCTACGACGTGATCCACGGCCACCGCACGATCTTCCCGATCTCGCTGGGCGAAGCGGCGAGCTGGGACATGGAGGCGATCGAGAAATCGGCCCGGGTTTCCGCGCAGGAGGCTTCCGCCGAAGGCATCCACTGGACGTTCTCGCCAATGGTCGATATCGGTCGCGACGCGCGCTGGGGCCGCGTTTCGGAAGGCGCAGGCGAGGACGTATTCCTCGGCAGCAAGATCGCGAAGGCGCGCGTGCGCGGCTATCAGGGCGACGATCTCGCTGCGACCGATACCGTGCTCGCCACCGCCAAGCACTTCGCCGCCTATGGCGCGGCGCAGGCGGGCCGCGATTATCACACGGTCGACATTTCCGAACGCACGCTGCGCGACACCTACCTGCCGCCGTTCAAGGCCGCGGTGGACGAAGGCGTCGCCACGTTCATGACCTCGTTCAACGAATACGACGGCGTCCCCGCCAGCGGCAGCAAGTACCTGCTGACCGACGTGCTGCGGCACCAGTGGGGCTTCGACGGCTTCGTCGTCACCGACTACACCTCGATCAACGAGATGGTGCCGCACGGCTATTCGAAGGATCTGGCGCAGGCGGGCGAGCAGGCGCTCAACGCCGGGGTCGACATGGACATGCAGGGCGCGGTGTTCATGGAGAACATGGCGCAGTCGCTCGAGGAAGGGCGCGTCGATCAGGCGACCATCGACCGCGCGGTGCGCCGCATCCTCGAAATGAAATACCGCCTCGGCCTGTTCGAGGATCCCTATCGCTATTCGGACGAGGCGCGGCAGCAAGCCACGCTCTACAAGCCCGAATTCCTCGAGGCGGCGCGCGACGTGGCGCGCAAGTCGATGGTCCTGCTCAAGAACGAGGGCGACGTGCTGCCGCTGGTCGGGCAGGCGCAGTCGATCGCGCTGATCGGCCCGCTGGCCGACAGCAAGACCGACATGATCGGCAGCTGGTCCGCCGCGGGCGACCGCGAGACGCGGCCCGTCACCCTGCTAGAAGGCTTGCAGGCGCGGGCGTCTGACGGCGTGAAGGTCGAATACGCCAAGGGCGCGAGCTACGCGTTCGAGGACGAAGGCAAGACCGACGGCTTCGCCGAGGCGCTCGCGCTGGCCGAACGGTCGGACGTGATCGTCGCCGCGATGGGCGAGCGGTGGGACATGACCGGCGAAGCCGCCAGCCGCACCACGCTCGACCTGCCCGGCAACCAGCAGGCGCTGCTCGAGAAACTCGTTGCGACCGGCAAGCCGGTGGTGCTGGTGATGCTCAGCGGCCGCCCCAATTCGATCACCTGGGCGGACGAGAACGTGCCCGCCATCCTCCACGCCTGGTATCCCGGCACGCAGGGCGGGCACGCGGTGGCGGACGTGCTGCTGGGTGATTACAACCCGTCGGGCAAGCTGCCGATGACCTTCCCGCGCAATGTCGGGCAGGCACCGATCCACTACGACATGAAGAACACGGGCCGGCCGATCGAGCTAGGGGAGCCGGGGGCGAAATACGTCTCGCGCTATCTCAACACGCCCAACGATCCGCTGTACCGCTTCGGTCACGGGCTCAGCTACACCGACTTCGCCTACTCCCCGGTCACGCTTTCCGCCCCGTCGATGGGCGCGGGCGGATCGATCACCGCGAGCGCCACCGTCACCAACACCGGCGACCGCGCGGGCGAGGAGGTCGTGCAATTCTACGTCCGCGACCTCGTCGGCTCGGTCACTCGCCCGGTGCAGGAACTGAAGGGCTTCGAGAAGGTCATGCTCCAGCCGGGCGAAGCGCGCACGATCAGTTTCACGATCGAGCCGAAGGACCTCGCCTTCACCCGGCAAGACATGAGCCACGGGTGGGAGCCGGGCGAATTCCGCCTGTGGATCGCCCCGTCCTCGGGCGCGGAGGCGAGCACGCCGGTGACCTTCACGATCACGGAGTAAACCGATGAAGCGCAGCCTGCTCGCCTTCGCCACGATCGCGGCGCTGGCGCTGGCCGGCTGCGCTACTCTCCCCGCCGAAGCGCCCTCTGGTACTTCGCCGCCGCAGCAGGCCCAGCGGCCGCCGAACATCGTGTTCATCATGTCGGACGATCACGCCTACCAGGCCATCTCGGCCTACGGGGGCGAGATCGGCCGCATGGCGCCCACGCCCAATATCGACCGGCTCGCCGCGAACGGCGCGATCTTCACCAACAGCTACGTCACCAACTCGCTGTGCGGGCCGAGCCGCGCGACGATGCTGACCGGCCAGTTCAGCCACCTCCACGGCTTCACCCGCAATGGCCAGCGATACGACAACGGCACATGGAACTGGGTGCGCGAACTGGGCGAGGCGGGCTACGACACCGCGCTGTTCGGCAAGTGGCACCTCAACTATTCGCCCGAAGGCGCAGGGATCGGCGCGTGGAAGGTGCTCGACGATCAGGGCAAGTACTACAATCCCGACATCATCTCGCCCGATGGGCGCGAGGTCGTGGAAGGCTATGCCACCGATCTCGTCACCGATTACAGCCTCGACTGGCTGAAAAACGGGCGCGATGCGGAGAAGCCCTTCGCCCTGCTGATCCACCACAAGGCTCCGCACCGCAACTTCATGCCCGCGATCCGCCACCTGCAGACCTACCTCGGCACCGAGTTTCCCGTGCCAACCAACTACTTCGACCACTACGACGGCCGCCCCGCCGCCGAGGCGCAGGAAATGAACATCTACGAGGATATGTACGAGGGGCATGACCTCCACATGACTGAGGCGGAAGGCTCGCCCGCGCTCCGCTACGACCGCTGGCCCGACGATTTCGGCCGCATGACCCCCGAACAGCGCGCCGCGTGGGATGCGAAAATGCAGGCGAGCAACGACGAGCTGAACGAAGCGGGCCTGACCGGCCGCGAACTCGCGCTATGGAAATATCAGCGGTACATGAGCCAGTACCTCGGCACCGTTGCCGCGGTGGACGATGGGGTGGGCCGCGTGCTCGACTGGCTGGAGGCGAACGGGCTCGATGACAACACCATCGTCGTCTACACCTCCGACCAAGGCTTCTACCTCGGCGAGCATGGTTGGTTCGACAAGCGCTTCATGTACGAGGAATCGCTGCGCACCCCGCTGGTGATGCAGTACCCCGGCCATATCGCCCCCGGCACGCGGGTGGAGGCGCCGGTGCAGAACGTCGACTACGCTCCGACCTTCCTCGACTACGCCGGCCTGCCCCCGCGCACGGCGATCCAGGGCCGCAGCTTGCGCGAGGTGGCCGATGGCCAGCCCCCCGCCGACTGGCGCGAGGATATCTACTACCACTACTACGAATACCCGGGCTTCCATTCGGTCCGCGCGCACTACGGCGTGCGCACCGACCGCTACAAGCTGATCCGCTTTTACGGTGACATCAACCAGTGGGAATTCTACGACCTGGCCACAGACCCGCAGGAAATGCACAACCGCATCGACGACCCCAAGGTCCAGCCGCTCGTCGCCGAGCTGAAAACGAAGCTGGAAGCCCTACGCACGCAATACCGCGACAGCGACGGCCCCGCCGTGCGCGACCCGTTGACGGCGGTTGCGAAGGGGCGGCGCGATGCTGAGGCGGCGGCGGGGATCGACCACCACGCGCACTAAGCGGCGATCACAGCCCTCGCACAGCGGAAGCGGCGCGGTTAACGGCATCATAAGCATCCCGGCCTAGCATCGGTGGATGCTTCGGCGCGAACTTCGGCGGCTGCTTTTCGCGGCATTCCTGCTGCTGACGCTGCTGATTCCATCGATCGACGGAACGGCGCGCGCGGCGGGCTCGGCGGAAATCGGCAGTTCTTGCTGGGCGTCCGGCAGCCTGTCCGAGGATCCGCTCCTGCGCGATCCGCATCGCGCTGGACTTGCAGCGATGCCGATTTCTCGCTCGAGGGCGAGCGTGTTCTGCTCCGCTTCGAGATCGGCTCGGAGGCTCCCGCCCCCCAATTCCTGCTGTCGCGGCGCAGCGCGCTTCAGGCAGTGCATATGGTCGCCATCGATCGCGACGGAGCCGTGCGCCGGTCCACCGTTCCGGCGGCTGAACTCGCAAGCTCGATGGTGGGCGGCTATTTCAAGGCATCGCTGCCGCAAGTGACGCCCGCGACGAGGCAGGTCGTGGTGGCGTTCGACCGGCCCAGCCACCGGATGACCCTCGAACGGGCCTATCTGGCGCCGGACGACGGCCCGGGCGGCACATACCACATACTCGCTCTCCTGCCCCTGGCGGCGCTTGCGGGCATGCTTGCCATGCCGCTCATCTTCAACGCGGCGTTCTACCGGATTTTGCGCGAGCGGTTCGTCCTCTGGCATTCCGCGATGACGCTTTCGCTGCTGCTGACCATCGTGGTCTCGTCCGGACTGGCCGTCGCGATGTTCGATCCGCCGGCGATGACGCTGAGCTGGATGGCCACGCTGGTCTTCGGCGCCGCGATCGCATCGGGGCTGATGTTCACGCACAGCTTCGTCGAGCCCGGCTACATGCATCCGCTGCTGCGCCGGGTGTTGCCCTACGCCGCGATTGCGGCCTTGTCGCTGAGCACGCTGCACGCGGCGTTTCCGTTCGTCGCACGGCCGGTGCAATCGACGCTCTACACCGCGGCGTTCGCCCCGATCCTCGCCATCTTCATCCTGTCGGTTGCCGACGCGCTGCGGCGCGGCAGCCGGGCCGCGAAGTTTCAGGCGATCGGATACGCGCCCATGGTCGGGGTCGGCCTCGTCCGCCTGACGACGGGGGTGATCCCCTCACTGGAGAGCGCCGACGCGATGATGCTGTTCTACATCGGTTGCGTGTGGGAAGTGCTGTTCACCACGCTCGGCGTCGCCGACCGCTTCATGACCATCAAGCACGACCGGGACGGCGCGCAGACCAAGGCCGATTTGCTCGAATCGTTGTCCGAGCTGGACCCGCTGACCGGCCTGCTGAACCGCCGCGCGCTCGATCGGCATTTCCCGCACTTGCGCAACGACGGCTTCAGGATGCTGGCCGTCGTCGACGTCGACCATTTCAAGGCGATCAACGACAGGCATGGCCACGCCGTGGGCGACGAGGTGCTGAAGGCGGTGGCGAACGCGCTCCGGGCAGGACCGGACGTTCACGCATACCGGATCGGCGGCGAGGAGTTCCTGCTGCTCCTGCGCGGCGACGATGCGGGCGCGCAAGCCGAGCGGAGACGACAGGCCATTCCCGCGATAGTCGCCGACGCGGTTCCGGGGGTCCACCTGCCGGTGACCGCCAGCATGGGCATTGCGGGCATGTCGAAAGACGCCGCGGACGAGGATCTGGCCACCCTGTATCGACGCGCCGACAAACTCCTGTACGAAGCCAAGAGCGCGGGGCGAAACCGTTCCAGAGCCATCCTCGGGCGGCCGTCGGATCGCGCGACTGCGCCAATCGACCGGAGGCCGATCTCTCCCGAGCCGCTCAGCCGCCCCTCCCGGGCGGCACTTGGGCAGTTTCGCCACCATCCGCAGGGTTGAGCCCCGCAAAGCCCTTCGCCACCCTTTCCTCGGGGTCGGCTGAAGGTTCGGGCCCGCCCAGATAGGTCGCCGATAGCTGCCGGTACTGCCGCGAGCGGAACGCGATCAGCGTCACCACCACGCCCAGCGCGCCGGTCACGCTGAATACCAGCGCCATGCCGCGCTCCGGCCCGATGCCGTACCAGTCGCCCACCGCCTCCGCGCCCGCGCCGGTCGTCATGAAGGGGATGGCGAGGAACTGCGTGAGCGGGCCGATCAGGAACGCGGTCAGCGGCGCGGCGGATTGCTCGACCGATTGCGCGAAGCCGAACACGCGCCCCTGCCGCGCATAGGGCACGACCTTCTGCAAGGTCGTCTGCTCCGCCGCTTCGGCATAGGGGCCGAGGAACAGCCAGATCACGCAACCCACCGCCAGCAGTGCGACCGAGGACTGGATCGTGAACACGCTCGCCACCGTCCACACCGCGAGGTTGACGAGCAGCAGCGTGCGCAGCGGATTACGGCCCAGCCCGGTCTTCGCGATGGTCAGCCCGCTGACGATGAACGAGCACGAGGCGAGCGCCCACAGCATCCCCCATTCCTGCACCTCCATCAGCGACAGGCCGTAGGCGTCCATCAGCGCCATGAACACGCCGCCCAGGAAGTTGTTGAAGGTGCTGAACAGGATCAGCGCGAACAGCCCCGGCACCGCGCCGACCACCGCGATCGCGCCCTTGAGGTCCACCTGCTTGCGCTCGCCCGGCGCGGCCAATTCCGGCTCGGGATCGTCGATCCGCACTGTCAGCAGGTGGAGGAAGACGATCGCGGTCAGCCCGATCGCCAGTGCCAGCGTGCCGCGAATGCCGTCCCACGCGACGAGGAAGCCGCTGATGCCCGAAGTGAGCAGGAAGCCGATGCCCGTCGCCATGCCGACCAGCCCGTTCGCCTTGTCGCGCTCGCCTTCCGCGATCAGCGCGGTGACGAGGGTGGGCAGCGCGATCATGCGGAGGTTGCCGCAGATCACCGCCAGCATGACGAGGAAGATGAAGCCCCACAGCGCCGCGCCGTCCGCTTGCGACAGCGCACCTTCGGGGATCAGCGCATAAGCCGCGAGCGAAGCGCCGTAAAGCACGAACGAGCCCGCGCTCGACGCCAGCATGATCGCCTTCTTGCGGTGATGATCGACAAGGCTGCCGAACCAGATCGCGAAGCCGGCGGTGAACAGCAGGTAGATGCCGCCGATCATGCCGGTCACGAACACCGACCGCGTTTCGAGGAAAGCCCAGAAAATGAGCGCGAACCAGACCGTGAAGTTGACCACGTTCTGCATCAGGTTGTTGGCGAGAATCAGGTGGAAGGGCGCGATTCGCGACATCGGCCGGCTATCGCCCCGCCCGAGGGGGCGCGCAAGCCGGAGAGGCAGACGGCGCGCCGGGCGGAGGGCATTTTCCTACACGCCGTGGCCCTGCTAGCGGTGTTCGCCAACGCTCTTTCGCATCGTCGATCACCGCGCAAATACCCACCCGAAAAGCCCCGCGGATTTTTTGCGCCTAGACAGTGTAACATCCGGTCCATGTGTTCTGTATCGGCGACGAACCGTGTTGCTTTCGGGTGTTACTCCACCGGACGCAGCGACAGGCCGAAGCCGCCGCCGCGTTCCATCGTCAGGGTCAGCGTGTCGTCCGCCGAGACCTCGCGCGTTTCGCGGACCATGGCGAAGCGGTCGCCCTCGATGCCGCCGCCTTCGCCATCGCGCCAGATCTCGGCGGTATAGCGCGTGCCTTCGGGCAGGAACGAGAGGTCGATCGGCACCGCGCGCCGTTCGTGATCGGTCACGCCGCCGATCCACCAGTCCTCGCCGCCGCGCCGGTGGCGCGCGACGACCGCGTATTCGCCGATCTCGCCCGCGAGCACCTTCGTCCGCTCCCAATCGACCGGCACCTGCTCGATGAACGCCAGCGCGTCGGGATGCTTCACGTAGTTCTCGGGCAGGTCGGCGGCCATCTGCAGCGGCGAGTAGATCACCACGTAGTCGGCGAGCTGGCGCGCCAGGGTGTTGGGGATCGCCCGACCGTCGCGCCCCTCGAGGCTGACGATGCCCGGCGTCAGGTCGAACGGGCCGGAGAGCATCCGGGTGAACAGCAGCGTCGGCTCGTGGTTCGGGGGATTGGGCGGCTCGCCCCAGGCGTTGTACTCGGTGCCCCGCGCGCCCTCACGGGTGACGAGGTTGGGGTATGTGCGCCGCATCCCCGTGTCCTTGATCGGCTCGTGCGCGTTGATCGCGATCTCGTGTTCGGCCGCGCGCTCGGCGACCAGCACGTGATGGCGCGCCATGTACTGCCCGTCGTGGTATTCCCACTGCTCGGTGCCGTCGGGGTCCTCGCGCAGCACCATGCCCGCGTCGGCGACGTAACCGGTCTTCACCGCATGGACGCCGTGCCGCTGGTAGTAATCGAGCGCTTCTTCGAGCTGGCGTTCGTAAAGCCCGGCGTTGCCCGCCGTTTCGTGGTGGCCCATGATCTCGACGCCCTTGGACGCGGCATAGGTGGCGATGCGGTCCATGTCGAAATCGGGATAGGCCTCGGCGAACTCGAAGTTGCGCCCGCTCTCGCTCCACCAGCCTTGGTTCCAGCCTTCGACGAGCACCGAGCCGAAGCCGTGCTCGGCGGCGAAATCGATGTAGCGCAGCGTGTTCTCGGTCGTCGCGCCGTGCTTGGGGCCCTCGTTCCAGCTCCACATGTCGAGGTGCATGCCCCACCAGATGCCGACGTACTTGTGCGGCTTGACCCAGCTCACGTCGCCGAGCCTGTTCGGCTCGTTCAGATTGAGGATCATGTCGGAGGCGGCGTAGAGCGCGGGCGCATCCTCGCCGATCAGCACGGTGCGCCATGGGGTGGCGAAGGGCGCCTGCCGCCGCACCTTCCACGGCTGCGACGACGGCGCGAGCCGGGTGCGGAAGCGCTGGCCCTCGATCCGCTGGAGCCAGAAGCCCGAGTAGTCCGCCAGCGCCGCCTCGTGGATCGCGATGTGCAGCCCGTCCTCGCGGCGGAAGGTGATCGGCGAATGCGCGGTGCCCACCTCGCTCGCCGGCGTGTGATTGTAGAGATACTCGTAGCGGTTCCACGCGCCGCCGGGGATCCACCAGGCCTCGGCGTCGCCCGCGATATTGAACTCGGTCAGCTCCTCGTCGATGCGGACGTCGGCGAGCTGGTCCTGCTCGGGAAACTCGTAGCGAAAACCGACGCCGCTATCGAACACGCGCGCGACGAGATCGATCGTGCGCCTGTCGCGCCCCTGCTCGACGATCGGCACGCGCATCTCGCGATAATCGTTAGCGACCAGCCGGCTCTCGCCCCACGGCTGCTCCCAGGTCTCCGAATGTGTGCTGCGGCGCGCTTCGCCGAGCTTCATTCCGGCCTGCCACTTGCCCGCGCCGCGCAGCATGAAGCCCAGCTTCGACGGCGCGATCACCGGCTCGCCGTCGCGCGTCACCGACCACACCGGCGCCTGCTCGGCGGTGGCGAGCGTGAAGCACACCCGCTCATCCGGCGAGCATTGCGTATGCGCCACGTCATCCTGCGCCGCGGCGGCCGAGGGCATGCCCAGCGCCAGTCCAGCCGCCAGCAGGGTACACGACAGGCCTCTCATGCGAATTCTCTCCCTATGCGGCTCGACGCGACTACGTATGCGAATTGACGGCGGCGCGAATTCCCGAGATGACCTGTGCCGGAATAGAAAAGTGCGTGCAACCGGTTACACGGTTCGTTAGACGGCCGGAAAAGCACGTGCACTCTGGGAGTAACGCGAAAATGGCCATGGCACCCGAAGTCGCCTCGAGCACCAATCCGAGCACGGTGGAGGACGACGGCCAGCACGTGAACGCGCCCGGCCTGCAATATTTCGTGTTCGGCCTGTTCTTCATCTTCGGCGGCATCACGTCGCTCAACGATGTGATCATCCCGAAGCTCAAGGAACTGTTCACGCTCAGCTTCTTCGAGGCTTCATTGGTGCAGGTGTGGTTCTTCGTCGCTTACGCGGTGGTCGGCATTCCGGGGGCCAAACTGATCAAAAAGATCGGCTATATGCGCGGAGCGGCAGCCGGTCTGGTGACGATGATCCTGGGCTGCCTGATGTTCATTCCCGCGAGCCAATCGGCGGTGTTCGGGGTTTTCCTGGCCGCATACTTCGTGCTCGCGACCGGCGTGGTGCTGGTCCAGATCGTTGCCAATCCGCTGATCAGTCTGCTCGGCCCTGCCGAAACGACCCATAGCCGGCTCACCTTCGCGCAAGGTTTCAACTCGCTCGGCACCACGATCTTCCCGTATTTCGGCGCGATCCTCATCCTCGGCAGCCTCGCCACGGTGACTGCAGCCGAGCTCTCCGGCGCCGAACTGATTGCCTATCAGCAGGCCGAATCCCAGGCGATCGTCAACGGATATCTCGGCCTCGCCGCCGCCATCGCGGTGGTAGCAGGCGTGGTCTGGCTCTTCCGCAACCGGCTCAAGGGAGAGCGGCATGAACAGACCAGCTTCGTCGAAGGCGTCGCGCTGCTCAAGCGCCCGCGCTTCGGTTATGGTGCGGCGTGCATCTTCCTCTATGTCGGCGCGGAAGTCGCGATCGGCAGCTTCATCGTCAACTACCTGATGCAGGCGGATGTCCTTGCGCTGCCCGAACAGGATGCCGGCAAGCTGATCTCGCTCTATTGGGGCGGCGCGCTGGTCGGGCGCTTCATCGGTTCCGGCCTGCTTCGGGTCGTCAGCCCCGGCCTCCTGCTCGCCACCGCGGCGACCGGCGCGATCGCCCTGATCGCGATCTCGACCAGCACGACCGGTACGGTATCCGGCTATTCGCTGCTCGCCGTGGGCCTGATGAACTCGATCATGTTCCCGACGATTTTCTCGCTCGCCTGCGAGAAGCTGGGGCCGCGCGCTGCGGACGGGTCGGGCATCATCAACGTCGCCATCGCCGGCGGCGCGGTGATCCCGGCGCTCTACGGCCTGATTGCGGACGCCACCAGCCTCGCCACCGCGCTGATCCTCCCGGCGATCTGCTATGCGATCATCGCAGGCTTCGGCATCTTCGCCCGTCGCCCCGCCTGACCGGCGTCGGCCCGGGCCATAACCATCGGTCGTTGCCCGGCGCCACGCGCGCCGCGGCAACAATCGACTTGCTCCTCTTCGAGTATGGGGTATGCCGGTCGGGCATCGTCGGCGATACGGCCCCCGGCGGACCGGCCCGACAGACGAGGAGAGACCGATGGCGACCCAGCCCGACCTGAAGGCGCCGAGCGCCGACGACGCCTTCCGCGAGGAGGTGCGTCAATTCCTGGCCGCGAACTTCCCGCCCGAACTCAAGGGCGCGAACAACGCCCTCGCGAGCGTGGAGGGCCCGACGGAAGAAAGCGAAGCGCAGCGCCAGTGGCGCGAGGCGATGGGCGCTCGCGGCTGGGGCACGCCCACTTGGCCGAAGGATTACGGCGGCGGCGGGCTCGACCGCAGGCAGGCGCGCATCCTTGACGAGGAGATGACGAAGGCGGGCGCGTGGAACCCTATCGGCGGTATGGGCGTGATGATGTTCGGCCCCACCCTGCTCGAATACGGCAGCGAGGAGCAGAAGAAGGAACACATTCCCCCGATCGCCCGCGGCGAGATCCGCTGGTGCCAGGGATATTCCGAGCCCAATGCCGGCTCCGACCTCGCCAACCTACAAACCACGGCGGAGGCGGTTTCCGATCCGGTGGGGGGCGATCACTACCTCATCAACGGCCAGAAAACCTGGACCAGCGGCGGGCAGTGGGCCGACAAGTGCTTCTGCCTCGTGCGCACAGACCGCAGCGACAAGCACAAGGGCATCAGCTTTCTGCTGATCGACATGGACGCGCCGGGCGTCGAGGTCCGCCCGATCCAGATGATCAGCGGCATGAGCCCGTTCTGCGAAACCTTCTTCACCGACGTAAAGGTGCCCAAGGAAAACCTCGTCGGCGAGGAAGGCCAGGGCTGGACGATCGGCAAGCGCCTGCTCCAGCACGAACGCACCAACCTTTCGGGCGGCGGCGCGCTGGCGCGCATGATGGGTGCGAGCCTGGCCGACATCGCGAAGAAGTATGTCGACACAGACGACAGCGGCGCGATCGCCGACAAGGTGCTGCGCGACCGGATTGCCGATTTCGAAATCCGCTGGAGCGCCTTCCTGCTCACTGCCCGCCGCGCGGCGGAGGAAAGCAAGGCGGCCGGCGGCGTCAGCGAGATCAGCTCGGTGCTCAAGAAACTCGGCACCAAGCTCGGGCAGGAGCGCGCCGAACTGATGATCGAGATCATGGGCCTGCAAGGTCTCGGCTGGGAAGGCGACGGCTTCGCCGATGCGGAGCTCGCCGGAGTGCGCGCCTGGCTTTTCGGCAAGGCGACCACGATCTACGGTGGCTCCACCGAAATCCAGAACAACATCATCGCCAAGCGTGTGCTCGGCATGCTCGACCACCAGTAAGGGACACCAGGGACATGGCGGTTCTCAACGAAGAGCAGGAAATGCTGCGCGACATGGCGCGCGATTGGGCGGCGAACGAAAGCCCGGTCTCGGCCTTCCGCAAGGTGCGCGCGAACGCGGCGCCTGAGGCTTTCGATCGCGAAGCCTATGGCGCAATGGCGCAGATGGGCTGGACCGGGGTGATCGTGCCCGAGGAACACGGCGGATCGGACTTCGGCTGGCTATCGGCCGGGCTGGTGATCGAGGAACTGGGCAAGACGCTCAGCGCGAGCCCGCTGGTCGCGAGCACGCTCGCCGCCGCCGCGATCGTGCTCGGCGGGAGCGAGGCGCAGAAAACGAAGTGGCTGCCGAAACTCGCGAGCGGCGAGACCATCGGCACGCTGGCGATCGACGAAGGGCCGCGGCACGATCCGGCGAAGATTGCCACCAAGGTTTCGGGCGGAAAGCTCTCCGGCACCAAGGCTTTCGTGCACGAAGCGCACGGCGCGGACCTGTTCGTGGTCGCCGCCGCCGATGGCCTCTACCTCGTCGAGAAGGGCGACGGCGTTTCGCTGTCGGACCGCAAGCTGACCGATCAGCGCAGCCATGCGGAGGTAGTCTTCGATGGCGCGGCGGCCGAGAAACTCGAAAGCGGTGGCGACGGCCTGCTCGAAGACGTGCTCGACCGCGCGCGCATCCTCACGGCTTGCGAGATGCTCGGAATGGCGCAGGCGGTGTTCGACACCACGCTCGACTACCTGAAGCAGCGCGTGCAGTTCAATCAGGTGCTCGCGACGTTTCAGGCGTTGCAACACCGGATGGCCGACCTGTTCGGCGATCTGGCGATGATGCGCTCGGCGGTCGAGGGCGGGCTGCAGGCGCTCGACGGCGGCTTCGGCGTGCCGCGCGCGGCCGCGATCGCCAAGGCCGAAGCGAACCGCGTGCTCCACGCCATGAGCCGCGAAGGGGTGCAGCTCCACGGCGGCATCGGCATGACCGACGAATACGACATCGGCTTCTATCTCAAGCGCGCGCGCGTGCTCGAGGCGAGTTGGGGCAGCACCGCCTATCTGCGCGACCGCTTCGCGGCGATCGGCGGCTATTGAGGCGATCGCCGGCCCGGCCGCTGCGGCCGATCTTCCGTGTGCGCGAGCCGCGCAACCTCGTACCTTACGCCTCGACCGGCGCGAGCAGGCCCGACGACAGAGTCGAGATGTAAGTGCGGATCGCCAGTTCGGGGTCGCCGAACCGCGCCGCCCAGTTGCGCGCCTCGTAAGCGCCATTGAGGGTCGACATGAGGATCTGGCTGGCGATGAGCGGATCGATCGCGCGCACCGATCCGTCGGCAATCCCGTCGATCAGCATCCCCGCAAAACGCCGCGCGAGGCGGTTGGAACGCGTGACGACGTCGACCTTGTGCTCGCTTTCCAGCGCTTGCAGCGCCGTCGTGCGCAGCAGCGGCATGGCGTCGAAGAACTGCATTTCCAGCAATTCGCCGAGCACGCTCGACAGGCGCGCCCAGTGGTCCGCTTCGATATCCATCCCCGCCATCTGCGCCGCCGAGAGCCGGTCGTAGCTGCGCTGGAAGCACGCGAGCACGAGATCGTCCTTGGCATCGTGGTGGTGGTAGAAACTGCCCTTGGTGACGTTGAGCGACCTGGCGATGCGGTTGACCGAAGCGCCGCGATAGCCGCGCTGGTTGATGGTGACCGTCGCCGCGCGCAGGAACTCGTCGTTCTGAGTCGGCTTGGCATCGCCCTGCGTACGCCAGCCGCCGTTCTCCAGCCGCTGCGGCCGCCATTCACCCGCCCTGGCCGGAATGCCGTGCGCGAGAATGTCGAACATCCGTTCGCTCACGCGCGGGAAATCGAGCGTGGAATAGCGCAGCGACCACACCGGCCACCACATCACCGCTTCGAGCAGAACATGCGCGCGCGCGGAATGGAGCGCGCGCTGGCGGTCGTTCGCGGCATCGCCGAAGAACCGGCGCACGAGGTCGACCACCTCGCGGTATCGGGCCAGCAACGGCGCCTGCGCCTCGGGGTCAAGCGTGCGGATTTCCGACAGCGCGGTCAGCAGCCCGCTCTCGCCGTGGCGGATGCGCGCGCGCAGGGCGACATGCTCGGCGATGTAGCGGCGCAGGCGGGCCGCCGGGTCGGGCTCGGCCAGCGCATCGGCCGCCATCCGCTCCATCAGGTCCAGCGTCTCCTCGTAGACGGCGACGACGAGCTGTTCCTTGCGCGAGAAGTAATAGGTGATGCTCGTGGCGTTGAGCCCGATCGCGCGCGCGACGTCGGACAGCGTGGTCGCCTTGACCCCGGCTTCGTTGATAAGCACCGAAGCGGCATGGATGATGGCCCGGCGCTTCTCGCCGAACCGTGTCGTCTCCGCACTCCTGCTCGCCATCGGTTCCCCCCGGGATTTCAGGTTCGTTACATCAGGCCAGGCGAACGTGCCAAGGCGGGCCGGGCAGCTATCCCCCCTCGAACAGCGCGGCGAGATCTTTCTTGAGTATCTTGCCGTTGGCGTTGCGCGGCAGGGTTTCCTGGGTGAATACCACCCGCACCGGCACCTTGAACTTCGCCAGCCGCTCCGCCACCCAGGCCTGCAGTTCGCTCTCGCTGGCGCTGGTACCCGGCGCGAGGTGGACGACCGCGGCCGGCTCCTCACCCAGTTGCAGGTGCGGCAGGCCGATCAGCGCAGCGTCGGTGACCGCCGGATGGTCGTAGAGCACGTTCTCCACTTCGGATGAATAGATGTTCTCGCCCCCGCGGATGATCATGTCCTTCGCCCGGTCGACGATGTAGCAGAACCCTTCCTCGTCCAGCCGGGCGAGGTCGCCGGTACGGACCCAGCCATCGATGAAGGTTTCGGCCGTGGCATCGGGATTGTTCCAGTAGCCCTTGACCACCATCGGCCCGCGCGCCCACAGCTCGCCCACTTCGCCGGCGGGCATTTCCGTTCGGCCATCCTCGTCCATGATCTTCAGGTCCGCGACGGCCACCGGCGGCCCGCAGCTGTCGGGGCGGTTGAGGTAGTCCTCGCTCGAATGGCCGGTGACGGTGGCCATCGTCTCGGTCATGCCCCAGCCGTTGCCGGGCAGCGCGCCGAAGACTTCGCGGATCTTGCGCACCAGCTCGGGCGCGGCGGGCGCGCCGCCATAGGCGATCGCTTCGATGCTGGAGAGATCGTAGTTCTTGCGCGCCGGGTGCTCGATCAACTGCCAGGCGATCGTCGGCACCCCGCCGGTGGCGTTGACTTTCTCGCGTTCGATGATCTCGAACGCCTGCACCGGGTCCCACTTGTGCATGAAGATCAGCGTGTTGCCCGCCGCGATATTCCCCATCAAACCGGCCGAACAGGCGGTGACGTGGAACAGCGGGATCACCGTCAACCCGACCTTGCGCGCGGGTTCGGGGATTTCCTCGCCGCGGCGGAGCACCGCGCAGGCGGCGTTGTAGCCGCTCGACATGATATTCGTCGTGAGATTGCGGTGGGTGCCGAGCGCACCCTTGGGATAGCCGGTGGTGCCGCTGGTGTAGAAGATCGTCGCATCGTCCTCCGGGGCGATCTCGGCCTCGGGCAGTTCGGCTTGCGGCAGCGCGGCGTAGTCCTTCGGCGTCCCGATTACCCCTTCCAGCAGCTCGGCCCCCTCCGGCTCACCTTCGCAGCGTGCGACGAGCACCGTCTCGAGGTCGGGACATTCGGCGCGGTGCGGCGCGATCCGGTCCCACCGCCCGCCGTCGCACACCAGCAGCCTCGTGCCCGAGTTGGCCAGGCCGTAAGCAAGTTCCGGCCCCGTCCACCAGGCGTTGAGCGGCACGGCAATGGCGCCGATCGTGACCGCGGCGAAAAACGCGACCGGCCATTCGGGCAGGTTGCGCATCGCCACCGCCACCCGGTCGCCCTTGCCCACGCCGCGCGCGCGAAACTCGTGCGCCAGCGCCGCCACCGCGCGGAACCAGGCGTCGTAGGTGACGCGCTCGTCCTCGTAGATCGTGAATTCGCGCTCGCCGTGCGTCTGCCCCAGTAGAGCTATCGCGCGCAGGTTCGGCGGTGCGTTCTTCCACGTGCGGGTCGGCACACCGCATATATCGACCGTCGCCATTTCGAACGGCTGGCCCGGCGCCGTGAGGATTTCGCGGCATTTCTCGCGCGAGATTGCGGGCCATCCTTCGGGCGGACTCCAGCCGAGTGCGGACGCGAGATCCGGCGCATTCGTGGCCATCGTCAAAGCCCTCCGAGCGAGCCGGCGACGATCTGCCTTGAGGCTTCGGTCGACCCCGCTCCGAACCGCGGCGGAAAGAGCGGCATGCGGGCGGTGGACACGATGGCGGCGTCGCGCATTCGGGCAGATCCTCTCGAAGTTTCGCTTTTGCGATTGATCGCCGGGAATTTATGCAGAAGGCGGCATCCGTGGCAAGGTGCAACCGGCCACTTTCTGAAATTCAGGTACGAGTTTTCAAAAGCGCGCGGAATGCGCTACTTTCAACCGTCAGAAAAAAAGGTATGCCCGATCGGGAGCGATGCGGGAGAGAGCATGATCGAATTGGCGGATGCGGCCGGGCTCGGCTTCGATCCAGCGCGGCTGGCGCGGATCGACGGCTTCCTGGAAGATCAGTATATCGACAGCGGGCGCTTGCCCAGCGCGCAAGTCCTGGTCGCACGCGATGGAGTGCCGGTGCACTACGCGCACTTCGGCACGCTCCGCGCCGACGGCACCGCGATGCGCGAGGATGCGCTGTTCCGCATCGCCAGCATGACCAAGCCGATCACCTCGATCGCGTTCATGCAGTTGGTGGAACAGTGCAAGGTCGCGGTGGACGATCCGGTCGCGCGCGTACTTCCCGAGTTCGCCGAGATCGGCGCCTATGCCGGCGGCGGGGGCGCGGTGCCCTTCGCCCCCACCCGGCGCGGACGGCCGATGCGCTTCGTCGACCTGCTCACGCACATGTCGGGGCTGACCTACGGCTTCCAGAACCGCACCAGCGTCGATGCCGCCTATCGCGAGGTAGGGTTCGATTTCGCGCGCGGGAACCTGACGAGCGACGACTATGTCACCCGGCTGACCGAGTTCCCGCTGGAGTTCGAACCCGGCACGAGCTGGAACTACTCGGTCTCCACCGACGTGCTCGGGATCGCGGTGGAGCGGCTTTCCGGCATGCGGCTGGGCGACTATTTCCGCCAGCACATCTTCGAACCGCTCGGCATGAAGGACACCGGCTTTCGCGTTGCCGAAGGTCAGGCGGATCGCTTTGCGGATGCCTACGCGTATCGCCCCGGCGAGCCGCCGAAACTGGTCGATCGGGCAGCCGAGAGTCGCCTGCTTGGCGAAGGTACGTTCGACAGCAGCGGCGGCGGGCTGATCGGCACGATCGCCGATTACCACCGGTTCTGCACGATGCTGCTGAACAGGGGCGAGCTCGGCGGCGCGCGGATCGTCGCGCCCAAGACGCTGGACTTCATGACCGCCAATCACCTGCCGGGCGGCGTCGACCTTACCCAAATCAGCCGCAGCCTGTTTTCCGAAGCCAACAACGCCGGAACCGGGTTCGGTCTGGGCTTCGCGACGGTCGTCGATCCGGCGAAGACGCTGATGCCCGCGAGCAAGGGCGAATTCTACTGGGGCGGCGCCTATTCGACCGCCTTCTTCGTCGATCCGGTGGAGCGGATCACCTGCGTCTTCATGACCCAGCTCTACCCCTCGTCCACGTATCCGGTCCGCCGCCAGCTCAAGACGCTGATCTATTCCGCGCTGACCGCCAGCAACGCCTGAAGGAGCCTGCCATGACATCGCCCATCCGCACCGAACGCGACGAGAACGTGCTCGTCATCGTGTCCGATAACCCGCCGGTCAACGCGCTCGGGCAGGCCGTGCGCGCCGGTCTCGTCGCAGGCATCGAGGAGGCTCTCGGCGACGATTCGATCGAGGCGGTCGTGATCCGGTGCGACGGGCGCACGTTCTTCGCGGGCGCCGACATCACCGAATTCGGCAAGCCGCCGCAAGTGCCGAGCCTGCCCGAAGCTCTCGACCGGCTGGAGGCGAGCGACAAGCCGGTGGTCGCCGCGATCCACGGCACAGCGCTGGGCGGCGGATGCGAGGTGGCGCTTGCCTGCCACTACCGCGTGGCGGTGCCCAGCGCGAAGCTGGGGCTGCCCGAGGTCAAGCTCGGCCTGATCCCCGGTGCCGCGGGCACCCAGCGATTGCCGCGGCTGGTCGGCGCCGAAGCCGCGCTGCCGCTGGTCGCGATCGGCGATCCGATTCCCGCGAAGAAGGCGCAGGCTATCGGTCTGGTCGACGAAATCGTCGGCGAGGACAGCCTGGCGGCGGACGCCGTCGCCTTCGCCCGATCGAAGATCGGCCAGCCGGCGCCGCGCGCGTCGGACGGCGACGCCAACCGGGATGGCGTGAAGAACCCGGCGATCTTCGACGAGTTCCGCCAGAAGAACGCGCGCAAGATGCGCGGCTTCGATGCCCCCAACGCGGGGATCGCAGCGGTCAAGGCGGCGGGCGAACTGCCCTATGCCGACGGCGTGAAGAGAGAGCGCGAGCTGTTCGCCTCGCTGATGGGCGGCACGCAGTCGAAAGCGATGCGGCATTATTTCTTCGCGGAACGCGCCGCCAACAAGATCGACGACGTGCCCGCCGACACTCCGCTCATCCCGGTGAAGAAGGTGGGTGTGATCGGCGCCGGCACGATGGGCGGCGGGATCGCGATGAACTTCCTGTCCGCCGGCATTCCCGTCACGATCCTCGAAATGGCGCAGGACGCGCTCGACCGCGGCGCCGCCACGATGCGGCGGAACTACGAGAACACCGCCAAGCGCGGCCGGATGACCGCCGATCAGGTCGAAGCCGCGATGAGCCTGCTGACGCCCACGCTCGATTATGCCGATCTCGCCGATTGCGACCTCGTGATCGAGGCGGTCTATGAATCGATGGACGTGAAGAAGCAGGTCTTCGCCAAGCTCGACGAAGTGGTGAAGCAGGGCGCGATCCTCGCCTCGAATACCAGCTATCTCAACATCGACGAGATCGCGACCGCGACGCAGCGGCCCGGCTATGTCCTTGGCCTGCATTTCTTCAGCCCCGCCAACGTGATGAAGCTGCTGGAAATCGTGCGCGGTGCCGAAACGCGCGACGACGTGCTGGCGACCGCGATGAAGCTGGCGAAGAAGATCGGCAAGGTCGCCGCCGTTTCGGGCGTGTGCCCCGGCTTCATCGGCAACCGCATGCTCTCCAAGCGTCAGGAGCAGGCAAACCAGCTCATCATGGAAGGCGCGAATTATTGGGACGTCGACGACGTCCTGCTCGAATTCGGCTTTCCGATGGGGCCGTTCCAGATGGGCGATCTCGCCGGGATCGACATCGGCTGGCACCGCGATCCGTCGAAAGTCACCACCGTGCGCGAAGCGCTCTGCGCCGCAGGCCGCTTTGGCCAGAAGGCGGGCAAGGGCTTCTACGACTACGACGAGGCGCGCAACCGCACGCCGTCCGACGAGGTGAAGGCGATCATCGCCGATTTCGCCGCGAAGGAAGGCAACGAGCAACGCGACATATCGAAGGACGAAATCCGCGAGCGGCTGCTTTACCCGATGGTCAACGAAGGGGCGAAAATCCTCGAGGAGAAAATGGCCCAGCGCGCCAGCGACATCGATGTCGTGTGGATCAACGGTTACGGCTGGCCCCTCTACACCGGCGGCCCGATGTTCTGGGCCGACACCGTAGGGTTTGATACGGTCGTCGCCGGGCTCGAGAAGCACGGCCTGCCGGTCAGCGATCACTTGCGGGCGAAAGCCGCCGCCGGGGCGCAGTTCACCGGCTGATCCCGACGGATCGCGGCAGCTCAGCTGCCGGCGGCAGGATCACCGCGCTTGTTCGGCGGCACCAGTGTCGCGTCGCGCTCGTAGCGGTCGATCCAGTCCGCCGGCGGCAAGGGGAGCGCGCGGCTCTCGTCCTCGCGGGCGGGCCGGAACGAACGGACCGGCCGGGGCGAGCGCACCTGCTCGAGCCAGAACACACCGTCGAAGGCGCCGCTGTTGCCGCGCGTGCCGACGAGGTCGAGATCGCCGTCGCCATCCATGTCGCGCGCGATGAACTGGTCGAACATGCCGCGCACCCGCCGCGAGATGTCGTGCCGGGTCCATTCGCCGGCGGGATCGCCGGGGTTGGCGAACCACGCGATGCGGCCCACCGTGGAGGCGGACGTAACGTGCGGATGGTCTTCCTCGCGCGTGGCCGGGGTGTAACCGCCGCGCAAGATATTGAGCCCCGAATAGCCGCCGGTAACCGCATCGAGATCGCCGTCTCCGTCGATATCGGCGAGCTCGATCGCGATCACCGCGTCGGGCCGAATGTCGCCGATGCGGTGATAATCCCACGTGCCGTCGAGCGTGGTGGGCTGGCGTAGCCAGGCCAGCGCCGGAAGCCCGCCGGGAGCGCGCGGATCGCCGCATTTCTCGGTCACGGCCACGACGAGATCGAGCCTGCCGTCGCCACCGAGATCGCGGAACTGCGACTGAAAGGCGCCGGATGACACGGTGCAGCCGGGCGCATCTTTTCCGGTCGCCCCGATAACCACCGGATGCGGCGCGATTTCCACGCTTCCGGTATCGGAAACACCCTTGTTTTCGAGCACGTACATCTGCTCGTCGAGCCGCGCGGCGGCGAGGATGTCGAGATCGCCGTCTCCGTCGATATCCACCGGCATCGCGGTATTGGGCACGTCGCGCGCGAACAGCACCTGTTCCTGCCACGTCTCGCCATCCAGCGGATCGCCTGCGATCATGAACAGCGAGGTCGTCCGGTCGGCGCGCGGGGCCGAGGGGTCGACGATGTCGCTCGCGCCCTTGTTGGCCGCGACCACGTCGGCCCGGCCGTCTCCGTCGATATCCGCGACGAACACCCGCAGCCACGAACCGCGCCCTTGCGTCACCCGCGGTATCGCGCTGCGCCAGCCACCCTCGCGGGCTGCGGCGGAGGAGCCGGGGTTGTGGAAATAGGCGAGGTGCGCTTCCTCGCTGGCGGCGACGAGATCGGGCCAGCCATCGCCGTCGAGATCGCCTACCGCGACATCCTCGATCGCGGCGACCACATCGCCCGAGGCCACCGTCACCAGATCCCAGCGATCGGGGTCCGCGCTGCCGAAGGCGATGCGCAAATGGTGCGAATCCTCATGGACGGAGACGATGTCCATGAACCCGTCGCGATCGATATCGGCGATCTGCAAGCCGTCGCCGCCGCGAAGCGCGAGCCCGCCGTTGACGCCCTCGTCGTCCACGAGGTGCTCGCGCCATGTGATGTAGTTGCCGCCGGGCGTCGTGGCACGGGTCGGCGTGTCCGCCACGCTGGCCGATCCGCTCGCCAACCCGCCACCGGAAACGCAACCCGCCACCAGCAGCGCGGCGAGCACGGGAAGAGCCCGCCTCACCGTCATGCCGGTCTCGCGGTCGGGCTTGCAGCAAGATCGGCGCGAATATGCCGCGCGGCGAGCAGATAGTGCAGCACGCCCCACAGCGACGCAACGCAGCCCACCAGCAGCATCGCCGTCGCCAGAGCGCCCTCGGCGCCGTTCGCGGCAAGCGTATCGCTGATCATCCCGACGATGACCGGCCCCAACCCGAGCCCGATCAGGTTGATGAAGAAGAAGAATATCGCCGAGGTCAGCGCGCGCATCCGCAGCCCGACGAGGCCGTGCGAAACCGCCAGCGCGGGGCCGAGGTACGATGCCGACAGGAAGTGGAACAGGCCCGTCAGCAGCAGTGCCAGCGTCAGGTTGCCGGTGGTCAGCATGACCAGCAGGACGGGGGTGATCGACAGCAGCAGGATGGCCGAACCCCAGACGTACCAGCGCCGATCGCGCTGGCCCAGCCGGTCGGCCAGCCAGCCGCCGAAGAACGATCCCGCACCGCCGCCGAACCCGGCGGTCAGCGCCATCCACACCCCCAGTTCGGCCAGCCCGATCTCGTGGTTGCGCAGGAAATACGACGGCAGCCAGTTGCCGACGCCGTAGATCACCGTCGCCTGCAGGCTCCCGGCGAGCGCGAGATTGCGAAAGGTGCGGCGCGACCACAGGAAGCGCATGACCTCGAGGAAGGGCGGCGGATCGCCCGCTTCGGCCTCGCGCTTTTCCGACCAGCCCCGGATCGGCTCGCGCACAACGAGGCGCAGGAAGATCGCCACCGCGATCCCCGGCAGGCCAACCACGAAAAACGCGGTCCGCCAGCCGAATGCGTCGGCGATGAAGCCGCCGAGCGCGAAGCCGGTGAGAATACCGATGTAGATGCCGACCGAATAGATCGAGAGCGCGGTCGCCCGTTCCTTCTCCTCGAACATGTCGGAGATCATCGAATGCGACGGCGGGCTGCCCCCCGCCTCACCCACGCCCACGCCGATCCGCGCGAGCAGCAGGTGGGTGTAGTTCTGCGCCAAGCCGCTCACCGCGGTCATGCCGCTCCACACCGTCAGCGCCAGCGCGATAATGTTGCGCCGCACGCCGCGATCGGCCCAGCGCGCGATCGGGATGCCGCACGATACGTAGAACAGCGCGAAGGCGAAGCCCGACAGCAGGCCGAGCTGCGTGTCCGACAGTTCGAGCTCCAGCTTGATCTGTTCCTGCAGGATCACCAGCAACTGGCGGTCGACGAAGTTCAGCGCATAGACGAGCGTGAGGATCGCCAGCACGAAATAGCGATAGGATTTCCGCGCATACGGCGTGGAGGCGGATGCGCCCTCGGGCGCATTTGCGGTGGCATCGATCATGCTGCGGACACTCCCCGATTGAACCTGTCTCTTGTCATTGCTCGCCCTTCGGCGCGGCGCCGAGGCCGATCGCCAGGCCCCACGCCTCGCCCGCCGCCCTGCGCTGCGCGGCGAACGCCTCGTTCAGCTCGAACATGCCGGGGTATGGATCGCGCGACGCCTGCGCCGTGCCGTCGAACAGCATGTAGGACTGGCCCGAAGCATAGGCCGGCCAGGCGGCATGGCCGGGCGACCGCGGCTGCCCGTCACGCGCGAAGCTGGTCCAGTAATCGAGCATCGCGTTCGACAGCGCCGTATCGCGTTCGCCCCCGGGGGCAGGCCAGCGAGGCGGCAGATCGCCGGGATCGAAGTTGCCGAAGGTGAACGGCACTTCGGAGGCGTGAAAACCGCAAATGTCGCGCGCCTCGGCCGCCGGGTAGCAGTGATCGAAGACGTAGAGATACGAAGGCACGCCCGCCTCGGCTTGCTTCATCGCGAGCCGCTCCGCCGCCCAGCCGTAGATGCCGTCGCGCAGCGCATCGAGCGCCGACTGCTCGCCACCCGAAGCGGGGTAGAGCCGCAGGAATTCGGGCGCGAGATCGCCGTAGCCCTGCCCGATCCGCCGCGCATATTCCGCGGCATCTTCGGGGATATCGGGCAGGAAGGCGCGCTGGGTGCGGACCTCGTCGCCGTTGAAGCCGACGATCAGCGGCACCTGCGCCTGCTCGCCGCGATCGAAGGTGTCGACGATCTGGCGCGGAAGAATCTTGCCGTCGATCGTCCCTTGCGCGGGGAAGCCGGCCGCGCTGGTCCGGTCGATCACTTCGCGCGCGCTCAGCGAACGGGCGGCAGCGATGTTCTCGGCCCCCAGCGCGCGCAGCGCCAGCCCGCCGATCGTTTCCGCGGACGGCAGGCCGTTGGCGGCCTGTGAGAGTTCGGGAAAGGCGCGGCTGTTCGGGCTCTGGACGATGGCCTTGTCGAACAACCCTTTCGCGCGCGGCGAAGCCAGCAGATAGGTGGCGCTGAGTGCGCCCGCCGATTCGCCCATGATCGTGACGTTGCCCGGATCGCCGCCGAATGCCGCCGCGTTTTCGCGCACCCAGGCGAGCGCGGCGATCTGGTCGAGCAGTCCGTAGTTGCCGGAAATTTCGTCCGCCGATCCAGCGCTCAGTTCGCGATGCGCCAGCCAGCCCAGCGCGCCGAGGCGATAGTTCAGCGATACGAACACCACCCCGCGCCTGGCGTAGACGCCGCCGTCGTAGAGCGGCGCGCTGCCGGCACCGGTGCGGAGCGAACCGCCGTGGATCCATACCACCACGGGTGCCTTGCGCGCCGCCTCCGGCGACCAGACGTTGAGCGTTAGGCAGTCTTCGGACTGCTCTGCGGGCGGATCGTTGTAGATGCTCTGGCCCGGCACTTCGGGCTGCACGCAGGCCGGGCCGAAGTCGCGCGCGCTCTTCACACCCTGCCACCGCGCGGCGGGGGCAGGCGGCGCCCACCGCAGCTCGCCCACCGGCGGCGCGGCATAGGGTATGCCCTTGAACACCGCGATACCGGAATCCAGCGTGCCGCCGACCTCGCCCGATGTGGTAGATGCGATCGGCCCGGCTGCACCGGCGGAAGGAGCCGCGACCGTCGTGCACCCGGCGAGCAAGACCGCGAGGCCCGTTGCAGCGGCGGCCGCCACGTGCCTCGTCGAACCAGCGCCTTTCGAAGCGCGCGGCTTGCCTGCTGCGTACATTCGGTCCTCTCCTTCCCATTCTGCCCCCGGCGGCTCCGCGCCGCTCTCCAGGCATCGATTCCCGCCTCTAGTTGGCCACGGCCATCGCCTCGCTGTCGCATCCGGCCGCGGCGATCTCGCGTTCGGCCTGGGTGAAACCGTAGGCGGGCACGATTTCGCCCGAGCGATCGGCGATCCGCGACCATCCGGCGGCGACCGCCGGAGCAGCATCGGCGCGCTCGCCGATGTGGATGCCTTCGGTCAGGGTCACGTGCGCGGCCGCGAAATGCCCCGCGCCCGCGCACAGGATCGCGCGGCTGGGCGCCTCGTCGCTCGCGAGGTGAGCCACGCCGGGGCTGACCAGCGCCGGATCGAGGCACGCCAGCGCGTCTTCCGACAACACGCCACCGGTCATCTGCGTCGCCGCGGTGGGGGCGAGGCAATTAACGCGGATGCCGTATTTCTCGCCTTCGATCGCGAGTGTCTGCATCAGGCCGACCAGCGCCATCTTGGCCGCGCCGTAATTGGCTTGTCCGAAGTTGCCGTAGAGGCCGGAGGACGAGGTGGTCATCACAATCCGGCCATGCTTCTGCGCGCGCATCGTCTCCCACACCGCCTTGGTGCAGATCGCCGCGCCCATCAGGTGTACGTCGACGACCGTGCGGAAGTCGGCGATGTCCATCTTGGCGAAGCTCTTGTCGCGCAGGATGCCGGCGTTGTTGACGAGGATGTCGATCCGGCCCCAGCGGTCGAGCGTCTCGGCCACCATCGCGGCGACGCTGCTTTCATCGGTTACGGAAGCAGCCACGGCGATCGCCTCGCCCCCCGCCGCGCGGATTTCCTCGGCGACGCCCTTGGCTGCATCGCGGCCGAGGTCGTTGACTACCACTTTCGCCCCGTGCCGCGCCAGTTCCAGCGCGTGACAACGGCCAAGCCCACCGCCCGCACCGGTAACGATCGCGATCCGACCCGACAGATTCATCCGAACTTCTCCCTCGTCGCCCATAACAGTAATTCACCAGTGAGTTAACAAAAATCCGAGCACAGCGGCACCCGCTTGCATCCCTTGCTCGCGCTCAGCCCGCTCGCTGGTCGCGTCTCTCGTTGCAGATGTCGCGGAAGCCCGCGGCCATGAACCGCGCCATGCGCACTTTGACCGCCTCGTAATCGTCCGACCGGCACAGCCCCTCGGACAGCTTGTCGATACGCCCCGTGCGCGCGAGCGTGAGCATCAGCGCGCCGGTGACGAAGTGGTAGCCCCAGAAGATGTCTTCCGCGTCCGCGTCGGGTAGGGCGCGCTTGAGGATTTCGATCAGCCGCAGCACGACGGGATCGAAATACTTGTCCATGAACACGGCGCCTTCGGGGCTGTTCGACGCCTGCGCGCCGAACGCGCCATAGTTCTTCCAGCCCTCGCCGCCCTGGATGTAGAGATCGAGGTCGGTATCGAGGAAGGCGTGCAGCGCGCCCTCGATCGTCGGCCGATCGCCGGCTTCCCTGTCGTAATCCTCAAGCGCCTGCATCCGCTTGTCGATCGTCACCGACGCGCGCCGGGCGAACACCGCCTCGAACAGCGTCTGCTTGTCGTCGAAATAGTAGTTCACCAGCGTGTGGTGGACGCCAACGCGCTTGGCGACATCCTTCAGCGTCACGCCATACAGCCCGTGGCGCGAGAACAGGTATTCGGCGGCGTCGAGGATCTGCTCGGTCGTCTCCGCGCGCCGTTCCGCCTTCGATTGCGGCTTGGTCCGCGGTTTCCTGGCTGCCGGCAAGGTGCGCCCCTTTTCAACTCTGGCCGCACGCGCGACCGCAAGATCGGATATTGTGCTCACGCCCTGCTATATTCGGTTCGCAAGCGCAACTTGTCGATCTTGCCCGTCGCCGCCAGCGGCATCCGGTCGAGCCGCACGATCGCGTCGGGAACCCACCAGTTCGCCACCCGCCCTTGCAGTGGCGCGACCAGTTCCTCGTCGCTGGGCGAAGCGTCCTCGCGCAGTTCGACGAGCAGCAGCGGCCGCTCGCCCCATTTCGGATCGGCCCGGCCGATTACTGCGGCGAGCGCGACTTCGGGCAGCGAGGCGACCAGCGCCTCGATCTCGGCCGGGTTGATCCACTCGCCGCCGGACTTGATGAGTTCCTTCGATCGTCCGGTAATCTGCAGATATCCCGCTTCGTCGATCGTGGCGAGGTCGCCCGTATCGAACCAGCCGCCCTTCGTTGCGAGTTCGTCCTGCCCGAAGTAACGCGCGACCACGGACGGTCCGCGGACCCACAGGTGCCCTTCGGTGCCGCGCTGCTCGGGCAGCGGATCGCCGGCGTGATCGGTCAGCAGCAGGTCCATCCCCTGCGCCGGGCGGCCCGAACGCGACGGGTCGCGCGGCTTTGCAGCGGGCGGCGTGGCGGTGCCGAGGGGGGAAAGCTCGGTCATGCCCCAGGTCGTCTGCACCTCGACCCCACGCTCCTCGATCCGCGCCATCAGCGCTGGCGGCATCGGCGCGCCGCCGACCATGATCCGCTCGAGCGAGGGCAGCTCCGCCCCGCTTGCGTCGAGATGGTCGAACAGGCCGAGCCAGACCGTGGGCACGCCGACCGCGATCGTCACCCCTTCCCCGGCGATAAGCTTCGCCAGGCTGGCGCCGTCGGCATGACGGCCGGGCAGCACGAGCTTCGCCCCGGTCGCCGGCGCGGCGAAGGGCAGCCCCCAGGCGTTGGCATGGAACATCGGCACCACCGGCAGCACGACATCGCGCGAGGTCATCCCCGTCACGTCGGCCTGGAGCTGGCGCAAGGTGTGCAGATAGTTGGCGCGGTGGGTGTAGGTCACGCCCTTGGGCGCACCGGTGGTGCCCGACGTGAAACACAGGCCGCATGGCGTGTTCTCGTCGAACCCGCCCCAGGCGACCTCGCCCTCGGCAGCCTCGACGAGAGCGTCGAGCGATTCGTCCGGATCGTCGGCATCGCCGTCGATCACCAGCACGCGCCCGAGATGCGGCGCTTCCGCCGCGATGGCGCGCGCGAGCGGAGCGAGGTCGGCGCTGGCGATCAACACCGACGCTTCGGACTGGCGGACCATCCACGCGAGCTGATCGGCGAGCAGCCGCGGGTTGAGCGTATGGCACACCGCGCCCATGCCCATGATCGCATACCAGCTTTCGAGATGGGCCTGCGTGTTCCATGCGAGCGTCGCCACCCGGTCGCCCCGCCCGATGCCGAGCCCGGCGAGAGCGGCCGAGACGCGCTTCGCTCGCTCGCGCAGCGCGGCGTAGCCGATGCGCGGGGTGATCCCGTCGTCGAGTGCGGTGACCACCTCGGTCCGGGGATGCCACTTCGCCGCATGGTCGAGCAGCTTGTCGAGGGTAAGCGCGTAGTCCTGCATCGCGCCGTCGGTTACCGGCATTGCGGCGCTTTCGGCGGCAGCGGCGGCGAGATCACGCCCACGTTCCAGTTCCATTGTTGATCGCCTGCCGCGCGGCGGCGGCAGACGGTTTCCTCGTAGAGATCGTAGCGGTCGCCGAGCACGTCGCGGGCGATCGACGGCGTGTCGTCGAACACCATGAAGGCCTCGTCGCCGCCGAACCGCGGCCAGTCCGGATGCCCCTCCGCGACCGGCATGCCGGTGCGCGCGAACGAGGCCCAGTAACCCACCATCGCATCGGACAGCGCCCGCTGCCCCTCGGTACGCGGGATTTGCGGCCAGTTCCCCGGTGTCTCCCAGATCGTGCCGAACATGAACGGGATTTCGGACGCGTGGAAGGCGTGCAGTCCGGCTTCGTCCGCAGCCGGATAGCCGTGGTCGAACAAGTAGAGATAGGCCGGCGCGCCCGCTGCGGCGTGCTTTTCGCCCATGCGCTGGGCGGTCCAGCCGTAGAGCGCGTCGCGCCCCGCCGCCAGCAGGCTCTCGTCGATCGTGGCCGACGGATAGGCCGCCAGATAGCGATCGGCGCTATCGCCGTAGGCGGCGCGGATCTTCGCCTCGTATTCCTCCGCCGTGGCGGGCGCGGGCGGCAGCAGCCGTCGCAGCGAACGGATCTCGCCGCTGTTGAAACCGGCGAGCAGCGGCACCTTCGCCTGCTCGCCGCGATCGAAGCTTTCGACCGTCTGCCGCGGAAGCACTTTGCCGTCGACCGTCGCCCAGGTCGGGTAACCCGCCGCGGTCGACCGGTCGGTCAACTCGCGGGCGCTCATTGCGCGCAGATCGGCGATCCCTGTAACGTCGAGCTGATCCTGCAGCCATGTCCCGATCGACTCCGCCGAGGGATGCCCGTGCCGGGCCTCCTTCAGGGCCGGCGTCGAAACCATGTACGAGCTCTGCATCACCGCCTTGTCGAACAAGCCCTGGGCCGGCGGCGAGGTCATCAGGTACATCACGCTGAGCGCGCCGGCCGATTCTCCGGCGATGGTGACGTTACCGGGATCGCCGCCGAACGCCGCGATGTTGCGCTCGATCCAGCGCAATGCCTCGATCTGGTCCAGCAAGCCGTAGTTGCCCGATATCCCCTCGCGCGATTCCGCGCTCAGTTCGGGATGGGCGAGAAAGCCAAGCGCGCCGAGCCGATAGTTGAGCGACACGACGATCACGCCTTGTTCGGCGAGGTGCGATCCGTCGTATATCGGCGAGTTGCTTGCGCCCCCGACAAGCGCCCCGCCGTGGATCCACACGAACACCGGCGCGCCCTGCGCATCCTCGGGCGCCCAGACGTTGAGCGAGAGGCAATCCTCGCTCATCGGTCCGAAATCCTCGGCATAGATGTTGTTGGCGGTGGGGCGCGACTCCGGCTGGAAGCACGGCGCGCCGAATTCGCCTGCATCGCGCACGCCGTCCCAATCCGCCTTGGCGACCGGCGGCTTCCACCGCAGGTCGCTGACCGGCGCTTCGGCATAGGGAATGCCACGGAACACGGCGACACCGTCTTCCGATACCCCTCGCAGGCCTCCGGCGGGCGCATCGACCACCGGCCTTGCGTCACCGACGGCGGGCACGTGCGCGCAGGCCGTCAACGCCAGACCGGCAAGCCCGGCTAACAGATACGCGGCGCGACCCGATATCATCGTACTCTCCCTTTTGGTTTCGCCGCGCATCAGAACGCGTAGTCCAGCCGCACGCCGAAGGTCCGCGGGCGCATCCGTGCGTAGCGGCTGTCGAGGAACGCTTCCGGGTGAACGTAAGTGATCGAATCGTCGTCGAGCAGGTTTTCGACGTAAGCGGTGATCCCCACGGCGCCCAGCTTGGTGCCTGCGAACAGGTTCACGTTGGTCCAGGCGTCGGTGAAATCGTAGGTCGGCGCGACCGCGTTCGGGTTACCCGGCACGTTGGGGAACTGGTTCGGGAAGGACCCGACGTGCGAGACGTTGACCGAGGCGAAGGCGTCCGCCCCGTCGCCGATCGCGAAATCGTAGCGTAGCGTGCCCGATCCCTGGAACTTCGGCGAGGCGAGCCGGGTGCCCAGTTCCGCACCGGAAATCGCCGCCTCGACCGGTGTCAGTTCGGTGACCTCGGCATGGTTGAACGATCCGTTGACCGCGAGGCTGAGCCCGGTGACGGGACGCGCCACGACCTCGAATTCAAGCCCGTAGCTTTCGGCTGCTCCGATGTTGGTGGCGAACTGGATCGTGTCCGAAACGCGGTTCGCCTGGACCTGGATATCCTGCCAGTCGATGAAATAGGCGGCGAGGTTGGCGGTGAGATCGCCGCCTAGCCAACGCCCCTTCACGCCGAGCTCGTAGTTGGTCACGCTGTCCGAATCTGCCCCGTCAGGAATGACGATATCGGTCGGATCGATCGCGCTGACGAGGCCCGCCCGCGCGTTGACCACCGGGGTGCGGAAACCGGTCGATATCGTGGCATAGGCCGTCAGCTCGGGCACCGGTCGCCACGACGCGCTCGCCTTGTAGGACAGGCGGTCGTCGGTGACCTTCAGGCCCTCGGCATAGGGTATCGGGGTGACGGTGACCGGCACGTTGGTCAGCCCGAGCAGCGCCAGAGTCAGGTAATTGCTGTTGTAACCACCGGCGCGGGTGAACGACTGCACTTCGGTCTGGCCGTAGCGCAGACCGCCGGTGATCCAGAAATTCTCGCCCAGATGCAGCGTCGCTTCGCCGAACCCGGCGATCTCGGTCTGGTCGGTGTAGGAATTGAAGCGCTGGTAGTATTCGTCGGGCAGCCCGGTCAGCCCGCGCGCGTCGAGGAATTCCTGCGTCGAGCGGTACTCGAAATCGACCGTGCGGCGCTTATCGTAGTAGAAGAACCCCGCCACCCACTCGAACGGGCCCGAGTTCCGCGACACGAGCCGCGTTTCCTGCACGAAGAGATCGTCGAACCCGTAGGCGTCGAGCGCGAACGGGAAGGCCTGCGCAAACGTGCCCGCCAGATCGACGTAGAACGAGGCGTCGTAGTCCGACAGCGTGGTCGAGCTGATCAGTTCGGCGAAATCGAATTCGTAGGTGGCGGTGATGTTGTAGTTGGTGAGCTTGCCCTGGAACAGGTCCGGCCGGTCCGAATTGCGCACGAACTTGCCGAGCGCCGGATTGGTCAGCGCAGAGTCGGCGGGCTTGCTGTTCTCGTACGAGGCGAGCAGCTTCACCGTCATCCGCTCGCTCGGCTGCATCAGCAGCGCGATGCGGCCGCCGTAGGCCTCGAGGCTGTTGGCATTCTCCACCCCGGTGCCGATGTTGTCGACCCAGCCGTCCTCGTTGCGATAGTAGCCGGTGGCGCGCAGGCCGAGCTCGTCGGTCATCAGCGGCACGTTGATCATCGCGTTGTAGCGCTGGCGGATGGAATCGGAGTTGATGAGCCCGAGATCGGCGCTCGCCGAAGCTTCGAAATCGTTGAGATCGGGGCTGCGGGTGATGATCCGCATCGCCCCGGCGAGCGAGTTCGATCCGAACAGCGTCCCCTGCGGCCCGCGCAGGAATTCGACGCGCTCGACATCGTAGAGGTTGGGATCGAGGATCGTCGAGTTGCCGTTCGCCGAGATCGGCAGTTCGTCGATGTAGATCGCGACCGCGCTCTGCAGCCCGGCGCTGTAGCCGTTGGTATTGATGCCGCGGCTGGTGAAATTGTTGAAGTTCTGGGTCGGCCGGTTGACCACGATACCCGGCGTGTTCTGCGCGATGCCTTCGTAGCCGACGATGCCAAGATCATCGAGCTCCTCCTGGCCGAACGCGGTCACGCTGAGCGGCACGTCCTGCAGGCTCTGCTCGCGGCGGGTCGCGGTCACGATGATGACATCGTCGTCCCTCGCCTGCGCGGTCGGGGAGATTTCCTCTACCGTTTGCGTATTGGGCTCTTCCGGTTCCGCCGCGTCCTGCGCCAAGGCAACACCCGGTAAGCTCGCGACCGCCACCGCAGACGCGGAGGCCCAAAGCCATCCCTTCATCGTCACTCTCCCATCGATCGCGCCGTTATGCCTGGCGCCTTGGCCGTAAAAATACGCAAAAGCGGATCGCTGTCAACATTCACTATCGCGAGCGTGAATAACTTTTTGAAATCAGCGATCAGGCTGCTCGGCGCAGCCGGCCGGCCGCTTTCGTTCGCTTGGCCGCCGCGCGCCGCGAACGCCGGAAGCCCGCGCGAATCATCGTGAATCGAAAAAGATTTCTCGCAGCATCTGTTACAGGTGCACGGCGCTCGCTATGCGAGCGAAATGGCCGAAAATCTGCTCCGGATTGCGACCCTTGCGGGACTGCTGTCAGTGGCTGCGTGCTCCGCATCCGAGCCGGACACCGAGCGCGCGTCCGTGCCCGTCGTCGCCCAGCCGGTGGCGATGCTGCCCGAGCAGCTTTCGATCGAGGCGATCGGCACCGCGCGCGCGCAGACATCGGCGGAAATCTTCCCCGAAACCGCGGGCCGCGTGACCCGGGTGCTGTTCTCCGCCGGCGACTACGTGCAGCGCGGCCAGCCGCTGGTCGAACTCGACGCGCGGCAGGAGCGGCTGGCGGTGGAAGCGGCCCGGGTCCAGGTGCGCGAAGCCGACCAGTTGCTCGGCCGCTATCGCCGGATCGAGGATACCGGGGCGATCTCGGCAAGCCAGATCGAAGCGGGCGAGACCGCGCTCGCCTCGGCCCGGGTGGCGCTGGAACAGGCGCAGACCGCGCTCGCCGACCGCACGGTGCGCGCCCCCTTTTCCGGGCACGTCGGCCTGACCGAGATCGATCCCGGCGACCGGGTGAACGATACCACGCCGATCACCCAGCTCGACCAGCGCGGCACGCTCTATGTCGACTTCTCCGCGCCCGAGGCGGCGTTCAATCCGCTCAGCGAAGGCCAGGTCGTCCAGGTGACGCCGTTTGCCGATCCCGGCCGGCAGATCGAAGCGCGTATCGTCACCACCGACAGCAGGATCGCACGCGAAAGTCGCGATTTCATCGTGCGCGCCGCAATCGCCAATTCCGACGACAGCCTGCGCCCGGGCATGAGCTTTCGCGTCGCCTTCGCCAGCAACGGCGAGACCCGTCCGGCGGTGCCGGAGGAAGCCATCGTCTGGGGCGGCGAAGGTTCGCACCTGTTCGTGGTGCGCGACGGCAAGGCGCGGCGGGTGCCAGTGACGATCACCGCACGGCGCGAGGGCCTCGCGTTCGTCGACGGGCGGATCGCGGCGCGCGACCGGATCATCGTCGAAGGCGTGCAGAAGGTGCGCGACGGGCAGGAGATTCGGCTCGTCCGGCCCGCCGCGCCGCCCGCGCGCGAAGCCGAACTGCGCCCGACCGGTGCCGGCAATGGCGGATAGGTCCGATCTCCCGATGCTCGCGGTCAAGCGGCCGCTGCTCATAGGGGTGCTCAATCTCCTGTTCGTGATCGCCGGGCTCGCCGCGCTGCTCGGCATCGAAGTGCGCGAATTGCCCAACGTCGATCGCCCGATCGTTTCGGTTTCCGCGACACTGCCGGGCGGCGCGCCCGAAACGATGGATGCCGAGGTGACCAGCGTGCTGGAGGATGCGGTCGCGCGCGTCACCGGGGTGCGGCAGATCAATTCCTCGAGCGAGGAGAACAATTCACGCGTCCGCGCCGAGTTCAATCCCGGCGTCGACCTCGACACCGCAGCTTCCGACGTGCGCGAGGCGGTCAGCCGGGTGACCCGTGACCTGCCCGAGCGGGTCGAGCAGGTGAACATCGTCAAGGCCGACGCCGACGCTCAGCCGATCATGATCCTGGCGGTGTCGAGCGACCGTTACGGAGAAGCGGAACTGACCCGCGTGGTCGAAAACGACGTCGTGCCCGAGCTGCTCACCGCCGAGGGCGTCGCCAGCATCGAACAGTTTGGCACGCGCGCGCTGCAGATGCGCGTGTCGGTCGATCCGGCACGGCTCAATCGCTACGGGCTGACGCTGAGCGATGTCGCCGCCGCGCTCGAACAGGCGCCGTACGACGTGCCCGTCGGCTCGTTCCGCTCGAACGCGCAGGAACTGGTCGTGCGGGCCGAAGCGAGCGCGACCGACCCGCAATTGATGCGCGACGTGATCATTTCCGGCAACGTCCGCGTCGGCGACGTCGCCGAAGTCGGGCTCGCGCCGGCGAACGCCACCAACTTCGTTCGCCTCGACGGGCGCCCGATCGTCGGCCTGGGGGTCGTGCGGCAGGCCAACTCGAACACGATCCAGATTTCCGATTCCATCCGCCAGTCGGTCGAGCGCGTGAACGAGCGGTTCGAAGGCGTGAACATCTCGGTCGTGTCCGACGATGCCGATTTCATCCAGATTTCCGTGCGCGAGGTTCTGATCACCCTCGGTTTCAGTATCGTGATCGTGATCGCCACGATGCTGGCGTTCTTCGGCTCGTGGCGCGCCACGCTGGTGCCGAGCCTGACGATTCCGGTGGCGCTGGTCGGCGTTGTGGCCGCCATCTGGGCGATGGGCTTCTCGATCAACCTGCTGACCCTGCTCGCGCTGGTTCTCGCCACCGGCCTCATCGTCGACGATGCGATCGTCGTGCTCGAGAACACCCAGCGGCTGCAGAACAAGGGGCTTGGCCGCCGCGCCGCCGCTGTGGTCGGCACGCGCCAGGTCTTCTTCGCCGTGATCGCCACGACCGCCGTGCTCGTCTCGGTCTTCGTGCCGATCAGCTTCCTGCCGTCGGAAGTCGGGCGGCTGTTCCGCGAATTCGGCTTCGTGCTTTCGGTTGCGGTGCTGATCTCCTCGTTCGTCGCCCTGTCTCTCGTCCCCGCATTCGCTGCACGGCTCGATCTTACCAGCGGCGACACCGAACCGGGCCGCCTCGCCACGTGGGGCGGGCGCGTGCGCGACCGCTACGCCGCAATGCTCGCCTGGTGCCTCGATCGGGCGAAGTTCGTCGTCCTCGGCGCGGTCGTGATCGCGGGCCTGACCGGCCTGCTCTACGGCCAGCTCGACAACGAGCTCGTGCCCGACGAGGACCGCGGGGTGATCGAGGTCGACGCGACCGGGCCCGACGGCGTCGGCCTCGAGTTCATGGACCGCGAGCTCGACGAGGTCGAGCACGTGCTCGCGCCCTATCTCGAAAGCGGCGAGATCGAGAGCACGTTCTCGGTCGTCGGCCGCTACGATCCCAACCGCGTGCGTGTGACCGCCGAACTCGCCGACTGGAGCGAGCGCGAACGCAGCCAGACCGAGATCGTCGACGAGCTCAACGGGCCGCTGGCGGAGATTCCCGGTTCGCGCGCCGACGCGAGAGGCCGCGGCACGTTGAGCTTCGGCGGCGGCGGCGACGAAATCGAGGTCGCGCTCACCGGCGGCGAATACGAAAACATCTATCGCTCCGCGCTGGCTCTGGCCGAGGCGATCGACACCCAGTCCAGCATGCTGTCCAATCCCGACGTGTCGTACAAGCCGACCCAGCCGCAGCTCTCGGTCCAGATCGACCGCCGGCGCGCGTCCGACCTCGGCGTCGATCTCGACGATCTCGCGCAGACCTTGCGCGCGATGGTGGGGGGCGACGACATCGTCGATCTCAACGTCGACGATCAGGCCGTGCCGATCTTCCTCACCTCGCAGGCGGTCACGGTCACCAACCCTTCCGACCTGCGCAACCTCTACGTTCGCACCGAGAGCGGCGGCCTCGTGCCGCTGTCCAGCGTGACCCGCATCGTCGAGCAGGGGGTCGCAGCTGAGCTCAACCGCACCGAGCAGCGCCGCGCGATCGAGGTGACCGCAAACATCGCCCCGGGTGTGCCGCTGCGCGACGCGGTGGACGAGATCGGGCGGCTCGCCGAAGCCACCGTGGCGGACGACATCGACATGCTGCTGCAGGGGGAAGCGGAAAGCCTCGAGGAAACCTCGAACGACGTGCTGCTGACATACGTCTTCGCGCTGGTGATCGTGTTCCTGGTGCTGGTCGCGCAGTTCGAAAGCCTGACGAGCGCGCTGGTCGTCCTGCTCACGGTGCCGTTCGCGCTGGCGGCGGCGATCCTGGCGCTGTTTCTCTCGGGCATCTCGCTCAACATCTATTCGCAGATCGGGCTGGTGATGTTGATCGGCCTGATGGCGAAGAACGGCATCCTCATCGTCGAATTCGCCGATCAGTTGCGCCATCAGGGGCGCGACGTGCGCCAGGCGGTGGAGGAAGCCGCGGCGATCCGCCTGCGCCCGATCGCGATGACGCTGATCTCGACCGTGGTCGGCGCGGTGCCGCTGATCCTCGCCGGCGGCGCCGGCGCGGAAGCGCGGCAGGCGATCGGCTGGGTGATCTTCGGCGGGCTCGGCATCGCCGGGGTGTTCACGCTGTTCCTGACCCCCGTAATCTATCTCGGCATCGCGCGCTTCGGCCAGCCGCGCAGCGTCGATCTCGAACGCCTGCGCGAGGAGATCGAAGAGGTCGACGAAGACATGACGATGGCGCCCGCATGATATCGGTCCGCGTAGTTGCCATGCTGGCCGGCGCGGTGGGGCTCGCCGGCTGCGCGAGCATATCCGATACCCCGCCCGAGGCGCGTATCGTGGCGCCGGTGGTCTATGCGGCCGATCTGCCGCCCGCCGGATTGGCCGAGGAATGGTGGAAGGGGTTCGAGGATCCCGCGCTCGATGCGCTCGTCGAACGGGGTCTGGCGCAGAACCTCGACATCGCCGCGGCGCAAGAGCGGCTGCGCGCCGCCGAAGCGGTGCTCCGCGCCGAGCGCGCGGACCGCCTGCCGACGATCGACGGCGCCGCCGAAGTGGGGGTGGAAGCCGGCGACGACAGCGACGGCGTAACCGCCGAGGCCGGACTTTTCGGCCTGTTCGATCCCGACCTCTCGGGCCGGCTGGCCGCGGAAATCCGCGCCGCGGCCGCGCAATATGCCGAGGCCGACTATCTGCGGGCGGACCAGCGCCGGATCGTCGCAGCGGCCATCGCCAGCCAATATGTCGAATACCGGCGCACCGGCGCGCAGCTCGTCCTGCTCGAGGAATCGACCGCGCTGCAGGAACAGACGCTGCGGATCGTGACCTTGCGCTTCGAGGCCGGTCTCGCCGCCAATCTCGACGTGCGCCGCGCAGCCGCCGACCTCGCCCAGACCCGTGCGCTCAGAGGATTGATCGAGATCGCGCGCGCCGAGGCCGAACACGCTTTGGCGGTGCTGGTCGCCGAACCGCCCGGGACGCTGGCGCTGCCCGCGGGCGACGGGATAGACGCCATCCCCGCGTATGGGCGCGGCCCCGAGATCGGTGTCCCGGCCGACTTGCTGCGGCGGCGCGCCGATATCCTCGCGGCGGAAGCCCGGCTCGCGCAGGCGGCGGCGCAAGTGGGGATCGAGCAGGCCGACTTGCGCCCTTCGCTCACCATACCGGGCTCCATCCTGCTCGGCGACGGCACGGCGGACGGCCTGTTCTCGGGCTTTCTCGCCACGCTCGGCGCGGCGCTCGACCTGCCGCTGTTCGACGGCGGCCGGCGGCGGGCCGAAGTCGCGGCCGCGGACGCCGAGCTCGATGCGCGCTTCGCCGAATACCGCCAGGCCTTTCTCCTCGCGCTCGGCGAGGCGGAGAACGCGCTGGTCGCCATCGGCGCCTACGGAGAGCGCGGCGAAGCGCTCGCCGAAGCGATCGAGCAGAGCGAGACCGCGCTCGGCCAGTCGAACGCGCTCTACCGGGAAGGGCTCGCCTCGCTGTTCGACGTGCTCGATGCGCAGCGCCAGCTCATTTCCAGCCGGCAGTCGCTGCTCGACAATCAGGCAGACCTTTCGAGCGCGCACATCGCGCTCCATCTCGCCGCCGCCTCGAGCGACACCGACGGGCCGTCCCGCGAACAGGCGGCCCGCGGCCAGCCGTAGGCCGCGCGGCTATCCGACGAAGGCGCGCTCGATCACGAACTGGCCGGGCTGCGAATTGCTGCCTTCGACGAACCCGCGTTGTTCCAGGTCTCTGGCGTGATCCTTGATCATCGCCATGCTCCCGCACAGCATCACCCGATCGGTGTCGGGCACGAAGCGGGCCGGTCCTCCGACACGCTCGAACAGCCGTCCGTCCTCGATCAGCCGCGCGATCCGGCCTTGCGTGCGGAACGCCTCGCGGGTGACGGTCGGCAGATAGTGGAACTGGAGCAGCGCCTCGTCGCGCACCAGCGGATCGCCCGCGAGCTGGGTTTCGAGAAGCTCGCGATAGGCGAGATCGGCCACGTTGCGCACCGAATGGACCAGCACGATCTCCGCGAACCGGGAATAGACATCGGGGTCGCGCGCGAGGCTCATGAACGGAGCGATCCCCGTGCCGGTCGAAAGCAGGAACAGGCGGCGGCCCGGCAACAGGGCATCGGTCACCAGCGTGCCGGTCGGCTTCTTGCCGAGATAGACCGGATCGCCCACGCGGATATGGCGCAGCCGCGAAGTGAGCGGGCCATCCTCGATCTTGACCGACAGGAATTCGAGCTCGTCGCTGTAGCCGGGGCTGGCGATCGAATAGGCGCGCAGCAGCGGGCGTCCGTCGTTGGGCAGGCCGACCATGACGAATTCGCCCGAGCGAAAGCGGAACCCCGGCGGGCGGCTGATCGAGAACGAGAACAGCCGATCGGTCAGATGCTCCACCCGCCTGACCGTCTCAACCGCCAGCGCCGCGCTGGGGCTGAACGCATCGCGCTCGATGGGCTGATAGGTCAACGTTTCGTCCCTTGCCAATTCGACCTCGGCCGTTTTGCGAGTGATTATCATTATCGTCAATTACGGGTAGTGTCGCCGGCGGTCAACAGCTATCGTAGCTGACAGCCTTGGATCCGCACCACGAAGCGCTCGCTGAAGGGGCTCAGCGAGGGGTGGTGGAACGGGTCGACTGCGGTTCCGCCCGTCCCCCAGCGCCGCTTCAGCGCAGCCAGTTCGCCCGCGAGGCGCGTGGCCCCGGCGCGATCGCGGTCGAGGCCGCGCGATACCGATTCGTGGTGCACGAGCGTCGCGCGCGGCTCGTACAGCGACTGCCAGCCACGGCGGTTGAGCTTCAGGCACAAGTCCACGTCGTTGAACGCGACCGCGAAGTTCTCCGCGTCGAATCCGTCCACGGCGAGAAACCGGTCGCGCCGCACCACGAGGCACGCCGCGGTCACCGCCGAGACGAATTGCGGCAAGGCGTGGCGGCGGAAATAGCCCGGTTCCCCCGGCAGCAACAGCCGGTGGGCGTGCGCCGCGCCGCCGCCGATCCCGAGCACCACCCCGGCATGCTGGATGCGTCCATCGGGATAGAGCAGGCGCGCCCCGACCGCGCCGACGTCGGGCCGCATGGCCTGCACGGCCATCGCCGCCAGCCAGTCCGGCTCGGCGATCTCGATATCGTTGTTGAGGAAGCACAGCAGCTCGCCCGATGCCGCATCCACCGCGCGATTGTTCATCGCGGCGAAGTTGAACCGCCCGGGCTGGCGCAGGACGCGGACGCAGACCGGGTCCAGCGCGGCGAGGTATTCGAGGGTCGCGGGATCGTCACTGTCGTTGTCGATCACGATCGTTTCCACCCGCCCCGGATAGGCGGTGCGGGCGACCCCTTCGAGGCACGTCCGGAGCAGATCGCAGCGGTTGCGCGTGGGCACGATCACCGTGACCGGCGGAAGCTCTGCCGTCCCCACCTGCGCCGGCGGGGGCTCGGCCGGAGCGGGCCGGGCGCGCCGGTGATGCAGCACGCGGCGCAAGTGAATCGGAGCAGCCGGCGCTCGCGCGATCACGCGGCGGGTGAGCGCGGCGGCCCAGTCGTCGGCGGGCAGGTTCGCCACTTCGCGCCGGTCCGCGCGCAGGATCGCGGCGCCGCTCGCGTAATCGAGCCAGCGGTAGAGTTCGGCGTTCCAATCGGGCTTGAAATGCGGCTCGGCGCGTCGCCCGCGCGCATCGAGGATATCGTCGTCGGCATAGATCGCTCGATCGTCCGGTCCGGCCCGCGCGGCCGCGGCGCGATAGGACGCCCCGGCCCCGGCGGCGAGGCGATCCCCGGCAGCCATCGGCAGTAGCCACCCGCCGCGCTCGAGCGCTCGCTCCGCGACGCTTGCATCCGGCGCCTGCCCAGCGGGCACCAGCGCGCTGTCGATCCCTTCGGCGGCGAGGCTGGCGAGCGTCCGATCCTGCCCCTCGCCTGCCACAACCAGCGCCAGGATCGCGACATCCCGATGCGCCGGTGCCGGCACGGGCTGAACCTCGCGGTCCCCGCCCTGCGCGAGCCAGAGGCGATAGGCCAGCGCCGAGCGACCGAGCAGCGGCGCAATGACCGATCGGGCCCGCAGCCGCTTGCCGAGCAGCCGCCACCACCCGGCCAGCAACGCCGCTCGCGGCGCGATGCGCAGTGCATCGAGGCGAACCGCCGCCTCCAGCAGCAACCGCCGCGCACTATCGCTCCATCCGGGTCTGGCGTTCGACACGATCCGGTTCACCTCGTCGACGGTCGCGGATGCCATCGCGATCAGAAAACGGAGTGGTGAGCCCTGCTGGGTTCGAACCAGCGACCTACTGATTAAAAGTCAGTTGCTCTACCGACTGAGCTAAGGGCCCACACCGCGCGTCTGGCACGCCGGGGCCCTAGGCAGCGCGGTGGAGCGGGTCAAGCGGGCTTGCAACCGGCGCAGCGTCAGGCCGGTCAGCGGATCGCGCCAGCCAGGGGCGATCGCGGCGGCGGGGCCGAGCACGAAGCCGCGCTGGCGGAAGGCCGGGTGCGGGATGACGAGGCCGGGCGCGGCGAAGGCGCCGCCGCTCCACAGCACGATATCGAGATCGAGCACCCGCGCGCGCCAGCGCTGGCCGCGCCGGGTGCGGCCGAAATCGGCCTCGATCGCCTGCAGGGCGGCCAGCATCGCCTCCGGCGCCAGCGCGGTGCCGACCAGCGCGGCGGCGTTGGCATAGCGGCGCTGCGAGGGGCCGAGCGGCGCGCTGTCCATCACGGGCGATGCGGCGATGAGATCGAAGCGCTCGCCCAGCGCGCCGAACGCCGCCGCAATCACCGCGCGCGGCGCGCCGTGGCGCGGGTGGCGCATGTTCGAGCCGAGCGCGACGAGGTAGCGCTGCGTCAGACGTCCTCGCACAACCGGCCGTAGAGCTGCGGGCGCCGGTCGCGAAAGAACCCCATCCCTGCGCGGTGCTTCGCCGCCTGGGCCAGATCGATCTCGGCGACCAGCGGGCCGCTTTCGCCCGCGCCGTATTCGCACAGGAAATCGCCCCATTCGTCGGTTACGAAGCTGTGGCCGTAAAACGCCTGCCCGTCTTCGCTGCCGATGCGGTTGGCGGCGATCACCGGCATGCAGTTCGACACCGCATGCCCCAGCATCGCGCGGCGCCACATGCGGCTGGTGTCGAGATCGGCGTCGTAGGGCTCGGAGCCGATCGCGGTGGGATAGAACAGCAGCTCCGCCCCCATCAGCGCCATCGCCCGCGCGCATTCGGGATACCACTGGTCCCAGCAAATCCCGACGCCGATGCGCGCGCCGAATACGTCCCATACCTTGAACCCGTCGTTGCCGGGGCGGAAATAGTACTTTTCCTCGTAGCCCGGTCCGTCGGGGATGTGGCTCTTGCGATAAGTCCCCATGATCGCGCCATCGGGCCCGATCATGGCGAGCGTGTTGTAATAGTGGTGCCCGTCGCGCTCGAAGAAGCTCGTCGGGATCGCCACGCCGAGCTTTTCCGCCAGTGCCTGCATCGCCACGACCGAGGGATGCTCGGCGGTCGGGCGGGCGAGCGCGAACAGCGCCTCGTCCTCCACCTTGCAGAAATAGGGGCCGGAGAAGAGCTCGGACGGCAGGATCACCTGCGCGCCCTTCCCCGCCGCTTCCTCCACCAGCGCGGAGACGGCGGCGATGTTCTCCCGCTCGTCGTGCGAGGAGAGGTCGAGCTGGAGCGCGGCTACGGTGATCTTGGCCATGCGCGCGGGCTTATTTTGGCCGCAGAGCGAAGTCCACCTGGATATAGACGTCCGACCGGGTGGTGCCGACCATCATGCCGGGCGAGGCCTGCTCGGGCGCGACCACCGGCGGGGGCGCGGTGTTCTGAACCCTCGCCATCGTCGCGTCGCTCGCCATGTCCGCCCCGCGCAGCCAGGTCTGCCCCTGCGTGCCCCCCGCGTCGCGGATGTAGAGCACGCGGCTGACCTCCATGTCCGCCGCTTCGGCATAGGCTTCCGCCCGCTTGCGCGCGGCTTTGTATGCGTCGGCATAGGCGAGGTTGGCGGTCGCTTCGGGATCGGACATCGAGAGGTTGGGGCCCGACACGATGTTCGCCCCCGCCTCGGTCGCCGCCGCCACCGCGGCACCGGCCTTGTCGGGATCGCGCAGCGTCACTTCGACCACGTTCGAGGCCTGGAACTGGCCGCGGCGGTCGCCCCAGTCGATCCGTCCGACATTGACCACCCGCGTCTGGATATCGTCCTCCGCCACGCCGAGCTCTCGCAGCGCGGCGACGATTTCGGCGATCTTCTCGCCGTTCGCCGTGCTCGCCGCCTCGGCGCTGCGCGCCCAGGTCTCGATTCCAGCCTGGAACTGCGCGCGGTCGGGCCGCGAATCGGCCTGCCCGCTGGCGCTGACCGACAGCAGTGTCTCGCCATGGTCGACCCCACGCACATCGTCGGCGCGATCGCCGCAAGCTCCCAGAGCAAGCGGCAGCGCGAACAGGGCGATCGTGCGCAGGGTCATCTCCGGCTCAGAGCTTGCGGAACAGCAGCGTCATGCGGTCGCTTTCGCCGAGGCTCTTCAGGTCCTCGCGCTTGGTGCCGAGCGTGGGCGGCATTTCCCACACACCCTCGGGATGGTCGGCGGTGTCCTGCGCATTGGCGTTGATCTCGCTTGCCTCGACCAGTTCGAAGCCCTGCCCTTCGACCAGCGCGATCACGTCGGCCTGCCGCAGATAGCCCTTGCTGCCGTCGGCATAGTCGTCCGCCGCTTCGGCCTTCGCGCGGTGCTGGACCACGCCGAGCATCCCACCGGGCTTGAGCAGGCCGTGCATCCGCTTCAGCTCGCTTTCGGCCACGCCGCCGCTTATCAGGTTGTGCAGCATGCGGATCAGCAACACGCGGTCGAGCGTGCCGTGTTCGGCCTCGGGCACGGCGTCGAGCGTATATCCGGCGGTTTCGGCGGCGGAGCGGCCGGTCCATTCCTCCACTTTCGCGGGGAAGGCGGCGGCCCCGTCGCGCAGGCCGGTGCGAGCCTTCTCGTCGAGCGAAGCGCCATTGGCGGAGCGCCACAGGCCCACCAGCTTGCCATCGGCGCTCAGATAGTTGCCGAGCACGCGCGAGTACCATCCGCCGCCCGGCGCATATTCGCCCACCGCCATGCCCGGCTCGACCTGGAAGAACATCAACGTCTCGACCGGGTGGCGGAACTGGTCGCGCGCGCTGTCCGCCTCGCGGTTGGGGTTGGCGAGCGCCGCTTCGAGCGCGGCATGGCCGGCATGGGCCTGGGCCCCATGCGCGGCCCCGTGGCCCGAATGATCCTGCGCCAGCGATGGCGCGGCGAGCGCGATGGCAAGGGGGGCGGCGGCGGCAAGCAGGAAGCGCATCGGATTTCTCTCCCGGAGATATGGTGGCGCGCAGTCTAGCCGCTGGCCGGGCGATGACAAGCGGCCTCGCGCCACCTATCTCGCTCGCAAGCAAAGGAGATTTTCGAAAATGGCGAGCAGCGAACAGGCGATCATCGCGGGCGGATGCTTCTGGTGCACCGAAGCGGTGTTCCGCGACGTGATCGGGGTGAGCGAGGTCGAGAGCGGCTATATCGGCGGCACGGTGGCGGACCCGACCTACAAGCAGGTCTGCACCGGCGACACCGGCCACGCCGAGGCGATCCGGGTGACCTACGATCCGGGAACGATCACCCTTCCCGAAATCTACGACGTGTTCCTCGGCACCCACGATCCGTCGCAGCTGAACCGGCAGGGCAACGACGTCGGCACGCAATACCGCAGCGCGATCTTCCCATTGGACGACGCCCAGCGCGCCGAGGCCGAGGCCGCGATTCAGCGCTGGAATGCCGAGCACGAAGGGCAAAGCGCCGTGACCACGATCGAGGACGCCTCGCAGTGGTATCCGGCGGAGGACTATCACCAGGAATACTGGGACGGCGAAGGCCAGCGAAACCCCTATTGTCTCGCGGTCATCCCGCCCAAGCTGATGAAGCTGCGCAAGAGCTTCGCGGAGAAGGTGAAGGGATAAATCCCCTCGCGCGCATGACGAACGGGGGCGGGCACCATGCCCACCCCCGCTTCGATCAGATCCCGTCGACGCTCTTGCTGACGAGGATGTTCACCGCGACGCGGCGGTTCTGCGCCTTGCCCTGCTCGGTGGTGTTGTCCGCCAGCGGGTCGGCTTCGGCCATCCCGGTGGGGGTCAGCATGCGGTAGGGTTCCCAATCGCACGCCTGCTGGAGATAGTTGACCACGCGGGCTGCGCGCTTCTCGCTCAGCTCCTGGTTGATCTCCTGGCTGCCGGTCGAATCGGTGTAGCCGATGACGAGCAACAGCGCGTTCTCGGTCGCATTGGCTTCGGCGGCCGCAGCGCAGAGATTGGCCTCGGCCTCGGGCGAAAGATCCGCCTTGCCGACGTCGAAGTTCACGTTGGTCGTGCCCTTGACGTTGTACTTGTCGATATCGCCCACGCGACCACGCAGGGCCTCGGTCGCGGCGGTCTGTTCGGCGAAACCTTGTGCGGTTCCGGTGGCGATCATCGAGGCGGTCCTCAGATCGCGGCTCTTCAGGTCGATCCGCTTGGCGATCAGGCCGTCGCCGAACTGAACCGTCTCGACCTTGACCGGCAATCCGTTGAGCAACGCGTCGGTCGCGAGCGTGTCGCGCGAGAGACCCAGGAAGCCACCGCTGGACTTGATTTCGGTTACGTTGCCCACGGCGACCGCGGTGTTGGTGCCGTCTTCGCCGGTCACCTGCATCCGCTCGCCGCTGCGCGCGGAGATGATGCCTTCGATCTCGGGGCCTTCGGGCAGGCCGGAAAGGTCGTCGGGCAGCGAGCCGTAAACGGTGGTCGCGTATTCGCCCTCTTGCGGATACTGCTCCTGCGCGGAAAGGCCGGCCGAAACCGGAACCGCGAGCAGGGCCAGCGCGAAGATACCGCTCGGTTGCCTGGACAGGATATTCATTACGCTACTCCTTGATCTACGCCAGCCGGTCTCCGGCCCATCGCGGCCTTGCTTCGCCCGCCCCCCGGTGATGGTGTATCCGGCTGTAGAACCCCCTTCGCTTCCCAAAAGATGTGCGGCGGGAAAGCCGCGATCGAGCCGCCACGCAAAGCATGGCTGCCGGGCGTAACCGGGCCATCCGGGGAATGTTCCGGGCGAGTCAGGTGATGCAGCGGCGATCCGGGCGGCCCGTGCGGTAAAGCGATGCCGGTCACCCGATCGGCATCGGCGCGCGCGCCGCGCCTTCGGTCACTCCGCCTTGCGCCACCGCGCGACGAAGAAGCCGTCGAGGCCGCCATGGTCCGCCAGCATGCCGGGACTGGTCCGCAGCCATCCTTCGGCGGTGGCGGCAAGCCCGCCGGGCAGCTCCTCGCCCCGGATCGGCAGCGGATCGAGCGCGACCTCGGCCGCGCGGCCTTCGCCCTCTTCGCGCTCCATCGAACACACCGCGTAGACCAGCACGCCGCCGGGCTTCAGCCATTCGGCCGCGCGCGCGAGCAACGCCGATTGCAGCTCGGCCATCTCGGCGATCTGGCGCGGGCCGATGCGGTGGAGCACGTCCGGGTGGCGGCGCGCGGTGCCGGTGGCGGTGCACGGCGCGTCGAGCAGGATCGCGTCGAAACGGTGCTTCGGCTCCCACGCCAGCGCGTCGGCGCGCACGACGCCCGCCTTCAGCCCGGTGCGCCCGAGGTTGTCGCGCAGCAGCTCCAGCCGCCGCTTAGAGACGTCGAGCGCGGTGACCTGCCAGCCCGCCGCCGCCAGTTGCAGGGTCTTGCCGCCCGGCGCGGCGCAGAGGTCGAGCGCGTGGCGGCCCTCTCCCGCACCGAGCAACCGGGCGGGGAGCGAGGCGGCGAGATCCTGCACCCACCATGCGCCTTCCGCGAAACCGGGCAGCGTCTCCACCGCCGCGCCGCGCGGCAGGCGCAGATGGCCGGGCGCAAGGCTCTCGGCGGCAAGCTGGTTCGCCCAGTGCGCGGTTTCGGAGGGGTCCCGCAGCGCGAGATCGAGCGGCGGCGGCTCGGCGAGGCCGGGCGCGGCCTCGTCCGCCAGTGCGCCCCAGCGCTGCCGCACCGCTTCGGGCAGCGTGGGCGCGGCGGGCAGCGTCGCGGATTGCTTGGTCAGCGTGGAAAACACCCCGTGCGCCAACCGGCGCGGGCCGCCCGCGAGCAGCGGCAGCGCGGTCGCGATCACCGCGTGCGGCGGGGTGCCGAGGCGCAGCCATTGCGCCAGCATCAGGCGCAGGACCATGCGCGGCTTGGCGTCGTCGGGCAGCCGCTGCCTCGTCGCGCCGTCGATCAGCGCGTCGACATCAGCGAGCCAGCGCAGCGCCTCGCCCGCGATCGCGCGGGCCAGCGCCTTGTCCTCGGGCCTGCGCACGTCGCCGGTGGCGGCGGCAAAGCTCTGGTCGAGCGTCTCGCCGCGGCGCAACACGGCGTCGAGCAGGCGAAGCGCGGCGCGGCGCGCGTGGATACCGGGGGGCTGGGCCATCGCGCGCGCCCTACCCCCGCTTGCAACCACGCGCCAGTGGGCGCATCTTGCCCGCATGACCCAGCGCGCCACTCAGCGACCCGAAACCTTCGAAAAGCCCGCCTACTGGACCGATACTCCGCCGCCCAGGCCCGAACCGGGCGAGGTGGACGAGAAGCTCAGCCCCACGCGCTACGGCGATTGGGTGAAAGACGGCATCGCGATCGACTTTTGAGGCTTGGCCCTTCTCAACTGCGACTAGCCAGCAAGCTGGCATAGCTTGGAGAGGGGCTCACAGCTCCCTGAAACTCACCCGCAACCCATCCTTCGGGCGCGGGATCGGCCACGGCTGCCACTCGGGCTCGTAGCCCGGCTCGATCGCGATTTCGTAGCGGGTCAACACCTGCGCCATCAGGATCTTCACCTGCATGTAGGCGAAGTGCAGCCCGATGCACATGTGCGCCCCGCCGCCGAACGGCACCCAGGCATACTTGTGGCGGGCCTTCACTGCTTCTGGCGTGAAGCGCAGCGGATCGAAGCGGTCGGGATCGGGCCAGTGCTCTTCCATCCGGTGGACGTATTGCTGGTTGATCCCCACCGGCGTACCCGCCGGGATGCGATAACCACCGAACTCGAATTCGCGCAGCGCGCGGCGCGGGGTGGAGGGCACCGGCGGGATCAAGCGGAGCGATTCCTTGAATGCCATCTCGGTCAGGTCGAGCTTTGCCAGATCGTCGTAGCCGACATCGTGCCCGCCGCCGGTGATCGCGGTGATCTCGGCGCGCAGCCGTTCCTGCCACTCCGGGTGCTTCGCCAGCAGCCAGACGAGCGTGGTGGCGGAGGAGGTGATGGTGTCGTGCGCGGCCATCATCAGGAAGATCATGTGATCGACCACTTCGTCCACCGGCAGCATCGTGCCGTCCTCGCGCGTGGCGGTGGCGAACTGGCTGAACATGTCTTGCCCGCCGCCCTCGGCACGGCGGCGCAGCGTTTCGCGGATGAAATAGTCGACCAGATAGGCGCGGCCCTTCACCCCCTTGCGCATGGACGTGAACGGCAGCGGCGCGCGGATCGGCGCGACCGAGGCCTGCACCATGTCGACGAAGGCGCGGTTGATCCGGTCCGCCTCCGGCCCCCACGGAATGCCGATGAAGCTGTCCGCCGCGAGGTCGAGCGTCAGCTGCTTGATCGCCGGGTAGAACAGCATCGGCGCCCCGCTCCAGCCTTTCACCGCATCAGCGATCCCGCGATTGAGGCTATCCGCGTAATGCCGCATCGGGCCGGGCTTGAAGGCGATCGACAGCGCGCGCCGGTCGGCCCGGTGGTGATCGAAATCGAGCAGCATCAGCCCGCGCGGAAACAGCAGTTCGAGGATCGGGCCCCAGCCCTGTTCGGAGGAGAACAGCCGGTCGCGGTCGAACAGCACCAGCTCGTTCGCGTCGGCGCCGACCAACGCGACGTTCCACCCGCCAAACGCCTTGTTGCGATAGACCGGGCCGTAGGTCTCCACCATCCGGCGGGTGAAGCCGTGCGGATCGGACAGCATCCTGAAGGTGTTGCCGAACACCGGCATCCCGCCTTCGCCGGGAATATGCGCGAGATCGGCTTCGGTCAGCACCCCTTCGCGCCAAGTGCGCGGCTGCGCGGCGGGAACCGGGGCGTGGGGGGACGGGCTGGGCTGGGCAAGCGTGGCCATGATCTGCCTCCTTACTTACCCCAATGTAAGTAATTCGGCGCGCTAAATCCACCCCGCAAGTTCGCGCCGCACCAGCCCCTCCAGCATCGCCATCCCGGCATCGCCGGCGTTGAGGCACGATAGCGCGGCGAAGCGTTCGCCGCCTGCGCCGAGGAACTGGTCGCGGCCCTGCAGCGCGAGTTCCTCCAGCGTCTCCAGGCAATCGGCGGAGAACCCCGCTGCGGCGACCGCGATCCGTCTGGTGCCTTTGTGTGCCTCGGCGATCAGCGTCGCGTCGGTCGCGGGTTCGAGCCATTTTGCACGGCCGAAGCGGCTCTGGAACGTGGTGTCGATCCGCAAGTCCCGCCGCGCCAGCGCCTCGCCCAGCAGCCGCGCGGTCTTGCGGCAATGGCAGTGGTAGGGATCGCCGAGTTCGAGCGTGCGCAGCGGCATACCGTGGAAGCTGAGCAGCAGCACCTCGGGCGCGAAGTCCAGCGCATCGATCTGCGCGCCGATATCGCGCGCGAGCGCGGCGATATAGGCCGGATCGTCGTGATAAGGGGGCAGCGTGCGCAGGCTCGGTTGCCAACGCATTGCCCGCAGCTTGTCCGCAGCCTTGTCCACAACCGTCGCGGTCGTCGCGGCGCTGTACTGCGGATAGAGCGGGGCGAGCAAAATGCGCTCGCACCCCGCGTCTATCAGCGCCTGCAATTCGTCGCCGATCGCCGGATTGCCATAGCGCATCGCCCAGCGCACCCGCGCCGCATCGCCCAGCCGCGCCTGCAACGCGGTTGCCTGCGCGGCGGTGATCGCGGCGAGCGGCGATCCGGCGTCGGTCCACACCTGGCTGTAGGCATGGGCGCTCTTCTTCGGGCGCGTGGTCAGCACCAGCCCGCGCAGGATCGGCTGCCACACCAGGCGCGGAATCTCGACCACGCGCCGGTCGGAGAGGAACTCCGCCAGATAGCGCTTCACGCTCTTCGCATCGGGCGCGTCGGGCGTGCCGAGGTTCACCAGCAGCACGCCCACGCCGCCGCTCGCCACGGCTGCGTGATCGCGCGGCAATCGTTGTTCCTGCCAGGTCATAGCCCGCCCGATAGCAGCGGCAGGCGCCGCAGGCGAAGCCCCGTTGCCGAATGCAGCGCATTGGCGATCGCGGGCGCCGCCACCGCCACGCCCAGCTCGCCCGGATCGAACGGCGGCGCGTCGCTGGCGATGAAATCGACCGCGATCTCCGGCGCGTCGGTCAATACCGGCAGGTTCAGCGCCGCCAGCCGCCCCTGCACCGGCAGGCCCTGCCGGTATTCGACCGCCGCGCCCAGCGCCTGCGCCATGCCGAACACCAGCCCGCCCTCGATCTGCTGGCGCGCCACGTCGAGGTTGACGATCCGCCCCACATCCACCGCCGCGGTCAGCCGCGCGACGCGCACGCCGCCTTCGTCCTGCCGCGCGGTGGCGACGCAGGCGATCCGCCCCCCGCCCGCCGCATCGCCGATCCGGTGGCAGGCGAGGCCCTTGCCGCTCTGGTTCTGCCCGCCGTCCCACTCCGCCAACCGCGCCGCGCGCTGGAGGCATTCGACCATCCGCACGTCGTCGCCGAGCATCGCGATCCGGTACGACAGCGGCTCACGCCCATGGCGCGCGGCGAGCTCGTCGATGAAGCATTCGAGGAAGAACGCGGTGTAGCCGTGGGCGTTGCCGCGCATCCGCCCGCTCGGCAGACCGGTCGCGACCGGGATATGCTCGACCGCCGCATCGGGGATTTCGTAGAACGGCAGCGCGCCTTCGGCGATCATCGGGTCGACCTCGCCCGCGCTGTCCGCCAGCGCCGCCTGCGCGGTGCGGTTGTCGAACAGGCGGCGGCCGAATTCGCGCGCGGCGGGCTGCGCGGCGAGCCGCACCTTCAGCGCCGCGATCTGCCCCTCGCTACCCGAAAGCCGCGCGGAAACGATCGCCGAGACCGGCGCGCGCGGCCGCCCGGCGAGCTGTTCCTCCCAGCGCGACCAGACCAGCTGCACCGGCCGCCCGTGCCGCTCGCCCACCTCGCGCGCGATCAGCGCGGCTTCGATCGCGTGGTCGTGCTCCAGCCGCCGGTCGAAGCTGCCGCCCGCCGCCATCGGATACAGGATCGTGTCGGAGGTGGAGATGCCGATCGCCCCCGCCGCCGCGCGCCGCGCGCGCTCGGGCGCCTGACTGGCGATCCACAGTTCGAGCCGCCCGTCGGCATAGCGCGCGGTGGCGCTCGCGGTTTCGGGCGTCGCGTGCGCGGCGGGCGCGACATCGTAGCGCAGCGCGAGATCGGGCGCCTCGGCCCAGTCGACGCCCTCACCGCGCGCCGCCACCACCGTGCCCGTCCCGCGCCGGATCGCGGCGTCGAGCGCTTCCTCGACCGCGTCGGAATCGAGCGGGCCGGTCACGCGGAAGCGCGGGCGCATCGCTGCCAGTGCGCGCTCCGCCGCCCACCAGTCGGTCGCCACCGCGGCGAGCCAGCGCTTGCCCTCGATCACCTGCACCAGTTCGCGCATTCTCGCGGCGCGGCGCGGGGAAAAGCCGGACAGCACCGTATCGCCGACCGGGCCATGCTTGATCGCGGCATAGACCATGCCCGGCAGCCGCACGTCGCCGGCGAACAGGAAGGTGCCGTCGACCTTGGCGGGCAGGTCGAGCCGGGGATACGACGTGCCCGCGTCCGCCTCGCCCGGGATCGGGCGCTCGGCGGCGAGTTGCGGGCGCAGCGGCAGCGGGTCGGGCGGCGTCTGTTCCGCCGCCTCGGCCGCGAGCGCGCCGAAGCCCAGCCGCCGGTCGCCGTGCCGTACCAGCCCGGCCTCGGCCTCGCATTCCTCCCACGCGACGTCCCAGCGTTCCGCCGCCGCCATGCACAGCGACGCCCGCGCCATGGCCGCCGCCTCGCGGCAGGGCAGTTCGTGCGCGGCCAGTGTGGTGCCGTCGGCGGTGGCGGTGAAGCGGCTCGCCTCGGCGAAGCGGCGGGCGACCAGGTCTTCGGGTTCATCGGCGAGACCCGGCAGCAGCGGCATCCACAGCGGCGCCCACTTCGCCGCGAGCGGCACGTTGGCATAGGCTCCGCTGACCGGCGCGGGCTCGACCGCGATCTGCCGCCAGTCCGCCCCCAGTTCGTGCGCCACGACTTGCGGCAGCACGGTCGTCACCCCCTGCCCCATCTCGAGCTGCGGCACCGCGACCGTCACCACCCCGTCCTTGCCGATCTTCAGCCACGCGCCGAAGGCGTGCTCGCCGCGTCCGGGCGCGAGCGGTTCGGCGAAGGTGCGCGGGCGCAGCGCCCAGGCGACGAGCAATCCGCCGCCGACCGCGCCGCCGATCAGCACGCCGCGGCGGCTGACACGCATCGTCAGGCGCCGGGCCCGTCGAGCAGCGCGGCCAGTTCCGCCGCGATCGCGCGGAACGCCGCGCCCTGCGGCCCGTCTCCGGCGGCGGGCGGCGCGCCCGCATCGCTCGCTTCGCGGATTTCCAGCGCCAGCGGCACCCGGCCGAGGAAAGGCAGCCCCGCCTCGCCCGCCGCCGCTTCCGCGCCGCCCGCGCCGAACGGATCGCTGACCTCGCCGCAATGCGGGCAGGCGTATCCGGCCATGTTCTCGACCAGCCCGAGCACCGGCACCCCGCCCTGCTCGAACAGCTGCATCGCCCGGCGCGCGTCGATCAGCGCGAGATCCTGCGGGGTGGAGACGATCACCGCGCCCGCGGGCTTGAAGCGCTGGAGCATGGTCAGCTGCACGTCGCCCGTGCCCGGCGGCAGGTCGACCAGCAGAAGCTCCGCATCGCCCCAGTGCGCGTCGATCAGCTGGCCCAGCGCGTTGCCCGCCATCGGCCCACGCCAGGCGATCGCACGGCCCGGCTCCACCAGATGGCCCATCGACAGCACCGGCACGCCCCATTCGCTCGTCACGGGCACCAGCTTGTTGTCTTCGGCGACCGGGCGCTCGCCTTCGTTGGCGAGCAGCTTGGGCTGCGAGGGGCCGTAGATGTCGGCATCGACGATCCCGACCTTGCGCCCCATGCGCGCCAGCGCGACCGCGAGGTTCGCCGTCAGGGTCGACTTGCCGACCCCGCCCTTGCCCGATCCGATCGCGACGATGCGCCGTTGCGGCCGGTCGGCCATCATCGCCACGCGCACGTCGGAAACGCCCTCCGCCATGCCGAGCACGTCCTTCACCGCCGCTTCCAGATCGGCGCGCGCCGAGGCGTCGAGGCCCGAGGCGTCGAGGATCGCGGTCGCCACGCCGTCACGCGCTTTCAGCGATTGCACCCGGGCGGACAGCGCATCGGGCAGGCGGGCTTTCAACTCCTCGTCGGTCATCGTCCGCGGTCCCTAGCAGCAAAATCGCGCGCGCAACCCCTGTTTTTCCCCGCGCCGCGACCTATAAAGACTGCATGGACGTATTGGGCGGATTGCAGAAACGCATAGCGCTGGCGATGGCCGGCAAGGGGCCGTGGGGCGGCAAGCAGGGCGGCGGCAAGGCCGAAGATCCCGGCGAAGCGCCCGGCGACGGGTCGTCTCCGGGCGACAAGCCGCGCGGGCCGCGCAACCCGTGGCTTCCGCCCGGCGGGGGCGACGAGCCGCGCCGGTCGGCCAATATCGAGGATATCTTCAAGCACCGCGGCCCCGAAGGCCCGCGGCGGCGCGGCGGCGGGGGCGGCGGCCCGCGCTTCCGCCTGCCCGAAGGCCCCGGCGGGCGAAGCTGGTTCCCGCTCGCGATCGCGGCGATCGCCGCGATCTGGCTGTTCGCCACCAGCGTGCATCAGGTCGCCCCGCGCGAACAGGGCGTGGTGACCTGGCTCGGCGGCAAGTATTCGCACACGCTCTCGTCCGGGCTCAACTTCACGCTGCCGTGGCCGATCCAGATGGTCGACGTCGAGAACGTCAGCCAGATCCGGTCGGAGAGCATTCCGGGCACCGGCGAGGAGAAACTGATCCTCACGGGCGATCAGAACCTCGTCGACCTGTCGTATCTGATCCGCTGGAACATCAAGGATCTGAAGCAATTCCGCTTCCAGCTCGCCGAGCCCGAGGAAACCATTCGCGAAGTCGCCGAAGCGGCGATGCGCGCCTCGGTCGCCGAAATGGAGCTCGACGACGTGCTCTCGGGCGCGGGACGCGCCGATATCGAGGCGCGCGTCACGTCGCGCATGCAGGAACTGCTCGACGCCTACCGCGCCGGCGTGGCGGTGCAGGGCATCGAGATCGAGAAGACCGATCCGCCCGCCGAAGTGATCGAGGCGTTCAAGGACGTGTCGGCCGCGCAGCAGGATGCCGAAACCGCGGTCAACTCGGCGCGCGCCTATGCCCAGCGCGTCATGGCCCGGGCCGAAGGCGACGCCACCGCGTTCAACCGGATCTACGAGGAATACCGGCTGGCGCCTCAGGTGACGCGCCAGCGGCTCTATTACGAAACGATGGAAAGCGTGCTGAGCAAGACCGACAAGACGATCATCGAGGCCGATGGCGTGACGCCGTACCTGCCGCTCCCCGAAGTGCAGCGGCGGTCCGCGCCGCCGCCCCGCGCACCGTCCGTGACCGCGCCGGAGGGCCAGTGACATGACCCGCATCTGGCAGGACCATAAAGGCAGCGTCATCGCGCTCGGCATCGCATTGCTGGTCGCGCTGTCGTGCGTCGTCATCGTGCCCGAAACGCACCAGGGGGTGGTGATTCAGGCGGGGCGGCCCGACCGCGTCGCCAACCGCTTCGAGCCGAACACCGAATTCGGCAACACCGGCGCGGGCATCGTGCTGCGCATCCCCGGCTACGAGCGGGTGCAGATGATCGACAAGCGCATCCTCGACCTCGACATGGAGCGCCAGCAGGTGCTTTCGAGCGACCAGCAGCGGCTGCAGGTCGACGCCTATGCGCGCTTCCGCATCATCAACCCGGTGCTGATGGTCGAGAACGCCGGTTCGGAGGAAATCCTGCGCAACCAGCTCTCGCCGATCCTCACCTCGGTGCTGCGGCAGGAGCTCGGCCGGCGGCCGTTTTCCGCACTGCTCACCGCGGAGCGCGGCACTGCGATGGCCAATATCCGCGACGCACTCGACCGCGAGGCGCGCAGCTACGGCGCGCAAGTGATCGACGTGCGGATCAAGAGCGCCGACCTGCCCGACGGCGCGCCGCTCAACGCCGCCTTCACCCGGATGCAGACCGACCGGCAGGAAGAGGCCGCGACGATCCGCGCGCAGGGCGAGAAGAACGCGCAGATCATCCGCGCCGAGGCCGAGGCCGACGCCGCCGCGACTTACGCCGCGGCCTACGGCAAGGACCCCGAGTTCTACGATTTCTACCGCGCGATGGAGAGCTACCGGCGCACGTTCCAGCAGGGCGAAGGCCAGAGCTCAATGATCCTCTCGCCCGACAACGAATATCTGCGGCAGTTCCAAGGCGGACGCTGACCCGGAACGCGAACATTCAAGCCGCGTTCAGGGCCGCACGCCATCTATCCCTCGCGGGACTGGCAACCGCCTCGAACATACGCAAATGAAGAGGAAGCATAAGGAAGTGAAGCCCGTGAAATATGCCTATGGCCTGACTTCGGCACTTCTCGTCGGCGGCGCGGCGATCTCGCTCGCGACCGGCCAGCCCGCAGGCGCGCAAGTCGCCCAGAACGACGAGAGCCGCATGGCCGGCGCCGTTCCCCGCGCCGGCGCGCCCGAAAGCTTTGCCGACCTCACCGCGCAGCTCCAGCCCGCGGTGGTCAACATCTCGACCACCCAGCGGGTCGAAGTGCAGTCGGCCAATCCCTTCGCCGGCACTCCGTTCGAGGGGCTGTTCGGCAGCCGCGGCGGCGGATCGCAAGAGCCGCAGTATCGCGAGGGGCAGTCGCTCGGCTCGGGCTTTGTCATTTCGGCCGACGGTTACATCGTCACCAACAACCACGTCATCGCCCCCGCGGGCCGCGCGACGGTGGAACAGATCACCGTGACGATGCCCGACGGCACCGAATATCCGGCCGAACTGGTCGGCGCGGACCGACAGTCGGACCTCGCGGTGCTCAAGATTTCACGCGATGAGCCTTTCCCGTTCGTCGAGTTCGGCGATTCGGAGCATTCGCGCGTGGGCGACTGGGTGGTCGCGATCGGCAACCCGTTCGGGCTCGGCGGCACCGTCACCAGCGGGATCATCTCGGCGGTCTACCGCACGCCGCCCACCGGCGGCGTCACCGGCGCCTACGACCGCTACATCCAGACCGACGCGAGCATCAACCGCGGCAATTCGGGCGGTCCGCTGTTCGACATGCAGGGCAACGTGATCGGGATCAACAACGCGATCATCTCGCCGACCGGCGGCAGCGTGGGCATCGGCTTCGCGATTCCCGCCGACATCGCCGCGCCGATCGTCGCGCAGCTCCGCCGGGGCGAACGCGTCGAGCGCGGCTATCTCGGCGTGTCGCTCGGCCCGGTGAACGATGACATCGCCGATTCGGTCGGCCTCGATCGCAGCGTCGGCGAATTCGTCCAGATCGTGCGCGACGGCGACCCCGCCGCCCGCGCGGGCATCCAACCCGGCGACATCATCGTCGAGGTCGGCGGCGAGACCGTGACTAACGATCGCAGCGTGTCGTATATCGTCGCCAACACCGCGCCGGGCACGACCCTGCCGGTCACGCTGTACCGCAACGGCGAACGCCGCACGGTCAACGTCACCGTCGGCCAGTTCCCGACCGACGAAGCGCTGGCGCAGGAGCAGGAACAGTTCGACCTCGAGGCCGAACCCGAAGCGACCGACGAGCCGCAGACCGGCGCGGTCGCCGAACAGCTCGGGCTGCAGGTGATGGATCTGACGCCCGCGATCGCACGCCAGCTCCGCGCGCCCGCGGGCACGCAGGGCGTCGTGATCGCGGCGGTGGATCGCGGGTCCGACGCGGGCCAGAAGGTCACCCGGGGCGACATCATCCTGAGCGCGAACTACAACGACGTCGCCACCGCCGCCGATCTCGAGCGGATCGTGCGCGAGGCGCAGGCGAGCGGACGCGAGGCGGTGCTGCTGCGCATCCAGCGCGTCGGGGCCCAGAGCCCGTTCTACGTGCCGATCCGCCTGCGCTGACGCGCGGGACGGTTCCGCCGACGAAAAGGCGAAGGCCCTTCCGCGCTGCGGGAGGGCCTTTTTCGTAGCTACTCGCCGCGCCGCGTGCCCGCGGGGCTTTCCTGCGGGCCCTGCGGCGGGAGGACGCGGAAGCGCACCGGCGGCGTCTGCGCGGGGCCCGGCGGCTCGCGCCCGGTCGCGCGATCGAGGAAATCGTCGCTCGCGGCCTGCCCCGCGCCGCCATTGTCGCCGCCCGATTGCGGGCCCGATGGCTGGGACGGGGGTTGCCGCGGGCGATCGGCGGGCGGCGCCTCGCCCTCGATCGGGAACGGGAATTCGCCCGGCTCCTCGGGCATGCCGGGCTCGATCAGGTTGCCCTGCTCGTCGATGTAGTAATAGTCGTCCGGCTCGCCGTAGTAATATTCGTCGTCGGGTTCGAGCTGCCATTCGGGCAGTTGCAGCTCGGTATCGAACTGCTCGACCGGCCGGTCCTTCACGGCATAGCGCATGTAGGCGGCGAACGCCTGCGCGGGCGCCCGCCCGCCCTGCAAACCGGGCACCGGATCGGCGTCGTCGCGGCCCATCCACACCCCGGTGGTGATCCCGCTGGAAAAGCCGAGGAACCAGCCGTCCTTGTTCGAATTGGTCGTGCCGGTCTTGCCCGCGACCGGGCGGCCGATCTGCGCCGCGCGCCCCGTCCCGGTGTTGACCGTGGTCTGCAGCAGGTCCGTGATGCCCGCCGCGACATAGTCCGGCACCAGCCTGGTCGAGCGCGCATCCTCGTGTTCGTAGAGCGTCTCGCCCTCGGTCGTCGTTACCTTGACGATGCCGTAGGGTTCGACCGAACTGCCGCCCGCAGAGATCGCCGCGAAGGCGCGCGCCATGTCGATTACGCGCACTTCGGAACTGCCGAGCACCATCGCCGGATAGGTCGAGATCGGAGTGGTGATGCCGAAGCGCTTGGCCATCGAGGCCACCGTGCCGAAGCCGACTTCGTTGCCGAGTTGCGCGGCGACGGTGTTCTTCGAATAGGCGAAGGCCGCGCGCACGTCGATCTCGCCGGCATAGGTGCCGCCCGAATTGCGCGGGCTCCAGCCGTCGATCGTCACCGGCGCGTCGACCACCCGGTCCTCGGGCGTGTAACCGGCTTCGAGCGCGGCGAGATAGACGAACAGCTTCCACGCCGATCCCGGCTGGCGCACCGCCTCTGTCGCGCGGTTGTAGTTGGTCTCGACGTAATCGGTCCCGCCCACCATCGCCAGGATCGCGCCGTCGCGGTCGAGGCTGATCAGCGCGCCTTGCGCGCCGGACGGGGTGTTGGACTTGATCGCCGCAGTCGCCGCGCGCTGCATGCCGACATCGATCGTCGTCCACACCTCGATCGGCTCGAAGGTTTCGGGCAGCAGGATGTCGAGCTGCGGCAGCGCCCAGTCGGTGAAGTAACGCACCGAGTTCTGGCTGCGGTCTTCCTTGAGCTTGACCGCCGACGGGTCGACGTTCGCTTCGCTCGCCGAAATGCGCCCCTGCTCGCGCATCAGCCGCAGCACTACGTTGGCGCGATCGACGGCGGCATCGACGTCGGCGGTCGGCGAATAGCGGCTCGGTGCTTTGACCAGCCCGGCGATGATCGCCGCCTCGGCGGTCGAAAGCTCGCTCGCCGGATGGCTGAAGAACTTGCGGCTCGCGCTGTCGATGCCGTAGGCACCGCCGCCGAAATAGACCTTGTTGAGATAGAGCTCGAGGATCTGCTCCTTCGAGAACTTCCATTCCAGCGCCATCGCCAGCACCGCCTCGCGCAGCTTGCGGTCGAGCGAGCGATTGGAATTGAGAAAGATGTTGCGTGCGAGCTGCTGGGTGATCGTGGACGTGGCGGAGATGCGCCGGTCGTCGGTCATCGCCACCCACAGCGCGCGGGCAAGGCCGTAGGGGTCGACCCCGAAGTGCAAGTAATAGCGCCGGTCCTCGACCGAGATCATCGCATTCTTCATGACCTCCGGAATTTCGGAGCTGTCGAGCCATTCGCCGTAGCTGGGGCCGAGTTCGACGATCTCGGTCCCGTCTCGCGCGCGTACCACGATCATCTGCGCGGTCTGGGTCGCGCGCAATTGCTGGTAGCCGGGGAGCGAGCGCGCGGCGAAGGCCACCGCGAGGCCGAGGAACAGGACGCCGAGCAGCGCCAGCCCGCCGCCCCAGATCGCCAGCCGCCGCGCCCACAGCTTCCACCCGGTCGTCTCGCGCTTGCCGGTCGACTTGGCGGCCTTCCGCCGGCTGCCACGCTTCGCCATCTGTACTCGCTTATCTTACCCTGGGCCGCAGCCCGTTTACCCGTCGCGTAGGCGTTGCATAGGCCAGTTGTAACCCGGCGTGAACGGGGTTGGCGCGTTATTCTTCAGGCGTGAAATCGAGCGCCGCCGAATTGATGCAGTAACGCAAGCCGTCGGCGCCCGGTCCGTCGGGAAAGACATGGCCCAGGTGCCCGGCGCATTTGGCGCAGGTGACTTCGGTGCGGACCATGCCGTGGCTGGTGTCGCTGTGCTCCTCCACCGCATCGCCGGCGGCGGGTGCGGTGAAGCTGGGCCAGCCCGATCCACTGTCGTACTTGTCGCTGCTTTCGAACAGCGGCTGGCCGCAGGCGGCGCAGCGGTACTCGCCCGCCTGCTTGTTCTTGTCGTACTTGCCGGTGAAGGCGCGCTCGGTCCCGCCTTCGCGCAGCACGCGATACTGCTCGGGCGTCAGCCGCTCGCGCCATTCGGCGTCGGTAAGGTTCATCTTGTCGGGCATGGTGATCTCCTTGGCAGGAGATATGGGAAGCGCGGTGCGCGCGGTCAAACGTCCAGTTCGGCGTAGTGGCGCGGCGGCTGGATCACTTCCATCCGTTCGGAGAGCAGCGGGCGGAACGAGGGGCGGCTCTTGAACACCGAATACCACCCGCGCGTCTGCTCGTGCCCGCTCCAGTCGATCCCGCCGAGATAGTCCGCGACCGAGATCTGCGCCGCGGCGGCGAGGTCCGCCAGGCTCATCGTCGCGCCTGCCAGCCAGGTGCGGTTGTCGACCAGCCAGTCGATATAATCGAGGTGCCCGTGCGCCAGCTTCATCGCTTCGCGCAGCACGCGCGAATCGGGCGGCTGGCGCAGCACCAGGCGCTTCTTCATCCGCTCGTGCAGCAGCGGCATGGTGACGTCGCCGAAGAAGTTCTCGTCGAACAAGGCGACCAGCCGGCGGATTTCCGCGCGGTTGGTCGCGGTGCCATTGATCATCGGCGACTTGTCCACCGTCTCCTCGAAATATTCGCAGATCGCGCGGCTGTCGGCGAGCGCGATCTTGCGTTCGGGATCGTGCAGCACCGGAGTGCGCCCGGCCGGGTTGAGCGCCCAGAACGCGTCGCTCGCGTCCCACGGGTTCTCGCGCCACAGCTCGTAGCCGACGCCCTTCTCGCTCAGCAGCAGGCGGACCTTGCGGCTGAACGGGCAGAGGGGAAATTGATAGAGGCGCCACATATCGGAGGCCGCTCATGCCCCAAGCGCGGCGGGGCGTCTACCGGTGCGCGGCCCGCGATGCGCGATTATGCGCATCCGTCTACGGCGTGCGGCGCTGCGCTTCCTCGATCCCGGCGCGCAGGCGTTCGGCCATCTCGCCCAATGCGGGGCGCATCGCCTCGATGCTGCCCGCCATCGCCGCCATCGCGCCCATCGCGCGCGGCAGTTCGCGCGCCGCTTCGGCCGGGATGTCGCCCGCCTGCGGGTTCATGCTGCGCAAGGTGAGATCGGGATCGACGCTGCCCGGCGCGGCGCCCGTGGCTTCGGCCAGCGGCGCGACGAACGGCGCGAGCGGCAGGTCGAGGAGAACTTCGCCGAGCACCGCGATCGTCGCGGCCATCTGCTCCTGCGCGGCGGGGTCGGCGAGCCGCTGTGAAAGCGGCGCTTCGTACTGCGGTTCGGCATCTTCGTAGCCGTCGTAGTCGTAATAATCCCCGGCCGGCTGGGCAGACGCCGCGGCGGGCAGCGCCAGCACGGCAGCGGCGGACAAGGCGAGAATACGCATGGGCTTTCTCCATCGGGTTCGCGCGGGGTACTGCCGCGCGCCGCCTGACCGCGCCGTGAACGTTGCGGCGAACCGTGCCATCAGAGCCCCGAAGCGTCGAGCAGTAGCAGACACGGCGGCATGACCTCGGCCAGAGCGCCGGGCTCGCCCAGCGCGGTGATCTCGTTCGCCAACAGCGCGGCGACTTCCTCGCGCGTCATCCCCGTCTCGTCCATCATCTGTGCCGAACTGCGGACGAAGAACTCCCGCCCGCGCTCGCCCAGCGGCGGCCATTCGGCCATCGCCGGATCGCCCCGCGCCTGCCCCTGCGCCACCAGCGCGAAGGCGACCGAACAGCGCAGCGCCGTCTTCTGCTGGACGGTCGGCTCGGCGGCGGCGCCATCGGGGGCGGTCTGGGCATGGGCCGCGGGAACGAGCGCGGCCAGCGCGAGTAGGACAGGCAAGGCAGATCGTTTCATGACACCGCCCCTATAGCGTGGACGATGAATGCTTGCCTACCACGCGGTTGACGCACTCCGCGCCCGCCGCCATTTCCTCCTCGCACGACATCAGGAGCTTTCCACCCATGGCCGACTATCCCACGCTCAACCTCCTCATCGGCGGCGACACGCTTGCGGGCGGCGGCCGCGAAACGAGCGAGGTGGACAATCCGGCCACGGGCGAGACCATCGGCACCCTGCCCCACGCCACCGCCGCCGATCTTGATACCGCGCTCGACAACGCCAAGGCGGGCTTTCGCGAATGGCGCGACACTTCGGCCGACAAGCGCGCCGCGATCCTCGCGAAAGCCGCCGGGCTGATGAAGGAGCGCGCGGGCGACATCGGCAAGGTTCTCACCGCCGAGCAGGGCAAGCCGGTCAAGGAAGCGACCGGCGAAGTGATGTACGCCGCGATGCTGCTCGAATTCTACGCGGGCGAGATCAAGCGCATCTACGGCCGCACGATGGTTCGCCCGGCGGGCCAGCGGGTCGAGGTGCAGTATCACCCGGTCGGCCCCGTCGCCGGGTTCGCGCCGTGGAATTTCCCCGCGATCAACGTGATGCGCAAGATCGGCGGCGCGCTGGCGGCGGGCTGCTCGACGATCGTCAAGCCGTCGGAGGAAACGCCTGCCACCGGCCTCGCGCTGGTCCAGGCGCTGCTCGACGCGGGCGTGCCGGGCAACGTGGTGCAATGCGTGTTCGGCGAGCCCGACGCGGTCAGCCGCCACCTCCTCGCTTCCCCGATCATCCGCAAGCTGACCTTCACCGGCTCGACCAAGGTCGGCAAGCATCTGGCGAAGCTGGCGGCAGACGATCTCAAGATCACCACGATGGAACTGGGCGGCCACGCCCCGGTGCTGGTGTTCGACGACAGCGACATCGACAAGACGCTCGACGCCATGGTCGGCGCCAAGTTCCGCAACGCCGGGCAGGTCTGCGTCAGCCCCACCCGCTTCCTGGTGCAGGAGGGCGTGTTCGAGAAATTCCGCGACGGATTCGCCGAACGGGCGAAGGCGATCAAGGTCGGCGACGGGATGGAGGACGGCACGCAGATGGGCCCGATGGCCAATTCGCGCGGGCTCGATTCCATGGAAAAGCTGCTCGGCAACGCGCAGGAAAAGGGCGCGAAACTGCTCGCCGGCGGATCGCGCATCGGCAACCGGGGCTTTTTCCACGAGCCGACGGTGCTGTCCGAAGTCCCGCTCGACGCCGAGATCATGAACGAGGAGCCGTTCGGCCCGGTCGCGCTGGTCAATCCCATGGCCGGCGAGGATGCGATGATCGAGGAAGCGAACCGCCTGCCCTACGGCCTCGCCGCCTATGCCTGGACCAACGATCCGGCACGCCGCCGCCGCCTCGCCGCCGAGGTCGAATCGGGCATGCTCGCGATCAACGGCGCCAACGTCTCGGCGGTCGATGCGCCGTTCGGCGGGGTCAAGTGGTCGGGCTACGGCAGTGAGGACGGGCGCGAGGGCGTGATGGCCTGCATGGTGCCCAAGACCATCCACGAAGGCTGATTTCGTCCTTCGAGACGGTTCGGCCTGCGGCCTCACCTCCTCAGGATGAGCGGAGATGGACGATAATCGCTCATCCTGAGGAGCCGAAGCCGAATGGCTGAGGCGTCTCGAAGGGCCAGTGCATAACGGAGAATGCCAATATGAAGACCCGCGCCGCCGTCGCCTTCGAGGCGAAGAAGCCGCTCGAAATCGTCGAGCTCGACCTCGAAGGCCCCAAGGCGGGCGAGGTGCTGGTCGAGATCATGGCGACCGGCATCTGCCACACCGACGCCTACACGCTCGACGGACTCGACAGCGAGGGGCTGTTCCCCTCGGTGCTCGGGCACGAGGGCGCCGGGATCGTGCGCGAGGTGGGCGCGGGCGTCACTTCGGTCGCGCCGGGCGACCACGTGATCCCGCTCTACACGCCCGAATGCCGCCAGTGTAAATCGTGCCTGTCGGGCAAGACCAACCTGTGCACCGCGATCCGCGCGACGCAGGGCAAGGGGCTGATGCCCGACGGGACGAGCCGCTTTTCGCACAAGGGGCAGACGATCCATCACTACATGGGCTGCTCGACCTTCTCGAACTTCACCGTCCTGCCGGAAATCGCGGTCGCGAAGATCCGCGAGGACGCGCCGTTCCAGACCAGTTGCTATATCGGCTGCGGGGTGACCACCGGCGTCGGCGCGGTGGTCAACACCGCCAAGGTACAGCCGGGCGACAACGTGGTCGTGTTCGGCCTCGGCGGGATCGGCCTCAACGTCATCCAGGGCGCGCGGCTGGCGGGCGCGAACATGATCGTCGGCATCGACCTCAACCCCGAACGCGAGGAATGGGGCCGCAAGTTCGGCATGACCCATTTCGTGAACACCACGGGCATGAGCCGCGAGGACACCGTGGCCAAGGTGGTCGAGCTGACCGACGGCGGCGCCGACTACACCTTCGACTGCACCGGCAACACCGAGGTCATGCGCACCGCGCTGGAAGCGTGCCATCGCGGCTGGGGCACCTCCATCGTGATCGGCGTGGCCGAAGCGGGCAAGGAAATCGCCACCCGCCCGTTCCAGCTGGTGACCGGGCGCAACTGGCGCGGCACCGCGTTCGGCGGCGCGCGCGGCCGCACCGACGTGCCTAAGATCGTCGACTGGTACATGGACGGCAAGATCGCGATCGACCCGATGATCACCCACGTGCTTTCGCTGGAAGAGATCAACCAGGGCTTCGACCTGATGCACAAGGGCGAGAGCATCAGGAGCGTGGTGGTTTACTGAACCTGCGACAAGGAGAGAGCGACATGTTCAATCACGTGATGGTCGGTGCGAACGACCTCGACCAGTCGAAGCGCTTCTACGACGCCGTGCTCGGCACGTTGGGCTTTTCGGGCGAGGCGATCCGCAACGAAACCGCCAGCGGCCACACCCGGCTGTTCTACATTCACGACGGCGATACCTTCTGCGTCAGCGAGCCGATCGACGACCAGCCCGCCACTGCGGCGAACGGCGGCACGATCGGCTTCAAGTGTTCCTCGCCCGATCAGGTGAAGCAGTTCCACGATGTCGCGGTGGCGAACGGCGGCACCTCGATCGAGGACCCGCCGGGCCTGCGCGAAGGCAGCGCGCTCGGCCCGATGCACCTCAGCTACGTGCGCGATCCGGCCGGCAACAAGCTCTGCGCGATCCACCGCGGCGGCTAGGCCATGACCATCGAAACCGTCAGCACCAACCGCGCCCATGGCGGGACGCAAGGCGTCTATCGCCATGCCTCCGCAGAAACCGGCACCGGGATGACCTTCTCGGTCTTCGTGCCCGATCGGGTGGCAAAAGCCGGGGGCGCCGCGAAGCTGCCGGTGCTGTGGTATCTCTCGGGCCTCACCTGCACCCATGCCAACGTCACCGAGAAGGGCGAATACCGCGCTGCCTGCGCGGAAGCCGGCGTGATCTTCGTCGCGCCGGACACCTCCCCACGTGGTGACGATGTGCCCGATGCCGAGGACGAATACGATTTCGGCAAGGGCGCGGGCTTCTACCTCGACGCGACACAGGAACCGTGGGCGAAAAACTACCGCATGCGCAGCTACCTCGAGCGCGAGCTGCCCGAGGTGATCGCGGCGCAGTTCCCGATGGCCGACATGGGCCGCCAGTCGATCATGGGCCATTCGATGGGCGGTCACGGCGCGCTGACCATCGGCCTGCGGAACCCGGAGAAATTCCGCTCGATCAGCGCCTTCTCTCCCATCGTCGCGCCCAGCGAAGTGCCGTGGGGCGAAAAGGCGTTCGGCCGCTATCTCGGAGACGACCGCGCCTCGTGGCGCGAATACGACGCCGTCGCGCTGATCGAAGACGGCGCCCGCCACGATCACCTGCTGATCGACCAGGGCACCGGCGACCAGTTCCTCGTCGAACAGCTGCGCACCCACCGCCTCGCCGAAGCCTGCCAGTCCGCCGGCATCGACGCCACGATCCGCTTGCAGGCGGGCTACGACCACTCGTACTACTTCATCGCCACCTTCATGGCCGAGCATGTGCGCTGGCATGCGGAGCGGCTCGGATAGGGAGAATCCGGCGATGGCGGATTTCGCGCAGGGGACGGTCCACACCGCGCCCGAAGACTTCGAGCAGGCGATCCGCGCGGACCCCGCGGTGCTGGCGCTGTGGGACGGACTCACCCCGCTCGGCCGCAACGAGTTCCTCTGCTGGGTCGAAGACGCGAAGAAGCCCGCGACCCGCGCCCGCCGCATCGAGCGCACCCGCGAGGAACTGCGCGAAGGCAAGCGCCGCCCGTGCTGCTGGGCCGGATGCATCCACCGGACCGACAAGGCGCCGGGCAAGTGGCAGCAGGCCGTGCTGGTCGAAAAGCGCGGACGGCGCGGTGGCTAACGCTGCGATAAGAACTGTGCGTGAAACGCGCCCGCCGCAAATACGACGGGCGCCAGTACTCATCCTCGCATGAATTCCAGCAGATCGTCGCCCAGCCGCTCGGTCTGCGTCGCGAACACCGCGTGGGGTTCGCCATCGTACTCGATCAGCTTCGCGCCCGGCACCTTTTCCGCCACCTGACGGCCCGTCGCGTCGATCGGGACGGTCTTGTCCTTGGTTCCGTGGATCACCAGCGTCGGCACCGTGAAGCTCGCCAGATCGGGCCGGAAATCGGTGTCGGCAAAAGCACCCGCCGACTTCAGCGTGGCCCATTGCGCGCTCATCATCGTGGTCATCCAGGCCCAGTGTTTCTCCTCGTCGGAAACCTTTTGGCTCGCCCAGCCGTCACCGTAGAAATCCTTGAAGAAATCGGTGAAGAAGCCCCGGAAATCGGTCTTCATGCCTTCCGTCATCTCGTCCAGCGTCGACTGCGGAACGCCATCGGGATTGTCATCGGTCTGCTTCATGAACGGGACCACCGAGCTGACCAGCGCCACCCGGCTCACGCCCTTGCCTTGGTGCCGGGAAAGATAACGCGCGATCTCGCCGCCGCCCATGGAGAAACCGACAAGGCCGACATCGGAAGAAAGGCCGAGTTCGGCCATCAGATCGGCCAGATCGTCGGCGAACGTATCGTAATTGTAGCCGCCGGGGGCGTGATCCGACCGCCCGAAACCGCGCCGGTCGTAAGCGATCGCCTTGAACCCGGCATCGGCGAATTTCATCATCACCGGGTCCCAGCTATCGCCCGACAGCGGCCAGCCGTGGATGAATATGACCGGGCGGCCCTCGCCGACATGTTTGTAGCGGATACGGGTTCCATCGCGTGTCTCGAAAAAGGGCACGGGCATTCCTCTCAGTGAGTTGATTACACTGGATCAATTGCGATGCAGGGCAATCGTTCCGTCGCCCCGAACGGGCGGTTTCCTACATGCCCCGCGCCCGCTAACCTGCGCTCTCTGCTCTTTCGCATCGTGACGACCCGGCCGAGGATCGCGCAAGGCGACACCGCCGCGCCCCAAGGCGACGCTTTTCGCGCGCAAGGTGACACTTTTGCGGCCAAGGCGACGCCTTTTCGCGCAAGGCGACATTCTTTGCCCTGGACTGTGTAACACGCGGTCCATGTCTCGCCCGGTGAAGGGCGAATCGCCAGCCTTCGACCCTCTCTTGTCATCCCTGCGAAGGCGGGGATCCAGCTACCCTTTGCGACGCGCGTTACGTCAGCTGGACCCCCGCCTTCGCGGGGGTGACGAACACGAGGTGCCTACCGCCGCACCTCGAACAGCGCGTACTCCGCGCGCCAGTTCGCGCCGCCGGTGCCCACCTCGCGGTCGGCGGTGAAGAACCAGCGGTTCTCGATTGCCACGCCGAGCGCGGCGGTGAGCGCCTCGAAGTCCTTCACCGTGACGTGGTGGATGTTGGCGGTTTCGTACCAGCTGACCGGCAGGTGGCGCGTCACCGGCATCCGGCCGCGCCGCATCAGCGCCCAGCGCATCCGCCAATAGGCGAAGTTGGGGAAGGAGACGAAGGCGCGGCGGCCCACGCGCAGCAGTTCGGCCAGCATCCGGTCGGGGCGCGCGGCGGTTTGCAGCGTCTGGCTGAGGATCGCGACGTCGAACGCGCCGTCGGGGTAGAAGGCGAGATCGCGGTCGGCATCGCCCTGCACCACGGAGAGGCCACGTGCCACGCAGCGCTCGACCAGCGCCGGATCGATCTCGATCCCGCGCGCGTCCACCCCCTTGTCGCGCCGCAGCGCCGCCATCAGCGCGCCGTCGCCGCAGCCGACGTCGAGCACGCGCACGCCCTCGGGCACCTGCTTCGCGATGACCGCGAGATCGGGGCGCAATTGCTCAGCCATCGAGGAACCCCTGCACCACGCGGTCGAGCGCGGGCACGTCGAGCAGGAAGCTGTCGTGGCCGTAGGGCGCCGAAAGCTCGACGAAGCTGACCGGAGCGCCAGCCGCGTTGAGCGCGTGGACCACGTGGCGGCTCTCGGCGGTGGGATAGAGCCAGTCGGTGTCGAAGCTGACGAGGCAGAACCGCGCGCTGCTGCCCGCGAAGGCATCGGCCAGCTTGCCGCCATGCTCCTCGGCGATGTCGAAGTAGTCCATCGCGCGGGTGATGTAGAGGTAGCTGTTGGCGTCGAACCGCCGCGTGAACCCGCTGCCCTGATAGCGCAGGTAGCTCTCGACCTGGAAATCGGCATCGAACCCGAAGCTCTTCGCCTCCCTGTCCTGCAACCGCCGCCCGAACTTCTCGGTCAGGCCCGCTTCGGACAGGTAGGTGATGTGCGCCGCCATCCGCGCCACCGACAGGCCCGCGTCGGGGGCCGTATCGTGCGCGTAGTAGTCGCCCTCGCGCCAGTCGGGATCGGCCATGATCGCCTGTCGCCCGACCTCGTGGAAGGCGATGTTCTGCGCCGAGTGCCGCGCGGTGGTGGCGATCGCGAGCACCCGCGCCGCGCGCTCGGGGAAGTTGGCGGCGAGACTCAGCGCCTGCATCCCGCCCATCGACCCGCCGACCACCGCGTGCAGCCGCGCGATCCCCAGCCCGTCGAGCAGCGCGACGAGGCCGCGCACCATGTCGCGCACGGTGATCACGGGGAAGCGCATGGCATAGGGCTGGCAGTCGGGGCCTGCGCTGGCGGGCCCGGTCGAGCCCATGCAGCTGCCGATCACGTTGGCGCAGATGACGTGATAGCGGTCGGTGTCGATCGGCTTGCCGGGGCCGACCATCCGCTCCCACCACCCCGGCTTGCCGGTGACGGGATGCGCGCTGGCGAGGTACTGGTCGCCGGTCAGCGCGTGGCACACGAGGATCGCGTTGCCCTTGTCCGCCGCAAGCTCGCCGTAGGTTTCGTAAGCAATGCTCGCATCCGCCAGCGCCTGCCCGCCGTCGAGCGGGAGCGGGGCGGGAAGCGCGTAGCTCCTGGAAGGCGTCGCGGTGGCCATGGCGGCGCGGGGATTGGGGGCCGCCCGCGCGCCTGTCAACACATTGGCCCATGGTCGGCCAAAGGAGGATTTGCTTCGTTTCGCCGCCGCCGCGGGTTATGCGCCCCGCCACCATGCCCGACCAGCCGACCCGCAAACCCTGGATCGAAGCGATCCACGCCTACGTGCCCGGCCGCGCGACGGGGGCCGACGGGCGCGAACTGGCCAAGCTCTCGGCCAACGAGAACCCGCTCGGCACCAGCCCGGCGGCGCTGGCTGCGCTTGGCGAAGCCGCCCCACCCGCGCGCTATCCCGACCCCGACGCTCGCGCGCTGCGGCAGGCGATCGGCGAACTGCACGGGGTCGACCCGGCGCGGATCGTCTGCGGCACCGGCTCGGACGAACTGCTCAACCTCGCCGCGCAAGGCTATGCCGGGCCGGGCGACGAGGTGCTGTTCACCCGCTACAGCTTCGCGGTCTACGACATCGCCGCCCGCCGCTGCGGTGCGACCCCGGTCGAGGCGGCCGACGCCGACTACGCAACCGACGTCGATGCGCTGCTCGGCGCGGTGACCGAACGCACCCGCGTGGTGTTCCTCGCCAACCCGAACAACCCGACCGGCAGCTACCTGCCCGCCGGCGAAGTCGCGCGCCTCCACGCCGGCCTGCCGCGCGACGTGCTGTTCGTGCTCGATCAGGCCTATGCCGAATACCTCGCACCCGAGGACGACGACGGCGGGCTCGCACTGGCGGCGGCGCACGACAACGTGCTCGTCACCCGCACCTTCTCCAAGATTCACGGCCTTGCGGGCGAGCGGATCGGCTGGGCCACCGGCGCGCCCGAGATCGTGGACACCCTCAATCGCATTCGCGGCCCGTTCAACGTGACCAGCCACGGACAAACCGCCGCGCTCGCCGCGCTCGGCGATCACGGCTTCGTCGAGCGTTCGCGCGAGCATAATGCGGAGGAACGCGCGCGCTTCTCGCAGGCGATCGAAGCGCTGGGCAATCACGGTCTGCGCGCGCTGCCGAGCAAGGCGAACTTCGTGCTCGTGCTGTTCGAAGGCGCGCTGACTGCCGCCGCCGCGCTCGACGAACTTGCCGAGGCAGGCTTCGCGGTGCGCCACCTTCCGGGGCAGGGTCTCGGCCATGGCCTGCGCATCACGGTCGGTACGCGCGAACAGATGGATACGATCGCGGCGACTCTACGCGAACTGGCGGAGGCCGCGCGATGAGCATCGAGCGCGTTGCGATCATCGGCCTCGGCCTGCTCGGCGGCTCGGTCGGCCTCGCGGTGGCCGAGCACCTGCCCGGCGTCGCCACCACCGGCTACGACGCCGACCCCGACGTGCGCCGCCGCGCCGCCGAACGCGGCCTCGTCGGCACCGTCTGCGACACGCCAGAGGACGCGGTGGCAGAGGCCGACCTCGTCGTGCTCTGCGTGCCCGTCGGCGCGATGGGCGCGGCGGCACGCTCGTTCGCAGCCGCCCTGCCCGAACCCGCGATCGTCAGCGATGTCGGCTCGTCCAAGCAGTCGGTCGGCCAAGCGCTCGCCGAGGCACTGCCGGGCCGCTGCGTGATCCCTGCACACCCGGTTGCAGGCACCGAACGCAGCGGGCCGGACGCGGGCTTTGCCAGCCTGTTCCACCGCCGCTGGTGCATCCTCACCCCGCCCGCCGACGCCGACCCGGCGGCGGTGGCGCAGCTATCCACCTTCTGGGAAGCGCTCGGCGCGAAGGTCGAGACGATGGACGCCGCGCACCACGATCTCGTGCTCGCGGTCACCAGCCATATCCCGCACCTGATAGCCTACACCATCGTCGGCACCGCGTCGGACCTCGAGGACGTGACCCGCAGCGAGGTCATCAAGTATTCGGCCGGCGGCTTCCGCGATTTCACCCGCATCGCCGCGAGCGACCCGACGATGTGGCGCGACGTGTTCCTGACCAACCGCGACGCGGTGCTCGAAATGCTTGGCCGCTTCACCGAAGACCTGACCGCGCTCCAGCGCGCGATCCGCCGCGACGACGGCGAGGCGCTGTTCGACCTCTTCACCCGCACCCGCGACATCCGCCGCTCGATCGTCGAACAAGGCCAGGACGACGCCCGCCCCGACTTCGGCCGCGCGGATCACTGAGCGGCAGGCTCGATCCCGTTCAGCGCGTTGATCGCCTCGGTCACGCGCGTTTCCACTTCGGCGCGCGGCAGGCCCGGTTCGATCGCATCGCCAAAGCGATAGGTGATCGTGCCCGCCCGCTTGAGGTGGCGGTGATAGAGCGGGCCGCTGTTCACCGCGACTGGCACCACCGGCAGGCCGAGCAGCTTGTAGAGGCCCGCGAAGCCCGCTTGCAGTGCGTGGCGCTCGCCGTGCGGTACGCGGGTGCCTTCGGGAAAGATCACTAGCGGGCGGCCCTGCGCCGAGTAGGCCCGCGCCGCCGAGACCATCGCGCGTAGTGTCCGCGCGCCGCCGTCGCGCGCCACCGGCACGCAGCCGTAGGCCGCCGCCGCCCGCCCCCAGCCGGGGATGCCGAACAGCTCGCGCTTGGCGAACGGCACCGGCCATTCGAACAGGCACGGCGCGTCGATCGCCTCGAAGAAGCTCTCGTGCCGGACGGCGTAGAGCGCGGGGCCCGCGATCGGCGCGCCTTCCACGCGCACCCGGATGCCGAGAAACGCGCGCGCGCAGCCTCTGTGGAAGCCGCACCAGCCCGCCACGACCTTGCCCAGCGCCGGGCGGCTCAACGGCGCGGCGATCACCGCGGCGAGCACATAGGCCACGCTGCCGAGGTAGAACGCGAGATAGAAGGCGAGATTGCGCAGCAGGGTCATGCCACGATCCGCGCCGCGGTGCTGGCGAGCAGCTTGTGATATTCGAGCACGAGGATGCGCAGCGAGGGTTGCGAGGGCACGGCGTCGCGCACCACCTCGACCCCGTCGGGCAGGGCCTCGGCGATCTCGCCCGCCGCGCGGCGCATGTGCCAGTCGGTGGTGACGAGGCGCAGCGAGCGCACCCGGCGGCGCGAGACCCAGCGTGCGGTTTCGGTGGCGTTGCTGCGCGTGTCGACCGCCGCGAAGCCGAGCGAGACGCAGCATTCCATCACGTCCATCGGCACGCCGAACTGCTCGGCGAACTCGGCCGGCTTCACTTCGGGATCGACGCCGGTGACGAGCATGGCCCGCGCCTCGCCCGATCCCAGCACCGCCAGCCCGCGCTCGATCCGGCCCGCCGCGCCGGTGGGCACGATCACCGCATCGGTGCGCGCCGCGCCCGCCGGGCCCGGCAGCGCGACCGCGAACCACAGGAAGCCCAGCGCCCATGCGATGAGCACGGCGGCGGCGGCCCGGCGGATCACAGGATCCGCCTCAGCGCCGCGAGCACCGTCAGCCGCGCAGTCGCCATCGCGATGCCGACCCCGGCGAGCGGAATCGCCGCGAGTGCGATCCAGTCGGTCACCGACAGCCCGCCGCCTGCGATCATGCCCGAGCCGAGCGCGGCGAACTGCCGGCCCAGCAAAGTCGTCGCGACGGTGCCGATCGCCAAACCCACCACGCCGCCGAGCACCGCGTCGTAGCCGATCGAGCGCTGGAAGATGCGCGCGATCTGCGCGTCCGTCCCGCCGAGCAGGTGGACGATCTCGATCGTGTCGCGGTTGCCGCCCAGCGCCGAGCGCGCCGCGAGCCACACCGCCGCCGCGCTCGTCAGCGCGAGCAGCACGACCAGCGCGATCGCCAGCCACTGGAGCGAAGCGATCGCGCCGAACACCGGCTGCAGCCAGCCCGATTGCGCATCGACCCGGGCGCCCGGTGCGGTTTGCACCAGCCGCGCCTGGAGCCGTGCGATCGCGGCATCGTCGGCCGCGCCGCGCAGCCGCACATCGATCAGCGCCGGGACCGGCACGGTGGCATCCTCCGCCCCGACGCCGAGCCACGGTTCGAGCAGCGCCTCCAGCTCGCTCTCGGGCACGCGCCGGTGGCTGGCCACTTCGGGCGCGGCGGCGAGCACGCGCTCGGCGGCCCGTGCCTGCCGCTCGCGCTCGGCGGGCCCGGCCTCCACCACCTGCACGGTCGCGCCGCCGGAAAGCTCCGCGCGCGCGGCCTCGGTCATGTTCTGCAGCGCGAGGCCGCCCGCCGCGGCGATCACCGTCAGCGCGACCATGATCGCGATCACCCACGGCATCGGCCCGGAAAGGCGCGCCTGCGGCACCAGCCGCGCGGCGCGCTCGCCGCCGAACTTCGCCCGTCCGCGGCCGAGCGCACGATCGAGCACCGGGGGCCGCTTCACGGCTGCACTCCATCGCGGCGCGCGGCGCGCGGCGGATAGCGCAGCGCGCCGGTGGGATCGGACAGGCGCCCCCGGTCGAGCCGCATGATCAGCGAATCGGGCACTTTCTTCAGCAGGTGAACATCGTGGGTCGCGACGACGACCGTGGTGCCGAGCCGGTTGAGCGCCTCGAACAGGCGCAGCAGCTTCAGCGCCATGTCGGGATCGACGTTGCCGGTCGGCTCGTCCGCCACCAGCATGTCGGGCCGGCCGATCACCGCGCGCGCGATCGCCACGCGCTGCTGTTCACCGCCCGAGAGCGTGGCTGGCCGAGCGTGGTGCCGGTGGGTCAGCCCGACCCAGTCGAGCATGTCGGCGACCGGCCGCGCCACATCGGCTTCCGGCACGCCCGAGACGCGCAGCGGCAGCGCGACGTTGTCGAACGCCGAGAGGTGCGGCACGAGGCGGAAATCCTGAAACACGACGCCCAGCCGCCGGCGGAACGCGGGCAGGCGCGCGCGCGGCAGGGTGATGACGTCGGTGCCGAACATCCGGATCGCTCCGCGCGATGGACGCTGCGCGAGGTAGAGCAGCTTGAGCAGCGAGGTCTTGCCCGCCCCGCTCGCCCCGGTGAGGAAATAGAAGCTGCCGGGAAAAAGCGTGAACGAAACGTCGCGCAGCACCTCGCCGTCGGTGCCGTAGCGCAGCCCGACGTTGTCGAACGCGACGATCTCCGCATCGGGATCGGTCATGGGCGAAACGGGGGTCGCGCGGTCGGGAGAAGGCAAATCGGCATCTGCGCGCGGCTATAGCGGCGCTTCGATGTGGAAAAAAGCCGCTCGCACGCCTCCTCCACGCCGGGCGAGCCTTGTTGCGATTCGCACCGCGCCGTAAGAACCGAGATTGCAATGATCATCGCCTGTCCCGCCTGCGCAACGCGCTATGTGGTTCCAGACAGCGCCATCGGCGTGGACGGACGGACGGTTCGCTGCGCGAAATGCCGGCACAGCTGGTTCCAGGAAGGCAGCGGCGCGGACCTGCCGCCAGCTCCGGTCGCCCCGCCACCACCCCCTCCTGCGCCTGTCCCGGAGCCCGTTCCGCAAGCGGCTCCCGTGCCGGAGGCTGTCGAGGAGCCCGTCACCGCCCCACCGCCCCCGCCGGAGGATCACGCCGGCGAACCATTGCCGGACGAATCGCCTGCCCCACCTGCTGACGAGGCCACCGACGATGGCTATTCCCCCTTCGCCGCCGAGCCGCCCTTTCGCCCGCGGCGCAACCGGCTACGGATATGGACCGCCGCCGCCGCGGCGTTCGCGGTGCTCGCGCTCGGTACGATCGCCGCGGTCAGCTACTGGGGCCTGCCCGACTGGGTTCCGGTCAGCCGCCCGACCTTCGCGGTGGAGCAGCCCGACCTCGTGCTCGAATTTCCGGCCGACCAGCAGGACCGGCGCACGCTGCCCAACGGCACCGAATTCTTCGGCGCGAGCGGCACGATCACCAACGTCGGTCGCGAGACGCGCAGCGTGCCTTCGATCCTCATCGTGATGCGCGATGCGCGCGACCGGATCGTCTACAGCTGGGAAGTCGCCCCGCCGCAGCCGCGCCTCGCGCCGGGCGAGAGCATGACGATAAACGAAGCGGTGACCGACGTTCCCAAGTCCGCCAAGTTCGCCGAAATCGGCTGGAAGCCCGGCCGATAACTCCAACGCGCCCGGCCTCGTCGGCCCAATGCGCGTAGCCTCGCGTCAAACCGCTTGCGGAGCCCGCAGCCTGTTGCTAGTGGCGCGCGCCTACCCCCCGGGGCGCCTCCCGCGCCCTTGTGACTGAGTGCGGTCGTGGCGGAACTGGTAGACGCGCAACGTTGAGGTCGTTGTGGGCGAAAGCCCGTGGAAGTTCGAGTCTTCTCGACCGCACCAATCCCCTGGTTATAAACGGCCCACGCGCCGTCCGTGCTTCGTCGAAAGTCGCGGCGCTCAGTCGTCGTCGCGCACGGGCGGGGCGAACAGCGCGCCTTTTTCGCTGATCAGCACGAACACCAGGCTCAGCACCGCCGTCACCAGCAGCGCCGCCGCCAGCGGCCGCGCGGTGCCGTCGTAGGCATAGCCGATGCCCGAGCCCAGCGCCGCGCCGCTGGTCATGCGCAGGAAGCCCTGCGCCGAAGAGGCCGCGCCGGCGATCTGGCGAAAGGGCTGCATCGCGATCGAGCCGAAGTTCGCGCCGATGAAACCGAGAAGGCTCATGTTCGCGGCCATCAGCGGCACGAAGGTCCACAGGCTCTCGTCCGGCTGGCTGGCGAACCACAATTGCGCGGCGGCGACGGCGATGAACGCGAACAGCGCCACATGGCTGACCCGGCGCGCACCATGGCGCTCGACGATCCGCGAGTTCGACCAATTGGAGATCGCCATGCAGCCCGCGCAGATCGCGAAGATCAGCGGGAAGCTGTCGCCCGCACCGAAGGCCTCGCCGATTAGCTGCTGGCTGGAATTGATGAAGCCGAACAGGCCCCCGAACACCAGCGCGCTGCCGATCGTGTAGCCGATGGTCTGGCGCAATGCGACCGCGCGGACCATGTTGCGCGCGATCGTGGCGAGGTGGATCGGCTGGCGGTCGCGGGCGTGCAAGGTTTCGGGCAGGCGGAAGAACACCCACGCGGTCATCACCATGCCCGCCCCGGCCATCGCGGCGAAGATCCAGCGCCAGTCGCCCGCCAGCACCAGCACACCCTGTCCGATACTGGGCGCGACGGCGGGCACGAGCAGGAAGATCACGAAGATCAGGCTCATCATCCGGGCCATGCGGTCGCCGCCCACCCGGTCGCGGATAATCGCGGGCGGCAGCGCGATGATCCCCGCCGCGCAGAACCCGTGCAGCCCGCGCAGCACCACGAGCGTCGCGAAATCGCTCGCCAGCGCGCAGGCGATCGACAGCGCGATATAGGCGGCGAGCGCAGTGAACAGCACCGGCCTGCGGCCGTAGCGGTCGGCGAAACTGCCGGGGATCAGCGTGCCCACGCCCGCCGCGAGCAGGTAGACGCCGACCACGAACTGGCGCTGGTTGCCCTGCGCGCCCAGTTCGCCCGCGATGGTATCGAGCGCGGGCAGAATCGCATCGATGCCGAAGGCGTTGAGCGCCATCAGCATCGCCATCATCCAGATCAGCTCGCGCTCGCCGACGGGGCGGTGGCGGGCGAGGCTGGAGGGGCGCCGGACGTCGCCGTCGTCATCGTCATCGGCCGTCAGGGTTTCATTTCGCATCTGCACAAAAGCGCCTGTGCGCCGAACGGTTCCGCTTTGCAACCGGGTGGCGTATCTGCACCCGATGGACGATCCCGCCCCGGACGACGACGCCCGCGACGACGCCGGCAATGCCCATGGCGATGAGGCGCAGGGCCTGCGCAAGATCATCCATGTCGACATGGATGCCTTCTTCGCCAGCGTCGAACAGCGCGACCATCCCGAGCTGCGCGGGAAGCCGGTGGCGGTCGGCGGATCGGGCGGGCGCGGGGTGGTCGCGGCGGCGAGCTACGAGGCGCGCAAGTTCGGCGTGCGCAGCGCGATGCCTTCGGTCACCGCAAAGCGCCGCTGCCCCGACCTGATCTTCGTGCGCCACCGGTTCGAGGTCTACAAGGAGGTTTCGCAGCAGATTCGCGCGATCTTCCGCCACTACACCCCGCACGTCGAGCCGCTGAGCCTCGACGAGGCCTATCTCGACGTGACCGACGACATTCGCGGGATCGGCTCGGCCACGCGGATCGCGCAGTTGATCCGCGCGGCGATCGCCGAGGAAACGCGGCTGACCGCCAGCGCCGGGGTCAGCTACAACAAGTTCCTCGCCAAGATCGCCAGCGACCAGAACAAGCCGGACGGGCTGTGCGTAATCCGGCCGGGCGAAGGCGCGGCGTTCGTTGCCGCGCTGCCGGTGCGCCGCTTCCACGGCGTCGGGCCCAAGGGCGCGGAGAAGATGGCGCGCCTGGGGATCGAAACCGGGGCCGATCTCGCCGCGAAGGACATCGCCTTTCTGCGCGCCAACTTCGGCAGCTTCGCCGACTATCTCTATCGCGCCGCGCGCGGGATCGACCTGCGGCCCGTGCGCACCAACCGCATCCGCAAGTCGGTCGGCGGCGAGCGCACCTACCGCGAGGACATTTCCAGCGGGCACGCGCTGCGCGAGGCGCTCGACACCATCGTCGACATCGTGTGGGACAGTATCGAGCGGGCGCAGGCGAAAGGGCGCACGGTCACGCTGAAGATGAAATACACCGATTTCCAGATCGTCAGCCGCGCGAAGAGCCTGCCGCACAACGTCGCCGACAAGGCCGAATTCGCGAAACTGGGGCACGAACTGCTCGACGCGCTGTTGCCGCTGCCGCTGCCGATCCGGCTGATGGGGCTCACGCTCTCGAACCTCGAAGGCGGCGATGCGAAGGAACCGCCGCGCGACGACGCGCAGCTCTCGTTGCTATGACGGGCGGCGCCACAGTTCCAGCCGCTTGCGCGTGCGCGGGCTGAGCGGCTCGGGCAGCGAATGCGGCGGGAACAGCCGCGCTTCCAGTACCTCGCGCCGGTCGGGGGCGGGCACGTCGCAAATGCGCGTGGCGAAGACGTGGACCCGGTTCGGCGCGCCGAACGAGGTTTCCTCCTGCACCCCGAGCAGCGTCATCGCATGCGCCTCGCACCCGGTTTCTTCCAGGAGTTCGCGGCGCGCGGCGTGCTCGGGCTCCTCGCCACGGCGGATGCCGCCCGCGGGAAACGACCAGGCGGCCGCGCCGTAGCTCAGCCGCACGAGCAGGACCCGGTGTTCGATATCGCTCGCGATCACTACGCAGCCGCGCAGTTGCGGCTTCATGATCCGCCGCCAGCGCCCACGCACGGCATGGGCGAGCGGGAGCGCCGTGCGGTGCAGCGATGCGGGGATCAGGCGAAGCACGTAACGGGCTGATCGGCCGCCGCCAGCAGCCGCGCGACGGGCAGGTCGTGCTCGCCGCGCATCGCCGCTTCGAACACTGCGCGCTTGTCGTCGCCGCGGATGACGAACATGATCGCATCGCTGGCGAGCAGCGCCGGCAGGGTCAGCGTCACGCGGTCGAACGGCGCTTCGGGCGGCAGCGGATCGGGGGTCAGCCGGCGGATCGGCGCGGGATCGTCCACCCGCGGATCGGTGTTCGGGAACAGCGAAGCGACATGCCCGTCCGCCCCCATGCCGAGCCACGCGAGCGCGAACCGCGGCACCTGCTCCATCTCGCTCAACGTGACCACCTCGGCGCCCAGCGGTTCGAGTGCGGCGCGAATGCGCCCGGTGTTGCTCGCGGGATGATCTTCGGGGACGATCCGGTCGTCGCCTGGCCAGACGAGCAGCCGCGACCAATCGAGCGCACGATCGCGCAATCGCTCGAGGATCGGAAACGGGGTTGATCCGCCCGGGATCGTCACCGCCGCCGGCCCCTCGCGCGCTGCAAGCGCCGCTTCGAGCTTGCCGCCGAGCCATTCGGCCACCCGGGCATCATCCGCGCCCGCTATCAGTTCCACATCGACCACGTGCGCCCGAATAGCACAAAGCCCGCCCCGGCCAAGCGCCGAGGCGGGCTGTGCGGTCGATTTCCGCAGCCTATTTCAGCGTCTGCGTGAGGAACCAGACACGTTCCTCGGCCTGATCGATCCAGTCGTCGACCACGCCGCTGGTGGCGTTGTCGCCCACGTCTTCCGCCGCCTCCTTCACCGCGTTGAGGCGTGTGTGAAGCTTGCGGTTGTCGTCGCGCAGTTCCTTGACCATCGCGTCGGCTTCCAGCGTGGCGTTGTCCTGATCGGCCACATCGGTCGCCTTGGCGATCGAGCCGATCGAGGTCAGCGTCAGTTCGCCGTTCTTGCGCACGCGCTCGCCGATCAGGTCGACCGTGCCGATCAGCTGCGCAGCCTGCTCGTCGAACAGCAGGTGCAGATCGCGAAAGCGCGGGCCCGCGACGTGCCAGTGGAAGTTCTTGGTTTTGACGTAGAGCGCCAGCGTATCGGCCAGCGCGCCGTTCAGCGCGCCGACCAGCGCCTTTTTCGAATTGTCGCCCGTCTTGCTCATGGGGTGTCCCTCCTGTTCAGGATGTGATGTTCACCTGACCAATGGGCGAGCGGGCAATCGGTTTCGCCGCTTATGGCGGTTTCAATAATCGCCTGTTGCGATCAATAACTTATGCCGCGCGCATCCAGCGCGGCCACCACCGCCATCGCCAGCGCGAACGCCGCTAACACCAGCCGCACCGCGCGGATCGGCAGGCGCCGCACGGCGTCGTCGCCCGCTGCCCAGGCGGCCGCGAGCGCGAGCGCGCCGCCCAGCGCGCCGCCGATGCCCGCGAGGACTGCGCTGCCACCGAACGCGGCGATGGCGAACACGAGGAAGCGCGCGCCGTCGCCGAACTGCCGCGCCATCAGCACGATCACGATCGCCGCGAGCGAGCGGGTCGGCTCTTCAGGCGGCTGGTAACGCGCGGGCCAGGTCAACTCGATCGCGGCGAACAACAACGCGATCGCGACCAGCATCGTCTTGCCCGGCCCCGGCAGGATGCCCGAGACGACCTGCCCCGCCAGCGCCATCGCGAAGGCGGACAGCGCGGCGCTGGCGATCGCCGCGGCCAGCACCCCCGGCCCCCGGCGCGAGGCGCTGGAGAAATGCGCGACGATCCGCTGGTCGCGGCTGCCGATCGTGCCGAGCAGGACCGCGATGAAGGCGAAGAACAGCGAAGGCATGCGCTCGTGCGCCGCCTAGGCGATCCAGGGCCCGGTGATCGCGAAGGTCCGCGTCGGGCTGTAGGCGTTGACGAACAGCGTGCGCCCGTCGGGCGAGAAGCACGCCCCGGCCCACTCGGTCTGCATGTGTAGGAAGGCGAGCGGATAGGCAACGCCATCCGGCGTGATCCCTCGCAAATGGTTCTCGACCACGTCGGTGTACTGATCCTCGCACACCACCAGGTGGCCGTTGGGGCCGACCGTCAGGTTGTCGCCGTAGTTGAACTGGTCGGGCGCGGTCGATTCGAAGAACAGTTGCAGCCGGTCCGCCGCCCCGTCGCGGCCGGGCACGAGACGGAATATCTGCCCCAGCTTCGCCCCGCCGCCGCTGGTGCAGCAGAAATAGAGCTCGCCTTCGCCCATGTGGATGCCCTCGCCGCGCGCGAACAGCGTGGCGCCGGCCGCCGCGCCGCGCAGGCGCAGGTCGTCTTCGGGCGCCTCGACGTCGTCGAGATCGATCCAGCGGACGTCGGCCCAGCCGCCCGTTGGCATCGGCGCGCCTTCCCAGTTGCGCGTATCGGTGGGGGCGTCGACGATCGCCAGCGCCTGCAGCTTGCCCCCTTCGGCCAGCTTGCCGCGCACGTTCGGGATGAAGCGGTAGAGCAGGCTGTCGTCGCGATCCTCGGTCTGGTAGACGATCCCCGTCGCCGGATCGACGCAGGCGGCCTCGTGATTGAAGCGGCCCATCGCCTTCAGCGGCACCGGATCGACGAGGCCCGGCGCATCGGCGGGCACCTCGAACGTGTATCCGTGATCCTGATTGATCCGCCCGTCCGCGCGCACCGGCGCTTCCTCGCAGGTCAGCCAGCTGCCCCATGGCGTGACGCCGCCGGCGCAATTGCGGATCGTGCCCGCGAGCGAGCGGTATTCGCGCTCCACCACGAGCGTCTCGGCATCGAGCACCAGAGTCGTCGTACCGCCGGGCAGCGGGACGAGGCTGCGCGCGACGATGTCGTAGGCCGGGCCGGAGACCCCGCCGCCATCCTTGCCCGGCACCAACTCGTGATTGCGGACCAGCGCCAGCTTGCCGCCGCCCAGATCGAAGCAACCCATCCCGTCGGCCGCGTCGGGCACGGTGAAGCCGTCGCTCATCGCATCGCCGAGGCGCGAGATCACCCGGTACGAGAAGCCTTCGGGCAGGTCGATCACGCCCGCCGGATCGGGGCGCAGCGGACCGTACCCGGCGGCGGCGACACTCGGCCTGCCGGCCATCATGGTCGAGCACCCGCTCGCCGCGAGCGCGGCAAAGGCGCTGCCGGTGGCGGCAAGGAACGAGCGACGGTCGGCGGCAAGCGTTGGCATGGCGATAATCATCCGTGAAGCGATCGTGTTGTGCGGCGATGCGATAGCAGTGTGAAGCTCGTATGACACCACCCTGGATGCCGCCGGGAACCTTCGCCCGTGTCGCGGATTCGTTCCCGAAATGCGATCCGAGATCAACTTGCCGCAAGGGGATTCCCGCCCGCCGCTAATGGGTGTATACCTGCGGGGAAACCTGCAGGGGTCTGCCCCGATGGAATCGCGTGAGCACGCCTGTCTCGATGCGGTGACCTGGTTCGAAAGCCTGATGCGGCTTTCCGACATGATGGCGACCGGCGTGCCGCTGGAAAACTGTCTGCGGCTGTCGCGCCATCTCGCGATACTAGCTCCGCCACCCTATGCCGCGATGGCCCGCAGCACGCTCGACGAGGCGGCGTTCGAAGCCCTGCTCGAACGGCGGGCGTTCGAAACCGCGGCGGTCGCGTTGATCGGGACCACGCTACCGGGCGAGGCGATGCCGCGCGGCGGCGGCGCGAAGGCGCAGGTCTGGCCGGATGCCGCTACAAAAGACGCAAGACCCGGCGCGCTGGCGCTCTCGCTTCTCCAGACATGGCTCGGGTCGATGCTGGCATTGACGCCGGGCCGGCCCGCTCAGCCGACGGGCAGCTGCCACAAGTCGGCGTAGATGCCGATCCGCACCGCGTCGGATGTCGATTTGGCATCGAGCTTGCGCATCACGTTCTTGCGATAGATTTCCACGGTACGCGGGCTGAGATCGAGTTCGGCGGCGATCTGCTTGTTCGAATTGCCGTGCAGCAGCGATACCAGCACGTCGTGCTCGCGGCCGGTGAGCTGGCCGACCGAGGCCTTGGCTTCGGCCTTCGCCTGCTCGACCTTCCCGCGGCGGTCGCCTTCTTCGCGCAGACGGGTCAGCGCCTCGGCCAGCAGCGCGTCGTTGAACGGCCAGCCCAGGTAATCGATCGCGCCCTCGCGCATCGCGCGCACCACGCGCTCGGCCTGCGGTGCGGCGGAATACATCGACACCGGATAGTACCGGCCCCGGGCGCGCAACTGCACGAGCAGCGCGGCCAGATCGCACCGCTCCGCATCCTCCACCATCAGCACCGAACCGGTCGATGGCAGGATGCGCAGAAACTCCGCCGCGTCCTCGTAGATTTCGGCGTGGACATCGCGCGCGAAGAGTTCGCGCGAGATTTCCGCCCGCCGGCGCGAGTCGCAATCGATCACATGCACGGGGGAATCGCCCGCGATGCCATTCACTTGCATGCAACGCTCACCTGAAACGCTTGCCCCACACTCAGGTTCGTGAAATGCCGCGCCCGGCCGAAATCCCCCCTCCGGCTTCGCGCGCGATCGAACCCCCGTTCGGGTGGCGCAACTAACCGATTGCCCGGCCTATCGCAATCGCAAATCGGTGAAGGCCCTGGCCGTCAGCCCGGATCGCGCAGAGCCGTAGCGATCTCGAGGAAGTCGTTGCGTACCGACGTCAGCAGAGCGGGGTCGAAATCGGTCACGCTGGCGAGCACCGCCTGGCGCGCCGCGCCGTAGACCTGAAGCAGCGCCTGCGCGAGCGGTGCGTCGCGGTCGACGCCCATCTCGAGCGCGGTGATCGCGGTCAGCGCGCGGGTCAGCGCCTTGCTGCGCAGCGCGGGATCGCGCCGCTCCTGCGCGAACTGCGCCGAGCCCAGCGCGGTGATCGCCTGCTCGAGGCACAGCTGCACCAGCGCGGCGGAATCGCCGCCCTGCACCCGCGCGTCGAACGAACTGCGGCGATAGGCTTCCTGCGGGTTGTTGAGCGCCAGCATCGCATCAGTCCTTCGAAGAGTTCCACGCGTCGATCTGCGATTTCAGGAACGACAGCGTCGATTGCGATTCGCCGATCCGCACATCGGCCTTGGCGAAGCGTGCGACCATCGTGGCGCGCAGCCGCTCCTGCTGGTCGAGCAGCTTCGCGGTGTCGTCCGATACTTGGGTCGATTGCGTCTGGTAACGCGCGATCGACCCGGCGAGCGAGCCCGGATCGCCGGTGGTGGAGGCCGAGCGGGCGATCTTGTCGACCGTCGCATAGACGCCGTAGAGCCCGCTGGTGAACATCGCCGCCACGCCCGCCGGATCGCGCTCCAGCGTGGCCTGCAGCCGTGTCTCGTCGAGCCGGAACGTGCCGTCGCGCTCGATCGCCAGACCGAGGTCCGACAGCGTGCGCGGCGCGCCTTCGGGGGCGTTGGGCATCACGACCATGCCGGCGAGACCCGACAGCGTGCGCTTGAGCGCGCGTGCGCCCGGATCGCGCGACAGATCGCCCCCCATCGGATCGGTCGCCGTATTGAGATCGCCGACAACCTCGTTGATCGCGCCGACCAAGTCCTGCATCGCCGAGGCGATCGTGCCGACCGGGCTGGGAAAGGCGATCGTCGTCGGCGCGCCGGCGTTGGTGCCGGTCAGCTTGAGCGCCAGGCCCGGCGCGACCATGCCCGCGTCGTTGGTGCGGCTGGTCATCGCCAGCCCGTCGAGCTTGAACTGCGCGTCCGCCGAAGCGGCCAGCAGACGCGCGGGATCGCTGCCGTTCTGCGGATTCCACGCCAGCGCGGCGAGGCCCTCGGCGCCCGGTGTTTCGGTCGCTTCGATCACGAAGCCGCTGCGTGCGCCCTCGGCGCCCTTTACAACGAGTTGCGCACCCTGCGCGGTCTGCGCGACGTAGGCCGTCAGCCCGGCGCGCTTGGCGTTGATCGCGATCGCCACGTCGGACAGCTTCGCGCCCGGCGCGATATCGATCGTCACCGCCGCCTGCGCGGTGTCCCCGGCAAAGCTTTCGCCGCTAGTCTCGCCGAAACGGAACGTCAGCGAGCCCGCACCGACCGGCGCCGCCGCATCGGCAAAGGCCGGGCTGGCCAGCGTTTGCCCGCGTGCGAGCGCGAGAACCTCGAGGCTGTACGATCCCCTGCCCGCCGTGCCGATCGGGCTGGAGACGGCGGCGACCGATCCGTTGGCGATCTGCGGCGTCACCGCCAGATCGCCCGCACGGACCCGTTCGCCCAGCGCGCTCGCCAGCAGCGAGAGCGAATTCTTGAGCGCCGAGGCGGTCGAAATCTGCCGGTCGAGCGTCTCGCTCTTCTCCGTCAGGCGGTCGTTGCGCAGCGCGAACTGCGCGGTGGCGAGATCGCTGGCCAGCTTGGCCATGTCGATCCCGCTGCCCGCGCCGAGCCCGACGATGATGGAGGATGCTGCGCTCATGCGAAGGAGAACGGCGTTTCGCGCATGGGCTTAAGGGGCGACCCGGCCGTCCGCGTCGAAGCGCAGATCGACCGGCACCTCGATCGCGGGCAGCGGGCGCTGCTCGCCGCGCTTGAGCGAGAACACGAAGGCGAGGACCGAAGCGATCGCGGCGTAAAGCTCCTCGCGGATCGTCTGGTTCTCGCGCGTGGTGTAATAGACCGAGCGGGCGAGCTGCGGGATTTCGAGCATCGGCACGCCGTATTCGCGCGCCAGTTCCTTCATCGCCGCCGCCTTGTCGCCGCGCCCCTTCGCCAGCACCAGCGGCGCGGCCGCCCGATCGGGGTCGTAGATCATCGCCACCGCGAAATGGGTCGGGTTGGTGAGCACGAACTGCGCCTCGCGCATCGCGTGCGCCACGCCGCCCGCGGCGATCTCGCGCTGGCGCTGGCGACGGTGCGCCTTCGCTTCGGGCGAGCCGTCGCTTTCCTTGTGCTCGTCGCGCATTTCCTGATGGCTCATCTTAAGGCGCTGGTTGCGGCGGATCCACTGGATCGGCACGTCGATCAGCGCGATCACGATCAGCCCCGCACCCAGCGCGAACAGCAGCGAGGTGACGAGGCCCCAGGCGGCGGTGAGCTGCTGCGACAGGTTCCCGCCGCCCAGCCCCATGATCGCATCGAGCCACGACTTGCCCCACACCCACGCGATCGTGCCCAGCAGCGCGACCTTGAGGATGCCCTTGCCCATCTCGATCCAGCCGTTGGGGCCGAACATGCGCTTGAGGCCCGACAGCGGATTGATGCGCGAGCCCTTCCACGCCAGATTCTCGTTCACCCAGCGCCCCTCGCCCGCGCCGAAGCCGAGCTGGGTGACGAAGGCGAGCACGATCATCGGCAGCGCGATCGTCACGATCGGCGGCAGCGCGGACAGCAGGCCGGCGGCCATCATCGAGCCGGGCTGGAAATCGCGCATCTCGCCGTTGTCGAAGATCAGGCTCTCGCGGGCGAGCGCGCTCAGCTCGCCCAGCAGCCACGGCCCGGCGAACGTCAGCCAGGCCGCGCCGAACAGGATCGCGGCAGCGGTGGTCGCTTCCTTGGAGCGGAGGACGTCACCCTTCTTCGCCGCGTCGCGCTTGCGCTTCGCGGTCGGCTCGAAAGTCTTTTCGCCGGCGGTCTCGCTCATCGCACCAGCACGCTCGCGGTCTGGTCGATCGACACCTCCACGATGTCGCCGAACTGGTCGTAGATCATCGGCGCGGCCACGATCAGCGCGGCGATGCCCGCCAGCACGCCCGCCGGCAGGCCGAGCGCGAACAGGTTGAGCGCGGGGGCCGAGCGGCTGAGCACGCCGGTGACCATCTGCACCAGCAGCAGCACCAGCGTGATCGGCAGCGCGATGCGCACCGCCGTCTCGAACATGACCCCGGCGAAGCTCGCCACGCGGGCGAACCCGTCCGCGCCCATCCACGTGTCACCCGGCGGGAAGGCGCGGTAGCTTTCCACCAGCAGCGCGATCCAGTGCAGGTGCGCGCCGAGCGCGAGGAAGATCAGCGTCAACACGATGGTGAAATACTGGCCGAAGGCGGTGGTCTGCCCGCCGCCATTGGGATCCGCGGCCATCGCCATGCTCATCCCCATCGCCCCGCCGATCACCTCGGCGGCGATCGTCGGCGCAGCGAAGGCAACCTGAAGCACGAAGCCGAGCGCAAGGCCGATCGCGACCTCGCCCGCGACCGCCATCAATCCGGCGGCGGAAAACAGCGTCTCGGGCGGAGTCACCGCGGGCAGCCACACGCCGACGAAGATCGCCAGCGCGCCGGTAAGGCACACGCGCACCGTCATCGGCACCGAAGCGGCGCCGAAGAACGGCGCGGCGACCAGCCCTGCGCCGATGCGCGTCATCAGGAAAACAATGCCCCAGAAATCCTGCTCGATCGCGCCGAGGCCGAGATCGAGCGCGTTCATCGCACCCCGATCCGGGCGATTTCCATGAAGATTTCCTGCATGAAGTCGGTCAGCAGCGCCATCATCGACGCGCCGAACAGCACCAGCACCAGCGCGACCGCGGCCAGCTTGGGCACGAAGGTCAGCGTCTGCTCGTTGACCGACGTGGCGGCCTGGATCAGCCCGATGACGAGGCCGATCGCGAGTGCGGCAAGCAGCACCGGCGCTGCCACCAGCGCGGTAATCCACAGCATGCGGTCGGCCAGGGACAGGAGGATGGGAAGCTCGTCCATCATCAAGCTCCTAGGCGAAGCTCGATGCGAGCGAGCCCATCAAGAGCGCCCACCCGTCCACCAGGACGAACAGCAGCAGCTTAAACGGCAGCGAGACGAGCATCGGGCTCATCATCATCATGCCCAGACTCATCAGCACGCTGGAGACGACGAGGTCGATCACCAGGAAAGGCAGGAACAGCATGAAGCCGATCTGGAACGCGGTCTTCAGCTCGCTCGTCACGAAGGCGGGCAGCAGGATCGAGAACGGCACATCCTGCGGACTGGCGAACTGCGGCGCGTCGGCGATATCGGCGAACATCTGCAGGTCGCGCTCGCGCGTCTGGCGGATCATGAAGGCGTGGAATTCGTTGCCGGCCAGCTCGATCGCCTGCTCGGCGTTGACCTGCCCGGCGGCATAGGGCGCGATGGCGGTGTCGTTCACCCGCTCCAGCGTGGGCGCCATGACGAACAGCGAGAGGAACAGCGACAGCCCGATCAGCACCTGATTGGGCGGCGACTGCTGGAGGCCCAGCGCCTGCCGCAGGATCGCGAGGACGACGATGATCCGCGTGAAGCTGGTCATCATCAGCACCAGCGCGGGCAGGATCGTCAGCAGCCCCATGACGAGCAGGAGCTGGAGCGACATGCTCAGCGGCTCGCCGCCCGCGCCGCCCAGCTCTCCGAACGCGCGGTCGAGCGCGCCGGGAACGGCGGCCTGCGCCTTGGCGGCGGCGGGCAGCGCGAGCGCGGCGAGCGCGCCCAGGATGGCGGAAAGCCGCTTCATGCCGCGTGCTCCTCCAGCGCCGCGGCGCGCGCGGGCGCTTCGGCGAGGCGGGTCAGTCCGGCGCGCGAGGTCGAGACGAGGATCTCGCGCCCGTGGAATTCGATCACCGCGAGACGCATCGTGGGCGAGAGCATCGTCGTCTCCACGATCCGCACGGCCTTGCCGCCGCCGCCCTGCGGCGCGCCGAACTTGCCCTGCATGCGCTGGGCGAGCTTCAGGCTGCCCCAGATCATCAGGCCGATCAGCGGCAGCAGGATCAGCAGCTTGAGGATGTACCAGCCCATCAGGCGATGCCTTCGGCCTGCGCGGCGGGGGCGACCTCGATCGGCGGCGCGCGGCGTTCGCGTGGGCTCGCGGCGCGGTTGTCGCCGGCGAGCTCGAGGATGCGCAGCCCGAAACGGTTGCCTTCGGCCACGACCTCGCCCTTGGCGATCAGCTTGCCGTTTACCAGCACGTCGAGCGGCTCGTCGGTCAGCCGGTCGAGCATGACCACGCTTTCTTCCGCGAGGTCGAGCACTTCGCGCAGGTTCATTTGCGTGCGGCCGAGTTCGACCGTGAGGCGGACGTCGATGTCCTGGATCAGGCCGAAGCCCTGGGTTGCGTCGGTCATCGGGATTCCCTTTCGGTGATTTTTTGGCCGGTGAAAGTCTGAGTGATCTGGAGCGCGACCTGATCGTCCACTTCGCCCACCGTGCCGCGGGCGATCACGATCTCGCCCACCTGCAACGGCACGCTACGCGCGACCATGATCGGAAGAACGGTGCCCGGCGCGATGGCCGCCAGGCGGTGAAGCGGCATATCCATGTCGACCAGCCGCGCGCCGGCGGAGAGCGGCAGGTCGGCGAACGGCGCCTCGTCGATCCCGCGCTTGCGGCGGCTGGCGGGGGCCTGCGGGGCCGAGGCGCTGCGCGGCAGGAGCGAAGACAGCGCCGCGGTTTCGAGCGCCAGCACGATGCGCCATTCCCGCCCGCGCGAAGCGACATCAAGCGTCAGCACGGTGAGCTGCGCCTCGGGCGTGAACGGCGCGCGCCGATCGGCCACGGTCGCGTCGTCGGCGCGGAAGTCGAGCCCGCCCAGTTCGCCCGCGATGGCCGTCAGCACCTGCTTCTCGAACCGGCGGGCGAGCAAATCCGCGGTGTGCGGCAGGCGCGGCGGCAACGGATCGCCGATCTCGCCGGTGCCGCCGAAGGTGCGGTCGAGCTGCTCGAGGATCGCGCGCCCGTCGAGCGCAAGGAACAGCACGTGGCCCGCCATCCCGAACAGGTGGCGGCTGGTGGCGACGAGCGGCGCGCACGCGCCGGCCAGTTCCGATCCGGCGATCGCGCGCGTTCCGGCGGAGGCGATCTCCACCTGGGCATCGTCGGCCACGGCGGAGACGCAGGCGCGCAGCGCCCCGGCGAGCCGCGTGCCGAACGCCGCGAAATCGGGGCCGAGGTCGACCTGCGTCTCGCGCCGGCTCAGCAGCGCGTCGCAATGGCTCGCGGCGCGCCGCGCCGGGGTGGAGGCCGGGCTGCGGGTCATTGGACGATGAAGGTCCGGAAATAGACGTTGTCGACGCCGCCGAAGCCTTCACGCTCGACCAGCACCTCGTTGACCGCGTCGGTCAGGCGCTTCTGCAACCGCGTCTTGCCGGCGCTCGTCATCACTTCCTCTTCGGGCGTGTCGGCCAGTTCGACGAGGATGCGCGAGCGGATCGCGAGCTGGTGCTCGTCGAGCCACATCAGCACGCGCCCATCGCGGTGGGTCGAAGCGGCGAGGCTGACCTGCATCAGCCCGTCGCTGTCCTTGAGGTTCGAGGTGAAATCCTCGACGAAGCTGTAATAGGCGGTGCGATACTTGCTGCCGCCCTCGCCATAAACGAGCTCGCCACTTTCCTCGCCGCCCTTGGGTGCGGGCGGCGCGTAGGGGTCTTCCTCGCCCTTGACGACGAACTGCGGGCCGGCTTCCTTGGCTTCGGCATCGGCGGTCTGGATCACGCCGGCGGCCATCAGGCCGAACACCGTGCCGCCGCCCACGCCCGCCAGCATCACGCCGAGCAGCGCGATCTTGAGCAGGGCCTTGCCCTTGCCGCCCTTGGCCTTGCCACCTTCGGCCGCCTTGTCCTTCTTGTCACTCATTCCGCTGTCCTCGATGGAAAAGATGGGTCGCCCGGTCAGGCGAAGATGCCCGAGCGGCGCTCGCCGCCCCGGCTGGATTGATCGCTGGCGCCGGAGCCGCGCTGCTGGTCCTGGCGCTCGTGCCGTGCGGCATTGCCATTGCCATTGCCGTTGGCGTTGCCGCCGTCGCGCTCGGCCGCCGCGCCGCGCGCCGAACCGTTGGTTCCAGCCTGCTGCTGCTGTGCGCTCGCGGTGCCCGGGTCCGCCTGATTGAAGGCCGGGCGGTCGGCCACGGCAGCGGTGATCGCGCGATGCGCGTCGGGGTCGGCGGCGGAAAGCTGGACCGCGATCTGGCCGTCGCGGCGCTGGTCGAAGCGCAGCGAAAGCTCGCCGAATTCGGCATGGTCGATCGCCAGCGTCGCGGTCTTGGCGGTGATCGCCTCGCGCGCGGCGGACAGGCTGTCGACGATGCGGCCGAGCTCGCGCGCGACCTGCGTTTCGAGACCCGGACGCGCGGCGGCGACCGGCTGCGTGCCCTCGGCACCGAGCGGAGCCGGCGCGGCGGCGAGTACCGGGGCGGGCGATGCGGCAGAAACCGGGGCCGGAGCGGCCTCGGCACCGGCGCGGGAAAGCGGCTTCGGTCCGGCTTCGGGGGCAGCGCGCTGCTCGTCCGAAGGATCGCGCTGGGCCGGCCGGTCGCCGGTCTGCGGAGTGGCCTGCTGGACGGCAGCGGTGTCGCCGCCTCTCGCGACGGTCGCAGGGGCCGTTTCGCGCGCGGCGGCCGGCTGCTCGGCTGCGGCAGGCAGCGGTGCGACCTGGAGCGAAACCGCCGGGGCGGATGCGGGTTCGGCGCGCGCGGCGCCTTGAGGTACGGGCGCATCCGCGCGGTGGTTCGCCGGGGCGATCGTCTGCCCGGCGAGGAATGCGGGCGCGGCGGCTTGCGCCGGCGGGGCGGTTACGGTCGCCGGGGCGATGTCTTTCGATACGGCGCTGGCCGGGCTGGCGACGGCGAGTCCATCGGGCAACGCGGCAGCGTTTTCCACCGCGATCGTCGTGGTGGCCGGAGTGGCTGGCGCTACCGGGGCTGCTTCGGTCGAACCATCGGCGGGAGCGGCAAGAACCGGCAGAGCGGGCGGCAAGATATTGCCGGTCGCGGCAAGCGCGCTGCCGGGATCGGCTTCCGCGTCGCTCCGGGCGTCGACTTCGCCTCCTTCGGCGGCCTCGCTTTCATCGGAGGGAATTGCGGCTGTTTCGGCACCGGCTTCCCCGTTCCCCAGCATGGCGAGCAGCGCGGAGAAACCGCCGGTTTGCGCGCGATCGCAGTGCGCGGCGGGCGCCGCGGGGCCGGGCTCGCTGGTCGCGGGAAGCTTCACCATGGACAGGAGTTGGGAAATCATCGGGCTGCCGTCTGCGGTTGTGTCCCGCCCGGCTATTCAAGATGCGTGCCAGTTTTCCGTGCTGCGGCGGGTTCCTGCTTCGCCGAGCGCTCCCCGATCGCGCGGGCGAGGTCGCGGCGGCTGTCCCCGGCCTTCTGCAAGCGGCGATCGGCGACTGCCAGATCGGCCAGCCGGTCGTCCGCGGTGCGCCGCGCATCGGCGGCCTGCCGCGCGGCGGTGGCGCCCAGATCGTGCAGGTGGCTGCCCAGCATGCTCGCGCCGCGTAGATCCGCGCCGTCGCGCGCGGTGTCGCGCAAGGCATAGAGTTGCGAGAGCGTGCGCGTGCGCTCGGAAAGCTGTTCGAGCTTCTGCCGCACGGCTTCGGCCCGGTGCGCCTCGGCGGCCGCCTGGCGGTGTTCGGCCGCGCGCATCCGCTCGATCAGCACCGCGCGGCGCAGGCGGCCCTTATCGCCCGTCATCGTCAGGCGTCATCGCCGATCAGCGCTTCGAGCGCGGCCACGGCATCGCCGAGCGATACCCGCTCGCCCGTTTCCTGCTTGAGGAACGCCGAAATCTGCGGATGGAGCGCGATCCCCCGGTCGATCAGCGGATCGGCCCCGGCGCGATAGGCGCCCATCAGCAGCAGGTCGCGATTGCTTTCATAGGCGGAAACGAGCGCGCGCAGCTTGCGCGCCAGTGCGTTCTGCCGCGGGTCGGCGACGTCGCTCATCACCCGGCTGAGCGAGGCGCCGACGTCGACCGCCGGATATTGCCCGCGCTGCGCGAGATCGCGCGACAGCACGATATGCCCGTCGAGGATCGAGCGCGCGGTGTCGACCACCGGATCGTTCTGATCGTCGCCGTCGGCAAGCACGGTGTAGACGCCGGTGATCGAGCCGCCGCTTTGCGCCGAATTGCCCGCGCGTTCGACCAGCTTGGTCAGAGTGGAGAGCGCGCTGGGGGGATAGCCGCGCGCCGCGCCCGGTTCGCCGAGCAGGATGCCGATCTCGCGTGCGGCATGTGCGATGCGCGTCAGGCTGTCCTGGATCAGCAGCACGCGCAGCCCCTGCGCGCGGAAATATTCGGCGAGCGATGTCGCGAGCAATGCGCCGCGCAGGCGCAGGTTCGCGGCATGATCCGCGGGCACCGCGACCACCGCGGTGCGCGCCGCAGCCTCGCCCTGCATGTGGCGTTCGACGAAATCGGACACTTCGCGCGCGCGCTCGCCGATCAGGCCGACCACGACGACGTCGGCCTCGGCCCCGTGCGCGATCATGTCGATCAGCACCGACTTGCCCACGCCCGATCCGGCCATGATGCCGACCCGCTGGCCGACGCCGAACGTGGTCAGCGCGTTGAGCGAGCGGATGCCGGTGTCGAACGGTTCGCGCACGCTCGCACGGTCGAGCGCGCCCACGCGCCTGCCGCCCGCGGGCCATTCGGCCATCGAACGCAGCGGCGGGCCGCCGTCGATCGGATCGCCCAGCCCGTCGACCGCGCGGCCGAGATAGGCCGGGCCGACCGGCAGCATTCCCGGCCGCCCTTCGGGCCGCACCGGCACGCCGGGGCGCAGCAGCACGCTGTCGCCCAGCATCATCATCATCGTGCGCCCATTGCGGAAGCCGATCGCCTCGGCGGTGAGCGTCGTGCCCTTGCCGTCGTCGATCCGGCACAGGCCGCCGATCGGCACCGACAGGCCGCTGACCTCGATCAGCCCGCCGTCGCAGGCGGTCACCCGCCCGAACCGGCGCGGCTGCAGGTCGAGCGGCGGCATCGCCAGTTCCCCCAGCATCGAATCGAACTGTCTCAGCACTCGCGGAACGCTTCCTCGAGGATGCGGCGCCACTGCGCGGGCCCGTCCTCGATCCCGCCGTCCTCGGTCTCGATGCGCAGCGCGCCGCGCTCGATCGAGGCATCGGCGACGAGCACGACGTCGGCGGGCACCCGGCCCTCGACCAGCGCGAGATCTTCGGGATTGAGCAGCACCCGCCGCTCGTCCTGCGCGCGCTGGAGCATGGCGGTCGCCAGATCGATCCGCGCGGCCAGCCCCTCGGCATCTATCGCCAATGGCATCACGGTCCGTTCGCACAGGGCAAGCACCGTCAGCCGCAGGCGTTCGCGCAAGTCGGCCGCGCTCCCCGCATCGAAGCGCGCGAAGGCGAGTTCGATCGCAGCACGCTGGCCATCGCGTTCGGCTTCGCGCCGCGCGGCCTGCGCTTCGGCCTCGGCGCGGCCTTCGGCCAGGCCGCGGCGGTAGGCTTCGGCCACCGGATCGTGCGCGGGCTGTTCCGAACGCTCGGCGGCAGGTTGCGCACAATGCGCGGAAAATCGGGGATCGCGCGCGAAGCCGCCGCCGCCGCGCAGGCGTTCGAGCGGGAGCACGATCCTGGCCGCACCGGCGCTAGACATAGTCGTCGTCCGCCCCGCCGCCGAACACGATCGTGCCGTCTGCGGCGAGCTTCTTGGCGGTCGCGACGATCGCCTTCTGCGCCACCTCGACATCGGCGCGCTTGATCCGTCCGCGCTCCTCGATCTCGTCGCGCAGGCCGTCCGCCGCGCGGCTCGACATGGCGCCGAAGAACACTTCGCGCTGATCTTCCTCCAGCCCCTTCAGCGCGTCGATCAGCAGTTCGCTTTCGACCTCGCGCAGCAACTGGCCCATCATCTGGTTGTCGAGCTCCAGCAGGTGCTCGAACTTGAACATCTCGCTTTCGAGATCCTTCGCCAGTTTCTTGTCCAGCTTGCTGATGCCCGGCATCACGCGTTTTTCCACGCTGCGCGCGGCGCTGTTGATGATCCCGGCGGCTTCGCACACCCCGCCCATCGCGAGCGTCGCCTTGCCGTGGGTGCCGGCGATCTTCGCGGCGAGCGTTTCTTCCAGGATCGCGATCGCTTCGGGCGACACCGGGCCGAGCCGCGCGATGCGGTGGACCACCGGGGTCTGCAATTCGTCGGGCAGGCCCGCCAGCACCGCCGCGGCGATCGCCGGGTCGAGCTGGACCAGCAGCACCGCGATCGCCTGCGGATGTTCGTCCTGCACCAGCGGGATCAGCACGTCGGGTTCGAGCCACTGCGCGATCTCGAGCGCTGGGGTGCGCGGCTGTTCCTCGGGCGGCGCGGCGCGGCGCATGATCGCATCGGCCTTCATCTCGCCGACCGCGCCGGTCATGATCCGGCGCACGCTGTCGACCCGGCCGTGGGCGGAGATGCCCGAATTTCCGGCGGACGCGGCGAAGCTGGCGATGGCGTCGGCGATCACGCCGGGGCCGATCTCGCCGATCTCGCACATCTTCGCGCCGAGCGTGCGCAGTTCCTCGGGCGAAAGCCCGGCGAGCAGGCGCGCGGCCTCCTCCTCGCCCAGGAGCATGACCATCACCGCGGCGCGGTCGGGCCCGTCGAAGCGGAGCGGCGCGGCCATCAGGCGACTCCCTGCGTGGAGCGGTTCTCGCCGAGCATCCGGCGCAGCGCCTCCAGCGCGTCGTCGGGCTGCTCGCGCACGATCCGCTGCGCCAGTTCGATCTGGGCGGAAAGCTGTTCGCGGTCGGGCTCTGCCGCCATCGGCTGGGCCGCGAGGCGGCGTCCGGCGGGCAGCGGCATCGCGCCTTCACCCTCGGCATCCTCGTCTTCCGCAGCGTCCTTCGGCCCGGTCAGCGCGCGCACGATCGGGCGGGCGACGAGGAACAGGACCAGCAGGACCGAGATCAGCGCGACGAGGTTGCGCACCACCATGGCGAACCACGGCGCTTCCCAGAACGGCGGCTCTTCGGCCACGACCGGCTCGAACGGGCGGACGACGACCGCGACGGTATCGCCCCGGTCGGTGTTCGCGCCCACGGCGGCGCCGACGAGCTGCTCGAATTTCTTGAGATCGGCGGGCTTGGCGCCCTTCAACGCATCCTGGTTGAGCGCAACCGCGACCGAGAGCCGCTTCACCCCGCCCGGCGCGATGTTCGACACCGCGACCTCGCGGCCGAGTTCGTAAGTGCGCGTGGCGCTGCTTTCGCCCAGTTCGCCCGGCACGGCTCCGGCCTGCGCCGGCTCGCCCTGCGGCGCGCCTTCTTGCGCCTGCGCATCGGCCGGCGGCATGTTGGTCGTCGCGCCGGGCACGCCCGCCGCCACTCCGGCTGCCGCGGCGGTCGAGGTCTGCGTCGTCTCGCGCCGCACCGCGCCGTCCTTGTCGTAGCTTTCGCGCGCCGAGGTCACTTCGCTCATGTCGAGCTCGACCTGGATTTCGCTGGAGAAGTTCGCCGCGCCCACCATCGGGGTCAGCAGCTGGTCGACTTGCGAGCGCAGCTTGGCTTCCATCCGCGATTGCAGCGCGAGCCCGTCGGCGTTCTCGCTCTCGGGTTCGGACAGCAGGCGACCATGCTGGTCGACGATGCGCACCGCGTCGATCGACAGCCCCGGCACCGATCCGGCGACGAGGTTGGCGATCGCCGTCACCTGCGAATCGGCGAGCTGGCGCCCGCGCGCCATGCGCAGCATGACCGAGGCGGTCGGCGGCGCGCTCTCGCGCACGAATACCGAGCGTTCGGGCCGCGCGAGGTGCACGCGCACCGATTCCACCCCGTCGATTTCCTGGATCGTCAGCGTCAGGTCGCGTTCCTGCGCCGCGCGCAGCCGGTCGCCTTCGAGCGTCCGGCTCGCGCCCATCGGCAGCGAGTTGAGCATGTCCTGCCCGCTTTCGGGCGTGGCCAACGCGCCGTCCGACGCGACGACCATGCGCGCGCGGTAGAGGTCGTCCTCGCCCACGGACAGCGTGCCGGTCTGGTTGTCGATCGTGTAGTCGATCGCTGCGGCGTCGAGCGCGGCGACCACGCCCGCGCGTTCGGCGTCGCCGAGCGAGGAATAGAGCACGCGCTGCGGCGCGGGCGAGAGCGCCGCCCACATCAGCGCGAGCACGCCGATGCTGGCGAGCCCCGCGAACCACGGCAGCGCTTTCCTGACCGCGGGCTGCGCGACAAACGCGCCCAGCCGGTCCTTGAACGCGCCGCCTCCGCCGAGCTGCGAGAGCATCGGATTACGCGCGGGTTGCGCAGGAACGAGATCGGCCATCTATCAAATCCCCATCCGCATGATGTCCTGATACGCGGACAACAGCTTGTTCCTGACCTGCAGCGTCGCCTCGAAGGCGATGCCGGCTTCCTGCCGCGCAAGCATGACCTTCGCGATGTCGGTCACCTCGCCGCGCTCGTATCCCGCCGCCAGTTCCGACGAGCGCGACTGCGCGGCATTGACGCCTTCGAGCGCGCCCTTGAGCGTCTCGGCGAAGCCGCCGCCCGCAGGCTCGGCCGCGGGTGCCTGAATGCCGCCCGCTTCGCGCGCCTGGTGGATTTCCTGCAGCGTGCCCGAGCGTTCGAGGATCTGCTGGCGCAGCGCCATGATCTGCTGGACGGAGCCTGCTCCGCCCATTCCGCCGATTCCACCGACCCCGCTCATCGCCGGCCTCCGACGGCCAGCCCGGCCTCACGGAACGAAGCGAGACGGTAGCGCAGCGTGCGCTCCGAAATGCCGAGCTGACGCGCGGCCTCGGCGCGCTTGCCGCCACAGGCGTCGAGCGTGTCCATGATCGCGCGCGCTTCGGAAAGCAGCACCACTTTCGCCAGGTTGGCTCCGGTCGCGGCGGGTTCTTCGATTTCGGCGACAGGCGCAGGCTCGCTCGCCCGTTCGACCAGCCGCGCGGGGCGGTCGAACACGATGTGCGCGGTGCCGATTGCTGCCTCGCCCGTCGCCAGCACCAGCGCGCGGCGCATGACGTTTTCCAGCTCGCGGATATTGCCCGGCCAGCCATGCTGCTTGAGCATGGCGATCGCACCGTCGCTGAGCCACGGCACCTGCGCGCCGGGCTGGGTGTGGCGCAGCAGCATCGCGAAAGCGAGCGGAACGATGTCGGTCGGCCGCTCGCGCAGCGCCGACAGCGTCATGGGAAAGACGTTGAGGCGATAGAACAGGTCGGCGCGGAAGCGGCCTTCCTCGACCTCCAGCGGCAGGTCGCGGTTGGCGCAGGCGATTATCCGCACGTCGACCTTGACCGGCGTGGTCGCGCCCACCGGCACCACTTCGCTTTCCTGCAGCGCGCGCAGCAGCTTGGCCTGGAGCGACAGCGGCATCTCGGCGATCTCGTCGAGCAGCAGCGTGCCGCCCTCGGCCGCGCGGAAGAAGCCTTCACCCGCAGCATTGGCGCCGGTGAAGGCGCCCTTCTGGTGGCCGAACAGCAGAGCTTCCAGCATCGTTTCGGGGATCGCCGCGCAGTTGACCGCGACGAACGGCTTGCCGCCCCGCGCGCTGCGATTGTGGATGAACTGCGAGAGCACTTCCTTGCCCGTGCCGGTCGGCCCGTTGATGAGCACCGGGATGTCGGTCTGTGCGAGGCGGTCGGCGAGCGCGAGCACTGAAATCGATTCCGGGTCGGCCGCGACCGGTCCGCCGCTCGCCGCGGCCAGCGCCACGAGCGCGCCGAAGGTCGCTTCGGATACCGGATCGGCATATGTCAGCCGCGCGCCGGTGCCCATGCGTTCGATCGCGGGCGCATCGGCGCGGGCCAGCGCGATCGCGCCGGGCACGCCGCGCAGCCCCCCTTCGGCATGATCGGCGAGGTGTACGGCCTGCGAAGGGAACAGCGAGGATGCGATCCCCGCGAACTTGCCCGCCAGCGGCGCATGAACCTTTTCGAACCCTGCGGTCCGCTCGATCGATCCCATATCAGCCCCCTGCTGATTAACTATGTTCCGTCCGGGAGCTGTAATGGCGGGGGTAAGGGCAAGATCGACTTAATGGTTAACGGTGAAGGCCACTTAAGTAGAAATACTTAGGCAACGATTTTTGTCGAGCCCCTCTAAAAATCCGCCGGGCGGCGCCGGTCTGGGTCGAAGCTGCCACCCATGACGGGGTCTCGGGGCAGCCTTCGAAGACCATTGTGGGAGTTTGAACAATGTCCGTTATCAACAGCAACATCAATGCGATCAAGGCGTCGAACGCCTCGGCCGCCGCCAACAAGGCGCTCGGCACCGCCATGGAGCGCCTGTCCACCGGCAAGCGCATCAACAGCGCGAAGGACGACGCCGCCGGCCTCGCCATCTCGACCTCGATGACGTCGCAGATCCGTGGCATGAGCCAGGGCATCCGCAACGCCAACGACGGCATCGCGCTGGCGCAGACGGCCGAAGGGTCGCTCAACGAAGTCACCAACATGCTTCAGCGCGTCCGCGAACTGGCCGTGCAGAGCGCCAGCGGCACCTACTCGAACGACGACCGCACGAACCTTCAGGCGGAAGTCACCGAGCTGACCGCGCAGATCAGCGACATCCTGACCAAGAGCGAGTTCAACGGCGAGAAGCTGTTCACCGTCAGCTCCGATGCCGCCGATGCCAAGAGCTTCAACATCCAGACCGGCTCGAAGTCCGGCGACTCGGTCACCGTCAAGGTCGACGCGCTCGACTTCGCGGCGATCGTGGGCGGCGCGACCGAAGCGGTCGACGCTCAGACGCAGGACGGCGACGGCGTGTACACCGTGCAGGCGGGCGACAATTTCGTCGGCCAGACGCGCACCGCGACGGCGGACGACGAGACGAACGGCACGATCGGCGGCGCTTCGCCGACCGAGGGCGACGAATACACGCTCCAGGCCGGCGACGTCATCTACCTGGCCGATGGCACCGAAACCCATGCCGCCGTTGCGGCCGGCACGTCGGACGGCCTGTCGATCGAAAGCGCCGCGACTGCCAGCGCCGCTCTCGCCACGCTCGACACCGCGCTGAAGGACGTTTCGACCGTCCGCGCCACGCTCGGCGCGTCGCAGAGCCGCCTCGAATCGGCGGTGAACGACCTGACCAGCAACGTGACCAACCTGTCCGACGCGCGTTCGCGGATCGAAGACGCCGACTATTCGGCCGAAACGACCGCGCTCGCCAAGGCACAGATCCTCAGCCAGGCTTCGACCGCGATGCTGTCGCAGGCGAACCAGAGCGCGCAGAACGTTCTCTCGCTCCTGCGCTGATACGCCGAAGCATTCGGCTTTCGAGGCCCGGCGGAGCGATCCGCCGGGCCTTTTTTCGTGCGCGCTCTTCGGGGTCGGCAGCTCGCCGTTCCTTCCGCGCATCAGCGGACACTCTTGACCAAACGAACCATATAGGTTATATGCCCCGCCGCCTGCTGGACCTCACCTCAGGCGACGAGGATCGGGGCGGGCGCCATGTCGGCGGCGCTTCGTCTCTACTCCGCTGCGCGATCGGCCATGTGTCTGTCGCGTAGCGGCGCGGCCGGTGCGGTTGGCGTGCGATGCAATTGGTTTCGGGTGTTTCTCGACCCCTCAGGAGCCGGAAGCTTGCTCGCTTCCGCCGGAAGCCGGGAACGGATATTCGTGGTGGCACGATCGCCCGTCTGCCTGCCACAGCGCAGGGGCCTCGGCGGTTCGGCGCGCACCACGCGCTGGCGCGGCGGATCAGCCGCGGGGCGAAGGCGGGCTTTTCGCGAGTCCTGACCGCCTTCGCCCGCCGTTCCTGCGACCCACAGGATCGAACCGGGCCTTCACCGCGGCGGCGGCGGGGCAGCGGACCTGCATGCGGCGAACCTCACGCCGTGCGCATCCGGCGGTCGTTCGCGAACGAGCAGCCGACCGCCCGACCCCACCCGCGCGCATGCCCCCGGCATGCCGCATTGGCCGCGCGATCCGAGTTTCCCACGGCGTCACGGTCCGGGCTCGCCGCCGGATGCTTTCTTGTGTCTGGTTCACGCAGAGCTCGCGGAGGAGCAGAGACCGCAGAGAAGAGGGGTTCACACGAAGGCTCGAAGACACGAAGTTGTTTTTCCTGCGGCGAAGCCGCATTCAAACTTTCCGGCGCCGCGCCGGAAATCGATGCGCCTGCGGCGCGGACACATGCGGCATCTTCGTGCCTTCGTGTCTTCGTGTGAACCAAACCTTCTTCTTTTTCTCCGTGCTCCCGCGAAGCCAGGCTCATTTGGCGAGCAGGATCGACATGCGCCGGTTGCGCGGGTCCTGCGGGTTCTTCGGGATCAGCGGCTCGCGGTCGGCCACGCCCTCGATCCGGCGGAAGCGGCGTTCGCCGATCCCGCTGCGCATCAGCGCTTGGCGGGTCGCTTCGGCGCGCCCGGCGGAAAGCGACCAGTTGTTCGCCTGTGCCCCGTCCTTCCACGGCAGCGAATCGGTGTGTCCGCGCAGCGTCAGCTGGCCCTGCTCGGGCCCGACCGCAGTGGCCAGCGCGCCCAGCAGGTCGGCTGCGTCGTTCGTCAGCACCGTGGTGCCGAGCACGAACATCGAGAAGTCGGCGTCGTCGATCAGGTCGATCCGCACGCCTTCGGTCGTATCGACCATCCGCACCTGCTGCATCAGCCGCCGCAGACGTTGGCTGGCCTCGAGTTCCGCCTGCATGCGTTCGCGCATCCGCTCGCGCGCGGTGCGCATGCTTTCCTTCGGCCCGCCCTGCGCGTCGCGCGGCACGGTGATCGTGCGCGTGCCGGTCTGCCCGGCGCGGTGCGGATAGTTGTCGGGATCGACCAGCGATGCGCCGCCGAGCAGGCCGTTCGCACCCGCGCTCTGTTCGCGGGTCTTGACCAGCGTCGGCGTGAAATAGTCGGCCAGCCCCTTGCGCTGGTCCTCGGTGGTAGAGCCGAGCAGCCACAGCAGCAGGAAGAACGCCATCATCGCGGTCACGAAGTCGGCGTAGGCCACCTTCCATGCGCCGCCGTGGTGTCCCCCGCCCTCGACGATGGTGACTTTCTTGACGATGATCGGCGGCTGATCGTTGCGCCCGGCGCGGCTGGCCATCTCACCTGCCCCGCAGGCTGTCGAGCAGTTCCGACAGGCCCGGGCGGAACGCGTGGCCGAGGCCCGAACGCGCGCTTTCGACCACCAGCGGCTGCGGATAGCCGTTGAGCGAAGCGATGATGACCTGCTTCACCGCGTGGAAAATCTGCTCGTCCTGGTCGACGATCTGCTTGAGCCGCGAGGCCAGCGGGCCGACGATGCCGTAGGCGAGCAGCACGCCGAGGAAGGTGCCGACCAGCGCCGAACCGATCATTCCGCCCAGGATCGCGGGCGGCTGGTCGATCGAGCCCATCGTCTTCACCACGCCGAGCACGGCGGCCACGATGCCCAGCGCGGGCAGCGCGTCGGCCAGCGACTGCAGCGCGTGCTGCGGCTCGCGCAGCTCGTGGAAATGCGTCTTCATGGCGTTGTCCATCACGTCTTCCACCGCGTGGGTTTCCAGCGTGCCGGACGACACCACCAGCAGCGTCAGCGTGTCGCACACCAGCGCGATCAGCGGCTTGTTGGCGAGCAGGTTGGGATAGGCCGCGAAGATCTCCGAATCCTCCGGCTTCTCGACATGGCTTTCCAGCGCCACCGGCCCTTCGGTGCGCATCAGCTTCATCAGCCGGGTGGTCAGCGCGATCGCGTCGATATGGTCCTGCCGCGAGTGGCGCGGCCCCTTGAAGATCTTCTTGAACGAGCCGCCGATCGCCTTCAGCTCGTGCAGCGAGTTGCCCGCGATCAGCGCGCCGATCGCGGCGCCGCCGATGATCATCATCTCGTGCGGCACGGCCTCCATCACGGGGCCGAGCGCGCCGCCGGTGAGGGCGAAGCCGCCGAACACCATGACGAGCAGGACGACGATACCGATCGCAGCGTACATGTCTTCGTAACCCTTGTGTTTTTCGTTGTCAGCGCAGCATGTCGAACAGCGTCAGGTTCGCCAGCCGCACGAAGCTGGCCTGGCTCGCCTCGAGCACCGTCGTCACTTCCTGCAGCCGGGTCATCGTCGCCGCGAGGTCCGCGCCGCCGATCGCCTGCTGTTCGTCGGCGACCAGTTCGGAATTGGCCACCCGGCGCTCGTTCATCAGTTCGACCCAGCCCATCCGCGCACCAATCACGGTCTGCCCGGTGGTCACCTTGTCGAGCCCGGCGGACAGGCCCGCCAGCGCATCGCGGCTGGCCGCGGTCTGGTCGCCCTCGCCCTGCAGCGCGGCGGCGAGGTTGCCGAGCACCGCGAACAGATCGGTCTGCACCCCGTCCACCTCGAGCGAGAGCACTTCGGGCCCGGTGAGCGCGGGTACGACCGACTGCCCCTCGCCCAGATCGACCCCGTCCTTCACCGCGGTGCCGACGTAGGCATAGGCCCCGTCGACCAGTTCGTAGGCTGCGCCCGCCGCCTGCCCGCCGAACAGCGAATGCCCGGCGCTGTCGCGCGCGTTCGCGACCAGCAGCAGGCTCTGTTGCAAGTTGGCGATCTCGGTGCCGATCGACAGGCGCTGCTCGCCGCTCAGCGTCTCGTTCGCGGCGCGGGTCGCGAGTTCCTGCGCGCGGATGACGAGGTTCGCGACCGAGCCGAGCGCGTTGTCGGTCAGCGCGAGGTCGTTCGTCGCCACGTCGGAATTGCGCTGGTCGATTTCCGCCAGCCGCTCGCTGCGCGCGAGCGAGCGCAGCCGCGCGGCGGCGACCGGATCGTCGGACGAGCGCGACAGCCGCTCGCCGGTGCCGATCTGCTGCTGCAGCGTCTCCGCCTGGGCGCGCAGGGTCGAAACCTGGCGCGTCGCGCGCTCGTAGAATGCGCCGGTGCTGAGGTTCACGGTCACGGCATCACCTCAAGTTCATCAGGGTGTCGAAGATCTGGCTGGCGACCTGCATCGCCCGGCCCGAGGCCTGGAACGCCTGCTGGAAGCGCATCAGGTTGGCCGCTTCGGTGTCGAGGTCGACCCCGGCCTGCGCCTCGAGCGAGATGCGCGCCGAAGCGGCGATCGAATCGAGCGCGTCGCGCGTCACCGAGCGGCCCGAGACCGCACTGGAGACATCGAACAGCAGCCCGTTCATCGATTTCGCCGCGCCGCTGTCGTCGAGCGCCTGGCGCAGCGCCGCGAGGTTCGAGCCGTCGAGGCTGCCCGCGGGTGCGCCTGCCGGAGCCGTCGCCAGCCCCGCGCTGTCGGTCATCGTCACGCGGATGCCCGCCGCGCCCGCGCCGGAGAAGATCGGCTGGCCCGGCGTGCCGTCGAGCGCGACGCCCGAGGCCTGCACCGCGTTCACCGCGCCGGAAATCGAATCGGCGATCGTGTCGAGCCGCGCGCGCGCGTCGGCGCCCGCCTGCAGCGCCAGCCCGGCACCCGCGAGCGAACCGCCGGCCGGCTGGACCGCCGCGCCGCCGACCGCGAAGGCGATCGTGCCGTCGGCTTCGGTGGACATCGACAGCGGCGTGTGCTCGCCGCCCGCCACCATCGTCGCGCCGCCAGGGGAAACCGTGACCGAACCGTCCGCCGCGAAGGTGGTCTTGATGTCGGTGATGCCGCTCATCCGTTCGAGCAGCGCGTCGCGCTGGTCGAGCAGCGAGGCGCGGTCGCTGCTGCCAGCCCCGGCGCGCGCCAGACGGATGTTCACCCGCGCCAGCTCGCCGCCGATCACGTTGGCCTCGTCGACCCGCGCGGCGGCATCGAAGCGCAGGCCCTCGCCCGCCGCATCGAGCGTATCCACCGCGATGTTGAACTTGCGCGCGAGCGTATCGGCGCCCGCGAGCACGGCGGCGCGCAGCGAGGGATCGGTCGGATTGGTCGAGAGCTGCTGCAACGCGCCTTCGAGCTCGACGATCGCGCCATAGACGCCCGACTGCTCGACCGAGGCCTCGATGTTCTCCAGCCCGCGCAGCTCCGTGTCGGCGCGCGCGAGGTCGCTGCCGGTCCGGCGCACCTCGGCTTGGCGGAACATGTCGGCGTTGCGGTCGATGCCCGAAACCCGCACGCCCGAAAGCGACAGGTCGCCCACGCGGCCCTGCCCCCCGGCGGCGGAGACTTCCTCCATCCGCGCGCTGCGCCGGACGTAGCCGTCGCTCGAGGCGTTGGCGATGTTCTGCGCGGTCACGTCGAGCGCGGCCCGCGCCGCGCGCGCACCGCTGGCGGCAATCGAGAGGAGGTCGGATGCCATCGTCAGTTCGCTCCGCTCGTGCCGGTGCCATCTATATGACGCGCGAGCTGCGCTTCGATGCTTTCGGCCATGCCGAAGGCGCCGGTGCCCGAAGCGAGCTCGGCGAAGCGCGCGTCCTGCATCTCGCGGAAGGTGTCCGCGCCGCTGCTGCCGAACAGCTCGTCGCCGCCGAAATCGGTCTTGCGCGCGGCGGCGAGCATCTGGCGCACGAAGATCGCCTCGAACTGGCGGGCCGCTTCGGCCAGTCGTTCGCGATCGCTGCCGCCCGGCGCGTCGGCCGAGACGATCGCCTGGCCCGCGTTCGCGCCTGCGAGGGAGATCGCGCCGGTCATATGATCACCATCTCGGCCTTGAGCGAACCGGCCTGCTTCAGCGCCTCGAGGATCGCCACGAGGTCCGACGGCGAGAGGCCGAGCATGTTGAGCCCGTCCACCAGCTCGGCGAGCGATGCGCCCGGTTCGAGCAGCGTCACGCGGTTGCCTTCCTCGTAAGCATCGATCGCGCTGTCCTGCTCGATTTCGGTCTGGCCGCGGCTGAACGGTGCGGGCTGGACCACGGTGGGGTTCTCGTCGATCCGCACCACCAGGCTGCCGTGGCTGATCGCGGCCGGCGACAGGCGCACCGCGCTCGATATCACCACCGTGCCGGTGCGGCTGTTGACGATCACTTTTGCGGCGGCTTCCGCCGGGTCGATCGCCAGCATCTCGATGTCGGCCATGATCCCGGCGCGCTCGTTGGCGCCGGAGGGCAGCCGCAGCGCCAGCGTCACCCCGTCCTCGACCGAAGCCATCCCGGGATAGCGCGAGTTCACCGCGTCGCGCACTCGCGTGGCGGTGAGGAAATCGGCCTGGTAGAGGTTCCAGCGCAGCACGTCGCTGCTCTCGAATCCGGTCGCGACCGCGCGTTCCACGCTCGCCCCGTCGGCGATGCGGCCCACGGTCGGCACGTTGACGGTCAGCTTCGATCCGTCGCGGCCCGACACGCCGAGCCCGCCGACCGCGAGGTTGCCCTGCGCCATCGCATAGACCTGCCCGTCAGCGCCGTAGAGCGCGGTGAGGATCAGCGCCCCGCCGCGCAGCGACTTGGCCTTGCCGATCGCCGACACGGTGACGTCGACCCGTTGGCCGGGCTTAGCGAAGGCGGGCAGATCCGCCGTCACCATCACCGCAGCGGCGTTCTTCAGCGCCGGGTTCACGCCCGGCGGCAGTTGCAGCCCGAAGCGGTCCGACACGCCGCGCATGGCCTGGGTAACGTAGGCGAAGTTGTCGTCGCCCGAGCCGTCGAGCCCGACGACGATGCCGTAGCCGGTAAGCTGGTTCGAGCGGACCGACTGGAACGCGCCCAGATCGCGCACGCGCTCGGCCGAAGCCGGGGTGGCGATCGCGGTCGCGAAGGCGGCGAGGGCGAGGATCAGGTGGCGGATCATGGCGCGGCCTCTCAGAACGGAGTCACGAGGTTGAAGAACTTCGACAGCCAGCCTTCGCGGCTCGCGCGCTGGACCGCGCCCTTGCCCGCGTAGGTGATCCGGGCATCGGCGATGCGCGGCGAGGCAATGGCGTTGTTCTGGTCGATATCGGCCAGCCGGATGATGCCCGAAAGCTGGATCCATTCCTCGCCCTGGCTCAACTGCATCAGCTTTTCGCCGCGCACGAAGGCCGTTCCGTTGGGGCGGACGTCGGCGATGGTCACGGTGATGTCCCCCCGGAAGGTGTTGGTCTGGGAAGCATCCCCCTGTCCCTTGAACGACGACTGGCCCGAAGAATTAAGGACGTTGGGGTCGAACGAGAACGGCCCGGTGCTCGGCGGCGAGAGCGAGAAGCCGCCGTCGCGCCGGGTGTTGGAGCTGGCCGACTTCGAGGTCGCCGTGCGTTCCAGCAGCACCACGGTCACGAGATCGCCGACGCGGCTCGCGCGGGTCCCGTTGTAGAGCGGGCTGAAGCCGTTCGCGGGCTGGAAGATCGCGCCGTTGGCGGGCGCCTGCGCCATCGGCGGCGCGGGCGGCGGCGGCAGCGCGGCGTGGAAGCCGGGCGCGCGCTCGCCCCCGCAGGCCGCGAGCGAAAGCGTGGACGCGGCAAGCACGGCGGTGCGGAAAAACGTGCGGTTCATGGTGTTTCTCACAGCGTCTGCCCTCAAAGGGTCTGGTTCGCGTTGCGGAGCATCTCGTCGACCGACGAGACCATCTTGGAATTGATCTCGTAGGCGCGCTGGCATTCGATCATGTCGACCAGCTCCTCCACGATGTTGACGTTCGAGGCTTCGAGCATGCCCTGGCGCACGTGGCCGCGCCCCAGTTCGCCGCCCGGCCCGAGCTGGACCGCGCCGCTGGCGGCGGTCTCGACCAGGAAGTTGTCGCCGATCGCCTGCAGGCTCGCCGGATTGGCGAAAGTGGCGACCTGGATCTGGCCCAGTTCGGCCGGCTCGGCCTCGCCCGCGATCTGCGCGGTCACGATGCCGTCGGGCGAAACCGCGATCGCGCCCGCGCCTTCGGGCACGGTGATCGCGGGCTGAACCGTGTAGCCCTGCTGCGTGACGAGCTGCCCTTCGGCCGAGCGGGTGAAGTTGCCCGCGCGGGTATAGCCGAGCTGCCCCCCGGGCAGCTCGACCTGGAAATAGCCGTCGCCGTCGAGCGCGAGGTCGAGCGCGTTGTTCGTGGTGCTGAGCGCGCCCTGCGTCACGATCTGGCTGGTCGACTGGATCGCCACACCGGTGCCGAGGTTGAGCCCGGTGGCGTAGGCGGTCTCGCCCGACGAGCGCTGCCCCGCGACCCGCGCGTCCTGATAGGCGAGCGTGGCGAAGTTAGCGCGATCCTTCTTGAAGCCGGTGGTACCGACGTTCGCGAGATTGTTGGCGATCACGCGCATCCGCGCATCCTGCGCCTCGAGCCCGGTGCGGGCGACCTGTAGAGCGGAAGTTGGCATTGTCGTGGTCCTTTCTTCGGCGAGCCATTCAGCTCAGGCGCATCAGTTGCGCGCCCGCCTGGTCGCAGTCGCGCGCGGTGGCGATCAGCTTGCTGCGCATGTCGAACAGGCGCTGCGCGTCGATCATCTCGACCAGCACTTCGGTCGGCTTGACGTTCGATTGCTCGAGCGCGCCGGTGATGACGGTCGCTTCGGCGTCGGCCGGGAGCACGCCCCCGCCCTCCACCCGGAACAGGCCGTCCAGCCCCTTCGCGATCGGGCTGCCCTGCCATCCGGCGAGCTTGATCCGCCCGACCTCCACCGGGGGCGCGTCTGCCGCCGCCGGGTCGGTGGTGCTGACCACGCCATCGGGCGAGATCGTCGTCTTCATCCCCAGCGGCACGGTGATCGGGCCGGCGTCGCCGATGACCGGCAACCCCTCCCCGTTTACCAGCGCGCCGGTGGGCGAGATCGACAGATCGCCGCGGCGGGTATAGGCCTCGGTGCCGTCGCTCGCCTGGACCGCCATCATCGCCTCGCCCTGGATGTATAGGTCGAGATCGTGCCCGGTCCGGGTCATCTCACCCGCCGCCATCACCGCCCCGCGCACTTCGGCGCGCTGCAACGCGCGCACCTCCAGGCTGTCGCCCTCGATGGTGACGGGCCGCTGGTCGAGCAGTTCCGCGCGAAAGCCCACCGTCTGGGCGTTCGCCATGTTGCTGGCGATCACCCGCTGGCGTTCCATCGAGGCGTTCATGCCCGACAGGGCGGTGTAGATCAGGCGGTCCATGGGGATCAGGTCCTCAGGTTGATGACCGTCTGCGAGATCTGGGTCGCGGTATCGATCGCCTTGGCATTCGCCTGGAAGTTGCGCTGCGCGGTGATCAAGCCGACCAGTTCCTCGGCAATGTCGACGTTCGAACGCTCGAGCGCGCCCGACATCAGCTTCCCGTACTGGCCGTTGCCCGGCGAGCCGTATTTCGCTTCGCCCGAGATGCCGGTCGCTTCCCAGTTCGACGAGCCGATCTGCTTGAGTCCGGTCGGGGTGATGAACGAGGCGAGCGCCACGCTGCCGACCGCGGTGACCGAGCCGTCGGCGTACGATGCCGACACCGTGCCGTCCGCGCCCACCGTCACGCCGACGAACTCGGCGCCATCGGCGTTGACCGGGGCGATCTGGGCATCGACCGGCGTGGCCGAGGTCACGGTGCCGTCGGCGTCGGTCGGGAAGACCTGCAGGCGGTTGGTGCCGCCATCGGTGATGTAGCCGCTCTCGTCCATCTCGAGCGCGCCGTTGCGGGTATAGACGGTGCGGCCGCTGTCGGCGGCCTGCATGGTGAAGAACCCGTCGCCGGTGATCGCGAGGTCGAGCGCCGAGCCGGTCTGTTCGATCGGGCCGAGGCCGAAGTTCTGCGTCACCGCTTCCACCGTCGCGCCGATCCCCTGGATCATCCGCGGGTTGGTCTGCGCCGAACCGGCGACGATGTCGGCGAACTGGGTGTTCCCCTTCTTGAAGCCGTTGGTTTCGACGTTGGCGATGTTGTGGGCGATGACGCCCAGCTCGGTCTGTGAATTCTTGAGACCGTTCAGCGAGGTGTAGAAAGACATGTCGTAAGCTCCTCTTGCGTCATTCGGAGGGGGTGGCGGCCGCCTGGGAGGCGGCGAGAACGTCGAGCTTGTCGGAAATCTGCCGGAGCGTGTCGCTCATCTCGGTGATCCCCGACAGCGAGGAGAACTGCGCCATCTGCGCCAGCATCTCCTTGTTATCGACCGGGTCGAACGGGTCCTGCTGCTGGACCTGCACGGTCAGCAGGCGCAGGAAATCGGCTTGGCCGAGCGCGGCGTAGTCGCGCCCGGTGGTCGCGCCGGCGGCAGCTGCCCCGGCGGCGGAGTTGATCGCTGCTACGGTCATTTCATCCTCATCGTTTCGAGCATCAGCTGCTTGGCGGTGGACATCGCCTCGACCATGTTCTGGTACTGGCGCGAGGCTTCGAGCATCTCGACCATCTCGGCGTTCTCATCGACCGGGCTCGCCCAGACGTAGCCGTTGGCGTCGGCCAGCGGATGGCCGGGTTCGTGGCGGCGCACCGGCGCGACGTCGGCGCGCTGGACGCCGCTCACGTTCACCGTGCTCATGCCGGTCGCGGCGTCGAGCTGTTCGGCGAAGACGGCGCGCAGCGGGCGATAGGCCTCGCCCTCGCTCGCCGCGACGCTGCCCGCGTTCGCGAGGTTGGAAGCGGCCGCGTTCATCCGCACCAGCTGGGCGGACATGGCGCGCTGGCCGATGTCGAACATGGTCATGGGGCCGGACGACATCGTCACTCGCCCTTAATCGCGCGCGTGAGGGTTTCGACCCGTCCGCGCAGGAAGCCGAGGGTGGCGGTATAGGCGACCGCGTTCTCCGCGAACTCGGCCTGCTCGGTCGCCATCTCGACGGTGTTGCCGTCGAGGCTGGGCATTACCGGCATGCGGTAGCGCGTGGCCGATCCGATCGCCGCTTCGCCATCGGCGCCGCCCATGCGCGCCTGAAGCGCGGCGGCGAAATCGACGTCGCGCGCCTTGTAGCCGGGGGTCGCCGCGTTGGCGATGTTCGATCCGAGCATCCCCATGCGCTGCGAGCGGATTTCCAGCGCCGCGCCGTGAATGCCGAAAAGGCCGTTGCCGTTGCTCATGACAGTCTCCTGACGTGTTCGGGCCCTATCCAGCAAAAGGCGTGCCAGTTCGCATCGGGAGCCATCTTTGCCGGGGCACCGCACTCGGCGGGCGGCAAGCGCTTGCCGGAAGCGGCAAATGTCCGCCGGGGGCTGAATGGCGCGGCGGCAGCGGCGTTCTTCCGTTGCAAGGAGATGTCCGTGGACTTCATGCAATTGCTCGATCCCGTCGCGGCAGCGATCGTTTTCGGCGGCACACTCACCGCCACACTGCTGCGCTGCGGCTGGCGCGACGTGCGCGCCGCATTGACCGCGCTCGTCGCGCTGCCCACCCGCCCGTTCGATTCGGGCCGGGTGCGCAGCGAGTTGGCCGCGCAAGTGCGCGAGATCGACCGCGACGGCATCCTGCGCGCCGAGCCGCATCGCTTCGGCGATGGCGCGTTCGACGATCTCAGCGACGCGCTGATCCGCCACCGTTCGATCGCCGCGCTGCATGACGAACATGCGCGCCAGCGCAGCCGCCGCCAGCGCGGCGCGGAGATCGCCGCGAACGTCCTCGGCGAAGCGGCCGACCTGGCCCCGGTCCTCGGCCTTGCCGGAACGCTCGTCGCGCTCGGTGGCTTTTCGGCCGGGGGCGACGCGGACTACGCGCGCTCGATCGGGACCGCGGTGGTCACCACGCTTTACGGCCTCGTCTTCGCCAACTTCGTGTTCGGCCCGCTGGCCGGCGCGGTGGCGCGGCGCGCGCGGGCCGAGGAACGCGAGCGGCAGGAACTGCTCGACTGGCTGGCCGACGCGGTCGAACGCTCGATCCCGCGCCATGCGAGCCCGTCCGAGGCGCAGGCGGCGGCATGATCGCCGGGGCCTCCCGCAGCGGTTGGCAGACCACGCTCGCCGATCTCGCGCTGATCCTGTTCATGGTCACCGCCGCGGCGATGGCCGAGACGTCCGATGCGTCCGCGCCCGAGCCCGTCCCGGTGGCCGGCGCGCCGGTTCCGGCGGGCGGCGAGCCCCTGGCGATCTACCGCGCCGCGCCCGGCGCACCCTCGCTCGGCGCATGGCTTTCGGGCCAGCCGCGCGACGACCGCCAGCATCTCACCATCGTCGCGCGCCACGCAGCGGGCGATGCGGCGCAATCCATGCGCGGCGCGCTCGCGCTGGCACGCGAAGCCGAAGCCGCGGGCCGCACCGCGCGGATCGTCGTCGAACCGGCCGCAGCCGCCGACCTGATCGCGGTGCTCGACTACGACGGGCGCGAGTCTGGCACGGCGGTTGCAAGGCCCCCGGCATCCACCAACGGGGCGGCGCGCGCCGCCAACGAGAGGTAGCACCGATGCGTACGATCAAGACCTTCATCGCTGCCGGCGCCGCCGGCGCCATCGCAGCCGCCGTCCCCGCGCTCGCCGCCGGGTTCCACGATCCCGCGAGCATCGACCGCGAGGTCGCGCAGTTCACCGGTGCGCCGCAGGGCGCGGCCGGCGGCGCGCGCCTGCCGGTCGACCGCCGGCTCAAGCTCTCGCAATGCCCGATGCCGCTCGCGCTCGAATGGTACGGCAGCAGCAACCAGACGGTGCTCGTGCGCTGCCCGATCTCGGGCGGCTGGCGCCTGTTCGTGCCGGTTTCCGGCGGCCCCGGCAACGCCCGTGCGGAGCCGATCGTCGCGCGCGGCGAAGCCGTGTCGATCGCGATCCAGGGCAGCGGCTTCACCGTATCGCGCCAGGGTGAGGCGCTCGAAGCGGGCGCCGTGGGCGACTGGATCAAGGTGCGCCCCGTGGGCGAGAAGCGCGATCCGATCCGCGCGCGGGTGATCCAGCCGGGCCGGGTCGGCATGGAATTGCCGTAAGCGGCAAATTTCTGCGGGATGCCTTAAATTCCCGCGCAAGCCGCCGTCCTCAGTTCCGCAACACAATGGAGCGGACCGATGGACCGGATCGACAATCAGGGGACGGAAGCGATCGCCGCTCGCCCGCGGGCACGCGCCGCCGCGCCCGTGGCGCGGTCGGAACGGGTGCGGCCGGTTGCCGCCGATGCCGACCAGACCGGCGCCGCCGCCCTCGCCGCGGTCGGCCTCGCCGGAACCGAAGCGCCCGTCGACCACGCGCGGGTCGACCGCATCCGCAACGCGATCGAGCAGGGCCGCTACCTGCTCGACCCGCGCAAGACCGCCGACGCGATCATCGCAGGCGGTTTCATGTTGAGGAACGAGCGATGACCACCGACATGTCCCTGCAAGACGCGCTGCGGCAACTGCTTGCCCTGCTGGAAAACGAGCGGCAGGCGCTTGCCGGTCTCGACCTCGATTCGATCCGCACCTGCTCGGACGACAAGCTCGGGCTGTGTGAAGCGATCGAGCGCAAGGCCTCCGGCCCGCTCGACGAGGAATGCCGCGGCCTGCTCGACGCGGTCACGCGCCTCAACGAGATCAACCGCAAGATCCGCAACCTGATCGCCGCCAACGTCGAAGCGCGGCTCGGCTCGCTCGCCGGGCGCATCAGCCTCTACGGCGCGGGCCGTCCCTCGGTCGCGCGCGAGATCCCCTACCACGCCTGATAGGTACGACTGAGCCGTTCTGGCACACCTCTTGCTTGAACCCCGGCGAGTGCAATCACGCCGGGGGCATCCTTGCCAGAGGTCACATCAGTTCAAGCCAGCGCAGCGCGGCACGGCGACGTGCAGGGTTCGATCGCGCGCGCTTCTGCCGCCACCGGGGTCGATTTCGACTACCTGCTGGCGCAGGCGAAGATCGAATCGAACCTCGACAGCGGCGCCCGCGCGCGCACCTCGAGCGCTTCGGGGCTCTATCAGTTCATCTCCTCGACCTGGCTCGAGACGCTCGACCGCCATGGCCGCACGCACGGGCTCGACTGGGCCGAGGCGGCGATCACGCGGCAGGGCGGGCGCGCCAGCGTCGGCGATGCCGGAATGCGCGCGCAGATCATGGCGCTGCGCTTCGATCCCGAAGTTTCCTCGCTGATGGCGGCCGAACTCGCGCGCGACAACGCGGGCGAGCTGCGCGGCTTCCTCGGCCGCGAACCCGACCATGCCGAACTCTACCTCGCGCACTTCCTCGGTTCGGGCGGCGCCAAGGGCTTCCTCGGCGCCTTGCAGGACAATCCGCTCGCGCCCGCCGCTTCGCTGTTTCCCAAGCCCGCGCAGGCCAATCCGGGCATCTTCTATGCCGGGGGCCGCGCGCGCTCGGTCGGCGACGTGATGGCGCTGGTGCGCGACAAGGTCGAACGGGCCAAGGACGGCAGCGGCGGCATTCCCGGCATCGCATCGCCCGGCGGCTACATGCCCGCGACGCCCGCCGCCGCCTTCACGCATGCCCGGCGCACGTTCACTGCCGAACCAGCCCCGGTCGCCCCGCGCCCCTCGATGGCCGAAACGCTGCAGGCGACCTTCGGCGGCGGCAGCGACGGCCTCGGCGGCCGCGCGGCGCGCCAGGTCGGTGAGGCCTACGGCAAGTTCAGGGCCTTCGGGCTGTGACCTGGCGCAGCTTCCTCGCGCCTTCGATGGCGCTGCCGGTCGGCATCCTCACGATCATCGTGCTGATGGTCGTGCCGATCCCGCCCATGATGCTCGACGTGTTCTTCGTCCTCAACATCGCGCTTTCGGTCGCGGTGCTGATGGCGGCGATGAACGCGGAAAAGCCGCTCGACTTCTCCTCCTTCCCTTCCGTCCTGCTGTTCGCGACGCTGCTACGCCTCGCGCTCAACGTCGCCTCCACCCGCGTCGTGCTGATGAATGGGCACGAGGGCGAGGCTGCGGCGGGCAAGGTGATCGAGGCGTTCGGCGCCTTCCTGATCGGCGGCAACTTCGCGGTCGGCCTGTTCGTGTTCATGATCTTGATGATCATCAACTTGGTCGTCGTCACCAAGGGCGCGGGCCGCGTGTCGGAAGTGTCCGCACGCTTCACGCTCGACGCCTTGCCCGGCAAGCAGATGGCGATCGACGCCGACCTCGCCGCGGGCCTGATGACCGCCGAGGAAGCCAAGGCCCGCCGCCGCGAGATCGCGACCGAGGCTGACTTCTACGGCTCGATGGACGGTGCAAGCAAGTTCGTGAAGGGCGACGCGATCGCGGCGCTGCTGATCCTGCTGGTCAACATCGTCGCGGGTTTCGTGCTCGGCATGGTTTCGCATGGCCTCTCGGCGAGCGAATCGGGCGCGCTCTACGTCACCCTCGCGGTGGGCGACGCGCTGGTCGCCTCGATCCCCGCGCTGCTGCTGTCGATCGCCGCCGCGGTGATCGTCACCCGCGTGTCCGACACCCGCGACCTCACCGGCCAGATCGGCGGGCAGTTCGCGGAACCCGGCATCTGGCTGCCGGTCGGCTGCATCCTCGCCGCGATGGGCTTCATCCCGGCGATGCCGCAGACCGTCTTCCTGCCGCTCGCCGCGGTGGCCTTCGCGCTGTGGCGTGTGCTGAGCAAGCGCAAGAAGTTCGTCCCCGCCGCCGAGCCCGCGCCCGCGCCCGATCCCACCCGGATCGCGATCGAGGACGTGTCGGAGCAGGCGCTGGTCACGGTCGAACTCGGCTTCGGGCTGGTGCACCTCGCCGACGAGAAGCGCGGCGCGCCGCTCGTCGCGCGGCTCACCGGGCTGCGCCGCCAGCTGTGCCAGGCGTTCGGCTTCGTCGTCCCGCAATTCCGCATCCGCGACAGCTTCGACCTCGCGCCCGACCGCTATCGCATCACGCTGGGCGGCGCACCGCTCGGCTCGGGCAGCCTGCGCGCCGACCGCCTACTGGCGATCGACACCGGCGACGCGGGCCAGCTCGGTCCGCTCCCGGGCGAAGCGACGCACGACCCGAGCTTCAACTGCCCGGCGGTGTGGATCGACGCCTCGGCGCGCGATCTCGCGGTGGCCGAGGGCTACCTGGTGGTCGATGCCGAGAGCGTCGTCGCCACCCACGTCAACCAGCTTCTCTCCGCCCGCCCGCAGGACCTGCTCGGCCCCGACCAGGTGCGCGAACTGCTCGACATGGTGCGCGATCGCCACGCGCAACTGGTCGAGACGATCACTCCGCAGCCGCTCTCGCTCGCCGCGATCACGCGCCTCCTGCGCGCGCTGCTCGCCGACGGGATCACGCTCGCGCATCCGATCCCGGTGCTCGCGAGCCTGTCGCAGGCCGCGCAGCAGACGACCGAGCACGAAAAGCTGGTCGACATGCTGCGCGCCGATCTCGGGCCGATGCTCGTCGGCAGCCTGTGCCCGCCCGACCAGCGCCTGCCGGTCATCACGCTCGCGGCCGAACTGGAAGAGATGGTCGTCGGCGGAATGCACGATCCGGTCAGCGGCAACGTGGTGATCGAACCCGACCTCGCGCGCTCGATCGGTGAGCGGATCGCGGCGATCCTGGCCGAACGCCCGGCTGGCGCGGGCACCCCCGCGCTGATCGTCCAGCCGCGCGCCCGCCGCCCGCTCGCCGGGCTGCTGCGCCTGCGTGCGCCGGGCTGCGCCGTTCTCTCGATCAACGAATTGCCCGTCGCGCAACCCATCGAGGTGATCGCGGTCGTCGGCGGCGAGAACGGCGCCGCGCCGCCCATCGCCCCGACGCAGGAAACCGGCATGGAGGCCATGGCCGCATGAAGCTCGACCATTCGCATTTTTCCGCCGCGGAGGCCTATCGCGAGCCCGTCGGCGACCGGGTGACCCGGTTCCTGCCGATGGTGCGCAAGCTTGCCTGGCACCTGTCGGGCAGCGGGGGGCCGACGATCGACGTCGAGGACCTGATGCAGGCCGGGCTCGTCGCCCTCACCGAATGCGCACAGCGGCACGATTCGCCGAGCGACGACGGCTTTGCCGCCTACGCCAAGCTGCGCGTGCGCGGCGCGATGGTCGACCTGCTGCGCAGCGCCTCGCCCGATCCGCGCGGCGCGCGGGCTAGGCGACGCATGATCGAAGACATGAAAACGAAGCTGCACGGCGAGCTGGGACGCGAGCCTTCCGCCGCCGAACTCGGGGAAGGGCTCGGGATGAGCACGAACGACTATCTCCGGCTCGAAAGCGAGCTGGCGGAAACGCGCATCGCCTCGATCGACGAATGCTATTCCGAAACCGACGTCGCCTTCGCTTCGGAAGAGCCCGACGCCGAGCGGCAGGTTCTCCAGCGCGAAGACCGCGAAAGCCTGATCGCCGCGATCGGATCGCTCGGCGATCGCCACCAGCTCGTGATCCAGCTTTATTTCGTCGAGGAACTCAATCTGTCGGAGATCGCCGCCGTGCTGTCGGTCAGCGTGCCGCGCGTTCATCAGCTCAAAGCCGCCGCGCTGGCGCAGATGCGCAAGGCGTTGGCGGCGATCGACATGAATTGACAACCCGGTCGGGCCGGGCAAGACTTCCGGTCCGATGCAACAGGGGGGTTGGATCGTCGCCTTGGGGGCGCTCGTGCTGGCATGCATGCTGGCGCTTTCGCCGCGTCCCGCCGCGGCGCAGGAACCGCTTTCCGTAGCCCAGCTCCAGCCCGGCGAGGACGCGCCGCCGGTCGCCCCCTATGTCCGCTACTCGAAGGATCTCGGCGCGGTGGGTGCGTTGTCGCCCGCACGCATCCTGACCGAACCGATGCGGCCGATCGCGGGGCGCGCGGTCCATTTCGGGCCTCCGGGCCAGCGCACCGCGATCGCGCTCGGCGTGCGCAACGCGGGCGACCGCGCGGGAAGCTGGATCCTCACCACCGGGCGCGGTTCGCTCAGCTATTTCCGGCTGTACGAAATTTCCGGCGACCGGCTGGAGCTGTTGGTCGACGGCACCGACCCCGCGGCGGCGAGCGAGAACTTGCGGACCTACCAGGCGTTCAGCACCGAGCTGGTGCTCGAGCCCGGGCAGGAGAAGACGATCGTAATCGATTTCCTGTCCGACAATTCGACCTACATGCCGCTGCGGATCGAGACCTACGGCACTTTCTTCCAGGATCGCCGTGCGAACATTGCCATGGTCGCGGGCGTGGTGCTGGGTGTGGGCGTGCTGGTCTTCGTCAACTTCCTGTTCTTCTCCATCACCGGGCACCGCGAATTCGCCTGGCTCGCGCTCGCGCAGGGCTTCTTCGTGCTCACCACGATCCACGCCGAAGGCTATTTCACGATCTTCTTCCTCGCCGACAGCCCGGTGCTCGGGCTGGCGATCGAGGATGCGATCAAGTGCGCCTTCGCCGCGGCGATGGCGCAGTTCGCGCGCAGCTTCGTGCGCACGCGCACGCTGTTCCCGCGGCGCGACCTCGCGCTCCGGCTGCTGATCGCGGCGAGCCTCGCCGTGATCGCGCTCCAGACCGGCCTCGCGTTCTTTGATCCCGCGCTGCGCAACGCTCTCCACCTCGCCACTTGGCTCATAACGGTGGGAGTGGCGCTGTTCCTGCCGTTTATCGGCTTCGCCGCGATCCGCCGGATCGGCCCCCAGCTCTGGCCGCTGCTGATCGGCTGGGGCAGTCTCGCGCTGTTCATAGTCTATGCCGCGATCGCCTCGATGGGCGTGTTCACGTGGCTGCCGATCAACTGGCATCTGGCCGGCCCGGTGGGGCTGTTCGAATCGCTGATGGTCACGCTCGCGCTGGGTCTGAACCTCGAGAAGATCCAGGCCGACAAGCGCGCGGCGGACGCGAACTATGCGCAATCGATGGCCGAGCGGCTGGCGATCAGCGAAAGTGCGGCAAAGCTGGCGGAAGAAAAGGCTTTCGCGCTCGCCACGGTCAACAGCCAGAACGCGCTGCTGCACGCCTCGGGCCACGACAGCCGCCAGGTCATCCTCGCGCTCAACAGCGCGGTCGACGTGCTCGAGCGCGACGATCAGCCCGGATCGAACCGCGAGCTGGCGAAGATCCTGCGCAGTTCGGCCGATTATCTGGGCGGGATCGCCGCCACCACGATGTCGGGCGCGGCGCTGGTCGGCAGCGAATCCGGTTTCCTCGCGCTCAGCGCGTTCAAGGGCGGCGCGCTGGTCGAGCCGCTGACGATGATGTTCAAGGCCCCGTTCGCCGCGAAGGGGCTCTCGCTCGAAGCCGAAATCGACGAGGGGGCGGTGGTGATATCCGACCGCCCGATGCTGATGCGCGCGCTCGCGAACCTCCTCAGCAACGCCTACCACTACACCGAGGCGGGCGGCGCGCGGATCGCGATGCGGGCCGAGGGCGGCCTGGCGGTGATAGAGATCGTCGACACGGGTATCGGCATGTCCGACGAACTCGTGCGCGAACTGCGCGACGACAGCGCGCCGCGATCGACCGCGGGCGACGAGCGGCGCGGATCGGGCTCGGGCTTTCGCTCCGCCCGGCGCCTGATCGAAAGCCTGTTCGGCAAGCTGGACGTCGTCTCGTCCGGCCCCGCCGGCACGCGGCTGCAGATCACCTTGCCCTGCGCCTGCCCCGAAGTGAGCATCTGCACCGCGGACGAACTCGACGCGGCGACGCCGGGCTGGCGCGTGCTCGATTTCGATCGCCGCGAAGCCTTCGAGGGCGCGCTCGGCGAAGCCCGTGCTCGGGGCCTCCAGCCGGCGGCGGCGACGTACGACGACACGACGATCACCCGCGGCCGGCTCGCCGAATCGGTCGCCGTGATGCTGGTCAAGCCGCTGTGCCGCGAGATGCGCGAGCACCCGGCGTTCGCGCGAGCGTCAGAGCAGGTTTAGTTCCTGCGCGCGCTCGACGATCTTGCGGTTGTTGGCCACGTCCAGCTTGCGCCGCAGTTCGGCGATATGGAACGAGACCGTCGGTTGCGCGATCGACAGGCGATACGAGATTTCCTTGTTGCTCTCGCCCTGCGCCAGATAGTGCAGGATCGCCATCTGGCGCGACGACAGCGCCACCGGCACTTCGCTCAGCCGGATCATCCCTTCGCGTATCTGCGGCGAGAGGTAGACTTCGCCAGTCAGCGCCGCTTCGCACGCGGCGACGATCTCGCGCGGGGGGTCGGCCTTGCTCACCACTCCGCGCGCGCCGAGCTTGATCGCATAGTCGATCTCGCCCAACTGGCTCTCGCCGGTGAGAACGACGACCGTCATATCGTTCGATCCGACGATCTCGGCGAGGACGTTCACCCCGCGCACGTCGGGCATGTTGAGATCGAGGATCACGATGTCGACCGATTGCGAGCGGACGAAGGCGCTCACCGTGGAAGCGTGATCGAGCGCGCCGACGATCTCGAAATCGCGGTGCCCGGCAAACAGCATCCGCAGGCCGTCCTGAATGATCGGATGATCGTCGACGATCAGGATCTTGTGCTTGACGGTCATCGCGGGCGCATCCGGCCGAGGGCTTGAGGCCTGCATTGTGCGCCATCGCGGCGAAACCGGGCAACCCGAATTTTTCTTGGGCCGCGCAGGTGCGCCGCCGGCACGCGGGATTGACACCGGCCGCCGTCTCTCGCAGGTTCCTGGGCAGACGGTGCCGCGCGCAGCGATGCGCAAGGCCGAGAGGGAAGCCGGTTCGACGCCGGCGCTGTGCCCGCAACTGTAGGCGGGGAGTCCCGGGCCACCACGTCACTGGCCGCCGCTCCATCCCGTGGGCGGCGCCGGGAAGACGGTCCGAGGGCGCCGATCCGCAAGCCAGGAAACCTGCCGTCGCGTCGTTCGTCCGGGGAGCCGGGTCAGCTCCAGCGGACGGGAAGCATGGCTTTCCCGCCGAAACGACAGCCACCGGCCGGGCTTCCGGCGTCGCGCCTTTCCGGCGCGGCGGGCCACGACTGTCGAGGCTGCGCGGGGCTCCGATGCCCTCCCCGCGAGAGCCGGTGCGTTTGGGGAGCCGATGCGATGCGCCGACACGCGCGCTCCGCCCTGTTCGCGATGCTCGCGGCGCTGCTGGCCGCAGGCTGCACCCCCGCGCCTGCGCCCACGCCGCCCGACGGTGCGCCGCAGCGCGTCGTCAGCCTCGATTACTGCGCCGATCAATACGTGCTGCGCTTCGCCGACCGCGGCGCGATCGCGGCGCTGTCTCCCGATGCCGGCAAGCGCTTCTCCTACATGCGCGCGCGGGCCGCGGGCCTGCCGATCGTGCGTCCGCGCGCGGCCGAGGTGATCGCGCTCCAGCCCGATCTGGTCGTGCGCTCCTACGGTGGCGGGCCCGAGGTCGAAGGTTTCCTGACCGAGCTCGGCGTGCCGGTGGTGCAGATCGGTTTTCCGCAGACGCTGGCCGAAGTGCGCGACGAGGTCGTGCGCGTGGGCAGCGCGCTCGGCGCGGCGGCGGAGGCCCGGCGGGTCGCCGCCGACATGGACCGCCGCCTCGCCGCTCTCCCGCCATCCGCCGGGCCGCGCCCCACGGCGCTATACATGACCCCGGGGGGCGTGACTTCGGGCGAAGGGACGCTGGTCCAGGAAGTGCTGACCGCCGCCGGGCTGGCGAACTTTCAGCAGCGGCCGGGCTGGAACCCGCTTCCGCTCGAACGGCTCGCCTACGAACGGCCGGACGTGATCGTGGCGGCTTCGTTCGACGGGGCCGACGCCTGGAGCGTCGCGCGCCACCCGGTCGCCCGGGCGCAGACCGCGCGCGCGCCGACAGTGCCGCTCGAAGGCGCATGGACGAGTTGCGGCGGATGGTTCTTGGTCGATGCGGTCGAGGCGCTGGCCGAAGCGCGCGAGGCGATCCGATGACCGCCCGTGCCAAAGCTCTGCTCGCGCTCGCGCTGCTGGCCGCGATCGCGCTCGCGCTGCTGCTCGGTTCGACCCCGCTCTCGCCCGCGCGGCTGCTGGATGGGCTCGGCTTGCACGGCAATCCGGGCGACGCGATCGTCGTGTGGCAGATTCGCCTGCCCCGCGCGCTCGCCGCCGCGATGGTCGGCGCAGCGCTAGGGATGAGCGGCGCCGCGCTGCAAGGCCTGCTGCGCAATCCGCTGGCCGAACCGGGCATCCTCGGCGTCTCGGCCACCGCGGCGCTGTTCGCCACTTTCGTGCTGTTCTTCGGCCTTGCGAACATAGGCCCGCTGGTCCTGCCGCTCGCCGCGATCGGCGGTGCGCTGGCGGCGACGCTGCTGGTCGCCCTCGCCGCGCTGCGCACCCGCTCGGCGGTAACGCTGCTGCTGATCGGCATCGGGCTGTCGAGCTTCTCCGCCGCGCTGATGGCGCTGTTGATGAACCTCGCGCCCAACCCCTTCACGCTGGCCGACATGATCAACTGGACATTGGGCACGGTCGCCAACCGCAGCGTCGCCGATCTCGCCTACGCCGCGCCGTTCCTCGCGCTCGGCATCGCGATCATGCTCGCGGCGCGGCGCGGGCTGGCGGCGCTCGCGTTGGGCGAGGAGGCGGCCGAGGGCATCGGGCTCGACCTCCGGCGTCAGCGGCTCATGGTGATCCTCGGCGCGGGGCTGGCGACCGGCGCGGCGGTGTCGCTCGCCGGCGCGATCGGCTTCGTCGGGATCGTCGCGCCGCATCTCGTGCGCCCGCTGGTGCGGCACGATCCGGCGCGGCTGCTGATCCCCTCGGCGCTGCTCGGCGCGCTGATCCTCGTGCTCGCCGACATCGGCGTGCGGCTGCTGCCGACCGATGCCGAACTGCGCCTCGGCGTGGTCGCGGCGCTGATCGGCGCGCCGGTCTTCGTGTGGATCGCCGCACGCGGGAGGCTCGGCGGATGAGCGCGCTCGAAGCCCATGCGCTGACCCGGCACGTCGGCGGCGCGCCGCTGGTCGAGGAGGCGAGCCTGCGCCTCGCGCCCGGCGAACTCGCTATGCTGATCGGGCCCAACGGCTCGGGCAAGACCACGCTGCTGCGCCTCGCGCTCGGCCTGCTCGCGCCCGACGCGGGCCGCGCGACAATCGATGGCGCGGACGTGCGCGGCCTCTCCCCCGCGGCGCGCGCGCGCAAGGTCGCCTATCTGCCGCAGGCGCGTCCGCTCGCCTGGCCGATGCCGGTGCGCGACGTGGTCGCGCTCGGCCGCTTCGCCCACGGCGCCGCTCCGGGCAGGCTTTCGCACGGCGACGCGGCGGCGGTTGCGCGCGCGATCGGTGCCTGCCGCCTCGCGGGGTTCGAGGATCGCGCGGCCGACACGCTCTCGGGCGGCGAGCTAGCCCGCGTCCACCTCGCCCGCGCGCTCGCCGCCGAAACCCCGCTGCTGGTCGCCGACGAGCCCGTCGCCGCGCTCGATCCGCGCTACCAGCACGAAGTCGCGCGGCTGTTCGCCGATGCGGCGCGCGCCGGGCGCGGCGTGCTGACCGTGGTCCACGACCTCGCGCTCGCGGCGCGCTATGCCGAAAGGCTGATCTGGATGAAGGACGGCCGGATCGTCGCCGATGGCCCCGCCGCCGAGACGATGACCGCCGAGCGGCTGGCCGAGGTGTTCGGGGTCGCGGCGCAGGTCGAGCGACACGGCGCGGCGGTGACGCTTACGATTTCCGGGCCGCTGTAAGCGCCGCGAGCCGCACCCGCGCGGCCTGCGCGATCCGTGCCCGTTCGGCTTCACTCGCGCCCGTCCACGCGCCGATCTCCGCCAGCGTGCGTCCGCATCCCTCGCACAGCGATCCGTCGGGCGAGAGCCGGCATATGTTGCGACAGGGCGATGGAACGGCGTCGGTCATGAACCGGAAGCTATCGCAGCAAAGGCGGTGGAGCGGGTGAAGGGAATCGAACCCTCGTCGTCAGCTTGGGAAGCTGCTGCTCTACCATTGAGCTACACCCGCTTGAGCGCCAGCGCCTTTGCCGCAAGCCCGCGCGACGGTCAATCGCGGATCGAGCGGCGGAAGGTCTCGGGCAGGAACAGCAGCCCGACCACGAGCGTCAGCGCGGCGATCGCGATCGGATACCACAGGCCGAAATAGATATTGCCCGTCGCCGCGACCATCGCGAAGCTCACCGTCGGCAGGAAGCCGCCGAACCAGCCGTTGCCGATATGATAGGGCAGGCTCATCGCCGAATAGCGGATGCGGCTCGGGAACAGTTCGACCAGCAGCGCGGCGATCGGCCCGTAGACCATCGTCACCAGCAGCACGAGCGCGGTGAGGATCGCGACCACCCGCACGCGGTCGATCCGCGCCGGATCGGCGGTCGCGGGATAGCCGGCCTCGGCCACGGCGACCGCGATCCGGTCGGCGTAGGTCGTCAGGTCGCCCGGCGCGATCGTGCGCTCGCCCACGGTGATCTCGCCGTCGCCGTCCGCCGCGTTGGCATAGGGGATGCCGGCCTTGGCGAGCGCGGACTTGGCCACGTCGCAGCCGGTGGTGTCGAAGCTCTGGCCGCCCACCGGATCGAACTGGAACGCGCAGGTCGCCGGATCGGCGTGGACCGTCACCGGCGCGCGCGCCTGCGCTTCGGCCAGCGCGGGGTTGGCGGCGTCGGTCAGCGCGGCGAACAGCGGGAAATAGCCGGCGATCGAGAGCGCGAGTCCGGCCATGATGATCTTCTTGCGCCCGATCCTGTCGCTCAGCCAGCCGAACACCACGAAGAACGGCGTACCGATGGCAAGCGCGATCGCGATCAGGATGTTCGCCGTCGCGCCCTCCACCTGGAGCACCCGCTCGAGGAAGAACAGCGCGTAGAATTGCCCGGTGTACCAGACCACCGCCTGCCCCGCGACCGCGCCGAGCAGCGCGATCAGCACCCACCGGAGGTTGCGCCACTGGCCGAACGCCTCGCGCAGCGGGCGCTTCGAGGTCGTCCCCTCGGCCTTCATCTTCTGAAACACCGGGCTTTCCTCGAGCTGCATTCGGATCCAGAGCGACACCGCGAGCAGCCCCAGCGAGATCAGGAACGGCACCCGCCAGCCCCAGTCGGCGAAGGCTTCCTCGCCCAGCCAGGTCCTGAGGCCGATCACCACCAGCAGCGCGGCGAACAGGCCGAAGGTCGCGGTGGTCTGGATGAAGCTGGTATAGAAGCCGCGGCGATCGTCGGGCGCATGTTCGGCCACGTACGTCGCCGCTCCGCCGTATTCGCCGCCCAGCGCGAGGCCCTGGAGCAGGCGCAACGTGACCAGTGCGATCGGCGCCGCGACCCCGATGCTGGCGTAGCTCGGCAACAGCCCAACCGCGAACGTCGAAAGGCCCATCAGCGCCATGGTGACGAGGAAGGTGTGCTTGCGCCCGACCACGTCGCCCAGCCGCCCGAACACCAGCGCGCCGAACGGACGCACCGCGAACCCCGCAGCGAAGGCGGCGAGCGCGAGGATGAAGCCGGTCGTCTCGTTCACGCCGGAGAAGAACTGCACCGAGATGATCCCGGCAAGCAGACCGTAGAGGTAGAAATCGTACCACTCGAACACCGTCCCGAGCGAGCTTGCGGCGATCACCAGCTTCGGGCTCTGCCCCGCGCCTGGCGCAGCGCCGACCGCATCGGAACCCGCCGGAACGGAGCCGCCCGTTCCCTCGTTGCCGCCTTGAGCCAAGTCATTCCCCTCTGCCCGTTTTGCCGGGAGACTAGCTCATTCGCGCAGCGCGGCAAGCTCGGTTCGCCCCTTGCGCCGACCACCTGCTCGGCTAGAGACCCGCACGGAAGTTACAGGAGAAACCACATGCGCCGGATCGACCATTTCATGAGCGGAGGAGCCGGAGGTTCCGCGGGCCGGACGCACAAGGTGTGGAACCCTTCGACCGGCGAGGTGCAGGCCGAGGTCGCGCTGGGCGACGCCGCGCTGCTCGACCGCGCGGTGGCGGCGGCGAAGAAGGTCCAGCCCGAATGGGCGATGACCAATCCGCAGAAGCGCGCCCGCGTGATGTTCGCGTTCAAGGAACTGGTCGAGAAGAACCATCGGGAACTCGCCGAACTATTGTCGAGCGAACACGGCAAGGTGGTCGACGATGCGATGGGCGACGTGCAGCGCGGACTTGAGGTGATCGAATACGCCTGCGGCATCCCGCAGGTGCTGAAGGGTGAGTACACGCTGGGCGCCGGGCCGGGGATCGATGTCTATTCGATGCGCCAGCCGCTGGGCATCGGCGCGGGGATCACCCCGTTCAATTTTCCGGCGATGATCCCGATGTGGATGTTCGGCATGGCGATCGCCGCAGGCAACGCCTTCATCCTCAAGCCCAGCGAGCGCGATCCGAGCGTGCCGGTGCGGCTCGCCGAACTGTTCCGCGAAGCCGGCGCACCCGAAGGCCTGCTGCAGGTGGTCCATGGCGACAAGACGATGGTCGACGCGATCCTCGATCATCCCGACATCGCGGGCATCAGCTTCGTCGGCAGCTCCGACATCGCGCACTACGTGTACAAGCGCGGGGTTGACAACGGCAAGCGCGTCCAGGCGATGGGCGGGGCGAAGAACCACGGCATCGTGATGCCCGACGCCGACCTCGACCAAGTGGTGAACGACCTCGCCGGTGCCGCGTTCGGTTCGGCGGGCGAGCGCTGCATGGCGCTGCCGGTCGTGGTGCCGGTGGGCGAGGATACCGCCGACCGCCTGCGCGAAAAGCTGATCCCGGCGATCGGCGCTTTGCGGGTCGGCGTCTCGAACGACAAGGACGCGCATTACGGCCCGGTCGTCACCCCCGAGCATAAGGCGAGCATCGAGCGTTGGATCGACACCGCCGAGCAGGAAGGCGCCGAAGTGGTGGTCGACGGCCGCGGGTTCTCGCTTCAGGGCCACGAGGACGGCTTCTTCGTCGGCCCCACGCTGCTCGACCGCGTCACCCCGCAGATGAAGTCCTACCAGGAGGAGATCTTCGGCCCCGTCCTCCAGATCGTGCGCGCGAAGGATTTCGAGGAAGCCGTGCGCCTGCCGAGCGAGCACCAGTACGGTAACGGGGTCGCCATCTTCACCCGCAACGGCCACGCCGCGCGCGAGTTCGCATCCCGCGTCGAGGTCGGCATGGTGGGGGTCAACGTGCCGATCCCGGTGCCGGTCAGCTACCACAGCTTCGGCGGGTGGAAGCGCAGCGCGTTTGGCGACACCAACCAGTACGGCACCGAGGGCCTCAAGTTCTGGACCAAGGTCAAAACCGTCACCCAGCGCTGGCCCGATGGCGGCGGGGACGGATCGAACGCGTTCGTCATCCCGACGATGGGTTGAGTGAACCAGCGCGGCGAAATGCGGGATAAACCGCGCGGCTCGCGTGTTGAGGGTGGGCAGACCGACAGGAGACCGTTCATGCGATTGACAATAGCCCTCGCCGCGCTCCCCGCCTTCGCTCTCGCGGCGTGCGGCGCCCCGGCGGACGAGACCGCGCCCGGCGCCGACACGCAGCCCGATGCGATGAAAAGCCCGATTCCGGTCGAGCCCGATGGCGGCATCGGTGACGGTGCCGGTCCGCCCGCCGCCGGCGGCCAGGCCGCGACCACGATCCCCGCCGCGCTGCAAGGGCGCTGGGGCCTCGTGCCCGCCGACTGCACCTCGACCCGCGGCGACGCCAAGGGGCTGATCACGGTCGATGGCAGCAGCATCAAGTTCTACGAATCGCGCGCGACGCTCGGCGAAGTCGCGCAGAGCAGCGACACCTCGATCCGCGCCCAGTTCGCCTTCACCGGCGAAGGCATGGAATGGAACCGCGACACGATGCTCGCCGCGCAGGGTGACGACAAGCTCGTGCGCACCGAATACGGCGAGGAAGCGATGGCCGACCCGCTCACCTACACCAAGTGCGCCTGAGGAGACCTGCGATGAAGACCACCATAGCACTGTCCGCGCTGGTGCCCGCCGCGTTGCTCGCCGCCTGCGCCACCACCGCGCCCGACGACGGCGGCGGCGACATGCCCGATGCCGGCGGCAATACCGGAGCCTGCGATGCCGCGGCCGCGCAGTCCTTCGTCGGCCAGAAGGTCACCGGTGAAATCGGCGCGAATATCCAGCGCGAAGCGGGCGCCAAGCAGCTTCGCTGGGGTCCGCCCGATTCCGCGTGGACGATGGACTTCCGCCCCGACCGGGTGAACGTGCGCTACGACCGCGCGATGACGATCACCGAAATCACTTGCGGATGAGACGGGTGGGGGCGGCGGGTCCGCCCCTTTCCTCCGCCCGCGCACGTCGCTAGAGCCCGCGGCATGACCGGACAGTTCCAGCTTACCGACGACCAGCTCGCCATCCAGGAGATGGCGCAGCGCTTCACCGCCGACAACATCACGCCGTTTGCGGCCGAGTGGGACGACAACCACCATTTCCCGCGCGACGTGATCCAGAAGACCGGCGAGCTCGGCTTCGGCGCGATCTACGTGTCCGAGGAGTCGGGCGGCATCGCGCTCGGTAGGCTCGAAGCGGCGCTAATCATGGAGGCGATGGCTTACGGCTGCCCGGCCACCAGCGCCTACGTCTCGATCCATAACATGGCGACGTGGATGATCGATCGCTTCGGCGGAGCCGAGGTGAAGGCGAAGTACCTGCCGCAGCTCGTCACGATGGAAAAGATCGCCAGCTACGCGCTGACCGAGCCGGGCTCGGGCTCCGACGCAGCGGGCCTCAAGACCACCGCGCGCGTTGAGGGCGATCACTACGTGCTCAACGGCACCAAGCAGTTCATTTCGGGCGGCGGGTTCAACGATTTCTACGTAGTGATGGTGCGCACCGGCGAGCACAAGACGAAGGGCATCACCTGCCTGGTGATCGACAAGGACACCCCCGGCCTCAGCTTCGGCAAGCCCGAGAAGAAGCTCGGCTGGAACGCCAGCCCGACCGCGCAGATGATCTTCGAGGATGCGAAGGTGCCGGTCGCCAACCGCGTCGGCGACGAGGGCGAAGGCTTCCGCTTCGCGATGATGGGGCTCGACGGCGGGCGGCTCAATATTGGTGCCTGCTCGCTCGGCGGGGCGCAACGCTGCCTGGACGAAGCGGTGAAGTACACCAAGGAACGCCAGCAGTTCGACACGCCGATCGCCGATTTCCAGAACACCCAGTTCATGCTCGCCGACATGGCGACCGACCTGGAGGCGGCGCGCGCGCTACTTTACCTCGCCGCCGCCAAGGTGACCGACAACGCGCCCGACAAGAGCAAGTTCTCCGCCATGGCCAAGCGCCTCGCCACCGACAGCGGCAGCAAGGTGGTGAACGACGCGCTGCAGCTGTTCGGCGGCTACGGCTATCTCAAGGAATACCCGATCGAGCGCTTCTGGCGCGACCTGCGCGTGCATTCGATTCTGGAGGGCACCAACCAGGTCATGCGCATGATCGTGGGCCGGGACCTGTTGCGGCAGTGACCCTTCGAGACACTCGGACATGCGTCCTCGCTCCTCAGGATGAGCGGGTTTCATGCATTTCGCTCATCCTGAGGAGCGGACGAAGACGAAGTCTGAGGACGCGTCTCGAAGGGCCAATATCATGACCGACCAAGTCCACATCCACACCCATGGCCGCGCCGGACACATCTCGCTCAACCGGCCCAAGGCGCTGCACGCGTTGACGCTCGACATGTGCCACGCGATGAGCGCGGCGCTGGCCGAATGGGCCGGCGACGACGCGGTCGAGGCGGTGATCCTAGATCATGCCGAGGGCCGGGGCTTCTGCGCGGGGGGCGACATCAACCTGTTGCGCCACTCGGCGCTCAACGACGGCGGCGTATCGGGGCGCAAGTTCTTCCACGACGAATACCAGCTCAACCACCAGATGTTCGCATACGCCAAGCCGATCGTCGCGTTCATGGACGGGGTAACGATGGGCGGCGGTGTCGGCATCAGCCAGCCGGCGAAGTACCGCGTCGCGACCGAGAACACCCGCTTCGCCATGCCCGAAACCGGGATAGGCCTGTTCCCCGACGTCGGCGGCGGCTGGTATCTGTCGCGTCTCGGCGGGCGGATCGGCCAGTTCCTCGCGCTCACCGGTGCGCGGCTCGACGGGACCGAGTGCCTGTGGGCGGGCCTCGCGACGCATTACCTGCCGAGCGAGAAACTGGCCGAAGCCAAGGCGCGGATCGCCGAGCATCCGGCGCGCATCGGGGGTATCCTGTCCGAACTGTCGGTCACCCCGCCCGAAGCGCGCATCGCGGCCAATGCCGACAAGATCGCCAAGCATTTCGCCTCCGACCGTTATGAGGATGTGCTCGCCAGCCTCGAAGCGGATGACGGCGAGTGGGCGGCGAAGGAGCGCGATACGCTCGGCACCAAGAGCCCGCAGACTTGCAAGGTCGCGCTGCGCGAGCTCGCCGAGGCGAAGGGCCTGACCGACTTCGCCGAGAACATGAAACACGAATACCGCATCGCCAGCCGCGTGCTGCTGCGCCCCGATTTCGCGGAAGGGGTGCGCGCGGTGATCGTCGACAAGACCGGCGATCCCAAGTGGGACCCGGCGACCCCCGAAGACGTGAGCGAGGAACTGCTGGACGCGATCTTCGCCCCGCTGCCCGAAGGGGAGGAGTGGCGGCCGCTGGCCTAGCCGTCATCCCAGCGAAAGCTGGGATCGCTGGCCGCGCGGATCGACATTGCAGAAATCGATCCCAGCTTTCGCTGGGATGACGGAGAGAGAAATGAGCTACGAAACCATCACCGTCGAACAGCGAGACGCGGTCACGCTGATCACGCTCAATCGTCCGCAGGCGTTGAACGCGCTCAATTCGCAGGTGTTGGAAGACCTCGTCGCCGCGTTCGCCGCATTCGAGGCAGACAGCGGCCAGCGTTGCGCGGTGCTGACCGGTAGCGGCGACAAGGCCTTTGCCGCGGGCGCCGACATCAAGGAAATGGCCGACAAGCCCGCGGCCGAATTCTACAACGAGGATTTCTTCGCGCGCTGGACCAGCCACCTGGTCAAGGCGACCCGCAAGCCGTGGATCGCGGCGGTCAACGGCTTCGCGCTCGGCGGCGGGTGCGAGCTGGCCATGATGGCGGACTTCATCATCGCGAGCGAGAAGGCAAAATTCGGCCAGCCCGAGATCAAGCTCGGCGTCGCGCCGGGCATGGGCGGCAGCCAGCGCCTGACCCGCGCGGTGGGCAAGGCCAAGGCGATGGAGATGTGCCTCACCGGCCGGATGATGGACGCCGAAGAAGCCGAGCGCAGCGGCCTCGTCGCGCGCGTGGTGCCGCACGACAGCCTGCTCGACGAAGCGTTGAAGACCGCGGCCACGATCGCGGGAATGCCGCCGATGGCCACGGTCGCGAACAAGGAAATGGTCAACGCCGCGTTCGAGACCACGCTCGACCAGGGCCTCGTGATCGAACGCCGCATCTTTCAGATCCTCGCCGCGAGCGAGGATAAGGCCGAAGGCATGGCCGCGTTCATCGAGAAGCGCGAGGGGCAGTGGAAGGGGCGGTGATCATCAAAGGCATTGGGCTGATCGGTTTCGGGCTGCTGTTTGTCTGGCTCGGCGCTTCCGGTTGGAAGCATCGTCACCAAGAGCGTATTAGTCTGATCGAAGCTGCAATCCTGAAATTAGGCAGGGCCGAGCCACTGCCCGTCAATCAGTGGGATCGAGCGACAGCCTATCTGCAGCCGCTCCTTATGCTCATCTTCGGACCGGCAATGATTTGCCTAGGCCTGATAGTGCTACTTGTTTGAGTGGAGAGAGTAACATGAAAATCGCCTTCATCGGCCTCGGCAATATGGGCGGCGGGATGGCCGCGAACCTCGTCAAGGCGGGGCATGAGGTGCGCGCGTTCGACCTCAGCGACGAGGCGCGCGGCACGGCGCAGGGCAATGGCTGCGTGGTGTTCGCCGACGCCAAGGAGGCCGTGCAGGACGTCGAGGCGGTCGTCACGATGCTGCCCAACGGCGGAATCGTGAAATCGGTGCTCGAAGGCGACGTATTCGGCCATGCGCCCGCAGGCGCGATCGTGCTCGACTGTTCGACGATCGACGTCGCCACCACCCGCGCGCTGTCCGAAGCGGCGAGCGCGCAAGGCTACGCGATGGTCGACGCGCCGGTTTCGGGCGGGATCGCGGCGGCAAACGGTGGCACGCTGACCTTCATGGTCGGCGGCACCGCCGAGGCTTTCGCACGCGCCGAGCCGATCCTTTCCGCGATGGGCAAGGCGGTGATCCACGCGGGCGACGCGGGCGCGGGCGAAGCGGCCAAGCTGTGCAACAACCTGATCCTCGCCGCGACGATGATCGCCACGTGCGAGGGTTTCAAGCTGGCCGAGAAGCTCGGGCTCGACAGCCAAGTGTTCTACGACATCTCGTCGAAGGCGACCGGCCAATCGTGGTCGATGACCAGCTATTGCCCCGTCCCCGGCGTCGGCCCGCAGAGCCCGTCGGACAACGAGTACAAGGGCGGCTTCGCGACCGCACTGATGCTCAAGGACCTCAAGCTGGCGATGGAAGCCGCCGAAACCGCAGGCACGTCCACCCCGCTCGGCCAGCATTCAAAGGACCTCTACGAAGCCTTCGCCGCCGAGCACGGCGCGCTGGACTTCTCCGCGATCATCAAGTCGCTCTGATCGCCGCGAGCACCCGCGCCAGCCATTCGCGCGGGGCCTTGCGGCGGCCGACGTCGGCGACGAATTCCTGACCGCGCGCCACGCTGCGCAGCCGCCCGCCGGGCAGCCAGCGGTCGGCCCGATCGTGATAGCTCAACCCGCCGCGCCGCAGCCATTCGGCCCGTTGCCACAGGCTCGGCGGGCCGCCGGGCACGGTCAGCCGCAAAGCATCGGGCGCGGTCGAGGCCATGACACCCGGCCCGCGATAGATCGTGTCGTTGCGCGCGTGCGGCGCGATCGCGTGCGGGTGGTCGAGCGCCTGCAATTCGGCGAGCGCGGCGCCGTCACAGCGCGCGAGATCGACCACCTCCTCGACCTCGAGATAGCCGAAGATCCGGTGATGCGGCTCGCCGCCCGCCTCTTCGCGGAACAGGCCGAAGAACACGAACACGTCGCCCTCGCCTACGCCCCGGTTCGCCAGATGCGTCTGCGCTGCGCCGCACTGCCCGAACAGGCAGGTCCCGCCGGCCAGGAACATCGGATCGTGATGGCACAACTCGCTCCCGCCGATCCGCCCCCGGCTGGCCCTCTCTGCATGATCGCCCAGCCCGAGATCGCCATACGTCGTGCGCGAGGCGGCCCCCGCCGGGATCGGCAGGCTCAGCGGTCGGCCATTCACGATCGGCGAGGCCCCGCCGCCCGAAGCGCTGTCGAATCCCTTGCGGCTGAAGACGATCCGCAAGCCAGGCCGCCCGTCAGCTTCCGCCTTGCTCGCTACGCGTCGGCGTGCCTGCGGGTGCGGCATCGCCCTGCCAAGCCAGCACCGGCTTCCTTGCCGCCAGCGTTTCGTCGAGGCGGCGGCGCGGGGCGTAGTAGGGGGCCTGTTTCATGCTGGCATCGCCCGCCTTCGCGCGCTCGGCGACGCTGCGCAGGGCGGCGATGAACTGGTCGAGGCCCGCCTTGCTCTCGGTCTCGGTCGGTTCGATCAACATCGCGCCATGGACGACGAGCGGGAAATACATCGTCATCGGATGATAGCCTTCGTCGATCAGCGACTTGGCGAGATCGAGGGTTGACAGTCCCTCGCCGAAGCCTTTGTCGCCGAACAATGCCTCGTGCATGCACGGGCCGCTCGGGCCGAAGGGGGCCTCCAGCAAGTCGTCGAGACTGCGCAGGATGTAGTTCGCGTTGAGCACCGCGTCCTCCGCGACCTGCTTCAATCCGTCGGCGCCGTGGCTGAGGATGTAGGCGAGCGCGCGGGTGAACATGCCCATCTGCCCGTGGAACGCGGTCATGCGACCGAACGCCTGCGTATGCTCGAACTCGGCGGCGTTCTCTTCCTCGACGAGGTGAACCACGCCGTCCCCGTCGCGCGCGGTAAACGGCAGTGGACCGTAGGGCGAGAGCGCCTCGCTCAGCACCACCGGCCCCGAACCCGGCCCGCCGCCGCCGTGCGGGGTCGAGAAGGTCTTGTGCAAGTTGATGTGCATCGCATCGACGCCGAGGTCGCCTGGGCGCACCTTGCCGACGATGGCGTTGAAGTTCGCCCCGTCGCAATAGACGAAGCCGCCGGCGGCGTGGACCGCATCGGAGATCGCCTTCATGTCGCGTTCGAACAGGCCGCAGGTGTTGGGGTTGGTTATCATCACCCCGGCGACGTCCGGCCCGAGCCGGGCCTTGAGCGCTTCGAGATCGACGCGCCCGTCCTTGTTCGCCGGAATATCCTCCACCCGGTAGCCGGCGAAGGCGGCGGTCGCGGGGTTGGTGCCGTGCGCGCTTTCGGGCACGAGGATCACCTCGCGCGCGTCCCCGCGCGCCTCCAGCGCGGCGCGGATGCACAGGATGCCGCACAGCTCGCCGTGCGCGCCCGCCTTGGGGCTCATCGCGACGCCGTGCATGCCGGTAAGGTCGAGCAGCCAGAACGCGAGTTCGTTGATGACCTCCAGCGCGCCGCGCACGGTCGAGGCGGGCTGGAGCGGGTGCACGTCCGCGAAGCCGGGCATCCGCGCGACTTTCTCGTTCAGCCGCGGATTGTGCTTCATCGTGCAACTGCCGAGCGGAAACAGCCCGAGGTCGATCGCGTAGTTCTGGCGGCTGAGGCGGGTATAGTGGCGGATCGTTTCCGGTTCGGACAGGCCGGGCAGGCCGATCGGCGCGGTGCGCTCCATCCCGCCGAGGCGGTTGGCACCCTCTCCGATGTCGGGCAGGTCGACGCCGGTGGTGTCGTTCCCCGCGATTTCGAAGATCAGCGGCTCTTCCAGCATCAGCGCGCGGTTGCCGGTGGCGGTGGCCGGACCTTCATGCATACCGTCGTCGGCGGCGGTCATCTCGGGCTTCCAGCCGGATTTGTTGGGCGCGTTCATGCCAGTATCTCCCGCAGCGCAGCGGCAAGCGTTGCGATATCTTCCTCGGTCGTGGTCTCTGTGACCGCGACCAGCAGGCCCTGCGCGAATTTGGGATGCCCCGGATAGAGCCGCCCGAGCGAAACACCCGCGAGAATGCCGTCGTCCGCCAGCTGGCGCACGACCTCGCGCGCGTCGGTGCCGAGCGTGACGGTGAATTCGTTGAAGAAGCTGTCGTTCAGCACTTCGACACCGGGGATCGCCGCCAGCGCATCGGCCGCCTTGCCTGCGAACGCATGGTTCCACGCCGCGAGCCGTCGCAGCCCTTCCTCGCCCAGCAGCGTCATGTGCACCGAGAACGCCAGCGCGCAGAGGCCGGAATTGGTGCAGATGTTGCTGGTCGCCTTTTCGCGGCGGATATGCTGCTCGCGGGTCGAAAGCGTGAGGACGAAGCCGCGCTTGCCTTCGGCATCCTGCGTCTCGCCGCACAGGCGGCCGGGCATCTGGCGTACGTGCTTGGGATCGCGCACCGCGAACAGGCCGAGATAGGGCCCGCCGAACTGCAGGCCTACGCCGATCGCCTGCCCTTCGCCGACGACGATATCGGCACCCAGCTCACCCGGTGCCTTGATCACGCCCAGCGCCACCGGCTCGGTGTTGACCGCGATCAGCAGCGCGCCCTTTTCGTGCGCGGCCTCCGCTATCGCGGCGAGATCGGGGATGCGGCCGAGGATGTCGGGATATTGCACCACGACGCAGCTCGTCGCGTCGTCGATCCGCGAAATCAGCCCGTCGTTGTCGGGTACGGCGGTCAGCGAAGGCAGCGCGCCCGCGATCTCGTCCTCGGTGAACTTGGCCATCGTGCTCACGACTTCGGCATAATGCGGGTGCAGCGCGCCCGAGAGCACCACGCGCTTGCGCTTCGTCACCCGGCCCGCCATCGCCACCGCTTCCCAGCACGCGGTCGATCCGTCGTACATGCTCGCGTTCGCCACCGCGCAGCCGTAGAGCCGCGCGACCTGGCTCTGGAACTCGAACAGCATTTGCAGCGTGCCCTGCGCGATCTCGGGCTGGTAAGGTGTATAGGCGGTCAGGAACTCGCCGCGCTGAATCACGTGGTCGACGCTGGCGGGCACGTGGTGGCGATAGGCCCCCGCGCCGAGGAAGAACGGCGCATCGGCGGCGGCGAGGTTCTTCTTGGAAAGCCGCCGCATGTGCTTTTCGACCGCCATCTCGCTGGCGTGCAGCGGCAGGCCTTCGATCGGGCCGGACAGCCGCGCGTGCTCGGGCACGTCGACGAACAGGTCGTCGATCGAACTGGCGCCGATCTTGGCCAGCATCGCGCCGCGATCGGCGTCGGTCAGGGGGAGGTAGCGCATCTCGTTATCTGTCCCTTGCGGGCCGCCGCGCCACGGCGGGGCCCGTACACATCAAAGCCCGTCGACGAAGCTCTTGTAGCCCGCCTCGTCCATCAGCCCGTCGAGCTGCGATGCGTCGGCGATCGTCAGCTTGAAGAACCACCCCTCGCCCTCGGGGCTGGTGTTCACCAGCGAGGGATCGTCTTCCAGCGCCGCGTTCACTTCGGCCACCTGCCCGTCGATCGGGGCGTAGACGTCGCTCGCGGCCTTCACGCTTTCGACCACCGCGGCATCGTCGCCGCGCTTCAGCGTGCTGCCGATGCCCGGCAGTTCGACGAACACGATGTCGCCCAACTGGCCTTGCGCGTAATCGGTGATCCCGGCAGTGGCGGTATCGCCATCGACGTCGATCCATTCGTGTTCGTCGGTGAAGTAACGGGCCATCACTTGTCTCCGCGATAGTAGTTGTGGGGAACGAAGGGCATCGGCGCGACCTTTGCAGCCAGGCGCTTGCCCCGGACTTCGATTTCGAGCGCGGTGCCCGGTGCGGCGTGGGCGGCCGCGACGTAACCCATCGCGATCGGGTGGCCGAGCGTGGGCGCGAAGCCGCCGCTGGTGAGCTGGCCGACCTGTTCCTTCCCTGCGAAAACCGGCGCACCCTCGCGCGCGGGCAGGCGGCCGTCGAGCGCGAGCCCGACGCGCTTCGTTTCGGCACCGCTTGTCAGCAGGCCGAGGATACGTTCGGCGCCGGGAAAGCCGCCTTCGGCGCGGCGGCGCTTGCTGATCGCGAAGCCGAGGTCGGCGCTGACCGGATCGGTCTCGGGCGAAAGATCGTGGCCGTAGAGCGGCAGCCCGGCCTCCAGCCGCAAGGAATCGCGCGCGCCGAGGCCGATCGGGCGCACCGCTTCGTCCGCGCACAGCCGCCGGGCGATCTCCTCGGCGTGTTCGGCGGGCACCGACAGCTCGAACCCGTCCTCCCCGGTATAGCCCGAGCGGCCGATGCCGATCTCGACTTCGCCGGAGGTGAACGCGGTGCCCTGCATGAACTTGAGGTCGCCCGCCACGTCACCGAACACCCGCGCGATTGCGGCGGCGGCTTCGGGCCCTTGCAGCGCGAGCAGCGCCTGATCGTCGAGATGCGTCAGGGTGATCGCGTCGGGCAGGTGTTCGCGCAAGTGGGCGATATCGTCCCACTTGGTCGCGCCGTTGACGACGAGGTAATAGGTCGGCGTGCCGCCTTCCGGCGTGACGTTGGTGACCATCAGATCGTCGAGGATGCCGCCATTCTCGTCGAGCAGCAGCGAATAGCGGATGCGCCCCGGCTTGAGCGCCGCGATATCGCCGGGCAGCAGCGCCTCGAGCGCCTCGGCCGCGCCTTCGCCCGACACCAGCAACTGGCCCATGTGGCTGACGTCGAACAGGCCCGCATGGCTGCGCGTCCATTCGTGCTCGGCCACGATGCCCCCCCAATCGCCGGTATACTGGATCGGCATCTCGTAGCCCGCGAAGGGCACCATGCGCGCGCCCTGAGCGCGGTGCCACGCGTCGAGGGGGAGTTGCTGCACTTCGGCCGTTTCTTCGATATCGCTCATCTATCGTCCCGACTGGCGCGAAGACGCTTCGCCGTGAAGCGCCCTGCCGCATGCCCCCTCTGTCGGGAAACCTGAGAGCTTGGCCGCGTGCGATCGCCAGACCGCGCCATCGGCTTACCCCTTCGGTGGCCTTCGCCGGAACGAAAGCGCTTTCCAGAGCGTCGCACGCCTCGCCACGGTCCGTGGGCCTGAGAGTTTCCGGGGCGGTTGCTCCTTCGGCGCCCCCTGCCGCTCGGCAAGGGGACTCTCCCACGACGAGACCGGAATCGCTTCCGGCGACGTGCCCCGCGATTGCGCAAAGCGCGCCGCCGGTCAATCGGGGACGGACATGCAGGCGGACATTATTTTGCTCGCCTCGCTGCGCGCGCTTGCAATCGCGGGCGGCGATCCTAGGGCGAACCGAGGAGAGGGGCATATGACGATCACCGAAGTCTACCTGATCGCCCTGCTGATCATCTTCGCCGCGCCGTGGCTCGTCTGGCGCGTGTTCTGCACCGATTACTGGGCGCCGCTGGTGGTGGTGCAGATCGTCGGCGGCATCCTGCTCGGCCCCGGCGTGCTTGGCGCGGCGTTCCCCGATTACTACGCCTTCGTGTTCCAGCCCGACGTCATCACCGCGCTAAACGGAGTGGCGTGGTGGGCGGTGATGCTGTTCGTCTGGGTGGCGGGGATCGAACTCGACCTGACCCGGGCCTGGGCCCACCGCCGCGAAACCGGCCTTACCGCGAGCCTCGCCCTGGGCATGCCACTGGCGCTCGGATCTCTGGCCGCCGTGGTTCTGCTGCAATGGCCGGGCTGGCAAGGCGCGGAAGGCGCCGCCTGGCAGGTCGTGCTGGGGCTCGGCATGGCCTGCGCGGTCACCGCCCTGCCGATCCTCATTCTGTTCATGGAAAAGCTGGAGTTCCTGCGGCGCCCGCTCGGCCAGCGCGTGCTGCGCTACGCGAGCCTCGACGATATCGCCATCTGGGGCGTGCTCGCGCTGATCCTGCTCGACTGGGAACGGATCGGGCGGCAGGCGATGTTCCTGGTCGGGTTCGCTCTCGCGGCCTGGGCGATGCGGCGCCTGATGGTGCGGCTGGAGGAGCGTGACCGCTGGGCGGCGGGGCTCATCTGGCTCGCGCTGTGCGGCCTCGCGGGAGACTGGTCAGGCCTGCACTACATGGTCGGCGCGTTTCTGGCCGGCGCGGTGCTGGAAGCGAAATGGTTCGGCGAGGAAGCGATGGACCGCTTCCGCAACGTCGTGCTCCTCACCATCATGCCGGTGTTCTTTCTCTCGACCGGCCTCAGGACACAGTGGGAAACGGGCGGTCTGGCGGTGTTCGCAGCGGCGGCCCTGCTGCTCGCCGCGGCGGTGGCGGGCAAGCTTCTCGGTGTCGGCATCGCCGGACGCCTGCTGGGCTGGAGCCGCGGCGAGGCGTCGCTGATCGGCTGGCTGCTCCAGACCAAGGCGCTGATCATGATCATCTTCGCCAATATCCTGCTCGACAAGCAGGTGATCACCAACACGGCCTTCACCGCGCTCCTGCTGATGGCCGTCGCGAGCACGATGCTGACCGTGCCCTTCGCGACACCGCTGCTGAAACGGCTGGAACGCCGGATCGACGCCGAGGCCTAGGCTCTCAGTCGAGGTTGGGCCGCAGCCAGCGTTCGGCGGTCGGCAGATCGACCCCGCGGCGCGCGGCATAGTCTTCCAGCTGGTCGCGCCCGATGCGTGCGACGCCGAAATACTCGGCTTCGGGGTGGCCGAAATAGAACCCGCTGACTGCCGCGGTGGGAAGCATGGCGTAGCTCTCGGTCAGCTCGATCCCTGCATTCTTCCCGGCGTCGAGCAGGTCGAACAGGATCGGCTTGAGGCTGTGATCGGGGCAGGCGGGATAGCCCGGCGCCGGGCGGATGCCGCGGTATTCTTCCTTGATCAGCGCCTCGTTGGTCAGCTGCTCGCCTTCGGCATAGCCCCACAGGTCGGTGCGCACATGGCGGTGCAGCCGTTCGGCGAACGCCTCGGCCAGCCGGTCGGCGAGCGCTTTCAGAAGGATGTCCGAATAGTCGTCCTTGTCCGCGCGGAAGGCCTGCGAATACGGCTCGATTCCGTGGATGCCGACCGCGAAGCCGCCGATCCAGTCGCCCGCCGGATCGATGAAATCGGCGAGGCACATGTTCGCCCGGTCGCGCGATTTCTTGACCTGCTGGCGCAGGAACGGAAGCACGGTGTGCGTTTCGCCCTCGGTGTCGTGCAAGGTCACGTCGTCGCCGTCCCGCGCGCAGGGCCACAGCCCGACAACGCCTTTCGCCGTGAGCCACTTCTCCTCGACGATCCGATCGAGCATGGCGTCGGCATCGCGCTTGAGATCGCGCGCGGTCTCGCCGACGACATCGTCGTCGAGGATCACGGGGTACGTCCCGGCCAGTTCCCAGGCGCGGAAGAACGGGGTCCAGTCGATGTATTCGCGCAGATCGGCCAGCGGCCAGTCGTCGAACGCATGGACGCCGGGGCTGTTCGGCGGCGCAGGCTTGTCGCTCAGATAGGCGTCGTAATAGTTCGCGCGCGCCTCGTCCAAGCTGAGCAAAACGCTCTTGTTCTTGCCTTCGCGCGCGTCGCGCACCTTCACGTAATCGTTCGCGGTGTCCGCCACGAAGCCGTCGCGCTGCGTGTCGCTGAGCAGACGGCTGGCGACGCCGACCGCGCGGCTCGCGTCGAGCACGTGGATCACCGGGCCTTCGTAGGCCGGATCGATCCGCAGCGCGGTGTGGACCTTGCTGGTGGTCGCTCCGCCGATCAGCAGCGGCATCGTCATCCCCGCCGCCTGCATTTCCTCGGCCACGGTCACCATTTCGTCCAGCGAAGGCGTGATGAGGCCCGACAGCCCGATCATGTCGGCCTGATTGTCGTTCGCCGTCTCGATGATCTTCGACCACGGCACCATCACGCCGAGGTCGATCACCTCGTAGCCGTTGCACTGGAGTACGACGCCGACGATGTTCTTGCCGATATCGTGCACGTCGCCTTTCACGGTCGCCATCACGATCGTGCCTTTGGCGCGCGCGCCTTCCTCCTTCTCCGCCTCGATGAACGGAATCAGGTGGGCGACCGCCTTCTTCATCACGCGCGCGGACTTGACCACTTGCGGGAGGAACATCTTGCCGCTGCCGAACAGGTCGCCGACGACGTTCATCCCGTCCATCAGCGGGCCTTCGATCACCTCGATCGGGCGGCCGCCGCGCCCGATAATGGCCTGGCGCGCTTCCTCGGTATCGTCGACCACGTGCGCGTCGATGCCCTTGACCAGCGCGTGCTCGAGCCGCCTGGTAACGTCCCACCCGCGCCATTCGGCGGCTTCCTTCTCGGCGCGTGGGTCCTGCCCCTTGTAGCTTTCGGCGAGCGCGATCAGCCGCTCGGTCGCGCTGGCGAATTCGCCGCCCTCGGGCGGGGGGCGCATCAGGATCACGTCCTCGCACGCTTCGCGCAAGGTGGGGTCGATCGCGTCGTAGACGTCGAGCTGCCCGGCGTTGACGATGCCCATGTCCATGCCTGCGGGAATCGCGTGGTAGAGGAACACCGAATGCATCGCGCGGCGCACCGTCTCATTGCCACGGAAGCTGAACGAGAGGTTCGACAGCCCGCCGCTGATGTGCGCGTGCGGGCAGGCGGCGCGGATCTCGCGCGCGGCCTCGATGAAGTCGAGGCCGTAGCGGTCGTGTTCCTCGATCCCGGTGGCGACCGCGAATACGTTGGGGTCGAAGATGATATCCTCGGGCGGAAAGCCGATCCCGGTCAGCACCTCGTAGGCGCGGCGGCAGATCTCCACCTTGCGCGCCTTGGTGTCGGCCTGCCCCGTCTCGTCGAAGGCCATCACCACCACCGCCGCGCCGTAATCCATGCACAGCCGCGCGTGTTCGAGGAACTGCTCCTCGCCTTCCTTCATCGAGATCGAGTTGACGATCGGCTTGCCCGAGACGCACTTCAGCCCGGCCTCGATCACCTCCCACTTGGAGCTGTCGATCATCACCGGCACGCGCGCGATATCGGGTTCGGCGGCGATCAGCTTGAGGAAGGTGGTCATCGCCTCGACCGCGTCGAGCAGGCCTTCGTCCATATTGACGTCGATCACCTGCGCGCCGTTCTCGACCTGGCTGCGCGCGACTTCCACCGCGGCGGGATAGTCGCCGGCCATGACCAGCTTCTTGAAGCGCGCCGATCCGGTGACGTTGGTGCGCTCGCCGATATTGACGAAGCGGGTGGAAGCGGAAGTGGTCATGCGGCCCCTGCAGGATCGGCGGGTTCCATGGGAGAAAGCGGCCGCGCGAGCACCGCGTCGTCGTAAAGCGTTCCGCCGACATCGAACCGGCGCGTGCCGATCTGGCGGAAGCCGTTCTTCACGTAAAATGCGATAGCGCGATCGTTGTCGTCCTTCACCCCGACCAGCATTCGGCGGTGAGCGCGCGCCGCCGGCACGAGGGCATCGAACAGCGCCCCGGCCAGTCCGCTGCCGTGGAAGCGCGAGAGGACGTAGATGCGCTTCAATTCGATATCGCCTTCGCGCGCCGCCTCCAGCTCGGGCGGCGCCAGCAGCGCATAGCCGACCGGCGCGCCGCCGCATTCGGCGAGCCAGGCCGACGCGCCGCGATCGAAATAGGCGCGGTAAGTCTCGGCGGCATGCTGAATGCGGCAGTGCGCAAGCAGCGCCGCCCCTGCCACCGCGCCGGCAAAGGTTTCCAGAAAGGTCGCCGCGCCGACGAGCGCCAGACGCTCGGCATCGTCGGGGTTCGCCCGGCGGATGGCGCAGTCGTCCATCGCTTCAGGCCGCGATCGAGAAGGGTTCGAGCCCGGCGAGGCGCATTTCGGTGTCGCGCGCGGGCACCTTGCGCGGGGCGACGCCTTCCACCGCCCGGGCGATCGCGGCGATGTGTTCGGGGGTCGAGCCGCAGCAACCGCCGAGGATATTGGCCCGACCGTTTTCCGCCCATGCCTTGACCAGCGCGGCGGTCGTTTCCGGCGCTTCGTCGTATTCGCCCAGCTCATTCGGCAGGCCCGCGTTGGGATAGGCCATCAGCAGCGTATCGGCGATGCCCGAAAGCACCTGGATATGCGGGCGGAGCTGCTCCGCCCCGAAGCTGCAATTGAGCCCGATCGTCGCGGGCCGGGCGTGGCGCACCGCGTACCAGAACGCCTCGACCGTGTGGCCCGACAGGTTGCGGCCCGAAAGGTCGGTCAGCGTCATCGACAGCATCACTGGCACGTCGCGCCCCAGCTCGCGCTCGAGCTGCTTCACCGCCATGATCCCGGCCTTGGCGTTGAGCGTGTCGAAGATCGTCTCGATCAGGATGAAATCCGCCCCGCCCTCGACCAGCGCGGCGGCCTGGTCGCGGTAGACGCCGGTGAGGAAATCGAAATCGATCTCGCGAAACCCGGGGTCTTCCACGTCGGGGCTGAGCGAGAGGGTCTTGTTGGTCGGCCCGATCGCCCCGGCAACGAAGCGCGGGCGGCCGTCGGCCTGCTCGAATTCGTCCGCCAGTTCGCGCGCGATCCGGGCGGAGGCAAGATTGATCTCCTCCACCTTGTCCTCGGCGGCATAGTCCGCCTGGCTGATGCGGTTGGCGGAGAAAGTATTGGTGGAAACCACGTCCGATCCCGCATCCAGATAGGCGCGCGTGATGTCGCCGATCACGTCGGGGCGGGTCAGCGCGAGGATATCGTTGTTGCCCTTCTGGTCGGCGCCGAGGCCAAGATCGCCGGCATAGTCGGCTTCGCTCAGCCCACGCCCCTGGATTTGCGTGCCGAACGCCCCGTCGAACACGAGGATGCGCTTGGCCGCTTCGGCGTTCAGTCGTTCGCGCGCGTTCATCGCGGGCCTCCTTTGGGCCGCAGCCCGAGCATGTGGCAGATCGCGTAGCTCAGCTCGGCGCGGTTGAGCGTGTAGAAATGAAACTGGCGCACCCCGCCCGCGTAGAGACGGCGGCACAGCTCGGCCGCGATCGTGGCGGAAACGAGCTGGCGCGCGGCGGGCCGCTCGTCGAGCCCGTCGAACAAGCCTTCCATCCATCCGGGGATCGCGGTGCCGCACAGGCCCGACATGCGCTGAACGGCGGCGAAACTCATCACCGGCATCACGCCGGGCACGATCTCTCCCTCGATCCCCGCCGCTGCCGCGCGGTCGCGGAAGCGGAAAAAGCATTCGGGTTCGAAGAAGAACTGCGTGATCGCGCGCGTCGCCCCGGCGTCGAACTTGCGCTTCAGATTGTCGAGATCGGCGGTGGCATCGGCCGAATCGGGGTGCATCTCGGGATAGGCGGCGACCGAAATCTCGAACGGGGCGACGTCGCGCAGCCCGGCAATCAGTTCGGCCGCGTTGGCATAGCCGCCCGGATGCGGAGCGTAACGAGTCCCGCCGTCGGGCGGATCGCCGCGCAGCGCGACGACATGGCGGATGCCGCTTTCCCAGTAATGCCGCGCGACCGCGTCGATCTCCTCGCGCGTCGCCTCCACGCAGGTCAGGTGCGCAGCGGCGGGAATGCCCGTCTCGCGCTCGATCCGCACGACCTGTTCGTGGGTTCGCTCGCGCGTGGAGCCGCCCGCGCCATAGGTCACCGAAACGAAGCGTGGGCCCAGCGGAGCAAGCGTCTCGACGCTTTCGCGCAAGGTCTCCGCCATCTTCTCGCTCTTGGGCGGGAAGAATTCGAACGACACATCGATATCTCCCGGCAAGCCGGAAAACAGCGGCGAATCGAGCGCGGTGCGCGCTTCCTGCATCTGGTCGAACGTCGGGCTCATTCGGCGCGCTTCCTTACGGTGGTGGCCGGGCCGCCGAGGCGAGTGCCGAGCCAGATCTTGACCACCAATTCGCCTTCGTCGAGCGCGACCGGCGGGGCGGGGGCAAACCCCGCCTCGCTCAGCAGCGCGGCGATCGCGGCATCGGTGAAGCCGAGGCGGACATGCGCGTGCCGGTCGCGCAGATCCTCGCGCGCGTGGGCAGCGAAATCGACGATTGCGATCCGTCCGCCCGGCCGCGTTACCCGCGCAGCTTCCGCCAGCGGGGCGGCCGGATCCTGCGCGAAATGCAGCACCTGATGGAGCAGCACGGTGTCGAAGCCCTGCGCGGGCAGCGGCAGCGCGGTGAAATCGCCCTGCACCAGCTCGATCGCGTTAGACGGCAGGTTCTGCAGCTTGGCGCGGGCGAAGCGCAGCATGTCGAGGCTCTTGTCGAGCGCCACCACCCGATCGGCACGCTCGGCGAACAGTTCGGCCATGCGTCCCGTTCCGGTGCCGATGTCGAGGACCTGCCCCAGCGACTCGTCGCCCAGCGCCTCGATCAGCTTCTGTTCGACCAGTTCGTCCGGGCTGTGCAAGCGGCGCAATTCGTCCCAGTCTTCCGCATGGCGCGCGAAATACGTCTCCGCGCTGCTTTCGCGCGCGGCGCGGATCGCGGCGAGTTGGCGGCGATCCTCGGCGCAGGCGGCGGCGAATTCATCATCCTCGCGCTCTGCGGTGGCGAGCAGGCGCGCGACCGCCTCGCCCACCGGTGCGCCGCGGCCTTTGCCTACGCTCGCGCGCAGGAACACCCAGCTTCCCTCGCGGTGCCGTTCGGCCAGCCCGGCGTCGCACAGGATGCCGACATGGCGCGAGACGCGCGGCTGGCTCTGCCCGAGCACTTGCGCGAGTTCGCCCACGGCAAGCTCCATCGCCGCGAGCAGCCGCATGATCCGCAACCGGGTGGGGTCGGCAAGCGCCCGTATGATCGCTTCGATGCGCATTAGGGCAACATATAAAGATATTCTTATATGTGCAAGCGAACTCGGATTCAGCGCCCTCCGGCGATCCGTTGCAGCAGCGCGAGCTGCGCTGCGCCCGCATCGGTCAGCGACCATTCGCCGGCGCTCTCCGCGATCAGCCCGGCGGCGACGAGTTGGGCATGGTCCTGCGGATCGAGCCCCGCATCGGCGGCGGGCATCATGCGGCCGTAGCGTCCGCCGTGATAGACCAGCGGCTCCGCCTCGGTGCGGTCGAAATCGACCACTTCGCCGAGGAAGATCGCATGGTCGCCGCCTTCGTACTCGAACCGCGCCCGGCACCCGAAGCGCGCCGCGCAGCCCGCGATCAGCGGCGCGCCTTCCGGACCGTCGACCACGTCGAGCCCGGCGAACTTGTCCTCTCCGCGCCGCGCGAAGCGGTCGGACATCGCCTGCTGGCCGGAAGCGAGGATGTGCACGGCCCAGCTTTCGGCGTCGCGAAACGCGGGCAGGCTGTGGCTGCCGAGCGAGAGGCTCCACAGCACCATCGGCGGATCGAGCGAGACCGAATTGAAGCTGTTCGCGGTAAGGCCCACCGGCTCGCCGGCACCATCGCGCGCGGTGACGATCGTCACCCCGGTTACGAAGCTGCCGAGGGCGCTGCGAAATGCGGCTTTGTCCAACACGGCCCTGTCGCTAGTCCGCGGCCGCGACAAGAGCAACCTTGCCGCGGCCGTGTCCTCAGAAGCTGACCTGAACGCGCGCGCCGTGAGCTAGGCCATGGCGGCGCGCGCCCTCTCAGCGCTTGCCGCAGATGCCGAGCACGTAATCGATCATCATCGCGTCGCGTTGCGGGGCGGGCGGGCCGAGGACGCCGCGGGCACGGGGCGGGAGGTGATCGGCCACGGCGCGGGCGTCATCCCCGAAGACATAGTGATCGAACCAGTTCCGCCATGCGGCCCGCTCGGCATCGGGCAGGTCGCGGATGGAATGCAGCGCCAGCATCAGCGCGGCGAACGGAAAGCGATCGGCGGGCTGGCCGAACCAGTAGTTCACCAGCACGTTCAGCGCGCCCTCCGCCCGCACCGTGTGCCACCACATCGGGGGCATGAAGATCGCGTCGCCGGGTTCGAGATCGGCCACCTGCCGGTGCCTCTCCGCCTCCGCGTAGCGCGGGAAGCGATCGTAGTCCGGCGCATCGGGATCGACCATGCTGGTCGGCTGCCCGGCGATCGTGCGCTCGACCGGGCCGACATAGAGATTGGCGATCTGCCCCGGAGGAAAGAGAGTGAAGCGCCGCCGCCCCGCCACCACCACCGCGATATTTCTGGCCATGTCGTAATGCGTGGCGATCCGGCTGGCGTTCCCCACCCAGATCCGCGGATCGACGCCGGTATCCAGCGGCAAGGGATTTTCTGCCGCGAACCGGTCAACGCATTCGGGCATCGGCGTGGACCCGGCATAGAGGCCGGGCGCGTCGGAATTGCCGCGCAGCGACAGCAGGCGAGCGAGCAAGGCGCGCATCGGCATCTCCTCGTGCCGAAAGTTCACCCCGCGCATGGCATCGTCGTAGAAATAGCGCCCGCCGATCTCGGGAGGCCCGACCAGAACCTTCAGCGCGCCGCCGTTATCGCGCGATGCGAGATAGGCGGCGATCGCCTCGTCCCCTTCGCGGGCCGCCGCGACCGCGGGCCAGCCGCGCGCCAGACCGCGCAGGATGGCGGGTTGGCGCGCCTCGGCCACGATCCGCGCGATGCCTTGCGCGTCCCCGCAATCCAGTTCGTGCATAGCGCCCGGTCCGATCGATCGCTCTCCTCGCGCTTACCCGGCTGGTTCGACGTGCACCGTGCGGCTGGTGCGCGTGCCATCGGCGGACCGGCTGCGCAGCGAAACCGCGGAATCGACCGTCACCGGCCCATCGTAAGCCCGCCATTCGCCATCGCCAACGCGATATTCGATCCGCGTGCCGGGAAACACGCTGTTCGCTTTTAGCTGTCCTTCCGCGATGCGCGCACCGGGCGGAGCGACGCGATAGGCGACCCCGATCGCATCCAGCAGCGGCCATTGCGCCGCCACGCGCCCGGCAAAGTCGCGCCATTCTTCGGCGAGCGCATCGCGATCGACACGCGCATCCTGCCAGCCGTACGTTTCGCCCGCGCGGTACGCCGGTGCCCATGCGGCGGGGCGCCAGGCCCGCTCCGCCAAGGCGAGCAGGCGCGGGAACAGCATATAGTCCATCTCGGCATCGGTGCGGATGGTCTCGCTCCACAACTGCGCCTGAAGCCCGGCGATCCGATGGCCCGGCTGGAGAACGGGCTCGTCGGCGATGATCTGCGGGGTCGCCTGGATATTGGCGATCAGCGCGGCGTTGGCGGGCAGGTTGTCCGGCATGAAGCCGAAGACCTGGTGCGTGTCGACGCCGCGGGTCGCCCAGTCGTAGCCTCCCTCCTCGGGATGCGGGGCATAGGGCATGTCGAAATAGCCGAGATTGGGGATCGATAGCACGACGTCCCACCCGCGATTGAGCTGATCGTGCGCCTCGCGGATCGCGCCGGTGTGCAGCACGCTCCAGATGTTGGTCTGCGCGTTGTCCGGCATCCGGGCGGCATCGGTGTGGCCCATGCCATCGCTCCAGCCACCGGCTTGGAGGCCCTTTTCCGCAAGGCTCGCCGAGACCCCTTCGATGAACAACGGGGTCAGTTCGCGCGCGTCGCCGCCCACTTCGGCGATCATCGACTGGCAGGCGGGCGATTCGACCCAGGCTCCCGCAGTCTCGTCGGCACCGAGGTGGAACGTGCGCAACGGCACCCCGGCCTCCCGGTGCATGTCGGCCAGCGCATCGACCACCGTATCGACGAAGCGGTAGGTCGAGGGGAGGCAGACGTTGAGCGTGTTGTCGTCGTAGTTCTGGATGCTGCGATAGCTGGTCGTGTCGGCCGGATCGATCAGGCGATAGCGCGCCGCTTCTTCCGGCCGCCCTTCCGCCACCAGACGATCGTGCCGCGCCTCCATCGCCACGATCGCCGCGCGCGAGTGGCCCGGCATGTCGATCGAGGGGATCACCTCGATGCCGCGCGCATCGGCGGCCCGCACGATCGCGATGTAATCCTGCGTGGTGAGATAGCCGTCGACCGCGTCGCCGCGATCCGGCCCCGCGCCGAGCTGCGGAAGAAGGCAGCGCGCCTCGGCCGGATCGTGACACCGTTCCGATCCGATCGCGGCGAGTTCGGGCAGCGCCGGTATCTCGATCCGCCAGCCTTCGTCTTCCGCCAGATGCAGGTGAAGGCGGTTGAGCTTGAACGCGGCCATCGCCTCGACCAGCTTGAGCAACTGGTCGCGCCCGTGAAAATTGCGCCCGAGATCGACGTGCAATCCGCGAAAGCCGTAGGCCGGGGCATCGGTGATCGTCATCTGCGCCAGCCGCCCTTCGTCGAAGGCGACCTGCTGCGCCAGCGAGCGCAGCGCGTGGCTGGCGCCCGCGACCGAGCCGGCCACGATCTCAACACCCTCGCCAGATATCCGCAGGCGGTAGCCTTCGTCGGGCAGTTCGCTTCCATCGTCCACCACGATGGACAGCGGCGTTTCGCCCTCCTGCGCCGCCCCCGCCCGCGCGAGGGCCGCCAGCGCGGGCTCCAGTGCGGCGGCCTCCGCACCGGCGATCGACAGCGTCACGCCGCGCGAGATATCCAGCCGCGCGCCTGCGTTAACCGTCACCTCGGCCGGGCGGGGAAGGATGGCGATGCCGCTCGCGGCCGGGGCGATGCGATCCGCCTGCACCGCAAAGGCCCGCTCCGCCGTAAGCCACTGCGTCCGGTCTTCGCCGCCCCTGGTCGCGAGACGTGCCTCGTCGGTCATCGGGGCGACGAACGGCAGCTCCTCCAGCCCGGTATCGGGATCGACCACCGGCCGCGTGGCCGCGATCGTACGCGCCTCGAGCCCGTCGGCCATGAGATAGGCGTTCGGCATCGCGAAGGCGCTGGAGAAGTTCGAGCCGAGCCCCCACAGCTTGATAACGTGCGTGCTGCCCGGCGCCAGCGACGCACCCGGTTTCAGGGTGAGGCGCTGAAGATCGCCGTTCACCAGTTCGTGCCGGAAGATGTCGCTTTCGACCAGCGGCAGGCGATTGACGAACCCGAAATACAGCGCCAGCCCGCGATCGGCGAAACCGCCCTCGATATCGCCCGGCACGGTGAGCGTGATGGTCGCGAGGAAACAGTTTTCAACTTCCGCCGGGCACTCGGGGCCGTTGTCGACCACCTCGTAACGATAGCCCAGCCGGTCGGCGAGGCTGTCGAGCGCAGCCTGCGATGCCCTCGCCTCGGCTGTCATCGTCGGTTGAGCGAAAGTGGGGCCGGGAACAGTCGCGATCGCCATCGCCGCAGCCATCCAGGGCCAACCCGAAACCCGCATTCGCTTTCTCCCGCTCGACAAGTTGTATCTGATTTGTCATGTCGAGGAGGATTGGTCAACGACGAACCAGTTTGCCCTCTGTGATCGCTTGGAGCGGAGTTGCGATGAGAAATGTGACACATCGGAATGGCGGACTCGCCCGGCTGGCTGCTTGGATGATTGGTCTTTCATTTGTATTGGCAAGCTATCCCGCACTGTCGCGTGATACCGATCCGGTCGTCGTCGGCTATTTGCCGGCATTCAAGGGGCTCGGGGAAACGATCGACCACGCCGACACGTCCGCCTTCACCCATTTCAATATCGCGTTCGCCAACCCCGACAGCGACGGCGCCTACATCGCATCCGGCAGCTTCACCTGCATGAATGGTGCGGACGGAGCGGCGCTCTCGGTGGGCGAACTGCGCGAAACCGTGCGCCGCTTGCAGGAAGGCGGGGCGAAGGTGCTCGTCTCGCTCGGCGGCGGGGTGATTCCCGAATGCTCGGGCGACTGGCGGTCCCTGCTGGCGCCCGATCGCCGCTCGCAGGCCGTCGACGCACTGATCGGCTTGGCCGATGCGCTCGGCCTCGACGGGATCGACGTGGATATCGAAGGCGCACTGCTGACTGCGATCGACACGGATGGAAACTACACGCCATTCGTCGCTGCGTTGTCCGCCAGGCTGCGGGAGAAAGGCAAATTGCTGACATGCGCGACCGCATCCTACGAAGGCGGCATGATCCCGGTCGATTCGATCCCCTCGTTCGATCTGGTCAACGTGATGTCGTACGATGCGGTCGGCCCGACCTGGGGCGAGCCGGGGGTCGAACATGCGAGCCAGGCAATGGCCGCGCGCGACTTGCAATTGTGGCTCGATCGCGGGGTAGCGCCGGACCGGCTCGTGCTGGGCGTGCCTTTCTACGGCTACGGTTTCAACGGCGAAGCTCCCAATTGGTCCTACCGCGACATCGCGAACACCCATGACGCGGACGGGCGGCAAGGCGACGTGGTCGGGTCCCTCTGCGCCACCTGCCGCCACATTACCTTCAACGGCCCCGAGACGATCGAGCGCAAGGCGCGCCTCGCCCGCGAAATCGCAGGCGGGGTAATGGTGTGGGAGCTTTCGCAGGATACCGACGACCACCGCCTTACGCGCGCGCTGCAACGCGGTCTGTCGATGCGAACCGCTCGCAATCGAGATTGACGCGAGCATACCAATCGCACACATTGGCAATATGCCGAGGCCGTCGCCATTTCCCGTCCCGGCTTGTCGAGAGTGGAGCTTGCACCGGTGTCGCTGATCGAACGTGTGGGGCCGCTCCAGAAGAACGAGCCCACCCCACTCTACCTCCAGTTGCAGCAACTGCTGCGCAACGCGATCGAGCGGCAGGTCGTGCAGGCCGAGGAAGCGATCCCGACCGAGCGCGATCTGGCCGAGGAATTCGGCGTCTCGCGCATCACCGTGCGCAAGGCGGTGGACGGGCTGGTGAGCGAGGGGATCGTCTCCCGCCGGCGCGGCGCGGGCACTTTCGTCACCCGGCCCCGCGTCGAGAAAAGCTTTTCAAAACTGACCTCGTTTTCGCAGGACATGCTGTCGCGCGGCTTCACGCCGCGTAGCGAGTGGGTGAGCAAGACGGCGGGGTCCGTGACCCCGGAAGAAGCGCTGTCGCTGGGCCTTTCCCCCGGCTCGCTCGTCTATCGTTTTCACCGCATCCGCTTTGCCGACGATATCTCGATGGCGCTCGAATACGCGACGATCCCGGCCTATTGCCTGCCTTCGACCGAAGCGGTCGGCGCTTCGCTATACGAGGCGCTGGAGAAAGCCGGGCACCTGCCCGTGCGCGCGCTCCAGCGGCTGCGCGCGATCGCCTTCACGCCTGAACAAGCCGAAGTGCTGGCAGTCGAAGCCGGCGCCCCCGGCCTGCTGATAGAGCGGCGTGGCTTTCTGGCCGACGGGCGGACGGCGGAAGTGACGCAGAGCTTCTATCGCGGCGATACCTACGACGTGGTGGCCGAACTCAACGGCTAGACACCGGGAGCCGCCCCGCTCTCGCGCAGGAACCGCGCATGCGGCGGCAATTGCGCCAGTTGCTTCGCTATGGCTTCGCGCAATCGGGCGAACCGGCTAGCGAGTTCTTCGCCGGTCAGTCCGTCGGCGATGGGGTGCCAGCTTTCCGGGCGCACGCCCTGCCCCGTGAGCACGCAGAACCAGTTGGTCGGGCCGAACAGGTCGCCCGGTTCGAACAGGATATTGCCGGTCGCGCGAAACGCCTCGATCCGCTCGCGCAGGTTGTCGGGCATTCCGGCGGCGGCGACATCGCGCCAGAACGGCGTGTCGCGCCGCCCCGCGGTGGCATAGTGCGCGATCACGAAATCCCGGATCGTTTCGTATTCGTGCACCGCGTCGCGATTGAAGCGCGCGACCACGGCCGGGTCGATTCCGTCGCGCGGCAGCAATGACAGCAGGCGGATCACGGTGGTCTGGATCAGGTGGATCGAGGTCGATTCCAGCGGCTCGATGAACCCGCCCGCCAGGCCGATCGCGATGCAATTCCGGTTCCAGATCACCTTGCGGTGCCCGGCGGTGAAGCGCAGCCGGTTCGCCTCCGCCAGCGGCTCGCCGGGCAGGTGTGGGCGCAGCGCCGCTTCCGCAGCATCGTCGTCCAGATGGGCGCGCGAATAGACGTAGCCATTGCCGTCGCGGTGCTGCAGCGGAATGCGCCAGCGCCATCCGCTCTCGCACGCGGTCGAGCGGGTATAGGGCGGCGGATCGGTGTCACGCCGGGCGGGCAGCGCGATCGCGGCGTCGCACGGCAGCCAGCGGCTCCACTCGTGATAGCCGGTCTCGAGCGCCTGTTCGATCAACAGCCCGCGAAAACCCGAGCAATCGACGAACAGGTCACCCGCGATGCGGCGGCCGTCCTCCATCGTCACGGCTTCGATATGCCCGTCGTCCCCGCGCAGGGCCACATCGGCGACCTTGCCTTCGATCCGTTGCGCGCCTTTTGCTTCCGCCAGCCCGCGCAGTACCTTGGCATAGGCAGAGGCATCGAAATGCACTGCGTGGTGCACCGGGCCGGCCGATGTCGCGGGTGCGAACCGCCCTTCGCGAGCGGCCATCGTCGGCAGGTTGTAGGGGCCGTGGTCGGGGTCGCCGCCGGCGGCCAGATGCCGCAGCCAGTAGTGGTGGAAATGGATGCCGCCCATTTCGGTGCCGAGATAGCCGAACGGGTGGAAATAGCGCTGGCCCGCGCCGCCCCAGCCCTCGAATTCGATGCCGAGCTTGATCGTGCCCCGCGTCGCCTGCAGCAGTTCGGCGGGATCGAGACCGAGGTAGCGATTGAACTCGTGGATCGGCGGCACGGTCGCCTCGCCCACCCCGACGGTGCCGATCGCCTCGGATTCGATCAGCGTTATCTCGTGTCTCGCTCCAGCCCCCTGACCGGAAAGGGCGCGGGCCAACGCCGCGGCGGTCATCCAGCCCGCCGTGCCGCCACCGACGATGACGATGCGGCGGATCTTCGGGCCCGGCACGCTCATCCGGCGATTCCGCGTAGCACCTCGGCATGGGTCGGCATGGCGTTCACCGCGTCCGCTACGCCGCGCAGCTGGCGCTGGAATTCGGCGATCAGTGCCTGTTCGTCGACCGCCAGCGCCTGCGGATCGAAGCTGCGCGGTACGATCCCGTGGCCGGTGAGGCACAGCGACCAGCTGTCTTCCACCAACGCCTCGTGGCTGAACTGGGCGACTATGCCGCGCGCGGCGAACAGGTCGATCCGGGCCGCCAGCTCGGGGGAGATTTCCCGCGCGCGGGCAGCCTCCCAGAAGGGTTCCCCCGCGCGATCGGCAAGGCGGAAATGCAGCGCGGTGAATTCCCCCAGGTGCGTCCGGCTGCCTGCCATCTCCTCGTTGTAGATATCCGCTTCGGGCATCGCGGCCGCATCGATCGGCCACAGCAGCACCAGTTGCGCAATGGCGAGCTGGAGCAGCAGCATGTCGGCCCCGTCGAGCGGCACCGGCAGTCCCGCAGCCCGACCGATCGCCACCACGTTCCCCTGCCACGGTGCGGGCCGGTGGCGCATCGCCAGCGTCTCAGGCACCTCCGCCACCCGCATGGGTCCGCCCGACATCGCGCCGAACTCGTGGCGCGCCTCGTCGTCGTCCATATGCGGCGAGGAATAGACGAACTCATACGCCGTGCGGTCGCGCAGTGGGATCACCGCCATCCATCCGGCGCCATGCGCGGCGATGCGGCTGTAGAGCGGCATCGGATCGAGAGCCGGCCCGCTCGCGCGCAGCAGCCGGTCGCAGGACGGCGGGGCCGATATCGCATCGGGCCCACCGGCGGCATCGGCCAGCGCGCCATCGGCATCGATGAACAGTTCGGCTTCCAGCCGTTCGCCGCCATCCACCGTGATCGCCCGCAGGTGGCCGTCTGCGGCTTCACTGGCCGCGCATGGCCCCGCCACGATCCGCACACCCTCGCGCTCGCAGGCGGTACGGAGCAAACCGGCGTAGGCCGCGGCGTGCAGGTGCCAGCCGTGCTTAACCGCCGGCTGCGCGTCGGGCGGCTTCCTGACCCGCGTCCGACCCTGCCGCGCCGCCGCCGCCGCCAAACAGAAATCCTCCAGCGCGACCTTTAGACCCGCCTGTCGCGCGCGCGCCCAGTGCTGGATGAATGGGAGCGAGGCATACGATCTGCCGGCATCGCCGTAGGCATGGAGGAAATCGCCCGCGCCGCCCGACCAGCCGACGAACTGCTGCCCCATGGCGATCGTGCCGCTGGCTCTACGCACCAGCGCTTCATCCGCTATGCCAAGGAGGCGGTGGAAGGCGGCAAGCTCGGGCGGGGCGATCAGCGCCTCGTGCGGCGAGGCCTCGTCCCCCGTATCGATCCATGTCACCGCGGTCCCGACACGCCCGAAAGCGCGCGCGAGGGCCAGCGCCGCCATCGGCGCCGCGATCCCGCCCCCGTGGACCACAACCTGCCGCACCGCACCGTTCATGGCGCGGGCGCCGGGCAATAGTCGGCGACGAACCTCTCGTGCGAAGGCGTGGCCTCAACGGCTTGCGCGATCGTTCTCGCCAGTTCCGTGAGCCTTCGTTGCAGCACGTCGCCGGGCAGCACGTCGGCCAGCCGGTCGGCGCGGCGCGGCACGATCCCCTGGCCGACCAGCACCGCCTGCCAGCTCGGCGGGCCGAACAGCCCGTCGCGGTAAGCCTGGACATAGCCCCGGTGCCGGAAGCGTTCGATCTTGTCGTGCAGCGAGGCCGGCACGTCCACCGCGCATGCCCGTTGCCAGAAAGCGCTGTCGGGTTCGTTGGCGATGTAATGGAGGATCAGGAAATCGCGGATGCGATCGTATTCGACGTCCATCACCCGGTTGAATTCGTTGCGCAGGGCTGGATCGATCGAAGGTTCGGCAGGCAGCAGCGTCAGCATCTGCATGATCGCCATCTGGACGAGATAGATGCTGGTCGATTCGAGCGGCTCGAGGAAACCGCCCGCCAGCCCCATGGCGATCACGTTGCCGTGCCAGGCTCGCCTGCGTTTGCCGGGGGTGAAGCGCAGGACGCGCGGCTCCGCCAATGCCTCGCCGTCGAGGTTGGCCAGCAGCGCCGCGGCCGCCTCGTCGTCGGACAGGTCGGCGCGGGAGAACACGTAGCCGTTGCCGGTGCGGTGCTGGAGAGGGATGCGCCACTGCCACCCCGCGGGCCGCCGCGTCGCGCGGGTGTAGGGGGTGAAGTCGTCCGAGCGGACGGACGGCACTGCCACCGCGCTGTCGCACAGCAACCACTGCGACCAGTCTTCCAGTTCGACGCCCAGCGTCTGGCCGAGCAGGAGCGAACGAAAGCCCGAGCAGTCGACGAACAGGTCCCCCGCGACGCGCTCGCCCGATGCCAGCTTCACTGCATCGACCGCGCCCGTTTCGCTCGCCTGCTCCACCTCGACGATCCGGCCCTCGACCCGCTCGATCCCGCGCGCTTCGGCCCAGCGGCGCAGAGAGCGGGCGTAGAGAAAGGCATCGAGGTGATAGGCGTAGGAAAACGCGCTGCCGATTTCGTCCGGCCGGCGACCGGGCAGCATGAAGCGGTTGCGCCAGGCCGCCGCGATCGGGAAGCAGTAATCCGGCAGCGGCGCCGCGGTGCCATCATGGTGCGCGCGGACCCAGTAGCTGAAGAAATCCGCCTCGCCGATCGGCCGTCCGAAGGTGCCGAAGGGATGGATATATCGCTCGCCCCGGCTGCCCCAGTCGACGAATTCGATGCCCAGCTTGAAGCTGGCCTGGGTCGCCTGCATGAACGCGACTTCGTCGAGGCCGAGGAAGTCGTTGAAATCCTTCATCTGCGGCAGCGTGGCTTCGCCGACGCCGACCGTGCCGATTTCCTCCGATTCGACCAGACGCACGCGGTAGTGCCGCCGGTCGAGCTTCGCTGCGCAGGCGGCGGCACACATCCATCCGGCGGTGCCGCCGCCCACGATCACGAGCTCGATCGGTTCAGCCATATGCTGCACCTAGCACGCGGCAGCCCCCGCGCCAGCCTGCGGAGCCGATCAGAACGTCAGCCGCGCGCCGAGCTGGAACCGGCGGTCGTTGCGGAACCACGATGCGGGTTTCAGCGTGCCGTCGCCATCGACCTGCTGCAACAGGACGGTATCGGTGTTGAGCAGGTTGGTGCCTTCCACGATGAATTCCAGCTCCTCGGAAACACGCAAGCGCACCGAGGCATCGAGATAGCCGGTATCCTCCTGCCACATCGGGAAGCCGATCACGGAATCGATGGCGGTGACGAGGAATTCGGAGCGCCAGTTGTAGGCGACGCGCGCCGAGACCCGCCCCTTTTCGTACAGCCCGACGAGGTTGTAGCTGTGCTTCGAGATACCCTCGAGCGCGTTGGCCTGCACGGTGGAATCGTCGAGCGAGAGCCCGCCGCCCGCAGACACGCCGGCGGTCTGGCTGGTCAATCCGACACTCTGGATGCCGTCGTTGTGGACGTAAGTGTAGTTCGCCTGCACCCCGAAACCGTCGAACGGGGACGGCAGGAAGTCGAAGAACGTCTGGAACGCGACCTCCGCGCCGTAGATGTTGGCGCCGTCACCGTTGACCGGGCGGATGATGCGCACATCCTCCGTCACCCCGTTGTTCGTGGTCGACAGCGTGAATGCGCCCGACTGGATGTAGTCGTGGAATTTCTTGTAGAATCCCGTCACGGTGAACGACCCGGCCGGTGCGAAATAGTATTCCATCGTGAGGTCGAACTGATCGGCGGTGATCGGCTTGAGACCGGGGTTGCCCGCCTGTGCGGTATATTGCCAGTCGTAGGCGACCGCGTTGCCATCTTCGTCGAAGGTGATGTTCGGATCGGACCGGTCGTTGAGATTGGGGCTCAGCCGGTTGACCACCACGTAGTTGCGCAACAGCCCGAAATCGGGACGCGACATGGCGCGCGAATAGGCGAAGCGCGATACCAGCTTGTCGGTCAGGTCGAACTTGATGTTGAAGCTGGGCAGCGCGTGGAAGTGGTCGATACTGGTGTTTCCGGCCACGAACTCGCCGGTGTTGAACGCGATCTCGTCCGCCGTGATGACACAGCCCGGCGTGGCCGTGGGCAGGCCGGTCGTCGGATCGGTGCCGCGTTCGCAGCTCAACTGGTTCTCGGTGAACGGGGTCGGATAGGTGATCGATCCGTTGGTGCGATCGCGCGTCCAGACGAGCCTGACGCCGACATTGCCCGACACTCCCACGTCGCCCAGCGCCAGCCCGGGTCCGCCGAACCGCGCCATCGCATAAGTCGCGACCGTTCGTTCGCTCACCTCGTGGATTTCGCCCGGCAGGTAGCAGCCGAATTCGTCCGCCACGATCTCTCCGGCGCGATAGCCCTCGCCCGAACACACGGGGTAATATTCACCCACGCCGATCGAAGGCCGGCCCAGCGCGGCGCCCAGCGTCTCGCGATTCTGCAACAGGTCCATGTTGAAGAACGGGAACGTATACTGGTTGATCTGGTCGCCGGCGAAGAAGTCGTTGCCGAAGCTGAACGGCCGGTTGGTGCCGGGCGCGTAGGCCGGGCTGTCGATGTTGAAATAGGGCGCCTGGGTATATGTCCAGTTGTTCGAGATGTTCGCCCAGTTGTAGGCGCCCCAGCGGATCGTCTGGTCGCGGTCCGCATAGCGGGCGCCGACCTTGATCGCATCGAGCCAGCCGGAGTCGACATCGTATTCGAGATCGCCGCGGAAGGCGACTTCCTCGCCTTCGCTGTCCTCGGTGTGATCGGTGATCGCGTAGTAGTGATAGTTGTTCGGGTTGATGACGCCGCCCGACGAAAGATTGATGTTGTCGGCTTCGGTCGGCTCGATCTGGAGGCGCGGATATTCGCCGGTGAGATCCACGAACGTATTGGCGAACGTGCGCGCGGTGACCGAGGCGTTGTAGTTGTTCACGCTGGCATCGACGTATTGCGCGTCGAACGTCGCGCGCAGGCGGTCGGTCACGTCCCAGCGGAAGTTCAGGCCGAAATCCTGCGTGATCTGCTTGTTCTTCAGCGCGTTCGCGGCGGTGTCGAGCTGCGGCGCGCGCTGGGGATTGGTGCACCCTTCCCACGCGTAGCAGCGGTTGAAGAACGCCTCGCCATCCTCGTTCACGCCGAGCCCTAAATTGTCGTCGCCTTCGCCGACATAGGGCCGGGGCGCGGACCACCAGCCGGACAGGAAATTCCCGTCCTCGTCGAACTGGAACGGGTCGGTACCCTCCAGCGGATTGACCAGCGTGGGATCGGTGACGACATAGTCGCTCGGCTGGCCGTAGACGCTGAACGCGCTCGAGAAGATCGCATGTTCGCGCCAGCTGTTGTCGTATTGCGAGCGCAGGTACTGCGCGGTCAGCTGCATCGTGCCGTCGTTCGACTGCCATTGTGCGGCGCCCGCGATGCCGTAGCGTTTACGGTCGTATTCGTTGTCGCGCATGAAGATGCCGCTCGGGATGTATTGCGTTCCCGGCGCGAACACGTCCTGGAAAATGCCCATCCGCTCGTACTGCACGCCCTGGCTGGCGGTGATCGCGCGCGAATAGGCGCCGTTCAGCAGCAGACCGAATTCGCCGATCCCGGTCTCCCAGCGATCGGAGATGATGCCGGAAATCTCGGGCGTCGAGCGCTTCGCGATGTCGCCGTAGGTGTTCTTGATCGAAATCGAGATCAGCCGCCCGTCGCTGTCGAACGGAACGCGGGTGCGCAGGTTCACCGTGCCCGCGATCCCGCCCTCGATCAGGTCGGCCGTCTGGTTCTTGTAGGTATCGACGCCCGACAGCAGCTCGGGCGAGACGTCCTGCCAGCTCAACCCGCGCGAGGAATTGGCGCTGAAGGTATCGCGCCCGTTGAATTCGGAGCGGACCTGATTGAGCCCGCGAATGATGACGCCCGAGGGTTCGGCGGAGAAGTGCGAGGTGTCGTCCGTGCCGGCGAAGCGGACCACGGTGACGCCCGGCACGCGCTGCAGCGCCTCGGCCACCGACTTGTCGGGAAAGGAACCGATATCTTCCGCGGTGATCGAATCGACGACGGTATCCGCGTTGCGCTTGCGCGCCTGCGCGGTCTCGAGGTTCAGCCGGACGCCGGTGACGACGATCTCGCTGGACGATCCCTCGTCCTGGCTCTCCGGCTCCTCGCTATCCTGCGCGTATGCCGCCGGAGCGAGCGCACACGTCAGGGCGACGGCGGAAATACCTCCCAGAAGAGCGTGGCGGATTTCGAAAGTGCTGCCAGTGCGGTCGATCATTTCATTCCCCCGTCCGTCTGCCGGATCCCTCGCTTGTGACTTTATATGACCAATTGCATCATTGGACTATTACCAATAAACTACAAATTCTCGAAGCTGTCCATGGCAAATTTGTTACGCCCGGAATGGCGATGATCGAGCAGGGAAACGGAACGAGGGAGGGGCTGCCCGTGCGGTTGATATCGCTGGACGTATTGCGCGGATTGACGGTTGCCGGGATGATCCTGGTCAATTCCGCAGCCGCGATGACATGGGCCGCACAGGCGGATGTCGCGCCGATCCTGCTCCATGTGAGCTGGGATGGGCTGACGCTGGCGGACCTCGTCTTTCCGGGCTTTCTCACGATGGTCGGGATCGCGATTCCCTATTCGCTGCGCACGGCCGAGCCGGGGTGGCCGGCGACCCGCCGGATACTCGGGCGCACCGCACGCCTGCTGATCCTCGGCTTCCTGTTGAGCAACCTCTACTGGCTGGCCAGCTTCGAAGCCGGCGACTGGCGGCTGATGGGCGTGCTCCAGCGAATCGGCCTCGTCTATGGCGTCTGCGCCCTGCTGTTCCTGGCGTGCGGGCCGCGTGTACGCATGGCCCTGGCCGCAGCGATCCTGCTCGCGTACTGGCCGCTCGCGCTGCTGCCCTCGCTGGACGGCACGGCCACCGATATCTGGGTGCGAGGGCAGAACTTCATCGCTTCGGTCGACCGCGCCATCCTCGGGCCGCATCGTTATGTCCCGGGGCCGGAAGGCTACGATCCCGAGGGCATCCTCAGCACGCTGCCCGCCATCGCGCAGGGCCTGATCGGCGTCGCCGTGGGCGAATTGATGATCCGCGGCGAAGGCCGCCGGACGCGCGCGCTGGCGATGATCGGCGCGGCGCTTACGGTTGCCGGCATCGCCTGGGGGCTGATCTTCCCGGTGGTGAAGGACATCTGGTCCAGCTCGTTCGTGCTGGTGACCAGCGGGGTGACGATCGCCGCGCTGGCGGTGCTCCATCACGCGCTCGATCGCGAAGGGCGCCGGCCCGGCTGGCTGGCAACCGCCATGCTGGCCTTCGGGGCCAATGCGATCGCGGCCTACACCTTGCATCAGGTAACGGCCGGCATGGTCGGCTGGGATGCGCTGCTGGTGCCGTTCACCGCATTGCGCCCCGCGCTCGGCAACCCGATCGCATCGCTGATACCCGTCGCGATCTACATGGCGCTGATCTGGGCCGCGATGGAATGGCTGCGCCGGAAGGGATGGATCATAAAGATTTGATCGCAGGGGATGATACGTCTTGCTCCTTTGATATAACCTATATAGAACCAATACTGGACGGATCGAGAAACGGGGGTCATCGCGAATGCCGACATCAGCCGCCGCGCGCGAAGCCACGCTGATGGCGGGCGAAGCCGGCGAGGCGGCAGCGGCGGTGCGCCGCATGCTAGCGGCGAACGCCGGCACCTTCCGCGCCATCGCCGACAGGCTTCGGCGACACCCGCCGGCCGCAGTGGTGACGTGCGGCCGCGGATCGTCGGACCATGCGGCGACTTACGCCAAGTACCTGATTGAGACGGGGCTTGGCATCCCGACAGCCTCGGCCGCGCTGTCCATCGCTTCGATCTACCGCGCCGCGGCTGCTCCGGGCGATCGCCTGTGCCTCGCGATATCGCAGTCGGGCAGGAGCCCGGACCTGCTCGCGGCGGTGCAGCAGCAGCGCGACGCGGGCGCCTTCGTGGTCGCGCTGGTGAATGCCGAAAGCTCGCCGCTGGGCGAGATGGCCGATGCCGTCGTCGCGCTGAGCGCCGGTGCGGAGCGTTCGGTGGCGGCGACCAAGTCCTACATCGCCTCGCTCGCCGCGATCGCGGCGCTGGTCGCCGCATGGTCGCGCGACGATGCGCTCGAGGCTGCCCTCGGGGACCTGCCGGACCATCTCGACCGGGCGTTCGCGCTCGACTGGTCGGCGGCCGTGCCGGCACTTGCCGGAGCGCGCAGCCTGTTCGTGCTCGGCCGCGGCTACGGCCTCGGCATCGCGCAGGAAGCCGCGCTGAAATTCAAGGAAACCTGCGCGCTCCATGCGGAATGCTTCAGCGCCGCCGAAGTGCGCCACGGCCCGATGGCGATCGTGGGCGATGCCTTCCACGTCCTCGCTTTCGGCGGCAGCGACCCGGCCGCGCGCAGCGTGCGTGAAGTGGCGGAGGAGTTTCGCGATCGCGGCGCAAACGTGCTGCTGGCCGACCCTGACGCAGACCATGCCGATCTTCCCGCGATCGCGGCGCATCCGGCGCTCGAACCGATCCTCATGGTGCAAGCGTTCTACCGGATGGCGAACACGCTCGGGCTCGCGCGCGGGTGCGATCCCGATTCGCCGCCGCACCTCAACAAGGTTACCAGGACCGTATGATCGTTCGCTTTCAAGGGGGGCGGATCGCCCTCGCCGCTGCGATGGCGGATGCTGTCGATATGGACGTGTCGGGTGGCATGGTGGGTGCAGTTGCCCCCCCTTCGCGCACCGTGCCGGACCGGATCGTCGACCTGAAAGGCGGATGGCTGCTGCCCGGCTTCATCGACACGCAGGTCAACGGCGGCGGCGGCGTGCTGTTCAACGATCACGTCGACGTGGATTCGATCGCCGCCATCGGCGCGGCCCACGCCCGCTTCGGGACGACATCGTTCCTGCCCACGCTGATCAGCGATACCCCGGCCCGGATCGCCGACGCGCTCGATGCCGTCGACGCGGCGATAGAGCGCGGCGTTCCGGGCGTGGTGGGCATCCATGTCGAAGGGCCGTTCATCAGCGAGGCCAAGCGCGGCATCCACGAGGCGCAGCGCATCCGCGCGCTGGATGCGGACATGCTCGCGCTCCTGTCGCGCCCGCGCCTGGGCAAGGTCATGCTCACGCTCGCCCCCGAACTGTGCCGGCCGGAAGACGTGGCGGCATTGACCGAACGCAGCGTGATCGTCGCCGCCGGGCACAGCAATGCCGCATACGACGTGGCGCAGGCGACGATCGCGGCGGGCCTGCGCGGCTTCACTCACCTGTTCAACGCCATGTCCCCGCTCCATCACCGGAAGCCGGGCATGGTCGGCGCGGCGTTCGATTCGGACTGCTATTGCGGCTTGATCGTCGACGACGTCCACCTGCATCCGGCGGTCGTCCGCCTCGCGATCAGGGCGAAGGGTGCGGATCGGATCATGCTGGTGACCGATGCGATGCCGAGCGTGGGAACGCGCGACGGCGAATTCACCCTGCAGGGCAAGCGGATCGAAGTCCGCGACGGCATCTGCCGGTTCGAGGACGGCACGCTGGCCGGATCGCATCTCGATATGGCATCGGCGGTGCGCAACACCGCCGCAATCACCGGAATGCCGCTGCCCGCCGTCGCCGCGATGGCCAGTGCCACGCCGGCGAACTTCCTCGGCCTCGAGGCCACGCATGGCAGCATCGCCGCCGGGCAACGCGCCGACTGGGTATGGCTCGACGCCGACCTGCAGCCGCGCGGCACCTGGATCGGCGGGATCGAGGTCGATACCGCCGCCAGCCTGGCAGCCTGACGGAGAAAAGAGGGGAACGCCGCCGATGAGCCTGATCGTGACCGCGCCGGTAAAGGGCTGGGTCGTTCCACTGGAAAGCGTGCCGGACCCCGTTTTCGCCGACCGGATGATGGGCGACGGTGTGGCGATCCACCCGCTGGAAGGCACGATCGTGGCCCCGTTCGACGGCACCGTGATCGCGCTCCACGATTCCTCGCACGCGATCACTCTCCGCAGCGCCGAAGGGGTGGAACTGCTCATTCATGTCGGCATCGACACGGTGGCGCTGAAGGGGCATGGCTTCACCCCTTCGGTGTCCGTAGGTGCCGTTGTGTCACGCGGCGAGGAATTGCTCCGCTTCGATCTCGATGCCGTGGCTCTCGCGGCGCCCAGCCTGATTACGCCGGTGCTCGTCACCAACGCCGAAAGCTTCGCGATCTCCCGGCGTTCAGTCGACACCTCGCTGTTCGCTTGCGAGGCACTGATGACGGTCGAGCCGCTCGTTTCCGGCAGCCCACGAGCGGCCATCGACGGGCCGGAAATCCGGCAGGACGTCACGTTGCGGCTGCCGCACGGTATCCACGCCCGGCCGGCAGCGCGGATCGCCAAGTGCGCGCGCGATTTCGAATCCGATATCCGGCTCGCACTCGGTGAACGGCGGGCCGATGCGCGCAGCACGGCGGCGCTGCTCGGGCTCGGCACCGGGTTCGGGAACACCGTGACCGTCCATGCCAGCGGACCGGATGCCAAGGCTGCGCTTGCCGCGATGGTGGCGCTGCTTGAAAGCGACATGGGCGAAGGCCAGCACGCCGCATCCGCGCCCGCGCCGGCGGCCGATGCGGCGACACTCGCCCCCAACCAGATCGGCGGCATCGTCGCCTCACCCGGGCTTGCGACAGGCCCGGCGGTTCGCCTGGCATTGGCGGCGATCGAGCCGAGCGCGGCGAGCGCCGGGCCTCGGCATGAGCGCGCCGCCCTCTCCGCCGCCCGCGCACAGGTCCGCGATCGCCTTGCGGCCCGCACAGGTTCCGCCGCTGACGACGTGGCGGCGATCATGGATGCGCATCTGGCGCTGCTCGACGACCCGGCGCTGATCGAGGACGCCGAGGCCGCGATCGGCGATGGCAAAAGCGCCGGGATCGCCTGGCACGAAGCCACACGGCGGCAGACCGAGCAATTGCGCCGGTCGGGCAATGTCCGCACCGCGCAGCGAGCCGACGATTTCCTCGATCTGGAGCGGCAGGTGCTCGCCGCGCTGTCCGGCGAATCGGCTGCGGTGGGCGGCATTCCCACAGGCTCGATCGTCGTCGCGGACGAACTGCTGCCTTCGCATGTCGTCGCGCTCGCCGATGCGCGGCCCGCCGGGATCGCGTTGGCGGGCGGCGGGCCAACATCGCATGTCGCGATCCTGTGCGCCGGGCTCGGCATTCCCGCGATCGTGGCGCTGGGCGACCGGCTGCACGATATCGGCGACGGCACGCCGCTGTTGTTCGACGCGCGATTCGGTTGCGTCACCATCGATCCTGATGCCGATGAACGCGCCGCCTTCGATGGGCGCGCGCGGGAAGAAGAAGCCCGCCGCGCGTCGGCCCACGCCGCAGCCGACCGGGAGGGCCGCACCGCCGACGGCACGCGGATCGCCGTCTATGCGAACGTCGCGAGCACCGGCGATGCCGCCCTCGCCGCCCGGCACGGCGCGGAAGGCAGCGGGCTCGTGCGCAGCGAGTTCCTGTTCCTCGGCCGCGACGCCGCGCCTAGCGAGGACGAGCAGCTGGCGAGCTATCGGGCAATCGCGCACGCGTTGCCCGGAAAGCCGATCATTATCCGCCTGCTCGATATCGGCGGCGACAAGCCTGCGGATTACATTCCGATGGCGCCGGAGGAAAACCCCGCGCTGGGCCTGCGGGGTATCCGCGTCGGGCTCGCCCGGCCCGAATTGCTCGAGACGCAGATCCGCGCGATCCTGCGGGTCGAACCCGCCGGGCAATGCCGGATCATGCTGCCGATGGTCGCCAGCCTCGACGAATTGCGCCGCGTGCGCGCGATCGTCGATCGCCTGTGCCGTGACCTCGGACGCACCGAGCCGGTCGAACTGGGGGTGATGGTCGAAACCCCGGCGGCGGCGATCACGGCCGATCTGCTGGCGGCCGAGGCCGATTTCCTCTCGATCGGCACCAACGATCTCACGCAATACGTGCTGGCGATGGACCGCGGCAATCCGGCCACCGCCGATGGCGTCGACGCCATGCACCCCGCGGTGCTGCGGATGATCGCCGAGACTTGCCGCCGCGCCGCCGCGCACGGCCGATGGGTCGGCGTCTGCGGCGGCCTCGCCTCCGATCCGGCTGCGATACCCATACTCGTCGGGCTTGGCGTGACGGAGCTTTCGTGCGTGCCGGGCTTCGTGGCGGAGGCCAAGCAGATCGTGCGCGACCTGGAACTGGAAAGCGCGCGAGAGCACGCCGGGCAGGCGCTGCGCTGCGCATCGGCCCGGGAGACCCGCGCGCTGGCGCAGGCGTTCGCACAGGCCGGAGCGAGGGAGACCGTGTCGTGAAGAGACTGATCGAGAAACTCCAGCCGCTCGGCCGGGCGCTGATGCTGCCCATCGCGGTGCTGCCGATCGCGGGCCTGTTGCTACGCATCGGCCAGCCGGACCTGCTCGACATCGCCTTCATCAGCGCGGCGGGCGCGGCGATCTTCGATAACCTCGGCATCCTGTTCGCGATCGGCGTCGCGGTGGGATACGCGCGCGACGGCAACGGCGCGGCGGCGCTGGCGGGCGTCACCTGCTATCTCGTCGCGACGACCGGCGCGCAGACTTTCCTCGTCGCGCCGCCGGATCTGGGCGCGGGCTGGCCCGAGGCGGCCGCCGCGCTCGCCGCGAACGACTGGGCGCTGGCCCAGATCGCGCGGCTGGAGGTGCCGATCGGCATCCTCTCCGGCCTGATCGGGGGTAATTTCTACAACCGGTTCGCCACGATCGCCCTGCCCGAATATCTCGCCTTCTTCGGCGGGCGGCGCTTCGTGCCGATCGCCAGCGGTGTGGCGGGGCTGCTGCTGGCGGCAATCATGGGCTATGGCTACGCGCACATCAGCGGGGCGATGGACAGCGCAAGCCGCGCCGTGGTCGATTCCGGGCAGGCGGGCCTGTTCGTGTACGGCGCCTTCAACCGGCTGCTGATCGTCACCGGCCTGCATCACATCATCAACAATGTGGCATGGTTCGTGGTCGGCGATTTCGCCGGCGCCACGGGCGATCTGCGGCGGTTCTTCGCGGGCGACCCGGCGGCGGGCGCTTTCATGACCGGGTTCTTCCCGGTCATGATGTTCGGCCTGCCGGCCGCCTGCCTCGCGATGTATCACGAAGCGCGGCCTGAGCGGCGGAAGGCGGTTGGCGGGATGCTGGGCAGCCTCGCCTTTACCAGCTTTCTCACCGGCGTCACCGAACCGATCGAGTTCACCTTCATGTTCGTTGCGCCGCTGCTCTATGCGATCCACGCGGTGCTCACCGGCCTGTCCATGGCGCTGATGGACGCGCTGGGCGTGAAGCTCGGCTTCGGCTTTTCCGCGGGGCTGTTCGACTACGTTCTGAACTTCAACCTCGCGACCAAGCCATGGCTGCTGCTGCCGGTCGGCGCGGGTTATGCGCTGCTCTATTACGCGCTGTTCCGCTTGTTTATCCGCTGGTTCGACCTGCCGACGCCGGGACGCGAGAAAATCGCCCCCGGCGCGCAGGCTGATACCGGCGGACAGGCCGCGGCGGCTGGCGAGCGCGGCCCAGCCTTCCTCGCCGCACTTGGTGGCACCGGAAACCTCGTCAGCGTCGATGCCTGCACCACCCGCTTGCGGCTGATCGTGAACGACCAGCAGGCGATCGACGAGGCCGCACTGTCGGCGCTCGGCTCGCGCGGGATCATCCGCCCGTCCGACAAGGCGGCCCAGATCGTTCTCGGCCCCATCGCCGATCTCGTGGCGGAGGAAATCCGCACCGCGATGGGTGCCGATGGCCCGGCCGATGCCGACCGCACCGATCGCCCTGCCGCGCCCGTCGCACCTGCAGGCGTTCCGCAACCGCTGGCCGCGCCCCTGTCCCGCGCCCTCGGCGGAGCGGATAACATCGTCGAGATCATCCGCCTGCACGGCCGCTTGCGCGTGCGGCTGGCAGACCGGAACGCGGTCGAGGATCGGCAGCTTGCCGAGCAGACGAAAGGTATCGCCTGGATCGACGCGCAAACATGCCACCTGCTCGTTGAATAACACTGCCGTCCGTCCAGAGCACCTCGACGCCCCGGACGCACTGGACCATCAGACCCGGGCGTCGAGGCTCACCCAGTAGCTGCGGGCCTGCCGTAGGAGCGAGCTTGGGCTCGATCGGAGCGAAATGGGCGCGCTGTCGGTCAGGCTGACATTGCCGGCGGCGAGTAGCGACGTCGGCGGGCGTGCCTGAATGAAGGAAACAAATGGTGCCCCATAGAAATTCACGTCGTCCGCTGCTGTCAGCGTGGGCATCGAATAAAGCTTAAGCATGATGGAGCTACGCCGCCATCGCGTAAGCCGCGGAAACCTTACTTGCGGGAAAAATTTGCATTATTTTTTCAGAGTTTGCGCGAATTTGATCTTCCGTATACGCTGCCAAAGCACCGAGTCTCAATGGTGCTAATAAAGCGGCAGTGCGATATCGCCGCGTCATATTGGAGAAGATGCAATGAAGAGCGAGAAAACAACCTTCGCCTTTCGGCTGGCCGATCGCAGCAAGACAGACGACACCAAGTGGGCGGCCCGCAAGGGTCCAGCCATTGCCGGTTGCAGCGAAGTTATTCGCATGAACTATCGCGAAGGCGATACCGGCATTTATTGCTGACGTTCTTAGGGTCCCGGGATTTCGATCCCGGGGCTACCCATCCGATTTGAGGACATTTCGCTATGACTACAAGCACTTTTGCCTTTCGCCTCGCCAAGCGCGAAACCGCACGCCAGCCGGCCAGAGAGAATCGCTGGCATGCACGGCACGGAGCCGCCGTGGCTGGGTGCACCGGCATGCCGCTAGGCGATTATCGCACAGGAACTCCTTTCGACCCTGACTCCGGGTTTCTCTGTTGATTGCCGTCATTTCGATCATCGTGCCTATTGATCGGCGGGCGAGCTAAAGTTGAATAAACCGACGATTCTCATCGTCACGCACAGCAGCGACGTTCACGCCGATCGCGTCGGTGCTGTGATTGCCACGCGTGAGGAACCCTGCTTTCGTATCGACCTCGATCGGTTTCCTCGCGATTACCGCCTGGCCGTGGCACTGGGAGAAGCTGGTTGGCGCGGGCACATTGTTTGTCAGTGCACCGGTGCGGCAATCGATGTCGAGCAAATCCGGTCGGTATGGATGCGCAAGCCGGCGGAGTTCACGTTCGCCGCAGAACTATCGGCGCAAGAAAAGGCGTTCGCCGATGGGGAAGCCAATCACCTACTGCTCGGCTGGCTCAACAGTCTCGATTGCTTCTTCATGAGCCATCCCACGGCGTTGCGAGCGGCAGGGTGGAAATGCGAGCAGCTTGTCCGCGCGCGCCGCATGGGCTTTATCGTCCCGCCGAGCATCGTCGCAAACGAGCCTGGCGCAGCCCGCACATTCATAGCGAACGCGAACTCCGGAGCGATTTACAAGACTCTCTCGACCCCTACCCTTGCTGCCGAAAATGTGGCCGAGGGCGATCGGGTCGCCGGCGGGCTGCACACCACGATGGTCGAGCCCAACGATCTCGATCTCGAGAGTATTGAGATCTTGCCGGGCCTCTTTCAGCATTACATTCCCAAATCCTACGAGGTCCGCGTAACCGTAGTGGCCGGACATGTCTTCGCCGCCCGCATCGATTCGCAGTCGAATGACCGCACTCGTGTCGATTTCCGTCACTTCGACGCCGAGGTAGCTTACGACCCGATCGAGCTGCCAAAATCGGTCTCCGACAACTGTCGGAATTTCGTTACCAGTTATGGGCTCACCTACGGCGCGATCGACCTTATCGCCCGTCCTGACGGAGAGTATGTCTTTCTCGAAAACAATCCGGTGGGACAATTCGTGTTCGTCGAGGAACTCGCGCCGGCGCTGCGCATCACCGAATGCGTGGCAAACGTTCTGATCGAGGGAAGGCAGCCATGGCCTTCCTGACGGCGGCCGCGGCCATATATCTCATAGCGTGCTTCGGCTTGGCCAGTGCAGCAAAACTCCGGAACTTTGAAGGTTTTGCATCGGCGATCGCCGAAGTGACGCCGTTCATGCCCGCACGATCGACCGCTGCGTTCATCGTGGGTGTCGAAGCGGTCGTTGTGGTTGGGACAGGCGCGGGTCTCGCCACCGGCTCGAGCGGGTGGCTCGGCCTGGGAGCGATGCTGGCGATGTGCAGTGCAATCACCTTCGCGATAGTGGTTTTCATGGTGCTAGTGCGCGGCGACGCTGTGGCCTGCCGCTGCTTCGGAGCGAACGATGGCGCGATCACAGTCGCAAGCCTGATCGGGCCAGCTATGATCGCGGCGACAGGCGCGGTCGTCTGGGCAGCCTATGTTCCTCCGGACAATCCGGCAGTGTGGATCGCAAGTGCGGCTGCCGGGTTCTATGCATTGATCGCTCACTTGCTGATTTCGCGGATAGCCGGGCGCCAATCCGAAGCGGTGCCACATTGACCGATACACAGGCGATTCTAGCGTTTGTCTCGATCGCGACGACGCTTAATCTGGGACTGCTAGCCTATTTTTTGCAACGATCTCGTGTCTCGACGACGCCGGGAGACTTGCTGTTTCCAGTCGGCGTGCAAATGGAGAATTTTACGGGGACCGATCGAACTGGGGCAAATATAGACATCCACGCGGGATCAACCGCATTCGCGCTGATATTTCTTTCGAAGGGATGCCCCAAGTGTCTGATCGCTGCCCCCGAGGCGGCGTCAGCCGCCAATCGGACGGCGGAACGAGGTCTGCGATTGTGGGTCGTTACTGCCGACCAGTTGAAGGCGGCCGATCTGGGTCAGGATGCTTCGTTCGAAAGTTATTTTCTCGATGTGAACCGCATTGCCTATGGCATGCTCAATCCCCGCCGCGCCTCACCCGCCTATATTTTTCTCTCCGCCGACATGATCGTGCAGGCCACCGGTTTCATCGGGGACGCAGACTGGCGGAGCTTAGTCGCTCAACTGGGTGAACCGCTGTAATGGCCTCAGTCGTCGATAGATCCTTCTTCCCAGTGCGGCATCATCCTGTTCGCCCCGGTCCGGCGCAATTGACACGTTTCGCGCGTAGCAATGCAGGCATCGAACCAGTCGTCCTCCACGCCCTCGCGCAACCCGCCACCGATCGTCTTGCGCAGCATGTTTGCGATTCGCCACGCTTTGCTTTCGGTGCTGTGGTCGCGCAGCACAGGCAGGCCAAGTTCCGCCAAATCGACACCGGACAAGGGGAAGCTGTGCGATTGATAGCCGTGCATGAGGCGCTCGATGATGCGGTCGACGGTCGCCATCTCCAGAGATTGCCGGCGTCGGCCGATGAGATCGCGGCAGATCTGTTCGACTTCACGATCCGCTCGGTAGAAAGCAGTCAGGGTCGGCGGAAATATCGCATTCGTGAATGCCGCGATCGCGTCGCCGCCAGCGTTTTCGTCGTCCCTTCCGAACCATTCCCGACACATTTCCGTAAATCGCCGTATATCTTCGGTCGAGATCGAGCTCGGTCCATCGGTCAGCTCTCCAACCGGCCCCTGCAGCGCCGGATCGACAGGCGAAAACACCGCACAAGGGCCAGCGACGATCTCGTCGGCGGCCAAGGTTACGATCGTCCCCGAAGATTGGCACCGATCGGGTACGATCGCGCCGAGATGTTCGGTCATGTCTGCGAGCAGCATGCCTATCCGGCGCGCTGCATCCACTGCCCCTCCCTTGACGTAAAGCAGTATGTCGAGCCGGGATCGAGCGTCCCGCGCGTCCAAAACGTCGTAGAGCATCGGCAGCAGATCGAGATCGAGATTCGACGCTGCGACAACGACGACCCGGCTTCTGCGGTGCTCCTCGATCTCGGTAATTGCTTGCACAAGGCTCATCAGAAATCTCCCGTCTCGACCGGCCGGTTCATAGCGCGCGACAGTCGACATACAAAAACGGGTAGCTGAGCTTGCCGGACCAATTTCGCGCGCCTCTACGGCCCTCCCCGCCCCAGATCCTGTCACGATACGGCCAAATGTTGTGGCCGCGCGGGGCACCCGGCATCCGCCTACAGGTCATTGCTTCGCTTCTGCTTGTTGCGGCGGGAAAGGTTGTCCTGCTCGCCGCGCCGTTCTTTTACAAGAGCATAGTCGACACATTGTCGGCGCCGGCTCCGGTTGCGGTGCCAGTCTTGCTTGTGATTGCGTTCGGTGCGGCGCGACTGGTCACGCAATCGGTCGGCGAATTGCGGCAGCTTGCCTTTATACGTGTGGCCCAACGCGCGATCCGCCTGACCGCGATGGAGGTCTTTCGTCACCTCCATTCACTTTCGTTGCGTTTTCATCTCGACCGCAAGAGCGGAGGAATTGCGCAAGTCGTGGGGCGCGGCACTGTCTCTATCGAATATCTGGCCGAGCTCGTCCTGTTCACATTAATTCCGACCGTCATCGAACTTGTCGCCGTCATGGTTATTCTGACGAGCGGATACAGTGTTGATTATGCACTGGCGTTGCTCGCCACTTTCTTCTCGTATCTTGCGCTGATGGTCGTTGGTGCGCGCCATCAAGTGCGATTGCGGCGCGAGACCAATTCGCTCGATGTGAAGTCGAGCATCGCGATGATGGACAGCCTGATCAACTACGAGACGGTAAAGTACTTTGCTGCTGAGGAGGTCGAGGCTCATCGCTACGAGACGGCGCGCCGGAAGTACGAGCGATCTGCGATCCGTCACAAAATACTCGAAGTGACGATCGGAATTCTTCAAGCCTCTGTGCTCGCAGCGGGCGCGGTTTTCGTTCTCATCACGGCGGCGCGCGATGTGGCGGAAGGTCGACTGAGCGTAGGGGATTTCGTTCTGATCAACGCGTTCCTGCTGCAGCTCTACGCGCCCCTTGAAGCCCTGGCGAACGTCTACGGCGGCGTTCGCCAAGCATACACGGATGCAGAGGCGATGCTGGATCTGCTCGCGGTTCCTTCCGACATTCGCGATGCGCCCGATGCGCCGGAACTGAGCGTCGTGGGTGGACGCGTAAAATTTGAGAACGTCTCGTTCGCATACGACGCGAGACACCCGGTTCTCGATGACGTTTCGTTCGAAATCCCCCCCGGTCGCCGGGTGGCGATCGTAGGCCCGAGCGGAAGCGGAAAATCGACGATCGCACGGCTGCTGTTCCGCTTCTACGATGTTGGTCGGGGCCGGATTCTCATCGATGACCAAGATGTGCGGGAGGTTTCGCAAGGAAGTTTGCACCGTGCGATAGGGGTGGTCCCGCAGGACACGGTTCTGTTCAACGAAACCGCGGCCTTCAATATCACCTACGGAGCGGGCAACCTCGCGCCGGCCGACGTAGAAGCGGCCGCGCGAGCCGCGCAGGTTCACGACGCGATAATTAGGCTTCCTGACGGGTATTCCAGCATTGTTGGCGAACGCGGCCTGAAGCTTTCAGGCGGCGAAAAGCAACGCGTGGCGATTGCTCGGGTCGTCGCCAAGGCGCCTCCGATTCTCATCTTCGACGAAGCCACCAGTGCCCTCGACACGCAAACCGAACGCGATATTCAAGATAGTCTCGAGCGGCTTTCGGAAGCGCGCACCACACTTGTCGTAGCGCATCGCCTCTCAACGATAGTTGACGCCGACGAGATCCTGGTGTTGTCGTCAGGTCGGATTGCCGAGCGGGGTCAGCACGCCGACCTGATAGATGCGGATGGGGTCTACGCGGCGATGTGGCGACAACAGTTGCGCGACGAAGAGGCTAAAACCTGATTCCCGATTGAATCCCACTAAGGCCGCCTAGCACTTGTCGGTCGATCGGATCCGCCTTCGACGTATTTATCTAACTGTTCCGTATCGGCTCCGTGCCCGCGGTGCCGGAGCGCTGCGGGACGCCTTGATCAATCCGCCTGATTACAGAGAATGACGAACCGATCGTCGCGTTCGTCACCGGCGGTGCGGGTGAGATTCGCATAGAGCCTGCGCGGCCCGAACTCGGGAGCGGCGAGGCTAAGCGAGACATATTCGTTGGTCTCGGACCGCCGGTTCCATCCTGCATCGATCTCGATGTCGCCGGAGTAGACGCGGTAGTCGGGCGGGACATCGCTGGCCTTGCGGGCGTTGGGGGTGAGGGTGATCTCGGGCCAAATGCTGAGGGTCTTGAGCTGGCCCGTGAAGGTGCCCTTCTCGCTCCGGGCGACATATCCGATGGCAGGCATGTGATTGTACTCCTTCTGGTGCGAACGGGACCTGTTCCCGTCGACGCCGTCCGAAAGGGCCGGCCGCGCCATCACCAGCGCGTGCGCGGGAGTCTTGGGCTGCGGCTCGGGCAGGTCGGTGTCGCCCAGCGTGTGGACGATGAAATTGACCGGCGTCCGAAGCGTCTTCGTAATCGCAAGCTCGCGGTTGAGGCGGTTAACCCTTGGCGGTGTGCGGCTCGTCGACCCAGCAACCGCGCGTATAGGAGCCGTAAATGATGGCCTTCAAAATGCGCGCCGGTTTCTTCCACGCGGAGGTGGCGATCGCGGCCGCGTCGGCGAATTCCTCAAAGAGGATCTTCACGACGCGCTCAAGCTCACAGGCGCCCTGAGACGACGACGTGAGAGTGACGGTTTAGATGCGGACAAGCCACTCGAAAAGCCGGTTGTTCTCACGGGATATGGCAGAGGTTGCCCCTAGAGGATAGGTTTCGGCATCTTGGCCGACATCGCAATCGGCTTCGCGAACTCCGCCTTGCTCCATGCGCAGGCGGCTCCAACTCCGAGGCGCTGCTGAAATACGCTGATCCTTCCGGCAATTTGCGACGCCTGTTCGAGCTTCTCCGCACGGAAATCGTCGTTGGCGGCGGATTGCGCGCCCATGATGGCACGCTGGTGAGCGGCATATTCTAGATTGAGGTCCACGAGAGTTCTCCTGCTGGTGCGGGAATGCCGCTGCATGGCCGCGGGAATGATGATGTTTTTCAATCGACCATCTCTGCGGCGAAGCGTCTGAAGTCCGCTCGTGACAGAGGGAGCATAGGTGCTTCGCATGCTGGCGGCAGAGCCGGGTTGCGGCTGCCGAAACGAAGAGAGTGTGTGGAGCAGCACCTATGCCGCTGATCTTGTCGATGCATGTGTTGTTCGCGGCAGAAGCATCTACCGCCCTTCTGTAACGTCTATTGTGAAAAGAGCGCTCAAGAGCGCTGGTCGAATACGGTCCGACCGAAGGTTTGGTGATGTAACGCGTATACCTCGCGTTGCGGTCCCATCGAAAAATTGGTGAGCCACATGCGCATTGAACCGCAGCTACGCCGGTGTCTTGACTTGCTTCAGCAAGAAGCTGAGCCACTTGCCAATCAGGGATGACTTACACCGTGCGACATTTACCGTCCGAGTAGTTACGTCTTCGAATCGAGACGCGTAGCCCTGATGCGTTTCGCGTGATAGGCTACCAGATTGTAATAGGTTTCGCGCCCGCCCAATCCATCCACTACGCGGTGTTGGCCTGAGCCCGACGGTGATTGTCGAGCAGTTGCTCCAGCGTCATGCTCAATCTCCTGCATTTCGCGCGGGCATTCGCCAGTGATCGCTTGAGCGCTGGCTAGGATGCGGAAAAGGAAGAAGGGAGGGCTCGTAAAGAACTCCCGAAACCGTCGATCACGACTTGTAGTTTTCGCGCCGTAAGTGCGTTTTGTAAAAATGCAGCAAGTATTTAAGATATTTATCACTATTCTATGATAGTCGTCACAAAAAAAACAAAATTAAGCAGAACTGGGCAATTTGTTTTCGCCTCGACCGGGAAGGACGCAGGCCCCATGTGCCAGCACTGGCTTTGAGGTGTTACTCAATTGCCACAGATCA
>NZ_JAYSGI010000002.1:0-753009 GCF_041912895.1 Pelagerythrobacter sp. | reverse complement strand
TTCCCAAGGTTCGGCGAACAGTGGGTAAGGAAGATCCCTACAATACGGGCCTTTGGCGAGAGATCAAATCGAGGCCTGGATAGCTTCCGTCGTGAGCTGTCCGACCGCAAAGCGCCCCAATTTCGGACGTTGGATCAATTCTCATGCTATCCCGACAGCTGCCATTCGAATTTCCAAGCGGCGAAACTAGAAGCCGATTGCGAGCGACAGCACGACGGCGTCGTCGACGATATCGCGCGTCGCACCCGCGGCAAGTGCGTCGATCTCGGAAATATCGCTGCCGACATAGGCGATGCGTGCGGTCAACGCGTCCCAGCTGACGCTCGCGCCCAGGGACCAGTCGGTGTAGCCGCCGCCGGGGGTGAGCGTGGTGTCGCCTTCGGAACGCCCGATGTGCGCGTCGAGCGCGAAAGGGGTATCTCCCAGCGGCACGCCCGCGTCGGCGGAAAGGTAAACATTGCTCTCGCCGCCGATCGCATCCTGCGCGGGCGCGAAGGCGAGGCCCAGTGTGATCGCGGCAGGACCTGCAGCGAAGCCCGCCTTGGCGTAAGGTTCGAAGAACTCGAATTCGCCGCCGGTCGATCCGGGGTAGGCGTAATAGAGCAGCCCGCCATCGATGGTAATGCCGTCGGCCACCTCGGTGCGGTATCCGGCAGAGAGGTCGAGCTCGAGGTTCGAGCCGCCCAGTTCGCCGAAGCCGTCGGTACTCGAGGCCCAGGCGCCGGCGTAGGCGCCGCTTTCGTGTTCCAGTTCGGCCCAGCCCTGCAGCGCCGGCTTCTCGTCCGACAGGCCGATGCCGCGGAAACGATATTGCGAAACGATCTCCGCGCCGCCCGAAACGGTGACAGACCGATCGCCTGACGCGTCCGGCACATCCTGCGCGAAGGCAGGCGTGGCGAGCATGACCGCGACGGCGGTGGCGAGGCAGAGGGTGCGCATGAAGAATGGTCCTTGTCACGAGGCTGCGATCGTCGCGGCCGGGTGGCGGCGCTGTGGCTCGGCGGCTCGTTAAAACGCCATGCGGATCGGGGCGCACTTGCATGAAATCCGCGTGAAGCGCGGCAAGCAAATGGCCGTTTTCACGCAGATTTAATGCCGTATCCCGCGATCCCCGGCGAATTTTCATGCGGGAAAAGCGCAAGGCCGGCTCCGAATGAAGGAGCAATTCGCATGACTTTCGATCTCGCGCTGTCCGGGCTCGTCGCGCTCGGGCTGCTGATCTATCTCACCGCCGTGCTGATCCGACCGGAGCGCTTCTGATGCAGAGCGCCTCCATGTTCGACCGGCAGCTCGTCGGGCCTGCGATCCGCGATGCGTTTGCGAAGCTCGATCCGCGCACGTTGATCCGCAACCCGGTGATGTTCACCACCGCGATCGTCGCCTCCGCGGCGACGATCATCCTTTTGCGCAATATCGTGGGCGGCTCGGGCGACGTGCTGTTCGAGGCGCAGCTGGTGTTCTGGCTGTGGCTGACGGTGCTGTTCGGCAATTTCGCCGAAGCGCTGGCCGAAGGGCGCGGCAAGGCGCAGGCGCAGTCGCTGCGCGCCACGAAGGATCAGCTCGTCGCGCTGCGCGTTGGCAAGGGGGGCGGAACCGAGGAGGTTCCGGCCACGCAGCTGCGCTTCGGCGACGTCGTGCTGGTCACCGAAGGCCGCCAGATTCCGGCGGACGGCGAAGTCGTTGCGGGCGTCGCTTCGGTCAACGAGGCGGCGATCACCGGCGAGAGCGCGCCGGTGATCCGCGAGGCGGGCGGCGACCGCTCCGCCGTGACGGCGGGCACCACGGTGATCTCCGACGAAATCCGCGTGAAGGTGACGGCCGAGCCGGGCAGCGGCTTCCTCGACCGCATGATCGCGCTGGTCGAAGGTGCGAGCCGGCAGAAGACGCCCAACGAGATCGCGCTGACGATCCTGCTGACGGGCCTGACGCTGATCTTCCTCGTCGCCGTGGGTACGTTGCCCGCGTTCGCCGAATTCGCGGGCGGATCGATCGCCGTACCCGTGCTGATCGCGCTGTTCGTGGCGCTGATCCCGACCACCATTTCCGGGCTGCTTTCGGCCATCGGCATCGCCGGGATGGACCGGCTGATCCGCTTCAACGTGCTCGCCAAATCAGGCCGTGCGGTGGAGGCGGCGGGCGATATCGGCACGCTGCTGCTCGACAAGACCGGCACCATCACCATCGGCGACCGGCAGGCGAGCGAATTCGTGCCGCTGCCCGGCGTGGCCGAGGCCGATCTGGTGGCTGCCGCGCGCCTTTCCAGCCTTGCCGACACGACGCCGGAGGGCCGCTCGATCGTCGCGCTGGCTGGCGAGGGAGAAACACCCGAGGGCGGCGAGCCGGTCGCCTTCACCGCGCAGACTCGCGTCAGCGGGATCGATCTGCCCGGCCGTACGATCCGCAAGGGCGCGGTCGACGCGGTGGTGAAGCTGCGCGACTTTCCCGAAGATACCGTGCTGGCACTGCGCAAGATCACCGACCGCATCGCGCAGGCGGGCGGCACGCCGCTGGCGGTGGTCGAGAACGAGCGACTGCTCGGCGCGATCCATCTGAAGGACGTGATCAAGACGGGCATCCGCGAACGCTTCGTGGAACTGCGCCGGATGGGCATCCGCACGGTGATGATCACTGGCGACAATCCGCTGACCGCCGCCGCCATCGCGGCCGAGGCCGGGGTGGACGATTTCCTCGCCGAAGCGACGCCCGAGGACAAGCTGGAGTACATCCGCAAGGAGCAGGCGGAAGGCAAGCTGGTCGCCATGTGCGGCGACGGCACCAACGATGCCCCCGCGCTCGCCCAGTCCGATGTCGGTATGGCGATGAACACCGGCACGCAGGCCGCGCGCGAGGCGGGCAACATGGTCGATCTCGACAGCGATCCGACCAAGCTGATCGAGGTGGTCGGCATCGGCAAACAGCTGCTGATGACGCGCGGCGCGCTGACCACGTTCTCGATCGCCAACGACGTGGCGAAGTATTTCGCCATCCTGCCGGCGATCTTCGTGGTGCTCTACCCGGCGCTGGGCGCACTCAACGTGATGGGCCTTTCCAGCCCGTCGAGCGCGATCCTCTCGGCGATCATCTTCAACGCGGTGATCATTCCGCTGCTGGTGCCGCTGGCGCTGAAGGGCGTGAAATACCGTCCGATACCGGCTGCCAGCCAGTTGCTGCGCAACCTCGCCATCTACGGCGCGGGCGGCGTCGTCGCGCCCTTCGTCGGCATCAAGCTCATCGACCTCGCCGTCAGCGGCCTCGGCCTCGCCTGAGCTCCCGCGAAAAGGATAGACCATGCTTACAGCAATCCTCACCATCATTCTGATCGTCGGCGGCGCGGCGGCGCTGTCGTGGCCGCTCGGCAAATATATGAGCGCGCTGTTTTCCGGCCGCTTCGCGCGGGCGGACGGCCTGTTCACCCGCGTGGTCGGGGGCAGCCCGGCACAGGACTGGAAACAGTATGCGATCGCGCTGATGGCGTTCAACACGCTGATGTTCGTGTTCGTGTTCGCGCTTTTGGCTTTGCAACACGCGCTGCCGCTCAACCCCGACGGGCAGAGCGCCGCGCCGCTGGACCTGGTGTTCAACACGGCGGCAAGCTTCACGACCAATACCAACCTCCAGCACTATTCGGGCGAGAGCACCTGGAGCTACCTCGCCCAGCTCGGCGGGCTGATGTGGCTGCAATTCGTGTCTGCCGCGACCGGCATCGCCGCGCTTGCCGCCCTGGCGCGCGGGATCGGCGGACAGGCGAGCATGGGGAATTTCTTCCTCGACGTGCAGCGCGCGGCGTTCTGCGTGCTGCTGCCGCTGGCGATCGTGGTCGCGGCGGTGATCGCGCTGGCGGGCGTGCCGATGACGCTGCAGGGCGCGGCACAGGTCACCACGCTGGAAGGCGTGGCGCAGACCATCGCCCGCGGTCCGGCCGCCGCCTTCGTCGCGATCAAGCAGCTCGGCACCAATGGCGGCGGCTTCTTCGGGCCGAACTCCACCCATCCGCTGGAAAACCCCGATTTCTGGTCGAACGGGTTCGAGATGATCGCGATCATCCTGATCCCGATGGCCTGCGTCTGGATGTTCGGCCACATCGTCGGCCGGATGAAGCATGCCGGTGTCGTCTTCGGGGTGATGCTGGTGTTCCTGCTGGTCAAGATCGGCGGTGCGGTCGGTTTCGAAGCCGCGCCGACGCAGGCCTTCGCCGCGCTGCCGGTGATGGAGAACGTGGGCAACCTGGAGGGCAAGGAACTGCGCCTGGGCGCCACCACCGGGCCGCTATGGGCCGTGCTGACGACATCGACCAGCAACGGGTCGGTCGGCGCGATGCACGACAGCCTCAATCCGCTGACCGGCCTGATGCCGATGACCGGCATGTGGCTCAACGCGACCTTCGGCGGCGTCGGCGTGGGCATGATCAACATGTTCCTCTACATCGTCGTCGCCGTGTTCATCGCGGGCATGATGGTGGGCCGCACGCCCGAATATCTCGGTCACAAGGTGGAAGGGCGCGAGATGCGGCTGGCGGTGCTGGCCCTGTTCAGCCACGCCCTGCTGATCCTCGGCGGCACCGCACTGTTCGCGGCGACCGCCTGGGGGCAGGATGCGCTGAACAATGTGGGCGCGCACGGCTTCTCCGAAATCCTCTACGAATTCAGCTCTGCGGGCGCGAACAACGGTTCGGGATTCGAAGGGCTGGGCGACGGGACCGTGCCGTGGAACATCGCGACCGGCATCGTCATGCTGATCGGGCGTTACCTGCCGATCATCATCCCGCTCGCCATCGTCGGTTCGCTGATGGCCAAGCGGCGCAGCGCGGAAAGCGCCGGCACTCTCAGCGTGGAAGGCGGCACCTTCGGCGTGATGCTGGTGATCACCATCGTCATCTTCGGTGCACTGACCTTCATGCCTGCCGCGGCGCTCGGCCCGGTGGCCGAACACCTGACGCTGATGCCGTGAGGCCGGCTCTGGACAAGGATAACGGACAAATGACCTATCTTCTTCCCTCTCTCCGCCTCTGGGTGGCAACGATGCTGGTCTGCGTGGTCGGATACGTCGCTCTGATGCTGGCGTTCGCGCAGACGGCCGCGCCATGGCGGGCCGACGGGTCCATCATCATGCGCGACGGACAGGCCGTGGGCAGCGAACTGGTGGCGCAGGATTTCACCTCGCCGGAGTATTTCTGGCCGCGCCCGTCCGCCGCCGATTACGATGGCATGGGGGCGGCGGGCAGCAACTGGTCGCCCACCAGCGACGACCTCGCCGCCCGCGCTGTGGAAACCGTCGCCCGCTACGGCGCGACGGCGGACAACCCGATTCCCGCCGATCTGGTGGCGGCATCGGGTGGCGGGCTCGATCCGCATATCTCCCTCGATGGCGCGCTTTACCAGGCGGCGCGGATCGCCGCCGCGCGCGGGGTGGACGAAGCGCAAGTGCGCCAACTCGCCTACGATGCGGCCGTCGCGCCGGGCGGCATATTCGCGCCGGAGCCGATCGTGAACGTACTGCGAGTCAATCTGGCGCTCGACCGGTTGGCGGAATAATGCCGTTGCAACAATGACCGACCAGACGCCCGAGACGAGCGCCGAACGCTTCCTGCGGCTCGCCCGCAAGGAGCAGGCCGGGCGGCTGACGGTCTACCTCGGTGCCGCCCCGGGCGTGGGCAAGACCTACCGCATGCTGCAGGAAGCGGCGCGGCATCAGGCCGAAGGGCGGGGCGTGCTGGTCGGCGTCGCCGAAACCCATGGCCGCAGCGAGACCGCGCTGCTGCTGGAACCGCTCGAGACTCTGCCGCGCCGGATGATCGATCACAAAGGGCACCGGCTCGACGAGTTCGATATCGATGCCGTGCTGGCACGCCGGCCCGATCTGGTGCTGGTGGACGAACTCGCCCACACCAATGCGCCGGGCAGCCGCCATCCCAAGCGCTGGCAGGACGTCGCCGAGCTGCTCGCCGCCGGGATCGACGTGGCGACGACGGTCAACATCCAGCACATCGAAAGCCTCAATGACGTCGTCGCGGGCTTCACCCATGTCCGCGTGCGCGAAACGGTGCCGGATCAGATCCTCGAGGATGCGGAGCTGATCGTCGTCGACCTGCCGCCGCAGGCGCTGATCGAACGGCTGGAAGCGGGCAAAATCTACCTGCCCGAAACCGCGGGCCGCGCGCTGGGCAACTTCTTTACGCCCACCAAGCTCGCGGCCCTGCGCGAGCTGGCGCTGCGCTTCGCCGCGCGCAACGTCGATCGCCGCCTGGCCGACGATCTCGTGGCCAGCGGCGACAGTGGCGCATTCGCGGCGGGCGAGCGGTTGATGGTCGCCGTCAGCCCCGGCAAGGGCGGCGCGCGCGTCGTCCGCCAGGCCAAACGCTTGGCGGACATGCTGCGGGCGAACTGGACGGCGGTGGTGATCGAAAGTGGCAGCGCGCGCGCCGTGAGCGGCAGCCAGCGCGAGCAACTGGCCGACAATCTCGCGCTTGCCTCCTCGCTCGGCGCATCGCTGATGACGGTGGCGGCGAACGACGTGGGACAGGCGCTGGTCGATCAGGCGAAGGAACTGCGCGCCAGCCAGATCGTGATCGGCAAGAGCCGCCGCAGTCGCTGGTTCGAATGGCGCCACGGCTCGATCGCGCAGGAGGTGATCCGCAAGGCGCAGGGTGTCGCGGTTCACGTGCTCCCGCTCGACGAAGCGGACGAGAAGCCGGAAAAGCCGCGCGATCCCTATTCGCAGCGCGACAACATTCTCGCCTTCCTGCTGGTCGCCGCGGCGGCCGGGCTGATCCACCTCGCGCTGCCGTGGATTTCGACGAGCGCGATCGACCTGCTGCTGCTTCTCCCGGTGATCCTCTCGGCCACGCTACTGCGGATGCGCGCAGGCTTGTGGGCGGCGGCATGGGCGGCGCTGGCCTACAATTTCTTCTTCACGAGACCGCTCTACACGCTGGAGATCGACGGCTCCGCGGACGTGATAACATTCGTCGTGCTTGCGCTGGTGGCGGGCGTCGTGGGCGGGCTCGCCGGGAAGATTCGCCGTCAGGCCGAAACGAGCGCAGGGGTCGCGCGCCTCAACGCCTCGCTGGCGCGGTTCGCGGGGCTGATGGGCGGGCTGTCCAGCAAGGACGAGACGGCGGCAGTCGCCTGTCGCGAAATCGGCGCGCTTCTGGATGTCGCAGCGATCATCGTCGCGCTGGAGGAAGACAGCACGGTAGTGCGCGGGAACGAAAAATTCGCCCGGCTCGACATGGTCGACGACGCGGCCGCGCGTTGGGCGATCGAACATGGCGAGCCGACGGGGCGCGATACCGGCACGCTCAACGCGTCCGACTGGCAGTTCCATCCCCTGCGCACTTCGCTCGGCACGATGGGCGCCCTCGGCGTCGCGCGGGTTTCGCAGCAGCGCGTGATCCGGCCCGACGATGCGACGCTGCTCGCCTCGCTGGTCGATCAGACCGCGCTGGCGCACGAGCGGCTGGTGCTGGAGGCGCAGGCCCGGCAGGTCGGCACCCTGCGCGAACGAGACCAACTGCGCGGCGCGCTGCTCGGCAGCATCGCGCACGACCTGCGCACGCCGCTGACCGCGGTAATCGCGGCGGCTGAAGCGATCCCGGCGCAAGGCGAGTTCGCCGAGGAAGTGCGTATCGCGCGCGGCGAATCGCGCCGCCTCCAGCGTTTCCTCAACGACCTGCTCGAAGCCTCACGGATCGAACACGGGACGATCGAGCCGAAGTGGGAAAGCGTCGACCTGACAGACGTGATCACGGCCGTGTTGCGCGATCTGCGGCAGGACCGCCCCGGTGCGCGGGTCGAAACCGCGATCGATGCCGATTGCCCGCTCGTGCGCAGCGATCCGCTGCTGCTGCGCCACGTGCTCATCAATCTGATCGACAATGCGCTCAAGTTCTCAGCAGCCAGTAGCCACGTCACTGTCAAACTGGCATGCGCTGAGGATGCGGTGTCGTGCCGCGTGCTCGACCGGGGGCCGGGCCTCCCCGCAACTGAAGGTCTGTTCGACCGGTTTCACCGCCTGGAAGGCAGCGATCGCGTGGGCGGATCGGGCCTCGGCCTGTGGATCGCGAAGAATTTCATCGAAGCGGTGGGCGGCACGATCGCAGCGGGCAATCGCCCTGGCGGCGGGGCCGTCTTTACCGTCACTCTGCCCACGCCTAATCGCAGCGTCGAGGAAGGGGAGGATGGACACGGTGCGTAACGATGTCCTGATCGTCGACGATGAACCAGCGATCCGCCGCCTGCTCACCGGCGCGCTCGACCGCATCGGCGTCAGCCATGCGGAGGCCGCGAACGCTGGAGAGGCATTGCGTTTCGCGAACGCGGAGCCTCCGCCGCTGGTGGCGCTACTCGATCTGGGGCTGCCCGACCGCGACGGGCTGGAGATCGTGCCGCAGCTGTCCGCGCGCGGCATCGCCGTGATCGTCCTGACCGCGCGCGACGCGACCGAAGAAAAGGTCGCCGCGCTCGATCTCGGGGCCGACGACTTCGTGACGAAGCCGTTCGACAGCGAGGAATTGCTCGCTCGCGTTCGTTCCGCGCTGCGCCGCAAGGCCGGGCCGCTCGCCGATGCCGCGGCGCGCGACTTCGCCGAAGGCCGGATCGACCGTGAAGCCCACACCGTGACGCTCCACGGCAAACGGGTCGATCTCACCCCGCGCGAGTTCAACCTGCTGTGGGCGCTGGCCGACCGACCCGGTCGCGTGGTGACCCACGAAAGCCTTCTCGAAACCGTCTGGGGCCCCGCCCACCGGCAAGATCTCGACTACCTGCGCGTCGCCATCCGCGCGCTGCGCCGGAAGCTGGAAGCCGATCCGGCAAACCCGCGGCTGATCGTCAACGAACCGGGGGTGGGATACCGGATTGCAGTGAGCTGATCGGCGCAAGTCCTGCTCAACGCAATAAATGCTGGGGAGGTGTGCCGCTCTGCAACCGCCTTTTCTGAAAATCCTCACAGACCGACGGTCGTTGTTGACAGAATGAGATAGTATCACATAACGCGCGCCTCCGAACCGAAAGAACGACGGAGTTTCATAATCGTGCGCAATCTCATCGGCCGGAGCACTGCCGTGCTTCTGGCATCGGCATCCTTTGTAACCGGTTTCACCTCACCGGCCTGGGCGCAGGACGCCTCCGAGGAACAGGAAGCTCGCGAACAGGATCGGCCGAACCAAATCGTCGTGACCGGGCAGTCGCTCGAAACCGAAGAAATTTCCGCGCTACCCGTGCAGGTTCTGGCAGGCGACGAGCTGGCGCATCGCCGCCAGAGCGGGCTGGGCGAGACGCTCGCCGGCCTGCCCGGCGTACATCTCGACAACTTTGGCGGCGGCGCGTCGCGTCCGGTCATCCGTGGCCAGACGGTGCCCCGCATCGAGGTTCTCACCGACGGCGCCAACCTGTTCGACGTCTCGTCGGTGTCCCCCGATCACGCGATCACCACCGACCCGCTGCTGCTCGATGCGATCGAGATCCAGCGCGGGCCGGCGGCGGTTCGCTACGGCGGCAGCGCGGTCAACGGCGCGATCAACCTGATCGACAGTAAAGTTCCCAAGGCCGTTCCCCAAGGCGGCCTGACCGGCGCGACCGAGGTTCGCTATGGCACCGGCGACGAGGAGAAGACCCTCGTGGGGCGCGTGACCGCCGGCATCGGCCAGTTCGCCATCCACGCGGAAGGCGCACGCCGCGCTGCCGAGGATTACGACGTGCCGGACAGCTTCGGCTCGGACAAGTTGCGCGATTCCTTCACCGAGAGCACCAGCTACGCCGTCGGCGCGTCATGGATCACGGCCAAAGGCTATATCGGGGCGGCCTACACGCGGATGGAAAGTGAATACGGGCTGCCCGGCCACAGCCATTTGAACGGCGTGTGCCATACGCACGGGCTGGATCTGCACTGCGAGGCGCATGGCGGGTTCGAAGATCCGTTCGGCTCTCCCGACAGCCACACGGCCTATATCAAGCTGGCCAGCGACCGGTTCGATGTCCGCGCGGACTACGACGATCTCCTGCCGGGCTTCAGCCATGTAAGGCTGCGCGGTTCCTATACCGATTACGCGCATGACGAGATCGACGGACCGAGCCTGTTCACGCGCTACACCAACGAGCTGTGGGACGGGCGGCTCGAACTGACGCACGAGCCGATCTTCGGGTTCACCGGAACGCTCGGCGTGCAATATACCGACGGCACGTTCACCGGCATCAACATCAACGACCTTCACCGTCCGTTCCCCGAAAACGGTTATGGTCTCGTCGGCGCGCCCGACTACCTGACTGAGAATGTCGGCATTTTCCTGAGCGAACGGCGATCGTTCGGGCCGGTGGATTTCGAGATCGCGGCGCGGCAGGATTGGCGCACGATCGACATCTCGCCACCCGCCTTCCGCGAAACGCTGTCGCCGCTGTATCAGGAACTGTTCACCGAATGGTATGGGCCGAATTGGCGGGAGGTGCTCGAAACCGAGGCGATCGAAAGCTTCATCACGCGTAATCCCACGACGAAACACAAGCCCTTTTCAGCCTCGATCGGGGCGACCTGGAATGTCGCTAACGGCTATGCCGTGGCGCTCTCGCTGGCCCATACGGAACGAGCGCCGAGCGTGCGCGAGCTTTACGCGCGCGGCAACAATCTGGCGACCAACAGCTACGAACTCGGCCTCGCTGCGAGCAATCCGATCCTGGAAGACGAAGGGCTCGACCCGGAAGATGTTCTCGAAGCGGTGGACTCGGTCAACCTCACGCTCCGCAAGGTCGGAGGACCGCTTGAGTTCGAGGTCGGCCTGTTCTACCAGGATATCGAAGACTACGTTTTCGCCCGCCTCATCGAGATCGAAGCGGAATCCGGGGTTCCTCATAACTTCCTGATCTACACGGCGGCCGATGCGCGTTTTGCCGGTGTGGACGGCCAGGTCAGCTATCAGTTCACGCCGGCCTCGCGAGTGACGGTGTTCGGCGACTACGTCGACACCAAGCTCAAGAGCGAGGACGACAACCTGCCGCGCATTCCCCCGGCCCGGCTCGGCGCGCGGTACGAACACAGCGCGGGGCCGCTGTCGGCCGATGTCGAATACTACCGCACCTTCGCGCAGGATGAGGTCGCTTCATACGAGACGCGAACGGGCGGCTACGATATGGTCAACGCCACGCTGTCCTACCGCTTCGACATCGACGATGCGAAGTCGGTCGAGTTCTACGTGCGCGGGACCAACCTGACCAACGAACTCGCCTTCGTGCACACCTCGTTCGTCAAGGACCAGTCGCCGCTGCGCGGCCGCAACGTCGTGATCGGCATGCGCCATTCGTTCTGAACCCGCGGAGCGTAGCACACTTGTACGTGTCCGGAGGTCGAAACGTGCCTGACATCGCCAAGCATCGCTGCTAACGGCGCGGTCGATGAGGTTGGGGCGCGCCACGACAGCAAGCGGCCGTCGCTGGATAGCGGCGATCTTTGCGCTTGCCCTGTGCCTGAAGGCGCTCGTGCCCGCCGGCTACATGGTCGAGGCGGACCAGAAGGTTCTGACCGTGACCATCTGCACCGGCATGGCCGGCGGCCCGCACACGGCCGCGCTCGCCATCCCGATGAAGGATGACGGCAAACCCGATCACCGAGACAGCGCGAAGGACACGACGTGCGCCTTCACCGGGTTGGCCAAAGTCGCGCCGGGGGCGGCGGACGAGGTACTGCTGGGCGGGGCGCTGGTCTTCATTCTCCTGCTCGGTCTGACACCGATACGCAGCGCGCCGCTCGCTCGCATCCTCCATCTCCGGCCGCCCCTCCGCGGCCCTCCAGCAGTGGCCTGATGATCTGATCTTTTTGGCCAAGTCCCGACGTGCGTTCGCGCACGCCGGACTGTCGGAGTTTATGAAACATGCCTGATATTTCCATCCGCCTGCGCGGGCGGCATCCCGCGTGCGCGCGCACTCTGTTCGGACGAAACGCGTCCACCGTCGCCATCGCGGCCACGCTCGCCGCGTTCGCGCTGCCCGCCCACGCCCAGACGCGTCCGGCCTCCGGCGACGGTCGGACGATCGTGGTCACCGCCATTCCCAACGCGCGAGAGGCAGAAACCGTGATCGAGCGCACGCCGGGTGCGGTCGATATCGTCACGGCCGACGCGTTCGAGGATACCCCGGTCAAGCACATCAAGGATGTGCTCGAATACGTGCCGGGCGTGATCGTGCAGCCGCGCATGGGCGACGACGCGCGGCTGTCGGTGCGCGGATCGGGGCTGTCTCGCGCCTATGGTGCGCGCGGCATCGCGCTTTATATCGACGGCATTCCGCTCAACACCTCGGACGGGCTGGTCGATCTGTTCGAGATCGACCCGAGCGCCTATCGCTATGTCGAAGTGTACAAGGGCGCCAACGCGCTGCGCTACGGCGCCAATGCGCTCGGCGGTGCGATCAATCTCGTGACGCCCACAGGACGCGATGCCTCGCTGCTGTTCGCGCGGATCGACGCAGGCAGTTTCGGTTACGTCAAAGGTCAGGCGAGCAGCGGCGGTGCTTCGGGATCGTTCGATTATTTCGCCACCGTCTCGGCGCAGCGGACGGACGGATATCGCGAGCACAGCGATGGCGATGCGGTGCGCGGCAACCTCAACCTCGGCTATCAGGTCTCGCCCGCTGTCGAGACGCGGCTCTACGTCTATGGCGCGAGCACCAACCAGCGCATTCCGGGTGAAGTCTCCAAGGCGCAGGCGCTCGACGATCCCCGTGCTGCCAACCCGGTATGGGTGGCGCAGGATCAGCAGCGCAACGTCGATTCGATCCGCCTGGCGAACCGCACCACCGTTCGGCTCGCGAGCACGACGATCGATCTGGGCGCCTTCTACAATGCGCGCCATGTTGACCATCCGATCTACCAGTATCTCGACTATACCGTCGACGATTACGGCGGCTTCATCCGCGCGGTCGACGATCGCGAGATCGCCGGGCTGCGCAACGAGTTGATCCTGGGGGCGAACCTGCACAACGGGACACTCGACACCGACCAGTTCCTCAACGTGGCAGGCGAGAAGGGCGAGCTGGTCCAGTCGATGGAAGACCGATCGTCGAACCTGTCGCTATATGCGCAGGATTCGCTTTATGTGCGGCCCGATCTCGCGCTGATCGCCGGGGTGCAGTATCTTCATGCCGAGCGCGAACGGCGAGACCGTTTCCTGACCGATGGCGATCAGTCCGGCGATCGGGAATACGACGTGTGGAGCCCGCGCATTGGCCTGCTGTGGAATGCGCGCGCCGACTGGCAGGTGTTCGCCAATATCTCCCGCAGCGCCGAAGTGCCGAGTTACGACGCGGGCATATTCCCGGCGAATCTCGACCTCGAGGTGCAACGCGCGACGACTTACGAGATCGGCACACGCGGGCGTAGCGGCGGGATCGGCTGGGATTTGGCGCTCTATCGCTCCGAACTGCGCAACGAGCTGCAATGCCTGACGACGCAACCCTGGGCGCTGTGCAGCACGATCAACGCCGATCGCACCGTGCATCAGGGGATCAAGGCCGGGCTGGACGCGAGGGTGCCGCTCTCCGCCAGAGGCGATGCGCTCGCTCTGACCGCGGCCTACACCCTCAACGATTTCCATTTCGACGACGATCCGCTCTACGGTGACAACGAACTGCCCGGCGTGCCGCGCCATTTCCTGCGCGCCGAACTGCTCTATCGCCATTCGGGCGGTTTCTATGCCGGGCCGAACGTCGAATGGGCGCCGGGCGACTATTTCGCCGACAACGCCAACAGCCTGACGGTTGATTCCTACGCATTGGTCAACCTGAAAGCGGGCTTCGATGCCGGCAATAACTGGTCGCTCTATGTCGAAGGGCGCAACCTTACCGACGAGCGCTATATCGCCACGGTGGCGATCGCGGGTGTCGCCGATGCGGGATCGGAGATATTCAATCCCGGCACCGGTCGTGCGATCTATGGCGGGATACGGTTCGCATGGTAAGCGCGCACTCCAAGACGATCTATCGCAAGGTGTGGCGCTGGCATTTCTATGCCGGGCTGTTCGTGCTCCCGTTCATCCTGATCCTGTCGCTCACCGGCGCGGTCTATCTGTTCAAGCCGCAGGTCGACCGGTGGGAAGAGGCGGCCTTCCGCGACCTGCCGGTCGCAGGCGCCGTCTCGGCCGATGCCCAGCTCGGCGCGGCGATGGCTGAATATCCCGGCAGCCGGTTCAACCATTATCGCCTGCCCGAAAGTCCCGGCGATGCCGCTATGCTCCAGTTCGCGCTGCCGGGTGGCAGCCTGGCCGAGGTTTATGTTTCGCCTCAGGGCGAAGTGCTTGGCGCGTTCGATCCGGAAAGCCGGATATTGGCGACGGTGGCGCGCATCCATGGCACATTGCTCCTCGGCGATTGGGGCGACCGGCTGGTCGAACTGGCAGCGAGCTGGACCATCGTGATGATCCTGAGCGGGCTTTACCTGTGGTGGCCGCGTCCCTTCTCCGCGGCGGGCACGTTCTGGCCGCGCCTGTCGCTGCGCGGGCGGCCACTGCTGCGCGATCTGCACCGGGTGACCGGGTTCTGGATCGCCGGGCTGGTGCTGGTGATGCTCGCCAGCGGGCTGCCTTGGGCAGGCGTATGGGGCAGCGGCTTCGCATGGGTCCGTGCCGAACTCGGTCTGGTGGAGGGCCCGCAGGATTGGAAGATCGGCGTCGATGGCGGGCATGGCGATCATGCGCACGGAGAGATGGCGGCGATGCCGCCATCCCCACCACCGTCCGAAAGCCTGCCGCTTTCCGTATTCGTGGCGAAGGCGAAGCGCGAAGGTCTCGCCTTTCCCGCAATCGTTCTGCCGCCGCATGCCCCGCAGGCGTTCGCTCCGCCGACCGGCGACGAATGGACGGCCACGTCGCTGACGCAGAACCGCCCGCTGGCACGATCGGTCACATGGGATCCGGCGACCGGCTCCGAAATCGGGCGCCGCGGCTTTGCCGACAGCCATCCGATCGACCGCGCGGTGAACTACGGCATCGCCTGGCACGAAGGGCAACTGTTCGGCCTCGCCAACCAGCTGATCGGGCTGGCGACCGCGATCGCGCTGATCGCGGTCAGCGTGCTCGGCGTCGCAATGTGGTGGAAGCGCAAGCCGCGCGGAGAATTTGGCGCACCGCCGGGGGATGATCGCCGTGTGCCGCCACGCCTATGGGCGATTATCGCGCTGCTGGCGATCCTGCTGCCGCTGTTCGGCCTCTCGCTGATCCTCGTGCTGGCGCTGGATACGTCGCTGTCGCGGTTGAGACGCGCTTCATAACTACGCGGGCGCACGGCAGCGCGAATGGGCCGACAGGTTCTCGTCCGCCGTGATCGTGCGCCCTATCGTGCGCAGGCGAGTCGTTGGCGCGCCATCCAGCGTGCGTGAAGGGACTTCGGCATATTCTGAGGTGATCCGCTGGCATCTATGAGCGACCTGACCCAATGTCCGCTTGAGTTTTATCGATGCCCAGAAGTTGCCTGTCGTCTTCCGGCCCCCTTCCGGACATTTGTTGCGGGAGCCAGTGAACGGCAAATGTGGGCCGGTAGCGAACCGTCAGCTTTGGAGGCTCAATTGCCAAAGACCTGCCTATTTTGATCTATTGCTTCGGTAGAGCACCAATGTTTGGCGGTGGCCCCTGGGTCGAGAGGGTGGCGGCAGCCCTCAGCAATCTCCTGAGTTGATCTATTTCCAATCTGATGCATCCTGTTGGAGTATCGAATTGATCCGGGGGGGAGTAGGATGGAAGGCGAAGTCGCCGCGCACGGTCAGGAGCCCGAGAAGACGGTCCGGATAGAAGTCGTCGCGTGCGACAAAATCGGCTTCGTTTCGCAGCAGAACGCGGTTCCGCCTCTTCGTGAAATCTCGATCGTCAACGGAACCGATGCGGACCTGTCTGACCTGCGTCTCGACCTGTCCGCCGATCCGGCGTTTCTGGGCGAGCGTTGCTGGCACATCGACAAGGTTGCCGCGGGCGAGAGTCTGCAACTGCTCGATCGCGATGTCACCATCGCCGCCGGTTTTGCTCGTGATCTCGCCGAAGCCGAACGCGGTACGGTGACGCTAGATCTGCGCGATCGCGAAGGCGAGGTAATTGCGAGCAGCAAGACGCCGATCACGATCCTCGCGGTGGACGATTGGGGCGGGGCCGACGCGATGCCGGAATTGCTGCCCGCATTCGTTATGCCCAATGATCCGGCAGTGGCGAAGGTGCTGCGCGCGGCCGCAAATGCACTGGCTACGGCTGGGCGACCGGATGCGATCAACGGCTACGAAAGCGGCGACAAGGCAAGAGTCTACGAGATCGTCTCGGCAATCTGGTCGGCGGTCAGCGGTTTGCAGCTTACCTACGCGCTGCCGCCCGCCAGCTTCGAGACACGAGGCCAGAAAATCCGGTCGCCCGGTGCGATCTACGCCGGGCGGGTCGCGACCTGCCTCGACACCGCGCTGCTGTTTGCTGCGGCGATCGAGCAGGCCGGGCTGCATCCGCTCGTCGTGTTGACGCACGGCCACGCTTTCGCGGGAGCATGGGTCGAACGCGACCAGTTTTCCGACCTCGTCACCGAAGAGGTCGCAGCGGTCCGAAACCGTCTCGATCTCGGCAATATCGTGCTGTTCGAGACGACGATGGTAACCGGTGCCAACCGCGCGCGATTTTCCCAAGCCTGCGCGGAATCCAAGCGCCAGATCGAGGGCATCGAACCTGGCGACGTATTCTTTGCCATCGATGTACGTCGCGCACGCATGCGCAGGATCCTGCCGCTGGCGACATCGTCGACCCGCATGGAAGACGAGGACGAGGGCTTTGCAAGCGTTCGGGTAGAGGCCGCGCCGGACCTCTACCAGGGTTCGATCGAGAGTGTGGAGATCGAGGAAGGCGACGGCGAAACGAAGGACAGGATCGAGGAATGGCAGCGCAAGCTGCTCGATCTGACGGCCCGCAACCGGCTGCTCAACCTGCCGCGTGCAGGCAATCTCAACCTCGTCTGCCCCGATCCGGCCCGACTGGAAGACCTGCTGGCCGATGGCAAGAAGATCAGCGTGCAGCCGTTGCCCGATCTGGGTGTCGGCGGGCGCGATGTGGACCTGCACCGCGATCGCAGCCGGACCGACCTGAAGGAAGAGCATGCGCTTGCCGGGTTGGAAAAGAACGAGGTGTTCGTCGAGCTGGAGAAGCCCAAACTCGATAGCAGCCTGATTAAGCTCTACCGTCAGGCGCGTGCGGACATGAACGAAGGGGGCTCGAACACGCTGTTTCTCGCCTTTGGGTTTCTGGAATGGAAGAAAAAGGAGACAGACCAACGCAGCTATCGTGCGCCGCTGATCCTCCAGCCGGTGCGGCTCGAAAGACGCAATGCGCGCTCGGGCATGAAGTTGGTCGCGCACGAGGACGAGCCGCGTTTCAACATGACGCTGCTCGAACTGCTCAAGCAGGATTTCGGACTTGTCATCGGCGGGCTCGACGGCGAGCTGCCCAAGGACGACAGCGGGACCGATGTTGCCGGAGTATGGCACCAGATCAGGCGTGCGATCACCAACTCGCCGGGCTTCGAAGTGCGCGAGCAGGTTACGCTGGGCATCTTCTCTTTCTCCAAATACCTGATGTGGAAGGATCTCGTCGATCGGCGCGATCTGCTTAAGGACAACCCCGTCGTTCGGCATCTGATTGAGCGTGGAACCGAGCCGTTCGAAGCCATGGGCCCCCTGCCCAAACCGGACAGGCTCGACCAGGACGTCGACCCGGCCGACCTTTACGCTCCCCTCCCCGCGGACAGCTCGCAGCTGGCAGCGGTGGTCGCATCGGGCGAGGGACACAACTTCGTGCTCGATGGCCCTCCGGGGACCGGCAAGTCGCAGACCATTGCCAACATGATTGCGCAGAATCTGGCACTTGGGCGGCGAGTTCTGTTCGTATCCGAGAAGCGCGCTGCGCTGGACGTCGTCTACCGACGGCTGGAGCAGGTCGGGCTAGGCGACTTCTGCCTCGAACTGCACTCGCATAAGAGTACCAAGATCGAGGTCCTGCGCCAGCTCGAACGTGCATGGAACGCGCGCGGCGCGCTGTCGCAGTCTGATTGGGCCGACAGGACGGCCGAGCTGAAGCGATTGCGCGACGATCTGAACGGCTTTGCAGCCGCGCTCCACCACCGTTATCCCTGCGGGTTGACGGTGCACGATGCAGTCTGGCGCGTCGTGCGCGACGATGATGGCGCGCTGCCGCAATTCGCCTGGCCCGAGCGAACGCAACACGGCGAATCCGAGATCAGGGCGATGCGCGAGGCCGTGCGCAGTCTCGAACTGACATTCGCAGGCGTCGGCACGCTGCCCGGGACGGTGTCCGACTGTGTGCGTGCGAGCGAGTGGTCCAATGCATGGCAATCACGGCTGCTGGCTTCAGCAAACGATCTGCGGTCCGCTTCCGCCAGAGTAGAGCACGCAGCACATGCAGCGGTTCGGGCAAGCGGACTGCCCGCACAGCCCACCGGTCCCGAAGAGGCTGACCGGGTACTCACGCTAAGTCAGGCGATCTGTAGGACTGCCGGTGTCGATCTTGCGTTCGCCTTCCGCCCCGACCATGCCGAAACGATAGAGGCCCTCCGCAGGCAAGCCGATGCGGTCCGCAAGTGGCACGGGCTTCGTGCGAGGCTCTCGTCCGAATACCGCACGCCGGAGGCAGCCGAGGACACGCAGGCGTCGCTGGCGCGCGATTGGGAGGAGGCACAGGAGAAATTCGTACTGCTGCGGTACTTCGCAATGCGCAGCTGCAAACGACGGATGACCGAACTGGGCGGCGCTGCTGGCGAGATCGATCCTTCGGCGGACCTGCCGATCTTTGCCGAGATGGCGCCGCTGCATGCAAAAGTGCGTGAGCTCGATCGAGCGATCGAGGGGGTGCCGGCATCCCAAGGGCTCGACAGCGATCCTGACAGGCTGGAACGGCTCGCCGAAGAAGCCGAACGCATCCGTGCCGTCGCCCGATCGCAGGCCGGAAGTCCGGAGGAATTCGCCGGCCTGGTCGGTGCGTTGCGTAACGCAGTAGTCGATGCAAACGAGATGGCTGCCTCCGATGCGCCGCTGGGCGTTGCGACGCAGGCTCTCATCGAGGCGGCCGAGGGCTTCGGGCAGGCACGGGACGCGTTCTTCGGGGCGAGCGCAGCCAATGCGCTACCCGGCCAATTCGAGCAAATCGCGCACATGTGCGACGACATCGAGGCGCATCGGACCCAGCTCAACGCGCTGTGCCAGTGGAACAAGGTGCGCGATCAGGCCGCGGCGCTGGGCCTTGCGCCGATGACCAACCGGATTGCCGCCGGTCTTCCCGCGGGCGAGGCAGTGCCGCTCTTCGATGCAGCCTACGCCAAGTGGTTCGCGCCTTGGGCGATCGATGCCGAGCCGCGCCTCGCCGGGTTTCACTCGCTGTCGCACGAAGACAAGATTCGCACCTTCGGCAAAGTGACCGAGGAGGTACAGAACCTGACCGCCGCGATCATCCGCGCGCGGCTATGTACCGATCTTCCCGATGCCTCACAGGTCGCCCGCGCATCCGGTTTTGGTGTGCTCAAACACGAGCTTGCCAAGCAGCGCGCCCATAAACCGGTGCGCCGCCTTGCCGAAGAGATGGGCAAGGATTTCAGCGCGCTCGCTCCTTGCATGCTGATGAGCCCGCTCTCGATCGCGCAATATCTGCCGCCCGACCAGGATCTGTTCGACATCGTGATCTTCGACGAAGCCAGTCAGATAACGCCCTGGGACGCAGTCGGGTCGATCGGGCGCGGCCGCCAGCTGGTACTCGCGGGCGACCAGAAGCAAATGCCGCCGACCAATTTCTTCAGCCGCGGTTCGGCAACAGTCGACGAAGACGCGATGGTTGATCTGGAGAGCATTCTCGACGAATGCGTCTCCGCCTCGATCCCGCGCCGCAGTCTGGACTGGCATTACCGAAGCCGTCATGACTCGCTGATCGCGTTCTCGAACTCGCGCTATTACGATGGCAAGCTGGTAATCTTTCCTGCACCCGAAACACGCGAGACGGCCGTCGAGTGGCACCGGGTGGAGGGTGTCTACGCAAAGGGTACCGAGCAGACCAACGCGATCGAAGCGAAGGCGATCGTCGCCGAGGCGAAGCGTCGTCTGGCGGGCAAGGCCCCGGGTGACACCTCGCTCGGCATCGTCACACTCAACAGCAAGCAGCAGGACCTGATCGAGGACCTGCTGGAACAGGCCCGTAAGGGCGATGCCGCGTTCGACGCGCATTTTGCCGACGATCTGGAAGAGCCGGTTTTCGTCAAAAATCTGGAAACGGTACAGGGGGACGAGCGCGACACGATCATCCTCGGCATCACCTTCGGCCCGGTCGAAGCAGGTGCCCGCAAGATGTCGATGAACTTCGGCCCGCTCAACAAGGACGGTGGATGGCGTCGTCTCAATGTCGCGGTGACACGTGCACGCAAGGCGATGCTGCTGTTCACCTCCTTCAACGCCGGGATGATCGATCTCTCGAAAACGGCCTCGCAGGCGGTGCGCGACCTGAAGCACTACATCGAGTTCGCCGATCGTGGACCGCGGGCTCTGGCCGAAGTGCATTCGGACAGCATCGGCGAGACCGAGTCCCCGTTCGAGGATGCAGTCAAGGGCATGTTGGAGCGTCGTGGCTGGTCGGTTCGACCGCAGATCGGGGTGTCCGGTTATCGCATCGATCTGGGCATTGTCGACCCCGATAATCCTGGCGATTTTCTTGCTGGCATCGAATGCGATGGAGCAATGTATCATAGCGCGCTTACCGCTCGCGATCGCGACAAGGTGCGCCAGGCCGTGCTCGAGGGACTGGGATGGACGATCCTGCGCATCTGGTCGACCGACTTCTGGATCGACGCGAAAGGCTCGATCGCGAAAATCGATGCACGCCTGAAACAGAAACTGGACGAGGCGCGCGAACGCCGCGTATTCGAGGAGGCCGGCGAGGAGCAGGATGATGCTGCCGGCCCGGAGGCAACATCGGATGCTCCCGACGAGGACGATCACGTGCAGGTCGACGATCCCGCTTCTTCGGTTGTCGACGATCGACAAGCGCGGGGCAATGCGTCATCACCGCCTCACGAATCTGACTCCTCCGACGATACGTTGCTGTCTATGTTCCACGCACCGGAGATGGCGCAGGGGCGAGCTGGTCCCTACCGCCAAACCGATTTCTCGGACATCGTCGACAAGATCGACGCGGATCGGTTCTACGACCCGGAGTACAACGATGTACTGATCGAAATGGTTCGCCTCGTCGTTGAAACCGAAGCGCCTATTCGCGACGATCAGCTCGCGACCGTGATTGCGAGGGCGCACGGTTTCGCCCGGACCGGTCGGCTGATCCGCGAGCGTGTCGACGAGGTGGCCCAGCGCTCCTTCGTTCTCGTCGAAGACCAGGTCGACCATGTCTTCGTCTGGATCGACGAAAGCCACCCGACGCGACTTGATGAATATCGCGTGCCCGAGAGCGGCAGCGCCAACCGATTGATCGACCAAATCGCATTGCCGGAACTCATGCTCGCCGCACGTGCGGTCGATGACGTCGAAGATCGCGCCGTGGCTGTGGCGCGGATTTTTGGGATTTCACGCTTGCGCCGCGACGCCCGGCGACGGGTCGAACTCGCGATCGAGAAGGTTATCCAGCATTAGAGCCGGAAGCGAGCCACCGACGCTTGTTGCTTCAAACGCCTTGGCCTGCTGAAACTACGGCGACGTCCGTAGTTCCAATCGCTCGCCTGATGCGGCGCAGAAGGCGCGATCGCGACAGCTCAGCACGATTATCTGCATATCGCGCGAAGCTTCATCCAGAAGATTGATCATTTCCTGAAGTCGGTAATCGTCCGAATAGACCAACGGGTCGTCCAACATGAGGGAAACGGGCGCGCCCTTCTCGCGAAGCAATTCGGCAAATGCGAGGCGGGACAAGAGCGCCAGTTGCTCCTGTGTGCCTTGGGACAGGAGCTCGCGATCCTCGTCAAGGCCCCCCGCGGCTCACACTGGCCAGCTGGAAGTCGGCATCAAACCCCGGTTCGAGCCCGGGCAAGACGCGCTGCATGTAAGCCTTGGCGCGGCTTGCGACGGGTCCGACAAGGCTGCGCGAGGTTTCCTCCTGCGCCTGCTGCAACACGGCGCGCAGCAATGTGAGCATATCGGCTTCGTCCTGAATGCGCCGGAGCGAAGCGCGGGCGGCTTCCGCCTCGTCACGCGCGAGGGCCGCGCGTTCGGCGAGGCCGCGACCCCCGTCGGTTCCGATGCGCACTTCGAGGCGGTTGACCGCCGATCCTAGGAGCGGCAGGACCGCTATATGCGACCCTGACACCGCCGGCGTGAAGCGTATTCCGCTCAGCCGCGATCCGCGTGTCGAGCTGTTCCAGCTTATCGATTGTCTCCGCCGGAACCTCGCTTGCAGCAAGTTCGGCAAGACGCTCTCGCTCGCCTTCAAGTTCGAGCAGAGCCGAGCAATGCACCCGCGTGATCTTCCAGCGCACCGCCGATGCACCTTCCATCGGCGAAGCGGTTCTCGCGATTTTTGGTCACAATTCCGAACAGGAGATGCGTGCCGGGATAGTCAGGCAACGGCAGAATAATCCAGTAGTGCAAGACGGCATCGTACTGTCGTTGAGATGCTGCTGGATCACGAGTGGATGCCGAGGTTCTAATCGCGCACGGTTACGCCGCATCGCGATAGTGTTAGGCAACGCGCAGGCACAGCGCTCGCTTATCTGTAGCGTTCGTTCAGCAAGTACCGAGCGACATCTTCAAGGTCCTTGCGATTTCCGCTCGCCATCAGCGACATCGCGCACTTGCCTTGAAACAGCGGCTCTCGATCGGGTGTACGCACCCAATCTTTCGATCGATCATGGCTGAGCAGGATCACCAGCGAGGCATATATCGAGAGGACACAGCCGATGCCTTCCAACGTGTCCTCAGGTAGCGAAACGCTATCGCCTGCTCGAGCTTGCTCCATCCAATCCTGAAGCGCCTCGGCATCGTCGACGCCAAGGAGCAAGCATTGCTCCGAAGCGGTCATGTCCCAATGCTCTGCGATATTTCCGAAAGCATTAAGGCAAGCGCTATCTGGCTTCGCACTTTCGGATCCCACCGAGGACTTGCCCATCAGATTTAAACCCCGGCCCCGATTGCACCGATTATATCGATGACAAACTCAAGGCCTTCCTCCGATTGCTCGGCACGTTTCAAAGGTGTTGGGCGATCCAGCCAGGGATGAATTTTGTTGATGAAGAAGATGGTGCTCAAAAGATCGCCTCGATAGATGCACGTTGTCGCTTCCAGAGCAGCCCGATTGGATTGTTTTCCAGTTGAGCCATGTAGATGCACCCCCTTTCGGAGCAGCGCCGCTGCATCGGAGCTCAGGCCAGCCTCAATGATGGTCAACAAATCTGGGCGTCTATGCATCGTGCGAACGGTGGGTGCGACCTGATCCCGCCTCGCGTCGGAGGTAGGACTGACCTAAGCTGCAGGACATTTCGGACAGCTGATCGTCTAAGCCAAAGGTCGTAGCCAATCCGCTATCGCCAAGCTCGTTCGGCCGCTCGCGAATAGTTATCGGTTCGTACCGCACATTTGGCGGCAAGGGCTCGTAGCGTTCATCACCGGGCTGAAGCGTAATCGTGAACGGGCGAATTTTCCCCTCCTCGTTCACAGCCTGAAGTCTCTTGCCTTCGCGCCAAGGATAGCAGTTCGCGCAGAAGATCCAGATTGATCGCTCATACTATGGGCGTATTGAGCGAGGTCGTCAGAATATAAGCGTCTCTACGATCTGCACGATCGCTGGAGGCCTAGGAGTCAGTCCAGCCGTGCTCCTTGCGGATTTGACGATATCTGATTGCTCGGAGTCTGCGCACCCCTAAACCTGAACGACTTATATCGCATCTACGTCGCAGGGAGCAACCCGCATTTGCGCGCATGGCCGCGTAACCCGCTGGAATCTAAGGAAAAATCTTGCAGAACCACATGGTACTCAAAAGCCGTGGCGGATTAAGTACCATGCTCCTGATTTCCTAAAGAAAAACAGTGGATGCCCCGTGAGGATTCGAACCTCAATTGACGGAGTCAGAGTCCGTAGTCTTACCATTAGACGACGGGGCATCGGCGAGCACGCTCGCGAGGGGGCGCATCTAGGTTTGCGCGCGCGCGAGGTCAAGCCCGCACTCGCCCCGTACCAGCCCCCGCTCTTGCCCCCGCATCGCGCGCGCGCTAGCATCGAGGCCAGGTCCCCGCGCGGCCTTGCGCGGGAGGAATAGAAAGCTTTGGAAAATGGCGGATCTTTCTCCGCCGGACAGACACAGGAGGTCAGGCGCAGCGAGGGGAAAGACGTCCGGCAAAGTAGCCGATTTCCGCTACAAGCACCCCGCGCCCGACGACAGGAAGAAGCCCGCGAACCGTCCGCCGCGCCGCAGTGCGCAGGGCGGCGAGCAGCGCGGCGGGGCGCCGACACGCCGCCAGGCCTATGCCGCGCTCGATCTGGGCACCAACAACTGCCGCCTGCTGATCGCGCGGCCTTCGGGCGAGAACTTCACCGTGATCGACGCCTTCAGCCGGGTGGTCCGGCTCGGGGAAGGGCTGGCGATGTCCGGCCGACTGAGCAACGAGGCGATGGACCGTGCGCTCGCCGCGCTGCACGTCTGCGCCGAAAAACTGCGGCGGCGCAACGTTCACCTCGCCCGCTCGGTCGCCACCGAGGCCTGCCGCCGCGCCGCCAACGGCGCTGAGTTCATCGAACGCGTCCGGCGCGAGACGGGTATCGTGCTCGACATCATCTCGGCGCAGGAGGAAGCGCGGCTAGCCGTGCTCGGCTGTCATATCCTGCTCGAAAGCGGCGAAGGCCCGGCGGTGATCTTCGACATCGGCGGCGGCTCGACCGAACTCGTGCTGATCGAGCCCGGCGGCAACGTTCCGCGTATCCTCGACTGGCAGAGCGTGCCATGGGGCGTCGTCTCGCTGACCGATACCGTCGGTCGGGTCGAGGGCGAGCCGGGCGAGCGCAGCGCCCGCTATGCCGAGATGCGCCGCGTCGTCTCCGAAAGCTTCGCTCCGTTCGCCGAACGCATCGCCGCGCATGCCGAGACCGAAGCCGAGATTCGCCTGCTGGGCACCAGCGGCACGGTGACCACGCTCGCCAGCGTCCACCTCGAACTGCCCCAGTACGATCGGCGCGCGGTCGACGGACTGATCGTGCCTTCGGGCTCGATGCGCGGGATCAGCGCCCGCCTCGCCACGATGACGCCCGACGAGCGCGGCCGGCTGCCGTGCATCGGCAACGATCGCGCCGAACTGGTCGTCGCGGGATGCGCGATCCTCGAATCGATCCTCGACATCTGGCCTGCCGAGCGCCTCGGCGTGGCCGATCGCGGCATCCGCGAGGGCATCCTGCGCAGCCTGATGGCGGCGGAGATCGTCCCTCCCGCACCGCGCAGTCGCCACTGATGCCCCGCGCCGGCCGCAACCCCGACAAGCGGGTGAAGAACGCGCGCGGGCGCACCGCGTCCTCGACCCGCTGGCTCGAACGCCAGCTCAACGATCCGTATGTGAAGCAGGCGAAGGCCGAGGGCTATCGCAGCCGCGCGGCCTACAAGCTGATCGAGCTCGACGAGAAGTTCGGCCTGCTGAAGGGCGTGCGCCGGGTGGTCGATCTCGGCATCGCGCCGGGCGGGTGGAGCCAGGTCGTGCGCAAGCAGGTGCCGAAAGCCGCGATCGTGGGGATCGACTTGCTCGAGGTCGAGCCGATCGAGGGCGTCATCATCCTGCAGATGGATTTCATGGACGACGCCGCGCCCGCCACGCTCGAAGCCGCGCTCGACGGCCCACCCGATCTGGTGATGTCCGACATGGCGGCCAACACCGTCGGCCACAAGCAGACCGACCACTTGCGCACGATGGGGTTGGTCGAAGCGGGCGCCTGGTTCGCCGTGGAGACGCTGGCCGAAGGCGGAACCTATCTCGCCAAGGTGCTGGCGGGCGGCACCGACACCGAGCTGCTGACGCTGCTCAAGAAGCACTTCCGCACCGTGAAGCACGCCAAGCCGCCCGCGAGCCGCAAGGGCTCGTCGGAATGGTACGTCGTCGCGCAGGGGTTCAAGGGACGCGCCTAGTGCCCTGAACCGAAAGCGAGCCTTACTCGCCGACCGGGTTGGTCTGGTCGGCGCCCGCCGCCGGAGCATCGGCCTCGGGCGTGCCGGCCTCGCCGGTGTTCTCCACTTCGGCATCGGCTGCGGCGTCGGTCGCGGCCTCCTCGCCCTCGCTCGCTTCTTCGGGCAGGGGCTCGGGCAGCGGCGGGCCGCCGCCGTTCTCGTACATGAAGCGGATGATATTGGCGCGGTCTTCGGGGCTCGACAGGCCGGCGAAGCTCATCTTCGTGCCCGGCGCGAACCCGCGCGGGCTTTCGAGCCAGGCGAACATGTTCTCGTAGCTCCACGAACCACCGTGGCTCGCCAGCGCGTCGCTGAAGGTGAAGCCGGGGATGCCTTCGCCGATCGGCTTGCCCATCATGCCGTAAAGGTTCGGCCCCTGGCCGTTGGCGCCGCCCTGGTTGAAGGTGTGGCAGGTGCCGCAACGGGCGACCGCGGCGGCTTCGCCCGCGGCGGCATCGGCCGCGGCGAGCAGCGCGCCGTAGTCGAGCACTTCCTCGGCGCCGCCTTCCTCGACCGCGCCTTCGATCGGATAACCGCCCTCTTCGGGCGCGTGGGTCGCGAAATAGCGCGAGCTCACCGCCGACAGGCCGAGACCGACGATGCCAGCGAAGAGAACCCATCCGGCGGCGGTGTTGAAACGATCGTCCATGCGCTGAAAATCCGAGAAATCCGGTTGTGGCTGTTTTCGGGCGCCGCTCTAGTCGGCACCCCCCGCGAGCGCAAGCCATATGTCTTGCGAGCGGCCGGGCCCCGGTCTACGCGCTCGCCCCGATGCACAGCTTTCCCGCTCCCGCGCTCGCCATGGTCGAGCGGATGCGCGCCGCCGCCGCGCAGGATCCCGCGCGCGCGGTCGCCTTCCAGGGCGCACCCGGCGCCAATTCGCACCGCGCCGCGGGCGAGGCCACACCCGATTACCTGCCGCTGCCGTGCTTCGGGTTCGAGGATGCGCTCGAAGCGGTGAGAGACGGGCGCGCCGAATGCGCGATCATCCCGATCGAGAACAGTCAGCACGGCCGCGTCGCCGATATTCATTTCCTGCTGCCCGAAAGCGGCCTCGCCATCGTGGGCGAGCATTTCATGCCGATCACCCATGCGCTGATGGCGATGCCCCACCCCGACGGCAGCTTCGGCCCGTTCGAAGCGGCCTACAGCCACCCGCAGGCGCTCGGCCAGTCGCGGCTGTTCCTGCGCGAGCGCGGCATCGTGCCGTTGAGCCATGCCGACACCGCGGGCGCCGCGGCGTTCGTTGCCGAAAGGCGTGATCCCAAGCTCGCCGCGGTCGCACCCAAGCTGGCAGGCGAGCTCTACGGATTGCAGGTGGTCGAGGATCGGGTCGAGGACGCGGCCGACAACACCACGCGTTTCGTCGTGCTCGCACGCGATCCGCTCGATCCCGCGAGCCTCGCGGGCGACGCGGCGATGACGACCTTCGTGTTCGAGGTGAAGAACGTCCCTGCCGCGCTCTACAAGGCGCTCGGTTGCTTCGCGACCAACGGGGTCAACATGACCAAGCTCGAAAGCTATCAGCAGGGTGCGAGCTTCGCCGCGACGATGTTCTACGCCGACATCGTGGGCGCGCCGGGCGATCCGCGGGTCGACACCGCGTTCGAGGAGCTGGCCTTCCACTGCAAGGAACTGCGCCTGCTCGGCAGCTATCGCCAGGCCCGCCGCCGCGGCTGACGGCGGGCGGGCTTGCACGCGCCCGTGCGACCTGCCACCACCCTGCACGTGACAAGGGGCGCAGCCGAAATCACCGACCGTGATGTGCCGCAGGTGGGCAGCGGCTGGGAAGCGGTGCGCGCCGACGACACCATCCAGTTCGCGCCCGTGCAGATGCCCGAGCAGCTGCCGCCGCCCGGCTGGCTCGTCAGCCTGTTCCAGGCCATCGGCGAATTCCTGGCGCCGATCGGGCGCGCGCTCGGCATGTCGTGGCCGGTGTTCAAATGGGTGTTGCTCGCTCTTGCGGTCGCTCTGCTCGCCTGGCTGCTGTGGCGGCTGCTCGCCCCGGTGCTGATGCGGGAGAGGCGCGAGACGTCGCTCGAGGACGAGGCGTGGGCGCCCGACCGCGCCGACGCGCTCGCGCTGCTCGAGGATGCCGACCGCCTGGCCGCCGAGGGCCGCTACGACGAGGCGACGCACCTGCTGCTGCGCCGCAGCGTCGGCCAGATCGCCGCCGCCCGGCCCGACTGGGTCGAACCCTCGAGCACCGCGCGCGAGCTTGCGCTGCTGCCCGCGCTGCCCGAGGCCGCGCGCAGCGCCTTCGCCGCGATCGCCGAGCGGGTCGAACGCAGCCTGTTCGCGCTGCGCGCCCTGGGCGAGGACGACTGGCGCGCCGCGCGCGAGGCCTATGCCGAATTCGCGCTCCAGCGCCTGCCGGGGCGCGCGGCGTGAATTCGCCTGCGTTCAACCCCAAGGTCGTGTTCGGCCTGCTGCTGTTCGGCGCGCTCGCCTTCGCCGCGACGCTGTACCTGATCGGCGCGGGCGAGACCTCGCGCGGGCCGAACGACGGCGGCAGCCACGCCGCGGCGAAGGGGTTGACCGGCTATGCCGCGCTGGTCGATATCCTCGAAGCCGAAGGTCACGAGGTCACGATCTCGCGCAACCAGGCCGCGTTCGACGACAACGCGCTGCTCATCCTGACCCCGCCGACATTCGCCGATGGCGAGGAGCTGACCGAACTGATCGACCGGCGGCGCTATGCCGGTCCGACGATACTGGTCCTGCCCAAGTGGTATGCGATCGAGATTCCCGACTCGGTTCCGGTCGAGAAGGAAGACGGCTGGGTGATGCTGGGCGGCGTGAGCCCGGTGCCGTGGTTCCCGACGCTGGGGGCGGAGTATCAGGGCGAGGCGAAAATCGTAGAGCTCGACCCGGCAGACGGCGCGGACTGGCAATGGGGTGCCCGGCGCGGATCGCTGCCCGACCGCGAGCAGGTGCAGACGATCGGCGATGTCGGAATGGTCCCGCTCGTCACGACGAGCGACGGCGCGATTCTCGCCGGCTATTACGAGGACGACGGTTACTACCCGGTACTCGACGAGGCCGCCGGCCTGCCGCCGCTCGACGAGGAAGGGCGCGATACCGGCCGCTGGAACGTCATGGTCGTGGCCGAGCCCGACCTGTTCGACAACTACGGCATGGCCGACCGCGCGCGCGCCGCGCTGGCGCACGATCTGATCGACGTGGCGATGGAGGGCGAGGATCTGCCGGTCGTGTTCGACCTCACGCTGAACGGCCTCGGGCGCACGCAGAACCTGCTGACGCTCGCCTTCGCGCCGCCGTTCCTCGCCGCGACGCTGTGCCTCGTGCTCGCGCTGATCGTCGTCGCCTGGCGCGCCTTCCGCCGCTTCGGCCCGCCCGTGGCGGAAGCGCGCGCGATCGCGTTCGGCAAGGGGCGGCTGGTGGCGAACGGGGCCGCTTTCATCCTGCGTACACGCCGGCTCCACCTGCTGACCGGGCCCTATATCGAGACCACGCGTCAGCGCATCGTCGCGGCGCTGCGGCTGCGCACCGCCGACGACGACGCGGCGCTCGACCGCGCGATCGCCCGGCGCGCACCCGATTCGCCCGGTTTCGGCGAAAGCGCCGCCGCGCTGCGCGGCGCGCACCGGCCCCACGACATCCTGCGTGCCGCCCGCGCGCTCAAGACCCTCGAAAGGAAGCTGACCCGATGACGATGACGCTCGACGACGTGCGCGCAATGGCGCAGGCGATTCGCGGCGAGGTCGCCAAGGCGATCGTCGGCCAGGACGAGACGATCGACCACCTGCTGGTGGCGCTGGTGAGCGAGGGGCACGTGCTGCTCGAAGGCCCGCCCGGCACGGCCAAGACCTTCCTCGCGCAATGCTTCGCCGCCGCGCTGGGGCTCGATTACGGGCGCATCCAGTTCACGCCCGACCTGCTGCCCGGCGACATCCTCGGCTCCAACCTGTTCAACTTCCAGACCAGCCAGTTCACGCTGACGCGCGGGCCGATCTTCCGTGACCTGCTGCTGGCGGACGAGATCAACCGCACCCCGCCCAAGACGCAGGCCGCGCTGCTGGAGGCGATGCAAGAACGCCGCGTGACGCTGGACGGCGAAACCCACGCCCTGCCCGATCGGTTCATGGTTGTCGCCACGCAGAACCCGATCGAGAACCAGGGCGTCTATCCGCTGCCCGAAGCGCAGCTGGACCGATTCCTGTTCAAGCTGCTGGTCGGCTATCCGAGCGAGGCGGAGGAAGCCGCGATCGTCACCCGCTTCGGCGAGCGTCAGGGCCCCGCGCGCCCGGTGGAATTCGGCATCGCGGCCGTCACCGATGCGGCGCAGCTCGGGCAGGCGAGCGCGGCGCTGACGGGCGTGACGGTGGCGAAGGAGATCGTCGACTACGTCGTGCGGCTGGTGCGCGCCACGCGCGAAAGCGCCGACCTTTCCAGCGGCGCTTCGCCGCGGGCCGCGGTGCTGCTGGCCAATGCCGCGCGGGCCCGCGCCGCGCTCGACGGGCGTGATTACGTGGTGCCCGACGACGTGAAGGCGCTCGCCACCTCGGTGCTGCGCCACCGCCTGATCCTCAGCCCGGCGGCCGAGATCGAGGGCCGCGAGATCGAGGCGCTCGTCGCCGAGCTGATCGAAAGCACCGAGGCGCCGCGTTGAGCCCACCTGCATGAAACTGAGCTTTCCCATCGTCCCCACCGCGCGGACCGCGTGGCTGGCGGCGCTCGCCGCGCCGATCGCGATCGTGATCGCCGCCGCGGCGCCGGGGGCGTGGGTGATCGCGCCAGCCGCCGGCGTGGCGCTGCTGGCAGTCGCGCTGCTCGACGGGATGCTCGCCGGGCGGATGGCCGAGTGGCGCATCCTCGTTCCCACCGACGCCGAAGTGGGCGAATCGTTCGAGGTGCTGGCCATGGCCGAGTTTGCCGGGCGCTCGGCGAGATCGCCGCTGGAAGTAGCGCTGGCGACCGATCCCCGGCTGGGCGAAGCGGGCGCCGTGCGTTTCGTCGCCTTGTGCGACCCCGCGACCGGCGCGTGGGAGGGCAAGACCACGCTCACCCCGTCGCGCCGGGGCACCGCCGCGGTGACGCGTGTGTGGCTGCGCTGGGCCGGCCCGCTCGGCCTCGGCGCGCGGCAGGCCAGCCATGCGCTCGATCGCATGGTCCGCGTCTGGCCCGATCTCGCGCCCGTCCGCAGCCCCGAATTGCAGACCTTCCTGCGCGACGCGCAGTTCGGCCTCATCGCGCGGCGCATTCGCGGCGAAGGCACCCAGTTCGAGGCGCTGAGCGAATACGAACCGGGCATGGACCGCCGCCGGATCGACTGGAAGGCGAGCGCACGCCACACCCGGCTCTACGCGCGCGAGAACGAGAGCGAGCGCAACAACCAGATCGTGTTCGCGTTCGATTGCGGGCAGGCGATGTGCGAGCCGGTGGGCGGCCTCCCGCGGATCGACCGCGCGGTGACCGCGGCGCTGACCGCCAGCTACGTCGCGCTGAAGGGCGGCGACCGGGTGTCGCTGTTCGGCTTCGCCCGGCGGCCCGAGCTGTCGACGCCTTTTGTAAGTGATTCGCGCAATTTCCACCGTCTCCAGCGCGCCGCCGCCGGGCTCGACTATAATGCCGAGGAGCCCAATTTCACGCTCGCGCTGGCGACGCTCGCCGCCCGGCTCCAGCGGCGCTCGCTGGTGGTGCTGTTCTCCGATTTCACCGATCCCACCGGGGCCGAACTGATGATCGAAGGCGTCGGGCGGTTGGTCGAACGACACCTGGTGCTGTTCGTGACGATGGAGGACGAGGATCTCGCCGAGCTGTCCGCCGCCGAACCCGGCACGCTCGACGCGCTCGCCACCGCCGTCACCGCCGACACCCTGCTGCGCCAGCGCGCGCTGGTGCTCCAACGGCTGCGGCAGATGGGGGTCGACATCATCGAGGCGCCGTGGGACCGGATCGGCTATCGCCTGATCGACCGCTATCTCGAGATCAAGCGTTCGGAGGCGATCGGGTGAAGGCGCCGATCCTCAAGAACCTGTTCGGCAAGGCCGAGGCCGCCCCGCCGCCCGAAATCGAGGCTGCGGCGCTGCGATCCGACCGTTTCCGGCTCGAGCGCCAGCGCGAGTGGCAGCGGCTGGAAGACATCGTCGGTCGCATGGAAAAGGGTCGGTTGCGCGGACTTTCGGACGAAGACGTGCTGGCGCTGCCCGTGCTCTACCGCACCGCCGCCTCCAGCCTCGCGGTCGCGCGCGAGACCTCGCTCGACGCGTCCACTCTCGAATATCTCGATTCGCTGGTCCAGCGCGCGTGGTTCCAGGTCTACGGCCCGCGCGAGGGCTTCGTTGCCTGGCTGCGCCGCTTCCTCGGCGGCGGGCTGAGCCGCGCGATCCGCGGCATCTGGCTCGACATTTGCGTCGCGCTCGCGGTGATGGTCGCGGGCACGGTGGTCGGCTGGCTGCTCGTGCTGCAGGACCGCGAGTGGTACTATTCGCTCGTTCCCGTGCAGTTCGCCGACACTCGCGTGCCGGGCGCGAGCCGCGAGGTGCTGCTCGAAAGCCTCCAGGTCGAAAAGGATACGCAGGGGCTGTCCGCCTTCGCCGCGTACCTGTTCAGCAACAACGCGGGGGTCTCGATCCTCGCCTTCGCGCTGGGCTTCGCCTTCGGCATCCCCTCGCTGATGCTGCTGCTGCACAACATGGCGATGCTCGGCGCGCTGCTGTGGCTCTATCACGACGCCGGGCTGACGCTGGAATTCGCCGCCTGGCTCAGCGTTCACGGCACGACCGAGCTGTTCGCGATCCTGCTGGCGGGCGCGGCGGGGATGCATATCGGCCGGTCGATGGCCTTTCCGGGCAACCGCTCGATCCTCGCCGCCGCCGCCGAGAGCGGGCGGCGCGGAGCACAGGTGATGGTCGGCGTGGTTCTGATGCTGGTCTTCGCGGCCTTGCTCGAGGCATTCCCGCGCCAGTTGCTCGGCATGGAAGGGCGCGCGCTGATCGGGGTGACGATGCTGCTGTTCTGGCTCGCCTATTTCTTCGCCTTCGGGCGAGCGCGCAGCCGCGACGAGGCGGTTGAAAGCCCATGAGCGCCAACATACTCCCCCACCTCGCCCACCGCGCGAAGCGCCGCCGGGAGGTAATTACACCTGAGGGCATCGCGCTGTCCTTCACCGTCGCCAGCCGCGGCGCGCGTGCGGGGGCACTGATCCTCGACCTCGTGCTGATGTTCGTGATCGGGATCGGCGTCACCTTGCTGCTGATCTGGATCGGCGGCGGCCTGTTCGACAGCGGCAGTCAGAATATCGGCGGCGCGAGCGAGTTCATCGCGGTGTTCTGGACGCTGTTCTGGTTCCTGCTCTGGAACGGCTATTTCATGGTCATGGAGATGGGCCCGCGGGGCGCGACCTTCGGCAAGCGCGCGGCGGGTATCCGCGTCGCCGCGCGCGATGGCGGGCGGCTGACGCCCGAAGCGGTCGTCGCGCGCAACCTGCTGCGCGATATCGAGCTGTTCCTGCCGCTGATCTTCTTCCTCGTCGCCCCCAGCGGCGAGGCGGGTCTTGCGGGGATTGCTGCCGCCGCATGGTTCCTCGTCTTCGTGCTGTTCCCGTTTTTCAACCGCGACGCGCTGCGCGCGGGCGACCTGATCGCGGGCACCTGGGTGGTCGAAGCCCCGCGCGTCAAGCTGGCCGACACACTCTCGACCGAAGGCGCCGCGCGCGAAGGCGCGAGCACGCTGACCGGCGCCGCCTACCGCTTCGGCGATGCGGAGCTGTCGATCTACGGCGAATACGAGTTGCAGACCCTGGAACGCGTGCTGCGCGACGGACAGCCCGAAGCGCTCGAATCGGTCCACGCCGCGATCTGCCGCAAGATCGGTTGGGACCCCGGCGCTGGCGACGAGCGCGCTTTCCTCGAAGCGTTCTACGCCCAGCTCCGCGCGAAGCTAGAGGGCGAAATGCGCTTCGGCAAGCGCAAGGCGGACAAGTTCAGCTAGCGCTATGGGCTACGCGATCGCACGTGAGTCTCCCGGGCAGGACGACGTGCTCGCGCTGCTTCGGCTCCATCTCGAGGAGATGCACGGCTGGTCGCCGCCCGGCACCGTCCATGCGCTGCCCGTCGAGCGGCTGCGCGATCCCGCCGTGGCGTTCTTCACCGCCCGCGAGGGCAGCACGCTTGCTGCGATCGGCGCGTTGAAGGAACTCGACGCGGAGCGCGGCGAGTTGAAATCGATGCGCGCGGCCCCGGCCTATCGCGGCAGGGGTGCGGGCGAGGCGATCCTGCTCCACCTGATCGCGGAGGCGCGCGGGCGCGGCTATCGCTGGATCGGGCTGGAAACCGGGCGACCCGCCCCGTTCGCCCCAGCGGCGCGGCTTTACGCGAAGCACGGTTTCGCCGAATGTCCGCCTTTCGGCGACTACGTGTCGGACGAATTCAGCCTGTGCATGGGGAAATACCTGAGCATGGAGAAAGAGCCGTGACGATCGACCGCCGCACACTCATCGGATCGGCCATCGCGCTCGCCGCCGGGGCCTGCGTGCCGGTGGAGCGTGACCGCTATGGCCGCTTCGGCGCGCTGCTGCGCATCGTCGAGGCCTCGGCGAACGGCACGCTGGGCGCGGCGGTGCTCGATACGGGCACCGGGCAGGTATGGGGCCACGCGGACTACGCGCGTTTCCCGCACCTCTCATCGTTCAAGTTGTCGCTTGCCGCGCTGGTGCTGCATTTGGACGAGATCGGCGAGATCGACGCGGACGAACGGCTGACGTGGACCGGGGCCGAACTGCTCGACTACGCGCCATTCGCCAGGGAGCGGCTGGCGCAGGGCGCGACCATGCGCGAACTGGCGGAGGCGACCCAGACGCTGAGCGACAACACCGCCGCCAATGTCCTCCTGCGCCGCCTCGGCGGGCCCGAGCGGCTGACCGCCTACTGGCGCGCGCTGGGCGACGAGACGAGCCGCCTCGACCGCACCGAGCCCGAACTGAACAACGTGCCGCCGGGCGAGATCATGGACACCACCACCCCCGCCGCGATGGCCCGCACGCTGGCCACGCTGCTCTACGGCGATGCGCTGGGCGAGGCAGCGCGCACCACGCTCAAGCGGTGGATGGCCGAAACGCGCACCGGCACGAACCGCATGCGCGCCGGGTTGCCGGGCGAATGGCCCGCGGGCGACAAGACCGGCACCTCGATGTGGCCGGGCATGGGCAGCGTCTATGTCGATGTCGGCTACGTCGAGCCGCCGGGTCGTGCCCCGCTCACCTTCGCCGCCTATTTCCGCGCCGCGCAACAGCATACCAAGGCGGAGCCGGCAGCCGAGGCGGTGCTGGCCGAGGTCGGGCGCGTGATCGCGCAATACGCGGGCACCTAATCCTCCGCGAAGATCGCGACCTCGCTCATCCCCGAGCTGTTGGCGCGGGCGCGGTACATGCCCGGCGTGTTGAAGCTGAACACCGCTTCGCCATCCTTCGACACCGCGATCACCCCGCCGTCGCCGCCCATCTGCGCGACGTCGGCCATCACCGTGTCGGCGGCCTGCTGCACGCCCTCGCCCGCCAGCAGCATCCGGTCGCAGATCGCGTGCGCGACGCCGGCGCGGATGAAGAATTCGCCCCACCCGGTGGCGGAGACGGCGCAGGCCCGGTCGTCGGCATACGTCCCCGCCCCGATCACCGGCGAATCGCCGATCCGGCCCCAGCGCTTGCCGGTCATTCCGCCGGTCGAGGTACCCGCCGCGAGGTGCCCCTGCCGGTCTCGCGCCACCGCGCCCACGGTGCCGAACTTGAACTCGACGTCGAGCGCGGAGAGATTCTTGGCCTTCATCTCCTCCAGCTGCCGGCGGCGGTGCTCGGTCGCGAACCATTCGGGCGGCACGATCTCCAGCCCTTTTTCTCCTGCGAACTGTTCAGCGCCGTCGCCCGAAAGGAACACGTGGCGCCCGTCGTCCATCACCGCGCGCGCCAGACGGATCGGATGGCGCACGGTGCCCACGCCCGCGACCGCGCCCGCCGCGCGGTTGCTGCCGTCCATCACCGAGGCGTCCATCTCGTTGGTCCCCTCCCACGTGAACACCGCGCCGCGCCCGGCATTGAACTTGGGATCGTCCTCCAGGCGCACGATCGCCGCCTCGACCGCATCCATCGCGCTGCCGCCCTCGGCCAGCACCTTCGCCCCCGCATCAAGCGCGGCCTGCATCGCGGCGCGATATTCCGCCTCCTGCTCGGGCGTCATGTTCTCGCGCAACAGCGTGCCCGCCCCGCCGTGGATCGCGAGCGACCACTCGGGCGTCTCCTGCGCGGAAGCGGCGGGAGCGAGGGCGAAAAGCGCGAGCAGCGCGGCAGCGGTCCTTATCATGCCAGCCGAATAGCGCGGCGGGTGGTATGGCGGCAAGCTACGAGCCGAGGATGGCCCTTCCGCCGCGCACCGGCTATCCTGGTGCACGAAAGGATGCCGCCATGCCCGATCCCGTCAGCTTCGATCCACCGCTGGAAGGCCGCTGCCTGTGCGGCGCGGTGACGATCACGCTCGCCCGCGTCGCGCCGGGGGTGGAGGCGTGCCACTGCGCGATGTGCCGCCGGTGGTGCAGCGGCCCGTTCTTCTCGCTCCACGGCGCGAAGCACGGCGAGTTCGCGCTGTCGGGGGAGGAGGCGGTCCACAGCTACCCCTCGTCCGAATGGGCCGAACGGGCGAGCTGCGCCACCTGCGGCAGCGCGCTGTGGTATCGCTTCATACCCGGCGAGACATGGGCCTTCGCCGCAGGGCTGTTCGATCTGCCCGCCGACTGGCGCATCGGCGAACAAATCTTCGTCGACGAGATGCCGGATTGGGCCGAACTCGCCGCCGATGGCCCGAGGAAGACCGGTGCGCAGATTATGGCCGAAGCGAAGGCCGCGGGCTTCGATTTCGGCTAGATTCTCGGCATTTCCCCTTCGCGAAGCAATGTGTTAGCTTCCCGCCCATCAACAATTCGGGGGAATTGCGATGCAGGTGGGTAGATACAGGTTCGACGAACAGCTCGCGCTCCAGATCGGCGAAAAGGTGATCTGGGCGCTGGTGATCCTCGTTGCCACGTGGGCCGTCGCCCGCGCGGCCAAGTGGGCCTTTGCCAAGTTGGTCGACAACGTCGCATTTTTCCGCCGCGCTACCGGCAGCGGCCATAGCCTCGGCGAATCGCTGGGGCGCATCGTCAGCCTGCTGATCTGGCTGTTCGGCCTGATGATGATCCTCTCCGTGCTCGGCCTCGGCAGCGCAGTCGGTCCGCTCGACACGCTGCTCGACAACGTGATGGCCTTCGTGCCGCGGCTGATCGGCGCGGGGCTGATTTTCTTCATTGGCCTGATGGTGGCGCGCATCGTGCGCGACATTGTCGTCACCACGCTGCAGACGTTCGATTTCGACAAGTGGGCCAACCGCGGCGGGGTCGACACGGTCACCGGCAACGCGGCGATCAGCAACACGATCGGCACCGTGATCTACGCGTTGATCGTGATCTTCGTCTCGATCCTCGCGCTCGATGCGCTCAGCCTCGAAAGCGTCTCCGCGCCGGCCAGCAACATGCTGCAACTGATCTTCGACGCGATCCCGCGGATCATCGGCGCGGCGCTGCTGCTGGGCATCGGCTATCTCATCAGCCGCTTCGTGGTGCAGCTCATCAAGGACGTGCTGGTCGGCCTCGGGGTCGACCGCGCGCTCGGCGCGACCGAACTGCTGCCCGACAACACCACCGCGACCGACGTGATCGCCCGCGTGGCGCAGATCGCCATCGTGCTGTTCTTCGCCATCGCGGCCACCCGCCTGCTCGGCTTCCCGGAGCTGACCGCGATCCTCGATCAGGTGCTGGAACTGGGCGGGCGCGTGGTGTTCGGCGCGGTCGTGATCCTCGTCGGCTTCCTGATCGCGCGGCTGCTGGTGCGGATGATCTCGGGGGCGGGGGAGGAAAGCCTCGCGGCCACGATCGTCAAGTGGGCGACGATCTTCGTGTTCACCTTCATGGGCCTCAGCTTCATGCAGGTGGGCGACGAGATCGTGCGCATCTTCTTCGGCGCGCTGGTGATCGGCGGCGCGGTGGCCGCGGCGCTGGCCTTCGGCCTCGGCGGGCGCGCCTGGGCCGGCCGCAAGCTGGAGGAATGGGACGGCAAGCTGCCTGCGAAACCCGCGAGCAAGCCGCGCGGCAAGACGGCGAACGATCCGCTGCCGCCCGGCGCCTGACGGCCGCCGTTACACCAGGGAAAGGGCGCGGACCTTCGCGGGTTCGCGCCCTTTCGCTTTCAGAAGCTCAAGCCGCGACTAGCGCCGGAGGCTCGCCGCCAAGCGCACTGCGCCGCCGCCGCGCCGCATCGAACAGCGCGACCGCGATCAGGAACGCCAGGCAGATCATCGCGAATTCGCCGCCGTCCTCGATGAAGGTCTCGAGTTCGATCATCGCCTGCGTATGCGAGCCCCACACCACGACGAGGTCCACGATTACCCCGAAAAACGCTGCCGCGCCGACGCATCCGGCGAGAATCAGCGATTCGACTGCCGGGCGCAGCCGCGCGCCGTGCAGGCTCAGGCACAGCGCCGCGAGCCAGAACGCGCCGATCGCCAGGAACAGGCTCGCCTCGCCGATGTCGTTCGGCGCGACCGGCAGTGGCCAGCCCGCGAACCAGCTCGTGAAGGCGTGGCCGAAGCGCTCGTGGATCTCGATGCTGTTGTCGAGCGTCAGCCAGGCGAACAGCGCGGCGTTGGCGAGATAGACGCTCGCCCCGTCCCACCGCCACATGACCAGCAGCATCGCCGCGACCGCCGCCGTCAGGGCATATTCGAACCATTCGCCGAAGCCCTGATCGGAAGCGAGGAAGAATTGCACCGGCAAGTGCGCATCGGTCAGCTCGCCGTAATGCGCCGCGACGTCGAGCCCCACCAGCAATCCGGCGTAGGGCGACACGAACAGCGCGGCGGTGCGCAGGCTGCGCGCACCGGCGATTTCCTTCAGCACGGCGAGGGTCTCGCGAACGAACGGCGCAATCGGCATGGCGCGTCTCCAGCCGCCCCCGGGTGGACGGAATGCGCCGCTCTAGCGCAGGCGCGCCGCGCGGTCGGTTAATCCGGATGCTTAACGCCGGGCTATCGCAGGCACCATCCCGCCCCGGGACAGCCGCGCGCCGAAGGTTACCGCGTCAGAGCCACTTCCAGCGCCAGAACAGCGCGAGCTGGATCAGCATCACCCCCCCGCACAGGCCGACCACGATCCAGAACGCGCGCGGATCGTCCACCCCCGGCATGCCGCCCACGTTGATCCCGAGCAGCCCGGTGAGGAAGCCCAGCGGCAGGAAGATCGCCGCGACGATCGTCAGCAGGTAGTTGGTCCGTTCGCTGCCGGCGAGCGAGCGGGCGCGCAACTCGTCCATCAGCACGACCGCGCTTTCCTTGCTGATGTCGATATCGTCGAGGAAGCGGCGTAGCAGCGCGATCGTCTCGGCGATCTCGCGCCGGTCGTGCTCTTCGAACCAGGCGGGCGCATCGCGGCCGATCGATTCGAGCGCGACGTGCTGCGGCCCCATGTGCCGCTGGAGCGCGAGGCTGTTGCGCCGGATCGCGACCACCTTGGACAGCATCTCCTCGCCGTCCTCCTCCTCGATGTCGAGATCCTCCAGCCGGTCGATCTCCTCGTTCATGTCGACGATCGCGGCGTTCATCCGGTGGACCATGTGTTCGGTCAGCGACGTGACGAGCGACCCCGCATCGGTGGGCCCGCGCCCGGCGTCGAGGTCGGCCTGCGTGTCGCGCGGAGTCTGCAGCGGGTCGCGGCGCAAGGTGAGCAAGCGCGTGCCGTCGCTCCACAGCTGCATCGAAACCATGTCCTCGGGCTCCGCGCCGGGGTTGAAGTTGATCCCGCGCAGCGTCGCCACCAGCGTCTCGCCCTCGCGGAATGCGCGCGGACGGGTGGCGTCGCTGACCAGCAGCTCGGCGGTCGGCTCGGGAATGGAAAGCGCGGACTGGAGCCACTCGTAGACCCCGCCAGCGGTGCGCCGCAGGTGCAGCCACAGCACCTCGCCGGGCGCGCCGGGCCGCCAGCCCTGCGCCTCCTCCCAGCCGATCGCACGCGCGCCGCCCTTCCCGTCGAGCACCCTGCCGAACAGCAGCGGGGTGCCGGTTTCGCCATCGTCGGTCGGGGGTTCGGCTTCTCGCATCGCTCCTTCATGCCGCAATCGCGGGGCGCTGTCATTGCTCCTTCATCGTGCGCGGCGTATATGCGCGCCATGTCCGAGATACGCCCCTGGCGCACGATAGAGCGCCGCCAGTCCCGCCAGATCATGGTCGGCAACGTGCCGGTCGGCGGCGACGCGCCGATCACCGTGCAGACGATGACCAACACACCCACCGAGGATGCGGCCGCCACGATCGGCCAGATCCGCCGGTGCGAGGATGCCGGGGCGGACATCATCCGGGTTTCCTGCCCCACGGAAGAAGCGACCGCCGCGCTGCCGCTGATCGTGCGCGCCGCCTCGATCCCGATCGTCGCCGACATCCACTTCCACTACAAGCGCGCGCTGGAAGCGGCCGACGCGGGCGCGGCGTGCCTGCGGATCAATCCGGGCAATATCGGTTCGAGCGCGCGGGTGGCCGAGGTTGTGCGCGCGGCCAAGGCCAACGGCTGCGCGATCCGCATCGGCGTCAACGCCGGGAGCCTCGAGAAGGACCTGCTCGAAAAATACGGCGAGCCCTGTCCCGAAGCGCTGGTAGAATCCGCGCTCGACCATATCAAGCTGCTGCAGGACCACGATTTCCACGAATACAAGGTGGCGGTAAAGGCGAGCGACGTGTTCCTCGCGGTCGCTGCCTACATGGGGCTGGCCGAAGCGGTCGACTGCCCGTTGCACCTCGGCATCACCGAGGCGGGCGGGCTGATCGGCGGCACGGTGAAGAGCTCGATCGGCATGGGCAACCTGATGTGGGCGGGGATCGGCGACACGATCCGCGTCAGCCTCTCCGCCGAGCCGGAGCAGGAGGTGCGCGTCGGGTTCGAGATGCTCAAGGCGCTGGGCCTGCGCACCCGCGGCGTGCGCGTGGTCTCGTGCCCCAGCTGCGCGCGGCAGGGCTTCGACGTGATCCGCACGGTGCAGGCGCTCGAAGACCGCCTGAGCCACATCAAGACCCCGCTCTCGCTCTCGGTCCTCGGCTGCGTCGTCAACGGCCCGGGCGAAGCGCGCGAGACCGACATCGGCCTCACCGGCGGCGGCCAGGGCAAGCACATGGTCTACCTCTCTGGCGTGAAGGACCACCATATCGACGACGCCGGAATGCTCGACCACATCGTGGCGCTGGTCGAAGCCAAGGCGGCCGAGATCGAAGCGGGCATGAGCGATACCGGCCACGCGGACGACGGAGCGCAACGGGTGCCCGAAGCCGCCGAATAAGGCGAAGCCGTGCTCCACGTCGTCCATCACGCCGACTACATGGCGCCCGCGCCCACGCGCGGGACGTTCCGGTTCGACAAGTACATGGCGGTCATGGCCGCGCTTCGCGAGAGCGGCTACCCGATCACCGAGCACGCGCCCGATCCGTGCCCGCGCGAATGGCTGGAGGCGGTGCACGATCCCGAATATGTCGAGCAGGTCTTCACCGCCACCGTTCCGCGCGAAAAGGAGCGGCGGATCGGCTTCCCCGTCACCCCGCACATCGCGCAGCGCGTGCGCCACACCAACGGCGGCACCTGGCTCGCGGCGATGCTGGCGATGGAGCACGGCTACGCCGCCAACAGCGCGGCGGGCAGCCATCACGCGCTGCACGATGCCGGCGCGGGATATTGCTTGTTCAACGATCTGGCGGTCTGCGCCAACCGGCTGATCGCGCAAGGGCGCGCCGCGCGCGTGCTGATTGTCGACCTCGACGTGCATCAGGGCGACGGGACCGCGAGCCTCATGGCCGGGCGGGCGGACGTGTTCACCTTCTCGATGCACGCGGAAAAGAACTTCCCGGTGCGCAAGGCGCGTTCGACGCTGGACGTGGCGCTGCCCGACGGGATGGAAGACTCAGCCTACCTCGGCGAACTCGCGCGCCACCTGCCCGCGATACTGGATGATTTCGCGCCGGACATCGTGCTCTACCAGGCGGGCGTCGATCCGCACCGCGACGACCGGCTCGGACGGCTGGCGCTGACCGACGAGGGCCTTGCCGCGCGCGACCGCTTCGTCATCGCCGAAGCGCGGGCGCGCGGGCTGCCGGTCGCCAGCGCGCTGGGCGGCGGCTACGGCGCGGACCCGCGCGTGGTCGGCGCGCGCCACGCCGCCTCGATGATCGCGATGGCGCGGGAGAACGCGCGCTGGCCCGCGCCGGAAACCGCTCAGAAGTAGATATCGACGTAGTCGGTCAGGCTGTCGCACCATTCGAATTCGCGCAGCCGCCAGTACTTGCGCCCCTGCGTCACGCCGAAGCGCCAGACCCTGTCGTCGCTGCATTGGCGCCCCACATCGGGGGTGTCGGAAATCGTCACGCGGCCATCGAGCAGGAAATAGTCCGCGCCGATTTCGGTCACCCGTCCCTCTACCGACACACGGCCCGGCCCATCGGGCGCCGATTGCGCGGCAGAGAGGCGCCACACACCGTCCGGCCCCACCGTCACCCGCGCGTCGCCGCGCCGGTCCCAGTCGATCCATTGCAGCGTGACACCGCTGTTGTTGCGCAGGCGATACGCCGCGTCCTGATTGAGAATGCGCGTCGGCCCGGCGGGTTCGGACGCCGAAGCTTCCGGCGCGGGCGAGGCTGCGGGCGGCGGCGGCGTACCCTCTACAGGCGGCGAGGCGGCGGTGCAGGCGGCCAGCGCCAATGCGAGCGGAAATGCGGCGTGCTTCATGTGCGGCAAACGCCGCCCGTGCCGCAGCCGTTCCCCGTTCACCTGCCGGTTAGGGCTTGCTATGCTATTGCCCGGATATGGATAGACGCAGTATTATCAGGGGCGCCGTGGCCGCTGGCGCCGCGCTGGCGCTCCCCGCCCGCCTTCCCGCGCAGGTCCGCACCGGCGCCGTGCGCGACGGGATGCTGGCGGAGATCGCCAAGCGCGAACAGCAGAAGGCGGGCGACATGCTCTGGCGCACCGACCGGGTCGGCATCGCCGATTACGGCCTGCGCAGTTCGGAGCCGCGCTTCCACTTCGTGAACCTGGAGGCCGGGCGGGTCGATTCGTACCTCGTCACCCACGGCAGCGGGTCCGATCCCGAGCACGACGGCTGGCTCAACTGGTTTTCCAACGTGCCCGAATCGATGTGCTCGTGCCGCGGCGCGTTCATGACCTACGGCTGGTACACCGGCCGCTTCGGCACCTCGATCCGGCTGGAAGGGCTGGAGGCGGACAATTCGAACGCGCTCGACCGCGCGATCGTGATGCACCGCGCTGACTATGCCGAGCGTGCGCACCTCGAACGCTGGGGCAAGCTCGGCCGCTCGAACGGCTGCTTCGCGATGGGCGAGGCCGATTTCAAGCGCGCGCTGCTCGAACTGGGCGGCGGCCGCGTGCTGTTCGCCGACAGCCTCGGCCTTGCGCCCGACGGCTCGACCATGGTCCGTCCACAGCAGGCAATGGGCGAAATCCGCCCGCTGACCGGCGATCCTCCGCGCGGCGAGCAGATACTGAATCCGGGCGTCTACTGAGCACGCGCACACCCGACGCGCCGGGTGCGCTGACTCAGGTCGTCTTCATGTCGTCGATGATCTCGACCGCCTTCTCGTCGGTGCGGCGCGCGCGGTTTTCCTCGCGCGGGGCGTCGAGCGCGGCGAGCACCGGCGCGTCGCGGCCGTAGATGTCCTTGAACGTGCGCATTTCGCCCTCGATGTCGGTGCCCATCGTGAAATAGGTGATGTAGACCGGCATCGTCGTCTCGGCGAAGGGCACCTTGGTGTAATCGCCCGACTTGAGGATCGTGACCGCCTCTTCCGCAGCGGTCTTGCGCGCCGCGTCGTCCGTCGGGTTCTGCGCCAGGATCGCCAGCGTGATTGCCAGCTCGCTCGCCCGCTCGGTGCGGATGCAGCCGTGGCTCAGCGCGCGGTTCTCGCTGTTGAACAGCCCACGCGAAGGCGTGTCGTGCAGGAAGATCGCGTGCGGATTGGGCATGTCGAGCTTCATCAGGCCGAGCGAGTTGCCCGGCCCCGGCTGCTGCACCACGGTGACGAAGCCGGTCTCCTTGTCTCGCGATCCGCGATAGCCGTTCGCCCGCGCCCAGGCGGGATTGCCGAGCACGCGCGCGCCCAGCCCCTCGCCCTTCACGATCGACTGCGGCACCGTCCAGGTCGGGTTGAAGATCACCCCTTCGACCGTCTCGGCGAGCTGCGGGGTCGCGGTGCGGCCCGGCTTGCCGACGATGGTCTTGTAGGTGCGCAGGATCTTGTCGTTGACCGTCAGGCGCAGTTGATACTCGGGCACGTTGGTCATCAGGTACTGGTTGCCCAGATCGCGCGCGAGCCACCGCCAGCGATCCATGTTGGCGCGGATCAGCTTGCGCTTCGTGGTCGCGTCGGCGGGCGTCTCGGCCAGTTCGGCCTTCAGCTTGGCGTAGTCCGGATGGACCGGCGCGACGCTGTCCAGCGCGCCCTGGATATCGCCGCTGGCCAGCGCCTGCTCCATCACGTCGCCGGTGCGGTAGCGGTCGGGATCGGGATCGACCACGAACCACTGCTTGCGCGCGTCCATCGGGGTGCGCCCGTCGCGCATGTCCTCGACCAGCCAGGCGAACGTGCGGCTCGCCACCTGGTCGAGTTGCGCGCCCGGCCCGGCGAGCATCGCTTGGCGCAGACCGGCCTCGTCGTAGTCGGCCGGGTCGAGCCCTTCCGCGCCGATACCCGCGATGACCGTCGCCAGCGCTTCGGCATTGCCCACGCTCCACGGCTGGATTTCGGGCGCGAACTGCTGGACGACCTCGCGCGCGACGGTGCGCACCGGGTCGCCAGTGACTGGAGGCGCGACCGGCGAATCGGGAGCCGGTATGGGCGCGGGGGCGGGCGTCGCCACAGCGTCGTCGGGCTGGACCGGATATTCCTCCAGCGCACGCGATTCGGGCAAAAGGTTCTGCGGCGCGCGATCCTGTGCCGCGACCGTCGCCGCGGGCGCGAGCGCCGCCAGCGATACGGCGGCAAGGAGGGTGGCGTTGGTCTTGCTGATCATGTCATATCTCGATTTTCGGCGACGCGATTTTGCCCGATCGGGGGCCGCGCTTCAAGCATCGCGGCTGACTGCCGCCTGAATCGCAGCGCGAACCCGGCAATGCTGATGACGCGCGGCGACCGCCGGCCTATGGCGCTCCCATGCCATCCGAGCATCGCCTGGCGCCGATCGTGGTCACCGTGCTCGGCATCGCGCTGTTCGCGACGATGGACGCGTTCATGAAGTCCGCCGCGCTCGCGGTGGGGGCCTACAGCGCGCTGATCCTGCGCAACGCGATCGGCTTCGCGGGCGTCGCGCCATTATGGCTCGCGCTCGGCGGGCGCTGGCCGCGGCGCGCGGTGCTGCGCATTCACCTCAAGCGCGGGGTGGTGGTCGCGTTCATGGCGTTCACCTTCTTCTTCGCGCTGGTGCGCCTGCCGCTGGCCGAAGCGATCGCGCTGTCGTTCATCGCCCCGCTGATCGCGCTCTACCTCGCCGCGCTGCTGCTCGGCGAAGTGATCGAGCGCCGCGCGATCGTCGCCGCGCTGTTCGGGCTCGCGGGCGTAGCGGTCATCGTCGGCAGCAAGCTGGGCGCGCAGGCGCTCGACCGCGATTCGGCGATCGGGCTCGCCGCAATGGCGTTTTCCGCGGTTCTCTATGCCTGGAACCTCGTGATCCAGCGCGAACAGGCGCTCGTCGCCGGGCCCGCCGAGGTGGCGACGTTCCAGAATGGCGTGGTCGCGCTGACGCTGCTGCCGCTCGCCCCGCTGCTGTTTTCGCTGCCGGAGGCCGCTGCATGGCGCGACATCGGCGCCGCCGCGCTGCTCGCCACCGGCGCCGCGATGCTGCTCGCCTGGGCCTACGCCCGTGCCGAGGCGCAAGTGCTGGTGCCGGTAGAATATACCGCGTTCCTGTGGGCGGCGCTGTTCGGCTGGCTGTTCTTCCGCGAGGAACTGGGGCCCGGCACGGTGACCGGTGCGGTGCTGATCGTGATCGGCTGCTGGATCGCCGCGCGGCGGCGGCCCGAACCGCCCGAGCAGAGCGCGCTTTAGAACTCGGCCCTCAGCGCCCGGGCTGGATCATGCTGCCGTGCTGGGGCTCGGCGGCTTCGGCGGTGTGGCCCGAAAAGGTGAACGCGGCGCTGAAACACCCGATCATCGCGAGCGCGCCGGCAAGGATCGCCAGGCGCACTGCGCGGGCCGGGCGCTCGCCCGTCGTCGCATGGCTGGTCATGCTCTCTCTCCCTTGCGGGCGGTGCCCCCATGGCCTTGCCCTGTTTTCCGTAGGGTCAATGGACCAGGCCGCGTCATTGTTCCGAAATCGCGCCCGCAACCATGCGCGCCGTCCCCTTGACGCATGGCGCGCGAGCGCGCAGGTGCCGCGGTGAAATCGCGATACAGGCCGCCCCGCTCCCCATGCGCCGGGCGCCACCCACGAAAGGACGACGCATAGCATGACCCAGGTCGGCAAGGACACGCTCGGAACCCGCTCCACCCTCACCGTCAACGGCAAGGACTACGCCTACTATTCCTTCGCCAAGGCGGCGGAGAAAGTCGGCGACGTCTCCCGCCTGCCGTTCAGCCTCAAGGTGCTGCTGGAGAACATGCTGCGCTTCGAGGACGGCGGCTTCACCGTGGGCGAGGAACACGTCCGCGCGATCGCCGACTGGCAGAAGGATCCCAAGACCGGCGAGGAAATCCAGTACCGCCCCGCGCGCGTGCTGCTGCAGGATTTTACTGGCGTGCCCTGCGTGGTCGACCTCGCTGCGATGCGCGATGCGATTTCCACGCTCGGCGGCGACACCGCCAAGATCAATCCGCAGGTGCCGGTCAACCTCGTGATCGACCATTCGGTGATGGTCGACGAGTTCGGCCACCCCAAGGCGTTCGAGAAGAACGTCGAGCTCGAATACGCGCGCAACGCCGAGCGCTACGACTTCCTCAAGTGGGGCTCCAAGAGCTTCCGCAACTTCTCCGCCGTGCCGCCGGGCACCGGCATCTGCCACCAGGTCAACCTCGAGCACATCGCGCAGGGCGTATGGTCGAGCGAGGGCGAGGACGGCCAGATGGTCGCCTATCCCGATACCTGCGTCGGCACCGACAGCCACACGACGATGATCAACGGGCTGGGCGTGCTCGGCTGGGGCGTCGGCGGGATCGAGGCGGAGGCCGCGATGCTTGGCCAGCCGGTCTCCATGCTGATCCCCGAGGTCGTCGGCTTCAAGCTCACCGGCGCGCTGGCCGAAGGCGTGACCGCGACCGACCTCGTGCTGACCTGCGTGCAGATGCTGCGCGAAGTCGGCGTGGTCGGCCGCTTCGTCGAATTCTACGGCCCCGGTGTCTCGACGCTGAGCCTCGCCGACCGCGCGACGATCGCCAACATGGCGCCCGAATACGGCGCGACCTGCGGCTTCTTCGGGATCGACCACAAGACGATCGAATACATGCGCCTGACCGGCCGCAGCGAGGACACCATCGCGCTGGTCGAAGCCTATTCGAAGGAACAGGGCATGTGGTTCGAGCCGGACAACGAGCCGGTCTTCACCAGCACGCTCGAACTCGACATCGGCGCGGTCGTGCCCAGCCTCGCCGGCCCCAAGCGCCCGCAGGACAAGGTCATCCTCCCCGAGGTGGACGAGCTGTTCAATTCGGACCTGAAAAAGCTCTACGGCAAGAGCGAACCCGCGCGCGTCGATGTCGAGGGCAAGGACCACGACATCGGCGACGGCGACGTGGTGATCGCCGCGATCACCAGCTGCACCAACACCTCCAACCCCGACGTGCTGATCGCCGCGGGCCTCGTCGCCAAGAAGGCGCACGAGAAAGGCCTCAAGCCCAAGCCGTGGGTCAAGACCAGCCTCGCCCCCGGATCGCAGGTCGTCACCGACTATCTGGAGAAGGCGGGGCTGCAGGATCACCTCAACGCGCTCGGCTTCGATCTCGTCGGTTACGGCTGCACCACCTGCATCGGCAACTCGGGCCCGCTCGCCCCGCCGATCAGCCAGGCGATCAACGGCAACGACATCGTCGCCGCATCGGTCCTCTCGGGCAATCGCAACTTCGAAGGCCGCGTCTCGCCCGACGTGCGCGCGAACTTCCTCGCCAGCCCGCCGCTGGTGGTCGCCTATGCGCTGAAGGGCACGGTGACGCAGGACATCACCACCACCCCGATCGGCGTGGATCAGTCGGGCAACGACGTCTTCCTGAAGGATATCTGGCCGTCGAACGATGAAGTCGCCGAAATCCGCAGCGGCGCGATCGACCGCGCGATGTTCGAAGCGCGCTATGCCGACGTCTACAAGGGCGACGAGCACTGGCAGGCCATCACCGTCGAGGCGTCCGACACCTACCAGTGGCGCCCGGGCAGCACCTACGTCGCCAACCCGCCGTACTTCGACGGGATGGAGATGACCCCTGCCCCGGTGACCGACATCGTCGATGCGAAGCCGCTCGCGGTCCTGGGCGACAGCGTCACCACCGACCACATCAGCCCAGCCGGCTCGATCAAGGAGGATTCGCCAGCAGGCGAATACCTGCTGTCGAACCAGGTGATGAAGGCGGACTTCAACTCCTATGGCAGCCGCCGCGGCAATCACGAAGTGATGATGCGCGGCACCTTCGCCAACATCCGCATCCGCAACGAGATGGTGCCCGGCGTCGAAGGCGGCGTCACCACCTATGACGGCGAGCAGATGCCGATCTACGACGCCGCGATGAAGCACAAGGCCGACGGCACGCCGCTGGTCGTCGTCGCAGGCAAGGAATACGGCACCGGCTCCAGCCGCGACTGGGCGGCCAAGGGCACGATCCTGCTGGGCGTGCGCGCGGTAATCGTCGAAAGCTTCGAGCGTATCCACCGCTCCAACCTCGTCGGCATGGGCGTGCTGCCGCTCCAGTTCGCGGGCGGCGACACGCGCGAGACGCTGGGGCTGACGGGCGACGACAGCTTCACCATCCACGGCCTCGCCGATCTGACGCCGGGGCAGGACGTGGAGGTCGCGGTCACCCGTGCGGACGGCGAGAGCTTCTCCTTCACCGCCAAGTGCCGGATCGATACCGCGAACGAGATGGAATACTACCGCAATGGCGGCATCCTCCATTACGTGCTGCGCAAGCTGGCGGCCTGACGCGGCGCGCCGCATACTCCGACCATGAAAAAAGGGCGGCTCCCTCGCGGGGGCCGCCCTTTTCCTGTCGAAGCTGTGGGAGTTGCTTCAGCCGCCCATGACGGGGCGGAATTTCGTTGTCCGGAATTTCTTGCGTCCGAGCACCGCCGCGGCGGCGAGACCGAACAGAATCGTCATCGGTGGGGCCGGAACCTCGACCCCACTGGTCGAGCTGTTCGACGAGGACGTGCTGCTGCTGGTCGAGCTGCTGGTGCTGGTGCTGCTGCTCGTGCTGCTGCTCGTCGACGAACTGGTCGAAGTGCTGCTGGTGATGTTGCCCGAGGTGCTGGTGGTGCTGGACTGCTCCTGCTCCTGATTTTGCTCCTGATCCTGATCCTGGTTCTGGCTCTGCTCGTTGTTATTGTTGTTGTTGTTTTCGTTGTTGTTGTTGCTGCTGTTGTCGTTGTTGTTCTCGTTGTCGATGTCGACATTGCCCGAGGTGGTCGAGGTCACGACGACGTTGCCGCCGCTGCTGCTGCCGCCACCGAAGAAGCCGCCGAAGAAGCCTCCACCGAAACCGCCCAGGCCGCCGCTGCCGCCGATCACCGTCACCCCGCCGCTGCTGCCGCCCGATACCGGGGGCGCGGGGGGGAGCGGCACCGGAGCCATCGCCACCGCGTAGACCGGCGGGCATTCTTCCGCATAGGCCGCGCTCGGCGGCGGGGGCGCCATGCCCGGGCCGACCGGGCCGGCGGGCACGCACTCGATCCGCCGCTCGACCACCCGGCGCTTGCGCGTCTCCTTGGGCACGGTGCGCTTGGCGATCTTCTTCTGCTTGACGTAGATCGGCTCCACCTTCCCCTTGGCCGACTTATATGAAGGGGCATCGGTGGCGGGCTTTTCCGCCACGTGGACCGCGCCGCCCGCGAGCAGGGTGACGCCCGCGGCAGTCGCGGACAGTTTCGCCAGGGCCATCTTTACCGACATGGGCAAGCTCTCTCGTTGCGTCTGGGGAACGTCCGCCGCCGGCGAGTCCGGCTTGGGGGCACGTCCCTCTCGCTGCCAAGGAAACCCAATGCGGCTTACCGGGCAACCGGGTTAACCATCCCAGGAGGCGGCAAATTCGAAAAAAATCCCGCAAATCCGTCGTCTGGCGCCGACCTGTCCCGCGATGGGCCGGAAATCGCGGGATTTCTTACGACCGCCGTTAAGGATTCGCGTCGAACAGCCCCGACTGCGCACCCTTCGGCGGCGTCATCTCCAGGTGCTGCCAGCCCGATTCGTTGAGGCAGCGCCCGCGCGCGGTACGCGCCACGAGGCCCAGCTGGATCAGGTAGGGCTCGACCACTTCCTCCACCGTGTCGCGCGGCTCGGCGAGGCCCGCGGCGAGCGTTTCCACGCCCACCGGGCCGCCGCGATAGATCGTGGCGATCATGGTCAGATAGCGCCGGTCCATCGCGTCGAGGCCCAGCCGGTCGATCTCCAGCCGGGTCAGCGCATCGTCCGCCACCTTGCGCGTCACCGTGCCGTCTCCCGCGACGTGCGCGAAGTCCCGCACCCGGCGCAGCAGGCGGCCGGCGACGCGCGGCGTACCCCGGCTGCGCCGCGCGATCTCGCGCGCGCCCGCGGGGTCGATATCCATGCCCAGCAGCCGCGCACCGCGGGTGACGACATGGTCGAGCTCCTCGTGGGTGTAGAAATTGAGCCGCACCGGGATGCCGAAGCGGTCGCGCAAGGGCGTCGTCAGCAGCCCCTGTCGCGTCGTCGCGCCGACCAGCGTGAACGGCGGCAGGTCGATCCGCACGCTGCGCGCCGAGGGCCCTTCGCCGATGATGAGATCGAGCGCGCGGTCTTCCATCGCCGGGTAGAGCACTTCCTCGACCATCGGATTGAGCCGGTGGATCTCGTCGATGAACAGCACGTCATGCGGCTCGAGATTGGTGAGCAGCGCGGCGAGGTCGCCCGCCTTCGCGATCACCGGGCCGCTGGTGGCGCGAAAGCCGACGCCGAGCTCCTTCGCCACGATCTGCGCCAGCGTCGTCTTGCCGAGGCCGGGCGGCCCGAAGAACAGCACATGATCCATCGCCTCCCCGCGCGAGCGCGCGCTCTCAATGAACACCCGCAGGTTCTCGCGCGCCGCCTCCTGCCCGATGAACTCGCGCAAGCTCTTGGGCCGCAGCGCCGCATCGGGATCGTCGGGCTGGCGATCGGGAGTGTGGAGGTGGACGGGTTCGGTCATCGGTTTGAACCCGACTCCACGTCGGCTGCACAGTAGCTCATTTTAGACATTGCACCGATCCACGTGCCGCCATTCTCCCGACAGTTGAAGACGTTCAACGCGATCATTCCAACCCCCATCACGATGAACGTAACTGCCAACACCGCAGGCCCCCAAGTTCTTAGGAATCCCTTCACCCCGCCGCCCGCTTCAGCGCCACGCGGATCAGGTCGCCCTCGCTCGCACCGTCGCCCAGTTCGCCTTGCGCGGCGGCGACGGCGCGGGCGGCGACGGCGGGCTTGAAACCGAGGTTCTCAAGCGCGCTGACCGCGTCGGCGCTGGCCCCGCTCACCGGGGCGGCAGCCGCGCCGGCCATACCACCGCTAGGCAGCGCGCCGGCCTTGTCCTTCAATTCGTTGACGATCCGGCCCGCCAGCTTCGGCCCCACGCCCTGCGCGCGCGCGACCATCGCCGCGTCACCGCCCGCGCAGGCCGCCTGCACCTCACCGGTCGAGAGCGCCGAGAGGATCGCCAGCGCGACCTTGCTGCCCACCCCCTGCACCTGTGTCAGCAGCCGGAACCAGTCGCGCTCGGCGGCCTCGGCGAAGCCGAGAAGGCGTATGTCGTTCTCGCTCACTTGCAAATCGGTGTAGACGGTGCACGCCTCCCCCGTCTCGCCGAGCGCGGATAGCGTCTTCGACGAACAGTGGACGAGGTAGCCGACACCTGCGACGTCAATCACCGCCCAGTCCGCGCCGGTTTCGTCGAGCAGTCCCTTGAGCTTGGCAATCATGCTTTGTTCCTGCCCGAGCGGAACGGATTTGGCCAGCGCGGCGCCAGATTTGTCCGCAAACCCGCGCCATGCGGAGACATGGACCACATGTTACACTGTCCTGGAGCAAAAAACTCCGGCCGCCAAGATCGGCGGAAAATCGCATGGGTGGAGGGGCGGTTGCAGATCATCATGGTGGTCCATGCCAGTGGAGGCCCATGTAGGAAAACGGTTCCTCGCCACTGCTGATGCGGCTTCGTCCGCGAGCGGGTTTTTGCTCACACGAAGACACGAAGGCACGAAGATGCCGCGCCCGCGGCGAAGCCGCATTCCAGCAACGAGCTTGCGTCCGGTACGACCGGAGAAATCGGATAGCGGCTGCGCCGCGAGCAAAACCGCTTCGTGCCTTCGTGTCTTCGTGTGAACCAAAATTTCCTACGCCCCTCCCCATTGGACACGCCAGAAATCTTCCGCCACATCCCCACCATGAGCTGGAATACGTTCGGGCGGGTCTTCCGCTTCACGACATGGGGCGAGAGCCACGGGCCCGCGCTGGGTGCGGTGGTGGACGGGTGCCCGCCGGGGCTGGCGCTGAACGAGGCGGCGATCCAGCCGTTCCTCGACGCGCGGCGGCCCGGCCAGTCGAAGTTCACCACCCAGCGGCAGGAGGCCGACCGGGTGAAGATCCTCTCGGGGGTGTTCGAAGGCCGCACCACCGGCACGCCGATTTCACTGATGATCGAGAACACCGATCAGCGATCGAAGGACTATTCCGAGATCGCGAATGCCTACCGCCCCGGCCACGCCGACTACGCCTACGACGCGAAATACGGCTTCCGCGACTATCGCGGTGGCGGGCGCAGCTCCGCGCGCGAGACGGCGGCGCGGGTGGCGGCGGGCGCAGTAGCGCGGCTGGCGATCCCGGAGGTGACGATCCAGGCCTACGTCGTCCAGATCGGCGCGGACGCGATCGACCGCGCACGCGTAGACCTCGCGACGATAGCCGATAACCCGTTCTTCTGCCCCGACCCCACCGCCGCCGTGCGCTGGGAGGCGCTGGTGGATGAAGCGAGGCTGGCCGGGTCGAGCCTCGGCGCGGTGGTCGAATGCGTCGCCACCGGGGTTCCGGCGGGCTGGGGTGCGCCGGTCTATGCCAAGCTCGACGCCGATCTCGCGGCGGCGATGATGGGGATCAACGCGGCCAAGGGCGTCGAGATCGGCGACGGCTTCGGCGCGGCCGCCCTGCGCGGCGAGGACAACGCCGATGCGATGCGCGCGGGCGACAACGGGCCGGAGTTCGCGGCCAACCACGCGGGCGGCGTGGCGGGCGGCATCTCGACCGGCCAGCCGGTGGTGTGCCGCGTGGCGTTCAAGCCAACCAGCTCGATCCTCACCCCGGTCGACACGATCACGCGCGAGGGCGCGAACACCCAGGTCCGCACCAAGGGTCGCCACGATCCCTGCGTCGGCATCCGCGGTGCCCCGGTGGTCGAAGCGATGATGGCGCTGGTGCTGGCCGACCACAAGCTGCTGCACCGGGCGCAATGTGGGTAGTGGACCTTCCGGTCGCGACTCCATAGCAGACAGCCCCCGTCATCCCCGCGAAAGCTGGGATCGCTGCCGGGTCCGTGATAGCCGGCGAAGATGGCGGTTGGGTCTACATCATGACCAACGAGCGCGAGGGGGTGCTCTACATCGGCGTCACCTCCGATCTGGCTGCGAGAATTCGCCAACATCGAACGGATGAGACCATCTATTCGACCGTCTCGCCTGACCGAGAGCGATCCCAGCTTTCGCTGGGATGACGGTGGGGGAAGAACGTCCGCTTCCCAACCACTCTCTGCCACTGCCGGTGGTATTGATTGGAAACGCTTGCACCATACGCAACGAAATCGAGTTTCTGTTGCACTTTGCGAAAGTTCCCGCCGTTTGATCGAAAATTCCGATGTTCGCTATCGCACAAAAACGCTTTTGTGCATCGCAGCAGCGCCTATCTGATTCCCTGAGTTTCAACCCCGAACATGAGGACATCAGACCATGGGTATCATCGGCAGCACCATCAAGCCGTTCACCGCCACCGCCTTCCAGAAGGGCAAGGACTTCTTCGACGTTTCCGAGAAGGATCTCGACGGCAAGTGGGCCGTGTTCTTCTTCTATCCGGCGGACTTCACCTTCGTGTGCCCGACCGAGCTGGAAGACCTCGGCGAGAAGTACGAGATGCTCAAGAGCATGGGCGTCGACGTCTATGCCGTCAGCACCGACACACACTTCAGCCACAAGGCCTGGCACGACACCTCGGAGAAGATCGGCAAGCTCGAATTCGCCTTCCTGGGCGACCAGCACCACACGCTGGCGAACAACTTCGGCGTGCTGCGCGAAGGCGCCGGCCTCGCCGACCGTGCGACGTTCGTGGTCGATCCGGACGGCGTGATCCAGATCATGGAAATCACCTGCGAGGGCGTGGGCCGCAACGCCAACGAGCTGACCCGCAAGATCAAGGCCGCGCAGTACGTCCGCGAGAACCCCGGCCAGGTCTGCCCGGCCGCGTGGGAAGAAGGCAGCGACACGCTGGCCCCCTCGCTCGACCTCGTCGGCAAGATCTAACGCTACGCCGATAACAAGAACCCGATAGCAAATCGGGTCGCTTGGAAGGCCCGGGGCACCCCCTCTCCCCCCCGCCCCGGGCCTTCATTCCCTTTCTTCCCGCCTGAACGGACGCCCGCCATGCTCGACGACGCGATGAAACAGCAGCTCAAGCAATATCTCGTCAACCTGCGCGAGCCGATCGAGCTGGTCGCCTCGCTGGGCGACGATGCGAAGTCGGGCGAGACGCGCGCGCTGCTGAGCGAGATCGCCGGGCTGGACGACATGGTCTCGGCCAGTTTCGACGGCACCGACGATCGCAAGCCCAGCTTCGTGATCCGCCGCGCGTCGGACGCCGAGACATGGGTCCGTTTCGCGGGTCTGCCGATGGGGCACGAGTTCACCTCGCTGGTGCTCGCGCTGCTGTGGGCCGGCGGCCACCCGCCCAAGGTCGATGCCGAGGCGATCGAGGCGATCGAGCGGCTGGAAGGCGATTTCAATTTCGAGATGTATTTCTCGCTCAGCTGTCACAACTGCCCCGACGTGGTGCAGGCGCTGACGCTGATGGCGCTGGTCAACCCGCGGATCACCGCGACGCTGATCGAAGGCGGCACGTTCAAGGACGAGGTCGACGCGCGCGACGTGATGGCCGTGCCCGCCACGTTCCTGAACGGCGAGCCGTTCTACAACGGCAAGATGACCGTCGAGGACATCCTCGCCCGGCTCGACACCGGCGCGGGCGAGCGGCAGGCGGCCAAGCTGGCCGAAAAGGACGCGTTCGAGGTGCTGGTGGTCGGCGGGGGCCCGGCAGGCGCCTCGGCGGCGATCTACACCGCGCGCAAGGGCTTCACCACGGGCGTGGCGGCCGAACGCTTCGGCGGGCAGCTGCACGATACGCTGGGCATCGAGAACCTCACCGGCACGACCTACACCGAAGGGCCGAAACTGGCCGCGCAGCTCGAAGCGCACGTCGGCGAATACGAGATCGACCTGATGGACCGGCTCGAAGCGGAAAAGCTGATCCCAGCAAGCGAGCCGGGCGGCCTGCACGAGGTCGTGTTCGCGAACGGCGCCAGCCTGAAGACGCGCAGCCTCGTGCTCGCGACCGGCGCGCGCTGGCGCAATCTCGGCGTGCCGGGCGAGGCCGAATACCGCAACAAGGGCGTCGCCTATTGCCCGCACTGCGACGGCCCGCTGTTCAAGGGCAAGCGCATCGCGGTGATCGGTGGCGGCAATTCAGGCGTCGAGGCGGCGATCGACCTCGCCAAGGTGGTCGGCCACGTGACCCTGATCGAATTCGACGACAAGCTGCGCGCCGACGAGGTGCTGCAGGCCAAGCTCGCACGGATGGACAACGTCGCCGTGCTCAAGGGCGCGCAGACGACCGAGATCACCGGGGCGGACGGCCGGGTGAACGGCCTCGTCTACAAGGACCGCGCGAGCGGCGAGGAACACCGGGTGGAGCTGGAGGGCGTGTTCGTCCAGATCGGCCTCGTGCCCAACACCGAATGGCTGAAGGACAGCGGCCTCGCGCTCAGCAAACATGGCGAGATCGAAATCGATGGCGACGCCGCGACCAACCTGCCCGGCGTGTTCGCGGCGGGGGACTGCACCACGGTGCCCTACAAGCAGATCGTCATCGCGATGGGCGAAGGCTCCAAAGCCGCACTGTCCGCCTTCGACTACCTGATCCGCACCGAGCCGGTCGAGGTCGCCGAAGCGGCCTGACGCCGCCGATCACACTGAGCGGCATTTTCGCTTGGCCGGACCGGAACGCCCGGCCCCGCCCCCCGTATCTTTCGTGACAGGTTTTCACGAAACAGGAGGGCATCATGGCCGACAAGAAAGTTCCGCGCACCACCACCGATTCGGGCGCGCCCGCGCAGAGCGACGAGCATTCGCTGACGCTGGGGCCCAACGGCCCGATCGTGCTCAACGATCATTACCTGATCGAGCAGATGGCGAACTTCAATCGCGAGCGCATTCCCGAGCGCCAGCCGCACGCCAAGGGGTCGGGCGCGTTCGGCCATTTCGAGGCGACCGCCGATGTCTCGAAATACACCAAGGCCAAGGTCTTCCGCAAAGGCGCAACGACCGACGTCGCGCTGCGTTTCTCCACCGTGGCGGGCGAGCGCGGCAGCCCCGACACCTGGCGCGACCCGCGCGGCTTCTCGGTCAAGTTTTATACCGAGGACGGCAATTTCGACATGGTCGGCAACAACACGCCGATCTTCTTCATCCGCGATCCGCTGAAGTTCCAGCACTTCATCCGCAGCCAGAAGCGTCGCGCCGACAACGGCCTGCGCGATCACGACATGCAGTGGGATTTCTGGACGCTCAGCCCAGAAAGCGCGCACCAGGTTACCTACCTGATGGGCGATCGCGGCGTGCCGAAGAACTGGCGCGAGATGAACGGCTACGGCAGCCACACCTACATGCTGATCAGCGCCGAGGGCGAGAAGTTCTGGGTGAAGTTCCACTTCCTGACCGATCAGGGCGATGGCAACGCGCACCTGACGCAGGACGAGGCCGATGAAATTGCCGGGCAGGACGGCGACTATCACCGCCGCGACCTGTTCGATCACATCGCGAAGGGCGAATATCCGACCTGGACGCTCAAATGGCAGATCATGCCATACGAGGATGCGAAGACCTATCGCATCAATCCGTTCGACCTCACCAAGGTCTGGCCGCACGATGACTATCCGCTGATCGAGGTCGGCAAGCTGACGCTCGACACCAATCCGGTCGACTGGGACACGCAGATCGAACAGCTCGCGTTCGAGCCGAACAACATGGTGCCCGGCATCGGCCTGTCGCCCGACAAGATGTTGCTGGCGCGCGGCTTCTCCTACGCCGATGCGCACCGCGCGCGGCTGGGCGTCAACTACAAGCAGATCCCGGTCAATTCGGCAAAGAACGCCGAGGTCCATTCATATTCGCGCGCGGGCAGGGGGCGGACGGTGAACGCACTCGACCCGGTCTACGCGCCCAATTCCTACGGCGGCCCGGCGGCGCAGCCCGAGGTCGGGGGCGAGGCGACTTGGCATGCCGATGGCGACATGGTCCGCCAGGCCTACACTCTGCGCGAGGACGACGATGATTTCAGCCAGCCGCGCGCGCTGTTGAACGAGGTGATGGACGATGCGCAACGCGATCGCTTCGTCGACAACGTCGCCGGCCATCTGGCCGACGGGGTGAGCGAGAAAGTGCTCGTCCGCGCGTTCGAATACTGGCGCAACGTGGACGCGAAGATCGGCGAGCGCATCGAGAAGGCCGTGCGCGACCAGATCGGCGGCAAGTCGAAGGCGCCCGGCATGGCGAGCGCGGAATCGATCTCCGGCGGCAAGGCGGACACGCGCGAAGCGGCCGAATAACGCTCAGCGCCGCCGCTTGAGCACCAGATAGAGCGCACCCTCGCCCCCGTGGCGGCGGTGCGCCTTTCGTATCGCGGCCACATCGCTCCCGTGCGGCCCGGCGGCCAGCCAATCAAGGATCTTCGCGCGGATCACGCCGCGCTTCGTGCCGCGATCGGCGGCATCCACCGGGCGCGACTTGCCCGCGATCAGCAGCACCACCCGCGCACCCATCGCCTTGGCCTGGAACAGCCCGTCCTCCAGCCGGGCATAGGCGCTGTCGAGCGTGTGGCCGTGGAGGTCGAGCGTGAAATCGGGCGCCAGCGTGCCGCCCTTGAGCCGCCGGTCCCAATGCGAATCGAGCCCATCCTCCCCCCGTGAGAGAGGGGGACCGCCGGTCCCGAGCTTGTGGAAAGGCCGGGGATGGAGGGGCATGGGCCGCTTTCCGGGCAGGGGTGGCTTGGGCGGAGGGGTTACGAGCGGCTTCTCGGGCTTCTGCGCAACCGCCTGTGCCCCTCCACCATGCTTCGCATGGTCCCCCTCCCCATTCCGGGGAGGATTTATCGGCGTCACCGTTGCCGCCAGCTTTGCCCAGGCAGCCCGTTCCTCGTCCGACAGCCCGCGCGGGGGGCTCATCGCCGGGCGTGGCGCGCGACCGTTCCCTTCGGCAGCAGGATCAGCGCCTGCCCGCGCGCGCTCATTCCGCCCGCGATCGTGCGCGCGTCTTCGCCCGCACCCCAGAATGTGTCGAAGCGGTTGGCGCCCCGGATCGCGCCGCCGGTGTCCTGCGCCACCCACAGCCCGTTCGCCTCGCGCCGGTCGACGTCGAGCCATATCGGCGCGCCATAGGGCACGAACGCCGGATCGACCGCCACCGACGATTCGCGCCGCACCGGCACGCCGAGCGAGCCGAGCGGCCCCACGAGCGCGCTGGGGCCGGTCAGGTCGCGGAAGAAGATCCAGCTCTTGTTGAGCTGCATCAACTCGCGGCCTTCGCGCGGATGCTCGCGGATATAGGCCATTATGCCCTGCATCGATCCGGAATACTGCCCCGGCCCGCTGCCGATCAGCCCGCGCTCGCGCATCACCGAGCCGATGCCGACGTATTCGCGCCCGCTCTGCCCGGCATAGCCGATCCGCATCACGCTGCCGTCGGGCGCGACGAGCCGGCCCGAGCCCTGGATCTGGAGGAAGAAGAATTCCACCGGGTCCGCCGCCCAGGCGATCTCCAGCCCGCGCCCGGCCAGCGCGCCGTTCTCGATCTCGGCGCGCTCGTAATAGAGCTGATAGTCGCCGTTCGCGTCGATCCGGCCCAGTGGCGGGCGGCCCTCGCGCTCGCTCGCGGGCGTGTCCTTCGGCCAGGCGCGCACGAGATCGGCGGGCATGGCGTAGACGGGCACGTCGTAGCCGGGGATGCGCGTGCGGCTGCCACGGATTTCGGGCTCGAAGTAGCCGGTCGCGAAAGCCGCGCCGTCGCCCACGCGGGCGGTCTCGAAATACTGTTCGAAGAACGCCTGGGCGCGGTTGGCCGGCCAAGTGCCCGCGGCCTGGCACGCGGGCTGCCAGTCCGCCGGCGAGGTCAGCCCGCTCGCGTCGCTGCGCGTCAGCAGCTTGGGGCAGCTGTCGAGGAAGGCCACCAGCGCGGTGCCGGCGTCGGCCGCGGCGAGATCGAGCGTTCCCACCGCGGGCCCTGCGGCGACACCCGCCAAGGCGGCACTGGTGGCGCCGGTCGGCGGAGCGGTGCCGGGCGACGTGGTCCTTGGCGGCACGACCGCGCACCCCGCGATCAGCAGAGCCGCCAGCGCGGCCAGAAATCCCCAGCGGCGCATGGCCAGCCCTTTCGCTTGCGTCAGCCTTCGTCGGTTTCGTCGAGCAGCCAGTTCGGATCGGGCGAATCGACCATGCGGCTGAAGGTCCAGACGTCGCGGCTCTCGATCGCGTCGTCGAGCGATCCGGCGACCATGTTGCCGTCCACATCGCGCGTCACCGCGGCGATATCGGCGACGAAGCGCACCGCGATGCGCGCCTGCCGCCCGTCGAGATCGGCGCTGTGGATCATCGCCTCCTCGATGCGGATCAGCCGGTTGTCGAGCGTCTCGCCCGCTTCCTCGCGCGCGGCGATCGCGGCGTCGAACCCGGCATAGACGTCGTCGTCGCACATTTCCTTGAGCGTCTCGCGATCGCCCTGCCAGAACGCCTCGAGCACCATGGCGTAGGCGCCCTTCGCGCCTTCGAGAAATCCGGTGATGTCGAACGAGCGGTCAGCCGCTGCGATCTCCTGCACGCCGCGCTCGACCGCAGGCACCACGCCGGCCGGGCGCGGTAGCGGCGCGGCCTGGCGGCGCACGGGCGCGGCGGCAGGCGGCGGAGCCTGCTTGCCATCCTCGAAACGAGTCGGGATCGCCTCCTCCTCGTGCTCGGCGCGGCGGCCGAGGACCGAGTAGAGCCGCATGCCCAGAAAGGCCGCGATCATGGCGAGGATGACGATTTCGTAGATCACAATTTCCGTCCGTCTTTCGCTTGGCAACGGCGAACAGCCGCGTCCGATCCAATCGTGCCCTAGATAGTGCAAAAATACAAATGAACAACGCGTGTCGCCGCGCGCCCGACGCAGGCCGCCGCGCATGCCGCGCCACGCGCGGCGCCGTGTTGCGGGACGCTGCCGGGGGTGCTAGGCGCGCCCCGAAACTCCAACGCGCCCCCGCACCGCGAGGATCGCACCCGATTCCACTGACGAAAGCGTATTCCACCATGGCCGACGAAGCCGACGTTCTGACCGATCTCAACCTCGATGCCGCGCCCAACGGCGCCGACAACCAGCCCGCCGCCGGGATCATCGCGCAATACGTGAAGGACCTGTCGGTCGAAGTGCCCAACGCACCGGCCTGCTTCCAGTGGAAGGACACGCCGCAGGTCGACGTACAGTTCAACATCGCCGCGCAGCAGGTCGACGGCGAGGTTCACGAGGTCGAGCTCAAGATCAACGCCACCGCCAAAGCCGAGCAGGGCAACGCCTTCATCGTCGAACTCGCCTATTGCGGCCTGCTGGGCATGCGCAACATGCCCGAGGAACAGGCGCATGCCTTCCTCTACGCCGAAGCACCGCGCCTGCTGTTTCCCTTCGCGCGCCGCATCCTGGCCGATGCCAGCCGCGACGCGGGCCAGCAGCCGCTGATGATCGATCCGATCGACTTCAACGGCCTCTACCTCCAGCGCCTCCAGGCCAAGCGGCAGCAGGAGGCCGCAGCGGGCGACGCCCCCGCGGGCGAAGCCTGACGCCACGCGCACGGGGCATGATCCGTGAGCCCTGAGCTCCAGCCGTGAGCCTGGTCAGAAACGTCGGCACGATCGGCGGGCTCACCGCCGTCAGCCGCGTGTTCGGCTTCGTGCGCGACATGCTGCTCGCCCGCGTGCTCGGCGCGGGGCTCGCGGCGGACGCCTGGCAGCTCGCCTTCACCCTGCCCAATACCTTCCGCCGCCTGTTCGCGGAGGGGGCGTTCAGCGTCGCCTTCGTGCCGATGTACACGCGCCGCCTGCACGATGCCGAGGACGGTGGCGAAGCCGCAGCGGACGCCTTCGCGGGCGACGTGCTGTCGGTGTTCGTATGGGTGCTGCTCGGCTTCAGCGCGCTGTGCATGATCGCGATGCCGGGCATCGTGTGGCTGCTCGCGCGAGAATATCAGGACGTGCCGGGCAAGTTCGAGCTGTCGGTGCTGCTCAGCCGCACGACCTTCCCCTATCTCGCGCTGGTCAGCCTGGTGGCGATGCTGTCCGGCCTGCTCAACGCGCGCAGCCGCTTCGCCCCCGGCGCTTTCGCGCCGGTGCTGCTGAACGTGGTGATGATCGCGGGGATCGTGATCGGCTGGCGGATGCGCGGCGAGGGCGGGGACGACCGCGTGGTCGCCTGGGCGCTGGCGATCTCGCTGACGCTCGCGGGCGTGGCGCAGCTCGTCTATATGTGGTGGGCGACCCGGCGCGCGGGAGTGCGGTTGAAGATCACCCGCCCGCGCTTCACGCCCGAGGTGAAGCGGCTGGGGATGCTGATCCTGCCCGCCACCTTCGGCGCGGGGATCTACCAGATCAGCCAGCTCGTCGACACGTTCTTCGCCACCAGCCTGCCGCAGGGCTCGCTCACGCTGCTCAAGATGGCCGACCGGCTCAACCAGATGCCGCTGGGCATCTTCGGCATCGCGCTGGGCACCGCGATCCTGCCGATGCTGGCGCGCCATATCCAGACCGGCGACGACCGCGAGGCGCAGCGCCTGCAATCGAACGCGATCGAGATCGGCACGCTGCTGACCCTGCCCGCCGCCGCCGCGCTGGCGATCTGCGGCGAAGCGTTCGCCACCGGGATCTTCCAGGGCGGCAAGATGACGCTGGGCGACACGCAGATCATGGGCGCGATCGTCGTCGCGCTGGTTGCCGGGTTGCCCGCCTACGTGCTCATCAAGGTGCTCCAACCCGCGTTCTTCAGCCGCGAGGACATGCGCACCCCGGTGTTCGTGGCGGCGGGCGCGCTGGCGATCAACATCGCGCTCAATTTCTACGTCGTGCCGCGCTACGGCATCGTCGGGCTGGCGGCGGCGACCGCGATCACCGCCACGCTGAACGTGGCCGCGCTCTACACCGTGCTCCAGTTGCGTGGCTGGTTCCGCTTCACTGGCAAGCTGGCCGGGCGGATCGCGCGCCAGATCGCCGCGACGGCGGCGATGGCCGCGCTGCTGCTGTGGCTGACCCCCGCGCTGGCGCCATACTGGACGGGGGAATGGTACGAGCGGGTGTGGTCGCTCGCGGCGCTGGTGGTGGCGGGCGCCGGGGTGTTCTTCGGCGTGGCATGGGCGATCGGCGCCCTCGACAAGGACCTGATCGCCCAGCTACGGCGCAAGCGCCCGGCAACGCCGGTCGACCTCGCCGAATAACCCTCCAGTTTATCGAGTTCCTTCCATGCGCCCCAAGACAGTGCGAGTCGTTTCCGGCATCCAGCCCACCGGCAATCTCCACCTCGGCAATTACCTTGGCGCGATCCGCAACTGGGTGCGTATGCAGGACGAGATGCCCGAAGAAGGCGACTGCCTTTTCTTCTTGGCTGACCTGCACGCGATCTCGATGCCGCACGATCCGGCGGAGCTGCGCCGCGCGACGCTGGAAATGGCCGCTGCACTGGTCGCCTGCGGGATCGACCCGGATCGCTCGATCCTGTTCAATCAGGCGCAGGTGCCCGCCCATGCCGAGCTGCAATGGCTGCTGAACGGCACCGCGCGCATGGGCTGGCTCAACCGGATGACGCAGTGGAAGGACAAGGCGGGCAAGAACCGCGAGGGGCAGTCGATCGCGCTGTTCGCCTATCCGGTGCTCCAGGCCGCCGACGTGCTGCTCTATCAGGCGACTCACGTGCCCGTGGGCGAGGACCAGAAACAGCACCTCGAACTGGCGCGCGACATTGCGCAGAAGTTCAACAACGACTTCGCTTCTGCCGATGCGCCGGTGTTCACCCTGCCCGATCCGATCACCCCGCCCGATGCGGCGCGCATCATGAGCCTGCGCGACGGCATGGCGAAAATGAGCAAGTCCGACCCGAGCGAGATGGCGCGGATCGAACTGGCCGACGATGCCGACACCATCATGAAGAAGGTGAAGAAGGCGAAGACCGATCCCGAGGCGCTGCCGTCCGAAGCGGCGGGGCTGGCCGGGCGGCCCGAGGCGGCGAACCTCGTGGCGATCTACGCCGCGCTCGCGGGCAAGACCGCCGATGCCGTGCTCGCCGAATATGGCGGGCAGGGCTTCGGCGCGTTCAAGCCCGCGCTGGGCGACTTGCTGATCGAGAGCTTCGCGCCGATCACCGGCCGCTTCCGCGCGCTGATGGACGACCGCGAGGCGCTCGACGCGATCCTCGCGCGCGGCGCGGCGCGGGCACGCGAGCTGGGCGGGCCGACGCTTGATGCGGCCTATCGCGCGCTCGGCCTCGTTCGCGGCGACACGCAATAGCCGCAATTTCCATACGATCCGGCTGAATTCGCTAAACTTTTGCGAATCGGCATATTCAAACGCCATTCAGCCCGACCGCTTTACAAAACGGTTCATCGATGACAGCGTGCGACTGCCAAGGGGGACGGCCGCGCTGTACGTTACCGTATTCGTAAAGGACTGACACCATGAGCACCCAAAACAGAAAATGGGGTCGCACGTTGAGGCTGGCAGCCGTGCCGGTCCTGCTGGCCGGGCTCGCCGCCTGCGCCACGCCGTTCAAGGCCGACGTGTCGCGCTTCCAATCTCAGCTTCCCGCGCCGCAAGGCCAGACTTTCGCCGTCGTGGCGGACGATCCGGCGCTCGCCGGCGGGCTCGAGTTCGCGCAATATGCCGACTACGTCGAATCCGAGATGTCACAGCTCGGCTATTCGCAGACCTCCCCCGACAACGCCACTTTGCTGGTCCGCTTCGACTACGGCGTCGACAACGGCCGCGAGCGCGTGCGATCGACTCCGGGCTTCCGCGATCCGTTCTACGATCCGTGGTACGGTTTCTCGCGCCGCCCGGTCTACGTCCGCACGCGCAAGGGCTATCGCGTGGCGTATGCCCCCTCCCGCGCTTGGGGCTACGGCTTTTATGATCCGTGGTTCGGTGGCGGCGGCCGCGACGTCTACAGTTACACCATCTACACCAGCGGCGTGAACGTGAAGATCGACCGCGCGGCCGATGGCGAACGCCTGTTCGAAGGCAAGGCGGAAGCGGTCTCGACCTCTGACCGTCTGCAATACCTCGTCCCCAATCTGGTCGAGGCGATGTTCACCGATTTCCCGGGCAATTCGGGCGAGACGGTGCGCATCTCGATCAAGCCGGAAGGCGAGAACACGGTGCGCCGGATCGACTGACCCGGTCACACGACCCGATCACCGAAGGGCGGGCCCGCGCGAGCGGGTCCGCCTTTTCGATATCCGCGGCCTCGATTGAAGTCGCGCGTTCTTGCTTCCTGCCTGCCGAGAGCGCATCTGGCGCGCGGCCTTCATGACGCTTTCCCCCGCCCTCCTGCGCTTCCGCCTCGTCGCCGCCGTGCTGCTGGCCGTCGCGTGCCTGCAGGCGGCGACGCCCGATTCGTTCGGGATCGAGCGGCGGCACGGTTCGGCATTCGCGCTGTCTACGGTCGAGGTCGCGACCGCGCCCGGACAGCGCAAAGCGGACCACGGACAGGTCGTGCCGCTCGATCCGCCCGTGCCGCCCGCGATACCCCGCGAGGCACCGACCCACGTGGCTGCCGCTTCCACCGGGAACACGGCGGCCGCGCTGCCCCCGCAGACCGGCCCGCCGCGGCTGCCCGCGGTCACCAGCCTCACGCTCGCACCGCGCGCACCGCCCCGCGCCTGAGTTGCCCTTCCGCCCGGCCTTGCGGCCGACAGCGAACGCAATTCAGGTGATGACATGCAGACACAACACGACCGGGCGTCCGCGCCCGATGAACGGCGCATGGCGATCGAAGCCATGGTCGCCCGCTACCCCGATCTCGACGACAGCGAACTGGCCGAGGTGCTCGGCTGGTTCGGCAAGGAAGCGACCGCGCACGAGGTGGCGATGGTCGCCAGCAACGAGCGGCTCGCCGCGCCTTACCGGCGGCTGCGCGCCGAGCATCTCGACCGTCTGAGCGCGAAGGAGAAGATCGCCGCCGCGCTGGTCGGCCTTCTCGTGCTCGGCGGCATCGCCGGGCTCTACGTCTCGGTTTGAGCGAGGGCGGGGCGGGCGGCGGCGATCGTCCGCCCCGTTCAGGCCAGCTTGGCGTGGCCGCCGGTCGATCCGAAACCGCCCGCCCCGCGCGCGGTTTCGTCGAGATCGGCGACCTCGTCCCACGCGGCGCGCGTCACCGGGGCGAGCACGAGCTGCGCCACACGGTCGCCGCGCGCGATCGCGAACGGTTCAACCCCGTGGTTGATGAGGATCACCTTCACTTCGCCGCGATAGTCCGAATCGATCGTGCCCGGCGTGTTGGGCACGCCGATCCCATGCTTGAGCGCGAGGCCCGAGCGCGGGCGGACCTGGATCTCGTAACCCGGCGGGATCGCGACCGCGAACCCGGTCGCCACCGCGTGGCGCGCGCCCGGCGCGATCTTAACGTCTTCCGCCGAAACCACGTCCATCCCCGCCGCGCCTTCGGTGGCGTAGCGCGGAAGCTCGAGGCCCTGCCCATGCGGCAGACGCCTGATCGCGACGGGAATCGGCTGGCTCATCGGTCCTCGCTCGTTTGCAGGTGTTGGGCGATCCGCTCGACGAGCGCGCGCGCGACCTCGCGCTTGGGGCTGCGCTCGAGCGTCTCCACACTACGTGCGGTGACGATGTGGACCGCGTTGCTCTCGCCGCCCATGACGTCTCCGGAAACGTCGTTGGCGACGATCCAGTCGGCGCCCTTGCGGTCGCGCTTGGCCTTCGCGTTGTCGACCACGTCGTCGGTTTCCGCCGCGAAGCCGATCAGCAACGCGGGCCGCTGCGTGTCCTTCGCCAGCGCGGCGAGAATGTCGGGATTTTCCGCCAGTTCCAGCGCGGGCGGCGCCTCGCCGCGCTTCTTGATCTTCCGCTCGGCGAAATCTCTACTGCGCCAGTCGGCCACCGCCGCGACCATCACCGCGACATCGGCGGGCAGCGCGCCGTGCACCGCACCGGCCATCTCGCGTGCCGATTCGACGTCGATTCGGTCCACCCCGGGCGGCGTCTCGAGCGATACCGGCCCGGCGACGAGCGTGACCCGCGCCCCGGCAGCGGCGGCGGCGGCGGCGATGGCGAAGCCCTGCTTCCCGCTCGAGCGGTTGGCGATGTAGCGAACCGGGTCGATCGGCTCGTGCGTGGGGCCCGCGGTAACGAGCACGTGGCGGCCGTAGAGCGGGCGATGCTCGGCCTCGGTGTCAAAATCGGGCTGGCCGGAGAGCGGGTCGCCGCCGAGGGAGGCGTGGTGGGGGGCGTCGAGACCCGCCGCGATCGCCTGCCAGATCGTCTCGGGTTCGGGCAGGCGGCCGGGGCCGTATTCGCCGCAGGCCATCGGGCCGTCGTCGGGCTCCATCACCGTAACGCCCGATTCGCGCAGCCAGGCGACGTTGCGCCGGGTCGCGGCGTGCTCCCACATGCGCACGTTCATCGCCGGGACCGCGAGCACCGGCTTGTCGGTCGCGAGCAGCAGTGTCGTCGCGAGATCGCTGGCGATGCCCGCGGTCATCTTCGCCAGCAGGTCGGCGGTCGCCGGGCACACCACCACCAGATCGGCGTCGCGGCTCAACTGGATATGACCCATCTCGGCTTCGTTCTTGAGATCCCACAGCGTGGTATAGACCGGGTTCTCGCTGAGCGCGGCGAGCGTCATCGGAGTGACGAACTGCGCTCCGCCCTCGGTCAGCACGCACGTCACTTCGCCGCCCGCCTTGCGGATCAGCCGCACCAACTCGCACGCCTTGTACGCCGCGATCCCGCCGCCGACGACGAGCAGCACGCGCGGCGAGCCCGAAGGGGTGTCACCGGCCATGGTCGATCGCTCCCGTTGCCATTGCCTTCCCGTGCCATCCTCGCGCGCGATGGTAAAGATTATGCTGGCGAAACCGGCCCCGCGCTCTGTAGACCGGGCGGCGAAACGGCGGAGGGAACATCATGCGTATCGTGCTGACGGCGCTCATTTTCGTGGGCGGGCTGTTTTTCCTGGTGACCGGGGCGGGGTTCCTGATCGACCCGGTCGGATCGGCGCAGAGCTTCGGCATCGCGGCGCAGGGCCCGACCGGGCTCGCCGCGATCCGGGCGGACATGACCGCGTTCTTCGTCGTCGCCGCGGTGTGCATGATATTCGGCGCGTGGCGCCGCAACGGCGACCTGCTGCTGGTGCCCGCCGGCCTGTTCGGCGTGGCGCTGCTCGGCCGTATCGTCAGCGTGGCGGCGGACGGGACCGATCCGGGCTTCTGGGCGCCGATGGCGATCGAGGCGCTGTGCGTTATCGTGCTGCTCGTCGCCAGCCGCGTGCTGCCGCACCCGCAGACCTGAGGCGCTCAGGCGAAGATATCCGCGTCGACCTCGTTCAATGCCGCCACGCTGGCGTTGAGCATACGCCGGCACATCAGCGCACCGACGAGGCCAAGGAAGGCGAGCAGCATAAAAGCGACGAGCACGCTCGTCGTATCTCCCCCCACGCCACCGATCAGGCCGCCCGTCAGACCGCCGACGGCAAAACCCGCGACGGCCCAGGCTCGCCGCGACAGCCAGCGCCGATCGGTTGCGCCGACCCGTAGCATTAGCGCGCCCGATACAAACGCCAGCGGCGTGGCGACCACGAGACCGAGAATCAGGCCGACGATCATCGCCACGATCGCTACGCCTCCTGCGCCCGCCCCTCCCGATCCGAAGATCGCGAGCAGCAGCACGAGCAAGCCGCCAAGGAACCCGAGAAACGGTCCGACCAGCAGAGCGGGTTTCAGCATCGCTCGCAACGCCTCGCCCCACTCCATGCGGGATCAGCCGATCCAGCCCAGCGCCATCGCGCCGGCCACCGCTCCGCCGCCGAGCGCCGCCGCCAGCAGATAGCCCGGCCACACGCGCCGCTTGCGCTCGCGGCGTTCCCACATCAGCTCGATATGCGGCAGCGGCGGCGGTTCGGGCGCGCCGCCCTTGGCGGGAAAGCGGTCCTCGATCCGGCGGACGAGGTCGGGGATGCGCAGCAGCGTCGCGGTATCCTCGCGGATGCGGTCGGCCAGCGCGGCCTCGGGGCCCAGCTCGTCGCGGATCCAGTTGCGCACGAACGGTGCGGAGACGTCCCACATATTGATCGCGGGATCGAGCTGGGTGGCGATCCCTTCGACCATCACCATCGTCTTCTGCAGCAGCAGCAGGTGCGGCTGGGTCTGCATGTCGAAATCGCGGGTGATCGCGAACAACCCGTCGAGCATCTGGCCGACCGACAGCTCGCTCACCGGCTTGCCCCGCATCGGCTCGCCCACCGCGCGCAGGGCGGTCGCGAACTCGTCGACCGAATGGTAGGCGGGCACGTATTGCGCCTCGAAATGGATCTCGGCCACGCGGCGATAGTTGCCGGTGGTGAGGCCATAGAGGATTTCGGCGAGCCACTGGCGCGCGCGGCGGTCGATCCGCCCCATGATCCCGAAATCGATCGCCACGATCGTGCCGCCGTCCTGCACGAACAGGTTTCCCTGGTGCATGTCGGCGTGGAAGAATCCGGCGCTGATCGCCTGGCGCAGGAACGCGAGCACCAGCCGCCGCGCGAGATCCGGCAGATCGTGCCCGGCGGCGATCAGCGCCTCGCGGTCGGAGATCTTGATCCCCTGCACCCATTCGACCGTCATCACCCGGCCATTGGTGCGGTCCCAGTCGATCGCGGGAATGCGATAGCGTTCGACCCCGTGCATCGCCTCGGCCAGTTCGCTGGCCGAAGCCGCCTCGCGCCGCAGATCCAGCTCGCGGTTGGTCCAGCGGCGGAAATTGGCGATCGTCAGCCGTGGGCGCAGCCGCGCCGCCTCGCCGCCCAGCGCCTCCAGATGCGCGGCGGCCCATTCGTAAGTCTGGATGTCCTTGGCGAAGCGTTCGCGGATGCCGGGCCGCAGCACCTTCACCGCGACCTGCCGCCCGTCGGTCGTCACCGCGCGGTGAACCTGCGCGATCGACGCCGCGCCCACCGGCACCGGGTCGATCTCGGCGAACAGCATGTCGATCGGCTGGCCGAAGCTCGCAGCGATCGCGCGTTCTATCTCCTCGAACGGCACCGGCGGCAGGCTGTCCTGCAACGACAGCAGGTTGCGCGCCGCATCCTCGCCGACGATGTCGGGCCGGGTGGCGAGCGACTGGCCGAGCTTGATCGCCGCCGGGCCGATCTCGCGAAACGCGCCCGCGTAGTCGGGCTGCGCGGGCTGGAATGTGCCGAAGCGCGCCACCCGCGCGAGCCGCTGGACCGGGCCGGGGGTGTTCGGATCGTTCTCGATCCCGCGCAGCGCCCCGTGCCGCGCGAGCGTGCGGCCCCACTTGAGCAGGCGGAAAATGTGCGTGGCGGGCTTGGTCATGCGGCGCTTACACCCACTCTCTTGTCATCCCCGCGAACGCGGCAATCCACGGTGCAGCGGCCGGTCCATGGCTTCCCGCCTTCGCGGGAATGACAGAGGGAGAGCATGGCTAAGCCTTCCACCCCGAATGGATCGCCACCAGCCCGCCCATGATCGGCTCCACCCGCGTGTTCACGAACCCCGCCTCGCGGATCATCGCCTCGAATTCGGGCATCGGCGGGAAGCGGCGGATCGATTCGATCAGATAGCGATAGCTGTCCGCGTCGCCCGCGATGGCCTTGCCGATCTGCGGCACCAGCTTGTGCGAGTAGAGGTCGTACACTTCCTTGAAGCCCGGCCATTCGGTGGTCGAGAATTCGAGGCAGTAGAACCGCCCGCCATACTTGAGCACCCGGTGCGCCTCGGCCAGCGCCTGGTCGATCCGGGTCACGTTGCGGATGCCGAAGGCGATCGTATAGGCATCGAACATGGCGCGCGGATAGCCGAGCTCTTCGGCGTTCTGGCACGACCAGGTGAGGCCCGCGATCCCGCGCTCGATCGCGCGCTCTATCCCGACGTCCAGCATGTCCTGGTTGATGTCGGCCACCGTCACTTCGGCGCCGCGCGCGGCCATGCGGAAGGCGATGTCGCCGGTGCCGCCCGCCATGTCGAGCACCGCTTCGCCGGGCTGCGGCTTCACGCGGCGCACGAAGCGGTCCTTCCACAAGCGGTGCATCCCGCCCGACATGGCATCGTTCATCACGTCGTACTTCGCCGCGACGTTGGAGAAGACCGCGCCGACGCGGCTCGTCTTCTCGTCGGGAGCCACCTCTTCGTAACCGAAGGATACCTTGTCGTTCGCGGTGTCGTTCATGGAGGTGGGCCTTACGGACAATTGCCGGCCCGGCAAAGGGTGTTAGAGGGTGGTGCATGCCCGAGCTTCCCGAAGTCGAAACCACGGTGCGCGGGCTGGCGCGTTTCCTCGAAGGCGAGCGGATCGTGCGGGTCGCCGTCAACCGGCCCGACATGCGCCGCCCCTTCCCGCCGCAGCTCGCGCAGATGCTCACCGGCGCGCGCGTCACCGGCCTTTCGCGGCGGGCGAAGTTCGGGCTGATCCACACCGATCGCGGGCAGACGCTGGTGTTCCACCTCGGCATGAGCGGGCGCTGGCGGATCGATCCCGATACGCCGGGCAAGCACGACCACCTCGTGATCGAGACCGCCGATCATCGCTTCGCCCTCAACGACGCGCGCCGGTTCGGCTGGGTCGATCTGGTCGATACCGATTCGCTCCCCGCCTGGCCCTCGTTCGCCGCGATGGGGCCGGAGCCGCTGGGCGAGGCGCTGACCGCCGGGCACCTGCACGCCGCGTTCGCCGGACGCAGGCAGGCGATCAAGCTGCTGCTGCTCGACCAGCGGATCGTCGCCGGGCTGGGCAACATCTACGTTTGCGAGGCGCTGTTCCGCGCCCGGATCAATCCGCGCAAGGCGGCGGGGCGCGTCTCGAAGCCGGCGCTCGCCCGGCTGGTGCCCGCGATCCGCGAGGTGCTCGAACAGTCGATCGCCGACGGCGGATCGTCCTTGCGCGATTATGCCGCGCCCGACGGCGAACTCGGCTATTTCGCGCGCTCGTTCGACGTCTACGGGCGCGAGGGGCAGCCGTGCCGCCGCGACGACGATGGCATCGTGCGCCGCGTGGTGCAGGGCGGGCGCAGCACCTGGTTCTGCCCGTGCTGCCAGAAATGAGCGCCATGCTTGACGATTCGGCACCCCGCAGCTAAGGCGCGCGCTTTCCGGTGGGGCATCCCGCCGCTTCCGCAAGTTTACTCGAAGGAATCCGGCCTCCTCGCAAGGCGGCCCGAGACAAGGACGAACATGGCCAATACGCCGCAAGCCAAGAAGCGCATCCGTCGCAACGCCAACCGCGCCGAAGTCAACGGTGCGCGCATCAGCCGCATCCGCAGCTTCCTCAAGAAGGTCGAAGTCGCGATCGAAGGCGGCGACAAGAAGGCGGCTTCCGAAGCGCTCAAGACCGCGCAGCCCGAAATGGCGCGCGGCGTGGCGCGCGGCGTGCTCCACAAGAACACCGTGGCGCGCAAGATGTCGCGCCTGTCGAAGCGAGTCGCCGCGCTCTGATTCGGCGCCCGCGCAGGCGCGCGGTACCGGCATCTTCTGTTTCATTCCGGGCCGGCGCGGCGAGCGCCGGCCCTTTTCTTTTGCCGGTCCGAACCGGAGCGTGCTGGAAAATGGCGGAACTGCGCGATTCGCATCGCCGCCGCCGCCTTTTTGCAGCAGTTTCATGGACTTGAACGCAAGTCTGCGGGGTTGCATCGAGTCAATCTCTTTATTTCGGATTTTTTACAGCGCGCCCTCTTGCGACTCATCCCAAGCGCTTCAATAAGGGGCCTCGGCACGGGGCGGGACAGCTGGTGCCTCCATAGTACTGGCCGCAGGGGTGCAGCTCGGATCGCATGCGATTCCGGGCGAGGGCGAAGCTTTGGCCGATGCGCACGGAACAATGATGAGTGCCGGCGGGGTCCGGAAGCGACGGGGTCTGGACGAGATGGCAAGCAAGATCGGTGAAGCGAACGCTGCCTGGAACAAGAGGCGAGAGGAATCGATGGAAGATCTCGAAGCGGTGAACCTGGCTGCGGATTGGGCGGATATCAGCCAGGGCCTGCGAAAGGATCTCGGTCACCAGCTCCACAGCCAGTGGATCAAGCCGATCCAGCTCGGCGGTTTCTGCGACGACACCGGCACGCTCGATCTCTACCTGCCGACCGAATTCTCCGCCGACTGGGTGCAGGACCGCTTTGCCGACCGCCTTTCGCTCGCGTGGAAGATCGCGCGCAGCGAAGTGCGCAACGTGCGCATCTCCGTCCATCCCGGCCGCCGCAAGCTGCCCGAACTGAGCCTCAGCGGCGACGGCCGCCGCGCCGCGAACGACAGCGCCGATTCGTCGCTGATCGCGGTCGCCGCGGGCACCGTCGGCGAGCAGGGGTTCACCTCGTCGGTCGGGCTCGACCCGTCGCTGACTTTCGCCGCCTTCGTCACCGGCGAGACCAACGTGCTCGCGTGCAACGCCGCACAGCGCATGGCCGCGACCGAAACCCCGCAGTTCAGCCCGCTCTATCTCAAGGCCGCCACCGGCCACGGCAAGACGCATCTGATTCACGCGATCGGCCACGCCTATCTCGCCAGCCACCCGCGCGCGCGCATCTTCTACTGCAGCGCCGAGCGCTTCATGGTCGAATTCGTCCAAGCGCTGAAACAGAACCAGATGATCGAGTTCAAGGCGCGGCTGCGCAGCTTCGACCTGCTGCTGGTGGACGACATCCAGTTCATCATCGGCAAGGCGAGCGCGCAGGAAGAACTGCTCTACACGATCGACGCGCTGCTGGCCGAAGGCAAGCGGCTGGTCTTCGCCGCCGACCGCGCGCCGCAGGCATTGGACGGGGTCGAGCCGCGCCTGCTCAGCCGCCTGTCGATGGGCCTCGTCGCCGACATCGCCCCGGCCGATATCGAGCTGCGCCGCTCGATCCTCGAATCCAAGCTCACCCGCTTCGCCCCGCTCTCGGTGCCCGAGGACGTGATCGATTTCCTCGCGCGCACCATCACGCGCAACGTGCGCGAACTGGTCGGCGGGTTGAACAAGCTGATCGCCTACGCGCAGCTTACTGGGCAGGAGGTCTCGCTCCAGCTTGCCGAGGAGCAGCTGACCGATATCCTCTCGGCCAACCGCCGCCGGATCACGATCGACGAAATCCAGCGCACCGTGTGCCAGTTCTACCGCATCGACCGTGCCGAGATGTCGAGCAAGCGCCGCGCGCGCGCCGTCGTCCGCCCGCGTCAGGTGGCGATGTATCTCTCTAAGGTGCTCACCCCACGCAGCTACCCCGAGATCGGGCGCAAGTTCGGCGGCCGCGACCATTCGACCGTGATCCACGCGGTGCGCCTGATCGAAGACCTGCGCACCCGCGACGCCGACATGGACGGCGACGTGCGGAGTTTGCTCAGGCAGCTGGAGAGCTGATTTTTTTTGTTTTTCGCCCGCCCATCCGGGCGTGCGTCCTCGGCGCTGTTCCCTCCGCTTCGCTACGGGGCGCCTGCGGGCGGCCGTTCGGCCTTGCGGTCCGCAGGCCGCGGACCGGAATTTCGCCCGACAGAAATGGCTAGGAATGTCCTGGTGCCTGACAGCAATGGCTTGGAAGAGTCCGGTCGGCGACCAGCCGACCGCAAGCGCGAACGCGCGCCCGCAGCGACGCGACCGCAGGTCGCATGAGCGAGGATAGCCAAGCGGGCCGGATGGCCCGCGCCGGCGCTTGAGGCGCAAACAAAAAACTCCGCGCGGATACCTTCCCCCAACCAAAAAATCCGCTTCTCGACACACCCCCCGCACCCTGCCAACAGCTTGTCCATGCCCCTCCCCCCCGAACGCATCGATCGCTTCCAGCGCCATATCGTTATCCCCGAGATCGGCGGCGCGGGGCAGGTCGCGCTGGCTGACGCGCACGTGGCGCTGGTGGGGCTCGGCGGGATCGGCAGCCCGGCGCTGCAGTACCTCGCCGGCGCGGGCGTCGGGCGGCTGACGCTGATCGACGACGGGCGGGTCGAGCTGTCGAACCTCCAGCGCCAGACGCTCTATGCCGAGCGCGATATCGGTCACCGCAAGGCGGTGGCCGCGCGGCGCTGGCTGGCGAATTTCGATCGCGAGATCGCCGTCGAACTGATCGACCACCGGATCACGCCCGCAACCGCGCCCACCGCGATCGCGGGCGCGGATCTCGTGCTCGACGGGACCGACAACTTCGCCACCCGGCTCGCGGTGTCGGACGCCTGCGTCGCGGGCACGGTGCCGCTGCTCTCGGCGGCGGTCGGCCGCTTCCAGGGGCAGGTCGGCGCCTTCGCCGGGCACCTGCCGGGCGAGGCCTGCTACCGCTGCTACGTCGGCGACGCCTTCGACGCCGACGATTGCGACACTTGCGCCGAAGACGGCATGCTCGGCGCGATGGCGGGCTGGACGGGTACCTTCGCCGCGATGCAGGCGGTGCGCGTGCTGCTGGCGGGCAAGGCCGCGCTCGGCGATCCGCAATGGAGCCGCCTCCACCTCCTCGACGGCCTCGCCCCCGCGATGCGCAGCTTCCGCGTGGCGAAAGACCCGGCGTGCCGGGGGTGCTCGGTCACGCCATGATCCCCGAGCCGCAAGAGCGTCCCCACAAGCCATCACATATGTCATTCTCTGGCATGATCTGAACGGCTGAGGTCCCGCGCCATGGATTTCCGCGTGTGCGGGAATGATAAGTTTAGTGAAAGGTCAGCGAAGCATCTCATCCACCCACGCGGGCACCAGTTCGCTTGCCGGGCCGAGGCGGGTCTCGTCGAACCAGGCCGAGCCTTCGCTGCGCGCGAGGTTGAGTTCCAGCGTCCGTGCGCCCAGTTCGCGCGCGTCGCGCACGAAGCCGGCGGCGGGATAGACCGCGCCCGAGGTGCCGATGGAAACGAACAGGTCCGCCTCGCTTAGCGCGGCGTAGATCCGCTCCATCTCGTAGGGCATCTCGCCGAACCACACGACATCGGGCCGCAGCGCGGACGCGCCGCATTCGGGGCAAGCCGGGCGCTCCATCATCGGCGCCAGCCAGGCCCCCCGCGCGTCGCACGCGGTGCACCAGGCGTCGGTCGTGCCGTGCATGTGGAGCACGCGGGCGGAACCGGCGCGTTCGTGCAGGTCGTCGATGTTCTGCGTCACCAGCAATAACCCGCGGCCCTGTTTCTTGGGCCACTCGGCATCGAGCCGCGCGAGCGCTTCGTGCGCGGGATTGGGCCGCTTGCTCGCGATCGCCGCGCGGCGCATGTCGTAGAAGCGCAGCACCAAGTCGGGATCGCGCGCGAACGCCTCGGGCGTGGCGACATCTTCCACCCGGTGCTTCTCCCACAGCCCCATCCCATTTTGGCCCCCGCCACCCCGAAAGGTATCGATCCCGCTCTCCGCGCTCACGCCCGCGCCGGTGAGGATGACGATGTTGCGAATGTCTGCCATGCCCGCCATGAAGCACGGCATTTCGGGGACTGGCAATGGCACGCATCGGCATCATCGGCAGCGACGGGCGCATGGGGCAGGCGCTGGCCCATGCGATCGAGGGCGGGGGGCACGAGAGCGCGGGCGGCATCGACCGCGGGGGCGACGCGGCGGGCCTCGCCGACCGGAGCGAGGCGCTGGTCGATTTCTCCGCCCCCGTCGCGCTGGAAGCGAACCTCCATGCCGCGATCGGCGCGGGCATTCCGATCGTTGTCGGGACCACCGGGCTGGAGGATCGCCACCACACCGCGATCGACAACGCCGCGCGCCAGATCGCCGTGCTGCAGACCGGCAACACCTCGCTCGGCGTCACGCTGCTCGCTCATCTCGTGCGCGAGGCGGCGGCGCGGCTGGGGCCGGACTGGGATATCGAGATCGTCGAGATGCACCACCGCATGAAGGTCGACGCGCCCTCGGGCACCGCGCTGCTGCTGGGCGAGGCGGCGGCGGCTGGGCGCGGCGTGGCGCTCGCCGAAAACCGCGAGAGCGGGCGAGACGGCCATACCGGCGCGCGCGGCGAAGGGTCGATCGGCTTCGCCGCCTTGCGCGGCGGCACCGTGGCGGGCGACCATTCGGTGATCCTCGCGGGCGAGCAGGAGCGGCTGACCCTCTCCCACCACGCCGAAAGCCGCGCGATCTTCGCGCGCGGCGCGGTCCGCGCGGCGGAATGGCTGATCGGCCGCGCGCCGGGCCGCTACACGATGGACGACGTGCTCGGCCTGTGAAGAAAGACGAAATCTTCGAGTTTTTCCGCCTGCTGGCGGAGGACAATCCCGCGCCAGAGACCGAGCTGGAATACGGCAACGCGTTCCAGCTCGTCGTCGCGGTGGCGCTATCCGCGCAGGCGACCGACGTCGGCGTCAACAAGGCGACGCGGCGGCTGTTCGCGCAAGTCGAGACGCCGCAACAGATGATCGCGCTGGGCGAGGACGGGCTGAAGGATCACATCAAGACGATCGGCCTGTTCAATTCCAAGGCGAAGAACGTGATCGCGCTCAGCCACATGCTGGTCGACGAATACGGCGGCGAAGTGCCCGACACGCGCGAGGCGCTGGTCCGCCTGCCCGGCGTGGGGCGCAAGACGGCGAACGTGGTGCTCAACTGCTGGTTCGGGCAGGAAACCTTCGCGGTCGACACGCACATCTTCCGCGTCGGCAACCGCACCGGTCTCGCCAAGGGCAAGACGCCCGAACAGGTCGAGGCGAAGCTGGAAAAGCGCGTCCCCCAGCCCTTCCGCCTCCACGCCCACCACTGGCTGATCCTGCACGGCCGCTACATCTGCAAGGCGCGCACACCCGAATGCTGGCGCTGCCCGGTGGTGGAGCTGTGCAGCTTCAGGAAGAAGGTGCTGGAAAAGCCGAAGGGGCGGTGATCATCCGCCACCCCGTCACCCTGAACGTGTTTCAGGGTCCATTTCTCCTGCCGAGGTGCCGGCCCAGGAGATGGATGCTGAAACGAGTTCAGCATGACGGATGAGGGAGAGTTCAGGCCGTCGCCCCCGCACCCTCCCCCGGCAAATCCGGCGACAGCGTCGAGATCGTCTGCGCCGCCACCAGGTCGCCGACCACGTTCAGCGTGGTGCGGCACATATCTAGGAAGCGGTCGACGCCCAGAATCAGGCCGATGCCCGCCGGGTCCACGCCTACGCCCGCGAGGATCAGCGCGATCACCGGCAGCGATCCGCCCGGCACGCCCGCGGTGCCGATTCCGGCGAGGATGCAGATCAGCATCACGAACGCCTGATCGGCGATCGACAGGTCGATCCCGAAGAACTGCGCGAGGAACAGCACCGTTACCCCTTCGAACATCGCGGTGCCGTTCTGGTTGGCGGTCGCCCCGATGGTCAGCACGAAGCGCGCCACGCGGCGCGGCAGCTTCAGCTCGGTATCAGCGACGCGCAGCGCGGTGGGCAGCGTGGCGTTGGAGCTGGCGGTGGAGAACGCCATCACGCTCGCCTCGCGCGTCTGGCTGAAGAACGCGAACGGGTTCTTCTTCGCGACGAATTTCAGGATCAGCGGGAAGACGCCGAACATCTGGATCGCCAGAGCCGCCAGCACCACCGCGACGAAGGCGGCGAGCTTGAACAAGAGGTCCCACCCGAACTGCGCGGTGAGGTTGAACATGAAGCAGAAGATCGCGATCGGCGCGAGCTGGATGACGAAGCCGATCAGCTTCATCGCCACTTCGAACACGCCCTCGATCGCGTCCTTGAGCGTCTCGGTCCGCTTCGTTTGCACGAACAGCAGGCCGATGCCGAAGAACAGCGCGAAGAACATCACCGCGAGGATATCATTGGAGGACATCGCCTCGACGATATTGCTCGGCACGATGCCGATGACCTGATCGACCCCCGCGGAGCTTTCGCGGCTCGCCGCCACGATGCTGGAAGCGCCTTCCGCCCCTTCGGCCAGCAGTTCGGCGGCGGCGGCCGGGTCGATGCCCTGTCCGGGCTTCACCAGGTTCACCAGCGTGATCGAAATCGCGACCGCGATCGAGGAGACGATCACGGTGTAGAGCAGCGTCCTGAGGCCCACCTTGCCGAGCGAGCGGACCTCCCCCATCTCGGCGATGCCGACCACCAGCGCGCTGAACAGCAGCGGGATCACCAGCATGAACAACAGCCGCAGGAAGATCTGCCCGATCGGGTTGGTGACGTAGGTCACCACCTGCTCGACCCACGCCGCGTCGCGCGCAAAAGTATAGACCAGCAGCCCGGCGGCGAGGCCGAGAATGAAGCCCAGCGCGATCCGCACCTGCAGCTTGCCGTGGCCGGCGGGCGCGGCTTCCTCCGCCATTTCGGCAGCATCCTGGCTGGCCATTCGTCGCGTCCCCCTTCTCGTTCGTGTCAGTCGGTGTGCGTATCGCCGCGCAGCGCGGCAACGGCGATCGCTGCGTAGATGCGGCCTAGCGCATCGAGGTCGCCCAGCGCCACCGCCTCGTCGCGCTTGTGCATCGTCGCGTTGACGAGGCCGAACTCGATCACCGGGCACAGATCCTTGAGGAACCGCGCGTCCGAGGTGCCGCCGCTGGTCGAGGCTTCGGGCACCACGCCCGTCTCCGCCTCCACCGCCGCGGCGATCAGCGCGGAGAATTCGCCCGGCGGCGTCAGGAACGGCTCGCCCGAGATCACCGCGAGCGCCCGCCCGCCGTGGCGCTCGGCGATTTCGGCCACCTTGGCTTCGAGCGAAGCGCCCGAATGCCGGTCGTTGAAGCGGATCGAGATACGCGCCCGGGCCTTGGCCGGGATCACGTTGTGCGCCGGGTTGCCGACCTCCAGATCGGTCACCTCGAGGTTCGAGGGCTGGAACCACTCGGTGCCTTCGTCCAGCACCAGCGCGTCGAGCTCGGCCAGCATCGCGACGAGCTTCGGAATCGGATTGTCGGCGTTGTGCGGATAGGCGACGTGGCCCTGCGTCCCTTCGACCTCGAGCCAGACGTTGACCGAGCCGCGGCGGCCGATCTTCATCATGTCGCCCAGCCGGTTCACGCTGGTCGGCTCGCCCACCAGGCACAGGTCGGGGCGGATTTCGCGCTCGCGCATCCAGTCGATCAGCGCGCGGGTGCCGTGGAGCGCGGGCCCTTCCTCGTCGCCGGTGACGATGAAGCTGAGGGTGCCCGCCTCTTGCGGGACTTCGGATGCCGCCGCGACCATCGCCGCGATCGCGCCCTTCATATCGACCGCGCCGCGCCCGTAGAGCAGCTCGCCTCTCCGCTCCGGCGCGAAGGGGGCGCTGGTCCACCCCTCGCCCGGCGGCACCACGTCGACGTGCCCGGCGAAGGCGAAATGCCGTGAACCTTCCGGCCCCGCCCGACACGCGAACAGGTTCTCGACCGCGCCGCCGTCCGCCGCGTCGCCCCGGCTGAACCGCTGGACCGCGAAGCCGAGCGGCGCGAGCATCCCTTCGAGCACGTCGAACACCAGCCCCGTGGCGGGCGTCACGCTGGGCGCGGCGATCAGCTTTTCGGCAAGCACGGCCGTGTCGGATATTGTCGCGGTCATCGCGAACCGGGTAAACGAGTGCGACGCAGCTTTCCAGCCAGCGGAGCCACGCAATGCCCAAGCTCGACATAGACGCGATCCCGCAGACCAACGCGACCGGCTATCCCGCGCCTCACGACCGCGAGGTGGCAGGCCGCTGGTATCGCCGCCTCGCGCCGCCCTCAGGCCTCACCCGGATGGGCGCGAGCCATGTCGTGCTGAAGCCCGGCGCATGGTCATCGCAGCGCCACTGGCACGCCGAGGAGGACGAACTGCTGGTGATGGTGTCGGGCGAAGCGGTGCTGGTGGAGGACGGGGGCGAAACCGCGATCCGCCCCGGCGATGTCCTCGCCTGGCCCGCCGGCGTGCGCGACGGTCACAACCTGCAGAACCGCAGCGAAAGCGATTGCGCGTTTGTCGTGGTAAGCGCGGGCGACCGCGACGCGGACTACGGCGAATATCCCGATATCGACATGAAGTTCGGGCCCGAAGGCTACGCACACAAGGACGGCACGCCCTATCCGGCGAAGCGTCGACCCTAAGGCAGTTCTTCCATCGCCCCGGGCACGAAGGCGGCGTCGAGCAGATCAGCCATGCGCAGCCCCGCCTGCGTGATCCGGCGTTCGACCACCGGCACGGCGGCGACGATGTCCTCCTGCGTCAGCGCGGCGTGGTCGGGCAATTCGCCTTCGAGCGGCGAGCGGTCGAAGGCGTTAGGATAGACGAAATCGCGCGCGAGCTGCCAGCTCTCGCGCCCCCAGTCGGCCGGGCCGCCACCGGCGAGTTCGCCGCGCTCGGCGGCGGAATAGCGGCGCACCAGCGGGGGATTCGCAGAAGTGATCGCGCGTTCGGCCAGCGCAGTGTCCCAGATCGAATGGAGGTTCAGCCCCGGCACGATGCCGTAGGCGGTCTCGACGTCGTTGCCGCCGCGATCGTCGTGGTCGCCCGAATGGAGCGGCATGTGGATGTCGCCGGTGAAGTGGATCATGAACGCCAACGCCTCCAGCCGCACGTTCGCGGGCAGGCTCTCGTCCGACAGGATGCGGAAGTTGCGCTCGATCTGCGCCGAGACGCAATTGCCGCCCGAGCAGTTCTTCTTCGCGTCGTAGTCCTCGCCCACCGGCTCGGTCTGATAGTGCCAGGCGAACGTGTAGCTCCAGCGCCAGTATTCGCCGCGCAGGCAGTCGGGCCAGGTCGCCGCGTCGGCCAGTTCGCCGATCGCGCATTTCGGCGTGCCGAGTTCGTCGGCGTGCGCGATCAGGCGGCGGATCGCGGTGCGGGTTTCGGGCCGGACGTTGGCCATCGCGATATCGGCGGTGGTGCGGTGGCCGAAATAGCCCCACGCGCTGGCAGCGTTCGGCGCAAGGGCAACGCCGATCAGCGCGAAAACTGCAATCAGGCGAGCGATCATGCGGTGGGGGCGGTTTCGTATTGCTCGATTACCCACTGTTCGCTGTCCGCGCCCGCGATCCACGCCTGCATCCATTCGTGCTCCCACACCGCCTCCATGTAGGCGCGGGCGAAACCGGGCACGCCGATGCCGTAGCTGACGAAGCGGCTGACGACCGGTGCGTAGAACACGTCCGCCGCGCCGAAGGTGCCGAACAGGAACGGCCCGCCCTTGCCGAAGCGCGCCCGGGCTTCCGCCCACAGCTGGAGCACGCGCACGATGTCCGCCTTCGCATCGTCGCTGAGCTGGACGCCTTCGAACCGCTTGCGCACGTTCATCGGGCATTCCTTGCGCATCGCCATGTACGAGCTGTGCATTTCGGCGACCATCGACAGCGCCATGCCGCGCGCGGTGTCGTCCTTGGGCCAGAAGCGGTCGCGCCCGACCTTGTCGGCGAGGTAGTCGAGGATCGCCAGGCTGTCCCAGATCACCGTCTCGCCGTCCCACAGCACCGGCACTTTGCCCGACGGCATGATCTCGCCCGATTCGCGCTTGAGCGCGGCCCAATCGTCGCCGCCGATGTTGACCGTCAGCTCCTCGAACGAGAGGCCCGACTGCTTGGCCGCGAGCCACGCGCGCAGCGACCAGCTCGAATAGTTCTTGTTGCCGATGATCAGCTTCATGCGCTCGCCCACCTTGCTTGCCGCGCGGCCCTACGGCGTCGGCGCGGGCAAGTCGAGGCGGAACCGCTTGTTCGCGCGCGCGGTTCGGCTACCATCCGGGGCATGAGCCTGCGCCCGTTCCATCTCGCCTTTCCCGTCGACGATCTCACCGCCGCGCGCGCCTTCTACGGCGGGGTGATGGGCTGCCCCGAGGGGCGCAGCTCGCAGCACTGGGTCGATTTCGACTTCTTCGGGCACCAGATCGTCGCTCACCTCGCGCCCGGTGCCGGCGATGTCATCGCTAATCCGGTGGACAGCCACGACGTGCCGGTGCCGCATTTCGGCGTGGTGCTGGCAATGGACGACTGGCAGGCGCTCGCCGACCGGCTGGCCGCCGCGGGCACCGAATTCGTCATCGCTCCGACGATCCGCTTCAAGGGCGAGGTGGGCGAACAGGCGACGATGTTCTTCCGCGACCCCGCCGGCAACGCGCTGGAGTTCAAGGCGTTCGAGAACCTCGACCTGATGTTCGCGAACTAGCGCGTCAGACGCGCGCGTCCTCCAGCACCGCGGCGCGCAGCTCGGCGATGCCCATGCCTTTTTCCGAGCTGGTGACGTGCAGCGTCGGGAACGCAGCCGGGTGCTTGCGCGCCTCGGCCGCGACCGCATCGGTCGTCTTCGCCAGTTCGCTCGCCTTGATCTTGTCGGCCTTGGTGAGCACGATGCGATAGCCGACCGCGGTCTCGTCGAGCATCGTCATCATCTCGCGGTCGACATCTTTCAACCCGTGCCGCGAATCGACCAGCACCAGCGTACGCTGGAGCACTTGCCGCCCCTTCAGGTAGGTGCGCACGAGCTGCTTCCAGTGCTCGACCACCTTCACCGGCGCCTTGGCGAAGCCGTAGCCCGGCATGTCGACCAGCCGGAACAGCGTCGGCTCGCCGACCTCGAAGAAGTTCAGTTCCTGCGTGCGACCCGGCGTCACCGAGGTGCGCGCGATCGCCCGCCGGCCGGTCAGCGCGTTGAGCAGCGAGCTCTTGCCCACGTTGCTGCGCCCGGCGAAGGCGATCTCGGGCACCGTCGGTTCGGGCAGGAACTTCAGTTCCGGCGCGGAAAGCAGGAATTCGACCCGGCCGGAAAACAGCCGGGCCGCGCGCTCCTCCGCCTCTTCCCCTGACATTACGCTTCGGCCTTTGCGTCGCGGTCGGCCTTGTCCTTCACCGCCTGCGCCTTGAGCTGCGGGTTCTTCGAATAGAGATAGCTCTGCTGCGCCAGCGTCAGCAGGTTGTTGGTGATCCAGTACAGCAGCAGCCCGGCCGCGAACGGCGCCATCACGAACATCAGCACCCACGGCATGATCGAGAATATCTGCCGCTGCATCGGGTCCATCGAGGTCGGGTTGAGGCGGAACGTCAGCCACATCGTCACGCCGAGCAGCACCGCGAGCGGGCCGATCGCGATCAACGCGGGCACTTCGAACGGCAGCAGGCCGAACAGGTTGAGGATATGCGCCGGATCGGGCGCGGACAAATCCTCGATCCACAGCACGAACGGCTTGTGGCGCATCTCGATCGACAGCATCAGCACCTTGTAGAGGCCGAAGAAGATCGGGATCTGCAGCAGCATGGGAAGGCACCCGGCGAGCGGATTGACACCTTCGTCCTTGTACAGCTTCATGATCTCCTGCTGCTGCTTCTGCTTGTCGTCCTTGTGGCGATCTTGGATCGCCTTCATCTTGGGCTGCAGCGCCTTCATCCCGGCCATCGAGGCGAACTGCTTCTGCGCGATCGGGAACATCAGCAGGCGAACGATCAGCGTGAGCAGGATGATCGCGACGCCGAAGTTGCCGGCGAGATCGTAGAGATGCTTGAGCAGCCACAGGATCGGCCGTTCGATCACGCCGAACCAGCCCCAGTCGATCGCGTTGCCGAAGCCCGGAATACCCGCGTCCTCGTAGGCGTTCAGCACCTCGTTGTCCTTCGCGCCGACGAACAGCTGCGTCGTGCGGCTGACCTGGCGCCCCGGCGCGACGCTGACCGGCTGATAGACGAGCGAAGCGCGATAGCGTTCGCCGCCCAGCGCGCGGAATTCCGCGTCGGCGGCGCTGCCGCCTTGCGGAGCGAGCGCGGACAGCCAGTAGATGTCGGTGAAGCCGATCCACCCGGCCCGCCCGTCGGGCGTCAGCGGGCCGTCCTCGTCCAGCTCGTCGTAGTCGATCCCGAACTGGACCCCGTCACCGAAGAAGCCGATCGGGCCCGAATGCAGCGTCCACGTGCTCGCGCTGGCGGTGCGGCTGGTGCGGTTGAGCAATGCGAACGGGCGCACCACGATCGCGCCATCTCCGGTGTTCGCCACCGTCTGCTCGGCGGTGAGCATAAACTGATCGTCCACCGACAGCACGATGGTGAAGAGCTGCCCTTCGCCGTTGTTCCAGCGCATGGTCACGGGATTGTCGGGCGCAAGCGGGCCGCCCTCCACCTGCCATACGGTGTCCGGCCCCGGCGCGGCGATGCCTTCGCCCACCCAGCCGAACTGCGCGAAGTGCTGCGCCGGCGTGCCCTGCGGCGAGAACAGCCGGACCGGGCCGCTGTCGTCCTTCACCGATTCCCGCTGGCCCTTCAGCGTCACATCATCGACGCGCGCGCCGACCGGATTGACCGAGCCCGCGATCTGCGGCGCGTCGATCGCGACCCGCGTCGGCGCGGCGAGCGAAGTGGCGAGGTCCGCGCGCTCCTGCGCGATCTCGCCCGGATCGGTCAGTCCGCCCTCGCGCGTGTGCTTGGCTTCGACCTGTTCGGCGGGGGTGTCGACCTTGCCTTCGACCGCGGTGCTGGCGGTCTGCGGATAGAGCCAGCCCATCCCCGCATCCCAGCCGAGAATCAGCAAGCCGCTCAGCAGGACGGCGAGCAGGAGGTTACGCTGGTTTGGCAAGGCTTCGATCCCGTGTCGTGACGCAATAAGTGTGTTATATAGGCACTACGGCACCGGATCATAGCCGTGCCCGCCCCATGGGTGGCAGCGCATTATACGCTTCACCGCCATCCATCCACCCTTGATTGCCCCATGCCTGCCCAGCGCCTCGATCGCGTATTGCGAGCACGACGGTGCGTAGCGGCAGCTGGGCGGCAGCAGGCGCGAGGGGCCGAGCTGCCAGCCGCGGGCGATGAGGATGAGAAGGCGCTTCACTTGCGCGGCCGGCGCCGTCCGCGTGGCGGATCGCCCTTGCCCGCGGCGGCGCGGCGCAGCGCCTCGGCAAGTTCGTCCGCCATCCGCGCGAAATCGCGCTCGACCCCACCGTCGCGGCCGATCAGCACGTGGTCGGTATCGGGCAGCCCGGCTTCGGGCAAGGCAGCGCGCAGCAGTTCGCGAAAGCGGCGCTTCATCCGGTTGCGCACGACGGCGTTGCCGATCTTCTTGGTTACGGTGATGCCGAATCGCTTGCCGCGCCCGCCATTGGGATGCGCGAGCAGCACGAACCCCGGCCGCGCGACGCGCAGCCCGCGATTCGCCGCGAGGAAATCGGCACGCTTGCGGATCGTTTCGACGGTCATCGGAAGGGGAGATAAGCGCAAACGCGGCTGGTGGTAAGCGTCGTTTGTTTTCCGCAGGCGCATCCGCGCCTGCGTCCTCGGCGCTAATCCCTCCGCTTCGCTACGGGGCGCCTGCGGGCGGCCGGTCGGCCTAGCGGTCCGCTAGACGCGGACCGGTCTAGCGAGATACGGCGATGGCTTGGAAAGGTCCGGTTGGCGGTTAGCCGACCACAAGCGCGAACGCGCGCCCGGAGGAGCGCAGCGACGGAGGATAGCCAAGCGGCCCGGATGGGCCGCGCCGGCGCTTGAGGCTAAACAAACAGAACGTGAGCGAAGCTCACGCGCAGAGCTTCTTGCGGCCGCGGTTGCGGCGAGCGCGAAGAACCTTGCGGCCGCCCGGGGTGGCCTTGCGCGCGAAGAAGCCGTGGCGGCGGGCGCGAACCAGGTTGCTGGGCTGAAAAGTGCGCTTCATGATAACCTCTGATGCAAAACAAAAAGGGCCGCCCCCGAAGGGCGACCTCCTGTATGGACGCGCGGTTAAGGTAGAGCGCGCGCCAAGTCAAGATAGGCGATGCGCGGCTCGAGGCGCGGCCCGACGTTCTCCGCCTCGCCCGCAACCCACTTCCGCATCTCTCCCGCATCGAGCCATTTGGCGTCCGCGAAGCGGACCGAGTTGGTCATCGCGTAGAACGCGCGCGCCGCCCCGTCGTCCATCCCCATTTCGCGGTAATAGGCGAGATAGGGCGCATGGATCGGCGCGTCGGCGGCGAAGTCGCCCGCCTCGCGCCCGTCCTCGTCGATCCACGCATGGACCGCGAACTCGGCCCCGTCGTCGATCCGGCGGCTGGCGCCTGCGAGGAACAGTTCGACCGCCCCCGAACGGACCGAGCCGCCCGCGGGGACGTGCGTCGCGACCCCCGCCGCGCGAATCATCCGCCCGACCGCGAGATTTGCGCGATCGTCCTCGGTGCCCGGGCATTCCACCATCTCCAGCGTCGCGAGCGCCGGATAGTCGCGCAGCATCGCGGCGAAATGCGCCGGGCTCGCCGTATCGGTCACGTCGACCAGCGCGGCGCGCTGCCCGTCGAGCACGCGGAACGGGCCGTAGCTGGCGATCGCCTGCCGCTCGGCCGCCCCCTGCGCCGCGACGAAGCGGGACGAACCTGCCTCGACCCATTCCTCCACCGTCACCGTCACCGTCACCATCTCGCGCGCGTGCAGCGGTGCCGATACCGTGGCGGCCAGTGCGGCGAGAGCGAGAAGGAACCTGCGCATCGCCGCATTGTGGCCCCGCGCCCGTTGCCCGAATGCGAAGCACTATGCTTGCGATCGGGTTACCGGCCTTCCTGTCCGGCCTCGACAGGAGCATGCATTGCCGCCACAAACGCGCGGGGGAACAGGGGGAAATCGGTTTGGTCGCACTGGTGAGGACGGTCGCCTACCTCGGGCTGGAAGCGCGCGCGGTGGAGGTCCAGTGCTCGGTCGCGCCGGGGCTGCCCAAGTTCAACATCGTCGGGCTGGCGGACAAGGCGGTGGGCGAGAGCAAGGAACGGGTGCGCGCCGCGCTCTCCTCCATGGGCCTCGCGCTGCCGCCCAAGCGCATCACGATCAATCTCTCGCCGGCCGACCTGCCCAAGGAAGGCTCGCACTACGATCTGCCGATCGCGCTCGCGCTGCTCGCGGTGATGGGCGTGACCGACGCCGAACAGCTCGCCGATTTCGTGGCGGTGGGCGAACTCGCGCTCGACGGACGCGTGGTGCCGTCGCCCGGCGTGCTGCTCGCCGCGCTCCACGCCAGCGAGCAGGAGGCGGGGCTGGTGTGCCCGGCCGCGCAAGGATCGGAAGCGCGCTGGGCGAGCGAGGTGCCGGTGGTCGCCGCGCCCGATCTCGTCAGCCTGCTCAACCACCTGAAAGGCACGCAGCAGCTCGCCGCACCGTCGCCCGGCGAGGTCGAGGCGGCGGCGCACGGCCCGGATCTGAAGCAGGTGAAGGGACAGGAAACCGCCAAGCGCGCGCTGGAGATCGCCGCGGCCGGCGCGCACAACCTGCTGATGGTCGGCCCGCCGGGCGCGGGCAAGAGCCTGCTCGCTTCGTGCCTGCCCGGCATCCTGCCTGCGCTGAGCAGCGGCGAAGCGCTCGAGGTTTCAATGGTTCAGTCGGTCGCGGGCACGCTGGAGGGCGGACGGATCAGCCGCGCGCGACCCTTTCGCGCGCCGCACCATTCGGCGAGCATGGCGGCGCTGACAGGCGGCGGATTGAAGGTCAAACCTGGCGAGGTCAGCCTCGCGCATATGGGCGTGCTGTTCCTCGACGAACTGCCCGAATTCCAGCGCGCGGTGCTCGATTCGCTGCGCCAGCCCTTGGAGACCGGCAAGGTCGACGTCGCGCGGGCCAATGCCCACGTCAGCTATCCCGCGCGGGTGCAACTCGTCGCGGCGATGAACCCGTGCCGCTGCGGACATCTGGGCGATCCGGCGCTCGCATGCAGCCGCGCGCCGCGCTGCGCCGCCGATTACCAGAGCAAAGTTTCGGGCCCGATGCTCGACCGTATCGACCTGCATGTCGAGGTCGATCCGGTCAGCGCCGCCGACCTCGCGCTGCCGCCCCCCGCCGAAGGTTCGGCCGAAGTCGCCGCACGCGTCGCCCGCGCCCGCGCGATCCAGACCGCGCGTGCTGCGGAAACCGGCGCACGCACCAATGCCGAACTGGACGGCGACGCGCTGGAACGCTTCGCCGGGCCCGACGAACCGGGCCGCAAGCTGCTGATGCAGGCGGCCGAAGCGATGCGCCTCTCCGCGCGCGGCTACACCCGCATGCTGCGCGTCGCGCGCACGATCGCGGACCTGGCGGGCGCGGATACGGTGGGCCGCATACACGTCGCCGAGGCGCTCAGCTACCGCCGGCAGCCGCCGAGAGCGTAACCGGCAGCCCCGAACGTCAATACATGTGCTGTCCGCCGTTGATGCTCATCGTCGAGCCGGTGACGAACCCCCCCTCCTCGCTGGTGAGGAAGGCCACGCCGCGCGCGATCTCGTCCGCCTGGCCCAGCCTGCCGACCGGAATCTTGGCGACGATCTTCTCCAGCACCGGCTCGGGCACGGCTGCGACCATGTCGGTGTCGATATAACCGGGCGCGATCGCGTTGACCGTCACCCCGGTACGCGCGCCTTCCTGCGCCAGCGCCTTGGTGAAGCCGTGGATGCCGCTCTTCGCCGCCGCGTAGTTGACCTGGCCGTATTGGCCCGCCTGCCCGTTGATCGAACCGATGTTGACGATCCGGCCCCAGCCGCGTTCGCGCATGCCGGGAAAGCACGCCTTGGCCATGTTGAAGCAGCCGCCGAGATTGATTCGCATCACCTCGTTCCAGTCGTCGAAACTCATCTTGTGCAGCGTACCGTCGCGCGTGATGCCCGCGTTGTTGACCACGATGTCGACCGGACCGACCTCCTCAGTCACCTGCGCGCAGCCGTCGAGGCAGGCCTGGTGGTCGCCCACGTCCCACTTGTAGACTGCAATTTCGTGCTTGTCGGCGAACCGCTTCGCCTTCTCGTCGTTACCGCCGTAGTTCGCGACGACGGTGCGGCCCTGCGCCTTCAATGCGAGGCTGATCGCCTCGCCGATGCCGCGGGTTCCGCCGGTGACGATTGCAACACGTGCCATAGAATCTCTCCCGATTGCCTGCTTATCGTTATGCAACGGCAGCTTATGCCGAACGTGCCGCGATACAACGAAAAACCCCGCCGATGGCGGGGTTCTGCAGACGAATTCAGGAGAGACGCGAGCGTTTAGAAGCGGAACTGGGTGCCGACGTAGACCGCCTGGCTGTCCTCTTCCATGTCGGTGAGCGGAGCGATGCGGTCGCGTTCCTGCGACAGGCGCACACCGGCGGTAACGTCGAGATTGCGGGTGACGCGATAGGCACCGCCGAGATCGACCGATTGCTCTCCGAGCCCTTCGAGCGTGCGCGGCGAGCTGCCGGGCGCGCGATCGTGTTCCAGTGCGATGCGCGGCTGGAAGCGGCTGGGCTTTTCGCGGACGCCCTCGGCCGGCTTGTAGCTGGCGAGATCGGGCACGTTCAGATCGCGCACGCCCTCCGGCAGCGTCGGCGCGGACTTGGCGAAACTCTGGAAGCCGCGTGCGACCCCGAGGTTGTAGCGGGTCGCGGCGATCGCACCGGCGCCCTGGCCCGGCTCGCCACCCGTCGCGGCGAGTGCGGAGCGGAACGAAATGGCGCGCGCGGTATCGCCGTCGACACGAACCGCGACGGTCACCGTGCGGTCGAGTTCCTTGGCCGAACCGGCGGGCGTGAAACGCAGCGCCTGCCCGCGTGCCGCGATCCGTTCGGCAACGCGCTGCGCGAGCGCGGGATCGACCGATGCGGGCGTGAACGGCGCGAACTGGGCGAGGGATGCGGCCGGAAGCTCGCCATCGAGCCCGGCGAGCGCGAGACTGGCGGAAGGAACGGCGAGGGCAAGGCACGCAGCCGAAAACAGCACGGGCGCAAACCCGCCCTTGCCGACCTTGGCAGAGCCAGACCTTCCACGGCCAGACCTGTCGTGCGAACGCGCCATTGAGCCCTTTTTCCGCTCCTGCTTCCCCGCTCAAACCAGAACTGGCCTAAACTGTTCCTGACCGCGACGACTCGCCGATCGAACAGGTAAAAAGCTAGAATCAAATCAGGCCCCTGGCCAGCTTTTCCACAAGCCGGATTCCGAGATTCGGAGGCGAGTGTTGCACCATGCACACAGCCGGTCGCCCGATTAAGGCCCCATTCAAGCGCTCCCGCGCCAATCCGGCGCCCGGCGCGGGCAATTCCACGCTGTGCTTGCCGCCCGCGCCGCGCGGGCTATAGAGGCGGGCGAGCTTATAGACAGGACACGATCGGACCACATGAACGCCAACCGCCTTGCATCGACCGTTTCCCGCGGACTTCTCGTGACGCTGGCGCTGGCCGGCCTCGCGGCCTGTGGCGGGCGCGAGCGCCCGACGGCGGATCTCGCCGCGAGCCAGGTCACCACGATCGGCGTCAATTCCTACCTCTGGCGCGCCGCGCTGGAGACGGTGAGCTTCGCGCCGCTGCTTCAGGCCGACAGCGCGGGCGGCGTGATCGTGACCGACTGGTACGCCAACCCGCAAAACCCGGGCGAGCGCGTCAAGCTGACCGTCTCGATCCTCGACCAGGATCTGCGCGCCGACGCCGTGCGCGTCGCCGCCAGCCGTCAGGTGAACCAGGGCGGCGGCTGGGTCGATGCGCCGGTACAGGCCGCGACGGTCCAGCAGCTCGAAGGCATCATTCTGACCAAGGCGCGCGATTTGCGCCGCCAGGCCGTCTCCTGACGACGCCGGTTTCCTAACCCCATCGCTTTGCCTATCGGGGGCGAATGACTGATTCCCGTTTCGATGCTCGGTTCGACCCCGGGCAGGCCGATGGCCGCTGGCAGCGTGCATGGGACGAAGCCCGCTGCTTCGAGGCCGACAGCGCGTCGGCCAAGCCCAAGAGCTACGTGCTCGAGATGTTCCCCTATCCCAGCGGGCGCATCCACATCGGCCACGTGCGCAACTACACGATGGGCGACGTGCTCGCGCGCTACAAGCGGATGACCGGGCACGAGGTGCTGCACCCGATGGGGTGGGACGCGTTCGGCATGCCGGCCGAGAACGCGGCGATGGAAAAGGGCGTCCACCCGGGCGGCTGGACCCGCGAAAACATCGCCAACATGAAGGCGCAGCTGAAGCGCATCGGCTTCGCGCTCGACTGGAGCCGCGAGCTGGCGACCTGCGAGCCCGACTATTACGGACACGAACAGGCGCTGTTCCTCGACCTTTACGAAGCGGGGCTCGTCTATCGCCGGCAGGCGGAGGTCAACTGGGACCCGGTCGACATGACCGTCCTCGCCAACGAACAGGTGATCGACGGCAAGGGCTGGCGCTCGGGCGCGGAAGTCGAGAAGCGCAAGCTCAACCAGTGGTTTCTCAAGATCACGCAGTTTGCCGAAGACCTGCTGGCGGGTCTGGGCGAGCTCGACGGCTGGCCCGACAAGGTGCGGCTGATGCAGGAAAACTGGATCGGCAAGTCGCAGGGGCTGGAGTTTTCGTTCGGGCTGTCGAACGGCGACACGCTGCCCGTCTACACCACGCGGCCCGACACGATTTTCGGGGCGAGTTTCGTGGCGGTCGCGCCCGATCATCCGGTGGCGCAGGCCGTCGCGGCGCAAAACTGCGATGCGGCGAAGTTCATCGAGCGGTGCAAGCGCGGCGGCACCACCGCGGCCGAGCTGGAAACGGCGGAAAAGCTCGGCTTCGACACCGGGATCGGGGCGCAGCATCCGTTCACCGGGGAGCACCTGCCGGTCTACATCGCGAACTTTGTGCTGATGGACTACGGCACCGGCGCGATCATGGCGGTGCCAGGCCACGACCAGCGTGATTTCGAATTCGCGACCAAATATGCGCTGCCGATCCCTCGCGTCGTGGCGTCGAGCGCGGAAGAGGCTGGCAAGCCGTTCAATGGCGAGGCCGAGGCGGGCGAGGGCGTGCTGGTCAATTCGGAGTTTCTCGACGGAATGGAAGTCGAGGCCGCCAAGCGCGAGGTCATCGCGCGCGCCGAGAGCGGCGGCTGGGGCAAGGGTCAGACCGTCTGGCGCCTGCGCGACTGGGGCGTTTCGCGCCAGCGCTACTGGGGTACGCCAATCCCGTTCATCCACTGCGAGACATGTGGCGTGGTTCCGGTGCCAAAGAACCAGCTTCCGGTGGTGCTGCCCGAGGATGTCGATTTCCAGACGCCGGGCAACCCGCTGGTGCGCCATCCGACCTGGAAGCACGTCGATTGCCCGACCTGCGGCGGCAAGGCGGAGCGCGAGACCGACACGCTCGATACGTTCGTCGATTCCAGCTGGTACTTCCTGCGCTTCGCCAGCCAGCCTGCCGACAGGCCGTTCGACCGCGAGGAAGTGGCGAAGTGGCTGCCGGTCGAGCAGTACATCGGCGGGATCGAGCACGCGATCCTGCACCTTCTCTACGCCCGCTTCTGGACCCGCGCCTTGCAGCACATCGGCCAGCTCGATTTCGCCGAGCCGTTCGCGAGCCTGTTCACGCAGGGGATGGTGACGCACGAGACCTACAGCCGCTCGCAAGGCGGCAAGACGGTCTATTACGCGCCCGACGAGATCAGCCGCGAGGCCAGCCGCGCTCTGCTTTCCGCCGATGGCGGCGAGGTCGAGATCGGCCGCGTCATCAAGATGTCGAAGTCGAAGAAGAACACCGTCGACCCCGACACGATCGTCGCTAAGTACGGCGCGGACGCGGTGCGCTGGTTCATGCTGTCCGACAGCCCGCCCGAGCGCGACCTGCCGTGGTCCGAAGCCGGGATCGAGGGCTGCTGGCGCTTCGTCCAGCGGCTGTGGCGGCTGTTCGGGCAATACGATGCGGCTGCAAGCGGCGAGGACAAGGCGCTGCTGCGCAAGACGCATCAGACGATCGCCGCGGTCGCCGAGGACATCGAGGCGCTGGGCTTCAACAAGGCGGTCGCGCGGCTCTACGAGCTGACCGGCGCGGTCGAGAAGGCGCAAGCATCGGCCACCCGCAACGAAGCGATCCGCACGATTCTGCTGCTCGCCAGCCCGATGATGCCGCATCTCGCCGAAGAAGGCTGGGCGGCGATGGGTGGAGAGGGCCTGATCGCCAACGCGCCGTGGCCCGAAGTCGACCCGGCGCTGCTGGTCGAGGACGAGGTGACGATCGCCGTGCAGCACATGGGCAAGCTGCGCGACACGCTGACCGCGCTCAAGGGCGCGTCGAAGGACGATCTCGAGGCGCTTGCCCTCGCGAGCGAGAAGGTCCAGCGGTCGATCGACGGGGCAGAAATCCGCAAGGTCATTGTCGTGCCCGACAGATTGGTGAATATCGTCACGTGATGCGCGCGCTCCTCGCCTCCGCCATGCTGCTCATGCTCGCCGCCTGCGGCCTCCAGCCGATGTACGCCGGCGGCGGCAGCGGCGAAGTCGCGCGCGGGCTCGCCGCGATCGAGGTCCCGGCGATCGAAGGGCGCGCCGGGTGGCTGGTGCGCAATGCACTCACCGATCGGCTCGGCGCGGCGGGCGAGGCGAACCCGCGCTACCGGCTCGACGTGCGGCTCGACGACCGGCTCGAAGGGCTCGGCGTGCTGAGCGACGACACCATCGGCCGCGAGCGCCGCATGCTGCGCGCGCGCTATCAGCTGGTCGACACCGCAAGCGACGAGATCCTGCTCGACGCCACTGCGGGCGCGGACGCGGGCATCGACGTCGTGTCCAGCGAATACGCGGTGATCGCCGCCGAGCAGACCGCGCTCGAAAACCTCTCGGAAGAAGTCGCCGACCGGATCGTCACGCAGCTCGCGCTCACGCTGCGCCAGCAGCGGTGAAGGCGACCCAGCGCGATTTCGCCGGTGCCGCGAAGCGCGCGGCGGCGCAGTGCCGCGTGTTCTTCTTCTGCGGGCCGGACGAGGCGGGAGCGGCCGCGGCGGCCAGCCGAATCGTCGAACTGCTCGACGATCCCGGCGAACGCGTGGAAATGTCGGGCGCGATGCTGCGGCGCGATCCGGTGCTGCTGGGGGACGAGGCGCGTTCGGGTTCGCTGTTCGGCGATGCGCGCCACATCTACGTGCGCGCGAACGGCGACGAGGTGCTCGACGCGGTCGGCAACCTGCTCGTGGGCAGCGGCGACGCCTGCCCGGTGCTGATCGTCGCGACCTCCGCCACCGACAAGTCGCGCACCGCCAAGCTGCTGGAAAAGCGCGACGACGCGCTGGTGGCGATGTTCTGGCCGCCCGATCTCGCCTCGGTCACCGCCAGCGTGCGCACGATGGCCGACGCGGCGGGCCTGCGCCTCAACGGCGATATCGCCGAGCGGATCGCGCGCGCCGCCGGGCTCGACGTGCGGCTCGCGCAATCCGAAGTCGACAAGCTCGCGCTCTACCTCGACGCTTCGCCCGCCGCGCCGCGCAATGCCGGGGCCGAAGCGCTCGAGGCGATCGGCGCCGCGACCGAGGAAGACGGGTTCATGCCGCTGGTCAACGCGGTGCTCGCCGGGGACACGCGCCGCATTCCCGCCGAGCTGCACCGGCTGCGCGAGTTGTCGCTCAACCCCGTCGGCGTGCTGCTGGCGATGGAGCGGCGCGCCGCGCAACTGGCGCAGCTTTCGGCGAGGCTCGGCGCGCGGCGGCTTGGCGACCTCGACCGCGGCGCCAAGGCGCGGCTCGGCATATTCTGGAAGGACGAGCGCGACATCGCCGCGCAGATGCGCCACTGGCGCGGGCGCGAGCTGGATCGGCTGGTAGCGAAGCTCGTCGCGCTGCACCGCGCGCTGCTCGCCAACAGCCAGGCGGCCGAATTGCTGCTGTCGCAGGGCCTCGCCGAAATCGCCCGCCGCGCCGCGCGGCGGTAAGGCCAGCCTCAGTCCTCCGGGACCTGAAAGGTGCCCGAGACGCGGCCGCTCGAACTGCCGGTCGTCTCGCCCGTTACCGAGGAAGAGCCCGCGGCGCTGCCGTCGACGCTGGAGATTCCGGTCCGCAAATCGATCACCAGCCGCCCGCCGTTTAGCGTATCGCTGCCACGGCGCAGGCGCACATTGCCCGCCATGGTGATGACCCGGCGGCCGAAATCGTAGACCGCCACATCGCCGGTCGCCGATTCGTTGGCGCGCGTCACCTGCACCCCGCCGGTCGCCGTGATCCGCTGGATCGAAAGCGATCCCGCGTCGGAATAGTTCACCAGCGTTCGCGCCGCGCGCACGCGCAGGTCGGCCTGGGTAATGTCGACGTTGCCCGACAGCACCACGCGGTTCTGCCGGTCCTGCAGTTCGATCCGGTCGGCGGCGTAGTTCACCGGCGCGTTGGAATTGTGCCCGGCGATCGCCTGCGCGTTGAGCTGCATCCCGGCGAACACCGCCATCGTGCCGACGAAGCCGGCGAGCGCCCAGCGCGGTGCGGTGGCAATATGCTTCGTCATCAGGGCATCCTCAACTTGCCGGGAACCATGCGCATGCGGGCGTTGCCGTCAAGCGTGACCGTGCGGGCTTCGAGATCGGCCATCAGCCGGTCGGCGGAAAAGGTGCCGGCGGGGATCTCGCCTTCGACACCGCCGCGGCCGATCATCTGCTTGGCCGCAAGATCGATCGAGACGCCGCGCGCGACCATGCGATAACCGTCCGCCGCGGTCAGCCGGACAGGCCCGCCTACCGAAACGACCTCCTCGTCGATGTCGTAGGCGCCTGCCTGCGCGATAAGCCGCGCGGGGCCTTCGGGCATCGCCAGACGGGCGACGAGATCGTCCAGCCGCACGATGCCTTCCGCACTCGATCGCTGCACCGCCTCGCCCGCGGTGAGCGAGAACGGGCGGCCCTTGTTGTCCTGCCCGCGGTACATCGCATTGTCGACGCGCAGCCGCTCGTTGATCACCGCGACCTTGTTGCGATCGAGCAGGAAGCTGATCTCGCCGCGCGGGCTGAGCGGCGTGATGATCATCAGCGCGGCGACCACGCCCACCCCCATCGGCAGCGCCTTGGCGAGGAAGCCCACCAGCCGGTCGTGCGACCCGCCGGGCGCGGCGAAATGCTGGCGCTTGCTGCGCAACTGGGCCGCTTCCTGCGTTTCTATGCGCCTGTGGGTCACCATATCGTCGCGCCTGTCGCCCGCGCCTGCTTACGCGTGGCTGAAGATGTCGTGCTCGGCCCATCCGGCAAGGTCGAGCCGTGCGCGGGTGGGAAGGAAATCGAAGCAGGCCTGCGCGATCGCCGTGCGCCCTTCGCGTTCGAGGCGACCGACGAAGACTTCGTGCAGCCGGTGGAGGAAGCGCACGTCGGACGCGGCGTAGTCGCGCTGCGCCTCGCTGATCTCGGGCGCGCCCCAGTCGGAGCTTTGCTGCTGCTTGGAGATCGTCGCGCCCAGCAGTTCCTCGACGAGATTCTTGAGCCCGTGGCGGTCGGTGTAGGTGCGCGTCAACTTGCTCGCGATCTTGGTGCAGAACACCGGCGCGGCGGTGACGCCGAGGTAATGCTCGACCGCGGCGAGGTCGAAGCGCGCGAAGTGATAGAGCTTCAGCCGTGCCGGATCGGCCAGCACCGCCTTGAGATTGGGCGCATCGAAGTTGCTGTCCACGCCGAAGCGCACCAGATGCTCGTCGCCCTGTCCGTCGCTGATCTGGACGAGGCACAGCCGGTCGCGCGGCGTGACGAGGCCCATGGTCTCGGTATCGACCGCGACCGGGCCATCGGCCAGCACGCCTGCGGGAAGGTCTTCTTCGTGGAAATGGACAGCCATAGGCTTCGGGCCTTAGGCCGATTGGGGATGGAGGGAAAGGGCCGCTGGCGATAGCGCCGATCGGCCCCTATCGTCGCGGCGATGAGCGACGTGATCCCCGAAAGCTGGCGCCCCGCGCTCGATCCGGTTCTGGTCACGCCCGAAGCGCGTCGGCTGGGCGGCTGGCTGCGTGCGGAGGAGGATGCCGGGCGGACCATCTACCCGCTGCGCGGATGCCGCCTGCGCGCACTCGAACTCACCCCGCTCGACGCCGTCAAGGTCGTGATCCTGGGACAGGACCCCTATCACGGGCCGGGTCAGGCGATGGGCCTGTGCTTCGCGGTCCCGGAAGGGGAGCGGGTGCCGCCCAGCCTCGTGAACATCTACAAGGAGATGGAGAGCGACCTCGGCCTGCCCCGGCCCGATCACGGCGACCTGTCGAAATGGGCGCGGCAAGGCGTGCTGCTGCTCAACAATTCGCTGACCGTGGAGGCGGGGCGCGCGGGCAGCCATGCGGGCCGTGGATGGGAAGCGATCACCGACGCCTGCGTCGCGGCGGTCGCGGCGCGCCCGGAGCCGAGCGTGTTCATCCTCTGGGGCAGCCATGCGCAGGGCAAGGCGGCGCGCATCCCCGAACTGGCGCAGGCCGACCGCCATCTCGTGCTGCGTTCGCCCCATCCCAGCCCGTTGTCGGCGCATCGCGGTTTCTTCGGTTCGCGGCCGTTCAGCCGGGCCAACGCCTTTCTCGAGGCCGAGCGGCGCGGGGCGATCGACTGGCGGCTCTAGCCGAGCACCATCGCGAGTTTTGTATAGCCTTCCTCGGTGAGAGCCACCGAACCCTCGAGATCGCCGGCTTGCTCGGCATCGGGATCGACCAGATCGGCGTGCCGGAGATCTTCCACGACCCGCCAAGTGGCGTCGTCGGAAAGCTGCAATTGGGTCGCCAATTGCCCCAGCGCGGTATCCTCCCCGCGATCGCGCGCGGCGGCCAGCACCAGCAGCGCATCCCACGCGGGTTCGCCGAACAGCGCACCGCCCAGCACCTGATCGCGCATCCGGCGCAGCTTGAAGGCCCACTCGGCGCAGGCGACGCGCGTAGGAAGGTTCTCGACAGGCACCTGCGGCGTTGTTCCGCGCGCGGTTCGCGTCGGTCGATCTTCGGACATGGTTTGTGTGCGACCCGTAAGGGCTTTTGATTATCTTGCTGGTGAGCCTAGCGACCGCGGCGCCGCGGCACATGTCCCCCAACTGGGGGGCAAGAAACCGGTTTCATCGCGACTCTTTCGGATAGTCGCCCGAGACGATCAGCCCGAGTGCGAGCCCGCGAAGCGAAGCGCTGATCCGGTCCGACACGCCGAGCTTGGCGAACAAGCGCTGGACGTAACTGTCGACCGAGGAGCGCGAGATTTCCAGGATATCCGCGATCACCGCGTTGCTCTTGCCCTCGCCGATCCAGCGCAGCACCTCCATCTCGCGCGGGGAAAGCGCGGGAGGATTTTCGATGTAGGGCCGCGCGAACGCTGCGTAGCGCTGGAACACGACGCGGGCGCAGACTTCGACCTTGAGCCGGTTCTCCGACGTGAACCGATCGGGCGAACGCGCACGGCCGATGCCGAAGAAAGCATGACGGGCGAACGGCCCGAAGCAGGGCACGGCATAACCTTCGGCCATCCCGAAGGCGGCGAGGCCGTCGAGGTATTCGCTCTGTTCTCCGGTGAGCATCTGGCGGTCGACATCCTCGCGCCAGTTGAAGGCGGACTGGCGGTTGAGCGCGATCAGCGGCAGCGGGTCGATGCGCTGGAACCGCTCGCGGTAGAGCGCTTCCCATGCCGGATCGAACCCGAGGTTGGTCAGCACGCGGCCGACCGACGGGTCCGCGGCGACGGGGGCGAGGACATAGACCGCCTCGAAGCCGATCTCGTGCAACGCGGCGAGCATCGCCGAACGCAAGGCGTAGATGTCCGCCGCGCGGCCGATCCGCTCGAGCAGTTTCCAGAATTCGAGATTCGATCCGGCCATAACCGCCGGCACTCCCGGACAAGTAGACCCGCTGCACATTTCTCGCAGGTGTCGCTTTTGTGCAAGGGGCTGCGCGGCAACTTGCGGCGAACCGAAACGGCGCGGTTGCGCGCAAGCCGCGATCGGGCGCAGGAACAGCGGTGCGCGCACATTGCGGGGGGAAACTGAACCATGATTCGCACACTATCGGGATGGGCATCGCTAACGGCGGCGCTGGCGCTCGCCGCCTGTGCGCCCGCGGCCACCACGGCGGAAACGGCGCCGGCGAATGCGAGCGCACCGGCTTACGCCGAGTTCGATCTCGGCCCGCCCTATATCGGCGGCCCGCTGCCCGGCGGGCAGGCGCTGGTCGGCGCGCCGCCGGCCGAAGGTTCGCCCGAGCTGGCGCGCGACCGGGTGGCAAGCGCGGCCGGGCTGGCGTTGCAAGGCAGCGCGCGGTGGAATCTCGCCGCGCGCGACGCGGACCTCTCGACCGGCGCGGTGCCGCGCACGTTCTCGTGCGCCGCCGGGTTGGCGATCTCCGACGCGCAGACCCCCGCGATCGCGCACCTGCTGCGCCGCGCGGCGGGCGATTTCGCGATGTCGACCTCCGGCGTGAAAGCGATCTATCAGCGCCCGCGCCCGTTCATGGGCAACGGCGCGCCGACGTGCGATCCCGATTCGGAAGAGGCGCTGCGCACCAACGGCTCCTACCCCTCGGGCCACAGCGCGATCGGCTACGGCACCGGGCTGGTCCTCGCCGCCGTGCTCCCCGACCGCGCCGCCGCATTGGTCACGCGCGGCCGCGAATTCGGCGAAAGCCGCCGCGTATGCAACGTCCACTGGCTGAGCGACATCGAAGCCGGCCGCACCGTCGCCGCCGCGACCTTCGCCCGCCTGCAATCGAACCCGGCCTTCCGCGAAGACCTCCGCGCCGCGCAGGCGGAGGCGGCACGGATGGCGGGGAACAGGAGCGCAGGCGGGTGCGATGTGGAGACCGGCGCACTGGCGACGTCATAATCCAAATGGCCGAGCGCTACGATACGATCGGCGTCAATTACGCCGAGCTGCGTAAGCCGGACGATCGCATTGCCACTGCGATCGAACAGGCGCTCGGCCCGGCCCGCACGATATTGAATGTCGGTGCCGGCACCGGCTCTTACGAACCGGCGAACCGCCAGGTGACGGCGGTGGAGCCGTCGACCGAGATGATCTGCAAGCGCGGGCCCTCGGCGGCGCCCGTGGTTCAGGCGCCGGCGGGCGATCTTCCGTTCGACGATAATTCCTTCGATGCCGCCATGGCCATCCTCACGGTCCACCACTGGCCGAACAAGGCGGCTGGTCTGCGAGAAATCCGCCGAGTGACTCGCGGGCGCATCGTGCTGCTCACGTTCGACCCATCGCACAGGCCCTGGCTGACGGATTATTTTCCGCAGCTGGCTATTCTGGACGAAGCGCAGATGCCTGCGATTTCCGACTTTGCGCGGTGGCTCGGCCCGATCCGCGTCGAGACGCTGCCTGTGCCGCACGATTGCAGCGACGGGTTCCTCTACGCATACTGGCGCCGGCCTCGGGCCTATCTCGACCCGCGCCTTCGCTCGGGCAGTTCGTCGTTCTGGGCACTCGACGGCATAGAAGCAGGGCTGCAAGCGCTTTCCGACGATCTGCGCACGGGCGAATGGGATCGCCGCTACGGCCATCTTCGAGATTTGCCCGTTTACGATGCGGGCTATCGGCTCGTTATCGCAGAGTAGCCAAGCCGCTACCGCGGCAGCTCGCTGACTCCCATCAGCGCCTCGTCCACCGCTCTTGCGGCCTGACGGCCTTCGCGGATGGCCCAGACGACGAGGCTCTGGCCGCGGCGCATGTCACCGCAGGTGAAGACGTTCGGTTCGTTCGTCGTGTAATCCTGCGTGTTGGCAGCGACATTGCCGCGCTGGTCCAGTGCAACGCCCGCGCGGTCGAGCAGGCCGCGGCGCTTAGGGCCGGTGAAGCCCATCGCGAGCAGGATCAGGTCCGCGCGCAGGGTGAATTCGCTGCCCGCGACCTCCTCCATCCGCCCGCCCTGCCATTCGACGCGCACGCATTCGAGGCCCGCGATCTCGCCGCCTTCGGCCACGACGCGCTTCGCCAGCACCGCCCAGTCGCGCTCCGCCCCTTCCTCGTGGCTGGAGGACGTGCGCAGCTTCAGCGGCCAGTTCGGCCAAGTCAGCGCCTTGTCCTCGCGCGCGGGCGGCTTGGGCATGATCTCCAGCTGGGTCACGCTCGCCGCGCCCTGCCGGTTGCTGGTGCCCACGCAGTCGCTGCCGGTGTCGCCGCCGCCGATCACGATCACGTGCTTGCCCGTGGCCGAGAGCGTGCCGCGCGGCGCGGCGCGCACTTCGTCGTCGCCAGCGTTGCGCTTGTTCTGCTGGGTGAGGAATTCCATCGCCAGCCGCACGCCGGGCAGCTCCGCGCCGGGAATGTCGAGCGCGCGCGCTTCCTCCGCCCCGCCCGCGAGCACGACCGCGTCGAAATTCTCGCGCAGCGCGGAAAAGCTCACCTCGACCCCGACCTCGCTGCTGGTGCGGAACTGGACGCCTTCGGCCTCCATCTGCACCGCGCGGCGGTTGATCAGGTGCTTTTCCATCTTGAAGTCGGGGATGCCGTAGCGCAGCAGCCCGCCGATCCGGTCGGACTTCTCGAACACCGTGACCGCATGGCCCGCGCGGGCGAGCTGCTGTGCGCAGGCGAGGCCCGCCGGGCCGCTGCCGATCACCGCGACCGAGCGGCCGGTGCGCGCGGCGGGCACCTGCGGCTTGATCCAGCCCTCGTTCCACCCACGGTCGACGATCGCGCATTCGATCGACTTGATCGTCACCGGGCTGTCGACGAGGTTCAGCGTGCACGCCGCCTCGCACGGGGCGGGGCAGACGCGGCCGGTGAACTCGGGGAAGTTGTTGGTCGAATGCAGCGTGTCGAGCGCGCGCTTCCAGTCCGCCTCGTAGACCAGGTGGTTCCAGTCGGGGATCAGGTTGTTCACTGGGCAGCCGGTGTGACAGTAGGGAATCCCGCAATTCATGCACCGCGCGGCCTGGTTGCGCAGTTTCTCCTGCGGCAGCGCGCGGGTGAATTCCTTGTAGTGGCCCAGCCGCTCGGCCGGATCGTCGTAAGTGCGATCCTCGCGCTCGAATTCGAGAAAGCCTGTTTCCTTACCCATGCCCGTTACTCCGCCGCCACGCTGGCCGCTTCCTCGCGCTCGGCCTCAAGCAATTCGAGCGCACGGGCGTAGTCGCGCGGCATGACCTTGACGAAGCGCGCCAGCGCCGCATCCCAATCGTCCAGCAGCGCGGCGGCCTTGGCCGAGCCGGTGTGGAGCTTGTGCCGCTCTACCAGCACGCGCAGCCGCTCCGCATCGTGGCGCAGCATGTCGCCCATGCCCGCATCTTCGACCGAGCGCGCGCGCTGCTGCGGGCGGCCCGTTCCCTCTTCCGGCTCGGGGTCGACGGTGATCGGCACCACGTCCACTTGCGCCGGGTTGCACAGGCGGATGAAGTCGCCGCCCTCGTCGTAGACGTAAGCGACGCCGCCGCTCATCCCCGCGGCGAAGTTGCGCCCGGTCCGGCCGAGCACGCAGACGACGCCGCCGGTCATGTATTCGCAGCCGTGGTCGCCGGTGCCCTCGACCACCGCGACCGCGCCCGAATTGCGCACCGCGAAGCGCTCGCCCGCGACGCCCTCGAAATAGGCCTCGCCCGAGATCGCGCCGTAGAGCACGGTGTTGCCGACCACGATGTTCGCACCCGGATCGCGGCCTACGCCCTCCGGCTGACGCACGATGATCCGCCCACCGGACAGGCCCTTGCCGACATAGTCGTTGGCATCGCCCGACAGGTCGAGTGTGACTCCGTGCGCAAGCCAGGCGCCGAAGCTCTGCCCGGCGACGCCGGTCAGATTGATGCGGATCGTTTCAGGCTTGAGGCCCGCGTGGCCGTGGCGGCGGGCGATCTCGCCCGATAGCATCGCGCCGACCGTGCGGTTTACGTTGCGTACCGTGCGGTCGAGCTGGATCGGGGTGCCTGCGTCGATCGCCTCGCGGCAGGCGGCGATCAATTCGTTGTCCATCGCCGGGCCGAGGCCGTGGTCCTGTTGCTGCGTGTGGTGCAGCGCGCCGTCGTTCGGCGGGGTTACGGCTTGGAGCACGCGCGACAGGTCGATCCCGTGCGCCTTCCAGTGCCGCTCCACCCGGCGGGTATCGATCCGATCCACCCGGCCGACCATTTCCTCGACGGTGCGGAAGCCCATTTGCGCCATGATCGCGCGCAGTTCCTCGGCGACGAAGAAGAAGTAGTTGACGACGTGCTCGGGCGTGCCGGTGAAGCGCTTGCGCAGCACCGGGTCCTGCGTCGCGACGCCGACCGGGCAGGTGTTGAGATGACACTTGCGCATCATGATGCAGCCCGCTGCGATCAGCGGAGCGGTGGCGAAGCCGAACTCGTCCGCGCCGAGCAGCGCACCGATCGCAACGTCGCGCCCGGTGCGCAGGCCGCCGTCGACCTGCACCGCGATGCGGCTGCGCAGATCGTTGAGCAGCAGCGTCTGCTGGGTTTCGGCAAGGCCGATCTCCCAGGGACTGCCCGCATGGGTAAGGCTGGTCAGCGGCGAAGCGCCCGTGCCACCCTCGTAGCCCGAAATGGTGACGTGGTCGGCCTTGCTCTTGGACACGCCCGCGGCGACCGTGCCGACGCCGACTTCGCTCACCAGCTTGACCGAGATGCGCGCCGAAGGCTGCACGTTCTTCAGGTCGTGGATCAGCTGCGCGAGATCCTCGATCGAATAGATGTCGTGGTGCGGCGGCGGGCTGATGAGGCCGACGCCCGGCGTCGAGTGACGCACCGCGCCGATCACCTTGTCGACCTTGTGGCCGGGCAATTGCCCGCCTTCGCCGGGCTTCGCGCCCTGCGCCATCTTGATCTGGATATCGTCCGAATTGACGAGGTATTCGGTGGTCACGCCGAAACGGCCGCTCGCGACCTGCTTGATCCGGCTGCGCATCGAATCGCCGTTCGCCAGCGCGGTGAAGCGGTCGGGCTCCTCCCCGCCTTCGCCGGTGTTCGAGCGGCCGCCGATGCGGTTCATCGCGATCGCCAGCGTGGTGTGCGCCTCGCGGCTGATCGAGCCGTAGCTCATCGCCCCGCTGCTGAAGCGCTTGACGATCTCGGTGGCCGGCTCGACCTCGTCCAGCGGCACCGGGCTCTCCGCCACCTTGAACTCCATGAGGCCGCGGATCGTCAGCAGGCGTTCGGACTGCTCGTTGATCTCGCGCGCGTAATCCTCGTAACGGTCCTGCGAATTGCCGCGCACCGCGTGCTGCAGGCTGGCGACGCTGCCCGGCGTCCAGGCGTGGTCCTCGCCGCGCAGGCGGTACTGGTAGATGCCGCCCGCATCGAGCATCCCGCGATAGAGCGGATCGTCGCCGTGGGCGAGCGTGTGGCGGCGCACCGCCTCGTCTGCCACTTCGGCCAGCCCCACGCCCTCGATCGTGGTCGCGGTGCCGGTGAAATACTTCTCGATGAACGCGCTCGACAGACCGACCGCATCGAAGATCTGCGCCCCGCAATACGACTGGTAGGTCGAGATGCCCATCTTGGACATGACCTTGAGAATGCCCTTGCCGACCGCCTTCACGTAATTCCGGCGCGCGTCCTTCTCGTCGATTTCGGGAAAACGCTCGGCGCGGATCGCCTCGATCGTCTCGAACGCCACATAGGGATTGATCGCTTCCGCGCCGTAGCCCGCGAGCACGCAGAAGTGGTGGACCTCGCGCGCTTCGCCGGTCTCGACCACCAGCCCGGTCTGCATCCGAAGGCCCTGCCGCACGAGGTGGTGATGCACCGCGGCCGTGGCGAGCGCGGCGGGGATCGGGATGCGATCGGGCCCCTGCGCGCGGTCCGACAGGATCAGGATGTTGTGATCGAGCAGCACCGCCTCGGTCGCGGCCCAGCACAGCTCCTTCAGTGCCATTTCGAGCCCGTCGGTGCCGGTGCTGGCATCCCACGTCACGTCGAGCGTGTGCGTGCGAAATGCCCCGTCCAGCGCGACCTCGACCGAGCGGATCTTGGCGAGATCGGCGTTGGTCAGGATCGGCTGTTCCACTTCCAGCCGCTTGTGCGTCCCCGCGTCGCGCCCCAGCAGATTGGGGCGCGGGCCGATCATGGAAAGCAGGCTCATCACCAGTTCCTCGCGGATCGGGTCGATCGGCGGATTGGTGACCTGCGCGAAGTTCTGCTTGAAATAGTCGTAGAGCAGGCGCGGCCTGGCGCTCAGCACCGCGAGCGGGGTATCGGTGCCCATCGACCCGATCGGATCATCACCCGTCAGCGCCATCGGCTCGAGGAAGCGCGCGACGTCTTCCTGTGTGTAGCCGAAGGCCTGCTGGCGTTCGAGCAGGGTGGTGGTGTGCTCGGGGATCGCGGCCAGTTCGGGCTCGATCGTGTCGAGATCGCCGAGCTTGTACTGCGTCTGCGCCAGCCAGGTTTCGTAAGGATGCGCGGCGGCGAGGTCCGCCTTCAGCTCGGCATCCTCGACGATGCGGCCTTCCTCCAAGTCGATCAGCAGCATCTTGCCAGGCTGGAGGCGCCACTTGCGCACGATATCTTCCTCGGCGAACGGCAGCACGCCGCTTTCCGACGCGAGGCAAACGAGATCGTCCTTCGTCACGCAATAGCGTGCGGGGCGCAGGCCGTTGCGGTCGAGCGTGGCGCCGATCTGCCGGCCATCGGTGAAGGCGACCGCGGCCGGGCCGTCCCACGGCTCCATCAGCGCGGCATGATATTCGTAGAACGCGCGGCGGGCCTGATCCATCAGCGGGTTCTTCGCCCACGCCTCCGGCATCAGCATCATCATCGCGTGGGCGAGGCTGTATCCGCCCGCGAGTAACAGTTCGAGCGCGTTGTCGAGGCACGCGGTGTCGGACTGGCCGTGCGGGATCAGCGGCCACATCTTGTCGAGATCGGCGCCGAGCAGTTCGCTTTCCATCGTCCGGCGGCGCGCTTCCATCCAGTTCACGTTGCCGCGCACGGTGTTGATCTCGCCGTTGTGCGCCATGAAGCGATAGGGGTGGGCGAGCCGCCAGCTCGGGAAAGTGTTGGTGGAGAACCGCTGGTGGACGAGGCCGAGCGCCGAGGTGCAGCGCGGATCGCGCAGATCGTCGTAAAAGCTGCCCACCTGCGTCGCCAGCAGCAGACCCTTGTAGACGATCGTGCGGCTGGAGAAGCTCGGGATATAGCTCTGGGTCAGCGCGGGCAGACCGTGCTTTTCGGCGAGCTTGGCAAGCGGGTTCAGCGTCTGCTTGCGGATCACGATCAGCTTGCGCTCGAACGCGTCGCGGTCGGCGCAATCGGGCCCGCGCGCGACGATGCACTGGCGCATGACCGGCATCGATTCGATCACCGCTTCGCCCAGCCCGTCGAGCGTGGTCGGCACGTCGCGCCACCCGACCAGCCGCTGACCCTCCTTGGCGATGAACTTCTCCATCTGCCCGGCGACGAAAGCGCGCGCCGCCTCGTCCTGCGGCAGGAAGCACTGCGCGACGGCGTAATCGCCAGCGGGCGGCAAGTCATACCCTTCGCCATCCGCCCAGGCGCGGATCAGCGGATCGGGGATCTGGATCAGGATGCCCGCGCCGTCGCCCAGCAGCGGATCGGCGCCGACCGCGCCGCGATGGTCGAGGTTGGCGAGGATCTCGAGCGCCTGGCCGACGATGGCGTGGCTCTTTTCACCCTTGATGTGCGCAACCAGCCCGACACCGCACGAATCGTGTTCGTTGCGTGGATCGTAGAGACCGGTCGGCGGCGGAAATCCCATTCGAAAGCCTTCGTCATGCCGTGCGGCGAGACAGGCGCCATCGGGGCCGCTCCGGCAATGAAGCGCGTCCCGTGGCGCACGATCGCGCACGAAAATTATCGCGAAGGGGCTTCATGACGACAGGTTGGGCGTTTTGCAACTGCGAAGGCAGTGCATAGGTATTAGTAATTCTTGCTTCCGCAAAAGGGCTCCACGCCTGTTCTGCGAGCCGATTTCCGGTCAGGCGGCGCCGCTCAGCCGTTGCAGCTTGTGCAGGGCTTCGCGCAGCGCGCGCTCGGTCTGCATCGGATCGGACCCGCTCGCGCCGGCATGCGCAGGCGCGGCAAAGGGTCGCTGGACATCGGCCATTTCCGGCACGCTCGTCTCGGGCGACCGCTCGGCCCGCGACACGTGGCGCTGCTCGTGACCGGGAAATACCACCACCGGTTCGATTGCCGCATCCACCGGCGCATCGCTCGTCGGAAGTTCGTCGTCGATCCGCACGAATTCCCGGTTCGTTGCCTGCTTCCGCATGCTCAGCAGCGAACTGTAGCCACCATCGGTCTCGGCATCCCCAGCTTCCTTGGCGGATTCGGCTGCCGGCGCGGGATCGGCCGGGCGATCGAACGGTCTCGGCTGGGGTGCGAGCGACAGCGTCAGCGCGAAATCCTCGGCTTCGTCCTCATCTTCGGCCACCTCGCCTTCGAACGCGACAGGACGAAGCGCCTCGGGCACTGTCGCCACCGGCTCTTCCTCAACCTCGCTCAACGGCTCGTCGGCAGGTTCGGCCGGGGAGGCGGCAACGGGCTCGTCCGGTGCTGCGAAGCGCGGAGCCTCGACCGCTTCTACCCCGAGATCGGGCACGTAGCGCGGCGGCTGCACAGCCTCGGCTTCGGTGGCCCGTTCGGCCGCTCGCTGAAGCGAAAGCGCGAAGCGTTCGACCAGTTCGGCTATCGAAAGGTCGCCCAACGCATGGTCCTCGTCCGCTGGCACGGGCGGTTCCTGCTCGGGCTGCGCCGATACCTCCGATGCAACTTCGGTATGGTCATCGTCGTAAACAACGGCCTCCTCCGTCAGCGGCGGCACGAATTCGGGAGCCGGCTCGGCGACGAACTCGCTGTGCAACCGGTCTGCCGGACTTGCAGCGGCAGGCCCGTCGAACGGACGCGCGGCGTCGAGCGATATCGAGGGTCCGGGGATCACGAGCCCGGTGACAACGGCAGGCACGTCTTCGTCCGGCGCTTCCGCGGCAATGGGCGGCGCATGGTCGAACGAAGCCTCGAACGGCTCGCCATCGGCGAAGACGGCGAGTTCGAGCGTATCGTCCTCGATCGGCTCTGCAGCAGGCATCTCGATCGGCGGCGGCGCGACTTGCGGGTCGTCCATCACGATCTCGGTGTCCTCGGCCGGCAACTCGCCGTTGCCGAGAAATTCGCTCGGTCCGCCTTCGTCGGTAACCGACAGCGCGCGGCGGCGGCCGGGGATCAGCGCAGCGGGCGCATCGGCAACAGGTTCGTCGAAACCTTCGGACCACAGTTCGTCATGAGCCGATATCGGACGCTTTGCCTCGGGCGCCGCGCTGGGAGCGCGGTGGGGCACGCGCGTATCCTGTTGCGCTGCCGCGACCTTGCGCGCGAGGACGAAGCCCAGGATCACCCCGATCGCCGCGGCGACCAGCGCAATCAGTATCCGTGCGGTCACGCCGAGCGGCGGTTCGGCCACGGGCAGTACGGCGGAAATACCGCTGGCCTCGATCGCGGCTTCGAACAGATGCGCGGGCAGCACCAGCGTGCCGATCCCCAGAAGCGCCGCGAACCACAGCGCGACGATGGCCGGAAAGGCCGGATGCCTGCTGATCGGAACCTGGCCTGCCCTGCCGTCATGCTTGGTCGCCACGTCGTTCATCCCCGTTGCGGGCCGCCGCGCACTTCAGGCGGCGGCGGAAATTGCCCCATTCGCCTCATCGGCTAGCAGACGATGGTAAACGACTTGATAACGACTGACGTTGCGCCCCCAGTCGTGGTGTGCGGCGACATGCGCGCGGGCGCGCTCGCGCATGGCATCCCATCCGGCGCGATCGGCCAGCAGGCCCGCGAGCGCGGCGGCGCAAGCGATGGGATCGTCGGGGGCGAACAGCGTTCCGGTTTCGCCGTCGGCGATCAGTTCGCGATGCCCGCCGACGTCGGACGCGGCGACGAGGCGGCGCTGCGCCATCGCCTCCAGCGGCTTCAATGGCGTGACGAGGTCGGTCAGCCGGCTGCGCTTGCGCGGATAGGCGAGCACGTCGATCAGCGAATAGTATCGCTCGACCGCGTGGTGCGGCACGCGCCCGGTGAAGTGGATCGCGTCCGCCGCCGGGCTCGCCGCGGCCTGCGCGCGCAGGGCATGGTCCATCGGCCCGCCGCCGACAAGCAGCAATTGCGCGCCGGGCGCACGCTCGCGCAACGACGGCAGCGCGGCGATCAGGTCGTCCAGCCCCTCGTAGTCGTAGAAGCTGCCGATGAAGCCGATCACCGGGCCGTCGCCCAGCCCCAGTTCGGCGGCGAGCGCGTGGTCGCGCGGCGGCGGATCGCCGAACAGCGAAAGGTCGACGCCGTTGGGCGACAAGGCGACTTTTTCGGGCGAAACGCCGCGCGCCAGCAGATCGTCGCGCAGTCCCGCGCAGATCGTGAATACTGCGTCGGCGCCTGCCACGGCGCGGTTCTCCAGCGCGCGCGTCAGGCGATACTTGAGCGATCCTTCGCGCCCGGTGCCGTTGCCGACCGCGGCGTCTTCCCAGAATGCGCGAATCTCGTACACCAGCGGAATGCCATGCCGCCGCGCGACCTTGAGTGCGGCCAGCCCGCACAGCGCGGGCGAATGCGCATGGAGCACGTCGGGCCGCCATTCGCGCACGGCGCGCTCGATACCATCGGCGAAGCGCGCGATCTCGCGCCATTCGCGAAGGCCCGGCGGGCCGGACGCTGCGCCGGACGTGCGGTGGAAGGTCAGGCTGTCCACCGTTTCCACGCTCTCGTCGCCACCCGCATGGCGCAATCCGGTAACGCCGCGCACGTCCAGCCCCGCCGCCTGCTGCGCCTTGAGGATCGCGCGCGTGCGGAAGGTGTAGCCGCTGTGGAGCGGCAGCGAGTGATCGAGGATGTGGAGCACCCGGGTCATGCCCGCGCGTCGTGCCACGACAAGCTTAACGGCGCGTCAACCGGCCGCTGCTAGGCCCGCCCGGCGCGCCCTTTGGAAAGCATCGCCGGTTGATCGACTATTTCGCCCTCGCCCTGGTCCACGCGCTGCTCGCGCTCGCGCTGCTGCGGCTGGCGGGCAGCGACGCGACCGACCGCGATCCGGCGTTCGACGACGCGCACAACGGCACACAAGAGAACCAAGCGGACCAGCGCGATGCTTGATCTCGCGCTGTTCGGCTTCGTCATGGCGTTCCTCGCCATCGGCTTTCGCCGCCCGTTCGTGTGGGTGCTGGCCTATCTCTACATCGATATCCTCGCCCCGCAGAAGATCGGCTGGTCGATCACTTCCGCGCTGCCGATCTCGCTGATCGCGTTCTGCGCGGCGTTCGCGGGGTGGCTGCTGACCGACGACAAGAAAAGCATGCGGGTGACGTTCCGGCAGGTGCTAATGGCGCTGCTGCTCGCCTATTGCTTCTGGACCACGCAGACCGCCGATTTCCCGCTGATGGCGCAGGAAAAATGGGATTGGGTGTGGAAGGCGCTGGTGTTCGCGATCTTCCTGCCGATGACGCTCACCACCCGCCTGCGGCTCGAGGGTGCGGCGCTGATCATGGTGCTGACCGTGGGCGCGATCATCATCAGCGCGGGGATGAAGACCGCGACCGGTGGGGGCGGCTACGCTTCGCTCTATTTCTTCGTCAACGACAACTCGGGGATGTACGAAAGCTCGACGCTGGCGACGGTCTCGATCGCGATCATTCCGCTGATCGTGTGGTTCACCCGCCACGGCACGGTGTTCCCGCCCGACTGGCGGGTGAAGACCTTCGCCTACGCGCTGATCTTCGCCTGCCTGCTGATCCCGATCGGCACCGAGGCGCGCACCGGCCTGCTGTGCATCGGCGTGCTCGCGGTGATCGCGCTGCGCGACGTGAAGCGGCGGATGACCTTCATCGTCGCGGGCGCAGCGCTCGGGCTGCTGGCGCTGCCTTTCGTGCCGCAGAGCTACTACCAGCGGATGGCGACGATCGGCAGCCACGATCAGGACCAGTCCGCCTCCACCCGCGTGGCGGTATGGCAATGGACGTTCGACTACGTGGCGGACAATCCCTTCGGCGGCGGGTTCGACGCCTATCGCGGCAACACCTTCACCTATCGCCTGCCGGTGGTGGTGGAGCAGGGCAACACCACCGCGATCGAATATCGCCAGGTGGAAGACAAGGCGCGCGCCTACCACTCGGCGATCTTCGAGATGCTGGGCGAGCAGGGCTGGCCGGGGCTCGGCCTGTGGCTGTGGATCCACGCGCTCGGGCTGTGGCAGATGGAGCGCATCCGGCGCCGCTGGCGCGAACGCGGCGGCACAGGCGAACAGTGGCAGGCGCCGCTCGCCAGCGCGCTGCAGGTCGGACAGGCGATCTATCTCGTGGGTTCGGTGTTCCAGGGGATCGCCTACCAGCCTTTCGTGCTGATGCTGATCGGCTTGCAGATCGGGCTGTGGAGCTATTGCAAGCGGCTCGATTCGCGCGGTCGGGATGCACGGGTGGCCGCGCGGCGGCGCCAGTCGGCCGCAGGCCGCCGCGATGCCGTAGCGGCAGGAGCGGGCGCGTTGCGCTAGGCCATTTCATGCGCCATGAAGCCGCCGTTTCGTAGGCATATCGCGGCGAAGGAGAGAGGCGCATGACCCCGCAGGAATTGGCAGGCAAGGTCGGGCAGAACATCGGCACCAGCGAGTGGGTCGAGATGGACCAGGATCGCATCAATCTGTTCGCCGACGCTACCGGCGATCACCAGTTCATTCACGTCGACGAGGAAAAAGCGAAGATGACGCCGTTCGGCGGGACGATCGCGCACGGTTTCCTCACGCTGTCGATGATCCCCTATCTCAGCGCCAATTCGGACCTGCCGAAGGTCGACGGCGTGAAGATGGGCGTCAATTACGGCGGCAACAAAACCCGCTTCATCAATCCCGTCAAAAGCGGCAAGCGCATCCGCGGCCACTGGAAGCTGCTCGAACTCGTCGAGAAGCGCCCCGGCCAGTGGCAGCAGACGCACGAAGTCACGATCGAGATCGAAGGCGAGGACAAGCCCGCGCTGATCGCCGAGTGGATCGCGCAGTTCTTCGTGTAACTCCTCTCCCCTGAAGGGGAGAGGACTTTTGTCCTTCAAAGGAGCATTCCTATGTCCCGCGACGCAGTCATCGTTTCCACCGCCCGCACCGCCATCGGCCGCGCCTACAAGGGCGGGTTCAACGCCACCCCCGGCGCCACGCTGGGCGCCCATTCGCTGAAGCCCGCGATCGAGCGCGCCGGGATCGATCCGGCCGAGATCGACGACGTGCTGTGGGGCTCCGCGCTGCAGCAGGGCGCGCAGGCGGGCAACCTCGCCCGCCAGGTCGCCTTGCGCGCCGGTTGCCCGACTTCGGTTTCGGGCATGACGATCGACCGCCAGTGTTCGTCCGGCCTGATGTCGATCGCCACCGCGGCGAAGCAGATCATGATCGACAATATGGACGTGGTCGCCGCGGGCGGGCAGGAATCGATCTCGCTCGTGCAGACGAAAGAAATGCGCGTGCAGCCTGACCCCGAGCTGCTGGCGATGCACGGTGCGATCTACATGCCGATGCTCCAGACCGCCGAGACGGTCGCCCAGCGCTACGGCATCAGCCGCGAGGCGCAGGACGAATACGCGCTGCAATCGCAGCAGCGCACCGCCGCCGCGCAGGCCGAAGGCAAGTTCGACGACGAGATCGTGGCGGTCAGCACCACGATGAAAGTCCAGAACAAGGAAACCGGCGAGATTTCCGACAAGGAGGTCACGATCGCCAAGGACGAGGGCAACCGCCCCGAAACCACGTTGGAAGGCCTTTCCGCGCTCCAGCCGGTGATGGGCCCCGGCACCACGATCACCGCGGGCAATGCTTCGCAGCTTTCGGACGGCTCCTCGGCCAGCGTGCTGATGGAAGCCAAGGTCGCCGAGAAGAAGGGCCTGACGCCGCTCGGCCGCTATGTCGGCATGGCGGTCGCGGGCACCGAGCCCGACGAGATGGGCATCGGCCCGGTCTTCGCGATTCCCAAGCTGCTCGAGCGCACCGGCGTGAAGCTGGAAGACGTCGGCCTGTGGGAGTTGAACGAAGCGTTCGCGGTGCAGGTGCTCTATTGCCGCGACAAGCTGGGCATCCCCAACGAGCTGCTCAACGTCAACGGCGGCTCGATCTCGATCGGCCACCCCTACGGCATGACCGGCGCGCGCTGCACCGGCCACGCGCTGATCGAAGGCAAGCGCCGCGGCGCGAAATACGTCGTCGTGACGATGTGCGTCGGCGGCGGCATGGGCGCGGCGGGAATGTTCGAAGTCCTCTGACCGACACCCGGAAATGAACGCCGGAAAATGAACGGGCGGGCGGCTCGTGCGTTCTTCTCGCCAGAGGAGAATGCCATGCGCCGCCCGTTCGCTTTTGCCGCCTGCACCGCCGCCCTCGGGCTCGCCGCCTGTTCGCAGGACCCGCCGGAGCAGGCACCCAAAACCGAGACGCCCGAGCCTGCGACACCAGTGAAACGGGCTACGCCCGCAGTCGGGGCAACCGATACTCCGGCGGAAACCGGCGGCTACGCCTCGGTCTATTCCGATTTCGACCTCGCCGCCTGCCGGGTGACGGCGGAGCAGCCCGAGGGAACCGGCGTCGACTACGCCTGCCCGGGCCGGGAAGGCATCCCGCTGTTCGCCCACCACGGCGACGGGCGCTTCGACCTCGACGCCGGGGTGGACGGCGAGGAATTCATGACCATCGGCGCATTCAACGAGATCGCCGATCGCATCGAATGGCGCACGAACGACGGCACGCCGTTCGCGGTGATCTTCCGTTATCGCGATGTCGCGCCGGGCAGCGCAGGGCGCACCGTGCTCGCGATCGAGAAGATCGGCCGCGCGGGCGCACCCGGTTGCCGCGTGGCCCAGATCGCGGGGGACACGGCGGACGCCAACCGCGTCGCGCGCGAGATCGCCGACACCCGCGCCGCCGCCTTCCGCTGCGGCACGGACGAAGCCCGCATCGTCGGCGACGCCCGCTAGACCTTGCCCACCCGGCCATGCGGGCGCATTCTCGTGCGTCGAGGAGATGAGCCATGGGCGTGATGGAAATCATCGGGATCGCGGGCAGCGTCAGCCTGCTCGCCGGATGGCGGCTCTATCTGTGCCTATTCGCGACCGGGCTGGCGATGCGGCTTGGCGCGCTGCCCCTGCCTGAATATCTCGCCGCGCTGGACGTGCTGGCGAACCCTTGGGTGATGGGCGTGGCCGCGCTCGCGGCGCTGGCCGAATTTCTCGCCGACAAGGTGATGTGGCTCGATTCGGTGTGGGATGCGGTGCACACGTTCGTGCGGCCCGTGGGCGGCGCGCTGCTGGCGCTGGCGATCGTCGACCCGTCCGATCCGGCGGCGCAGGTGATCGCCTTCCTGCTCGGCGGCGGCGCGGCCTTCGCGGCCCATGCGGGCAAGGCGAGCGCGCGCGGCGTGGTCAACGCCAGCCCCGAGCCGGTGAGCAACGTGGCGGTATCGAGCGCGGAGGACATCGCGACCGCCGGGCTGCTGTGGGCGGCCTACGAATACCCGTACGTCGCAGGCGGGATCGCGCTTGTTTTGCTGGCGATCACCGTGTGGCTGCTGCTGACCGCGCGGCGGGTGCTGCGGCGAATCTTCAGGCGAGAGCGCGAGCGGCAGTCGTAGATTTGGGTTCACGCGGAGACGCGAAGACGCGCCGCAGGCGATCATCCATGCCGGTCGCGATCGACACGGGGTTGCAGATAGAAGGCGGCTTCGCCGTGAGCGTAACTTCCTCCCCGTCTCTGCGTCTCCGCGTGAACCAATTCTCTCAGGCCGCAGCCTTGAGCTTCACTTTGCCGTGTTTCGCGAGGAATTCCTCGACCGCGGGAGCGATTCTGTCGCGCCACTTGCTGCCGTTGAAGATGCCGTAATGGCCCGCATCCTTCGCCAGCAGGTATTGCTTCTTGCTCTCCGCCAGCCCGGTCGCGAGCTTGAGCGCGGCCTTCGTCTGCCCGATGCCGGAGATGTCGTCGCGCTCGCCTTCGATGGCGAGGATCGCGGTGTCGCGGATCGCGCCGAGATCGATCGCCTCGCCGCGGTGGACGAAAGTGCCGTTGGTCAGCGAATGCTTCTGGAACACCTCCTCCACGGTCTGGAGGTAGAATTCGGCCGTCATGTCGCAGACCGAGCGGTATTCGTCGTAGAAGTCCTTGGTTGCCTGCGCGCTGTCGTCGTCGCCTGCGGTCAGATGCTTGAACATCTCGAAGTGGCTCTGCAGGTGCTGGCCGAGGTTCATGCTCATGAACCCCGCGAGCTGGAGGAAGCCGGGATAGACCTTCCGCCCCGCGCCCCCATGCTGCATCGGCACGGTGGCGATCACCGTGTGGCGGAACCATTCGATCGGCCGGTCCATCGCCACGTCGTTGACCGTGGTCGGGCTCTCGCGCGTGTCGATCGGCCCACCCATCATGGTCAGCGTCACCGGACGGCAGGGGTGCTTTTCGGCGTTCATCAGCGCCGTCGCCGCCAATGCGGGGACCGAAGGCTGGCACACCGCCATCACGTGCGCATCCGGCCCGATATGCTCCAGGAAGCCGATCAGGTAATCGATGTAGTCGTCGAGGTCGAAGCGCCCGTCCGACAGCGGCACCGTCTTCGCATCGGCCCAGTCGGTGATATAGACCTCGCAGCTTTCCACCATCCGTTGCACGGTGCCGCGCAGCAGCGTGGCGTAGTGTCCGCTCATCGGCGCGACGATCAGCAGCTTCGGCGCATCGTCGGGCAACCCTTCGCGCACGAAGCGCTTGAGATCGCCGAACGGCTTGTTGACCACGGTCGCTTCTTCAACCGGCCAGCTCTTCCCGCCCGCCTCCACCGTTTCGATTCCGAACGCGGGCTTGCCGCGCGGCGCGGCGGCATGGGCGAACACCTCGAGCGCCGAAGCCGCGGCGGGCCCTAGCCCGGTATAGCCCATCGGCAGGTACGGATTGGTCAGCATCTCGGCTCCCATGGAGGCCCAGGTGCTCGCGCCGTTGAGCCAGGCGCGCTGAAGTTCGTAGGCATGGTAAAGCAAGATCGCGTTCCCCTGCTGGGCGCCTCGAAAGGCGCCTTCCGTTATCTTTGTGCAGTGCACAGTGACGATAACGGTTCGTTTGTGCAACGCATCATTTGGGCGTTTGTGCCGAAATTGCCAGCCTCGAGTGGATTTTGCCCGCCGTCGTCGCTACCTGCGGCTGCGATGAACGCGGACACCCCCGAACTCGAGGAAAATCCCCGGCGCGGCTGGTTTCGCCGCAGCGCGGCGGTCGAAGGCGAGGCTCGGCCCGCGCGCACGCTCGGCCCGCTGCGGATGATCGTCCGCGAGGCGGCGAACTACCCCGGCCGCGTCGCATTGGCGCTGCTGGCGCTGATCGTGACCGCGGCGGCGACACTGGCGATCCCCAACGGTTTCAAGCTCATCATCGACCGCGGTTTCGCCGATGGCGGCGGATCGGGCGATATCGCGCGCTGGTTCCAGTATCTGTTGCTGATCGTCGGCGTGCTCGCGATCGGCACCGCCTTGCGGTTCTACTTCGTCTCCTGGCTCGGCGAGCGAGTGGTCGCCGACATCCGGCTGAAGGTGCAGACCAACCTCCTGCGCCTCGCCCCCGGCTTCTACGAGGAGAACAGCCCGAAGGAGATCGCCAGCCGGATGACGGCGGACACCGCGCAGATCGAGACGGTCGTGGGGACGACGATCTCGGTTGCGCTGCGCAACGCGTTGATGGCCATCGGGGGCACCGCCTATCTGTTCTGGCTCGCCCCGCAGCTGACTATCGGGCTGATTATCGGCATTCCGCTGGTGGTCCTGCCGATCGTAATCTTCGGGCGGCGCATCCGCAACGTCTCGCGATCGAGCCAGGACCGGATCGCGGACGTCGGCGCGATGGTCTCCGAAGTGCTCGCGGGGATGAAGATCGTCCAGGCGTTCAATCAGGAACGGCGCGAAGGCGCGCGCTTCGCCGAGGCGGTCGAGCGCACGTTCGACACCGCCAAGCGCCGCATCCTGCTGCGCGCGCTGATGACCGCGACGATCATCTTCGTGGTGTTCGGCGCGATCACGCTGGTCATGTGGCGCGGGGCGATCGCGGTCACCAGCGGCGAGATCAGCGGCGGGACGATCGCCGCCTTCGTCATCACCGGGGTCATCGTGGCCGGATCGTTCGGCGCGCTGACCGAGGTCTACGGCGAGCTTTTGCGCGGCGCGGGCGCGGCCAGCCGGCTGGAGGAACTGCTCGAAGAAAAGCCCGACATCGCCCCCCCGGCGCGCCCGCTGGCGCTGCCCGAGCCGCCGCGCGGTTCGCTCAGCTTCCGGGGCGTCAGCTTCCGTTATCCGACACGGCTCGATGCGCCCGCGCTCAAGGAATTCACGCTCGAGGTGGAGCCGGGCGAGACGGTCGCTCTGGTCGGCCCGTCGGGCGCGGGAAAGAGCACCGTGTTCCAGCTTGCCGAGCGGTTCTACGATCCGCAGGCGGGTACGATCCGGCTTGACGGCATTCCGCTGACCAGCGCCGACCCTGCAGACATCCGCCGCCGCATCGCGCTCGTCCCGCAGGACGGGCTGCTGTTTTCCGCCAACGCGCGCGACAACCTGCGCTACGGCGCGTGGAACGCGAGCGACGACGACATTTGGGAAGCCGCGCGCGCGGCCAATGCCGAACGATTCCTGCGCGAACTCCCCGAAGGCCTCGACACTTATCTCGGCGAGAGCGGCACGCGGCTTTCGGGCGGGCAGCAGCAACGGCTCGCGATCGCCCGCGCCTTGCTGCGCGATGCGCCGATCCTGCTGCTCGACGAGGCGACCAGCGCGCTCGATGCGGAAAGCGAACAGCTCGTCCAGCAGGCACTCGACCGGCTGATGGCGCAGCGCACCACGCTGGTGATCGCGCACCGCCTCGCTACCGTGCGCGCGGCCGACCGGATCGTGGTGCTGGACGAAGGGCGGATCGTCGAGCAGGGCACGCACGCGCAACTGGCGGATGCAGGGGGTCTCTACGCGCGACTCGCCGCGCTCCAGTTTGCCAGCGTCGAGGCCGCCTGAGCTGCCGTTCAGGCGAGGCACAGCCGCCCAATTCTATGAAGTTGCAATTGAAACCGACGAACGGCTACGCCGGTCGCGCGCGAGCGCCTATGCTCGCAGCCGAGGATCGTCCGCATCCTCGGGGCTGATTGAAATTTCCGGGAGATTACACCGATGATCCGCACTCTGCTGTCCGCAGGCGCCAGCGCGCTTGCCCTTACCCTCGCCGCGCCTTCGCTGGCGCAGGATACACCCGCCGCGCCTGCCGAAGAGACGCCGATGCCGACCATGAGCTTCGGTGAATGGGGCTACGATCCTTCGGGCATCGACCAGAGCGTCGACCCCGGCGACGACTTCTTCGCCTATGCCAACGAGAAGTGGCTGGAGGCGAACCCGTTGCCGCCCGAATTCAGCCGCTTCGGCGCGTTCAACCTGCTGCGCGAGAAATCGACCAGCGACGTGAAGACGCTGGTCGACGAACTGGTGGCGAAAGATCCGGCGAGCCTCTCGTCCGACGAGAAGCGCATCGTCGATGCCTACAACGCCTTCCTCGACACGCAGGCGATCGACGCCGCGGGCCTTGCCCCCGCCAAGCCGTACCTCGATGCGATCGCCGGAGCGGACGATCTCTCCGCGCTCGCCACGCTGTGGGGCACGCCGGGCTATTCCTCGCCGCTGGGCGGGTTCGTGACGGTCGATGCGAAGGAGCCGACGCGCTACTCGGTCTATGTCGCTTCGGGCGGGCTCGGCCTGCCCGACCGCGACTATTACCTCGACGAGAGCGAGAAGGGCCGGGATATCCAGGCCAAGTATCGCGAATATCTCGCCTTCCTGTTCGGGCAGGCCGGCTATGCCGATCCCGCCGCGACCGCGCAGCAGGTGTACGATCTGGAGGATTCGATCGCGCGCACGGTTAGCTGGGACCGCGCGACCAGCCGCAATCGCGACCTGACCTACAATGCCGTTAGCCCACAGGAACTGACCGGCCTTTCCGGCCAGTTTCCGTTGTCCGCGATGCTGACCGCGAGCGGCCTCGGCGATACCGACAAGTACGTCGTCTACGATCTGCCGCCGACCGAGGCCGAAGTGGCCGAACTGGGCCTGAGCGCAGACACGGTTGCCAAGATCGGCGGCGGCACGCCCGCGATGATGGCGCTGCTGGCGAAAACGCCGCTCGACGTGCTCAAGGCCTGGACCACCAAGGAATTCCTCGAGAGCAACGCCGCCGTCTTGCCGAGTGCGATCGATAACGCCGATTTCGCTTTCTACGGCCAGACGCTGACCGGCACGCCCGAGCAACGGGCGCGGTGGAAGCGCGCGATCTCCGAATCCGAAGGCCTGCTGGGCGAACTGGTCGGCGCGTCCTATGTCGAGCGCTATTTCCCGCCCGAGAACAAGGCGGCGATGGAAGAGCTGGTCGCGAACCTGCGCAAGGCGCTCGCCGCCAGCATCGCCGACAACGACTGGATGAGCGATGCGACCAAGCAGGAAGCCGTCGCCAAGCTCGACAAGTTCGATCCCAAGATCGGCTACCGCGACAATCTAGAAACCTACGCCGGCCTCGCGATCGATGCCGACGATCCGCTGGCGAACCGCGTGGCTGCGGCGAAGTGGCAATGGCAGGACATGCTCTCGAAGCTGGGCGGCCCGATCGACCGCACCGAGTGGGGCATGCTGCCGCAGACGGTCAACGCCTATTACAACCCGACCAAGAACGAGATCGTGTTTCCCGCCGCGATCCTGCAGCAGCCGTTCTACGGCATCTCGGCGGACGACGCGGTCAACTACGGCGGCATCGGCGCTGTGATCGGGCACGAGATGGGCCACGGGTTCGACGATCAGGGATCGAAGTCCGACGGTACCGGCATGCTGCGCGACTGGTGGACCGATGCCGACCGCGCCGCGTTCGACAAGCTGGGCGACGCGCTGGTCGAGCAGTACAACGGCTTCTGCCCGCTCGACGACGGCGAGACCTGCGTCAACGGCCGGCTCACGCTGGGCGAGAACATCGGCGACGTGGGCGGCCTCAGCCTTGCGTACCGCGCCTACAAGCTCTCGCTGAACGGCGAGGAGGACGAGGTGATCGACGGTCTGACGGGCGATCAGCGCTTCTTCCTCGCCTGGGCGCAGGTCTGGCGCTCGCAACAGCGCGAGGACAACGCCCGTCAGCGTCTGCGGACCGATCCGCACAGCCCGGAGGAATATCGCACCAATGGGGTCGTGCGCCAGATGGACGCGTGGTACGACGCGTTCGACGTGACGTCCGACGACGCGCTCTACCTGCCGCCCGAAGAGCGCGTGCATATCTGGTAGGATCGATCGGCGATCATCGAAGACGCTCCCGGCTCCGGTCGGGGGCGTTTTTCGTGGGTTCGCCCGATTTGGATTTGACACGCCGCGCTCCATCGCCATGACCCGACCGCAATGAGCCTCACCCTTACCGCGATCCTGCTCGGCATTCTCGAAGGCCTGACCGAGTTCCTGCCCGTCTCCTCGACCGGCCACCTGATCCTCGCCCAGGCGTTCTTTGGCTACGACCCGGCGCAGTGGCGGCAGTTCAACATCGTCATCCAGCTCGGCGCGATCCTGGCGGTCGTGGTGACCTATTGGAAGACCTTCTGGTCGATGGGCATGGGCTTCCTGCGCCGCGAGCCCGAGGCGCTGCGCTTCGTGCGCAACATCCTGCTCGGCTTTCTGCCCGCGGCGTTCATCGGCCTCCTGGCGAAGGACGCGATCGACGTGATGCTCGGCGCGCCGATGGTGGTTGCGGTGGCGCTGGTCGTCGGCGGCATCGCGATCCTGGTGCTCGAGAAGACGATCCCAGCGCGGGAGGACACGGGCGTTGCCGGGCTTTCGTGGAAGACCGCGATCGCCGTCGGCTTCGCGCAATGCCTGGCGATGATCCCGGGCACCAGCCGCTCGGCGGCGACCATCCTGGGGGCGCTGGCGATGGGCGTCGGACGCAAGACCGCGGCCGAATTCTCGTTCTTCCTCGCGGTGCCGACGATGCTCGGCGCGGCGACGGTCAAGCTTCTCGACGAGCCCGCCCTCTTCCACGGCACCGCGACCGTGGGCTGGGGCGAGATCGCGCTCGGTTTCATCGCCGCGTTCCTCGTCGCGCTGGCCGTGATCCGCGTCTTCGTCGCCTATGTCAGCCGACACGGCTTCGCGCCGTTCGGATGGTATCGGATCGTGCTGGGCGCGATTGCCATCGGCTGGTTCGCGCTCCCCTGACGTGGCTGCGGCCGCCGTTGCCGAGTCGCAACAACCCGGCTCGGGTCGTCGCAAAAGCCGGAACGACCGCCCCGGCCTCGGGTTCTACCGGGCAACATGGCTCACAAGCATTAGCAGACGATGGGTTTGATCATCTTTCTCGTAACGGGCGCGCTTCTCGGCTGGCTGGCCGCGATCGTCCAGCGGATCGAGAATGGCAGGGGCATCATGGCCAATGTCGGCGCAGGTGCCCTGGGCGCGGTGGCGGGCGGACTGATCGCCAATCAGGGCTCGATCCTTTCCGGCGTGAGCCCGATTTCCATCCCGATCGCGATCATTGCGGCGCTGGCGGTGCTCGGAATTCTGGGACTTTTCAGGAACCGGCTGTCCGACAGGCATTTTTAGGTAAACACTATTCACGACCGGGTGGCACGTGTGTATGTGTCGCCCACCCAACAAGCAAAGGGGAAAGACTGAGATGAAGAGCATTTACAAGAGCGCGATGATCGCTTCGGTCGCCGCCATGGGCCTCAGCCTCGCGGCCTGCGACAGCGCCCAGGAAAACGCTGCCGAAGACGCCGGCGAGCAGAACGCCGAAATGGTGAACGATCAGGCCGAGGCGATGGAAGCCACCGGCGAGATCACCGACGCCGAAGCCGATGCCATGACCGACGCCGCCGAAGATCAGGCGGACGCGATGGAAGAGAGCGCCGAAGCTGCTGCCGAAGGCGACACCGCCGCTACGACCGAAGGCATGTAAGCCTTTCGGATCTTATGCGGAAACAGGCCGGCTCGGAGAAATCCGGGCCGGCCTTTTTCTTTGGCCTCAAACCGGCTTTGCGCCGCTGCCGCGTCCGCCGCGAAGCAGGTATTCCTGCGTGCCCCGGTGGACGAGATTGTCGACGTCGATCACGGCCGAATTGGCATAGGTGAACGCGGGCGAGAGGTTGCGGTAGAGCCGGTCGAAATCACGCTCCACCGTCTGGCGGTAGAGATCCTCGAAGCTCTCGATCACGAAATAGGTCGGCTGCAGGTCGCTGATGACGTAATCGGTGCGCATCACCCGGTCGACGTTGAGCATGATCCGGTTCGGGCTCTGCGCCTCGACCGCGTAGACCACCTCGGTTGGGCCCGAGAGGATGCCCGCGCCATAGGCCCGCACCTCGCCCCGCTCCAGCATCAGCCCGAATTCGACCGTGTACCAGTAAAGCGCGCCCAGCGCCTTCAGCCGGTTGGCGCGCATCGCCTTCCACCCGGCCTTGCCGTATTCCTGCATATAGTCGGCGAACGTCGGATCGGTGAGCATTGGCACGTGGCCGAACACGTCGTGGAAGACGTCGGGTTCCTGGATGTAGTCGAACGTCTCGCGCGTGCGGATGAAGTTGCCCGCCGGGAAGCGCCGGTTGGCGAGATGCCAGAAGAACACGTGATCGGGGATCAGCATCGGCACCGGCACCACGCTCCAGCCGGTCAGCTTGCCCAGCTCCTCGGACAGGCGGCCGAATTCGGGCACGCCGCCTTGGCCGAGGTCGAGCTTGTCGAGCCCTTCCATGAACGCGCTCGCGGCGCGGCCGGGGAGCACCTCCATCTGCCGCGCGAACAGATCGTTCCAGATCGCGTCGTCGTCGCCGTCGTAATCGGTCTGCTGCGGCTCGAGCCAGTCCTCCCCCACGTGCGCGGGGCGTTGGAGCGGCGCGGTGAACACGTCCGCCGGCATGTCGGGCAGAAGCGTGAAATCCTGATCGTGTGGTGCGATGATGGACATGGTTTCTCCTGCAACCAATAGCACCGCGCCCGCTCGCTGACAAATCGCCCGCGCGGCGCGGGGCGGCGCCGGTTTCGCTTGCCCGCGCAGCGCGGCGGGCGCATTTCCTTGCGATGCAGACGCTGATCCTCCTGACGCTCTCCAACCTGTTCATGACCGCCGCCTGGTACTGGCACCTGAAGGGCGGGCCCGAGGTCGCCAATGCGCGGCCGCTGGGATGGGTGATCCTGATCTCGTGGCTGCTCGCGGGCGTCGAATACTCGCTCGCGGTGCCCGCCAACCGGATCGGCTACCTCTCGGGCTGGACCCCGGGCCAGCTCAAGATCGCGCAGGAGGCCATCGCGCTGACGGTGTTCGGCGCGTTCATGGTGCTCGTGCTGGGCGAGGCGCTGACCTGGCGGCATGCGGGGGCATTCGGCTGCATCATGGCCGCCTGCGCGTTCCTGTTCGTCGGGAAATAGCCCTCAGTCGAACAGTTCCTCGAAGAAGCTCTTCCGCCGCTTGTGCGGCTTGCCGTAGCCATGGCCGTAACCCGAATGGCCCCTGCCGCCGTGCTGGGCATAGCTGGGCGCCGCGCGCTGTGGGGCGGCCTGCGGGGCGCTGCGCTCCACGATCTTGTCGAGCTCGCCGCGATCGAGCCACACGCCGCGGCACTGGGGGCAATAGTCGATCTCGATCCCCTGCCGGTCGCTCATCGCGAGCGGGACGCGGCAGACGGGGCATTGCATGGCGGCGACTTCGGCTTCGGTGCGCATCGGCGGTATGATCCTCGTTTCGTGAACCGGCGAGATGGCAACGCGCTTCGGGCGATCAAGTGCCCGCCCGCCCGATACCGGCCCGCATTGCCAGCGGATTGCCCGGCTGGCAGGGTCCGGGGATGAACAGGATCGCCGCGCTCGCCGCCCTCGCCCTTCCGCTCGCCGCCTGCACCGCCGAGCCCGAGCCTGCCGCCGCCGAAGCTGCCCCGCAGGACGCGTTCTGGCAGGCGCTGTCGGGCCATTGCGGCAAGGCCTACGCCGGGCGGATGACGAGCGACGAGGAAGCCGACGCCGAAATGCGCGGGGCCGAGATGGCGATGCACGTGCGCGAATGCTCGGACGAGCGGATCGCGATCCCCTTCCACGTCCGCAATGCCGACGGCAGCTGGGACCGCAGCCGCACCTGGCTCATCACCCGCACCGCAGAAGGCCTGCGCCTCAAGCACGACCACCGGTACGAGGACGGCAGCGAGGACGCGGTAACGATGTACGGCGGCGATACCGCTGGCGACGGCACGGCGCAGGCGCAGGATTTCCCGGTCGACGCCGAAAGCGTGGCACTGTTCGAGCGCGAGGGGCTGGGCGTCTCGACCACCAACGTCTGGCAGGTCGCGGTCGACCCGGCCGATGCGGAGGCGCCGGTGTTCGCCTATCGCCTGATGCGCGCGCCGCCCAACGCGCGGAACTTCCGCGTCGAGTTCGACCTGTCGCGCCCGATCGACCCGCCGCCAGCGCCATGGGGCCACGGCGAAGCGGGCACCTGAAACGCACCCAAGGCCACATCCGGGGCGTGACACTCTCGCCGGATGGAAAAAGTGCGACTTTCACCCCTGCCGCTCCAGTCCGCGGGTCGCGCGATCGAGCTGGGCGAGGTGCTGGAGCAGGGCATTGTTGTCGTCTTTACAGCGGGTTCCGGCGTAGCGCCCGGCCTGCATCACGACCTGGAGCAACCCTTCGGCGAAACGGTAGCTGGCGAGCAGACCTGTGGACTTCGCCGAAGCCAGGTCCACAGGCGCGTGTGGCTTTCCCAGCGCCGCGTCCCACGCCGCCGCGAAGCCCGCCGCACCGTGGCGCTTGCGCAGGCGATAGGCCGATTCGCGCCCCATCGAGACCTTGCGGCACGCCGCGAGCACCGAGCGCGTCTCCGCCAGATAGCCGATGAACGCCGCTTGCCGCGCAGGCGTCCACCCGTCGGCACGCGGCACGAGCGGCACCGGGTGGAACGCGGGGATACGACGCGGGCGCGGGCGGCGCGGCGGGGGAGGGGGCGGATAGCGCTTCATCGGAGAGGATGGAGCAAATTTCGGCCGTGTAGGAAAATGGAAAGTGAAGTGGGGTTCACGCAGAGGCGCAGAGGGGAATTCGGCGAGCCTGCGCTTCGGTGGCTTCGTGGCTTCGTGGTTTGGCGGGAAGAAAGTTGGGTTCACGCGAAGGCGCAAAGGCGCGAAGATGTCGTGCTCGATGGCAGCCCGTTGCCAACCCGCGAATGCGGGATATCTACCATGCGTCGGTGGAGGTCGGGGCTCGCGTTCGCGGGGAGCGTGGGAGAAGGGCTTTGGCGCGTCATCTTCGCGCCTTTGCGTGAACCGATTCAAAAAGTGTGCCAGTGGAACTCAACCACGGCGGCCTAATCCAGCGCCCAGTCCCACCCGCGCAGGCGCTCGAAGGCGAAGCGGTCGCGAATCGCGCGGTTGAAATAGCCGCCCCGCGATCCCGCGCCCGCCCGGCCGCCCGCCACCGCTTCGGGCACCGCGAAATAGCGATAGACCCGCCCGCTCACGACCTGCACGTCGGACGCCGCCAGCACAGGCCGAAAGGCGAAACGGGCGATTGCGGTGGAGGGCATGCACGAGCAACGCGCGAGGGTGCGCGGTGGAGCCCCGGGAATGACAATTGGCTTAGGCGGACAAATCGACGATCGAGGGCGGTAAACCGATCAGAAGAAGCGGGCACGGATTGCCTACGCCGCGCCGGACCCGCGCCTGCAACTTGTCCCAGTGCGTCGTCGCCATGCCGTACTTGTCGTTGCAGAACATAGCCGACCAAGCTTGAGGGAAGGTGTCGCCACGCTCCTCCCAACGAGCAACGATCTCCTCTTGCCGCTCGGTTGGGCGCTTAAAACCCAAGCCCTTAAGATCGGCGAACGAGGCGATCCGTTCGCGCTCCGCCCAACCGCGCACCATGTCTTTGAGCGAAGCCTGCAATTCACTGCCTCGCGTCAAGATAGCGCCAACGCCGACCACGCCTTCGCTATGGAGGCGTTTGAAGTTTTCCAGATCGCGATCGAAGAACGGATCCTTGTTGTTCCATTCGATCTCAAGTGCGAAATTGCCCAAATCGGTCATAAAAAAGTGATCGATCTCATGGGTCTTGGTGGCCGTGTCGTCGAGCACGCCATCGACCATTTTCTCGATCTTGATATTGCGCTTAGCCCAACCGAGTTGGTGAAATGCACGACGCAAACGCTGCGTAAGCTGCGCTTCGCCGCCCCCACTGCCCACGATCTCGGTGATCGGCAGAGATACGGTCAGCAGTGCTGCTTCGAGGTCCTTCACTATGTCAGGAAAATCGACCGACAGGATCGCCCTGGCGTGACTCGCAAACTGAATCTCGAAACCAGCGTCTAACAGTCGGTCGAACATCATTCCGCCGGAACGGCCGCCGTGCTGTTGTAGCTGTAGGTTTTCCAGCCGGGCTTGTAGCTATCGTCGGCCTGATTGCCCCAGACGGTCCAGCCTTTGCGCGCGCCGCGGCTGAACAGTTCGATGCGCGGGCCCCAGCTGCAATCCTCGATGAGCTTGTACTGCTCGTCGGGCTTGCGGCTGTGTTCGCGCTTGCGGCTCTGGATCATGTTGACCTGGCTGCGACCGGGGGCGAGCGTGCGGGCGTTCTTGCCGCGCACGCCGAACAGCAGGACTTCGGTGACGTTGCGGAAATAGAAACCCACCCCGCGCCCGTCGCTGCCGCCATCCTTGCGGATTTTGTGCCAGACGATGTTGGAGACGTAGCGGAAGCCCCAGGCGTTCATCACCTGCAAGCCTTCGGGCAGCAGCGCATTGGGCACCCAGAGATAGAGATGCGCCGGATCGTCGGCGATATCCTCGACCGGCAGCGCGCAGATTTCCGCCAGTTCCATCGTGCCATAGCGGCTGAGCCGCTTGTGCTCGGGCGCGACCTTGCCGGTGCGGTTCTGGAACTGCCAAGGCGGATCGGCGAGAATCGTGCCGAACTTCTTTCCCCGCGCCGTGCGGATCAGATCGAGATGTGCTGCAAGGGGGCTGACTTGCTGCGGCTCATCAGCCTTCATTGTCCAGGCTCCCTTATTGCTACTTCTTTTTCGGTGGAGGTGGAGGCGGCATTGACGGCGCGGCTGATTTCGCTGCTCCGCCCCTGCTGTCTCCAAAGTTGCCCTGGTGCGACGGTCGGGGCGGCGGTGCCGGAGGCGGAGGAGGAGGAGGAGGTGGTGGTGGCGGCGGTGGCGGCGGATTCGACATCGGAAACTCCTGCTTTCACAATCGCTATCACACCGAGAAGCGTCAAGGCCGCCAAAAAACTGCCGAATGCGGCTAATTGCGCCATGCGAACTCGAGCGTTTTCATTCGGCTCTGAAAAACTTGAGATCTGCTTAGTGAAATACTGCTCAACCAGATTCTGTTGGGAAAGGTAGGCCTTCGATGAATAGTAGTGTTCGGTCAAGCCGGCGGTAATCGCAATTGCCAAAAGGATGATGGCACCAACGAATAACGCGTACAAAAACCCCTCCAAAACAACCTCTGACTGAACTGCAAACCCAGCCATGAGGACAACAAGACCAGATGATAACTGAATGATCGTTTTGACTAAATTATCTTCCGCTTCACGCCGAGCTTTAACTAGCTCATTTCGCTCAGACATCATTGTCTGGTAGCAATCGCTCGGATCGCAATCATCAAGCGGGTGGTTAGGCACCTCGGGCTGCGCTTATCTCAACCTTTAGTCTTCTCTGGGTCGTAGCCGTATGTGTTCCGTTCTCTGATCTGGCCGTTACGACCGGTTAGATACGCTTCGCCCTTGGTTTCTATAGCTCGACTTCTGGTCTCAGCCCACGCTTCCGCTTGGGTTGAATGAATCGAGGTCGCACGCGAGTTACCAGCGCCTTTGACCTGCCAGCCGTCCGGGTGCTTTGTAGTCCAATAGTCCTTCGCCATCACACCACTCCTTGCCCCAATGTTCTTGCCTTGTTTACCATATCACCCGCTGCTGTTCAACCTCACTCCGCCGCCACACTCCCGGCCCCGGCATCATCCCCGAACAACCCCGGCCCCTCGTCCCCGGCGTCGTTCGCTTCCTCGCCCTTCTTCGCCTTCTGGCGCTGGTCGAAGCTCGACCAGACGTCCTGCCAGTTGCCCTTGGTCGCGCCTTTCGAATATTCGGTCGCGCGGGTTTCGAAGAAGTTGGCGTGCTCCACGCCGTTCAGCAGCGGGGCGAGCCAGGGGAGCGGGTGGTCCTCCACCATGTAGATCGGCTTGAGGTTGAGCTGGCCCAGCCGCCAGTCGGCGATGTAGCGGATGTAGCGCTTGATCTCGTTCGCGGTCATGCCGGGCACCGGGCCCTGCTCGAACGCGAGGTCGATGAAGGCGTCCTCCAGCCGCACCGTCTTCTGGCACATGTCCATGATGTCTTCCCTGACCGACTTGGTCAGGCAATCGCGCTCGCGCACGAATTCGTGGAACAGGCGGGTGATGCCTTCGCAGTGCAGGCTCTCGTCGCGCACCGACCAGCTGACGATCTGGCCCATGCCCTTCATCTTGTTGAAACGCGGGAAGTTCATCAGCATGGCGAAGCTGGCGAAGAGCTGGAGCCCTTCGGTGAAGCCGCCGAACATCGCCAGCGTGCGGGCGATGTCCTCGTCCGAATCGACGCCGAACTGCTGCAGGTAATCGTGCTTGGCCTTCATCTCCTCGTATTCGAGGAACATGCCGTATTCGCTTTCGGGCATGCCGATCGTGTCGAGCAGGTGCGAATAGGCGGCGATGTGCACCGTCTCCATGTTGGAGAAGGCGGCGAGCATCATCTTCACCTCGGTCGGCTTGAACACGCGGCCGTATTTCTCGTGGTAGCAATCCTGCACCTCGACGTCGGCCTGGGTGAAGAAGCGGAAAATCTGGGTGAGCAGGTTGCGCTCGTGCTCGGAGATTTTCTGCGCCCAGTCGCGGCAGTCCTCGCCCAGCGGCACTTCCTCGGGCATCCAGTGGATCTGCTGCTGCCGCTTCCAGAAGTCGTAGGCCCACGGATATTCGAACGGCTTGTAGGTCTTGCGGGCTTCGAGAAGGGACATCTGGCGTCTCCGGTTGGCGTGAACCCCTACATATAGCGTGCGGGGGCCGAATTGGGAATCGGTTTGCGGCGGCAGGCCGGGTTCGGGCGAAGGGTGAGTCCGCCGGGCAACATACCGCCCCCGTTCGCGAATCGCCCCCGCGCGCCGCCTCGTCGAGCCAAGTCTATGCCCGCCGCGATGCGCACCAAAACGCGCGGCGGCGATGGGGTGGGGATAACCGGCAGGAGCGGCGCGACCGAGCCGTTTCGCGCGTGCGGCAAACTGCGGAACGATCGGGCCGCTTCGGCCATTGGTAAGGTGTATACCAGATCGAAAGGGCTTACCTCGTGTTCGAGAAACTGCGCATCAAGGAACACATGGAAGTGGCCGACGCGAACGGCCGGCACGTCGGCACGGTCGACGAAGTCAACGACGACAAGATTAAGCTGACCAAGTCGGACAGCGCCGACGAAATTCATCACTTCCTGTCGCTCGACGATGTCGAGAAGATCGACGACAACCGCATCTACCTCAAGGCAGAAGCGCGTATTCCGGCGGGGCTCGGCACCAACGCCGCGACCTGACGGTTCGTCGATCCGCCGCGCCCAAGGGGCAGCGGCAGCAAGCCCCGGCTCGCCACCACGGCGCGGCCGGGGCTTTTGCTATCCGGCGCTTATTTGCACGATCTAGAGGAGAACCACGAGCCTCCGCCGAGCACGGTCACGCCGAGGAAGAACCCGAAATCGTACCATCCGCCACGGTTGGGCACCGCATAGACCGCGATATCCGGATCGAACAACGATCCGATGAACGCGAACGGAAACACGAAACCGTGCCACAGGCCCCAGAGGAAACCGGGTGCCGACGCTTCCTGCGATACGCCGGCATCGACCTGCGAAGCGCAGGCGCTCAGCGTCACCAGCAGCAACGCCGCTGCTACGGCCCGTCCCCGCGAGGGGCGGGATCGCTTCACTGGCAGGCCAGGCATTCCTCGTAGTCGGTCTGGTCGCCGCCCGCGCTCAGTTCGTACTTCGCGGCGTCGGGGGTGTTGTCGGTCTCCACCCCGCCGGCGAAGCCCGCGCGCTGCACGGACTTGGAGCGCAGGTAGTAGAGCGACTTGATGCCCTTCTCCCATGCCTGGAAGTGCAGCATCATCAGGTCCCACTTGTCGACGTCGGCCGGGATGAACAGGTTCAGCGACTGCGCCTGGTCGATGTAGGGCGTGCGGTCGGCGGCGAATTCGAGCAGCCAGCGCTGGTCGATCTCGAAGCTGGTCTTGAAGGTCGCCTTTTCCTCCGGCGTCAGGAAGTCGAGGTGCTGGACCGAACCGCCGCGCTCGAGGATCGAGTTCCACACGTTGGTCGAATCCTTCGACTTCGCGCGCAGGATCTTCTCCAGATACGGATTCTTGACCACGAACGAGCCGCTGAGCGTTTTGTGCGTGTAGATGTTCGCCGGGATCGGCTCGATGCAGGCGCTGGTGCCGCCGCAGATGATCGAGATCGAGGCGGTCGGCGCGATCGCCATCTTGCAGGAAAAGCGCTCCATCGCGCCCATTTCCTCGGCGTCGGGGCACGGGCCCCGCTCCTTGGCGAGCATCATGCTCGCTTCCTCGGCCTTGGCGGCGATGTGCTTGAACATCTTGAGGTTCCACACCTTGGCCATCGGGCTTTCGAAGCCGATGTTCTTCGATTGCAGGAACGAGTGGAAGCCCATCACGCCCATGCCGACCGAGCGCTCGCGCATCGCCGAATACTTGGCGCGCGCCATCTCGTCGGGCGCGCGGTCGATATAGTCCTGCAGCACGTTGTCGAGGAAGCGCATCACGTCTTCCACGAACAACTTGTCGCCTTCCCACTCTTCCCACTTTTCGAGGTTGAGCGAGGACAGGCAACAGACCGCGGTGCGATCGTTGCCCAAGTGGTCGCGGCCCGTGGGTAGAGTGATTTCCGAGCACAGGTTCGAGGTCGAGACCTTGAGGCCCAGTTCGCGGTGATGCTTGGGCATCATCCGGTTCACCGTGTCGGAGAAGACGATATAGGGCTCGCCGGTCGCGAGGCGGGTCTCTACGAGCTTCTGAAACAGGCTGCGCGCATCGACCGTCTTGCGCACCGATCCGTCGCGCGGGGAAACGAGGTCGAATTCGGCCCCGTCGCGCACCGCTTCCATGAACTCGTCGGTCAGCAGCACGCCGTGGTGCAGGTTGAGCGCCTTGCGGTTGAAATCGCCCGAAGGTTTGCGAATTTCGAGGAATTCCTCGATCTCCGGGTGCGAGACGTCGATGTAGCACGCGGCCGATCCGCGCCGCAGCGAACCCTGCGAGATGGCGAGGGTCAGGCTGTCCATCACCCGCACGAAGGGGATGATGCCGCTGGTCTTGCCATTGAGGCCGACCGGCTCGCCGATCCCGCGCACATTGCCCCAATAGGTGCCGATCCCGCCGCCCTTGCTGGCCAGCCAGACGTTCTCGTTCCAGGTGTCGACGATGCCTTCGAGGCTGTCGTCCACCGAGTTGAGATAGCAGGAAATCGGCAGGCCGCGGTTGGTGCCGCCGTTCGACAGCACCGGGGTCGCGGGCATGAACCACAGCTTCGACACGTAGTCGTAGAGCCGCTGGGCGTGGTCCTGATCGTCGGCATAGGCATCGGCGACGCGCGCGAACAGATCCTGGAATTTCTCGCCCGGCAGCAGGTAGCGGTCGATCAGCGTTTCCTTGCCGAACTCGGTCAGCAGCGCATCGCGCGCTTCGTCGGTGACGACGTCGAACCGGCGGTCGAGGATTTTCTTGCTGTCGGGCTTCTCGGCGTTGGCTTTCGCCGCCTCGGCGACGGCCTGCGCGAGCGCTTCGCCGGCCTTCTGCGAGATCGCGGCATCCGCGACCAGTTCGTCGCTGCCCTTGTCCGCCGTTTCCATCGCTACCGCCTTATCCATGCGGGGCTTGGCCTCGACCGGATCGACCGCGCGATCGATCGTGGTGTCTTCTGCCTGGTCGAGTCCCATTGCCGCTTCGTCCCCGGTCCTGAAATCCATCTGTCGCCCGCCCCATTCCTGTGCCGTGTCGAACACCCGCGCCATGCGCCCGATGTTCCACTTCCGTTCGATTCGGCGGAGCAGCTCTCCACCTAGCATTTCTCCATCGCGGTTCGGGCAATTAGTTTTCCCCCGATCCGCCCACATCCAGTCTTTGCACGCGGGTTCGCCATGGTTCGAATCGTCGCGCGCGCTCCCGGCGCATCCCTCGCGACAACACTATCCTGTGGCCCCCTTGCGAACCGAACCACTAGATACTGAATCAGCGGCGAGTCCGGCGCAAGGGGGTAAATCGTCGGTAACCATCGTGCGGGGCGGTGTATTATCCGGCTGCATCGCCGCGACGCGCCGGAAATCCGCGGGTCGTTTCGCGCGCAACCCCGAAAATGAATCAGCGAAAAAATTTATATGCGGAAAGTGGGGATGGCGGGGATTTGAATCAATCGAATCGGGCGGCGCAATTTGGTTATGCGGTTTGAGCGGGAAAGGGATGATCTTTGCTGGCGTGGCGCCATGGATTCCCGCATTCACGGGAATGACATAGAAGAAGCGCACGCTGGTCGCGCAGCCAGTCGCGTTTACGGCACCAGCACGGTGTCGCGCGCGACCGGATCGGTTTCGGGATAGTCGAGCGTGAAATGCAGCCCGCGGCTTTCGTGGCGCTTGAGCGCGCTCTTCACGATCAGGTCGGCACACTGGTGGAGGTTGCGCAGCTCGATCAGGTCGGTGGTGACGCGGAAGCTGCCGTAGTAATCCTCGATTTCCCGCGCCAGCGTGGCGATGCGATGCGCGGCGCGTTCGAGCCGCTTGGTGGTGCGCACGATGCCAACGTAGTTCCACATGAAGCGGCGGATCTCGGTCCAGTTCTGCTTGATGACGACCTCTTCGTCCGAATCGGTCACCCGGCTCGCGTCCCACTCGCGGATCGGCGGCGGCGGGGGCAGGTCGTCCCACCCGGCGAGAATATCGCGCGCCGCCGCCTCGCCGAACACGAAGCATTCGAGCAGGCTGTTGGAAGCGAGGCGGTTGGCGCCGTGCAGGCCGCTTTCGGTGCATTCGCCCGCCGCCCACAGCCCCGGCAGGTCGGTGCGCGCATCGAGCCCCACGAGCACCCCGCCGCAGGTGTAGTGCTGCGCGGGCACGACCGGGATCGGCTCCTTCGTCATGTCGATGCCGAGGCCGAGCAGCTTCTCGTGGATGGTCGGGAAATGCTGGCGCACGAATTCGGGCGGTTGGTGGCTGATATCGAGGTGAACGTAGTCGAGCCCGTAGCGCTTGATCTGGTCGTCATTCGCGCGTGCGACGATGTCGCGGGGCGCCAGTTCCATCCGCTCCGGGTCGTAATCGGCCATGTAGCGGTGGCCAGTTTCGGGATGGAGCAGTCGCCCGCCCTCGCCGCGCACCGCCTCGGTGATCAGGAAGTTCTTGACCTCGAGGTTGTAGAGGCAGGTCGGGTGGAACTGCATCATCTCCATGTTGGAGACGCGCGCGCCGGCGCGCCAGGCCATCGCGATCCCGTCCCCCGTCGCGCCGCGCGGCGCGGTCGAGAACTGGTATACCCGCCCCGCACCGCCCGCCGCGAGCACGGTGGCGCGCGCGACGTGCCGTTCGACCCGCCCGCTCGCCTGATCGAGCGCATAGGCGCCCCAAACGTGCCCGTCGCCGGAGAACTTCTCGCCATGACGCCCGGTGATGAGGTCGATGCAACTCCGCCCCGGCAGCAGGGTGACGTTCGGGTGCGCCTCGGCCGCCTTCAGCAGCGCTTCCTGCACCGCCCAGCCGGTCGCATCGTCGACGTGGACGATGCGGCGGTGCGAATGCCCGCCTTCGCGGGTGAGATGGAGATCGGCGCCGTCCGTGTTGAACGGCACCCCGAGTTCGACCAGCCGGTCGATCGCGTGCGGCGCGCGTTCGATCACGAACTCGACCGTCTCGCGCCGGTTCAGCCCCGCCCCGGCGACCATCGTGTCGCGGATATGCTCGTCGAACGTGTCCCCGGCATCGAGCACCGCGGCGATCCCGCCCTGCGCCCAAGCGGTGCTGCCGCCGGTGAGCGAGCCCTTGGCCAGCACGGTCACCTTTTTCGTTTCGGCCAGCGCCAGCGCCGCGGTGAGCCCGGCCGCGCCCGATCCGATGATCAAGACATCGTATTCATTCATTCTTCCTCTTTTGCACAGCGCCGCGGTGCGCGACAGTGGGAGACACGATCGGGCCAGCGAGGAAATGATGCGGATGTTCGAAGCTGAGATTGGCCGGCGCGCGATGCTGGCGGGGATGGCGGCGCTGCCGCTCGCCGGATGTGCACGGGGGCTCGCGGGCGGCGCGGGAAGCGGCCTCTCGCTCGCAACGTTCAACATCTGGCATGACGCCGGCGGTCACTGGCCCAGGCGGCTCGAATTGCTGACCACCGCTCTGCGCGCGGCGAACGCCGACGTGATCGCGCTGCAGGAAGTGCTGGAGGATGCGGGCAAGGGCCTGCCCAACCAGGCCGAGACGCTCGCCGCCGCGCTCGGTTATCCCGAGGTCCATTTCGTCGCGGTCGAGCCCGAAGGTGCGCCCAAGCGTTACGGCAACGCGATCTTCACCCGCCTGCCGGTGATCGAGGTCGAGCGGCGTAAGCTCGACCCGCTCGACGACTATCGCACCGCGATCCGCGTGCGCGTGCGGACTGATGCGGGACCGGTCGACGTGGTCGGGACGCATCTGGCGTGGAAACCCGAGCAGGGGCCGGTCCGCGCACAGCAACTCGCCGATCTGCTCGCCTGGCTGCCGCAGGACGGCACGCCGCTGGTGGTGATGGGCGATTTCAATGCGCCGCTCGACGATCCCGGGCTCGCCGCGATGGGCCCGCCGCGGTTCGCAACCGCGCTGCCGCGCGACGCGGTGGAGACCACGCTCGTTACCGCGCGGGGCCACGATCCACGGGTGATCGACCACATCTTCGCCGAGCGCGAACACTTTACGGTGCTGGGCGCCGAGGTGATCGGCGATCGGCCGGTGGGCGGCGAATATCCCTCCGACCATTTCGGGGTTTCGGCCCAGCTGGCGCGGCGGTGAGGCGATGACGATCCACCGCATGCTCGCCCGCCTCGCCGCGCTGGCCGCTCTCGCACTCTTCGCGCAGCCGGCATTCGCGGCGGAATGCCTGCTTGGCGCGCCGGGCACGACGCAGCGTGTCGAAGTTTCCGACACCGGCCGGGCGATGACGGTCCACGTTCCCGGGGGCGTGGACCGCATTCGCAACCTGCCGCTGGTGTTCCTGCTGCACGGCAGCGGCGGCACCGGGGCGGCGATGCTCGAAAGCTCGGGCCTCGCCGCGACGTCGGACCATCACGGCTTCCTGCTCGTCGCGCCCGATGCGGGCATTCCGGTCGAGCGCGGCTTCGTGTGGAATATCCCCGGCGTGCCGACGATCACCGGAGAAATCCCGACCGAAGATGATGCCGACGACGTCGCCTTCCTGGCGGGCACGATCGACTGGCTGGCGGAACGGGGCTGCATCGACCCGGACCGGGTCTACGCCACGGGGCTTTCGGGCGGTGGGCGGATGACCTCGTGGCTCGGCTGCGTCGCCGCCGACCGCTTCGCCGCGATCGCGCCGGTGGTCGGGCTGCGCGCCGGAAACCCGCTGCCGGACGATCCGCAGCGCCCGGACCCGGCGACTTGCACGCCGAGCCGCGCGATGCCGGTCTATGCCTTTGCCGGGGCGGACGACACGGTCAATCCGGTGGCCGGCGGCGGCGCGGGCTACTGGCAGTATCCGATGGACGCCGCCCTCGCCCGCTGGGCCGAAATCGATGGCTGCCGCGAGGAGCCGGAAACCGTCGCGGTATCGGATACCATCGAGGAACGGCGCTATGCCCGCTGCGACGGGCAGGCTCGCGTGGTCGGACGGGTGGTCGCGGGGCGCGGCCACGAATGGGTCGCCGACAACGAAGCGATGTGGATGTTCTTCTGGCGCTATCGCCACTGAACGCCCGCGTATGTATCGGCTTGCCAAGCGCGGGGCCACGGATAGAATCGCGGCGAAGGGGTCTGTCATGGACGAATCGAAGAGCGAAGTGGAGCGGCTGCGCCACGAGCGCGACAATGCCGAACACGAAAAATCGATCGCCAAGCGCCTGCTCGACCGCGCGGCGAGCGAGATCGAGGAACTGGCCGACGCCGACTGCGAGGAGGCCGCGAAGGACCGCGCGCTCGAAGCCGCGCGCCGTTTTCGCCGCGCCGCCGCGCCCTAGTGTCGCGACCCTAGCCCGCGCTGGTCAGCGACACGAACACGTCTTCCAGATCGGCCTCGCGCGTGGTCACGTCCTCGATCGCGTAGCCGTGCGCCTGGACCTGCGCGAGCACCTGCCCGGCGCTCGCCTTGTCGCGGTCGTAAGTGATCTCGAGCGTGCGTGGATCGACCACTTCGGCCTTGACGAAGCCTTCCTCCATCGGCGGGCCCGCCAGATCCTTGTCCACCGTGACGCGCACGATCTTCTCGCGCGCCATGCCGACCAGTTCGCGGGTCGGCTTGTTCGCGATCAGCTTGCCATGGTTGATGATCGCGATCCGGTCGCAGAGCTGCTCGGCTTCCTCGAGGTAATGCGTGGTGAGCACCACGGTGACGCCCTGCGAATTGAGATCGGTCACCAGTTCCCACAGCTGCCGCCGCAGCTCGACGTCCACCCCCGCGGTCGGCTCATCGAGCACGAGGATCGGCGGCGAGTGGACCATCGCCTTGGCAATCAGCAGCCGCCGCTTCATGCCGCCTGAAAGCGTGCGGGCATAGGCATCGCGCTTGTCGGCGAGGTGCACCGCGGCGAGCAATTCCTCGCTGCGCCGCTCAGCCTTGGGAATGCCGTAAAATCCACCTTGGTTCTCCAGCACCTCGAACGGGGTGAAGAACGGGTCGAACACGATTTCCTGCGGCACGATGCCGATCATCCGCTTGGCGTTGCGCGGGTTCGCGTCGATGTCGAAGCCCCAGATTTCCGCGCTGCCCGCGGTCTTGGTGACCAGCCCGGCCAAGGTGTTGATCAGCGTGGACTTGCCCGCGCCGTTGGGGCCGAGCAGGCCGAAAATCTGGCCCTGCGGCACGTCGAAGCTGACTCCGTCGAGCGCCAGCTTGCCTGCTTCGCCCTTCTCCCCCGCATAGCGCTTGGTCAGGTTGCGGATCGCGATGGCGGGTTCGGGGGCGTCGGTCATGGCCGCTCACTTGGGCGCGTCGGCCTGATCCGTAAAGGGCCAGTTGCACGGGCAAGCGCTTGGCATTATCGGCAGCGGCATGGAGATTCCGCCACCCGAAGTCACTGTGGTCGACCACCACCGCGTCAAATGCGACGGCGCCGAAGCGATCCGCGGCGGCGACCGTTATCAGCCGTCGGCGCTCGGGCATCCGCGCGTGTGGCTCGAAATCGACGAGCACGGCTATGTCGATTGCGGCTATTGCGACCGGCGCTTCGTGCTGCGCGGCGGCCCGGCCGACGGCGCGAACCAGGCCGCGCTGGAAGACATTTCCGCCGGGAGCGACCCGGGCCACGCCTGACCGCGGCGCATCGGGGCTGGCGCGCCCGCTCATGCGCTATTCAGCCGGTTATGGTATGCAAGTGGCCATGAAACGCCACACGATCAGCCGACTCGCGGCCATTTCGGCATTTGTCGCAGCCTGCGCGCCGTTCGCGGCAGCCGCGGACGAGCAGAGCGCGGGCGAGCGGGAACTCGCCGAAATCCTCGAAGGCCGCGTCGCGGGCGAGCCCGTCAAATGTTTGCGCAGCAGCGAAAGCGACCGGATGCAGGTGATCGACGATACCGCGTTCGTGTTTCGCGACGGCGCGACGATCTACGTCAACCGTCCGCGCGGGGCCGAAATCCTCGACGACAGCGACCTGCCGGTGTTCCGCCAGTTCGGATCGCAGCTTTGCCGGCTCGACCAGGTCGAATTGCGCGACCGGATCAGCGGCATGCCGGGACCCGTGATCGTGCTCGATACGTTTACGCCTTATACCAAAGCTGCCGGCGCCGATGCCGGCGAAGGAGGCTGACATGAAGACAGTGACCCTCTTATCCGCCCTTGTCGCCGGCACGATGCTCGCAGCCCCGGTGACCGCGAGCGCGCAGGATGATGCGCAGACCAAGGGCCAGGCCGAGCTCGCCGAGCTGCTCGAAGGCCGCGTCGCGGGCGAACCGCAATCGTGCGTACGCACGCTTCCCAGCACGCCCGTCAACATCATCGACGGAACCGCGCTGGTGGTCGATCGCGGCAGCACGATCTACGTCAACATCCCCGATCACCCCGATTCGCTCGACGACAACGATGCGCTGAAGATCAGGAAATTCGGCAGCGGCACGCAGCTCTGCCGGACGGATATCATCACGACCTTCGATCGCACCGGCGGGTTCTATACCGGCAATGTCTCGCTCGGCGATTTCGTGCCGTACGAGCGCGTCGGCGGCTAGGGTTTCGACAGCCCCGACCGCGACATGACCGCCGCCCCGCGCCGCTGGGCGGCGGAACTGCTGTATGTCTGGTTTCACCGGCTGGGGCCGGAGGACTGGTATCGCGGCGGCGCTGCGGTCGATGCGCTGCTGCGCCGCCGCTTCGCGCGCGAGTGGCACGCGCTCCGGCATCGTCCTGCGCGCACGTTCCTGCTCGACCGGCGCACGGCGCAGGCGGCGGTGCTGCTGTTCGACCAGGTGCCGCGCAACCTGTTTCGCGACGATCCGCGCGCCTTCGCCACCGATCCGCTCGCGCGCCGGATCGCGAAGGGAATGATCGCGCGCGGCTGGCACCATCGCTTGCCCCGGCGCGAGCGCGCCTTCGTCGGCATGCCGCTGATGCACAGCGAGGCGATCGCGGACCAGCGCGCCTCGCTCGCCTTCTTCGCCCGCCAGCCCGAACAGCGCCCCTTCGCGCAGAGCCACTGGCGCATGATAGCCCGCTTCGGCCGCTTCCCCCACCGCAACCCGGTGCTCGACCGCCGCTCGACCGCCGCCGAGCGGCGCGCGGTTGACGCCGGAATGGCGTGGTGACCTCCTAGCCGGCAGGGTCCGCTGCCGGCTTCAGCCCCTTGCCCGTGAGGCGATGGCGCAGCGCCATCAGCAGGCCGAAGACCGGGCCCAGCCAGCAGAACACCGCCCACGGGGCGTAGGCGAGCGTGGCGACGCCCAGCGTCGAGGCCATGAACAACGCGGAAACGGTCCACGGCATCAGCGGCTCGGTGACGGTGACCGAATCGGCCAGCGCGCGGCTGAGGTTTTCCGGCGCAAGGTCGCGTTCGGCGTACGACGGGCGGAACAGCCCGCCGACCACCAGCGCGGTCACTCCGCCGTGGCTGGTGATCCCGACCATCGTTGCGCCCGCCGCCATCGTCGCGGCGACGAGGCCGAACGCGCCGCGCACCGCCGCCAGGAGCCGCGCGAGCAGCGCGTCGAGCGCGCCCGAAACTTCCATCCCCGCAGCGAGCAGGAACGCGGCGAGGATGAACACCAGCGTCGGCGCCATCGCGTTCAGCCCGCCGCGCTCGACCAGCCCGGCGAACTGCTCGCTCGCCGCGAAGCCGGGCGCGACCTGGTCGAGCGCGAAGCCGCCGACGAAAGCATGGACCGCGCCCGCGGCGGGAAAACCGTTGACCGCGACGCCCACCACCAGCGCGACCACCGCCGAGCCGACGATCACCGGCGCGGGCGGCCAGCGCATGCCGATCCCGACCAGCGCGACGAGCAGCGGCAGCGCGGCCCACCAGCCCGGCGCGAACAGCGCGACCAGCTCGGCGCGGATCGCGCCGGCGGGGCTCGCGCCTGCCAGCGACGCGCCGGGGACAAGCAGCGCGTAGGCGGCGAGCGCGATCAGCGCAGGCGGCAGGCTGGTTGCCATCATGTGCCGGATATGCGCGTAAAGCTCCGCCCCCGCGCCGATCGCGGTGATGTTGGTCATGTCGGAAATCGGCGAGAGCTTGTCGCCGAAGTAGGCGCCCGAGACGACCGCGCCCGCGACCGGTGCGAGCGGCAGGCCCATCGCCTCGGCCGCGCCCATCGTCGCGACGCCGATCGTGCCCGCCGAGCCCCACGAGGTGCCCGAGACGACCGACATGAGCGCGGTGGCGAGGAAGGCGGTGAGCGCCATCCATTGCGGGCTGACGAGGTCGATCCCGAGCACCACCAGCAGCGGGATCGTCCCCGCGAACATCCACGAACCGAGCAGTGCGCCGATCGCGAGCAGGATCAGGATCGCCGGCAGCGCATCGGCGAACAGCCGCCCGGCGGCGGCCTGCACCTCGGCCCAGCCGTGCCCGCGCGATCGGGCGACGATCGCGGCCACCGCGGCGGCGAGCAGCAGCGCGAGCAGGAGCGATTCGCCGCCGAACCCGAACGCCGCTGCGCCGCCGGCTATTCCCGCGAACAGCGTCGCCACCGGGAGGAGCGCGAGGCTTAGCGGAAGGGGCGCGCGGGTCTCGGTGCCGGTCATGCTGGTATCGGTCATGCGAGGGCCTGTTCGAGATCGGCGATCAACGCGTCGGCGCCTTCCAGCCCGACGGACAAGCGCAGCAGCGTGCGCGGCATGCGGCCCTCTTGCTCGGACCCCGGATCGCGGCGGTGGGGGCTGGTGACGAGACTCTCGACCCCGCCCCAGCTGATCGCCTTGCCGAAGAGCTTCAGCCGGTTACCGATAGCGAGCGTTGCGGCGTGATCGGGCAGGTCGAACTCGGTCGAGAACAAGCCGGAGTGCCCGCGCATCTGGCGCGCGAACAGGTCCGCCTGCGCGCCCTCCGCAAGCGCGGGATGGAACACGCGGCGCACCTTCGGATGATCGGCCAGCCAGCGCGCCACCGCCAGCGCGTCGGCCTGTTGCTGCGCCAGCCGCGCGGGCAGCGTCATCAGCCCGCGCAGCAGCAGCCAGGCGTCGAACGGCGCCATCGCCGCGCCCATCGGCATGTAGGCGCGGTAGAAGATCCGCTCGACCAGTTCGCGCGACCCCGCGACCGCGCCGCCCAGCGTGTCCGAATGCCCGCCGATGTACTTGGTCAGCGAATGCAGTGCGAGATCGCAGCCGAGCGCGAGCGGCTTCTGCAGCAGCGGGGTGGCGACCGTATTGTCGATCGCGGTGAGGATGCCGCGCGCTTTCGCCAGCGCGCAGACCTGCTCGATCGGCAGCAGTTCGAAGCGCATCGAGCCGGGGCTTTCGAGGTAAATCAGCCTCGTCGCGGGCGTCAGCGCGGCTTCGATCCCGTCGATATCGGCGGCGAAGCAGCGGCTGTGCGACACGCCGTACCCCTCCAGCCGCTGCGCGAACCCGATCGTCGGGCCGTAGATGTCGCCGCAGAACAGCACGTGATCGCCCTGCCCGAGCAGCGCGAACAGCGTCGCCGAGATCGCGCCCATGCCGCTGGCGAAGCACTTGGCCGCCTCGGCGCGTTCGAGCGCGGCCAGCGCGGTCTCCAACTCGCGCACCGTGGGATTGGTGCCGCGCGAATAGACGCTCGTCTCGTGCTCGCGATCCTGCGCGGCGAACAGTTCCTCAAGCGTCTCGAACCGGAACAGCGAAGCCTGCACGATCGGCGGCATGATCGGCCCCGCCGCGTGGCCCGAGCGCAGGCAGGTCAGGGTGTCGGCGGGATCGATCGCGTCCATCGGCGGCGTATTCCTCTCGCTGTCGCTCGGCCTTGCGGGAGGCAGGCCATCGGCGAGATCGCGCATTCACGCAAGCCCGGAGCCGGTGCGGCAATCGCCGCGCACCGGGCAGGCCGGGCACTGCGGCTGGCGGGGTCGGCAGAGGACCTGTCCGAGGCGCTTCACCAGCAGGTGGTGCTCGTCGATATCGGCGGCGGACCAATCGGTGGGGAGAACCGGCATCAGCGCATCGTAGGCACGGGTGGTGTCGGCGTGCGACGGCACCAGCGCCATGCGCTGGACCACGCGGCGGTGATGGCCGTCGATCACCAGCGCGCGCCGCCGAAGCGTCGAGGTGTTCACCACCCCCGCGGCGACCTTCCGCGCGACGCCGGGCAGCGTCTCGAGCCAGGCCAGCGCGGCGTCGGTTTCCATCGCGGCGAGATGTTCGAGATCGACCGCGCCGCGCCGCTCGATGATCGCGACGAGGCAATCCTTGAGCCGCGCGGCGGCGACATCGGGAAAGGTCTGCCGAGCCAGCCGCGCCTCCAGCGCCGCGACAGGCACCACCGCGACGGCTTCCCAGCTGCCGAAATCGGCGAGCAGCCGATCGGTCGCCTCATTCGAAATCCGCGTCTTCGTGCGCGCGCCGATCACGCCCTGCACCAGCACCCACACCGGATCGCGCCGCTTTGCCGCCGGTCGCACGATGCGCCCGAACCGCGATATCAGCGCCGCCTGCATCCGCCGCAGTACTTCCGTGCGCGGGTCCGGGCCGAGCGGGAGCTGTCCGGTCACGCGGGCCCTTCAGGCCGCGGCGAGGATATCGGTCTGCGCGAAATCATCGCCCTTGAACAGCAGCGGAAGGCCGCGCGTCTTCGCCAGCGCATAGGCGAACAGATCGCCGAAATTGAGCTGCGCGGGGTGGCCGCTGCCCTTGCCGTAGCGAACGAAGGCTGCGTGGGCGGCATCGGCCTGCGCGATATCGACCGGGATTATGTCGAATTCCCCGGAGGCTAGAAACGCATCCAGTCGCTCGACCATGGCCGTCCCGGAACGGCGATGCAGGACGAGCCGTGCTTCGACCAGCGTTGCGGCACTGACGGCACAGGTTTCCGCCCTGCTCATCGCAGTTCGCAACGTGTCGCGCTCGGGCTCCGCCAGCATGATCGCGACGAGTGCCGACGTGTCCACGCAAATCATATGGGCAGGCCGTTCTCATCCCATTCGAGATCGGACGGACCATCGGTACGTGGCAGCTGGTCGGCCTCAGCCAGAATCGCATCGATGCGTCTGCGCCGTTCCGCCTTGTCCACTGCTTGCGCGACAGCGAGCGGTGTCAGCCGCACCTGTGGCACGCCATCCTTGTCGATCACCACTTCTTCGCCGCGAAGGGCGGCGGCGATGAGCTTCGACAATTGCGCCTTTGCGTCACCGATGTTGAAGTGCACCGTCATGGAGTGAAATTAGGTTGACCAAGCAGGTTGGTCAAGATCGCGTTCGACGCGCCTCATGTCGCCGAGCGAACCGGCCGCGCCCGTCCTGGACGGTCGCAATTCGTGATTTACTCCCATTCGATCGTGCCGGGCGGCTTGCTGGTGTAGTCGTAAACCACGCGGTTGACGCCCTTCACCTCGTTGACGATGCGCGTGGCCACGCGGGTCAGGAAACTGGCGTCGAACGGATAGACGTCGGCGGTCATGCCGTCAGTGCTGGTCACCGCGCGCAGGCCGCAGACGCTGTCGTAGGTGCGGCCGTCTCCCATCACGCCCACGGTCTTGACCGGCAGCAGCACCGCGAAGGCCTGCCAGATCGCATCATATAGCCCTGCGGCGCGGATTTCTTCCAAGTAGATCGCGTCGGCCTTGCGCAGGATGTCGCAGCGTTCCTTGGTCACTTCGCCGGGAATGCGGATCGCGAGGCCGGGGCCGGGGAAGGGGTGGCGGCCGACGAACACCTCGGGCAGCCCCAGTTCGCGGCCCAGCGCGCGGACCTCGTCCTTGAACAGCTCGCGCAGCGGTTCGACGAGCTGCATGTTCATCCGTTCGGGCAGGCCGCCGACGTTGTGGTGGCTCTTGATCGTGACGCTCGGCCCGCCGGTGAACGAAACGCTTTCGATCACGTCCGGGTAGAGCGTGCCCTGCGCGAGGAAATCCGCGCCGCCGATCTTGGTCGCCTCGGCCTCGAACAGGTCGATGAACGCCTTGCCGATGAACTTGCGCTTTTTCTCCGGGTCGGTCTCGCCCGCGAGGCCGCCGAGGAACTGCTCCTCCGCATCCACATGGACGAGCGGGATGTTGTAGTGATCGCGGAACAGCGTGACGACCTGGCTCGCCTCGTTCATCCGCATCAGGCCGTGATCGACGAAGACGCAGGTGAGCTGCTCGCCGATCGCCTCGTGGATCAGCACTGCGGCGACCGCGCTGTCGACCCCGCCCGACAGGCCGCAGATGACCTTGCCGTCACCCACCTGCGCGCGGATTTCCTCGATCTTGGTTTTGCGGAATTCGGCCATCGTCCAGTCGCCCGCGAGGCCGCAGACGTGGCGCACGAAATTCGCCAGCAGCCGCGCGCCGTCGGGCGTGTGGACCACTTCGGGGTGGAACTGCGTGCCGTAGTAGCGCCGCTCGTCGTCGGCGATCAGCGCGAAGGGCGCGCCGTCGCTGACCGCGACGATGCGGAAGCCCGGGGCGAGCTGCGTGACCTTGTCGCCGTGGCTCATCCACACCTGATGACGTTCGCCCGGTTGCCACAGCCCGTCGAACAGCACGCATTCCTCGCTGACGGTGCAGTAGGCGCGCCCGAACTCGCCGCCTTCACCCGTTTCGTGGCCCGGGCGAACCTCGCCGCCCAGCTGCTGCGTCATCACCTGCTGGCCGTAGCAGATGCCGAGGATCGGCACGCCGCTGTCGAACAGCACCTGCGGCGCGCGCGGGCTGCCTTCGTCGGGCACGCTTGCCGGCCCACCCGAGAGGATGATGCCTTTGGGCTTCATCCGTTCGAAGGCTTCTTCGGCCTGCGTGAACGGAGCGATTTCGGAATAGACTCCGGCTTCGCGCACGCGGCGTGCGATCAACTGGGTCACCTGGCTGCCGAAATCGACGATAAGGATGGAATCGGGGAGATGCTGCGGGTCCATGCGCCCCGTTAGGGGGTGCGCGCGTCGCCTGTCCAGCGGCTCGCTACGGACTCGAACTTTCGAACGCCCGCACACTCCGTCGATTGCATTCTATCGATCATCTTTCCCACAAAACCCAGCAATGTGTTGCGCATTTTGCAACAAATCTGGCAGTTTTCTCATTTGTGAAAAGCATCGCGAAAGATTATTTCACGCCTTGAGCCGGGCGGAAGGTCTCTCCTCTCTCCCTCCTTCCCCCGGCTTGCAACAGGAGACACGCCATGCGCACGACTGCATCGCATTTCCTGGCCTTCCTCGTGGCGGCTTCGATAAGCAGCCTCATGCTCGGCGCGGCAATCGCCTGAGTTGACACGAACGGTCAGCGAACGAGACGCGGCCGCCCCAGTCCTCTCCCCCGAAAACTGGCGGCCGCGTCTCAATCGCGCCTATTCGATTCCCCCGATACTCTCGGCGCGCGCGCGCAGTTCGGTCTTGAGCAGCTTGCCGATATGGCTGCGCGGCATCTCGTCGATCGCGTGAAGCATTGCGAGGCGCTGGGTCTTGCCCAGCCGCGCATTGACCGCGGCAAGGATCGCTTCGGTCGTTTCCCCGGCCTCGCTTAAACGGACGAAGCCCACCGGCGTCTCGCCCCAGCGGCGGCTCGCCACGCCCACCACCGCAGCCTCGACCACGCCGGGTTCCCTTTCCAGCTCGGCCTCGAGGTCCGAAGGAAACACGTTGAACCCGCCCGAGATGATCATGTCGTTGGCGCGGCCGACCAGTTCGACGAAGCCGTCGGCATCAAGCCGGCCGATGTCGCCCATGCGCTGCCAGGTCTCGCCGGTCGCGGGATCGGTCCAGTAGGCCTCGCGCGTCTTGTCCGGCCGGTTGCGGTATCCGCTCATCATCGTCTGGCTGCGGCCCACCAGATTACCCGCGGTGCCCTGTGGCACCTCTTCGTCGGCATCATCGAGCACCTTCAATTCGCTCCCCGGCGCGGGGCGGCCCACGGTGTGGAGCTTGTCGGGAAATTCGTGGCACGGCAGCAGGCACACCACCCCGCCCTCGGTCATCGAATAGATCTCGATCAACGCGCCGGGCATCCGCTTCAGCACCTCGCGCTTGAGCGGGGCGGGGAACGGGGCCGAGGTGCAGTACTTGACCGCCAGCGCCGAGAGGTCGAATTCGGCAAAGCGCGGCTCGTCCATCAGCCGCTGGTATTGCACCGGCACCAGCATCGTCGCCGTGGTGCGGTCGGCCTGCGCGCCTTCGAGCCAGCCGAGCGCCGAGAACTTGCCGGCCACCCGCACCGTGCCGCCGGCCAGCAGCGGCGCGAGGAACGCGACCATCGTGGTGTTCGAATAGAGCGGGGTCGAGGCGAAGGCCCGCACCTCCAGCTCGCTGGCGATGTAGGACGCGGCGATGCTGGCGAACTGCCGCCAGCGCATCCGGTGCGAATGGACGATGCCTTTCGGAATGCCCGTGGTGCCGCTCGAATAGATGATGTTGAACGGCTCGTCCGGCTGCGGATCGAAGGCGTCGGCGCGGGTTCCGGCTGGCGCCATCCAGCCGTCGAGTTCCTCGTCGAGCACGATCCGGTCGAGATGGGGAAGGAAATCGGCGCCCAGTTCTTCCGCTTTCGCGCGATCGACGAACAGGTGGCGCGCCCCGCTGTCGCGCGCCATGCCTTCGAGCTGTTCGCGGCTCGCGCTGGTGGTGAGCGGCGCGGCCACCCCGCCCGCGCGTACCGCCGCGAGGAAAACGAGCGCGTAGGCCACGCTCGAATATCCGAGGATCGCGACCGACTGTCCGCGCTCCAGGCCCGTCTGTTGCAACTTCGCCGCGATCCGTTCGACCCGCTCGCCGAGTTGGCCCCAGCTTATCTCGCCGTGCTCGTCGCGCAGCGCGGGCTTGCCGGGCTGTCGCCTCGCCCATGCGGCGAGGATATCGGGGAAGGCGCCATAAGGTTCGGCGAGCGCGGCGGCGGGATCGGCTATCGGCATACCCGCCGTTCTATTTCCTGCGCAGCGCTTGTCTAGCCGCCGAGTTCGCCGAGCGCGAAGGCGAGGATCACGCCGAGCGCGGTCGCGACTCCGGCCCAATGGCGATCTTCCTTGAACGCTTCGGGGAACACGGTGATGGCGAGGCTGGCGACCACCGCCCCGGCGGCGAAGCAGCGGATGAAGGCGAGGTGGTGTTCGCTCGCGCCCTCGAGCAGCACATTGCCACCGATCGCCGCCAGCGAGAGCAACGCCGCGGTCGCGGCCCACAGCGTGAAGATGTTCCCCTTGGAACGGCCGGTATCGGCCATCTGCCGCGCGCCGCCGGCCGCCTCGGGCAGATTGGACAGCAGGATCGATCCCGCCAGCGCGGCGACTTCGGGCGCGCCCGCGCCGATCAGTGCGACCCCGAGCGCGAGGTTTTCCGGTATCCCGTCGAGCGTGATCGCGGCGAGCAGCCCGCCGCCCGAATCGGGACCCCAGCGCTCGTCGATCCAGTAATCGGCCACGGCGAACACCACCGCGCCGCCGGCCACCCCGAGAGCGGCGACCCACAGCGAGCTGCCTTCGATCGAGGGCTGAATCAATTCGGTCGTCACCGAGAGCAACAGCGCGCCGCCGGCGAGCGCGACGAGGAAACCCTCGGTGCGCTTGTGCAGAGTGCCGAAGATGCCCCAGGCCGCGCCCGCTATCAGCGCGCCCGAGACCACCAGTACGACCAGCAACGTCATCGCCATGCGATCGGAACGCACGACGGCGCTTCGGGTTGCCGGCCTTCTGCGGCTGGGGAAAAGAGCGGCGCGAGGCGGGCGTTTTCCTTCGCATTCGCCGGGCGAATCCCTATATGATGGGCATGGACGAGACCACCGGAAACACCCCGCCCGACACGGCGAAGATCAACCTCTACGGCGCCGATTCGATCAAGGTCCTCAAGGGCCTCGACGCGGTGCGCAAGCGCCCCGGCATGTACATCGGCGACACCGACGACGGTTCGGGCCTGCACCACATGGTGTTCGAGGTGTCCGACAACGCGATCGACGAAGCGCTCGCCGGGCATTGCGACCTGGTGCTGATCGAATTGAACGCCGACGGCTCGGTTTCGGTCGAGGACAACGGCCGCGGCATTCCAGTGGACATGCACAAGGAAGAGGGCGTTTCGGCGGCCGAGGTCATCATGACCCAGCTCCACGCGGGCGGGAAGTTCGAGAACACCAGCAACGACAACGCTTATAAGGTGTCGGGCGGCCTGCACGGCGTCGGCGTCTCGGTGGTCAACGCGCTGTCCGAATGGCTCGAGTTGACCGTCTGGCGCGACGGCAAGGAACACTGGATGCGCTTCGAAGGCGGCGATTCGGTCGCTCCGCTCGAAGTGAAGGGCGATGCCCCAAAAGTCGAAGGCAACGCCGACGAGAACGGTTTCAAGAAGGGCACCCGGGTGACCTTCAAGGCGTCCGAGGACACCTTCAAGAACGTCACCGAGTTCGATTTCGAGAAGCTCGAGCACCGCTACCGCGAGCTGGCCTTCCTCAATTCGGGCGTGCGCATCCTGCTGCGCGACCGGCGGCACGAAGAGCCGCTGGAGCACGACCTGTTCTACGAGGGCGGGATCGGCGCGTTCGTGAAGTATCTCGACCGTAACAAGCAGGCGATCCTGCCCGAACCGATCGCGATCAGCGCGGAAAAGGACGGGATCGGCATCGACGTCGCGCTCGAATGGAACGATTCCTATTACGAGAACGTGCTGACGTTCACCAACAACATCCCCCAGCGCGACGGCGGCACCCACCTCGCCGCGTTCCGCGCCGCGCTGACCCGGACGCTCAACAACTACGCCAGCGCCTCGGGGCTGATGAAGAAGGAAAAAGTCCAGCTTTCGGGCGAGGACATGCGCGAGGGGCTGACCGCGATCGTCTCGGTCAAGCTGCCCGATCCCAAGTTCTCCAGCCAGACCAAGGACAAGCTGGTCAGCTCCGAAGTCCGCCAGCCGCTCGAATCGCTGATGGGTGACAAGATGACCGAGTGGCTGGAGGAGAACCCCAAGCTCGCCGCCGAAGTGATCCAGAAGATCGTCGACGCCGCCGCCGCGCGCGAAGCGGCGCGCAAGGCGCGCGAGATGAGCCGCAAGGGCGCGATGAGCGTCGCCAGCCTGCCCGGCAAGCTGGCCGACTGCCAGGAACGCGACCCGGCGCAGAGCGAGCTGTTCCTGGTCGAGGGTGATTCGGCCGGTGGCAGCGCCAAGCAGGGCCGCGACCGCAAGACGCAGGCGATCCTGCCGCTCAAGGGCAAGATCCTCAACGTCGAGCGCGCGCGCTTCGACCGGATCATCGGATCGAAGGAAGTCGGCACGCTGATCCAGGCGATGGGCACCGGCATCCGCGACGATTTCAACCTTGAGAAGCTGCGCTATCACAAGATCGTGATCATGACCGACGCCGACGTCGACGGCGCGCATATCCGCACCCTGCTGCTCACCTTCTTCCACCGCCAGATGCCCGAGATCGTCAAGGCCGGGCACCTGTTCATCGCCCAGCCGCCGCTGTTCAAGGTCAGCAAGGGCCGCAGCGAGGTCTACCTCAAGGATCAGGGCGCGCTCGACCGCTACCTCGTCGATGCCGGGCTGCAGAACCGCGTGCTCGAAACCGCCGAAGGTGCGCGCGGCGACGCCGACCTGCGCGCGCTGGTCGAACACGGGCTGCGCCTGCGCAACCTGATCGCCTTCGTCCCGCGCAAGTACGATCCCGCGATCATCGAGCAGATGGCGCTGTCGGGCGCGCTCGATCCCGAGCTCGACGCCGCGACCCGCGCGCAGGCGCTCGATCTCGCCGCGCAACGGCTCGGCATGGCGGATGACGAGGCGCGCTGGAGCGCCGAACTGCGCGCCGATGGCAGCGTGCGCTTTGAGCGGCTGTGGCGCGGCGTGACCGACGTACACGATATCGAAGCGCCGTTCCTGACCAGCGCCGAGGCCCGCAAGCTGCATCGCCTCGCGAGCGACAATGCCGAGGTCTACGCCCGTCCCGCGCGATTGGCGCGCCTCGGCAGCGAAGCCGAAGCCCCCGAAAGCGGCGCCGAGGGCGAGGAAGCGGAGATCGTGGTCTCGCCCGACGCCGCGATCACCCGGCCGACCGAACTGCTCGACACGGTGCTCGCCGCCGGGCGCAAGGGCCTGTCGATCGCGCGCTACAAGGGACTGGGCGAGATGAACGCCGAGCAGTTGTGGGAAACGACGCTCGACCCCGACAACCGCGTGCTGCTGCAGGTCAAGGTCGAGGACGCGGACGTGACCGACGAAATCTTCACCCGCCTGATGGGCGACGTGGTCGAACCGCGCCGCGAGTTCATCCAGGACAACGCCCTGAACGTGGCGAACCTCGACATCTGAGCGTTACTGCTCGCCCGCGCCGAGGCGATAGGTGCGCTCGGGTGTGACGTCGTCGAACGGCACGCGCTCGTTCTGCATGCGGTAGAGTGCGCCGTCGGCGACGAGCACGACCGGCTGCTGGACCACGCCCTCGAGCCGCAGGCGCTTGCCGTCGGGCAGCCATTGCCACGCGCCCGTGGTCGTGCGCCCGGCCTCGACCAGCGTGAACGTGCCGTCCTGCCGGATCGCGAGGCTGTCGGCCGTGCCGTCGGCATTGGGCCGGGTATAGGCGGCGGCCTGATCGAGCGCCTTGCGCCCGTTGGCCGCGACGCGCGGGAGCGACGGGTCGCGCGGTCCATCGGCCTGGGGCCCTCGCGGCGCGGGCATCTCGGCATCGCCGCCGCCGTTGACACGGGCGGCGAAATCGTCGGCCCCCTCGCGTTCGGGCTTCTCGCTGCAGGCAGCGAGCGCGAACGGAACGGTAAGGACGAAGGCGAACGCGGCGGTGGTGCGGCGCATCTGTGGGTGGCTCCTGTCGAATCGGGTGCCGCATCCGATACGACGGTCAGATGACAGATTTTGGTCACGCGGAGACGCGGAGCGGACGGCGGCACGCTCGCCATCGAACGATTTCAGGTTGAGCCGCACGCGCGATACCGCCACGGCATCGTCATGATCCTGCCATCCGCATCAGCCAGAGCTGCCCGCATGACCCTCGCCAAGCTCCTCCCGCTCGCCGCCGCCTTGGCGCTCGGCGCCTGTACCACGGTGCGCGACACGCCTTCCGCCACGCCGGTCACGGTCAAGATCGTCGGCCTCAACGACTTTCATGGCAACCTTGAGCCGCTGGCGAAGCCGGTCGAACTGACCAGCGAGAACGGCGCGGAACACGCGGTGCGCGCCGGTGGTGCGGCTTATCTCGCCAGCGCAGTGGCCGAGCATCGCAACGGCGGAGACCATTCGCTGGTGATCGCGGCCGGTGATCTCATCGGCGGCAGCCCGCTGGTGTCCTCGCTGTTTCTCGACGAGCCGACGATCGGGGCGATGAATCGGCTCGGGCTCGATTTCAACGCCGTCGGCAACCATGAATTCGATCGCGGCTGGCGCGAACTCAAGCGAATGCAGGAAGGCGGCTGCGAGAAGTTCGGCCTGCGCGATCCTTGCGCGGTAGAGCCGGACTTCGGCGGAGCGGACTTCGCATTCCTCGCCGCCAACGTGATGACCGGAGGCGGCACGCTGTTTCCCGGCCACGCCATCCGCCGCTTCGGCAGCGGCGAGCGCGCGGTGGCGGTGGGCGTGATCGGGCTGACGCTGAAGGACACGCCCACGCTAGTGACGCCGAGCGGAGTGGAGGGGCTGACCTTCGGCGACGAGGCCGACGCGATCAACGCGCTGATCCCCGAACTGGAGCGCGAGGGCGCCGACGCGATCGTGGTCGCGATCCACCAGGGCCTCAGCCCCGAGCCGGGCACGCCCTATTCCGGCTGCGGCGCGGTCGCGGGGGCGCTGCGCGCGGTGCTCGAACGGCTCGACCCGCGGGTCGATCTCGTGATCTCGGGCCACACGCACCGCACCTACGTCTGCGATTTCTCGACCGTCGATCCGGCCCGCACCTTCACGGTGTCGAGCGCGGGCTACGGCGGCGCGCTGCTGACGGATATCGCGCTGACGATCGATCCGGCGGCGAACGAGGTCACCGCCGTGACCGCGCGCAACGTGGTGGTGCAGAACGCGCCCGCGCCCGGCGGCGAGGCGGCCGACCCGGCGTTCGCGGCATTTACCCCCGACGCGGCGATCGCCGACTACGTGGCGCGCTATGCCGCCGCGGCGCACGAAGCCGAATCGCGCCCGGTCGGCAAGATCTCCGGCCCCGCGCCCGATCCCGGCCCGGCGACCGAGGAGACGCAGCTCGGCAATCTGATCGCCGACGCGCAGCTCTTCGCCACGCGCGAGGCGGGCGCGCAGATCGCGTTCATGAACAATTCGGGCGTGCGCGCCGCGATCCTGCCGGGCGAGGACGGCACGGTCACCTTCGGCGACATCTACGCCGCCCAGCCTTTCGGCAACACGCTGATGACCAAGACGTTCACCGGTGCGCAACTGCTCGCGCTGCTCGAACAGCAGTTCGACGACGACGGCTTCGTGCAGACCTTTTCCGCCTCCGAAGGTTTCGCGCTGCGCTACGACATGGGGCGGCCTTCGGGCAACCGTGTCGTTTCCGCCACGCTCGACGGCGCGCCGATCGATCCGGCGGCGAATTACCGGGTGACGATGAACAGCTTCCTCGCCGCGGGCGGAGACACTTTCACCGTGTTCGCCGACGGGGCCGAGGCCGCGACCGGACCGACCGACCTCGATGCGATGGAGAGCTATCTGCGCGCGACGGAGATGCGGCAATTGCCCGCGACAGGGCGGATAACCGACCTCACCGCGCGCTGAGAGTCCGCCTCAGGCGATCCTGAGGCCCACCACCGGCGCGGCGCCGCGCGCTTCGGCGCGAAGCCCGTCGAACAGCGTGTCGATGATCGCCGCCAACTTGTCCTCGGCCAGTCGCTCCTCGATTATGAGCATCATGTAGGGCGAGGTGTAGCACGCGACCATCTGGTTGATCAGCGAGAGCGCGCGGTTGATCCCGAGCCCGGCGAAATAGCCGTCTTCCTGCGCCTGCGCGATCAGTTCGCTGAGATAGTGATCGGCCAGGTCGATATAGCCGCGCACGTTCTCGATCTTGTCGCTGCCGATCTCGCAATAGACCGCGAATGCCGCGGGGTCTTCGCGGTAGCGCGCGCGCTCGCGCAGGAAGCGGCGGGCGAAGAATTCGTAGAACTTGCGCCGGATCGGCAAGTCGGAGGCGACCGCCTCCTCCATGATCGCAATGGCGGGCGCGTACCACTGTTCGAGGATCGCATCGAACAGCTCGTCTTCCGATGGAAAGAGAGCGTCGATCCGGGCGCGCGGCAGGCGCGCTTCGGTGGCGAGCGCGGTGCGGGTGACATTCTCTCCGGTGCGCCCGATAGCGCGCATCGCCAACTCCACGAGCCGCGCGCGTTCGCTGTCAGCCTGGCTGGGCGAGATCATGTCCACCGGTCCGTCCATCCGCTCGATTTCGCACAACCTAGCGACCGGGGCGGCGCGATTAAAGGCCCGCGGCGGGCGAATTTTCGCGCGGGCGCGATTCCCGGGGCGCGGCGGGAGCCTCGTCGGAGGCATCGGCGTCGGCGGTGTCATCGGTATCGGGCGATCCGCTGCGGCGCCAGGTGGTTTCCTCGCTGCGCTCGCCGTTCGCCGGGGCGGTGGCCGACGGCAGGCGGTAGAGCACGTTCTCGGCCACCGCATAGGCCTGAACCTCGCCGTCGCGCTCGATCAGGATGCGGTCGCCATCAGGGGCCCAGGCGAAGACGCCGTCGATCCGTGTGCCGTCCGCCGCGCTCCAGGTGTAGGTGTCGTCGGCGCGCAGCGTGATCCGGCTGACCTTGTCGTCGGCGCCGCGCAGCTCGTAGTCGCCGGCGTAGTCCACCGTGGTCCGGGCATCGATCGGAACCTCGGGATATTCGCCGTCGACCTTCGGCAGCGTCACGTCGGCCGGCGTCGCGATACCGGCGGGCTCGACGATGACATCGTCGACGTCGGTGGTCTCGCCGCATGCGGACAACGCCAGCGCGAGCGGAGCGGCGAGAACGAGGCGGGCGGTCGGGGTCATCGGGGTTGGTCCTCCTGTTGGCAGGTTCGCCGGTTCAATGCATGGGCCGGAGCGGAGTTTCGCGCCGGTCCCGGCTCACATCCGGAACACGCCGAACGCGGGCCGTTCGGCGATCGGGGCCTCCAGCGCGGCGGCGAAAGCGAGCCCGAGCACGTCGCGCGTCTGCACGGGGTCGATCACCCCGTCGTCCCACAGGCGCGCGGTGGCGTAGTAGGGGTTGCCCTCGTCCTCGTACTTCTGGCGGATCGGGGCCTTGAATTCCTCGGCCTGTTCCGCCGTCCAGCTGTCGGCGTCGCGGTGGACGGTGGCGAGCACCGATGCCGCCTGTTCGCCGCCCATCACCGAAATGCGCGCGTTGGGCCAGGTGAACAGGAAGCGCGGGGAATAGGCGCGTCCGCACATGCCGTAGTTGCCTGCGCCGAAGCTGCCGCCGATCACCACGGTGACCTTGGGCACGGTGGCGGTGGCGACCGTGGTCACCAGCTTGGCGCCGTGCTTGGCGATGCCTTCCGCTTCGTACTTGCCGCCGACCATGAAGCCCGAGATGTTCTGCAGGAACAGCAGCGGAATCCGCCGCTGGCAGGCGAGCTCGATGAAATGCGCCCCCTTCTGCGCGCTTTCGGAAAACAGCACCCCGTTGTTGGCGAGGATCGCCACCGGCATGCCGTGGATGTGCGCGAAGCCGCAGACGAGGGTGGAGCCATAGAGCGGCTTGAATTCGTGGAACTCGCTGCCGTCGACGATGCGGGCGATGACTTCATGCACGTCGTAAGGCGCGCGCACGTCGTCGGGGATGAGGGCGTAGAGATCTTCGGCGTCGAACTTCGGCGGGAGCGGGTCGCGCAGCGCCACGTCCTTCGCTGCGCCGGTGTTCGCGCCGAGATGGCTGACGATGTCGCGCACGATGGTCAGCGCGTGCTCGTCGTTCTCGGCGAGGTGGTCGACCACGCCCGACTTCCTGGCGTGGAGGTCGCCGCCGCCGAGGTCCTCGGCCGAAATCTCCTCGCCCGTCGCGGCCTTCACCAGCGGCGGCCCGGCGAGGAAGATCGTGCCCTGCTCGCGCACGATCACCGTCTCGTCGGACATGGCGGGCACGTAGGCGCCGCCCGCGGTGCACGATCCCATCACGCAGGCGATCTGCGGGATGCCGAGCGCGGACATGTTGGCTTGATTGAAGAAGATGCGCCCGAAATGCTCGCGGTCGGGGAAGACCTCGGCCTGGTAGGGCAGGTTCGCTCCGCCGCTATCGACGAGATAGATGCACGGCAGGCGGTTTTCCTGTGCGATTTCCTGCGCGCGCAGGTGTTTCTTGACCGTCATCGGGTAGTACGAGCCACCCTTCACGGTGGGATCGTTGCACGCGATCATCACTTGCCGTCCCGAGACACGGCCCACGCCCGCGATCATCGAAGCGCCGTTGACGTCGCCTTCATACATCCCGTTCGCCGCGAGCTGTCCGATTTCGAGGAACGGCGAGCCCGGATCGAGCAGCCGCTCCACCCGCTCTCGCGGGAGCAGCTTGCCGCGGCTGACATGCCGCTCGCGATGCCGCGCCGCCCCGCCCAGCGCCGCCTCGGCGACCTTGGCGCGCAGATCGTCGGCGAGCGCTTTGTTGTGCGCGAACCGCGCCTTGGCCTCGGGGCTCTCGGGGTCGAGCTTGGTGGTGAGGGTGGGTGCGGTCATCGAAGGTCCGGTCTGGAGTGGCGCGACGGCTTGTGGCGGATCGCGACGTAAAAGACAAAGGCGGCAAAGATCGTCTGAAAGCCGAGACTTGGCAGTATCTCGAAGAATCCCGCACCGAACACGGTCCACGTGTTGACGAGTACATCCGACGCCATGATGAGGCAGCCGAGCCATAACGCCCAGCCCGGCTTCGTCCAGATCAGCAGCGCTGCCAACGGATCGAGGACGACAAGGCTGGTCCAGTAAACATTGAAGCCGAGCGGCATGAAATCATAGGGCAGCCAGCCGAAGGTTGCGATGTCGAGCGCGTGGGAGGCGGTGCCGACCAAGAAACCGATCGACCACACGATTTTCACGGCCAAAGGAATCGACCCTGCGCGTGCGACAGCATTGCCGCCATCGCTTCGCACAGGATCGTTCAACCCGCCGCCCCGATCAGTTCGCGGCCGATCAGCATGCGGCGGATTTCGTTGGTGCCCGCGCCGATGTCGAGCAGCTTGGCATCGCGCAGGTAGCGTTCGACCGGCCAGTCTTTCGTATAGCCCGCGCCGCCCAGCGCCTGGACCGCCTCGCCCGCGACGCGGAAGGCGTTCTCGCTCGCCAGCAGGATCGCGCCGGCGGCGTCGAAGCGGGTGGTCTGGCCCGCATCGCAACTTTTCGCCACCGCGTAGGTGTAGGCCCGCGCCGATTGCAGCGCGACGTACATGTCGGCGACCTTGGCCTGGATCAGCTGGAACGCGCCGATGGGTTTGCCGAACTGCTTGCGCTCGCGGACGTAGGGGATGACGGTGTCGAGGCACGCCTGCATGATCCCGAGCTGCAAGCCGGCGAGCACCACGCGCTCGTAGTCCAGCCCGCTCATCAGCACACCGACCCCGCCGTGCAGCGGGCCCATCACGTTTTCTTCGGGCACCTCGCAATCGTCGAACACGAGTTCGGCGGTGGGGCTGCCGCGCATGCCCATCTTGTCGATCTTCTGCCCGATCGAAAAGCCGGGCATGTCCTTCTCGATCAGGAAGGCGGTAATCCCCTTCGAACCTTCGCCGGTCTTGGCATAGACCACCAGCGTGTCGGCATGGGTGGCGTTGGTGATCCAGAACTTGGTGCCGTTGAGCACGAAACCGCCCTGCACCGCATCGGCCTTGAGCTTCATCGAGACCACGTCGGAGCCGGCCTGCGCTTCCGACATCGCGAGCGATCCCACGTGTTCGCCCGAAATCAGCTTCGGCAGATATTTCGCCTTCTGCTCGTCGTTGCCCCAGCGGCGGATCTGGTTGACGCACAGGTTCGAGTGTGCGCCGTAGCTGAGGCCCACGCTGGCGCTCGCGCGGCTCACTTCCTCCACCGCGATCACGTGTTCGAGATAGCCGAGGCCGAGACCGCCGAATTCCTCCTCCACCGTGATGCCGTGGAGGCCGAGCTCGCCCATCTTAGGCCACAGCTCCACCGGGAAGCGGTCCTCGCGGTCCGCCTGCTCGGCCAGCGGGGCGATCTGCTCGTCGGCGAAGCGCGCGGCGCTCTCGCGGATCATCGTGGCGGTTTCGCCGAGCTGGAAATCGAAATCGGGGGTGGCGCGCATGGTAACTCCTGTTGGCGGCAACGCGCATAGCCGAGCGCTCGCGCGGCGGCAAACCGCTGCCTGACGCGGCCGGGGCCCATGTTAAGTTCGCGCTGGAAAGCCTTTGGAATTCCGCTGCTTTCCTGTATGCAGGCGATGGATCGGGATGAAATTGCGCGAATCTACTCTCTGGCCGGGCAACACGCCGCCTGCGCCCGCATTCTGCGGCGAGAGCGAACGCGCCAAGATAATCGCCGCACACGGTCTCGACTCGCTGGCGGACGATCCCGAACTGACCGCCATCACCCGCTTCGCTGCGCAACTGTGCGATGTGCCGGTTTCGCTGGTCACTCTGGTCGAATCCGAGCGTCAGCGGTTTCTCGGCAGCACCGGGGTCGAGGTCGATGGCACCCCGCGCTCGACCAGTTTCTGCGCCTACGCGATGATGGGTAGCGGCCTGTTGATCGTGCCCGACGCGACGCGCGATCCGCGCTTCGCCGAATTCGAACTGGTCACCGGCGACTTCGGGCTGCGGTTCTATGCCGGCGCGCCGCTGATCTCGGCCGAAGGCGCGCCGATCGGGGCGCTGTGCGTGATCCACACCGTGGCCCGGCCGGGCGGACTGACCGAGTTCCAGCAGCAGGGCCTCGCGGTGCTTGCGCAGGCGGCCAAGCGTCGCATCCAGGGCCGGCGGGAAACGCGCGAGAACGAAGCGGAACTCGCGCGCCGCGCATCGGAATTCCGCACGCTGGGCGACTGGCTGCCCGACATCATCTGGTCGGCCGACGGCAAAGGCAGGTTCGACTATTTCAACGGGCGCTGGCAGGCGATCACCGGCGGCAAGCCGCCGATCGAGGCCGACGACTGGCGCCCGTTCATCCACGACGAGGACCACGAACAGACGTTCGGCAACTGGACGAACTCGCTTGCCCGCGGCGAGGCTTACGAGAACGAATATCGCCTGCGCCAGTCCGACGGCGGATGGCGCTGGACCCTCTCGCGCGCGCTGCCGGTGAAGGACGAGAGCGGCGCGGTGGTGCGCTGGTACGGCACGCTGACCGATATCGACGAGCGGCGGCGGCAGGCCGACACCAACGATACCCTCGCGCATGAACTGGCGCACCGGATCAAGAACGTGTTCGCGCTGATTTCAGGCCTCGTTTCGGTCCGCACCCGGGGGCGCGAGGAACTGCGCGAATTCGGCGAGGATCTGGTCGGCACGATCAGCGCGCTCGGCAAGGCGCAGGATTTCATCCGGCCGACCGGCGGCGCGAGCGAATTGCGCGGGTTGGTGCGCGCGGTGCTCGAACCGTTCACCGGCGAAGACGGGCGGCTGACGGTCCAAGGCGAGACCGCGCCGGTCGGCGCGCGGGCGGCGACCCCGCTCGCGCTGGTGCTGCACGAACTGGCGACCAATTCGGTCAAGTACGGCGCGCTCTCCACTGACAGCGGCGCGATCGACATCGCTCTGCGCGAGGAGCACGGCGATGGCGTGGTGCTGGAATGGACCGAGCGCGGAGGCCCCGAGCCCGTAGAGCCCGATCCGGGCCAGCGCACCCGCGGCTTCGGCACCCGCCTGATCGACATGAGCGTGACCTCGCAGCTCGACGGCACGATCGCGCGGGACTGGCGCAAGGGTGGCCTCGCGGTAACGATCGGCCTGCCGCGGGACACGCTGGCAAGCTGACCTTCCGTTCGCCCGCCGCTGCCCCTAGGGTAGCCTGATGGCCGCCGCTTCCGACGACCAGCTCCGCCTGACCGGCATCGCCAAGCGTTTCGGTGAAACCCATGCGCTGGGCGGGGTCGATCTCGCCGTGCCGCGCGGCAGCTTCGTCGCGCTGGTCGGCGCGTCGGGTTCGGGCAAGTCGACCCTGCTCAAGACCATCAACCGGCTGATAGAGCCCGACGCGGGCACGATCCTGTTCGCCGGGTCCGACGTGCGCGATGGCCCTGCGCCCGCGCTGCGGCGGCGGATCGGCTACGTGTTCCAGTCGATCGGGCTGTTCCCGCACATGACGGTCGGAGAAAACATCGCGCTCGGCCCGAAGCTAGCCGGAAACCCGATCGGGCAGGAGCGCGTGGCCGAACTGCTCGAACTGGTCGAACTCGAATCCGATCACGCGCGCCGGATGCCGAGCGAGCTTTCGGGCGGCCAGCGCCAGCGGGTCGGCGTGGCGCGCGCGCTGGCGGGGGATCCGCAACTGCTGCTGATGGACGAGCCGTTCGGCGCGCTCGATCCGGTCACGCGCGACGCGCTGGGCCGCCGGGTGCGCGAATTGCACGACCGGCTCGGCCTGACCACGGTGATGGTGACGCACGACATGGCCGAGGCCTTGCTGCTGGCCGAGCGCGTGCTGGTAATGTCCGCCGGACGCATCGTTGCCGACGAAACGCCGCGCGCGTTGCTGGCGGGTGCGGGCGGGGCGGAGGCGCAGGCGCTCGTCGCGGTGCCGCGCGACCAGGCCGAGGCGATCGCGGAGCTGGAGGGATGAGCGATATCCTCTCCATCCTGCTCGGGCTCGGCGACAAGCTCGCCGCGCATGTCCTGCTCGCCTCGGCGGCGATCGCGCTGGGGATCGCGGTGGCGCTGCCGCTGGCGGTCTGGGCCAGCCGCTCGCCGCCGGTGGCGCGGATCGCGCTCGGCTTCGCCAGCTTGGTGCAGACGATCCCCGCACTCGCTTTGCTGGCGCTGTTCTTCCCGATCCTCCTGAGCCTGCGCGCGGTGTTCGGCGAGGGTCTGCCGACGCTCGGCTTCCTGCCCTCGCTGCTCGCGCTCGCGCTCTATGCATTGCTGCCGATCCTGCGCAACGCGGTCACCGCGCGCGAGCACATGGAGCCCGGCGTGCTCGAGGCGGCGGACGGCGTGGGCATGACCGGATGGCAGAAGCTGCGGCTGGTCGAGGCGCCGCTCGCCGCGCCTTACGTGATGGCGGGCGTGCGCACCGCAGCGGTGTGGACGATCGGCGCGGCGACGCTGTCCACCACGATCGGGCAGGAGAGCCTGGGCGATCCGATCTTCGCCGGATTGCAGACGCAGAACTGGGCGCTGGTGCTGGCCGGGTGCATCGCCAGCGCCGGGCTGGCGCTGGTGGCCGACATGCTGCTGGGCGCAATCGAGCGCGGGTTCGCGAGCCGGCGCAAGGTGCTCGTGTGGAGCGGCGCTGGGCTCGCCGCGCTCGGCATCCTCGCGGCGGCCGTGTCGCAGTTCGATTTCGGATCGCGCGAGGACCGCGTGGTGATCGGGGCGAAGAGCTTTTCGGAACAATACATCCTCGCCCGCCTGATCGGGCAGCGGCTGGAAGACGCGGGCTATGCGGTCGAATATCGCGACGGGCTCGGCTCGGCGGTGGTCCACGATGCAGTCACCACCGGCGCGATCGACATCGCGATCGATTACACCGGCACGATCTGGACCAACGAGATGGGCCGCGAAGGCAATCCCGGGCGCGAGCAGACCTATCGCGCGGTGGTCGCGTGGGAGGACGAGACCAGCGGCACCCGCGTGCTCGGGCGGCTGGGCTTCGAGAACGCCTATGCCCTCGCCATGCGCCGCGACCGCGCCGCCGCGCTGGGCGTGCGCGGATTGGACGATCTGGCGCGCGTCGCCCCCCGCCTGACGATCGGCGGCGACCCCGAATTCTTCCGCCGTCCCGAATGGCTGGCAGCACAGCGCGCCTACGATCTCCAGTTCGCCCGCCAGCGCACCTTCACCCCCACCTTCATGTACAACGCCCTGCGATCGGGCGGCGCGGACGTGATCGGCGCCTATACGTCCGACGGCCGGATCGCGGCGGACAACCTGCTGGTGCTGGAGGATGTCGAGGGCGCATTTCCCGCCTACGACGCGCTGGTGCTGATCGCCCCCGACCGCGCGGGCGATGCGCGCCTGATGGCGACGCTCGAACCGCTCGTCGGCGCGATCGACGTCGAGACGATGCGCGAGGCGAACCTCTCGGTCGACCGCGCCGATGACAAGCGCAGTCCCACGCAGGCGGCGCGGGAACTGGCCGAGAAGCTGGCGCTCTAGGCCTCTTCGAACCCCACACCGTCGGGCCAACCGGGCGCGGCGAGGGCGGCGACCTTGAACAGCGTGCCCATCTGGTCGTCGGCGACGAGGCGGTGGCGGGCGGCCTCGATCTCCTGCGCGTAGTGCGGCGCGCGCTTCGCCAGCGCTTCGGCGCGCGCGTCGATGCCGAGCGCCTGCAGCCAGCGCCCCTGCCCCACCGTGCCGAGGTGGCGGACGCCGCGCGCCTGCGCGATCTTGGCCAGCGTGGCGAAATCGACGTGCGCGGTCAGATCCGCCTCGCCCGGCGCGGCGAAGGGATCGACCTTTTCGTGCGCGCGCACCGCCTGCAGCGTCGAGCCAGGGCGCAGTTCGGCGCTACCGTAGTCGATCACCAGCGCGGCCCCGCCCTGATCGGCCAGCCGCCCGGCGATCTCGTAGGCGACCGCCGCCGCGCCGGGGCTCGTTTCGAGCAGCGTGCCCTGCGGCGCATCGCGCCATTCGTCCGGCACCGCCGCGTCCATCGGCTGGCGCCCGGCGGCGAACACGAATTCCTCGCCCGCCAGCGCCACCATCCGCTCGCGCCAGCCCTCCGCCGCGCGCACCAGCTGGCGCACCGGCAGCGCGTCGAGGAATTCGTTGGCGACGAGCAGCAGCGGCGCGTCCTGCGGCACGGTGGAGAGGTCGCTGTGCCACGTCGCGCCCGGCACCGCCTGTTCCTGCACTTCGCGCAGCGCCTGCGACGCTTCGACGAAATGCACCTCGGGCGCGAAGCCGTAGCGGGCGCCGGCGCGCAGCGCGTCCTTCGCCAGCGTGCCGCGACCCGGGCCGAGTTCGACGTAGAGCACCGGCTCCTCGCGACCGGCGCGAATCCACACGTCGGCCAGCCACAGCCCGATCAGTTCGCCGAACATCTGGCTGATCTCGGGCGCGGTCACGAAATCGCCACCGCGCCCGATCGGATCGCGGCTGGAGTAATAGCGCGCATTGCTCTCGCCCATGAACTGCGCGAGGCTGATCGGGCCGGTGTTGCGAATCAGCCGGCGGAAGACCGCGCCCAGATTGGTATCGGGATCGGGCTCTGCCTCTCCGTTCATGCCGGGGCGGGCGCGCCCTTGCCACTCGCCAGCGGCGGCTTCATCAACGCGCGCACCGTCACCGCGATGCCTAGCACGATCAGCGGAATGGTGAGCCACTGGCCCATCGAGAGGCCGGTTTCCGCCGCGAACTCGGCCAGCTGCGCGTCGGGCTCGCGGAAGAATTCGACCGTGAAGCGGCCCAGCGCGATGCCCGCGGTGAACACGCCGACCAGCAGCCCGGGACGATAGCGCGCGCGGGTGCGCCAGAACAGAAACAGCAGCACGAGCACCAGCAGCGCGCCTTCCAGCGCCGCCTCGTACAGCTGCGAGGGATGGCGCGGCAGCGGGCCGGCGCCGGGGAACACCATCGCCCACGGCACGTCGGTCGGGCGGCCCCACAGCTCGCCGTTGACGAAGTTCGCGAGCCGCCCGAACATCATTCCGAACGGCACGTTGACCGCGATGTAGTCCGCCACGCGCAGGAAGCTGAGCTGGCCGCGCCACGAGACGAACCCGATCGCCACGAGCACGCCCGCGACCCCGCCATGGAAGCTCATCCCGCCGGTCCACAGCTGGAAGAACCGCAGGCTGGTCCACAGCGACGGCTCGTAGAACGTGGCATAGCCGATCCGTCCGCCAATGATGATGCCCAGCGTGCAGTAGAAGAACAGGTCGTCCGCATGGCGCTGCGCCATCGGCGCGCCGGGGGCCCTGATCATTCGCGACAGATGCCAGTAGCCCAGCACGATCCCCGCGAGATAGGCGAGCGAATACCAGCGCAAGGTGAAAAAGCCGAGATCGATCCCGGGCGTCAGGCCGAGCTGGGCCCACTGGATCGGCTCGGCAGCCGCGCCTGCGAGTAGTGACAGCAAAACGCGAACCCCCTATCGTTTCACCCCGCCGCGCGGGATTTTCGCGCGGCTTTTGGCATAGAGCGAGACGGGGCGAAACCCCGCGTTCGGGCAGTCGGCGCGATTATCTCCGCCGAGACGTAACGGCAAGGCGAGAGGAGACACGACGAATGCCGAGCGAATTGGACAACGATCTCGAGCGAATCATGGACGAGCTGACCGGGCCCGGCATGCCGTTCGAGACAGCGCCGGTTGAAAGTTTCGGGCAGCCGCTGCCGGCATTCAGGAACGCTCCCCCCAGCCTCGCGCACTATTTCGCCCACTTCTGCAACGAGCATAAGGATCTCGTCTTCCTCGTCGACGGCGACACCCGGCTCACCTTTGGCGAGTGCTGGGCCGCCGCGAGCCACGTCGCGGCAGGCCTCGCCGACCGGCACGGGATGCGGAAGGGCGACCGCGTCGGCATCGCCGCGCGCAATTCGGCCAACTGGATCGTCGCCTACATGGGCGTGATCATGGGCGGCGGCTGCGCCACCCTGCTCAACGGTTTCTGGACCGGCGACGAACTCGCCCACGGCGTGCGCATCGCCGAATGTTCGCTGGTGCTCGCCGACGCGGAGCGCGCGGCGCGGCTCGAAGGCACCGACCATTCGGCGAACGTGATCGAGATTTCGCACGACCTGCCGCCGTCCGAAGGGCTCGCCGCGCTCTGGGGCGAAGGCGACACTGCGATGCGCATACTGGGCGAACTCGGGCCGGACGATCTCGCGACGATCCTCTACACGTCTGGTTCGACCGGGCAGTCGAAGGGTGCGTGGTCCGATCATCGCGGCGTGGTCAACGGCACGATGAGCTACGTCTCGCAGAGCGCGATGGCCGCGCAGCTCCTGACCGAGCGCGGCGACATGCCGGGCACCCAGGCCTGCGCGCTGATCGCGGTGCCGCTGTTCCACGTCACCGGCGAAGTGCCGCTCTATCTCCAGAGCTACGCGATCGCGCGCAAGCTCGTGCTGATGCCCAAGTGGGACGCGCGCGAGGCGATGCGGCTGATGGAGGCGGAGAAGGTCAGCTATTTCGTCGGCGTGCCGCTGATGAGCTACGAGATCGCGACCCACCCCGACCGCGACAGCTTCGATCTGACCGCGTGCAAGAGCTTCGCCGCCGGCGGCGCGCCGCGCCCGGTCGATCACGTCACCAGGATCAAGGAGGCCTTTCCCGAAGGCTTCCCGCTGCTCGGCTACGGCCTCACCGAGACCAACGGCGTGGGCTGCGGCAACTTCAACGAGAACTACATGGCCAAGCCCGGATCGACCGGGCGCGCCAGCCGTCCGCTGGTCGACCTCGCGATCCTCGACGACGACGGCCAGCGGCAGCCGCAGGGCGCGGTGGGCGAGATCTGCATCCGCTCGGTCGCCAACTTCCGCGGTTACTGGAACGACGACGCATCGACCCGGGCCGCCTTCTTCGACGACGGCTATTTCCGCACCGGCGACCTCGGCTATCTCGATGCCGACGACTACCTGTTCATCGTCGACCGCAAGAAGGACATCATCATCCGCGGCGGCGAGAACATCTCGTGCATCGAGGTCGAACAGGGGATCTACGGGCACGACGCGGTGGCCGAATGCTCGGTCTTCGGCCTGCCCGACGAGCGGTTCGGCGAAATCCCGGCGGCGGTCTATTACTGCAAGGACGGCTGTTCGCTGAGCCCGGACGAGCTTCTGGAATTCCTCGCCGGGCGTCTCGCGCCTTTCAAGATTCCGCAGTTCGTCTGGCAGTCCGGCGCGCCGTTGCCGCGGCTCGGCACGCAGAAGATCGACAAGCGCGCGGTGCGCGCGCTCTATGCCAAGGAGCAGCTCGAGGCTTGAATCAGGTCCGCATCCCCCGTCAGCGCGCGGTGATCGACCGGCGCGCGCTGGCCGAAGCGATCGCCACGCTCGCCGCCGAGCGTGGCGACAAGGCCCGCGGCGGGGTCGTCGAATTGCTGCGCGAGGCGCTGGCCGAGGGGCGCGAGGAACTGCGCCGCCGGCTCGAGGCCAAGCCCCATGCCGGGCACGAATGCGCCGCCGGGCATGCCTTCCTGGTCGATCAGCTCGTACGCCTGATCCACGACCATGTCGTGGGCCATGTCTATCCGGTGGCCAACCGTTCGGAGGGCGAGCGCCTGTCGATCCTCGCGGTCGGCGGATACGGCCGGGCGGAGATGGCGCCGCATTCCGACGTCGACGTCGCCTTCCTCACCCCCACCCGCCGCGCGCCGTGGTGCGAGCAGGTGATCGAGGCGATGCTCTACTACCTGTGGGATCTCGGCCTCAAGGTCGGCCATTCGAGCCGCACGCCCGACGACATGGTGCGTCTGGCGAAAGAAGACGTGACCATCCGCACCGCGCTGCTCGAGGCGCGCTACGTGTGGGGTGATGAAGCGCTTTACGAAGAGGCGCGGCGGCGCTTCTGGGCCGACGTCGTCACCGGCACCGAGCGCCAGTTCGTCGCCGACAAGCTGGAAGAGCGCAACGCGCGGCACAAGCGCATGGGCGACAGCCGCTACGTCGTCGAGCCCAACGTCAAGGACGGCAAGGGCGGCTTGCGCGACCTCCAGACGCTCTACTGGATCGGCAAGTATATCCACAAGGTGCGCAGCGCCGCCGAACTGGTCGACGTCGACCTGCTGACGCGGCAGGAATACCGCGGCTTTCGCCGGGCGGAAGGCTTCATGCTCGCGGTGCGCTGCCATCTGCACATGATCACCGGGCGGGCCGAGGATCGGCTGACCTTCGATCTCCAGCGGCAGGTCGCCGAGCGGATGAATTTCACCGACCGGCCGGGCAAGAGCGAAGTCGAGCGCTTCATGCAGTTCTACTTCCTCCAGGCCAAGCGGGTGGGCAGCCTGACGGGCGTGTTCCTCGCGCATATCGACGAGCAGTTCGCCAAGGCGCGCGCGCGCAAGGGGCTGCTCGCGGGCTTCCGCACCCGGCCGCGCATGGTGAAGGGCTACCCCGTGTTCGGCGGACGGATCGGCGCACCGGGTGACGACTGGTTCCGCGCCGATCCGGTGCGCCTGATCGAGCTGTTCCAGGTCGCCGAGGCGGAGGGGCTGGAGATCGAGCCTGCCACGATGCGTCAGGCCGACCGCGATTCGCGCCTGATAACCGCCGAAATTCGCAACGATCCGCGCGCCAACGCGCTGTTCCTCGAGCTGCTGAGCGGCCGCAACGATCCCGAGACGGTGCTGCGCTGGATGAACGAGGCGAGCGTGTTCGGCCGCTTCGTGCCCGATTTCGGCAAGGTCAACGCGCAGATGCAGTTCGACATGTACCACCATTATACGGTGGACGAGCACACGATCCGCGCGATCGGGCTGCTGAACCGGATCGAGAAGGGCGAGTTGGCGGAGGATCATCCGCGTTCCACCCGCCTGATCCGCAAGCTCGCCTCGCGCCGCGCGGCCTATATCTCGGTGCTGCTGCACGACATCGCCAAGGGGCGCGGCGGCGACCATTCTGTGCTGGGCGAGGAGGTCGCGCGCGAGTTGTGCCCGCGCTTCGGCCTCACCGAGGACGAGACCGATCTCGTCGCCTGGCTGGTGCGCCAGCACCTGCTGATGAGCGCGACCGCGTTCAAGCGCGACCTGACCGATCCCAAGACGGTGGAGGATTTCGTCGCCGAGGTGCAGAGCCTCGAGCGATTGCGCCACCTGCTGGTGCTGACCGCGGTGGACATCCGCGCGGTCGGGCCGGGGACGTGGAACAGCTGGAAGCGGCAGTTGCTCGGCGACCTCTACGATATCGCGCACGAGCGGCTGCGGCTCGGCCACATGCGCCACGGGCGAACCGAGCGCGTGTCCGCCACCAAGGACGCGGTGCGTGCGCTGCTGGGCGAGGATGCGCCGCTGGTCGAACGCTACAGCGCCGATCTGGGCGACGCCTACTGGATCGCCGAGCCGGAGGACATCGTGGCGCTCAACCTGCGCCAATTCGCCGCCGCGCGGCGGCTCGACCACGACCTGTCCGTCCACTGCGAGGTCTATCCATCGCGCGGGGCGACGCTGGTGAGCGTGATCGCGGCCGACCATCCGGGGCTGTTCTACCGCATCGCCGGCGGCATCCACCTCGCCGGCGCGAACATTATCGACGCGCGCATCCACACCACGCGGGCGGGATGGGCGGTCGACAATTTCCTGGTGCAGGACCCGCTCGGCCAACCGTTCCACGAGGCCGAGCAGCTCGAGCGGATCGAAACCGCGATCGGCGACGCGCTGGCCAACCGCATCGAACTGGTGCCGCGGCTGGCGAAGCGGCCGCTGCCGCGCAGCCGGGCCAAGGCGTTCGACGTGCGCCCGCGCGTGATCGTCGACAACGAAGCGTCCAACCGCTTCACCGTGATCGAAGTCAACGCGCGGGACCGCCCGGCGCTGCTCAACCGGCTGGCGCGCGCGCTGTTCGAATGCCAGTTGATCGTGCACTCCGCCCACATCACCGCCTACGGCGAACGCGCGGCGGACACGTTCTACGTCACCGACCTCCTGAGCGAGAAGATCGACACGCCGGAACGCCTCTCGGCGATCGAGGCGGCGCTGCTCGACGCGGCGAGCGACCGGCGGCAGGCGGAGCTCGAAGACGCCTGAATGCAACACATAACGGTCGTTTTCGGCCGTTGGTGGAAAACGATGTTTCATCGCGCGCCACTTCACGTTAACGAAAGCGTCAAGCACGACGGCATCCGACACGTCGCGGCATGGTGAGGAGAGAGAAATGACCCGCATGGCATCCGTTCGCGCACTCGCGCTGGCAGGCGCAGGGATCGCGCTGTTCCCGCAGATGGCTTTCGCGCAGGACGTCGACGACGCGAGCGTGACGGAGGCGGAAGACACCGGCACGGTCATCGTCGTCACCGCGCAGGGCCGCGAGCAGTCGCTGGCGGACGTGCCGGTCGCGGTCTCGGCGGTCACCGGCGAACTGCTCGAGAAATCCGGCACCAACGACATTCGCGAACTGAATCAGGTCGCACCTTCGCTGCTCGTGTCCTCCACCGGCAACGAAGCGAACGGATCGGCGCGCATCCGCGGGATCGGCACCGTGGGCGACAACCCCGGCCTGGAAAGCTCGGTCGCGGTGTTCGTCGACGGCGTCTACCGCTCGCGCTCGGGCAACGCGCTCAGCGAGCTCGGCCCGATCGACCGGATCGAAATCCTGCGCGGTCCGCAAGGCACGCTGGGCGGGCGCAATTCCTCCGCCGGCCTGATCAACATCTATACCGCTCCGCCCGAGTTCGAATTCTCCGGCTACGGCGCGTTCACCTACGGCAACTACGACGCGATCCGCGTCGAGGGCGGGATCAACGCGCCGATCGGCGAGACGGTAGCCGCGCGCGTCGACGGCATCTATTTCAAGCGCGACGGCTTCTACAACGACGTCGTCAACGACACCGACGTGAACAATCGCGACCGCTATCTGGTGCGCGGGCAGCTGCTGTTCGAACCGAGCGACACGCTCAGCTTCCGGCTCGTCGGCGACTATTCGAAGAAAGACGAGGCATGCTGCGCGGCGACCTTCGTGCAAACCGATTTCGCGCCGCTGGCGCGCCTCAGCGACGACATTCCGCCGGTCTCGGCAGAAGCGAAGTTCGACTATCCCGGCTCGCCCACCCCGGGGCTGACCAGCACGGCGAACCCGATCATCCCGATCATCCTCGCGCTCGGCCAGAATCCGCGCGCGCTCAACCAGGGTACCTTCAACCGCGACATCTACGTGTCGCCGGGCCGCAGCTACGAAGGCGAGACCGAGGATTACGGCGTCTCGGGCGAGCTCAACTGGGATCTGGGCGGCGCGCGGCTGACCTCGATCACCGGCTATCGCGAGTATTCCAACACGCAAGGTTCCGACACCGACTACACGCAGGTCGACATCCTCTACCGCGAACCGGGCGATTTCGCCGGCGCGCGCGCGTTCAAGACCTTCACCCAGGAACTGCGCCTGCAGGGCAGCCTGTTCGACGACCGGCTCGACTGGCTGGTGGGCGGCTTCTACGCCAACGAGAAGCTGACCGTGCGCGACAACCTGCGGTTCGGCAACGATTACGGCGCCTTCGCCCCGTGCCGCGTGGTCAACGCGATCAACCCCGCGCTGGCCGATCCTTCGGCGAGCGGCTGCATCGGCGCGGGCGGCCGCGCGGTCCTCGCCGCTGCCAACGGCGGTGCCGGCGCGTTCGGCCCCGCAACGCCGCTGATCTTCGCCGGGCTCGACAACCTCGCGCAGGTCAACGACCTCGGCAGCACGAACGACATCTACCGGCAGGAGAGCAACAACTACGCGCTCTTCACGCACAACATCTTCCACGTCACCGACACGGTCGATCTGACCCTCGGCCTTCGTTACACCAACGAAACCAAGGATTTCGACGCGACCTTCGGCAATGACAACGTGATCTGCCCGCAGAACCGCGCACTGCTCGGCGGCCTGCTCGGCGTGCCGGCGCTGGCTCCGCTCGCGGGCGGCATCATCGCGCTGTCGTGCCAGGGCAACTCGACGTCCGAGATCGACGGCGTCTCGCTCAGCGATTCGCGCGACGAGGACGAGTTCACCGGCACCGCGATCCTGAGCTGGAAACCGATCGACGACCTGCTGCTCTACGGTTCGTATTCGCGCGGCTACAAGGCGGGCGGCTTCAACCTCGACCGTTCGGCGCTGTCCAACCCGCTGCTGTTCAACGCCGCCGCCATCAATGTCGGCAATCTCCAGTTCGACGAGGAGACGGTGGACGCCTACGAAATCGGCGCCAAGTACCAGACGCGCGAATTCGGCCTCAGCGTCGCCGCGTTCCGGCAGGAGTTCTCCAACTTCCAGCTCAACACGTTCAACGGCTCGGTCTTCCTAGTGCAGAACATCAACGCCTGCGCCGACGCCCTGAACGGCGCGGACCAGGACGCGAGCGCCGCTACCGGCGCCTGCTCGCCCGACAACATAACCCCCGGCGTGGTCGCGCAGGGCGTGGAAATCGAGGCTTCGCTCAACCCGACGCGCGATTTCGGGATTACGATGGGGATCACCTATTCGGATACGAGCTTCGAGAACGACCTGATCGGCAACGAGAACGGCACCCCGCTCGACCCGGCGCTGCGCCTGCTGCCGGGCGACAACATGTCGAATGCGCCCGAATGGGTCGCGACCTCGTCGCTGTCGTGGACGCCCGAGCTGAGCCCGGGCGGGATGCGTGGCCTGGTGTTCGTCAACGCGCGCCTGTCCGACGACTACAACACCGGCTCCGACCTGCTCTACGGCAAGGAGCAGGACAGCTTCGTCGTCGTCAACGGCCGCATCGGCGTGACGAACATCGCCGACCGCTTCGCGATCGAAGGCTGGGTGCAGAACCTGTTCAACAAGAACTACACGCAGGTCGCGTTCAACACGCCCTTCGTGGCCGAGCAGCAGACGTTCTCCGCCTACCTCGCCGAACCGCGGACCTACGGCATCACGGTGCGCGGCGAGTTCTGAACCGCCGCACAATATAGGCTAGAGAAGGGGCGCTTTCGGGCGCCCCTTTTTGTTTCAATCCCGCTTCCCGAACAGCGCCGTGCCGACGCGTACATGGGTCGCGCCGAGCATGATCGCCGTTTCGTAGTCGCCGCTCATCCCCATGCTCAGGCCCCAGGATCCGTCATCTGGCCCGTTGTCGCGCGCCAGCTTGTCGAGCAGCGCGAAGAACGGCGCGGGTTCGATCTCGAGCGGCGGGATACACATCAGGCCAGCGACCGGAATGTCGGCCTTGCGCGCGGCGGAGAGCAGCGCGGGCAGTTCGCCCACCGGGCAGCCGCCCTTCTGCGGCTCCTCCCCCACGTCGACCTGCACGAAGCACGGCACGCGCCTGTCCGCCTTGTCCATCGCCTTGCCCAGCGCCGACACGAGGCTCGGCCGGTCGAGCGAATGGATGCAGTCGAACAGCGCGACCGCGTCCGCCGCCTTGTTCGATTGCAGCCGGCCGACGAGGTGGAGCTGCACCGCCGGATGCTCCTCGCGCAGCGGCGGCCATTTCTCCTGCGCCTCCTGCACCCGGTTCTCGCCGAACACGCGGTGGCCCGCCGCCAGCAGCGGTTCGATCGCCGCGGCGGGATGCATCTTGCTGATCGCGATCAGCGTGAGCTCGCCGGGATTGCGCCGCGCCACCTTGCACGCTTTCGCGATCATCATCTGGACGTGTTCGAGCGGAGTGTCTGGGTTTTCCATCGCGGCGCGCTATAGCGCCCCGATGCCGCGAAGTCAGTCTCTCCCGCAACTGTGGCTGCTGTCCGATGCGCGCAACGACGCCGCGCTCGATCGCGTCTTGCGCGCACTGCCGCGCGGATCGGCCTTCGTCTTTCGCCACTACCATCTCGACCCCAAGGCGCGCCGCGCGCGGTTCGAGGATCTGGCGGCTGTCGCGCGCGACTGCGGACACCGCGTGGTGCTGTCGGGCAGCGCGGGCGAGGCACGCGTGTGGGGCGCGGACGGGCTCTACGGCCCGGCGCGGCGGATCGGGCCGGGCGGCGCGGGGCGCTGGCGGATCGCCACCGCACACGACGCGCGCGAGATCGACGCGGCGAACGCGATCGGTGCCGATGCGGTGGCGCTCTCGCCGGTCTTCCCCACCCGTTCGCACCCCGATGCGCCGACGCTCGGCGCGATGCGATTTCGCGCGCTCGCCTCCCGCGCGCTAATGCCAGTAATCGCGCTCGGCGGCATGACCGCGGAGCGGGCGGCGGAACTGGACTGGCCGCGCTGGGCCGCAATCGACGGGCTTTCGTAAAGTTTCGCGCCAAGGCGCCAAGGCGCGAAGGGGCTCACACGAAGACACGAAGATGTTTCGCGTCACGAAGTGACGCACCAGGAATTGCGACGCTGGAAACCTGAACGCGGCTGCGCCGCAAGCAGGACATCTTCGTGTCTTCGGGTGAACAAATTACCGGCGCACCGTCACGAATGGTGCCCTTCGCGCCTTGGCACTTTGGCACGAAAAAACCTGTCGCCTCGACTCGCCCCGCCGCAGGATTCTTGACGCGGGAGTCCCGCCGGGCGCATGGTGGCGCGATACGGAACGGCAGGGGAACAACAATGGCCACCCGCGCGGCGGGAAAATCGCCGACGACAGACTGGCGCGCCGCCCTGCGGCGCAGCCTGCGACGTGCCGTGCAGATGGCGGGCGCGGGCGTGCTGATCGCTGCGATGGTGTTCCTCGGCCTGTCGCTGGCGAGCTACACCCAGACCGACCCGAGCCTCTCCACCGCCGCGGCGGGCAGCGACATCGGCAACTGGATGGGCGCGACCGGCGCGTGGACGGCGGAGCGCGTGCTGTTCGTGTTCGGCCTCACCGCGGTGCTGCTGCTGCCGCTGCTCTACGTCGGCGCGCGCAAGCTGTGGCGCGACGTGGAGGAGGAGGATCGCGACACCGACACCCACTGGCTGCGGCCGGTCGGCCTGCTGCTGCTGGCGATGGTGCTCCTCTCGACCGTGCTCGCGCTGGCGTTCGACGGGCCGGGGTGGAGCGTTCCGGCCTCGCTCGGCGGGATCGTCGGCCTGCTCGGTGCCGGTGCGATCGAGGCGGTGGCGGGGCGTCTGCCCGAAGGTATCTCGGGCTGGGCGATCCTCGGCCTCGCGCTCGCGTGCCTCGCTGCCGGGGTCGCGCTCGTCACCCGCGTGTTCGCGATCGACTGGCGCATGCTGCTGACGTTGCCCGCGTTCCTGAAACGCGCGCCTTCGCTGCCGCAGCGCGATATCCCCTTCCTGCCCAAGCAGCGGCGGCAGGCGAGCAAGCCGCGCGCCGAGGATGACGGGGACACGGACGAGACGCCTTCGCCCGCGCGTCGCAGCCCCGAAATCGCCGAGCGCTCCGCCCCGCCCAAGCGCGCCGAACCCGCCACGGCCAAGCAGCGCGACATGTTCGCCGCCTACGAGCTGCCGAGCCTCGATATCCTCGCCGAGCCGGCCGTCGACAAGGGGCCGAAGCTCGACAAGCTAGCGCTCGAGCGCAACGCGCGCCTGCTCGAAACCGTGCTCGACGATTTCAACGTCAAGGGCGAGATCACCGCCGTGCGCACCGGCCCGGTGGTGACGATGTACGAGCTGGAGCCAGCGCCGGGCATCAAGGCGAGCCGCGTGGTCGGCCTGGCCGAGGATATCGCCCGCAACATGAGCGCGATCAGCGCCCGCGTCTCGCCCATTCCGGGCAAGACGGTGATGGGCATCGAACTGCCCAACGCGCACCGCCAGACGGTGGCGTTCAAGGAACTCGCCGCATGCGAGGCCTTCGCGGGCGCGAAGGGCAACCTGCCGATGATCCTGGGCAAGGATATCGCGGGCGAACCGATCGTCGCCGATCTCGCCGCGATGCCGCACCTGCTGGTCGCGGGCACCACCGGATCGGGCAAGTCGGTGGGCCTCAACTGCATCCTGCTGAGCCTGCTCTACCGCTTCACGCCCGAGGAATGCCGCCTGATCCTGATCGATCCCAAGGTGCTGGAACTCAAGAGCTACGACGATATCCCCCACCTGCTCAGCCCCGTGGTGACCGAGCCGCACAAGTCGGTCCGTGCGCTGAAATGGGCGGTCGAGGAGATGGAGCGGCGCTACCGGATGATGAGCTCCATCAATTCGCGCAACATCAACTCGTTCAACGAGCGCGTGAAGGCCGCCATCGCCAAGGGCAAGCCGCTGGGCCGCCGGGTGCAGACCGGGTTCGATCCCGAGACGGGCGAGGAGCTGTTCGAGGAGGAACAGCTCGACTACGCCCCGCTGCCGCAGATCGTGCTGATCGTCGACGAGCTCGCCGACCTCATGGTCACCGTCGGCAAGGAGATCGAGGTGCTGATCCAGCGCCTCAGCCAGAAGAGCCGCGCCGCCGGTATCCACCTGATCATGGCGACGCAGCGCCCCTCGGTCGACGTCATCACCGGCGTCATCAAGGCGAACCTGCCCACCCGCATCAGCTTCCACGTCACCAGCCGCATCGACAGCCGCACGATCCTGGGCGAACAGGGCGCCGAGCAGCTGCTGGGCAAGGGCGACATGCTCTACAAGCCGAGCAGCGGCGCGATGGTGCGCGTCCACGGCCCGTTCGTGAGCGACGAGGAAGTCGAGGCGGTGGCCGATCACTGGCGCGGGCAGGGCAAGCCCGAATACATCGACGCCGTGACCGAGGAGCCCGAGGACGGCGGCTTCAGCTTCGACGACGAACTGACCGCGAGCGACAATCCGGAAGAGCGCAAGTACCGCCAGGCCTGCCAGATCGTGTTCGAGAACCAGAAGGCGAGCGGCTCGTGGCTCCAGCGCCAGATGGGCGTGGGCTACAACACCGCCGCCAAGTGGATCGAGAAGATGGAGGAAGAGGGTCTCGTCGGCCCCGCCAACCACGTCGGCCGCCGCGACATCTATCGCGACCGGGACGGCAACCCGCTCTAGACCCGGCCCTAGCGGCGCGGGCGGAATTCGATATCGAGCGGAGTGATGTGCCCGTCGCCGCGCACGCGGATGCGGACCACGCCCTGCAGCGCGGGGTCGGCGAGGCGCCGCTGGAGTTCAGCGGCGCGGGCCTGCGAGACATAGAGCCTGCCCCGGTCGAGCCCGCCTTCGGGATCGTTCCACCCGCTGCGTGCACGCACGAAGGTGTCGCAGTCCCTGCCCGCGGGCCGGTGGACGCGCTCGATGCGCGGAGCTTGCCCCTCGATGCACAGCACCGGTTCGAGCGCGAGGTTGGTCCGGCGCCCCTCCAGCCCCGGCCACTCGTAGCGGTAGATCACGTAGTGGCCGCGCAGCAGGTCGCGCGGGTCGTAGCCGGCGATCGGCACATGCCACTCGGTACCGCGCTGCGCCGCCGCGTGCGAACTCGCCCAGCTCAGCCCCAGCCCCGCGATCGGCAGCGCGAGAGCGAGGGCGAGCACAGTGCGCGGGTCAAGGCGCGAGGCTAGACGGCGGATCATTCCGCACTCTCCCGCGGCGGGGCGAGGCGGCGCGAGACATGCACCGCGCCCCACGCGACGCCGAGGATCAGCAGCCCCGCGACGATCAGCCCGAAGCCGCTGGTGAGCAGGTTGCTCGCAAGCTCGAAGCTGAGGATCACCAGCCGCAATGCGACCATGCCGACTGCGAGCTGGAACACGTCGCGCCAGCCGCCGTGGAACGCCGCCAGCCCGATCGCGACCCACAGCGCCATGAACAGCAGCGCGGCGCCGAGCGCGTTGCCATCGACGGCATGCGCCATAACCAGCGCGAGCGCGGCGGCGGCGAGGGTGGCGGCGGTGGCGGTTTCGGACGGGCCGCGCCGCGCGGCGAAGGTGAGCCCGGCGGCGAACAGGCCGACGCCCGCCTGCGCCCCTTGCGTGCCGAGTGCGAGGAAGCGCCCGTCGCCGTCACTTGCGAAATCGCCGAACCCGCTCGCCACCACCATCAGCGAGGCACATACGAGCACATAGAGGAACCCGAGCTGCTCCAACCGGCGCCAGAAGGCGGGCCGCGCGCTCCTTTCCAGCCGCCACGAGCCGAGCGGCACGAGCAGGACGGGCAGCGCACTCGCCAGCCCCATCAGGAAGCGCGAACGCTGCTCGGCCTCGAACCCGAACAACGGGCGGGTCGGGTTGGCGAAGTCCCAGCAGGCGAAGATCAGCACGCCGGTCAGCAGCAGCGCGGTGATCCAGCTGTTGCCGCGCAGCAGCAGCAGCGGCCCCATCAGCGCCAGCCACAGCGCCATCGGCTGCCACAATGGCGCGCTCGTCTGGTACACCTGCCCGAGATGGCCGAGGAAGCCGAGGCCGAGTATCGCGAGTACGAACAGCAGCGCCTCGTGGAGCCACGGGCTGCGCGCCATCAGCGTGTCGCCGCGCAGCCACAGCGCCGCCGCGAGCGCCGCCATCAGCGCGAAATGCACCGCGAGGCGGGCGAGGCCGGGAATATCCTCCCAGTTCGCGGCGACGACCGAGATCACCCCGAGGCCGACCGCGAGCGCGCCGATCCCGATCACCGCCCACAGCGCGAGCGGCCGGGCGTTGGCGTCTTCCCACGACCGGATCGCCGCGGCCGTCGGCGCGTCGATCAGTCCGGCGCTCTGCCAGGCGGCGAGTTTGCGGTCGATCACGGAGGGGAATCTATGCCGTGGTCAGAGGTCGGGCAAGCGCTGTTCGGCGAAACCCCATCCGGCGAGCGCCTTGCCCTCGGCGCGCGTGAGGAGCTTCTTGGCATCCGAGATCGAGAACGGGTGCGCGTCGGCGAAGCCTTTCAGCTCGGCCCAGGCGATCGGCACCGCGACCGGCGCGCCTTCGCGGGCACGCGCCGAATAGGGCACCACGGCGGTGCTGCCGCGCTGGTTGCGGAGCCAGTCGACGAAGATCTTCCCCTTGCGCTTGGCCTTGCTCATCGTCGCGACGAAGCGATCGGGTTCGGCCATGCTCAGCGCCTCGGCGAAGCGCTTGGCAAAATCCTTGTGCGCGTCCCATGAGTGCCCCGGCGCCAGCGGCACGACGACATGGACGCCCTTGCCGCCCGACAGCATCGCGAAGCTGGCGAGGCCGAGATCGGCGAGCTTGCGGCGGATGTCGCTCGCCGCTCGCTTCACGTCGCCGAAGTCGAGGCCTTCGTCGGGGTCGAGATCGAAGATCATGCGGTCGGGCTTTTCCACGTCGCCGCTGCGAGCGGCCCAGCCGTGGAACTCGATCGTGCCCATCTGGACGCAGGCGAGCAGGCCCGCGGCATCCTCGACATAGAGGTAGTCCTCGGTCCCGCCGCCCTTCTCCGTGATCGGCACGTGGTGGACGTGCGGCCCGAACGAGCCGCTGTCGTGCTTCTGGAAGAAGCATTTCTTCGCCCGGCCCTGCGGACAGCGCACAAGGCTGATCGGGCGCTGCGCGGCGAAGGGGAGCATCAGCGGCGCGACGGCTGCGTAATAATCGGCCAGTTCCCCCTTGGTCTGGCCGCTTTCGGGGAAGATGACCCGATCGCGGCTGGAGATCGCCACGTCGTCGCCATCGCTCTCGGGCGCGGCTGCGGGCTTTTCGGGGGTCACGGCGCTCGCCTCCTTGTCGCCGCGCAGGCCGAGGAAGCTGGCGTGGCGCACGTTGCCGTCCGCCGTGAACTCGGCGAAGGCGATCTCGGCGACCAGCTTGGGCGTGAGCCAAGTGACGCCGCGCGACGAAGCCTTGTCGACCTCGGCGGGCGGCGTCTTGCGCTCGAGCTTCGCCATCCTCTCGGAGAGATCGGCCATCGTGTCGTGATTGAACCCGGTGCCGACATTGCCCTTGTAGGCGAGCGCGCCATCCTCGTGCTGCGCCAGCAGGAGCGAGGCGAACGGGCGGCCCTTCGCTTTCGAAGCCTTCCACCCGATCACCACGAACTCCTGCCGCCGGGTGCACTTGACCTTCACCCAGCTCTTCGTGCGGCTGCCGTGATAGGGCGCGTCGATCGCCTTGGCGATGATCCCTTCCTGCCCCGCATCGCACATCGCGCGGTAGAGCTTCTCGCCCGCGCCGATCACGTGGTCGGCGACATGGATCGGCGGCTCGGCATCGGCCAGCAAAGCCTCGAGCCGTTCCTTGCGCTCGATATTGGGCAGCCTGGCGAGGCTCTTCCCATCCACTTCGAGCAGGTCGAAGGCGTGGAAAGCGAAGGCATCGTCCTCGCCCTGCGCGCCGTGGCCGCGCTTCAGCACCTGTTGCAGGCTGGAGAAATCGGGATTGCCCTTGGCATCGTAAGCGACGATTTCGCCGTCGATCAGGCACGGCGGCAGGTCGAGCGCGGCCACGGCGCGGGCGAGCGGGGCGAACTTATCCGACCAGTCCTTGCCGCTGCGGGTGTAGACGCGCACCTCGGCCCCCGCGGCGGCGACGAGCGCGCGATAGCCGTCGAACTTGATCTCGTGCATCCAGCGGTTGCCGGTGGGCACGGCGTCGACCAGCGTGGCGAGCTGCAGCTTGCGGAATTTGGGTGGCTTTGATCCTCCCCGCTTCGGGGAGGGGGACCGCGCCGCGGAGCGGCGGGGTGGAGGGGCGCCGGCCTTGCTCCGGCCAGCCGAAGTCTCGATCCCTGCACGTGCCCCTCCACCAGCTTCGCTGGTCCCCCTCCCCGTACCGGGGAGGCTGGCGTTGTGCACGCCCGCCTTCGCCATCTCCTTCGCGAAGGCCGTACCCTTCTTGCCTTCGAGTGAATGTTCGCCGCGCTTGTCGGCCGCGATCTCGGCCATCGCACGGCCGGTCAGCACGCTGGTCAGTTCGCGTTCGACCAGCGCGTCGCCTTCCTCGGCGTGGTCGTCGCCGACCTTGCGCAGCAGCCAGTTCTCGCGCTTTTCGCCCTTGCGCGGCTTCATCCGCACCAGCAGCCATTCGCCCTTCATCCGCTCGCCATCGAGCGTAAAGTGCAGATGTCCCTTTTCGATATCCTTCCAGCTCTTGCCTTCGACCGGCGCCCACGTTCCGCGATCCCACAGCATCACCGTGCCGCCGCCGTATTCCTTTGCGGGGATCGTGCCCTCGAACTCGGCGTAGGACATGGGGTGATCCTCGGTCCGCACCGCGAGCCGCTTCACTTCGGGATCGGCCGAGGGGCCCTTCGTGACGGCCCACGACTTGAGCACGCCGTCGGCCTCCAGCCGCAAGTCCCAGTGCAGCCGGCTCGCATCGTGCTTCTGGACGATGAACAAGTCGCCCCGCCCCGTCCCGGATTTCGGGCGGCGCTTGCCCGCAGGCGAGCCGGATGGTTCGGGGGTCGTCTTGAAATCGCGCTTGCGATTGTATTCGGCGAGTGGATCCTCCGCTGTCATTCGACCTTGCCTTCGGTATCGGGGAAATAGCGCTTCTCGACGAACCACAACACGGTGAGGAGGACCAGCGAAACGCCCATGGCGATCGCCACCAGCGGCCATTGGCCCGCGCCGCAGGCGATCCCGACCACCGCGACCAGCCACAGGTGCGCCGCGGTCGTCAGGTTCTTTACCTCGCCCTTCGAGAACACGATCAGGCCCGCGCCGATGATGCCGATGAACGCGCCGGTCGCCTCGAACACGCGCAGCGGGTCCATCCGCTCACCTTCCAGCTGGTTGTAAAGCGCGATGATCGAAACGGTCATCGAAGCGGCGGAGAAGCAGATCAGCCCGTGCGTGCGGAGGCCCGCGGCATGACCGCGCACCTCGCGGTCGAGGCCGAGGACGAGCCCCAGCAGCGCCGCCACGGCGAGGCGCGAGAACAGGTCCCAATCGATGAAGTGGATCAGGACCGGCGCGTTGAGGTCCATCAGGCGCGCTTCTTCGCCTTGGCGGCCGTGGATTTCTTCGCGGGGGCCTTCTTCCTCGCCGGCTTTTCGTCCTTCACCGATTTCTTCAGCGCGGCCATCAGGTCGATCACGTTCGACTTGCCCGAAGGCGCGGGCTCGTCGACATCCTCCAGCACCTTCTTGCCCTTCGCCTTGGCCTTCTTCTCGACCAGCTTCTTGAGCGCATCGACGTAGCGGTCCCCGAACTCGCCGGCATCGAACGGCGCGCTCTTCTTGTCGATCAGGCTGCCGGCGAGGTCGAGCATCTCCTTGTCCGGTTTCACCTCGGGGATGTCCTTGAAATAGGTCTTCGCCTTGCGGACCTCGTCCTCGTAGCGCAGCGTTTCGAGCACGATCCCCTTGCCGCACGGCTTCAGGCTGACGAGCATCTCGCGCCCGCGCACCGAAAGCTGGCCGAGCGCGACTTTCTTCTTCTGCCGCAGCGCCTCGCGCAGCACGACGAAGGCTTCCTCCGCCAGTTCGTCCTGCGGCACGACGTAGTAAGGCTTCTCGAAATAGAACACGTCGATCTCGTGCGCATCGACGAACTGGACCAGTTCGAGCGTCTTGCGGCTCTCGATCTTCACCGCTTCGATCTCGTCGTCTTCCAGCAGCACGTAGTTGCCCTTCGACACCTCGTAGCCCTTGACGATCTCGTCGCGATCGACCGGGCCGATGCCCTGCACGACCTTCTCGTAGTTGATCGGCCTGCCGCTCGGCTCGTGGATCTGGCGGAAGGAGATCGACGCGCCGCTCTTGGTCGCGGCGTAGATCTCGACCGGAATCGAGACCAGCGCCAGCCTGATCTGCCCCTGCCAATAGGCCCGTGCCGCCATCGTTCGCATCCTCTTTCGCGCCGAGTCAGCGCTTGGCGCGGGGATTCGTTTCCGCCGATGCGAAAAGGACGCCGGCCTCGTGTCGAGGCGGCGCCCTTGCCGGTGTTCGCGAAACGCGAAGGTTCAGTTCAGCTCGTCGGCCGTCAAGGCGGTGTACTGGGTCGCCTTCGCGGTGTTTGCCGCCAGCGCGTCGTCGGGCGAGGGGACGAGGCCGATCGCCGCGAGCGGTCCGTCGCGGCCCCAGCTCTGCGTCCACTGGGTCAGGAATTCCTTGAGGCCCGGGATCGCCTCGAGGTGGGCCTTCTTGACGTAGATGTAGAGCGGGCGGGCGCCCGGATACTGGAAGCTGGAGATGTTCTCGTAAGTCGGCTCGACCCCGTTCATCGGCAGGCCCTGCACCTTGCCCATGTTCTCCTCCAGGTAGGAATAGCCGAAGATGCCGACCGCGCGCGGATTGTTGCCGATCTTCTGCACGATCAGGTTGTCCTGCTCGCCCTGGTCGACATAGGCGCCGTCCGAACGGACTTCGGTGCAGAGCTGCGCGTGGCGGTCCTCGTCGGTTTCCTTCAGCGCTTCCATTTCGGGATTGCTGTCGCAACCGATTTCCAGAACCAGCTCCTTCAGCGCGTCGCGCGTGCCCGAGGTGGAGGGCGGGCCGTAGACGAGGATCGGCTCGTCGGGCAGCGAGGGGTCGACGTCGGCCCAGGTGCGGTTGGTCTGCTCCTCGCCATAGGGCCGCGCGGCGATCGCTTCGTAGACGATCTGCGGCGTCAGGTTCATCATGATTCCGCCCTGCGCCGAAGCGAAGGCGATGCCGTCGAGCCCGACCTGGATCTCGATCACGTCTTCCACGCCGTTCGCCTGGCAGGTGGCGAACTCGCTGGCCTTCATACGGCGGGAGGCGTTGACGATGTCGGGCGTGTTCGGGCCGACGCCGCCGCAGAACAGCGCGACCCCGCCGCCGGTCCCGGTCGATTCGATCAGCGGCGACTTGAAGTCGGGGTGCGAGCGGGCGAAGTTTTCCGCGACCACCTTGGCGAACGGATAGACGGTGGACGAGCCGACCGCGCGGATCGAATCGCGCGTGCCGCCCGCCCCCGGTGCATCGCATGCGGAAAGCGAGAGCGCCGCGGCGGCGGCGAGGCAGATGGATGTGGTGAAACGCATTGTCTTACCCCTCGAGGTTGGATGGCTGCGGCCGATATTGCCTGTCTGTGACAAGCGCATGACATCGCCCGGCATGGTCAGAAATCGATCTGCGCGCGCACGCCGAACGCGTCGACGCCGTAGGACGTGTCGCCCCCCGCGGCCGGGACGGCGGCGTCGCGGTATTGCATGCGGGCATAGTTCGCGACGATGCGCGTGTAATCGGTCGGCGTCCACACCAGCGAGACGGCATAGCCGTCCTGCTTGCCGCCGATCACCCCGGCATCGACGAGGTCGAGATAGTCATAGCGCAGGTTGACCTGCACCGCGCCAAAGCCGCCCTCGCCAACCGGCTCGGCGGGCTTCACCCGGTCGAACACCCCCGCCTTGTAGCCGCGCGTGTCGCCGCGAGTCAGGAACATGCCCAGCTCGGCATAACCGCCGAAGAACGTCGGATCGGCGAGCGCGCCGGAACGGTCGGCGGTCTGCCAGAAGCCTTCCGCCACGACGTGAAACGGACCGGCGATCGCCGCCGCCTCGAGCCCCGCGCCGAACTCGCTGGCGGCGGCGAAATCGCCGGTGTCGATGAAGCGATCGTCGGTGAAGTGGACGAACGGGCGCTGGCGATAGCGCACTTCGTGGCCCGCTTCGTAGTCGGCATAGTGGAGCGAACCGCCGAGATGGAGCTGCGTGTCGCCGAGCTTGGGCATGAACACCGCGCGCCCGTCGGCGCTCCAGTTCCGGTTCGAAAGATCGCCGAGATTGTCGCTGAACAGCCCGCCCTGCACCAGCAAGCTCGTCGCCGCGTATTGCGCCGAGAGGCCGACCCGCCGCTCGAACCCGAAGGCGTCGGTGAAGGCGGCGCGCTCCATCGTCGAGATGAAACGGCTGCTGGTCAGTTCCTCCAGCCCCTGGAAGGTGTTGTGCTGCCCGGCGGAGATCGTCAGCCCACCGCTGCCCCAGATGGCGATGGCGTCGACGACCTCGACTTCGTTGGCCGCGAAATCGACCTCGAACTTGTAGCCGAAGCCGCCCAGGACATCGCCTTCGACGCCGAGCCGCGCGCGGCGGACTTCGCTGCCGAAGCCGTCGGCGGCGCCGGTGCCGTTGGGCGCGTCGATCGCCCCGGCGTCGATCTGCAGCCGCCCGCGCGGCTTGAAGCTCCAGCCGCTCTCGCTCTCGATCACCGGCGCGCCGCTCCACGAGATCGTGGTCGCATCGCCTTCGGGTTCGGGTTCGGCCGCAGCTTGCGCAGGCGCGGCGTCGGCCTGCGCTTCGGCGGCGGCCAGTTCGGCTTCGAGCGTATCGATCCGCGCGGCCATGCGCGCCATCTCCGCGCGCATCGCGGCCAGCTCCTCCGCTATGGCGGACCCGGCGTCCTGCGCCATGGCGGGAACCGACCAAGCCGAAACGGCGGCGGTGGCGAGCACCGAGAGACGGCGAGTGCGGTTCATTTTCGTTACCTGTCGATGACCGGTTCGTGACCGATTGATTGCGCGGCTATGCCCGTTTTGTGACACTATGGTGACGAACACGCGAAGTCCTCCATCGCGGCGCGGCGCGCGTTGCCTGGTCGCAGACAGGTTGCCGCGCGATAGTTACAAATGTAACGGCGCTCGCAACGAGGAGACTCAGCCATGCGCATCGGTTGCCCAACGGAAATTAAGAATCACGAATACCGCGTCGGCCTGACGCCGGAAAGCGCCCGCGAACTGATCACCCACGGCCACGAGGTCTGGATCCAGAGCGGCGCGGGCAACGGCATCGGCGCGGGCGATAGCGAATATCGCCAGGCCGGGGCGATCATCAAGGACGGGCCGGACGATATCTTCGCCGAATGCGAGATGGTGGTGAAGGTCAAGGAACCCCAGGCCGAAGAGCGCGCCAAGCTGCGCCCCGGCCAGGTACTCTATACCTACCTCCACCTCGCGCCCGACGCGCCGCAGACTGCCGATTTGGTCAAGAGCGGCGTCACCGCGATCGCTTACGAGACGGTGACCGGCCCCGGCGGCTCGCTGCCGTTGCTCAAGCCGATGAGCCAGGTGGCCGGGCGGATGAGCGTGCAGGCGGGCGCCACCGCGCTGGAAAAGGCGCACGGCGGACGCGGCGTGCTGCTGGGCGGCGTGCCGGGCGTGCTGCCGGGCAAGGTGCTGGTGATCGGCGGCGGCGTGGTCGGCTTCAACGCCGCGCAGATGGCGGTCGGCCTCGGCGCCGACACCACCATCCTCGACCGCGATCCGGCGGTGCTCGAGAAGGTCGGCATCCATTTCGAAAGCCGCGCCAAGACGCGCTTTTCCAACAAGGCGAACCTCGAGGAAGCGGTGTGCGAAGCCGATCTGGTGATCGGCGCGGTGCTGATCCCCGGCGCGGCGGCGCCCAAGCTGGTCAGCCGCGACATGCTCAAGTGCATGCAGCCCGGCGCAGTGCTGGTCGACGTCGCGATCGACCAGGGCGGTTGCTTCGAGACGAGCCACGCCACCACTCACGCCGAACCGACGTACGTGGTCGACGAGGTGGTGCACTATTGCGTCGCCAACATGCCCGGCGCGGTGGCGCGCACGAGCACCTACGCGCTCAACAACGTCACCCTGCCGCACGCGCTGAAGATCGCCGAGCTGGGCTGGCAGGAAGCGATGCGCCGCGATCCGCATCTCGCCGAGGGGCTCAACGTCCACGACGGCAAGGTGACCTACCGCGCCGTCGCCGAGGAACTCGGCTACGCCTACACCCCCATCGCCGAGGTGCTCGGATAGCGGCGCGCGCGGCGGCTTAACCCGGAGATAACCTCGGGGCTCTACCGCCCCCCCATGGCGGGGGGTACTCCCATACGCGCGGTCGTGGCGGCGCTGCTGGCGTTTTTCGCAGCGCTCTGCGCCGGTGCGGCCTCCGCCGCCCCGCCCTGCACGACGCACGACCATCCCGCTGCCCCGCTGACCACGCTGCCCGCCGACACCGCCTGGACCTGCGGCGAGCCGGGCCCCGCGCGGCCCGGGCAGACGGTGACGCTCTGCTTCGATGTTGATCCGGCGCAGCCGGCGCCGCGCTACCTTGTCATGCGGCTGGGGCGGTTCGAGGCGGCGGCGATCGCGGTCGTCGACGGCGCGGGCAGGTACGCCACGGCGCGGGTGCCGATGGCCGCGGCGATCCCCACCAGCGACGGGCCGACGATCGCCCTGCCGCTGCCCGCCATCACCGGCGCGCCCGAGCACGTGCTCGTGCGCTTCGACGGTATGGCACACACCGCCAGTCTCGAGAGCCTGCACCTCGCCGCAGAGCGGCCCGACCGGGCGCCGGGCCATATTGCGCATCTGCTGATGATCGCGTTGCTGATCGGCATGCTGGCGATGCCGATCGTGTTCGACGGGCTGTTCTGGCGCGTGCTGCGCGACCGCTTCATCGCCTGGCACGCGGCGATGACCGCGTGCTTCATTCTGCTGATCGTGTTCCGCAGCGGGATTGCCAACGAAGTGGTCGCGCTCGACATCGCGCTTTGGCGTTACGCGATCATCGGTACGTTCGGCACCGCGATCGCCGCTTGCCTGATGTTCACACGCCATTTCATCGAGGCGGACAAGCGTGATCCGCGGCTCGACCGCGCGATGGCTTGGGCGGTGCCCTGGGTGCTGCTGGTGTCGGCGGTCCAGGCGGTCTGGCCCGAGGGGCTGCTGGCGGGCGGCCTGCCGCTGCACGCGCTCGCGCTGAGCCCGGTGCTCGCGCTGTGGCTGGTCGCGAACGGCAAGGCGCTGGCGCGCGGCAGCCGCGCGGCCGTGTTCCAGCTGGTCGGGTGGATTCCGCTGACCGCCGCGCTGGCGATCCAGCTCGTCAGCGAGCTGCTGCCGGGTGTCCCGGCCGTGGAGGCGCTCGAGCTGTTCTACCTCGGCATGCTGTGCGAGGCGATGATTACCGCACTGGGCGTGGCGGACCGGTTCCTGACGCTGCGCCGCGAACGCGACAGCGCGCGCAAGATGGCGCTCGAGCTGGGCTCGCTGGTCGAGCGCGACCCGCTGACCGACCTCATCAACCGCCGCGGGCTCGAACGGCGTTTCCCGCAGCTCCAGGCGCAAGGCTTCGCGACCTTCGCGCTGCTCGACCTCGACCGCTTCAAGGACATCAACGACACCTTCGGACACGGCGTGGGCGACGACGTGCTGCGGTCGGTCGCGGCAGCGCTTTCGGGAGAGGGCGGGCGCAACTCGATCGCAGTGAGGATGGGCGGCGAGGAATTCCTGATCCTGCTGCGCGGGGACGATCAGGCCGGCCGCGCCGAACGCATGCGCCGCGCCATCAGCCTGCGCGTGGCACGCGAGATCGCCGAGATCGACCGGCTCGTCACCGCCAGCATGGGGGTGATCGAGTCGCCACAGGGGCTTGCGGACACCTTGGGCTTCGACGAGCTTTACGCGCGCGCCGACAAGCTGCTCTACGAAGCCAAGGAGTCCGGGCGCAACCGGACGATGCACGAACGTTTGACGCTGTTTCCATCGCATGGTGCGAGAGGGCCGCGCGCGGTTGCGTGAAGCGCGGCGGCGCCCCTGCTTAAGCGGACCATAACCATTCCCCGCTAGACCTCCGGCATGATCGGGCGTGCGATCAGGGGGGTGATGACGCTCGCGGTCCTCGTGGCCGCGCTGTTCGCCGTTCCCGCCGCGCAAGCCGAACCGCTGGCCGCGGCCTGCCAGGCCGAAGGCGCGCTTTCCACCCCTCCCACGAAGACCGGCGCCCAAGCGCCCCAATGGCGCTGCGACGGCAGCCTGGCCGACTACCGCGCCCCGCGGGCGATGCTGCGCTTCGATCTCGCGAATTCGGCCGAAGCGCCCGCGTGGTTCACTACCCGCGTCGGCGATTTCTCGCGCATCGCGATCTCGGTGATCGACGAGGGCGGCGCGGTGCGCACCGCCAGCTATACGATGGACGATGCGCAGTTGCTGGGCCGGGGGATCAAGTTCGCGCTGCCGCTCCCCGATGTGACCGACCAGTCGCGTGCGGTGGTGGTGGCGATCGACCAGGGATGGGTCGCTCCGCTGGTGGGCGACGCGCGGCTCGTCGCTTCGGCCGACGAAGTTCGCTGGCCCTACGATTCGCTGCTTGCGATCGCCGCCATCTGCGGCCTGCTGGTGATGCCGCTGCTGTTCGATCTCGCGTTCTACCGGGTGCTGCGCGCACGCTTCCTGCTGTGGCACTGGCTGTCGGTGTTCGGAATGCTCGGGCTGACGCTGGCCACCTCGGGCCTGATCCTCGAACTGGTCGAACTCGAGCTGTGGCAGCTCTCGCTGCTGTTCCCGCTCGGCTCGCTCGTCGGCGTGTGCGGTGCGGCGATGTTCGCCGCCGATCTGTTCGAGGAAGGCTGCCTGCCCGAACGAACCCGGCGAATGCTACGTATCGCGGCGGCGATCACCGCCGCATCCTCGCTCGTCTACGCTTGCAAGTTCCCCGCGCTGCGCGAGCATGGGATCGAGGTCTACTACCTCGCCTTCCTGCCGCTGATCGCGCTGTTCTTCTACGCGCTGATCCAGGCGATGCTGCGCGGCAGCCGCGCGGCGCGCTATCAGTTCGTCGCCTGCATGCCGATCTGGATCGTCGCGCTGGTGCGCATCCTCAGCAATCTGGGCTGGGGTGCCGCACCGCAGGACCAGGTGCTGGCGTTCAGCGCGGCGATCGCGTTCGAACTGATCGTCACCTCGCTCGGCGCGGCGGACCGGTTCATGATCCTCAAGCACGAGCGCGACAACGCGCGCGCGCGCTCCGCCGCGATGGAGGCGATGGCCGAGCGCGATCCGCTCACCGGCCTGCTCAACCGCCGCGCGATCGAGGCGCGCTTCGCCGATCTCCAGCGGCAGGGCTTCGACACCATGGCGCTGCTCGACCTCGACCATTTCAAGGCGGTCAACGACACCCACGGCCATCAGCTCGGCGACGAGGTGCTACGCGTCTGCGCCGGTGCGCTGCAAGCCGACGGCGACCGCGATTCGATCGCGCTGCGGCTGGGCGGCGAGGAGTTCATGCTGTTGCTGCGCGGACCGCACGCGCGGCGGCGCGCGGAGGAACTGCGCCGCGCGATAACGCAATGCGTCGCCGAGCGGATCGCCGCGCTCGGCACGCCGGTGACGGCGAGCATGGGGGTGATCGAGATGCCCCGCGGCGGGCTGGAACCGGCGAGCTTCGCCGACCTCTACGCGCGCGCCGACCGGTTGCTCTACGAAGCGAAGGCGGCGGGCCGCGATCGCACGCTGCACGAACGGCTCACGCTGTTCCGGCCCGATGGAATGCAATTACGGCAGAATGCGGCGGCCTAGCGCCTGAACGGCTCCAGCACCTCGGCCCGCACCCGCGCCGGACGGCCGCTCGCTCGGTCGAGCATCGCCCAGGTCGTCGCGGCGGAGACGATGACCTTGCCGCGCGCGTCGCGGAAATCGACCCGGCGCACCGAGGTCGCGCCGCGCGGCTCTCCCTCGATCCAGGTCTCGGCGGTCACGCTCTCGCCTTCGGCCACGTTCCCGCGATAGTCGATCTCGTGCCGCGTCACGAGCCAGACGTAGGCGGCGGCGTGTTCGGGCCGCGCCGCCGCTTCCCAGTGCGCGCCCGCCATGTCCTGCACCCATTGCAGCCACACCGTGTTGTTGACGTGGCCCATCACGTCGATGTGTTCGGGCCGCGCGGTGAAGCTGCGGGTGAACATCAGCGCGCGCAGCCCATCTGCCACAGGATGAAGGCGAATTCCTCGGCGGTTTCCTCGAGGCTCTGGAAACGCCCCGACTTGCCGCCGTGGCCTGCGCCCATGTTGGTCTTGAGCAGCAGTTCGTTGCCGTCGGTCTTCACGTCGCGCAGGCGCGCGACCCACTTGGCCGGTTCCCAGTATGTCACGCGCGGATCGTTGAGCCCGGCGGTCACCAGCATCGGCGGATAGCCTTGCGCGCGCACGTTGTCGTAGGGGCTGTAGCTGGCGATCAGCTCGAACGCGGCGCGATCCTCGATCGGGTTGCCCCATTCGGGCCATTCGCCGGGCGTCAGCGGCAGCGAGGCGTCGAGCATGGTGTTGAGCACGTCGACGAACGGCACGTGCGCCACCACCGCGCCCCACAGCTCGGGGTCCGAATTGATCACCGCGCCCATCAGCTCGCCGCCCGCCGAGCCGCCCGAGATGCTGATCCGGCCCGCTTCGGTATAGCCCGCCGCGATCAGGCCCTTCGCCGCGTCGACGAAATCGGTGAAGGCGTTGGTCCGCCGTTCGAGCTTGCCCGCCTTGTACCACGCGCGCCCGAGATCGTCGCCGCCGCGGATGTGCGCGATGGCGTAGGCGAAGCCGCGGTCGACAAGGCTGAGGCGCGCGGTCGAGAAGCCGGGCGGGATCGCGATGCCGTAGGCGCCGTAGCCGTAGAGGTGGAGCGGGCCAGGGTTCGACCGATCGGCGCGGTAGACGATCGAGACGGGAATCGCGGTGCCGTCGCGCGCGGCGATCTCCAGCCGCTCGGTGCGGTAGAGCGAGGCGTCGTAGCCCGAGGGTATTTCCTGCACCTTGCGCGTTTCGAGCCGACGCTCGCCGACATGGTAGTCGTAGACGGTCGAGGGGCTGACCATGCTTTCGTACGACAGGCGCAGCGTTTCGGTCGCGAATTCGGGGTTGTTGCCCAGGCCCGCGGAATAGCTTTCCTCGGGGAAGGCGATCGGCTCGATCCGCTGCGGATCGTCGTAATACCGCAGCTCGATCGTATCGAGCCCGGCCTGCCGCCCTTCGACGACGTAGAAATCGCGGTGCAGTTCGAACCCGGTGAGATAGAATTCGTCCGATCCGGCGATCAGCGTGGTCCATTCGGACGGATCGGCGAGCGGCGCGGTGGCGAGGCGGAAGTTCTCGTGCTCGTCGTTGGCGTGGACGAACAGCGTCGCGCCGTTCACGTCGACATCGTATTCGACCCCGGTCTGCCGCTCTCGCACCAGCAGCGGCGTCGCCAGCGGATCGTCGGCGGGGACGAGCCGCACTTCGCTCGTCTCGTGGTCGCTCGCGCCGATCAGCACCCACTTGTCGTCGGCCGACAGCGAAGATCCGACGCGGAAGCCCTCGTCGTCCTCGTGATAGAGTTCGGCGTCGTCGGACAGCGGCGTGCCGAGGCGATGGAGCCGCGCGTTGTCGGTCCGCCATTGTTCGTTGGCCAGCGAATAGATCAGCGCGGTATCGCCCGCGACCCAGACGAGTGAGGACAGCGTGCCGGGAATCTCGTCGGGCAGCATCTCGCCCGTCGTCAGGTCCTTGATGCGGACGGTGAACCGCTCCGAGCCGTTGTCGTCCACCGCATAGGCGAGCCTGGTTCCGTCCTGGCTGACCGACAGCGCGCCGAGGCGGAAATAGTCCTTGCCTTCGGCCAGCGCGGGTTCGTCGAGGATCAGTTCGTCCGCGCTCCCGTCATCGGGCCCGGCGACGGGCCTGCGCCACCATTTCTTGTATTCGGCGCCGTCCTCGAATTCGATCCAGTAGAGCCAGTCACCATCCTTGCGCGGCACCGACGTGTCCGCTTCCTTGATGCGCGCGCGCATTTCCTGGAACAGCGTATCGACCAGCGGGCGGTGCGGCTCCATCCGCGCCTCGAACCAGGCGTTCTCCGCGTCGAGGTGGTCGAGCACCTCCTTGTCGTCCACGGTGGGATAGCCGGGATCGCGCAGCCATGCGTAATCGTCGGAAATCTCCAGCCCGTGGTGCGTTGCTTTCACAGGGCGCTTCACCGCTACGGGTGGCCTAGAAACCGAATGTTCGGTGGCATCATCCATCCCGCGCCTCTATGTGGACCGTGAAAGGACCGCAACCATGCTTATGCAAACCACAAAGGACTCCGGCTCAGCCCGTCTTTCCGCGCTGCGCGAGGAACTGAAGCGCCGCGGCCTCGACGGTTTCGTCATTCCCATCTCCGACGAACATATGAGCGAGTACATCGGCGGCTATGCCCAGCGCCTCGCCTGGCTGACCGGCTTCGGCGGCTCGGCGGGCAGCGCGGTGGTGCTCAAGGATCATGCCGCGATGTTCGTCGACGGCCGCTACACGATCCAGGTGCGCGAGCAGGTGGACGAAAAGCTCTACGACTATTGCCTCGTGCCCGATGTCTCGATGGGCAAGTGGATCGCCGACAACGCGCCCGCGGGCGCGAAGATCGGCTTCGATCCGTGGCTGCACACCAAAGGCTGGGCCGATCAGGTCGGCAAGGCGCTGGCCAAGAAGGGCAGCGAGCTCGTCGCGGTCGATACCAACCCGGTCGATGCGGTGTGGAGCGACCGGCCCGAACCCTCCGCTGCCGCCGCGCAGGTCCACGCCGACGAGCACGCGGGCCGTTCCAGCGCGGAAAAGCGCGCCGAGGTGGCAGACTGGCTGAAGGACGAAGGCTACGACGCGGCGGTGGTGTCCGCGCTCGATTCGATCGCCTGGCTGCTCAACATCCGTGGGGCGGACGTGGACCGCACGCCCGTCGCGCTGTCGTATCTGATCGCGCATGCCGACGGCACCGCCGACCTGTTCATCGCGCCCGAGAAGGTCACGCCCGAACTGGAAAAGCACCTCGGCAACGCGGTGACGATCCGCCCGCGCAGCGAGTTCGACGGCGCGCTGGGCACGATGAAGGGCAAGACCGTCTCGGTCGATCCTGACTACGGCGTGGCGGCGATCTTCCGCCTGCTGGAAGATGCGGGCGCGACGCCGGTGGCCGAGCGCGATCCGGTGATCCTGCCCAAGGCGATCAAGAATACCGCCGAACAGCAGGGCCATCGCAAGGCGCAGGAACGCGACGGCGCGGCGGTTACGCAGTTCCTCCACTGGCTTTCGGTCGCCGCGCCCAAGGGCGGCGAGACCGAGCTTTCGGCAGCGGCGAAACTGCAGGAATTCCGCAAAGCCACCGGCGTGCTGAAGGACAACAGCTTCGACACGATCTCCGCCGCCGGGCCGCATGCCGCGATCCCGCATTACCGGGTGGACGAGGAATCGAACCTGCCGATCCAGCCGGGCAGCGTGTTCCTGTGCGATTCGGGCGGGCAGTACCTCGACGGCACGACCGACATCACGCGCACCGTGTGGATCGGGCCGGGTGAGCCGAGCGCCGAACAGAAGGACCGCTTCACCCGCGTGCTCAAGGGCCACATCGCGATCGACCGCGCGGTCTTTCCGCAGGGCACCAACGGCAGCCAGCTTGATTCCTTCGCGCGGCAGTTCCTGTGGCAGGCCGGGGTCGATTACGGCCACGGCACCGGCCACGGCGTCGGCAGCTACCTCGGCGTGCACGAGGGGCCGCAACGCATCGCCAAGCCGGGCGGAGCCTATCCCGGCACCGGGCAGGAACTGTTCGCGGGGATGATCCTTTCGAACGAGCCCGGCTACTACAAAGGCGGCGAATACGGCATCCGCATCGAGAACCTGATCCTCACGGTCGAACGCGAAATCGTAGGCGGCGAGGGCACTTCGCTCGGGTTCGAGGCGCTGACCTTCGTGCCGATCGACGCCACGCTGGTCGACCGCTCGCTGCTGACCCAGGACGAGATCGCCTGGTGGAACGATTACCACGCCAAGACGCGCGATCTGCTCGCCCCGCAGCTCGAGGGCGAGGCGCTGGCCTGGCTCGAGGCGGCGTGCCAGCCGCTGTAGATCTCGGCCTTCCCTGCGGCACAATGTTCCACTAATGTTCTTATCGGTCGCGAATCGAGGCCGAGGAGAGGAACGATGATCGGTTACGTTACGCTGGGGACCAACGATCTGCGGGGCAGCGCTCCATTCTACGACGCGATCGCGAAAGAGATGGGCGTCGGTCGGATGATGGATTTCGACAGCTTCATCGCTTGGGGACAGTGGGACGGGGGCGCCGGAATCGCGCTTACCAAGCCGTTCGACGGCAATGCGGCGAGCGTGGGCAATGGCACGATGGTCGCGCTCGAGGCGAAAGACCGCGATCAGGTCGGCCGGCTCTACGAAATCGCGCTCGCCAACGGCGGGAGCGACGAGGGCGCACCCGGCCCGCGGGGCGAACCGGACCAGGGCGGCAACACCTTTTACGCCGCCTATTTCCGCGACTGCGACGGCAATAAATTGAACGCCTTCTGCATGGTGAAGGACTGATGGGGCAGGCGCGCCGCCTCGCCGATTCCTTCATCCACCTGGGGCTTGGCGCGAGCGCGGTGCCGCAGCCGCCGTTCGATGGAATGGAATGGTACGAGGCCTATGGCGCGCGCCATGCAGACGATGGCCGCGAGGGCCGGCTGGTGGCCGAGCACAGCTTCACCGAGGGCTGGCCGAGCTGGGAGATGCACCCGCACGGTGCCGAAGTCGTGATCTGCACCGCGGGCGAGATGGTGCTGACGCAGGAATTCCCCGATGGCCGCATCGACCGCACGACGCTGGGTGCGGGCGACTATGCGATCAATCCGCCGGGTGTCTGGCACGTGGCCGACGTGAAAGATCACGCCACCGCGATCTTCATCACCGCGGGCGAAGGTACCGAGCACCGCCCGCGCTGAAATCTTGCGCGCGCTTGAACGGCGCGCCCGCAGCGCGACAAAGCGCGACAAACTGGCCGCGCAGCGGGATAATGCTGCGACAATCGGGCGCTATTGAAGGCACCGTGAGCTGCGTGGGCCGCTTTATCGACCTCCCCTTCCGGGCGGCCCCGCAGTTCAGACCCTCTTCCCTCCAATCCGATGGAGCGTTCACGATGAAAACGATCACCCTTTCCCTGTCCGCCGCTGCGCTCGCCCTGAGCGCCGGCACTGTCGCGCTCGCCCAGCAAGGCGGTGGCCGCCACGGCCCCGATGCCGACCGCGACGGCAACGTGACCCGCGCCGAGATGACCGCGCATTCCGCCGCGCTGTTCGCGCGGATGGATGCCAACTCCGACGGCGTGATCGACGCCGCCGATCGCGAAGCACGCAAGGCCGAGCGGTTCGCGAAGCTCGACGCGGACGGCGACGGCGAGGTCACGCAGACCGAGATGCAGGCCGCCGGCGCGACGATGCGTGAGAAGTCCGCCGAACGCCGCGCCGCGCGCGCCGAACGCATGCAGCAGCGCGGGGCCGAACGCTTCGCCGCGCTCGACACCGACGGCAGCGGCGGCGTCTCCGCGGCCGAGATGGCGGCTGCCCGCGAGGCGCGCGGCGAACGCTCGGGCGAAGCGCGCGCGGCGCGCGGCGAACGCTCGGGCGAAGCGCGCGCGGCGCGCGGCGACCGCGAAGGCAAGCGCGGCGGCAAGATGCGCGGCCACCATCGCGGCGACAACATGATGGCGATGGGCATGATGCGCATGGCCGATGCCGATGGCGACAAGGCGATCACCCGCGCCGAGTTCGACACCGCCTTCGCGCAGAACTTCGAGCGTGCCGACGCCGATGGCGACGGCACCGTGACGGCGGCCGAAGGCAAGGCCGTGCGCGAGGCGATGCGCGCCGAATGGAAGGAACGCCGCGCCGCGCGCCAGGCCGACTGACCCGAAACGCGGCCCCGCCGCCCGTGCCGCTTGATCGGCGCGCGGCGGCGGGGCTAGCTACCGCGATGGACGCTCCCGCCCCCACCCGATTGCTGCTGGTCGACGACGAGGCCAGCCTGCGCGAACCCCTGGCCGACTATCTCGTCCGCCAGGGGTTCGCCGTGCAGCAGGCCGAGAGCGCGGCGGCGGCGCGCAGCCTGCTGATGGAAGGCGCGCCAGATCTCGTCCTGCTCGATGTGATGATGCCGGGGGAAGACGGCCTTTCGCTGTGCCGCCACCTCGTCGAATCGCGCGAGATCCCGGTGATCTTCTTGACCGCACGGGGCGAGGCGACCGACCGCATCGTCGGGCTGGAGATCGGCGCCGACGACTACGTGGTCAAGCCGTTCGAGCCGCGCGAGCTGGTCGCGCGCATCCGCTCCGTCCTGCGCCGCGCGGGCCGCGGCGCGGCGGCGCCGGAAGACGACGCGCATTACCTGTTCGAAGGCTGGCGGCTCGACCCGATGAAGCGCAAGCTGACCGACCCGGAAGGCGCGGTGGTGCCGATCTCGACCGCCGAGTTCCGTCTGCTGCGCGCCTTCCTCGACCATGCCCGGCAGGTGCTCGACCGCGACCGGCTGCTCGATATGGTACAGGGGCGCGAGGCGCACCTGTTCGACCGGGCGGTGGACAACCAGGTCAGCCGGCTGCGGCGCAAAATCGAGGCGGACAGCCGCAATCCGCAGCTCATCCTCACCGTGCGCGGCGGCGGCTACCGCTTCGCGGCCGATGTCCGCCGCGCGATGCCGGAGCGGTCGTGACAACCCGGCTCTGGCCCCGCAGCCTGCTCGGCCAGATGCTGCTCGCGGTCGCGGCGGTGCTGCTGATCGCGCAGGCGATTTCCGCCGCGCTGCTGTGGCGCGCGGCCGATACGCGGCGCGAAGGCGCGGTGCTCAACGCCGCCGCCTTCGCGCTCGTGGTGCGCGACGAACGGGCGCGCGAACCGCGCGAGCGGGCCGAGGATGCGGGCGAGCGCCGCCGCTTCGAACGCCGGCGCTATCCGCGATCGCTGCGAATCGAGCACACCGGGAGCTTCGCCCTGCTGCCAGGCGAGACCGCCGACGCCGGACTGGCGAGCGAGTTGCGCGCACTGGTCGAGGACCGCGAGGTGGCGGTAGGCCGGATCGTGGTGACCGAACGCGACGCGCTCGACGATCCCTTCGTCACCGCGCGGCCCCGCTGGCAGGCGCGCTACGAACGGCGCGACGCGGGCGAACGGCGGCTGCTCGTCGCCGCGCTCCAGCGCAGCGGCAGCAGCGAATGGAGTGTGGCGCGCGTGCCGATCCCACCCACCCCGCGCGGGGTGATCGGGTCCATCCTGCTCCAGACGCTGGTGATCTACGTGCTGCTGGTGGGCCTGCATTTCCTGCTGCTGCGCCGCATCACCCGCCCGCTCGCCGCGCTGACCGGCCGCACGGAGAGCTTCGCGCGCACCCAGAGCGCGGACGGCCAGCTCGCGCCGCAGGGGCCGCACGACGTGCGCCGCCTGATCGCCGCGCACAACGCGATGGAAGCGCGGATCGCCGCGCTGCTCGACGAGAAGGACGTGATGCTCGGCGCGATCGGGCATGATCTGAAAACCCCGCTCGCCGCGCTGCGTGTGCGCATCGAATCGGTCGAGGACGAAGGCGAGCGCGCCAAGATGGCGGCGGGCATCGAGGACATCACCCGCTCGCTCGACGACATCCTCTCGCTCGCGCGCGTCGGCCGGGCGAGCGAGCCGCCCGAGCGCGTCGACCTCGCCGCGCTGACCGCCGCGGTGGTCGAGGAATTCGAGGACATGGGCGAGCCCGTGGTGCTGGGCGATACCGCGCGCACGGTGCTGCCGGTCCACATCACCTGGCTGCGCCGGGCCTTGCGCAACCTGATCGGCAACGCGCTCCGCTACGCGGGGCGGGCCGAGGTGACGCTGCTGCGCAAGGGCGCACACGTGGTGCTGCGCGTCGACGACGAAGGGCCGGGTATTCCCGAGGGCCGGATCGCCGACATGATGGAGCCGTTCACCCGCGGCGAAGCCTCGCGCAACCGCGAGACGGGCGGCGCCGGCCTCGGCCTCACGCTCGCCCGCGCGATCGCCGAGCAGCACGGCGGCGAACTCGCGCTGGCGAATCGGCCCGAGGGCGGTTTGCGCGCCGAAATCCGGCTACCGCTCCCCTAACGCATCAGCCCGCCGATCAGATTGCGCACGAAACGGCCCGCAAGCGGCCCGGCGAGGTCGGTCGCGAGCGAGCCGATGCCGGACGACGCGGCGGTCTTCATCGGATTGGCGCGCGACTTGCGCCCGGTGATCGCACTTGCCGCGATCGTTGCGCCCGATCCGGTCGCTGCGCCGACCGCGCGTTTCATAGCCTTGCCCCAGATCGAGGTCGACTTGCGCGGCTCCTTCGCCACTGCGGCACGCCCCTTCTCCTCGACCTCTCCGGCGGTCGCGGCGGCATCGGCGGCCTTTTGCGCGAGTACCTCCTCCGCGCTCTCGCGGTCGATCGCGGTGTCGTATTTGCCCGCGAACGGGCTGACCGACTGAATGATCGCGCGTTCCTTCGCCGTCACCGGGCCCAACCGGCTGCACGGCGGCTTGATCAGCGTGCGCTGGACGACAGAGGGCGCGCCGTCGGCCATCAGCGTGGACACCAGCGCCTCGCCCACCTTCAGCTCGGTGATCGCGGTCTCGACGTCGAGATCGGGATTGATGCGGAAGGTTTCCGCCGCAGCCCTGATCGCGCGCTGGTCGCGCGGGGTGAAGGCGCGCAGCGCGTGCTGCACCCGGTTGCCAAGCTGGCCCGCGACCTTCTCCGGGATGTCGATCGGGTTCTGCGTCACGAAGAACACGCCCACGCCCTTCGACCGGATCAGGCGCACCACCTGCTCGATCTTGTCCTGCAGGGCATCGGGCGCATCGTCGAACAGCAGGTGCGCCTCGTCGAAGAAGAACACCAGCTTCGGCTTCTCCGGGTCGCCGACCTCGGGCAGGCTCTCGAACAGTTCGGCCAGCAGCCACAGCAGGAAGGTGGCGTAGAGCTTGGGGCTGCGCATCAGTTTGTCGGCGGCGAGCACATTGACGATCCCGCGCCCCTGGTCGTCGCACTTGAGGAAATCGTCGATCTCCAGCGCAGGCTCGCCGAAGAAGCGATCCGCGCCCTGACTCTCGAAACTGAGCAACTGGCGCTGGATCGTGCCGACACTCGCCTTGGTGACGTTGCCGTACTTCGCGCTCAGTTCCTTCGAGTTTTCCGCGCAATGCGCGAGCATCGCCTGCAGATCGCCGAGGTCAAGCAGCAGCAGCCCGTTCTCGTCGGCATGGCGGAAGACGATCTGCAATACCCCTTCCTGCGTGTCGTTGAGATCGAGCAGGCGCGCCAGCAGCAGCGGCCCCATTTCGGAGATGGTGGTGCGGATCGGGTGGCCCTGTTCGCCGTAGAGATCCCAGAACACTGCCGGATTGTCGGCATAGGCGTAGTCCGCCATGCCCAGCTCGGCGGCGCGGCTTTCGAGCGCGGCGGCGTTCTTGAAGGTCGGCGATCCGGGCATGGCGATACCCGACAGGTCGCCCTTCACATCGGCGACGAACACCGGCACGCCTTCTGCCGAGAAGCTTTCGGCGAGGCCCTGCAGCGTCACTGTCTTGCCGGTGCCGGTCGCGCCCGCGATCAGCCCGTGGCGGTTGGCGCGGGCGAGATCGAGCACCTGCCGCTCGCCGTTCGCGCCAAGCCCGAGGAAAATTTCGCCCATGTGCTGTTGCTCCCGCCGTCAGGTCCGCATCCCGCATGGCGCAGCGGCGCGCACGCGGTCAAGTTCTCGACTTGCGCGGCGAAGTCACTAAGGCAGGGCGCGATGGCCGACCGCAAACCCTTCGTGCTGCTCGACGACGCGCGGGCCGAGGGCGCGGTCGACGCGCATCTCTACGAGAACCCGGCCGAAGTCTTCGTGGCGCGGCGGGCGGGCGAGGTCGCGGCGGCGCTCGCCGCGGCCGATGCCGCGCGGGCGGAGCATGGCGGGTGGCTCGCGGGTTTCGCCGCCTACGAGGCGGGGCTGGCGCTGGAGCCGAAGCTGCTCGCGCTGGCCGAAGCGCGCACCGGGGCGGCGGGGCCGCTCGTGTGGCTCGGCCGCTTCGAGCACGAGATCGTGATCCCGGCGGGCGAGGTCGAGAAATGGCTGGCCGCGCGTGCTGCCGAAGACGACGAGGGGGACGAGGCGTCGCTCGGTCCGCTCGATCCCCAAGTCTCGCCCGGCGCCTACGAGGAGGCGTTCGCGCGGTTGCAGGAAGCGATCCGCGCGGGCGACATCTACCAGGCGAACCTCACCTTCCCGCTCGCCGGTTCCTATCGCGGCGATCCGCTGGCGCTCTACGCCGCGCTGCGCCCGGCGGCGCAGGCGGGCTATGGCGGCATGGTGTTCGACGGGCAGCACTGGCTGCTGTCGCTGTCGCCCGAGCTGTTCGTGTCGCTGATGGGGCGCGAGGCCAAGGCCAAGCCGATGAAGGGCACCCGCCCGCGCGCCGACGATCCGGCCGAGGACTGCGCGCTGGCGGAGGAACTTGCGGGTTCGGACAAGGACCGCGCCGAAAACCTGATGATCGTCGACCTGATGCGCAACGACCTGTCGCGCGTCGCCGAAGCGGGGAGCGTGCGGGTCGAGGCGCCGTTCGCGGTCGAGAGCTATCCCACGGTGCACCAGATGGTCACCACGGTGCGCGCGCGGCTGACCGAAGGGCGCAGCGCGGCGGACCTGCTGCGCGCGGTCTTCCCCTGCGGCTCGATCACCGGCGCGCCCAAGATTCGCGCGATGGAGCTGATCGCCGAGGTCGAGCGCGATGCGCGCGGACCCTACTGCGGCGCACTCGGGCGGATCGCCCCTGATGGCGACGCGGCGTTCAACGTCGCGATCCGCACGCTGCGGCTGACACCGATCGAGAACGGGCAAGGCAGCGCGGTGCTCGGCGTCGGCTCGGCGATCGTGGCCGACAGCGAACCGCTGGCCGAATGGCGCGAGGCGCTGCTGAAAGGCGGCTTCGCGCGGCGCAGTTCGCCCGATCACCGCGCGCCCGGCTTCGACCTGATCGAGACGATGCGCTTCACGCCCGACGAAGGGATCGCGCTGATCGAAGGGCACCTCGAGCGCATGAAGGCCAGCGCCGCCGCGCTCGGCTTCGCGTTCGACCGTCACGCGGCGCGCAACCGCATCCAGGCGCTGTGCTTCGAGCTGGAGCGCGAATCGCGCGTGCGGCTGCTCACCTCGCGCAGCGGCGCGATCGCGCTGGAGGCGAGCGACATCCCCGAACCGCCGGGCGAGCCGGTACGCTGCATCGCGCTGCCGCTGCCGGTCGATCCGGGGGACTGGCGGCTGCGGCACAAGACCACCGATCGCGGGTTCTACGCCGATGCGCTGGCGGTTGCGCACGACGCAGGCGCCGACGAGGCGCTGTTCGTGCGCGACGACGGGCTGGTGACCGAAGGCAGCTTCACCAACGTGTTCATGGAACGCGACGGCGTGTTGCTGACCCCGCCTACGCGACTGGGCCTGCTGCCCGGCGTGCGGCGCGGCGCGCTGATCGAGCAGGGCAAGGCGCGCGAGGCGGAGCTGACGCTGGCCGACCTCGACGGCGGATTTTTCACAGGCAACGCCCTGCGCGGGCTGATGCGGGCGATACTTGTATGACGATCGATATCCTGTTCGAAGACGGCGAAGCGCTGGTGATCGACAAGCCCGGCGGGCTACCGATCGAGCGCCCGCGCAAGGGCGGCGTTTCGCTGGAGGATCACCTCGACACGCTCAAGCTCGGCTTCCAGCGCGCGCCTGTGGCGGTGCATCGGCTCGACACCGATACCTCGGGCTGCCTGCTGCTGGCGCGCAATCCGAAGGCGCTGAAGCGATTCGCCAGGGCGTTCGAGGAGCGGCAGGTCGGTAAGCGCTATCTCGGCATTCTCGACGGCGTTCCGACGGAGGACGAGGGCACGATCGAACTGTCGCTCAGCAAGATTTCCTCCGCCGAGAAGGGCTGGCGGATGATCCCGGCGAAGAAGGGCAAGCCCTCGGTCACACACTGGCGCGTGCTCGCGCGGCAAGAGGATGCGAACGGTGGGCGCACGCTGGTCGAGTTCCGGCCCGAGACGGGGCGCACGCACCAGATTCGCGTCCACGCGGCGAGCGGGCTCGGCCTGCCGCTGCTCGGCGATCCGGTCTACGGCACGGGCAAGGGCGCGCCGCGCACGATGCTCCACGCCGCCGGGCTGACGGTGCAGCGCGAAGGCAAGCCCCCGATCGAAGCCGCCGCGCCCCTGCCTGCCGATTTCGCGGCGCTGGGGTTTCCGGATGGGTAGAATCCTCGATCGCGCGCTGGAAATCGCGGAAGAGAAGTTCATCGCCGCGAGCGGGCCGGGCGGCCAGAACGTCAACAAGGTCGCCACCGCCGTGCAGTTGCGGGTCGACGTGTTCGCTCTCGGCATGCCGCCCGATGCGTTCAACCGGCTCAAGGAAATCGCCGGCAGCCGAATGACGCAGGGCGGAGAGATCGTGCTGACCGCGCGCGAATACCGCACGCAGGAAGCGAACCGGGAGGCCGCGCGCGAACGGCTCGCCGCGCTGCTGAACGAAGCGCTGACCCCGCCGGCAAAGCGGGCCAAGAGCCGGGTCAACCGGGTGGGCAAGGTCAAGCGGCTCAAGGCCAAGAAGACGCGCGGCGCGGTCAAGGCCAATCGCGGCAAGGTCGACTGGTAGCCAGCTTGACTTTCGCCGGTGAATCGCCCAATGGCCGCGCCGGAATGGCGGTGCCGTGTGCGCCGCCCGTATTTTTTCGGGCCACAGCAGCCCACAGATCGATCTTTAGGAACACGCCATGGCGAAGCCCACCACCGTCAAGATCAAGCTCGTCTCGACCGCCGACACGGGCTTCTACTACGTGACCAAGAAGAACCCCCGGAACATCACCGAGAAGATGACCTTCCGCAAGTACGATCCCGTCGCGCGCAAGCACGTCGAGTTCAAGGAAGCGAAGATCAAGTAAGCTGAATTTCCGGAACCGGATGAATTCAGGATCGGTTCAACGCTCCGGACATAGCCACGGAGCATGAACACAGTGCACAAATTCGCCCTCACTCCCGCGCGCCTGGCAATCGCCGGCGCGCTGGCCATTGCCGCACCTGCGGCGCTGCTCGCCCCTGCCGCCCCGGTGGCCGCTGCCGAAGGCGATCTCGACCGCGCGGTGGCCGCGCTGCGCGGGATCAGCACGATGAAGGCCGATTTCACGCAGACCGACCGCAAGGGCCAGACCGTCTCGGGCGAGATGACGCTCAAGCGCCCCGGCAAGATCCGCTTCCAGTACGAAGACGGCGTGCCGCTGCTGCTGGTGTCCAACGGCAAGTCGTTCACGATGATCGATTACGAGGTGAACCAGGTCGAGCGCTGGCCGATTTCCGATTCGCCGCTCGGCGCGCTGCTCGATCCCAGCCGCGACGTGAAGCGGTACGGCAAGCTCGTGTCCACCGACCATCCCGATGTCGTCAGCGTCGAAGTGCGCGACACCAGTAAGCCGCAGTTCGGCGTAATCACGCTGATCTTCAGCCGCAATGCCTCCGCGCCCGGCGGGCTGCAACTGACCAACTGGGTCGCGCTCGATGCGCAGAACAATCGCACCACGGTGCGCCTGCGGAATCATAAGTACGGCGTGCAGGTGGCGGACAGCGCGTTCACTTATCAGGATCCGCGCCGTTCCACCCGTCGCCCCCGGTGAACGCATCGGCGACATGCGGTTCGCAGCTTGCGACGAGACGCGGTCGATTGTTCATTGGCTAGAAAGCACAGCGCGCCTATTTTGTAATCCACAAGGCGGCTCGAGGCGGGTTTCCCCCCTGTTGCCCTGACCTCGCAAGAAAGGTCGCTTTGTACAAAGCGTGACGAACGCTAACATGGAACCCTCGTGCCAATGCCCCCGGCACGAGGGTTTTTTGTTGTCGCCCTGCTTGCGGCGCCATGACGCGCTGCCTATCCCGCCTGCATGATCTCGATAGCCACCTGGAACATCAATTCGGTCCGCCTGCGTATCGAGCAGGTCAAGCGCGTGCTGATCGAGCATTCGCCCGATGTGCTGTGCCTGCAGGAGATCAAGTGCCAGGAAGCGCAGTTTCCGGCCAAGGCGCTGGCCGATCTCGGCTACGTCCACCAGGCGGTGCACGGGCAGAAGGGCTATCACGGCGTCGCCACCGTCAGCCGCGTGCCCATGCGCGAGTTTTCCCGGCATGACTGGCAGGACAACGGCGAGGCCCGTCATGTCGGGGTGGAGTTGCTCGGGCCCAAAGCCGGTTCGGGCAAGGGCATGGTGCTGGAGAACGTCTATATCCCGGCGGGCGGCGACATTCCCGATCGCGAAGTGAACCTGAAATTCGGCCAGAAGCTCGATTTCCTCGAACGGATGACGCGCTGGGCCGACGCGCTCGACCGGCCCACGCTGATCGTCGGCGATTTCAACATCGCCCCGCTCGAAAGCGACGTCTACGATCACAAGGCGCTGCTCAAGGTCGTCAGCCACACGCCCGTGGAGGTCGAGACGCTCGCGCGGTTCCGCGACGCGCACGGCTGGGTCGATCTGGGCCGCCGGTTCATCCCCGAGCCGGAGCGCAACTATTCGTGGTGGTCTTATCGCAGCTTCTGGCGGCAGAAGGACCAGGGCCGGCGGCTCGACCACATGTGGGCCAGCCCCGACCTCGCCGCGCAGGCGAAGAGCCACCGCTTCGTGGAAGAGACGCGGCGCTGGGAAAGCCCGAGCGACCACGTGCCGCTGATCACCGAGTTCGACCTCTGACCGCTCCCGGGCCATCCCCGGCCCGCCGCGCCGCGCAGGCGATCGACGCGCTGCGCCACGGCTGGCCGCTGGCGATGGACGGCGGGCCGGTGCTGCTGCCGGTGGAAACCGCTGTGGCGCGCGAGGCGGTGGCGGAGCGGATGCTGATTTCGGCGGCGCGCGCGGAAACATTGAAGCTCGCCAACCAGCGCACCGCTGCCGAGCCGCACGCGCCGGTGCTGATCCGCGGGGCCGAGCTGTTCGATCTTGTCGCCGCGCTGCCCGTCGCCGATCCCGCGCTCGACCTGCGCACCCCGCTGAAGGGGCCGTTTCGCGCCGAGGATATCGACTGGCCCGAGCAGGCGCGAGCAGCGCTCGAGTTCGCGCGCATCGCGGGAATCCTGCCCGCGTTCCTGGTCGATCCGGCCGACGCGGGCGAAGCGCAGCCGGTCGTCGCCACAGACCTCGCGGCATGGGCCGACAGCGCGGCGCTGCGCATCGCCACCCGCGCGCGCCTGCCTGTCTCGGCGAGCGAGGATGCGCAGATCGTCGCGTTCCGCAGCGCCGACGACTTGCGCGAACATGTCGCGCTGGTGATCGGCGAACAACGCAGCGACGTGGCCCCGCTGGTGCGGCTCCACTCCGAATGCCTGACCGGCGACATCCTCGGCAGCCTGAAATGCGATTGCGGCCCGCAGCTCGACGCCGCGCTCCACGCGATGGCGCACGAGGCCGGGCGCGGCAGTTGGGGCGTGCTGCTCTATCTGCGGCAGGAAGGGCGCGGGATCGGGCTGGTCAACAAGCTGCGCGCCTACCGCCTGCAGGATCAGGGCTTCGACACCGTGGACGCCAACCGCCGCCTCGGCCTGCCCGACGAAGCGCGGGATTTCCCGGTGGCGGCGCGGATGCTCGAACTGCTCGGCGTGAGGGCGATCCGTCTGATGACCAACAACCCGGCCAAGGTCGCCGCGCTCGAGACAAGCGGGATCGCGGTCGCCGAGCGCGTACCGCACCAGCTACCCGACAATCCGCACAACACCCGCTACCTCGCGACCAAGCGCGACCGTTCGGGGCATTTGCTGATCTAGCGGAGCTGGCTGTCCTTGCTGCCACGCCGGTTGATCGTTGAGTGGCGAGTGGCAGTGTCGCGCTGCGACTGGCAGGCGACGCAAGTGCGCACGCCGGGCAGCGCGGCGCGGCGCTTCTCGGGGATTTCCTCGCCGCATTCGTCGCAGTATTCGGCGCTCTCGCCGTGCGGCATACGGTTGCGCGCGGCGCGCACCGCGTCGCTCACCGTATCGTCGATCTGGTCCTGAACGGCCCCGTCGCGGGCCCAGCCGCCTGCCATCGTGCGCGCCTCCTTATCCGTTCAACCGGCGGGGGCGGAGCGCGGTTCCGCGCGTCAGCGTTCCTCGAAGCGCTGGATGCGCGCGCCCAATGCGTTGGGCCCGATATTGAGGCTGTCGCCGCTCCAGTCCGCGACGAAGGTCGAACTGCGGCTGACCGAGGGGGCGAAGCGCGCGTCGTTGCCTTCGATTCGCAGCCCATCGGAGCTGTGGTTCACGTCTTCCGCGCCGACCGCGATGAAGGCGGAGTAATTCTCCTTGTCGCGGCCCTGCACGAACCAGTTGTTGGTGATCTGGCCGGTCGCGCCGGCGGGCAGGTCGATCATGTAGTTGGTGCCACGCCCCGCCGAATCGTCGAAGCTCGATGCCGCGACGTCCACCCGCGCCGCGCGCGCCTTGACGTAATGGCCGCCGGTGCCGCGCTCGAAGCGGCTGCGGGTCACGCGCAAGTGGCCGTAATCGCCGATGTAGATCGAATGCGCGCAGCCGCCCGAGCCTTCGCAGGTGCCGAGGCCGGAGAAGGTCGACTTGTCGATCACGATCGTGCTCGAGGGATCGTCCGCCGTCAGGATGCCCTGCTGGCTGTCGGCGAACCACGATTGCGCCACGGTGAGATCGCCCTGTTCGAGCCGGATGCCCGCGCCGTTGTAGTCGGGCACGGCCATGCCGCGGAACACGAGGCCGGAAACCTTCGCCGAGCGCCCGCGCAGCACCAGCGCGGCCTTGCCTTCGCACGTCTCGCCGTCGAACACCGCCTTGCCGGGCTGCGCCGCGAGGTAGGAGACAGAGCCCGCTTCCTGCACCGCGCACTGGCGATAGGTGCCGTCGGCGATTGCGATCGTCCCCTCGCCCGCGCCGATCGCATCGACCGCCTGCTGGAGCGAGGCGTAACCCTGCCCGGTCTCGACCACCGTGAACGGCGCGGCGCCGCCTTGCGCAAGCAGCGCGGTTGCGGGGATCGCGCACGCGGCCAGCGCGGCGAGAGTGAGGCGGGCGGGCGTGATGCGGGCGCGGCTTTCCATGTAGTCCGCACTAGCGCAAAAGGGTTAACCGGCGGCTAAACCCGCCGCTACGGCGAAAGCGCGACCAGAGGTGCGACGAGCACGAACAGCACATGGCTGCCGGCATGGGCGAGCATGGCTGCTTCGAGCCCGTGGCGGGCGAACAGCCAGCCGAAGCCGAGCCCGGGCAGGACATTGCCCGCGAGGACTGCCGCGATCAGCCACATCGGCGGATCGGGCACGAGCATGAAGAGCATCCCGAAATGGCCGATGGCGAACAGCAGCGCGGCTGTCGCATTGGCGCTCCAGAATGCCACCGCGCGGGTCGTGCGCAGCGAAAGCAGTGCGATTATCGCCGTGCTCAGCACTCCCCAGCGCACAATGATTTCCTCGGCGATGCCGCCATAGAGCACCCGGGCGATTAGCGGCATCGCTATGTCGGGGGCCGCCGAGAATACCGCGCGGGTGGCATGACCATATGCGAGCAGGATCGCGGCCGTGGCGGCAACCACCGCGAGGATCGGCGGCAATGCGGCGCGCCAGGCGAACGCTGGCAATTTTCCGTGCACCATTGCCGCCAATATGGGGGTGGATAACCCGGCCCTGGGCGCGGCCCACCAGCCGAGCGGAACCGCGACCGCCACGAAAAGTGCCGGGTTGATCAGCAGCGCCCAGCGCGGAACGTCCATGCCCGCAGGCAGGGCGAGCTCAAGCGGCACCGCCAGAAGCGAGGCGACGCCCGCCATCCCGAGTAGCCAAAGCGCGGCCAGCACGCGAACATCGCGGCGGGGCGGCGATGCCTTCACCGCTTGCGCCCGGCCCGGTCGCGTTCGCGCTTGAGGCGTCGCAGTTCGGCGAGGTCGATCACCTCACTGCGTGGTTTGACCCACACGATCAGGGCGATCGTCCACACCGCCACCGCAAGCAGGAAGCCGATCACCATGATGGCGGTGACGGCGGGGGCAGGATCGCGCGACACCGCCCATATGAAGATGGCGCAGACGGGCGCGAGGGCGAGCAGCCACAGCGCCATGCCGCGCCAGCCCTCGGCATTGCGGGGATAGACCTTGAAATTCCAGCCATGCCGGTAACAGACGAATGGCTTGTCCTCGTCGCGCATCGCAACCTCCCTCAGTTGGCTTTCGGCGGCCTGCCCCGGCGCGGCGGGCTGGCGGTTTTCACGGGAATGCCGCGCGCCTTCAGCGCCTCGCGCAGCAGCATCTCGATCTCGGCGTTGGCGCTGCGCAGTTCGGCCGCGGCCAGCCGCTCGACCGCGGCGTGGACGGCCGGGTCGAGGCGGAGGGCAAAGGCTTTCTTCGCAGGCATCGGAGCGGCTTACTGGTACAGCGTGCCCGCGTTGACCACTGGCTGCGCCTCGCGCTCGCCGCACAGCACGACCATCAGGTTCGACACCATCGTCGCGCGCCGCTCGTCGTCGAGCTCGACGATGTTGTCCTGGCTGAGCTTGGTTAGTGCGTCCTCGACCATACCGACCGCGCCCATCACCAGCTTCGACCGGGCGGCGATCACCGCTTCGGCCTGCTGGCGGCGCAGCATCGCCCCGGCGATCTCGGAGGCATAGGCGAGGTGGGTGAGGCCTGCCTCGTCGACCACGATCCCCGCCACCTTGAGCCGGTCGTTCAATTCTTCCAGCAGCTCGCGATTGACCACCTCGGCGCTGCCGCGCAGCGTGAGTTCCTCGCCTTCCAGATCGTCGTAGGGATGGCGCGAGCCGACCGTGCGCAGGCCCGCCTCGATCTGGATATTGGCGAATTCCTGGAAATCGTCGACGTCGAAGCTGGCCTGCGCGGTGTCGGCCACGCGCCACACCACGTTGCACGCGATCTCGATCGGATTGCCCTTCAGGTCGTTGATCTTGACCTTGTCCGAATGGACGTTGCGCGCGCGGGCGGAGATCTTCTTGCGCCCCATCCACGGCCAGACCCAGCGCAGCCCCTCGGTCCGCTCGGTCCCGCGATATTCGCCGAACAGCGTGATGACCGCGGCCTGGTTCGGCTGGATCATGAAGAAGCCGCACAGCACGAACAGGAACGCGACCGATCCACCCGCGATGGCCCCGGCATAAGCCGCGATCGTGCCGTCGCTCGCCCCTTCGGCGGGCATTGCGGCGAAGATCACCCACACCGTCGCCACCAGCAGGATCAGCAGCAGCACGAGCATCAGGTAGCCGTTGTGCGAATGCGCCGCGCTTTCGCGGCTGGTCTTCATTCCCTTGAGCATGTCGGACATGACACGAATTCCCTTCCGATATAATTATGATATCATATATATATCGACTCACCGATTCGCGCAAGCCGTTTCGCTCAGGGGGGTTGAAACCGCGGCCGTTAGCCATCATCTGGCGCGTGCGGACCGGGCCCCTCTGGCGCGGCGCTGCGGCCCTTGGCCCCGCGCTGCGTGATGTCGGACCGCATCGGATGTTGCCGATGCCGGGCCCGGGGTCTTCCCCCCTCCCCCACACCTCGCGCGCGGCTCGGCACATCCGATTCGAACCCGACACCGTATCTGCCCGGAGCGCCCGCGATGACCGATTTCCTTTCCGCCGATTGGCTCGGCACACCCGCCTGGTTCTGGCTCGTCTTCCTCGTGATCGTGATCGCGCTGACCGCGTTCGATCTAGGCGTGCTGAACAAGGAAGACCGCGAGATGGGCGTGGCCGAATCGCTCAAGCTCAGCGCGTTCTACATCGGCATCGCGATGCTCTTCGGCGGTTGGATCTGGTTCGAGCGCGGGCCGGAGCCGGGGATGCAGTATTTCACCGGCTACTTCATCGAGAAGGCGCTCTCGATCGACAACGTCTTCGTGATCTCGCTGATCTTCACCTATTTCTCGATCCCGGCGAAATACCAGTATCGCGCGCTGCTGTGGGGCATCATGGCGGTGATCGTGCTGCGCGGGCTGATGATTGCCGGCGGCGCGGCGCTGGTCGCCGAAGCCTACTGGGTGCTCTATCTCTTCGCCGCGTTCCTGATCGTGACCGGCATCCGGATGTTCTTCACCTCCGACCACGATCCCGACATCGGCAACAACCCCGCGATCCGCTGGATTTCGCGCCACATGCGCGTGACGCGCGAGCTGCACGGCCACAAGTTCCTGGTCCGCACACCGAGCGAGAAGCGCGGCGGGCGCATGGTGCTGGCGGCGACGCCGCTGCTGCTGGCGCTGGTCGTCATCAACATCGCCGACCTGGTGTTCGCGATCGATTCGGTGCCCGCGATCTTCGCGATCACGACCGACACCTTCATCGTCTATACCAGCAACATCATGGCGATCCTCGGCCTGCGCGCGCTCTATTTCGCGCTCGCGGCGATGGTCCACCGCTTCGAATACCTGAAGTACGCGCTGGCCGCGGTGCTGGTGTTCATCGGCTCGAAAATCCTCGTGTCCGACTTCATTCTCGGCGGGGCGAAGTTCCCGCCCGTGCTGAGCCTGGGTGTCACGCTGGCGCTGATCGGCGCGGGGATCGGCTATTCGCTGTGGAAGACGCGCGGGGAAGAGATGGTCAAGCCGCCCGAATAACCGAAAGGAACCGGTCGCCGTAGGCGTCCAGCTTCTTCGCGCCGACACCGCCGATCGCGCCCAGTTCGGCGAGCGAGGCGGGACGGCGCGCGGCCATCTCCCGCAGCGTGGCGTCGTGGAAGATCACGTAGGGCGGCAGGCCGGCCTCGCTCGCCAGTTCGCGCCGCAGGTCGCGCAGCGCCTCGAACAGCGGATCGCCGACCGGGTTGGGGCTGGCATCGCGCCGCCGCCTGCGCTCGGAACGGGGCGGGACCACGATCGCCACCGCCTGCTCGCCCTTGAGGATCGCGCGGGCATCGCCGCCGAGCGCGAGCCCGCCGTGCTCGTTCGCGACCAGCGCGCCGCGCGCCTGCAACGCCCGGCTCAGCGGCTGGAGCAGGCGCGCCTCGTCACCCTCGACGATGCCGAACACCGACAGCCGGTCGTGCCCGCGCTGGCGCACGCGATCATCCTCCGCCCCGGTCAGCACCTTCTGCAAGTGCCCGAAGCCGAAGCTCTGCCCGGTGCGGTACGCGGCAGAGAGCAGCTTGCGCGCGAGTTCGGTCGCGTCGGTGACGCCGGGCGGGGACAGGCAGTTGTCGCAATTGCCGCACTGCGCGGGCGGGTCTTCGCCGAAATGGCGCAGCAGCACGGCGCGGCGGCAGCCGGCGGTCTCGACCAGCCCGGCGAGCGCATCGAGCCGCGCGCGCTCGCCCGTGCGGCGATTCTCCGGCACTTCGGACAATCGCTGGCGCGCCGTGGCGAAATCGCCCGCGCCCCACAGCATCACCGCCCGCGCCGGATCGCCGTCGCGCCCCGCGCGGCCGGTTTCCTGGTAATATCCCTCGATCGACTTCGGGATGCCCGCATGGGCGACGAAGCGCACGTCGGGTTTGTCGATCCCCATGCCGAAGGCGACCGTGGCGACGATCACCATGTCCTCGCTGCTGACGAACGCCGCCTGGTTGCCCCCGCGCACCGCCGGGTCCAGCCCGGCGTGATAGGGCCGCACCTCGCGCCCGGTGGCCGCGCCCAGCTTGTCCGCCAGATCCTCTACCTTGCGGCGCGTGGGGGCATAGACGATGCCCGGCCCCGGCACTTCGTCCATCAGCGCGGCGATCTGGCGCACCGGGTTGTCGCGGTGGCGCATGGCGTAGCGGATATTGGGCCGGTCGAACCCGGCGAGCACCAGCCCGTCCGCGGGAATGCCGAGCTGCTCCAGGATGTCGGCGCGGGTGTGCGCGTCGGCGGTGGCGGTAAGCGCGAGGCGCGGCACTTGCGGAAACGCGTCGAGCAGGCCGCGCAGCAGGCGGTAGTCTGGCCGGAAATCGTGGCCCCATTCGGACACGCAATGCGCCTCGTCCACCGCGAACAGCGCGAGCGGCGCGGAGCCGAGCAGTTCGCGGAAACCCGGCTGGCTGGCGCGTTCGGGCGCGACGTAGAGCAGGTCGAGCGTTCCGGACCGGAACCGGTCGAGCGTCTCGCGCCAGTCGGCATCGACGCTGGTCAGCGTCGCCGCCTCGATCCCGTTGGCGCGCGCAGCGCGCAGCTGGTCGTGCATCAGCGCGATCAGCGGGCTGACGACCACGCAGGTGCCCGGTAGCATCGCGGCGGGCAGCTGGTAGGTGAGCGACTTGCCCGCGCCGGTGGGCATCACCGCCAGCGTCGATTCGCCTGCCAACACCCGCGCCACCACTTGCGGCTGCACCCCGCGAAAATCGTCGAACCCGAACAGGCGGCGCAGTTCGCCGCGCGCCGCGCCCAGTCGTTCGTCGCCTTCCGAAATCGTCGCCATGCCACGGCCATGGCATAGCCGGGACGCGGGGTGAACGGGGCGGGGCCATTTTTGCAGATTGCGGTTGAAATGTGGCAGAGCTAAGTGAGCCGCACGCCATGTGGCGCCCGAATCACGGAGAACCCCCGATGAAGAAGTTCGCTTTCGCTCTCGCTCCCGTCGCCGCGCTGGCGCTCGCCGCCTGCGGCAGCAGCGACGACGCTTCGGTCGATGCCGAGGCCGACACCGTCGAAATGCCCGCCGACGAGGCGCTGACGCCGATCACCGACGAGCCGGTCGCCGCGCCGGTGACCACGCCGACCGCCGAAGACACGACCGCCGCCGACAACGCGGCCGCCGACGCCGATGCCGCGGGTGAAGCCGCCGCCGCGGCCGCGGCCGATGTCGCCGCCGAAGCCTCGACCGCTTCGGAAGAGACCGAGTAGGCGATCGTCCGCCGGCCCTTCGCGGGCCGAAAGAAACGCTTGGGAAGCGGGCGGTCGCACGGCGATTCGCCCGCTTTTCCTTTGTGCGCGCGGCGCTATGGTGCCCCGCCATGACCCGTATCGCCCTGCTCGCCCCCCTTGTCCTGCTCGCCGCGTGCGAGCCTGCCGACAACGAACCCGGCCCCGGCGGGGTGACGGTAGGCGAGGCGAAGGCGCTCGACGAAGCGGCCGAAATGCTCGAACAGCGGCGCCTGCCGCCCGAAGCGATGGGCCGCGATACCACCGCGGAGGACGAGCCGGCTACAGCGCCCGACGCCCCTCCTCCCGCCTCATAATCCGACCCGACGAGAGGACCGACAGGCATGGCCGAACCCGGCATGGACCCCGAACTTTTCGAACAGTTTCTCGACCAGCTCGAACGCTACGTGCGCGAACGGCTGATCCCCGCCGAGCGCGAGGTGATCGAGACCGACCGCATTCCCGACGCGATCGTGGCCGAGATGAAGGACATGGGGCTGTTCGGCCTGACCGTACCCGAGGACTACGACGGCGCGGGGCTGAGCACGAGCCAGTATGCGCGCGTGGTCAAGACGATGGCCTACGCCGCGCCCGCCTATCGCTCGATCTTCTCGATCAACGTCGGCATGTTCAACTCGGCGATCAAGAACGGCGGCACCGAGGCGCAGAAGGCCGAATGGTGGCCGCGGATCGCGGCGGGCGAGATCGCCTGTTTCGGCCTGACCGAGCCGGGATCGGGCAGTGACAGCGCCGCGATGGCGACCACCGCGCGGCGCGACCCCAGCGGGAACGGCTGGATACTCAACGGCACCAAACGCTACATCACCAACGCGCCGCACGCGCGGGTCGGGCTGATCATGGCGCGCACCGAGAAGGACAACCTGCCCAAGAACGCGCACGTCTCCGCCTTCATCGTGCCGATGGACGCGCCGGGCGTCACCGTGGGTTCGCCGGACGAGAAGATGGGCCAGTCGGGCAGCCATATCGCCGACGTGATCCTGGAAGACGTCCACGTGCCGGGCGAGGCGCTGCTGGGCGGCGAGACCGGCAAGGGCTTCGTGTTCGCGATGAAGAGCCTCGACAACGGGCGCATCTCGGTCGGCGCGGCATCGACCGGCTATGCGCGTCGCGCGCTCGATTCAGCACTGCGCTACGCCACCGAGCGCAAGGCGTTCGGCGAGCCGATCGCCAACTTCCAGCTGATCCAGCAGATGCTGGCCGAGAGCGAGACCGAGATCTACGCCGCCGAATGCATGATGGCCGACGTCGCCGCGCGGGTCGATCGCGGCGAAAGCACGATCCGGCAGGCCGCCGCGTTCAAGGTCTTCGCATCCGAGATGTGCGGCCGCGTGGTCGACCGCGTGGTGCAGATCTACGGCGGCGCGGGCTACCTCGCCGAATACGATGCCGAGCGCTTTTTCCGCGATGCGCGCATCTACCGCATCTACGAAGGCACGACGCAGATCCTCCAGCTGCAGATCGCCAAGCACATGCTGCGCGATTTCGCGGCGCAGGCCTGAATGTACGATCTCCTCCGCGGCCTTTCGCTCGTCGAGGTGTCGAGCTTCGTCGCCTCGCCGACCGCCGGGCTGTATTGCGCGCAGATGGGCGCGGAGGTCATTCGCGTCGACCAGATCGGCGGCGGGTTGGATTACGACCGCTACATGCAGACCGCCGAAGGGCGCAGCCTTGCGTGGGAGAATCTCAACCGCGCGAAGAAATCGGTCGCGCTCGACCTGCGCGGCGGCGAGGGGCGCGAGCTGTGCGTCGAGCTGGCGCGCGCGACCGGCCAGCTCGTCACCAACCTGCCGGAGAAGAGCTTCCTCTCCCATGCGGCGGTGAGCGAAGGGCGGCCCGACATGGTCTCGGTGCGGATCATGGGCTGGCACGACGGGCGCCAGGCGATGGACTTCACCGTCAACGCGGCCAGCGGCTATCCGCTGATGACCGGCCCTGACGAATGGGCGGCGGACACCGCGCCGCCAGTCAACCAGGTGCTGCCCGCGTGGGATTTCATCACCGGCGCCTATGGCGCCTTCGCGCTGTTGGCCGCGCTGCACCACCGCGCCGCGACCGGCGAGGGCAGCGAGGTGCGCGTGCCGCTGGGCGACGTCATGCTGGGCACGGTGGCCAACTCGGGCGCGATGGCCGAGATGCTCTATCGCGGGGACGACCGCGAACGGCTCGGCAACGCGATCTGGGGTGCGCTGGGCCGCGATTTCACCAGCCGCGACGGCAAGCGCTTCATGATCGCGGTGCTGACCAGCAAGCAGTGGCGCGCGATGGTCGGCGCGCTCGACATTGCGCAGCCGATCGCCGCGCTGGAGGCCGAAGCCGGGGTCGAATTCGCGCAGTCCGATCACCACCGCTTCGTCCATCGCGAGGCGCTGTTCGCGATCGTGCAGGAAGCAGCCGCACGCGAGGACTACGCAGTGCTGGCCGAGCGGCTGGCGGCGGCGGGCGCGACGTTCGAGCGCTACCGCACGATGCACGAGGCGGCGGGCGACCCGGCGCTGGTGACAGGCAACCCGCTGTTCGGCCCCTCGCCCGCCAACCCGAGCGGCTTCGAATACCCCGCCCCGCGCAGCTTCGCCAACCTGCCCGGCCGCGTGGCGGGCGATCCCGCGCCCGCGCCCTATCTCGGCCAGCACAGCGAAGAAGTGCTCGCCGAGCGACTGGGGCTGGCGTCGGGCGCAATTGCCGCACTGATCGATCGCGGCGTGGTCGCTGCGAGCGACAAGGACAGTTTCAGGAGACCAGCATGACCGCCAAACGCCGCGCTGCCATCGTCAGCCCCTTGCGCACGCCCGTCGGGCGCTTCCTCGGCACGCTCGCGCCGCTCACCGCGGGCGATCTGGGCGCGGCGATCCTGAAGGCGCTGATCGAGCGCAGCGGGATCGACCCCGAACGCGTCGACGACGTGGTGTTCAGCCAGGGCTACGGCAGCGGGGAAGCGCCCGCGATCGGCCACTGGGCCTGGCTCGCGGCGGGCCTGCCGCTGGAAGTCCCCGGCTACCAGCTCGACCGGCGCTGCGGATCGGGGCTGCAATCGGTCGTCAACGCGGCGATGATGATCGAGGCGGGCCATGCCGATGTGGTCGTGGCGGGCGGCTGCGATAGCATGTCCAACGTCGAGCATTACACCACCAGCCTGCGCGGCGGCACCAAGATGGGCGACGTCGAGTTGTGGGACCGGCTGACGCGCGGGCGGCTGATGAGCCAGCCGATCGAGCGGTTCGGCGTCATCACCGGGATGATCGAGACGGCCGAAAACCTCGCGAAGGATTACGGGATCACGCGCGAGGAGGCCGACGAATACGCCGTGCGCAGCCACCGCAATGCCGCCGCCGCGTGGGAGGCGGGGCGGTTCGACGCGCAGCTCGTCCCGCTCGAGGTGCCGCAGCGGCGCGGCGACCCGCTGGTGTTCGACCGCGACGAGGGCTTCCGGCCGGACGCGAGCATGGAGAGCCTCGGCGCGCTGCGCCCGCTGGAGAATGGCATCGTCACCGCGGGCAACGCCAGCCAGCAGAACGACGCCGCTGCCGCGTGCCTGGTGGTGGCGGAGGACAAGCTGGAGGAACTCGACCTCGCTCCCTCGCTGTGGTTCACCGGCTACGCGGCGGCGGGCTGCGACCCGAGCCGGATGGGCATCGGCCCCGTGCCCGCGGTGGAGCGGCTGCTCGCGCGCACCGGCATGGGCTGGGACGATGTGGGCCTGGTCGAACTGAACGAAGCGTTCGCGCCGCAGGTGCTCGCGGTGCTGAAAGGCTGGGGCTGGAGCGCGGACGACAGCCGCCGCGACATCCTCAACGTCAACGGCTCGGGCATCTCGCTCGGCCACCCGATCGGCGCGACGGGCGGGCGCATCCTCGCCGACATGGCGCACGAGATGCACCGGCGCGAAGTACGCTACGGGCTTGAGACGATGTGCATCGGCGGCGGCCAGGGCATCGCCGCACTGTTCGAGCGGGCGGCATGATCCTCCCCGGCACGGGGAGGGGGACCATGCATAGCATGGTGGAGGGGCACAGGCCGCTGCTCCGAACATCTGCTGCCCGGATCACATCGCCGTGCCCCTCCACCACCCTGCGGGTGGTTCCCCTCCCCCGGTGGGGGAGGATGGAATGAGCGACTGGCAGGCATGGATCGGGCGCGAGGAGCGCCGCGCGGATCGGCTCGACCCTGCGCTCGCGGCGCGGTGGTGCGCCGCGTTCGATCTGCCGCCGCCCGCACCCGGCGCCGCGATGCCGCAGGGCAGCCACTTCTGCCTCTGCACCCCCGACGCGCCGACCGCCACGCTGGGCGAGGACGGGCATCCGGCGCGCGACGACAGCCCCGACAGCTTCCTCCCACCGGTGCCGCTGGCGCGCCGGATGTGGGCTTCCAGCGCGATCGAATTCCACGCTCCCATCGCGGTCGGCGCCGCGATCGAGCGCGTTTCCCGCGTCGCCTCGATCGCCGCGAAGGAGGGGCGCAGCGGCCCGATGGTCTTCGTCGAAGTGGCGCACGAAACCGCCGCCGACGGCGTGTCGGCGGTGCGCGAGGTGCAGACGCTGGTCTATCGCGAGGCCGCCGCGCCCAACGCGCCGCTGTCGCCCCCGCCGTCGGACGAAGGCGCCTTCGATCCCGCCGGATGGGATGCGCACCGCGTGGTCCAGCCCGATCCGCGCGTGCTGTTCCGCTATTCGGCGCTGACCTTCAACACTCACCGTATCCATTACGACACGCCCTATGCGGAGGAAGTGGAGCGCTATCGCGGGCTCGTCGTCCACGGGCCGCTGACCGCCAGCCTGCTGCTGCAACTGGCGGCGCAAGAACTGGGCGACAACGCGCTCGCGAGCTTCGCCTTTCGCGGGATGAGCCCGGCGATCGCGGGGGAGCCGCTGCATCTCGCGATGAAGCGCAAGGACGGCGCAATCGAACTGGCGGCATTCGCGCGCGACGGGCGACAGGCGATGCAGGCGACCGCGCGCGCATAGAAAAGGGCGGCAGTCGCCCGCCGCCCTTTCCAGGTTCGCACTATGCGACGTCAGACCTCGGGATCGGCATCCACTTCGGCTTCGGTGTCGGCCGAGACGCTCGTGTCGTCGGCATCGGCTTCCACCGTCGCATCGACATCGGCGCTGGCGTCGGCTTCGTCGACGGTGTGATCGGCATGATCCACCACCTCTTCGGTCGTGTCGCGTGTGCGGTCGACGGTCTCGTCGGCGGTGTCGCGCACCCGCGTGGTGGTATCGTTGACCGGACCGGTGAGGTCGTCCGCTTCGGCATTCACGGTCGTATCGACATTGCCGGTGACGGGGCCGACGGCGCCTTCGACCGAACCGGTCGTGCCGCCGACGATCTGCGCGTGCGCCGCCGTGCCGCCGGCGCCGAGCGCGAGGGCGATCGAAAGCGTGAGAATCCTGTTCATCGTATCCATCCTTCTCAATGGCGAGATGGATAGGACGGGCTAGGTGCGGCAAAGCTCCCGCGGTTGCGGCGGTTTGCCCCGCGCCGTCGCCGGACGGAGCGCGTTAATCGCAGGTTTAACCGATCCGCTCGGCGCCGCGGCGATCCTTGCCCGAGCGGCGGGCACCGACGCGCCGGTCCGGCCCGGCGAATGGCTCCTGCTTCGTGCGGCGGTCGCCCTTGCGGCGATCGGCCGCCTTTGCATGCGAATCGCGTCCGGTCTCGGTCATTGGATCGTCGCCTTTCCAAACGGTCCGCGGCCCGCATCGCGCAGGCTCGGGACGAACCGCGCAGCAGGCTATGCGCGGCACGGTTTAGATGGCGTTAAAGACCTGTCCGGCACGCGGCAGATCATCGCTTTCCTCGCCCCCGCGCAGTCGCTAGGGCGCGGCAGGCAGGGAAGGTTTTTGCGAATATGAGCGACGAGACGGCGACGATCGCCAAGGCCCAGGTGCTGATCGAGGCGCTGCCCTATTTCCAGCGCTATGCCGGGCGCACCTTCGTGGTGAAATACGGCGGCCATGCGATGGGCGATCCAAAAGCCGCGCGCGAGTTCGCCAACGATATCGTGCTGCTGAAGGCGGTCGGCATCAACCCCGTGGTGGTCCACGGCGGCGGGCCGCAGATCGGCGCGATGCTGAAGAAGCTGGGGGTGGAGAGCACGTTCGTCGACGGCTTGCGCGTGACCGACAAGGCGACCGCCGAAGTGGCCGAGATGGTCCTGTCGGGCGCGATCAACAAGGAACTCGTCGGCTGGGTCAACCAGGCCGGAGGCAAGGCACTGGGCATCTCGGGCAAGGACGGCGGGCTCGTCACCGCGACGAAAGTCCAGCGCACCGCGAAGGACCCAGACAGCAATATCGAGCAGGCGGTCGATCTCGGCTTCGTGGGCGAGCCCTCGGCGGTCGATACGCGGGTGATCGATACCGCTGTCGGCGCCGGAATGATCCCGATCGTCGCCCCGATCGGCGCTGGCGAGGACGGCCACACCTACAACATCAACGCCGACACCATGGCGGGCGCGATCGCCGCTGCGCTGGGCGCGGCGCGGCTGTTCCTGCTGACCGACGTTCCCGGCGTGCTCGACAAGGGCGGCGAGCTGCTCAGCGATCTCACCCCCGCCGATATCGCCCGCCTGCGCGAAGACGGCACGATCGGCGGCGGCATGATCCCCAAGCTGGAAACCTGCGTCCACGCGGTCGAGGCGGGGTGCGAGGCCGCGGTGGTGCTCGACGGGCGGGTGCCGCACGCGATGCTGCTGGAATTCTTCACCGCGCGCGGGGCGGGCACGCTGATCCGCGCCGGCTGATAAGGCGCCTCGGGCGGTTGCTACGGCGGCCCCGATACGGGTAGGAAGGCGCCCGAAACGCCGACCGGGCAGGAAAGGGAATTACGTGGGTCTCATCATCGACATCCTCGGCATGCTGATCAACGTGGTGGTGATGCTCGTCATCATCCAGTTCATCATCGGGCTGCTGTTCGCGTTCAACGTCATCAACCAGCGCAACGAATTCCTCGCGCAGATCTACACCTCGATCAATTCGCTGCTCGAGCCGGTGCTCGCCCCAATCCGGCGCATCCTGCCGCAAACGGGCGCGATCGACTTCTCGCCGCTGGTGCTCATCATCGCGCTGCAGATCTTCATGCGCGTGCTGATCTACGTCGCCGTGGGCTATTGATGGCGGCCGACATTATCGACGGAAAGGCGTTCGCCGCCGCCCTGCGCGAGAAGGTCGGCGCGCTGGCGGCCGATTTCGCCGCTGCGGCGGGGCGCAAGGCGGGCCTCGCGGTGGTGCTGGTGGGCGAAGATCCGGCGAGCCAGGTCTATGTCGGCAGCAAGGGCAAGGCCACGCTCGCCGCCAACATGGAAAGTTTCGAGCACCGGCTGGCTGACGATACGTCCGAAGCCGACCTGCTCGCGCTGGTCGAACGGCTCAATGCCGATCCGGCGGTCGACGGCATCCTCGTGCAGCTCCCGCTGCCGAAACATATCGACGAACAGGCGGTGATCGCCGCGATCGACCCGGACAAGGACGTGGACGGGTTCCACGTCATCAACGCCGGGCGGCTCGCCGTGGGCCGGCGCGGCTTCGTCCCGTGCACACCGCTGGGCTGCATGATGCTGCTGGCCGACCGGCTGGGCGATCTTTCGGGGCTGGACGCGGTCGTCATCGGCCGTTCGAACATCGTCGGCAAGCCGATGGCGCAGCTTCTCACCGATGCCAACGCCACCGTCACCATCGCGCACAGCCGGACGAAGGATCTGCCCGGCGTGGTGCGGCGCGCGGACATCGTCGTCGCGGCGGTCGGGCGTGCGGAAATGGTGAAGGGCGACTGGCTGAAGCCCGGCGCGACGGTGATCGACGTGGGCATCAACCGCCTGGCGCCCGAACCCGGCACGGCCAAGGGGCGGCTGGTGGGCGACGTCGCCTTTGCCGAGGCGCGCGCGGTCGCGGGCGCGATCACCCCGGTGCCGGGCGGGGTCGGCCCGATGACGATCGCCGTGCTGCTCAGGAACACGCTCGTCGCCGCGCACCGCAACGCCGGAATCGCGCTGGCGGAGGATGCGATATGAGGAACCTGCTCGCGCTGGGCTGCATCGCCGCGCTGCTCGCCGGCTGCGCGAGCGGGAGCAACGATCCGCGCACGCGCTTCTATCGCTCGCTGTCCGAGCAGGCCAACCCGAGCGCGGTGGTGGCCGCCGAACTCGCCTTCGCCCGCGAGGCGCGCGAGGAAGGGCAGTGGACCGCCTTCCGCGAATTTTCGACCGGCGATGCGGTGATGTTCGTGCCCGAGGCGGTCAACGCGCGCGAATGGCTGTCCGGCCGCGCCGATCCGCCGCAGCCAGTCCAGTGGCAGCCGCATGAGGTCTGGGCGAGCTGCGACGGCTCGCTTTCGGTCACGCGCGGCGCATGGCAGCGGCCCGACGGCAGCACGGGCTATTTCACCACCGTGTGGGAGCGGCAGGGCCGCGCGGGCGACAACGAGAAATACCGCTGGGTGCTCGACCAGGGCGACGCGCTGGCCGAGCCGCTGGCCAGGCCCGACATCATTCAGACGCAAGTCGCCGATTGCGGCGGCGACGGCTTGCCCGCCACTGCCGCACCCGGCGCGAACACGGCGACGCAGGGTGGCGGCATGTCGCGCGATCGCACGCTCGCCTATGCCTGGACGGTCGCCCCCGATCTCTCGCGCACGCTGGCGGTCACGATGCTGATCGGCGGCGCGGCGGAAGAGGTCTTGACCGTTTCGGTCGCCGCGCCCACCGGCGGCTGATGACCGAGATCTTCATTTCCGCCTTCATCACGTTGTTCGTGGTGATCGATCCGCCCGGCTGCGCGCCGATCTATGCCGGGCTGACCAAGGGGGCGAGCGCCGCGCAGTCGCGCTCGATGGCGATCCGCGCGTGCCTGATCGCGCTCGCCATCCTGCTGGTCTTCGCGCTGTTTGGGCAGCAACTGCTCGCCGCGCTCCATATCGAGCTCGACAGCTTCCGCATCGCGGGCGGGCTGATGCTGTTCTGGATCGCGTTCGAGATGGTGTTCGAGAAGCGCACCCAGCGGCGCGAGGAACGCGCAGAGAAAGTCGCCGCCACGCCGGAGATCGAGGACGTGTCGGTCTTCCCGATGGCGATGCCGATGCTCGCCGGGCCGGGCGCGATCGCCGCGATCATGCTGCTGATGAACGAGGCCGACAGCACCAACCAGATGCTGGTCGTGCTCGGCGCGCTGCTGCTGGTGCTGGCGATCACGCTGGCCGCCTTCCTCGCCGCCGCCCCGCTGATCCGCCTGCTCGGCGACCGCGTGGAAGCGGTGATAACGCGCCTGCTGGGCGTCCTGCTCGCAGCGCTGGCGGCACAGTACGTGATCGACGGGCTGCGGGGGGCGTTCTTTTGAGTTACGCCCGCCCATCCGGGCGGACATCCTCGGCGCTGTTCCCTCCGCTACGCTACGGGGCGCCTGCGGGCGGCCGTTCGGCCTTGCGATCCGCTGGTCGCGGACCGGACTTTCGCCCGACAGCTTAGTCCGGGAATGTTTCGGTGCCTGACAGCCATGGCTTGGAAGGGATCGGTCGGCGACCAGCCGACCGCAAGCGCGAACGCGCGCCCGCAGCGACGCGCCCGAAGGGCGTGTGAGCGAGGATAGCCAAGGCCGCGGATGCGGCCGCCGGCGCTTGAGGCGAAACAAGCTACTGCAACGTCACTCTGTCACCGTCGCCGTCGCGGTGGCCGAAGAACTGCATGAGCTGGATCAGCAGCTCGCATCGTTCGCCCAGTGTCCCGGCCTCCAGCAGCGCCTGCTTCGCCGCCGGGTCGAACGGCGCGATCTGCGATACGCCGTTGATCAGCGCCATGTCGTCGAGCCGCTCGACCGAATCCCAGTCCACGCTGTAGCCCTGCGCATCGGCGAAGCGGCGCGCCTCGTGCTCGAACCCGGCGCGCTCGACGCTGCTCAGCACTTCGTCCTGGTCGTCCGCGATCAGCTCGGCCTCGATCCGGCGGAACGGGGTGGTCACGTCGAGTTCGCGCAGCACGCGGAAGCGCGATTCGCCTTCGAGCACGATGTTGTAGCGCCCGTCTTCGAGCGCCTCGACCTCGCCGATCCGCCCGACGCAGCCGATCGCGAACAGCGCGGAGCCCTCGGCCGGGCTTTGCGGCTGGATCATCGCGATCCGCCGGTCGCGCACCAGCGCCTCGCCCACCAGTGCGCGGTAACGCGGCTCGAACACGTGCAGCGGCAGTTGCAGGCCGGGAAACAGGATCGCGCCGGGCAGCGGGAAGATGGCGAGGCGGGTGGACAACGGGGATCAGCCGAACAGGATCTTCGACAACCGCCGCCGCGTGGCGACCACCCACGGGTCTTCCAGCCCGACCGCCTCGAAGATCTGGAGCAGCTTGGCGCGCGCCGCACCTTCGTTCCACTCGCGGTCGCGCTCGACCATCGCCAGCAGCGTGTCGGCGGCCTCGCCGCGGCTGTCGGCGGCGAAGGCCGCTTCGGCGAAGGCGAGCTGCTTGTCCATGTCGGCCGGATCTTCCGCCGCGCCGGCGCGCAGCGCCTGGAGCTCGCCGTCGTCGACTTTCGTGCCCGCGAGTTCGAGTGCACTGCGCGCAGTCTTGATCGCGGGGTCTTCGGCCAGTGCCGGATCGAGCGCATCGGCCAGCGCGCGCGCCTCGTCCGCCCGGCCCGCGGCGACCAGCGCGCGGATCAACCCGGCATGGGCGGCGGCGTTGTCGGGCGCCATGTCGATCACTTGCGCGAAGATGCCCGCGGCGCGTTCGCCGTCGCCTTCGGCCAGCACCTGCTCGCCCATGGTCACGAACTGCTCGACGTCCTGCGCCTGCTGGCCGCCCGCACCGCCGCCCGCGCCATCGAGCGGCAGCTTCTCGAGCAGCTGGTCGAGCATCTGCTTGAGCTGCGATTCGCTGCGCGCATTGGTCAGGTCGGCGACCGGCTGGCCCTGAAACATCGCATAGACCGTGGGGATCGAGCGGACCTGGAACTGGCTGGCGATGAACTGTTCCTCGTCCACGTTCACCTTGGCCAGCACCACGCCCTTGTCGGCATAGTCGGCGGCGACTTTCTCCAGCACCGGGGTCAGCGCCTTGCACGGCCCGCACCATTCGGCCCAGAAATCGAGGATGACGAGGTTCGACATCGACGGTTCGACCACGTCCTTGCGAAAGCGGTCGACCGCTTTCTGTTCGTCGATATTGAGGCCCATGCTAGCCAAGTGCAGCTCCCATTGTCGCGCGTTTCGATAAGCCGCCAATGTGGGCCTTCGCCGCCAATTGTGAAGCGAAAACCGCGCGCTCGCCCGCCGCGCATTTTCCCCTTGCGGCCTCGCCGACCCGCTGCTACTCGCGCCGCCTCCCGCCGGAACCACAGCATTTCCGGCAACGCCAGTGAGCGGGCGTAGCTCAGGGGTAGAGCACAACCTTGCCAAGGTTGGGGTCGAGAGTTCGAATCTCTTCGCCCGCTCCATCGATCCAGCAGAACGGTATTCGCGCATGCGGGCTCGGCGCCGCCCGGCGGGGCGCATGGCGCGCGCGCCGCTGAGCCAGCCCGAAATCGCCGTTTGTCGGATTCGCTGTGGACATGGGCGAACGAATCGCTATCAGGCCGCGATATGTTGTATCGTTATGCTATCGCGGCTCGGCCGCTCACCCTCCCGCTCGGCCTCGCGCTCTGCGCCATCGCCGCTCCCGCCCAGGCCCAAGACAGCCAGGCGCCCACGAGCGATTCGGACGACTTCCACGACCGGCGCGTCTCTACCAGCGGCGAGATCCTCGTCACCGCACAGGGGCTCGAGCAGCTCGACGTGCTCGCGGGCACTTCGGTCGTCGAAGGGGACGAATTGCAGCGCAATCTCGACGGCCAGATCGGCGAAGTGCTGCTGAAGGTGCCCGGGGTCTCGGCCACCAGCTTCTCGCCCGGCGCGTCGCGCCCCGTGCTGCGCGGCTTCCAGGGCGAGCGGGTCAAGGTGCTGATCGACGGGATCGGCGCGATCGACGTCTCCAATACCTCGGCCGATCACGCGACCTCGATCGACCCGCTCACCGCCGAGCGGATCGAGGTGCTGCGCGGCCCCGCAGTGCTGCTCTACGGCAGCCAGGCGATCGGCGGCGCGGTCAACGTGATCGACAAGCGCATCCCGCTGCGGCGGCTGAACGAGGCGTTCCATATCGACGCGCTCGCGGGGGCGAACACCGCCGCCGACCTGCGCGAAGGCGGCGCCTCGCTCGACGTTCCGCTCGGCGGCGGCTTCGTGGCGCACGTCGACGGCTCCTACCGCAAGACCGACGACCTCGACATCGCCGGCTACGTCGCCGCCCCCGAACTGCGCGCCGACCTGCTTGCCGACGCGGCCGAGGAAGAAGGCGAGGGCCATCTCGACGAAGCCAGCGAGCTGCGCGAGGCTGCCAACCGGCGCGGCACGCTGCCCGACAGCGCGACCGAGACCTGGAGCGCGAACGCAGGGTTCGCCTTCTTCGAGGGCGACAGCAACCTGGGCGCGTCGGTCGGCATCTACGATACCTTCTACGGCGTGCCGCTGCGCCCCGGCACGGGCCATCACCACGGCGAAGAGGGTGAAGATCACGATCACGACCACGAAGGCGAGGAGGGCCACGAGCACGGCGAGGAATCGGTCTCGATCGGCCTCAGGCAGTATCGCGCCGACATGCGCGGGCGGCTGGCACTGGGCGACGGCTTCTTCTCCGCGCTCAACACCCGCGTCGGCTTCAGCGACTACACCCACACCGAATTCGAGGGCGACGAGGTCGGCACCGTGTTCGACGTGAAGGGGATCGAGGCGCGCGCCGTGCTCGAACAGAGCGCACGCGGCGCCTGGACCGGGTCGAGCGGCGTGCAGTATTACTTCCGCGACTTCGACGCGTTCGGCGCAGAGGCCTACGTGCCGAAGAACCGCACCGACCAGTTTGCGCTGTTCAGCATGCAGGAGATCGCGTTCGATCCGTTCCAGCTCGAGCTCGCGGGCCGCTACGAGACGACCGACGTCGAATCGCAACCGATCGGCTTCCGCCGCTCGTTCGACACTTTCTCGGGCGCGGTCGGGTTGGTTTACGAGACCGCCGGCGGATTGCGCCTCGGCGTCAACGGCAGCCGCGCCGAGCGCGCGCCGAGCGCGGAGGAGCTGCTGTCGAACGGCCCGCATATCGCGACGCAGGCGTTCGAGATCGGCGACCCCGATCTCGAGGTCGAGGGCGCCTGGGGCGTCGAGGCCTTCGCGCGCGGCTCCATCGGGGCCGGCACGGTGAGCCTCGCGGTCTATCGCAACTGGTTCGACGACTACATCTTCCTGGCCGAAACCGGGCTGGAGCAGGACGAACTGCCGGTGTTCCAGTATCTCCAGGGCGACGCGACCTATTCGGGCATCGAAGGCCAGCTGACCTATCCGATCGTGGAGAGCGACGGCTTTACGCTGCTCGCCGATGTGCGCGGCGACTACATCCGCGCCGAGCTCGACGACGGCACGCCGCTGCCGCGCATTCCGCCGCTACGGCTGCTCGGCGCGCTCGAAGCGCAGACCGGGCCGTTCGACGTGCGCGGCGAGGTGCAGTGGTTCGACGATCAGGATCGCCTCGCCCCGTTCGAGACCGCGACCGATGGCTTCACCCACGTCAACGCCTCGATCGCGTGGAAGCCGGTGCGCGGCAACGACAACGTCACCGTGATGCTCCAGGCGGACAACATCTTCGACGCCGAGGGCCGCCGCCACGCGAGCTTCACCAAGGATTTCGTCCCGCTCGCGGGCCGCAACTTCAAGCTGAGCGTGCGGACGAGCTTCTGACCCGTTCGCACCGCCGCTCCGGTTACACTACGGTGCGGTCGGCCAGTCCTTCGGCCTTGCCTTCCGCATGCGCGGCGCGCAGCTCCGCCTTACGCGCGCGGTTGCGCTCGCGCATGTGGTCGAAGCTGCCGCGCATCTGGCCGTAGGCGAACACCACCAGCAGCCCGCCGGCCATCGCGAGGTTCTTGAGCGCGGCGGTGAGCTGCGTCGAATCGCCGAACTGGTTGTGGAAGAAGAAGATCGTCAGCAGGCAGAAACCGGCCAGCAGGATCGAGACCAGCCGGGTCATGAACCCGATCGCGAGCATCAGGCCGAGCACCAGTTCGAAAATGCCGGTCGGCAGCGCGAGCGAGCCCGGCAACGACGTGGCGCTGTCGATATAGGCTGCGGTTCCGGCCGGATCCATGATCTTGCCGATACCCGCCGAAATGAAGATTACCGCCAGCATTATGCGGCCGATGATCGCGGCGATGGTGGACATGCGCTTGCTCCTCTTCCCCGATTCCTGTGCGAACAATACGTTCGAAGCGGGAAAAAGGCTATCGCGCCGCCCGTTACAGCCGCGGCAGCGTGACTCCGCGCTGGCCCATGTACTTGCCCGCGCGGTCGCGATAGCTCGTCTCGCACCGCTCGTTGCCCTGCAGGAACAGGAACTGGCAGGCGCCTTCGTTGGCGTAGATTTTCGCCGGGAGCGGGGTGGTGTTGGAGAATTCGAGGGTGACGTGCCCCTCCCACCCCGGCTCCAGCGGAGTGACGTTCACGATGATCCCGCAGCGCGCATAGGTGCTCTTGCCGAGGCAGATCACCAGCACGTCTTCCGGCACGCGGAAATACTCCACGGTGCGCGCCAGGGCGAAGGAATTGGGCGGGATCACGCAGACATCGGTCTTGCGATCGACGAACGAGTTGGAAGCGAAATCCTTCGGATCGACCACCGCGCTGTCGACGTTGGTGAAGATCTTGAACTCGTCCGCCACCCGCGCGTCGTAGCCGTAGCTCGACAAGCCGTAGGAAATGCACCCCTCGCGCCGCTGCGCCTCGACGAACGGCTCGATCATGCCTGTCTCGGTCGCCTGCGTGCGGATCCAACGGTCGGAGAGAATCGCCATGCCGGAGGTGATTCCCCAGCGCGGCGGGCCGGGCAAGCCGAGGGCCGCCGTTATCCCCCTCTAGTCGATCTGCTTCGCGCCCAGTTGCGGGTTCATCAGCGCCACGCGGTTGAGCCACGCCTTGGGCTTGCGCAGCAGCTGCTTGGGATAATCGACCCGCAAGCCCGCGATCTGCGCCATCGCGCCGACGAAGTGGATGCAGTTGCGCGTATCGAGGTCGTAGTACTTGCCGGGCGCATCCCGCCATTTTTCCATCTCGGCCCGCACCTGCCAGTACTGCGCATCGCTGAGCGGCACGGTGAAGTGCCGGTTGGTGCTGCGCAGGTATTTCTCCTCCTCGATCAGGATCGCGTGCTCGACCGGGCCGCGCAGCACCGCGGGGGAGGCGCTCTTCGCGGTGAAGCCGTAGTTCTCGTGGATCGGCGCGCCGGTTTCCTCCAGCGTGCCTTCGAGCACCACGAAGGTATGCGGATAGCGGCCGAAGAACAGCGATCCGTTGAAGCTGTGGAAGCTCATGCGAACCTCGGCCGCCGCCCCCGCCGACCAGACGAGCGCGACGACAGCGAGGATCAGCGTGAGGAAGCGTGGCATCGCCGCCCGACTAGCAAATCCGCGATCAGCTCGCCAGCAGCGTGGCGTTGCCGCCCGCCGCCGTGGTGTCGATGCAGACCACCCGCTCGGTCGCGAAGCGCGCGACGTAGTTCGGTCCGCCCGCCTTCGGGCCGGTGCCCGACAGACCTTCGCCGCCGAACGGCTGGCTTTCCACGACCGCGCCGATCTGGTTGCGGTTGACGTAGAAATTGCCGACCCGCGCCCGCGCCTCGACGAAGCGGCGGGTGGCGTCGATCCGGCTGTGCAAGCCCAGCGTCAGGCCGTAACCGGCGGCGTTGATATCCTCCACCACCCGCTCCAGATCGCGCGCCTTGTAGCGCACCACGTGCAGAATCGGGCCGAAGTTCTCGCGCCTGAGGTCGAGAATCGAATCCATCTCGATGATCGTCGGCGCGACGAAGCAGCCGTCGCCCGTGCCGCGCGGCAGCTTGCGCCGCCACACGGTGCGCCCGTTCTTCTTGCGCCGCGCGACGTGCCGTTCGAGCGCGGCCTTCGCATCGGGGTCGATCACCGGGCCGACATCGGTTGCGAGGTCTTCGGGATCGCCGATGGTCAGCGCCTCGAACGCACCCTTGATCATCGTCAGCATCTCGTCGGCCACGTCGTCCTGCAGATAGAGCACGCGCAGCGCGCTGCACCGCTGGCCCGCGCTCTGGAACGCGCTGTTGACCACGTCGCGCGTCACCTGCTCGGGCAGCGCCGAGCTGTCGACGATCATCGCGTTCTGCCCGCCCGTCTCGGCGATCAGCGTGGCGATCGGCCCATCGCGCGCGGCGAGGCTGCGGTTGATCGCATGGGCGGTTTGCGTCGATCCGGTGAACGAGACGCCCGCGACGCGCGGATCGGAGGTGATGAGCTGGCCGACCTCGCCCGAACCGGGCAGGATCTGGAATACGTCTTCGGGAATGCCCGCGTCGTGGCACAGCTTCACTGCCAGCGCGGCGATCAGCGGGGTCTGCTCGGCGGGCTTGGCGAGCACCGCGTTGCCCGCGGCGAGCGCGGCGGCGGCGGGGCCGATGAAGATCGCCAGCGGGAAGTTCCACGGGGAAATCGTGGCGAACACGCCGCGCCCGTGCAGGCTCAGCCGGTTTTCCTCCCCCGTCGGGCCGGGCAGCGGGTGCGGCGCGGTGAACAGGCGGCGCGCCTCGTTCGCGTAATAGCGCAGGAAATCGACCGCCTCGCGCAGTTCGAGGATCGCATCCATCAGCGTCTTGCCCGCTTCGCGCTGGCACAGGCTGAGGATCTCGTCGGTGTGCGCCTCGAACATGTCGGCGGCGGCTTCGAGCAGGACAGCGCGCTTTTCGCCGCCGAGCGAATCCCAGCCGGGCTGGATCGCCGCGGCGCGGGTGATCGCGACGTCGACCTCTTCGGGCAGCGCATCGCGCCGGGTGCCGACCTCGTGCGTCAGATCCTGCGGCTGGGTGATCGGCGCGACCTCGCCCTGTTCGGGCGAGCGCAGCGTCGGCTCGGCATGCCAGCGGCGCGCGTCGAGCACGTGCAGGCGTTCGAGCAGCGGCTCGATCACCAGCGGATCGGAGATGTCGATCCCGGCGCTGTTGCGGCGGCCGGGGAAGATATCGGCGGGCAGCGGGATCGCCGGATTGCGCTTTGGCTCCAGCGCGGCGAGATCGGCGGTCGGGTCGGTCGTCAACTCGCTCACCGGCACGTCCGCATCGGCCATGCGATTGACGAACGAGCTGTTCGCCCCGTTCTCGAGCAGGCGGCGCACGAGATAGGCGAGCAGATCCTTGTGTGTGCCGACCGGCGCGTAGATGCGCACCGGCGTCCTGCGGTTGCCCTCGACCTCGGCGAGCGCGCCATAGACGTCCTCGCCCATGCCGTGCAGCCGCTGGAATTCGAAATCGGGCTGGGTCCGGCTGCCCGTATCGCTCTTGCTCGCCAGCGTCTTGATCGCGCCGATGGTGTAGGCGTTGTGCGTGGCGAAGGCGGGGTAGAGCACGTCGCGCGCTTCCAGCATCTTGGCCGCGCAGGCGAGATACGACACGTCGGTCGCGACCTTGCGGGTGAACACGGGAAAATCGGTGAGCCCGTGGACCTGACTCAGCTTGATCTCGGTATCCCAGTAGGCGCCCTTCACCAGCCGCACCATCAGCCGGCGGTTGTGCTGGCGCGCCAGCTTGGCGGTCCATTCGCACAGCGGCACGCCGCGCTTCTGGTAGGCCTGGATCGCGAGGCCGAAGCCTTCCCACTGGCTGCCGTCGGGCCGCGCGAAGATTTCGTCGTCGGCCACCAGCGCCTCGAACACGTCGAGCGAGGGTTCCAGCCGTTCGGCTTCCTCGGCGTCGATCGTGAAGTGCATGTTGGCATCGCGCGCCTGGATCGCGAGTTCGCGCACGATCGGCACCAGCGCCTTGATCGCGGCTTCGGCGTGGAAGTGATCGTATTTCGGGTAGAGCGCCGACAGCTTCACCGAAATGCCCGGCGAGCTGGCGATGCTGCCGCCCGTCTCGCGCGCAAGCCGCGCGATCGCGTTGCCGTAGGCCACGCGGTAGCGCTCGGCGTCGGCGAAGGTCATCGCCGCTTCGCCCAGCATGTCGAAGCTGTGCGTGAGGCCTTTCGCGCGCTCGGGTGCGGCGCGCTTCAGCGCTTCCTCGATCGTGCGGCCGAAGACGAACTGGCCCCCGAGGATGCGCATCGCCTGGAACGTGGCCTTGCGGATCACCGGCTCGCCCAGCCGGTTGATGGTGTTGCGCAGGGTGCGGCCCATGCCGCGCTGGTGCTGCTCGGGACGTTCGAGCACTTCGCCCGTCAGCATCAGCGAGAAGGTCGCCGCGTTGACGAAAGTGGAGGAGCTTTCGCCGAGATGCTCCGACCAGTCGATATCGCCGATCTTGTCGCGGATCAGCGCGTCGGCCGTCTTGCTGTCGGGCACGCGCAGCAGCGCTTCGGCGAGGCACATCAGCGCGATGCCTTCCTCGGTCGCGAGGCCGAACTGCTGCATGAAGGCGTCGATCCCGCTCGCCTTGCGCTCGCGCGCGCCCTCGATCAGCCTGCCGGCGAGCGCGGCGCTCTCGCCGTGAACGGCACTGGCGGGCGCGGCCTGCCGCATCCGTTCGGCGATGCACGCCTCCTCTTCCTGGCGGTAGGCCTGGCGGACGGCGGTGCGGTTCAGAATCTTGGGTGCGGGCATGGTGAGCGACTCGGGTGGGAGGAGGTATTCGCGCGGCGCCTTGAACGCGCCGCGAGCCGCGATCAAGCGTAGTCGCTTGCCAGCGCGGCCGTTACGGATTCGCGGGCGGAGGCGCGCTCGCGGTCGCCCAGGTGCAGGCCCACCTTGCCCCGGCGCCACAGCACGTCGTCCGCCGTCTGCGCGAACTCCTCGCGGCGCAGGTAATCGACCTCGGCCTCGGTCATCCCGCCGCCGCAATCGCGGCCCAGCTCGGCGAGCGAGCGGGCGCGCCCGATCACCCGCTCGATCCGGGTGCCGTAGGCGCGCGCCATGCGCAGCGCGGTCGCCTCGGGCAGCCACGGCCACAGCGCGCGGATTTCGCCGAGGAAGGCGTCGAAGGTATCCGCGAAGTCGCCGCCCGGCAGCGCGGCGTCGGCGGTCCACGGTTCGCCGGGGACCGGCATGTGCCCGCCGAGCCGCTCGAGCGCGTGTTCGGCGAGCCTGCGATAGGTGGTGATCTTGCCGCCGTAGACGCTCAGCAAGGGCGGATTACCCTCAGGCGCATCGACCGCGAAGACGTAGTCGCGCGTCACGGTCGCGTTGCTCGCGGCGTTGTCCTCGTAAAGTGGCCTGACCCCTGCATATGACGAGACGACGTCCGCCGCCGCAACGGGTTCCCGGAAGTATTCGCTCGCCGCCGTGCAGAGGTAGTCGCGCTCGGCATCCGAGATTGCCACCGCGTCGCGGTCGCCGTCGAACAGCCGGTCGGTCGTGCCGATCAGGGTGAAGTCGCGCTCGTAGGGAATCGCGAAGACGATCCGCCCGTCGCCGTTCTGGAAGATATAGGCGTGCGGCCCGGCGAACTTGCGGCGGATGACGATGTGGCTGCCCTTGACCAGCCGCAGGTGCGCCTGGGCCCGCCCGCCGGTCGCCAGCGCGGCGATGTCGTCGACCCACGGCCCCGCCGCGTTGGCGACCGCGCGCGCCCGCACCGTCTTGCCGCTGCCGCCGCTGTCGAGCGTGGCGCGCCAGTGATCGCCCGCGCGCTCCAGCGCGGTGCAGCGCGTGCGCGTCATCACCTGCGCGCCGCGCTCGCGCGCGTCCATCGCGTTCAGCACCACCAGCCGCGCGTCGTCGACCCAGCAGTCGGAATATTCGAAGCCGCTCACGAAGCGGTCCTGCAGGATCGCGTCGTGCGGCGGCTGGCGCAAGTCGATGCCCGCGCTGCGCGGCAGCGACCCGCGTCCGCCCAGCCGATCGTAGAGGAACAGCCCGGCGCGCAGCATCCATTTGGGCCGCAGCCCCGCGTCGTGCGGCAGGACGAAGCGCATCGGGCGCACCAGATGCGGCGCGATCCGCAGCAGCACCTCGCGCTCGCGCAGCGCCTCGCGCACCAGCCGGAACTCGTAATGCTCGAGATAGCGCAAGCCGCCGTGAACCAGCTTGGTACTGGCCGAGGAGGTGTGGCTGGCGAGATCGTCCTTCTCGACCAGCGCGACCTTCATCCCGCGCCCCGCCGCATCGCGCGCGATCCCCGCGCCGTTCACGCCGCCGCCGATGACGAGAAGGTCCAGCATTCTCGTGCGCCCTATCGGTTCGCGGGCCGGGTGGCGAGCCATTTGCAGCAGGCCGTGCCCCCGCTATGGCCAAGGCGAAACCTAGGGAGTGCAACGAATGGCAGGCCGCTATTTCGATCAATGGCAGGTGGGCGACCGGATCGAGCACGAGATCCGCCGCACGGTGACCGAGACCGACAACCTGCTGTTCACCACGATGACGCACAACCCGCAGCCGCTGCACCTCGATGCCGAGGCCGCGCGCGAGAGCGAGTTCGGGCAGATCCTCGTCAACGGCACCTTCACCTTCGCGCTGATGGTGGGCGTGAGCGTGGGCGAGACGACGCTGGGCACGCTCGTCGCCAATCTCGGCTACGACAAGGTCGCGATGCCCAAGCCCGTGGCGATCGGCGACACGCTGCGCGCCACCAGCGAGGTCATCGCCCTGCGCGAATCGAAGTCGCGGCCCGAAGCGGGGATCGTCACCTTCGCGCACGAGATGCTCAACCAGCGCGGCGAGGTGGTCTGCCGCTGCGAACGCTCCGCGCTGCTCAAGCGAACGCCGGGCTGACGGGCGGCGCGCTCCGCCTCGCGTTATCTTGCCATTCACCCGCCCGCGCCTACATTGCGCGGTGAAAGGATTCTTTCTGCGATGAGCGACGACAAGCAGCCCGACGGGCCCGACAACGGCGGCGGCGCGAACCCCTGGGTGAAGAGCCTGATGATGTGGGGCGGGATTTTCCTCGCGCTGGTGCTCGTCGTCTCGATGTTCGGCAACGCCGGGCAGCCCGCGGGCAAGGAAATCGGCTATTCGACCTTCCGCGAGAATGTCGAGGCCGGCACCGTCAAGCAGGTCACCATCTCGCCCGAACAGATCACCGGCACGATGGACAACGGCGATGCCTTCTCCACCGTCCCCGTCACCAGCGACACGCGGCTGACCGAACTGCTCGATGCGAACGGCGTCGAATACACCGGCACCGCGCCGGAACGGATGAACCTGCTGCTCGCGATCCTGATCCAGTCGCTGCCGTTCATCCTGATCCTCGGCATCGCCTTCTTCGCGCTGCGCCAGGTCCAGAAGGGCGGCGGCGCGGGCGGCGCGATGGGCTTCGGCAAGTCGAAGGCCAAGATGCTGACCGAAAAGCAGGGCAAGGTGACGTTCGACGACGTCGCCGGCATCGACGAGGCGCGCGAGGAACTGGAAGAGATCGTCGAGTTCCTCAAGGATCCGCAGCGCTTCTCCAAGCTCGGCGGGCAGATTCCCAAGGGCGCGCTGCTGGTCGGCAGCCCCGGCACCGGCAAGACCCTGCTCGCGCGCGCGATCGCGGGCGAGGCGGGCGTGCCGTTCTTCACTATCTCCGGCTCCGACTTCGTCGAGATGTTCGTCGGCGTCGGCGCCAGCCGCGTGCGCGACATGTTCGAACAGGCGAAGAAGAACGCGCCGTGCATCGTCTTCATCGACGAGATCGACGCGGTCGGCCGCCACCGCGGCCACGGCCTCGGCAATTCGAACGACGAGCGCGAGCAGACGCTGAACCAACTCCTCGTCGAGATGGACGGGTTCGAGGCGAACGAAGGCATCATCATCATCGCCGCGACCAACCGGCCCGACGTGCTCGATCCGGCGCTGTTGCGTCCGGGCCGCTTCGACCGCCAGGTCGTAGTGCCCGTGCCCGACATCGAGGGGCGCGAGAAGATCCTCGCCGTCCACATGAAGAAGGTGCCGCTGGCGCCCGACGTGAACCCGCGCACGATCGCGCGCGGCACGCCCGGCTTCTCCGGCGCGGACCTCGCCAACCTCGTCAACGAAGCCGCGCTGCTCGCCGCACGCCGCAAGAAGCGCCTCGTCGCGATGCAGGAATTCGAGGACGCGAAGGACAAGGTCATGATGGGCAGCGAGCGCCGCTCGATGGTCATGACCGACGACGAGAAGAAGATGACCGCCTATCACGAGGCGGGGCACGCGCTCGTCGGGCTGAACGAGCCTGCGTCCGACCCGATCCACAAGGCAACGATCATCCCGCGCGGCCGCGCGCTGGGCATGGTGATGCGCCTGCCCGAACGCGACAACTACTCGTATCACCGCGACAAGATGCACGCCGACCTCGCCGTGGCGATGGGCGGGCGCGTGGCGGAAGAGATCATCTTCGGCCACGACAAGGTCTCCAGCGGCGCGTCGTCCGACATCCAGTACGCGACCAAGCTGGCGCGCAACATGGTCACCAAGTGGGGCATGAGCGACAAGCTGGGGCCGCTGCAGTACGAGGAAAGCCAGGAAGGCTACCTCGGCATGGGCCAGACCGCGCGCACGATGGGTTCGGGCGACACCAACAAGCTGATCGATGCCGAGATCCGCGATCTGGTGGAAGGCGCGCACAAGCGCGCGACCGAAATCCTCAAGGATCAGGAAGACAAGCTCCACCTGCTCGCGCAGGCGATGCTCGAATACGAGACGCTGACCGGCGACGAGATCAAGGAACTGCTCGACAGCGGCAAGATCGACCGCCCCGACGCGCCCAAGGGCCCGGCGGTGCGCCCGGTCACCGGATCGGCGATCCCCAAGGCCGGCAAGCGCTTCGGCGGCGACGGCGCGCCCCAGGGCGCCTGAGCGGACGCTGAGCACCGCTCGCTGGCAAACCGGGGCGACCTGCGGTATCGTGCGGCCATGAGCAAGCTCTCGCCCATCGTCTCGGAATTCGAGACCGAGGAGGAAGCGGCCGCCTACGACCGCTGGTTCCGCGCCAAGGTCGCCGCCTCGCTCGCCGACCCGCGCCCGCCGGTGCCGCATGACGAGGCGATGGCGCGGATCCAAGCGCATCTGGATCGAGTGGCCGCGCGTAGGTGATTCGCGTCATCTGGCGTGAACGCGCTCTGGAAGAGCTTGAGGATATCATCGACTACGTCGGCGATCGCGACATAGCGGCGGCGATCAGGCTCCAAGCGAGAATCCGCGCTTGTGCGGAGCGCATCGTTTATGCCCCGCGCGCCTACCGCAAAGGCCGCATCGAGGATACGCGCGAAGCGGTTGCCCATCCCAACTACATTCTCGTCTTCCGCCTGACCGACGAAGCGGTCGAAATCGTCAACGTGATCCACAGCCGCCAGCAGTATCCCCCGCGCGGCTGACCGGCATCAGTGCCCGGCCATCCAGCCGATCCCCATCACGAACAGGCTGATCGCGATCCACGCGAACACGCTCAGCACCAGCATCCGCAGGATCGCGCCGATCCGGCTGGTGCCGTAAGTGCCGCGGATCTGGCGGTACATGTGCCACGGCGCGTAGCACAGCAGCAGCCCGCACAGCACCGGCGCGCCGACGAAGAACAGCAGGCTGCTCACCGCCACCAGCGCGATCATGAAGGTGATCGAATAGGTGGTGAAGACGGTGTGGTCGTAGCCGCGGAACCGGCGCGAGAAGGGAAACATCAGCCATACGAACGGCACGCTGAGCGGGATCAGCATCCAGCTGAACTTGTAGGCGTTGGTCTGCAGCTTGTAGATCGCGAGCTGCGGGTTCTGGGTGATCTTGTTCCACGCCGCGGTCAGTTCGTTGCCTGCGGGAAGCGGATTGCGCTCGAACCCTTCGCGGAAACTGGTCTCGAACTCGCTGCCGACGCCGCCAAGCACCATCTCCAGCCCCTGCTGATCCTCGCGCAGCGACGCGATCCGCTCGTCGATCTCGGCGACTTCGGCCGCGTCGCCGCTCTCCGCCTCGCGCTGCGTCTGCAGCTCGGCGAGCTGGCGTTCGTTTGCGGCATAGGCGGATTTCACCTGCTCCATCGCGTTGACGTCCGGCTCGAACGCCTGCGATCCGCCGAGCGCGCTGAACAGCGCGTAGCTGAGGAACACCACGAACAGGAACAGCGCGATCGGGCTGACGTAGCTAGCACGCCTGCCGTCGATGTATTCGCGCGTCAGCTTGCCCGGCTTCCACACCAGCAGCGGCACCGTGCGCCAGGTCTTGCCTTCGAAATGGAGCACGCCGTGCAGCAGATCGTGGAAGAACGCGCTCAGCGTGCGGTGGACGTGCGCGCGTTGCCCGCACTGGTGGCAATGCGGCCCGGCCAGCGGCGTGCCGCAATTGAGGCAGGCGCTTTCCGCCGTATGCCCGCCGGGTCCCGGCACCGTTTCGCCCGCACGCGGCTCCGCCGCCCGCGCCGCCATCGCACCGGTGGCGATATCCGCCATGCTCTCGCCGATGTCCCCACTCATCCGCCGGCTTCTAGTCCCGGCCGGGCGCCGATGGAAGGGCGCGCTATCGGACGTTCGCCTCGAGCCAGTCGAGCGCCGCATCGAATCGGGCTCCGTGGTGCTCTTCGACCGCCTGATCTTCGCGCGCGCGCTTGGCCGGGCGGAAGGCGCTCGACGGATCTTTCGTGTGACGTTTCATCAGGATGGCGGCGCGCTCGGGCGCGCCCGGCAGCGGCGGCAGGTCCAGACATTCCCGGGCGCGGCGGACCGCGGCTTCGGGATCGGCGACGATCTTCTCGAAGTCGATCCGCGTGTCCACCGGCCAGCCGTTGCGCGCGATCGCCGCGTCGAACAGCGATTCCTGGAACCAGTGGAGCAGCGCCATCAGCCGCGCCATCTGGTCCAGCGTATCGCCGCCGCCCGCGACGGCCGAGCGCAGCAGCGCATCACCGTCCGGTACGACCGGCGCGATCTGCGCCGCAAGGCGGGCGCAGAAGGCCAGCCGCTGGTTGCCGCCGCGAAACGTCGCGCCGAGAAAGTGCCGGCGCTTCATCGACACGAACACCGCGCGCGTGACCCGGCCCGGCGCGCAGAGTTCGGGCAACAGCGAATTGACCCAATTGGTCGGCTTGACGACGACCGTCACGTCGTCGTCCCTAACGCTGCCGAGTTCCGCAAGCGCATAGTCGAGCAGCGGGCCGAGCGGCGCCGCGGCCCTGCCCGCCGCGATCAGTTCGCGCTGTCCGGCGATGTCGGCCAGGCACTGCGGCTCCTTCAACGCAACCACGTGCCCCGGCCGGTCGAGCAACCGGGCGAGCAGCGTCGATCCGGCGAAGCCGACGTGGAAGACGAAGCGCGTGGCCTTGCGCGCGGACCGTCGCGTCAGGTCCAGCGGCCGGAAGGCCTGATCGCGCCAGAAGGTTTCGCGGCCATCGAGAAAGCTGGCCCCGGCCAGGCGCGACCGGTCCGTCGCGACCACGATCGTCTCGCGCTCGACGCTGTCCAGGCGATGCAGGAAAGCGATTTCCTCACCGGTCGGCGTTCGATCGATCTGCTGGGAAACCATGCGATCGCGCTCGACGGTTTCCCGGCGGCGCGCGACGGGAAATCGTCAAGCCGCTCCGCGCGCCCGTCGAACGTCCGAGAATGATCGACCGACGACTTTTCCGCTGCAGGCCGAAACGAAAAGGGCCGCCTCTGCGGGCGGCCCTCGACGTTGGATATTCCGGCCCGTGATCAGCCGTCCCCCGTGATCAGCCGTCGTAGTCGGCGCCGATCGAGGTCGAGCGGGCGGGGGCCGAGGCGGTGATGCGCAGCGCTTCGGCCGACTGGCTGAGCGAGCCGATCTCGTCGGCCTCGTCCTCGTCGTCGGGGAGGATCTTCTGCAGGTTCACAGTCAGCGATTCGGCCAGTTCCTTGGGCCGGATCGTGGTCTCGGCGATTTCGCGCAGCGCGACGACCGGGTTCTTGTCGCGGTCGCGATCGATCGTCAGCTCCGCGCCGCCCGAGATTTCACGCGCGCGCTGGCCGGCCAGCAGCACGAGATCGAAACGGTTGGGAATCTTGTCGACGCAATCTTCGACGGTAACGCGCGCCATGGGGCACTCCGGTGTTTGAAAGCCTTTCGGGAAGCGGGTCAGCTAGGCGCGCGGGCCGCGAGAGTCAAGGATTTGCGCCGCGTCGCACCACGCCCTAAGGCGGCGAAATGGCCGATCCCGCCGCCTCTTCCGGCTTTACCGATCCGGAACCGTTCGAGACCGAGGCGGGCGGTCAGCATCTGGCCTTCTATCCCGCCGGGCGCGATCGGCGCGCCGCGCTGTTCAAGCTGATCGAGGGCGCGCGCGAATCGCTGAAGATCTGCTTCTACATCTTCGCCACCGATGCGACCGGCGTCGCGGTATGCGATGCGCTGACCGCGGCGGCGCGGCGCGGGGTCGACATCATGCTGGTGGTCGACCGGTTCGGCGCCGACGCGGACGAAGAGTTCTTCGCCCCGCTCACCGCCGCGGGCGCCACGGTGCGCTTCTTCGGCAAGCGCTGGAACGAACGCTACCTGATCCGCAACCACCAGAAGATGGTGATTGCCGACGATACGCACGGCATGTTCGGCGGCTTCAACATCGAGGACAGCTATTTCGAGCCGCCCGAACGCAACGGATGGACCGATCTCGCCGTCGCCATCGAAGGGCCCGCGGTGGCGGGCATGGTCGAATGGTTCGCGAAGCTCGATGAGTGGACCAACGGCAAGGGCGGCCACTTCCGATCGATCCGGCGCGCGGTGCGCAACTGGGACTGGGCGGAGGGTGGCGCGCGCTGGCTGGTCGGCGGGCCGACGAGCGAGCTGTCGACCTGGGCGCGCTGCGTCAGCCAGGATCTCATCGCGGGCAAGCGGCTCGACATGATCATGGCCTATTTCTCACCGCCCAAGCGGCTGCTGCGGCGGATCGGACGGATCGCCCGGCACGGCGAGGCGCGGCTGGTGATGGCGGGCAAGAGCGACAACAACGCCACGATCGGCGCCACCCGGTCGCTCTACGGCTATCTGCTGGGCAAGCGCGCCGAAATCTACGAATACACACCATGCAAGCTGCACACCAAGCTGATTGTGCTGGACGACGTGGTCTATGTCGGCAGCGCCAATTTCGACATGCGCAGCCTCTACCTCAACCTCGAACTGATGCTGCAGATCGAGGACGCCGCGCTCGCCCGGCGGATGCGCGAATACATCTCCGACCACGTCGCCGCCTCGCAGGAAATCACGCCCGAACTGCATCGGCGGCGCGCGACGCTGTGGAACCGGGTGCGCTGGAACCTCGGCTGGCTGCTCGTCAGCGTGCTCGACTACACGGTGACCCGGCGGCTCAACCTCGGCCTGTGACACCTTGCGCGGACCTTCCGCCGCCTTTCCGCGTTGGGGGCGGCGAAGGAGAAATCCGATGCGTATTGCGATACTCGGCGCGGCGCTCGCCCTCGCGGCCTGCAACGAGGGGGCGGAGCCCGCGAACGATCCAGCCGGCGACGCCGCCACCCCGGCTGCGCCCGCGACCATCGAACCCGCGGGCCTCGAGGTGCTCGGCGAGTCGGATATCTCGGGGGCCGCGCTCAAAGGCGAACTGGCGTGCGGCTTCCGCCGCGAGGGCGAAGGCGAAGGCCTGCTGTTCCTCGGTCGTGGCAACGTCGACCGCACGGAGGGCGCGACCGGCGCGGTAAAATATGCGGGCCAGGTCGTCAGTGTCGCGATAGACGGCACCGGCGGCTACGACGCGATGGCCGACGGTGCGCGCTTTACCGGCGAAGGCCTGTCGCTGAGCATCGCCCCGCAGGATGGCGAACCGCTCGCCGAAGATCCGCAGATCGCCATGGAATCGCCGCTCCACCCGGCGACACTTACCTTCACCCCCGAAGGCGGCCCCGAGCAGGCGATCCAGGGGCTGTACGAATGCGGGCCGTGATCCGGCCCTAGTCGTAGTCGCCCGACCTGCGATCGTCCTCGGCGAGGTCGGAGAAGCGGGTGATGCGCGGTTCGAACCGCAGGCGCACCTTGCCGGTCGCGCCGTGGCGCTGCTTGGCGACGATCAGCTCGGCGAGGCCGAACACCCGCTCCATCTCGCTCGCCCAGGTGGCGTGCGCCTCGTGCGTCTTGGCGTCGTCGCTCTCGACCGGGCGCTTGGGCTCGCGCGAAGCGACGTAGTAGTCCTCGCGGTAGATGAACCACACCATGTCGGCGTCCTGCTCGATCGAGCCCGATTCGCGCAGGTCCGACAGCATCGGGCGCTTGTCGTCGCGCTGCTCGACCGCACGGCTGAGCTGCGACAGCGCGATCACCGGCACATCGAGTTCCTTCGCCAGCGTCTTGAGGCCCCGGCTGATCTCCGAGATTTCGTTCACCCGGTTGTCGGTCGCGCGGCCCGAACCCTGCAGCAATTGCAGGTAGTCGACGATCACCAGCCCGATCTCGTGCTTGCGCTTCAGCCGCCGCGCGCGGGTGCGCAGCGCGGCGATGGTGAGCGCGGGCGTATCGTCGATGAACAGCGGCAGTTCGGCGAGCCGCTGGCTGGCAAACGACAGCTTCTGGAAATCGTCGCGGCTGATCTTGCCCATGCGCAGCGCTTCGGAACTGATGCCCGCCTGCTCGGCGAGGATGCGCGTGGCGAGCTGGTCCGCGCTCATTTCCAGGCTGAACAGCGCGACGCCCGCGCCGACCGACCTGCCTTCGTCGATCTCGTCGCGCCGGTCGCGCAGCAGGCGGTCGGCGCAATTGAACGCGATGTTGGTCGCGAGCGACGACTTGCCCATGCCGGGCCGCCCGGCGAGGATGATGAGGTCCGAGTTGTGCAGCCCGCCGCACTTGTCGTTGATCGAGGTCAGCCCGGTGGTCTTGCCCGAGATGTGGCCGCCCGAATTGATCGCCAGTTCGATCATGCCGAGCGCCTTGTTGGTCGCCATGCCGAAGCTCGATGCCTCGTTGCTCGACGATGCGCCCTCGGCCACCTTGAACAGGTCCGCTTCGGCCTGCGCGATGCGCTCCATCGGGGCGACGTCCTCGCTGGTGTCGAGCGCCCCGGTCACCAGCGTGCGGCCCACGCTGACCAGTTCGCGCAGCAGCGCCAGGTCGTAGATCTGCTGAGCCAGTTCGCGCGGGGCGAGCAGGCCCTGCCCGTCGGCGGTGAGCTGCGCGAGATAGGTGATCCCGCCCAGCTCCTTCAGCGCCTCGTCGCCTTCGAAATAGGGCTTCAGCGTCACCGGGGTGACCACCGCGTTGCGATCGAGCAGCGTCAGCACGCGCTCGTACACGCGCTGGTGGACCGGCTCGAAGAAATGCTCGGGCCGAATCGCCACCGGCAGTTCCTCGATCACCCGGTTGTCGATCAGCACCGCGCCGAGAAAGGCGGCCTCCGCCTCGATATTCGCGGGCAGCGCGCGGCCCTGCGCGGCGTCGGCATCGGGGCGGGTCAGGAGGTCTAGATCGGCCATCGCCGGCCTTGTGCGCAGGCCTGTATCGACATGGCAAGAGTGCAACCGTCATGGTCTCTTGTGGATAGCGGGGACAGGTTTCGCGCAGAGACGCAAAGGCGCGGAGAAGCGTGGCTCAGGGGTTGATTTCGTCACTTTCGCGAAGCGACGATGCGTCTCGACAGCACGATCTCGAGCATCGCTTCGCGGCGAGAATTGCGCCCGGCATCAGCCCTGACCCCTCCGCGTCTCCGCGTGAATCAAAGCGCCTTCCCGCACCTCGGCGCCAACCAGCACTTGCCCCGGCCCCTTCGCATCTGCGAAAGCGGCGCGATCATGCCCGCCCCGCCCGACACCTGGCGCATCGCCCACATCGCGCTCGATCAGGACACGATCCTGTGGCGCAACGCCGACGTCGAGCAGGAACGGCGGGTCGCGATCTACGATCTGATCGAGGAGAACACCTTCAAGCCGCTGCGCGCGGTGGAGAAGGGGCACGACGGGCCGTACCGGCTGGCGCTGTCGGTGCAGGACGGACGGCTCGCGCTGGAGATTCGCGACATGGCCGAAGCGCCGGTGGAAACGCTGGTGCTCGGGCTCGCGCGCTTCCGCCGCCCGATCCGCGAATATTTCGCGATCTGCGACAGCTATTACCAGGCGATTCGCAAGGCCACCCCGGCGGAGATCGAGACGATCGACATGGCCCGGCGCGGCATTCACAACGGAGCGGCCGAACTGCTGATGGAGCGGCTGGAGGGCAAGGTCGAAACCGACTTCGCCACCGCGCGGCGGCTGTTCACGCTGATCTGCGTACTGCATATCAAGGGCTGAGGGGGGCTCATGGCGAAAAGGGGGCGGAAAGCCAGCTGGCGCGCGCGCATATTCGCGCTGGTGCTGCTCGTCGCGCTCGCGGGTGGCGCGTGGCTGTGGTGGGGCCTGCAGAACTGGCGCCCGGACGAGACCGCCTTTCCCGATCAGGGGGTGGAGGTCGGCGCCGGCGACGGCGTGGTCAATTTCCGCATCCTGCGCGCGACGGGGGCGAGCTTCGCCTATCTCGACGCCAGCGACGGCGCGGCGGCGCAGGACGCGCGTTTCGGCGCGAATCTCTCGGCCGCCCGCACCGCGAACCTGCAGGTGGGCGCCGTCCATCGGTTCGATCCGTGCAGCATGGCCGACGGGCAATCGGCCAATTTCGTCACCATGGTCCCGCGCGACCCCGACCTGCTGCCGCCCGCGATCGAGCTTTCGCGCACCGCCGACGACTGCCCCGACCGGGTGAGCGACGCGGCGGTCGAAAGCGAACTGATGACGCTCATCAACCAGATCGAGATGCACGCGGGCAAGCCGGTGATCCTCAAGATCGATCCGGGCTTCGAGGGCCGCTACCGCCTCGCCGGCATGTTCGAACGCAACCTGTGGCTCACGCGCACGCGTTTCCAGCCGGACTATGCCGGCCGGCCATGGCTGCTGTGGACCGCCAACACCGCGCTGCGCACCGCCGCGAGCGACGACCCGCTACGCTGGGTGGTGGCGCAGCCGTGATCTTTGCGGCTACAGCCGCGCCATGACCGACGACGCCCTCATCGCCGCCGCCCGCGAGGCCGCGGGAAATTCGTATTCGCCCTATTCGAACTTCGCGGTGGGCGCGGCGTTGCGCTTCGCCGACGGCAGCGTGGTGACCGGCAGCAATATCGAGAACGCCAGCTACGGCCTCGCGCTGTGCGCCGAGACGGTGGCGGTGGCGAAGGCGATGGCGGACGGGGTGCGCGGCGGGCTGGAGGCGGTCGCGGTCACCGGACCGGGAATCGATCCGATCACCCCGTGCGGCCGGTGCCGGCAGGTGCTCCACGAACTCGCCGCGCTCGGCGGGACCGACCCGGAGATCCTCTGCGTCGGGCCTTCAGAGGTGCGCCGCACCCGGCTCAGTACTTTGTTGCCCGACGCGTTCGGCCCGGAGAGCCTCTGACCGCTCAGTCCTTGCCCTCGAACCATTCGAGCAACGCGCCGAGGCAGTTGCGGCCGAGCTGCATGCAGCGTTCGGGCGACCAGTTCTGCTCGGGATCGGGCAGGTCGTCGTTGTCCTTGTAGGGCATCTCGAGCGTCATCGCGGTCGCGCCGAAGCGGTGTGCGACCTGCGTCGTGCTCATCGACAGGTTCGCCTTGCCCGGCTGCGACACGGCGTAGCCCCGTGCGGTCTGAAAATCGGGCGTACGGCGTTCGAGGATCGCGCGGTAGCGGGTGAAGCCCGCCAAGTGCTCGTCGGTCAGATCGGGAATGCCCTCGTACCCGGCGAGGAACACCGCGGGGATCGCCTCGTCGCCGTGGACGTCCATCGCGAAGTCCACTCCGCTCGTGTCCATCGCAGTGCGGATCGCGAGCACTTCGGGCGAATTCTCCGCGGTCGGATTGTCCCATTCGCGGTTGAGGTTCACGCCCTTGGCGTTCGTGCGCAGGTGCCCCCGGCGCGAGCCGTCGGGGTTGCAGTTGGGCACGACGTGGAAGCGGCACTTGGCCCGCAGCGCGCGCGCGACCGGGTCGGCGGGATCGGTCAGGCGTTCGAGCGCGCCTTCCATCCACCATTCGGCCATCGTCTCGCCCGGATGCTGGCGCGCGTAGAGCCAGACCTGCTTGTCGCCCTCGCCGAATTCGAGGCAGTCGATCGGCTGCCCGTCCAGCGTCTGGCCAAGGCGGCGATAGTCGACGCCTTCGCTCGCCGCGCATTCGGCGACGAGATCGTGATGCCGCTCCATCGAATAGGGCGCGAAATAGGCGAACCAGGCGAGATCGCTGGCAGGCGTGTAACGCACCGTCAGCGTGCCGCCGTCCTCGCCCTTGTCGTAGCTCGACGGAGTCGCCGCCCAGTATTCGCGGTCCTCGCTCACCCGGCAGTTGTAGGCGGGCCAGCCGAGCGGATAGGCCGAGGTTTCAAGCCCGGTAATCTTCAGCGTCAGCTCGCGCCCCGCCGCGCCGCTGACGCGGAAATGGAACCACTGCTTGAATTCGGACTGGTGATCCTGCCGGATCGCGAGGCGGGCGACCGCGCCATCGACCGACAGCACTTCGATATTGCCGCCGTCGAAATTGCTGTCGATCGCGATGGTGCTGGCGTTGCCGGTCAATCGGGAACCCTCACTTCTATCGTTTCGCCGTTGTTGCCGGGAAAGTCGCGGAACAGCGCGTCGGCCACGGCGGCGGCATTGGCGGGCGTATCGGCATAAGGCGAGTTGTCGCTTACCGAAAATTGCGCCCGGCCTTCCCAATATGTCGCGTTGGTCGACTTGTCACGGATCATCACGCCGACCATGGTGTCGATCATCTCGCGCGGACCTCCGCCGCCGAGGTTGAACCCGAGGCCGAGCCCGACGCCCGAACCGTAGCTGCCGGTGCCGCCGCCGACGCCCACGCTGACGGGGCCGCGCCGCTGGCCGCCGGGTCCGGAACTGTAACGCTCGACCCGCACTTGCGCGACTTGCGTCGCTGCATCGCGCGAACCTTCGCGATAGCCCAGCGCTGCTAGTTCACGGGCGATCGCGTCCTTGTAAGGGGCAAGCGCGAGCGAATCGCCGTCCACGCCAGGCGCGGTCTCGACGAAGATCGTGCCCCGGCCGAGCTGGCTCGAAGCGGTCGGCTCGAGGAAGCGCGTCACCTCGACCGGCCCGGTCACGGCGGGGGTGGCGCAGGCGGCGAGCGAGGCGAGCGCGGCGGTTGCTAGCGCGAATTTGGCAGGCTTCATGGGGCGACTCCTTCTCCTGTGCGGCGCGGCAGGGCGCCGGTCTCCTCCCGAACAACGCATCGCACGGCGCGGTGTGCCCGCGCGGGCGAACGGTTCCTTTACCGTCGCGCGCCTAGTGGGGGCCGATGGATCGCAAGACGCCCGTCCTCGTCACCGGCGGCGCCGGCTATATCGGCAGCCACGCCGTGCTCGCGCTGCTCGATGCGGGCTGGCCGGTGGCGGTGATCGACGACCTGTCGACCGGCTTTCGCTTCGCGGTGCCGCCCGGCGTGCCGTTCTACCGCGGCGACGTGGCCGACGCGGACTTGCTCGCGCGCATCTTCGAGGAACAGCGCATCGGCGCGGTGATGCATTTCGCCGGATCGGTGGTGGTGCCCGAATCGGTCGCCGACCCGCTCAAGTATTACGACAACAACACCGCGAAGAGCCGCGCGCTGATCGCCGCCGTGGTCGCCGCGGGGGTGCCGCACATGATCTTCTCCAGCACCGCGGCGACGTACGGCATGCCCGACGTGTCCCCGGTGCGCGAGGACACGCCGCAGCACCCGATCAACCCCTACGGCTGGTCCAAACTGATGACCGAGCGGATGCTGGCCGACACCGCCGCCGCGCACCCGCTCAACTACTGCGCGCTCCGCTATTTCAACGTCGCCGGGGCCGATCCGCAGGCACGCAGCGGGCAATCGACCGCGGGCGCGACCCACCTGCTCAAGGTCGCGTGCGAGGCGGCGACGGGCAAGCGCAGCCACGTCGACGTGTTCGGCACCGATTACGCCACGCCCGACGGCACCGGAGTGCGCGACTACATCCATGTCAGCGATCTCGCCGAGGCACACGTGCTCGCGCTGGAGGCGCTGATTGCCGAGCCCGCCCGCTCGCTGACGATGAACTGCGGCTACGGCCGGGGGTTCTCGGTGCGCGAGGTGCTCGACGCGGTCGATCGGGTGACCGGCGGCACGATCGAGCGGCGCCATGGTCCGCGCCGCGCGGGCGACCCCGATTCTCTCGTCGCCGACCCCGCGCTGATCCGCGCGACCCTGCCGTGGCGGCCGCGCCATGCCGATCTGGAGCGAATCGTGTCCCACGCGCTGCAATGGGAACGCGTGCTCGGCGAGCACCTGGGCGGCGAAAGCCCCGCGTTGCGCGCGCGACCGGCGGCCTGATCGCTTGACTTTGCCTGCCGTCGCCCTTAGGCGCGCGGCTTGATTTTGCGGCATCGGGGGCCATCTCCGGTGCCGATTTCGTTCCCGGGAAAGACCAATGAAGATCCGCAACAGCCTCAAGTCGCTCAAGGGCCGTCACCGTGATTGCCGCGTGATCCGCCGCCGTGGGCGCACCTACGTCATCAACAAGACGAACCGCCGCTTCAAGGCCCGCCAGGGCTGATGAACGCCGCGCCGCGATTCGTTCGCGGCCGCGCTGGATCGAAGGGCCCTCGCGAAAGCGGGGGCCTTTTGCATGTCGTCGAGGGTGGCGTCGATTTGCTCCCTCCGGTCGCTGCGCCCCGCACCAGCCCGCACCCCCCCCCGGCCACCCGTAGGCTACTATCGCTGGGGGGCCGGGTGGGGGTGCGGGCTGGTGCCGCTTCCGGCGGATCGACAATGCGGACGAAGCCGACCCTTCCGTGACCGCCGGAAAGATCAACGCCGTAGTGTTCGACGTCGGGCGCGTGCTCGTGCAGTGGGAACTGCGCGCGCTGTTCGCCCAGCTGATCGACGACGGGGAGGAGCTCGACTGGTTCCTCGCCAACGTCGTGACCGAGGCGTGGCATTTCCAGCACGATCGCGGGCGCGCGCTTGCCGACATGGTGGCCGAGCGCAAGGCGGAGTTTCCCGACCACGCCCCTCTGATCGACGCCTATGCCGGCCGGTTCCTCGAAACGATCCCCGGCCCGGTGCCCGGCACTGCGGCGCTGGTGGGGCGGCTGGCGGCACGCGGCGTGCCGCTCTACGCCATCACCAATTTCGGTGCGGAGCTGTGGGACATGTTCCGCCCGACCGAGCCGCTGCTCGACCTGTTCGGCGATATCGTGGTCTCGGGCCGGGAGAAGCTGGCCAAGCCCGATCCGGCGATCTTCGCGCTCGCCGCGCAGCGCTTCGGCCATGATCCGGAACACATGCTGTTCATCGACGACAACCGCGCCAATATCGAGGCCGCCAGTGCGCTTGGCTGGCAGGTCCATCATTTCGCCGATGCCCCCGCGCTCGAACGCGACCTCACGGCGCGCGGGCTGATATGAAAAAGGGCCCCCGGCGCGATGCCGGAGGCCCTGCAGTAACCACCCTTTCGGAGAGGACGGGCGGGATCAGTTGCCGTTGCAGCGCGCGAGGTCTTCGGCGGCGAACGCTTCGCCCTTGGCGGTGAAGCCGGTCACTTCGCCCAGCTCGCGGGCGACGCGCTGGCAGATGACGAGCGGGCGCGAATTGCTCTTGGCAGCGACGCAGGTGGTACCTTGGCACTGCCAGGCGACGCCGCTGATGATCTTGGTCCGCTCGGCCGCCGGGGCGGCGAGTTCGGCGGTGTAGAACGCACCGCCGGCGGCCTGCGCCGGGCTTGGTGCGACCAGCGCGCCGAACGTCAGCGTGCTGTAGACCAGCGCCAGCGCGGTCGCGGCGGCTGTGCGGACGAGGGGAGAGGAGGAGGCGGTCATCGGAAAAATCCTTTTCGCGGGGCTTTCTTCGCAAATCAGTTTCTATTAGAGACTGGTTGCGAATCGCTACCTACATTCCGACATTATAGGTTGCAAGAGAAAACTTAGTTTCGATTTTGTGGTGGCGTGCCTTCGGGCTACAACACCACCGGGAGAACGATGCGATGGGTGATGTGAGAGAACCGCTGCGCGAGCTGACCAGTTGCGGCCTGCCCGAGGCGCTCGAGGTCATGGGCGAGCGCTGGAGCTTCATGATCCTGCGCGCCAGCTTCAACGGCCTCCATCATTTCGAGGAGTTCCTCAGCGAACTCGGGATCGCGCGCAACATCCTCTCGAACCGGCTCGCCAAGCTGGTCGAGCACGGCATTCTCGACCGCCAGCCGTGCCCGGACGACCGGCGGCGGATCGAATACCGGCTGACGGCCAAGGGCTTCGACCTGCTGCCGGCGATGGTTTCGCTGCGCCAGTGGGGCCAGAAATACGGCTCCGAAGTGGTCGAAGATCCGGTGCTGGTCGACGAGATCGACCGCCTGCCGATCGGCCCGACCTCGATCCTCGCGCACGACGGGCGCATCCTCGGCCCGGCCGACCTGCGCCTCGTCAGACCCGATCGGGTCGGCCTGCGCGAAGACGGCTCCCGCGCCGAAGCCGGCGAACCGCTCGACCGCGGCGACACCGCCTGGCCCCACCGCGTGCAGGCGGCGGAATAGAAGCAGCCACCACAATCGCCGCACCCTATCATCCCCCGGTCAAACGGTCGGTCGAGATTGCCGGGCACAAGACCTCGATCAGCTTGGAACCGCTGTTCTGGGACATGCTGCGCGATGCCGCCGCGCGCGAAGGGGTGCCGGTGAACGCGCTCGTCGCGCGGATCGACGAGGAGCGGATCGCGGCCGAAACCCCGCCGGGCTTGGCGGGGGCGATCCGCCTGTGGCTGGTCGCGAACGGCGGATAGCGAAACGGGCCGAGCCGCGAGGCTCGACCCGTTCGATAATCGCGGCCGCCGTCAGTATGTCGAGGGCGGATCGCTCGCCGGGAAGCTCTGGTCGCTCGCCTCGTCGGTCTTGCTCCAGCCGCGCTTGGGTTTGTCGCGCATCGAACCCGGCCCCGCATCGCGCACGGCGGCGTCGCCCTGGTTGCCGGCGAACGCCGGGCGGTCGCCCTTCTGGTTCTCGTAGACCTTGTATCCGACGTAACCCAGCGCGCCGAGCGCCGCGAGTTTCAACAGTGCCATGATGGCCTCCTTTGCCTTTTGCCCCGATCAACGCCGTGCATCGGGGAAAGGTCCGGCGCTTGCGCGTTATTCGTCGCCGATCCGTTCGATCTTCGCGCCGACCAGCGCCAGCTTCTCTTCCAGCCGCTCGTAGCCGCGGTCGAGGTGGTAGAGACGGCGCACCTGCGTTTCGCCCTGCGCGGCCAGCCCGGCGATCACGAGGCTCATCGAGGCGCGCAGGTCGGTCGCCATCACCTCCGCCCCGGTCAGCCCGCCCACGCCGTGGACGATCGCGGTGCGGCCCGAGGTCTCGATATGCGCGCCCATCCGGCTCAGCTCGGGCACGTGCATGTAGCGGTTCTCGAAGATCGTCTCGGTCAGCACGCTGGTGCCCTCGGCCACGGTCAGCAGCGCCATCAGCTGCGCCTGCATGTCGGTGGCGAGGCCCGGATAGGGCGCGGTGGTGAGGTTCGCCGCCTTGAGCGGCCCGTTCGCCGCGATGCGCACGCCTTTTCCTTCCGCCTCCGCCTCCACACCGATGTTGCGCAGCGCGTGGAGCGTGGCCGACATCTCCTCCGCGTTCGCGCCCGCCAGCAGCACCTCGCCCCCGGTGATCGCCGCGGCGCAGGCGTAGCTGCCCGCTTCGATCCGGTCGGCCATCACGCGGTAGGTCGCCCCGTGCAGCCGCTTGACCCCGTGAATCGTGAGGTCGGACGTGCCGACGCCCTCGATCTCCGCGCCCATCGCGGAAAGCAGGTTGCACAAATCGACGATCTCCGGCTCGCGCGCGGCGTTGCGCAACCGGCTAGTGCCGTTGGCGAGCACCGCGGCCATCAGCGCGTTCTCGGTCGCGCCGACCGATACCACGGGGAAATCGAACTCGCCGCCCGGCAGCCCGCCATCGGGCGCGACCGCCTTGACGTAGCCCTGCGCCAGCTCGATCTCGGCCCCGAACGCCTCCAGCACCTTCAGGTGCAGGTCGATCGGGCGGTTGCCGATCGCGCAGCCGCCGGGCAGCGACACGGTTGCCTCGCCCATCCGCGCCAGCATCGGGCCGAGCACGAGGATCGAGGCGCGCATCTTGCGCACCAGTTCGTAGGGCGCGACCGACGAAGTGATCCGCGGCGCCTCCAGCGTCATCACCCGCCCGAAATCCTCGGGCCGCGAACCCTGGATCGAGGTGGTGACCCCGAACTGGTTCATCAGGTGCTGGAACCCGTCGATGTCAGCCAGCCGCGGCAGGTTGCGCAGCGTCAGCGGCTCTTCGGTCAGCAGCGCGCAAGGGATGAGCGTGAGCGCGGCGTTCTTCGCGCCCGAAATCGGAATCGTGCCGGAAAGGCGGTGCCGGCCCTCGATGATGATCTTGTCCATGGTCGAGCGTTTAGCGCGAATCCGTGCCTCATCAAGTCGCGCCTTGCGACCAGCGCCCGGGCTTCGTATCGCCTTGCCCCATGCCCAACCGCAAACCGATCCGCAAAGCTGTGTTCCCCGTCGCCGGGCTCGGGACCCGCTTCCTGCCCGCGACCAAGGCGATCCCCAAGGAACTGCTGCCGATCGTCGACCGCCCGCTGATCCAGTACGCGGTGGACGAGGCGCGCGAGGCGGGGATCGAGCAGATGATCTTCGTCACCGGGCGCGGCAAGACCGCGATCGTCGAACATTTCGACATCGCCTACGAGCTCGAGACCACGATGGACGAGCGCGGCAAGGATCTCGCCATCCTCGCCCCCACGCGCTTCACCCCCGGCGACGTCATCACCGTGCGCCAGCAGGTGCCGCTCGGCCTCGGCCACGCGATCTGGTGCGCGCGCGCGATCGTGGGCGACGAGCCGTTCGCGATCTTCCTGCCCGACGAACTGATGATCGCCGACCAGGGCGGCACCGGCTGCATGAAGCAGATGGTGGAAGCCTACGAGGAGGTCGGCGGCAACCTGATCTCGGTGCTCGAGGTGCCGCGCGAGGACGTCTCGAGCTACGGCGTGATCGATCCGGGCGCGGACGTTCCGGGTTCAGGCGGCACGCTGACCGAAGTGCGCGGGCTGGTGGAGAAACCCCCGGTCGACCAGGCGCCCTCGAACAAGATCATCTCCGGCCGCTACATCCTCCAGCCCGAGGTCATGCGCACGCTGGAGGATCAGGAGAAGGGCGCGGGTGGCGAGATCCAGCTGACCGACGCGATGGCGCGCATGATCGGCACCCAGCCGTTCCACGCCGTCACCTTCGCCGGCCGCCGCTTCGACTGCGGCAGCAAGCTGGGCTTCGTCGAAGCGACCCTCGCGCTGGCGCTGGAACGCGAGGACATGGGCGCGGAAGTGCGGGCGATAGCGGAGCGGTTGCTCGGAAAGTGAATCCTCCCCGGACCGGGGAGGGGGACCACCCGCAAGGTGGTGGAGGGGTCCCGGCCACGAGCGCGGCCCCTGCGAATCGCTTTTACTTACTCTTCCGCGCAACTCTGCGCTCGGTACGCTTGTTGGCCTGCTCCGCACCCGCGAGCGGATTCACCAGCTTCTCGTAAAGCCCGAATAGATGCTCCACCCGGTCGCGGTCGCTGTCAAACGGCTTCTTGCGATAGAGCCGGTCGACCGCGGCATCGAGCGCGCGGTGCGCCTTGCGCAGATCGGCGGGCATGGTGTCGGGATCGTAGAGATCGGCGAGGCTGGAGGTCGGATGCGCCGCGCGCGCGTCGAGCACGGCCTGCGCCAGCTCCTCGACCTTCTCGCGCTGCGCGGGCGTGGCTTCGGGCCAGGGGAATTAGACGAGGCCACTTGAAAATCGAAAGTCGGTTTTCAAACGTCCGCCAATTTCAGAACCCGCTTATCCCCTTGACGCATGTAGCTAATTGTGCCATTTAAGATGGCATGACGAAGAAAAGCCCCTCTGCCAGCCCTGACTTCTCGGTTCGCAAGTTTTTCCAGCGCTTCCCCACCGAGGAAGCTTGCCTCGATCATATCATGACGGTGCGGTTTGGCGGCACGCGCTTTGAATGTAACGTGTGCGGTAAGGACGCCACGCATCACAAGCTGGCAAAGCGCCGCACCTATGTTTGCGCCCATTGCGGCCATCATGTGAACCCGACCGCCGGGACCATCCTTGAGAACACGCGGACGCCGCTCGTTTCGTGGTTCTACGCGATCTATCTGTTCTGCACGACGCGCCACGGTGTGAGTGGCAAGGAACTCCAGCGTCAGCTTGGGGTGACCTACAAGACCGCCTATCGCATCGGGCAGCAAATCCGCGACTAACAAGGCGCAGGGCTTCGACGTGCTCCTGACTGGCCATATTGAACGCGACGAAGCCTATGTCGGCGGTCGCCGGTCGGGCGGGAAGCGTGGTCGCGGCGCGCCGGGCAAGACCATCATTATGGGCCTTGCCGAGCGCGATGGCCGGAGGAAGGCGGTTGTCATCCCCAACGTCAAGAAGGACACGCTGCGCGGGGTTGTGCTGGCGAACGTGGAGCCCGGCGCGACCGTCGCGACTGACGAACTCTACAGCTACGGCTTACTGACCGGCGACGGCTACAAGCATGGCCGCGTGAAGCACGGCGCGAAGGAATATGCGTTTTACGATTATCGCGAGGGTGAAACCTTCCACGTCAACACGGTCGAGGGCTTCTAGAAGCTGTTCAAGGCGTAGGTGCGGTCAACCCACGTCCAGATCAGCGCCAAGCACATGCAGCGCTATATCGACGAGTTCACTTTCCGCGCTTCGAACCGGCATCGGGTGAACGGGATGTTCGACCTTCTGGTTGGGGCGCCGTAAGCGTCCCGACTAAGGCCTCGAATTTAGGACGATCGGCGGGGCCGATGCCATCGGCCTCGGCTTGGTCGATAAAGTCTTGTAAACGCCCATTTTCCAGCGCTTCCGATAAGGTTAACATCCTGATTCCAGTGCAAGATTCTTGACTATGGCATCGTTATCACATAGCAAAACGCACCGACGACGCACCCCCGGTTGGACTGGAAGCGCGCCGTCGCTCTTACCCCTTGTGGAAGGGGGCAGGATGGGGATCGCCGGAAGGCGTCACCCTATAATGTCCGGGCTATGGACCACATGGCGCACCTCCTTTCCTCCAAGGGCAACCAGCGCGTTTCCGGCCAAGGATTTGGCGCGCTGGGCGTGGATTATTTCGAACGGCCGCATCTTAACCGGTGCGGCCGTTTTCGTGTTCACTGTCGGCGTCGGCCGGGCGCTTAACGTCGCCCGCCTTCTGATAGATCATCGCGAAAATGGATTCCGCCATGGTGAGCCACGCCTTTCGCTCTTCGAGCGACCACGGCTCACCGACCGCTGGCAAGGTTTCAAGCATGCCCTCGATCAGTGGATGATAGACCTTCCCGCCGCCGCCCCCCCCACCAGAGCCGCCAATGCGCCCGCCGCCGCCTTCAAGGCCTTCCGGAGGAACGACCTTCACTTGCTCGCCATGGTCCCCCGGAACACCATCGAAGTGCGGCTTGACCAACCGATCCTCGCCCTTAGCAAAGAACCCTGCTTGACGGGCTGAGCGCTCGAATGCTTGTCGTGCCTTGTCAGTCTGCTTGTTAGAGACGCCAAGCCGCTCCATCTCACGCTCAAGGGCTTTGGGCGGGGGAAGGCGCTGGCCTTTGTAGTTCTCGTAAATCGCTTCGTAGAGCGGCACTGACAGGAACGCTTCAGACCGCGCCTGATGCTCAGTGTCGGGCTCGATAATGCGGAGGCCAATGTCGCTGAGCCGGTTTGCATCCCGGCCCTCCTTTTCAGTGAGTCCGAAAATCCGCGCAGTGCCAGTCTTAAGTCGGAACGCTCCACTCAAGGTCTGATCCATGGTCGCGGCCAGCTCATGCGCCTCCATGGCACTATGCCCGCGCGTCTTATACATCGCGTGAGCCACCTCGATCGCGGTGTCCAGGTCCAGGTAGGGGAACGCAATCGTCGACATCTGGCGCTTCTCAGCCTCCTTGGGCTGAGCCGCTGCACTCTCGAACTGAACCGTTTCGCCTGACATGAGGGAACCTCCCGCCTGTGATGTAGGCGAGAGCGGTATAGCTGTTTGCGGAAAGAGTCAACTCAGCCGCATTATTCCGCAAACACTACCATGTGGAAGGTTTGGAACGTCTAGTGAACATGCCTCCTAAAGGCAAAAATGCGCATACATGCAACTCGGGGATAATCGAGGTTCGTAATGGGCGTCCTTCCACTCCTCGCTGAACGCCTTGGCGCGGCGCGCAATCTCGTCGAAACCCAAACGCATGCGGTGCAGTCCCCCTCTGATCCGCACCTATCGCCCGGCGCGCCCGGTGAACACAAACGATTTTCCTACATCCCCTTGCCCCTGCTAACGAGTGGCCGGCTCTTTCAAAGGTCGAGATCGGAGGGCGGGCGCAACGCCATCAGCGCGTTCCTCGCGCACAAAGCGACACGCGGAGCGCGCAAGGCGACGCTTTGGCGGGCCAAGGCGACGCTTCGCCCCCACAAAGCGACACCTTTCGCGCAAGGCGACATTCTTTGCCCTGGACTGTGTAACATGCGGTCCATGTCTCCCGCTCAGGCACGGCGAGCATGGCCGAATCGGACGGCGTCAGCCTTCGCTCCGCGCCGCGTATTCGTCGCGCAATTCGCGCTTGTAGAGCTTGCCGTTGGCCTCGCGCGGCAGGTCGGGGCGGAAATCGAAGCGGCGGGGCAGCTTGATCCGTGCGAGCTGCGGGGCCAGGTAGGCGCGCAGCTCGGCCTCCAGTGCCTCGCCCGCCTCAGCCATGTCGACCGGCTGGATCACCGCGACGACCCGTTCGCCAAGGTCCGCGTCGGGCGCGCCGATCACCGCGGCATCCATCACCGCCGGATGCGCGACGAGCAGGTTCTCGATCTCCTGCGGGTAGATGTTGACCCCGCCAGAGATGATCATGTGGCTCTGCCGGTCGGTCAGGTAGAGGAAGCCGTCGCCGTCGACATGGCCGATGTCGCCCAGCGTCATCCAGCCTTGCGGGTGCAGCGCCTCGGCGGTCTTGGCGGGATCGTTGTGATAGCTGGGGATCGCGTCGTTCTCGAAATAGATCAGCCCGTCCTCGCCCGCCGGCAGTTCCTCGCCGCCCGGCCCGCAGACGTGGACCTTGCCGTGAATCGCGGGGCCGACCGAGCCGGGGTGCGCGAGCCAGGCGTCGCTGCGGATCAGCGTCATCCCGATGCTCTCGGACCCGGCGTAGTATTCGATCAGGATCGGCCCCCACCAGTCGATCATCGCCGCCTTCACCGCCACCGGGCACGGCGCGGCGGCGTGGATCGCGCGCCGGTGGCTGGAGAGATCGTGGCGGCCGCGAACCGCGGGGTCGAGCTTGAGCATGCGCACGAAATGGGTCGGCACCCACTGACTGTCGGTGACGTGATAGCGCTCGATCGCGGCGAGCGCGGCCTCGGGATCGAACGCCTCCATCACCACCACCGTCCCGCCCAGCCGGTGGACGGTGCAGCACCAGCCGATCGGCGCGGCATGATAGAGCGGCGCGGGCGACAGGTAGACCATCTCGCCGTCCGCCGGCATCCCCGCCCCCATCGTGGCGAGCGCGACCAGCGCGTTGGGCGCGAGCACGTCGGCCGTCGCGGGCGGCGGCGGACGGATGCCCTTGGGCCGGCCGGTCGTCCCCGAGGAATAGAGCATCACGAGGCCGGGGTGCTGGTCGGCACGCGGCGTGGCGGGCTGCGCGGCCAGCGCGGCGGCGAGGTCGTCGCCGTCTTCCCCGCCCAGCACCAGCGTCGGCAGGTCCGGGCATTCGCGGCGGACACCCTCGATCACGTCGGCGAACTTGGCCGAGGTCACTAGCAGCTTCGCCCCGCTGTCCTGCAGGATATAGCCGATCTCGGGCGCGGTCAGCCGGGTGGAGACGGGCACCAGCATCGTGCCCGCGCGCTGCGATCCCCAGACGAGCTGGAGATAGAGCGCGTTGTTCTCCATCAGCAGCGCGAAGGCATCGCCATGCGCGAGGCCATGCGCCCGCAGCAGGTGCGCGAAGCGGTTGGCGGCGTGGTCGAGTTCGGCATAAGTCACCGTCTCGCCCGAACCCGCCATTACGATCGCGGGGCGGTCGGGGCGCGCGGCGGCGTGGGTAATCGGGTGCATCGGCCTCTCTCCACATACGGCGCCGTTCGGGCATCTCGTTGTGGTTCGAAACCTACCTGCGCGATTCGATGCGGCAAGAAAAAAGGCGGCGGGATCGTTCCCGCCGCCTCTTGTCAGGCATCCTCTCCAATGCCTGCCCCGCCGAAGCGAGGCGTGAAACCTTACTCTTCGCCGCCGCCCATGCCGCCTTCGCCGGTCGCCATCGCGAAAGCCTGCTGGGCATCGCTTTCGACCATGTAGGGGATCGGGTTGACCGCCTCGCCGTCGACGCGGACTTCGTAATGCAGGTGCGGCCCGGTCGAGCGGCCGGTCGAACCGACGTAACCGATCAGATCGCCCTTCTTGACCCGCTGGCCGTCGGCGACCGCAAGCTTCGACAGGTGCGCGAAGCGGGTCTGGAGATTGGCACCGTGTTCGATCGAAATGAACAGGCCGTAGCTGCTGAACCGGTCTGCGCGGCTGACGAGGCCGTCGGCCGTGGCGTAGACCGGGGTGCCGGTCGGCGCGGCGAGGTCGATGCCCGTGTGCGCGCGGCGCCCGCCGAGCACCGGATGCGTACGCATGCCGTAGTCGCTCGTCATCCGCGCGCCTTCGAGCGGCATGCGCGAGGGGATGGCGATGCCGGTGGCGACGGCGACCGGCTGTTCCGAACGCGCGCCGTCCAGCGTGCGCCAGCTGGCGAACAGCTCGCGGAACTGCGCGTCGCCGCCGATCGTCGAACCCGCCTGCGCTTCCTGCACCGGCGCCGTCATGTCGGCGGCCGCGGCGGCGCTGGAGTTCGCGATGGCGGGCGTTGCGGCGATGGCCAAAACCGCGGCGCCGGCGGCGGCAGCGGCTTTGGTGATCCGCACGGTGAATGAAGTTGCGACCAAGATCCCGTCCTCTCGTTCGCGGCCCCGAAGACCGCAGCGATCCCTGGCGCACCGGCGAAATCGGCCGGCGCGATGATTTAATGCGAGATTGCGGAACCCCCCGCCGTCTCAATGATTGTTGGGTAACGGGGCTTCCGTCCGGCTGGCAAGCGCGGCGTAGAACTCTCGCGATAAACCGGCTGCCGAACGCGCCGAGTCGTTGAATGGCGGCTTCAGCGCACCGCGAAAGTGCTTTTTCACGAGCATTTTCCAGCTTTTCTCCGCCGCATCTCCAGCAGCTTCGCACCGTTCCACGAAATGTTGCGTGCCAAACCGAACGTGCCTGATCTCATCTTCGAGGATGCGCTGGAGGATTCGCGCGCCGTGTTCGTCCCCTTGCGCGCGCACCCGGTCGCGCGTGGCCGGGGTGACATCAAGCCCGCGCGCTTCCAGCACCATCGGCACCACCGCCAGCCGGGCGCGCACGTCGTGCCGCGTTTCGTGCGCGGCCTCCCACAAGCCACCATGCGCCGGAAGCGCGCCGTAATAGCTCCCGAGGCTCGCCAGCTTGCGATCGAGCAGCGCGAAATGCATCGCCTCGTCGGCCGCGACCGAGAGAAAATCATCCACGAAATCGCGCGCCATCTCCGCGCCGAAGCGCCCGGCCATGTCGAGCGCCAGGTCGATCGCGACGAACTCGATATGCGCGAGCGCGTGCCACAGCGCGATGCGCCCGCGCTCCGATCCCGCCTTGCCGCGCTTGGGCATCTGGCCGGGCGCGAGCAGTTCGGGCCGCGCAGGCCATGCCGGGCGCTCGGGCATCGCCGCGTCGAACCGCCACGCCAGTTCGCCCATGCGCCAGCGCCGCGCCACGTCGCGCGCGGCGAAGACCTTGGCCTTCGGCTCCGCCGTCAGCAGCGCGGCGCGGATCGCCGCCGCGACCGATTCGCCGGGTTTGCTCGAAGAGCCGTTCAAAGCGCCTGGGCCGCCGCGAGAACCTCCTCGGCGTGGCCCTTGACCTTCACCTTGGGCCAGACCCGCGCGACCCGGCCCTCTCCGTCGATCAGGTAGGTGCTGCGGATCATGCCCATGAAGGTCTTGCCGTACATTGTCTTCTCGCCCCACACACCGAGCGCGTCGGACAGGCCGCCGCTTTCCGCATCGGTCGCGAGCGGCACCTTCAATTCGTGCTTGGCGATGAACTTGCGGTGCTTCTGCGGCGAATCCTTGCTCACGCCGAGCAATGCTACGCCCGCCTTTTCGAAATCGGCGACGAGCGCGGTGAAGTCCTTCGCCTCGGTGGTGCAGCCGGGCGTGTTGTCCTTCGGGTAGAAGAACACCACCAGCTTGCGGCCGCGAAAGTCGGACGGCTTCACCGTGCCGCCATCGGGGGTTTCCATCGCAACGTCGGGCATCGTGTCGCCGGTTTGCGGAAAATCGCTCATGCTTGGGTCTCCAGTTTTTCGTCAAATGTCGCCTGCCACGCCTCGGCCACGCAGTGCCGCGCGTCGCTCAAGGAGCGCAGCAAGGCCTCGATATCTTCGGACCCGCAGGCCCCGGCCAGTGCACGCCCGGCGGCGGCGGACGGCGGATCGAGATCTGGCGCTAGGAGGCGCCCGGCCACCAGCAGCCGCGTCATCATCGCTTCGGCTTCCGCCAGCTCCTCCGGAACCAGCCCACGCTCGGCAAGACAGGCGATCGCCTGGCCGAGATCGGGGAAGACGCAAGCCCGCTCGCGCAATTGCAGGTAGTGGAGCAGGAATTCCAGGTCCACCAGCCCGCCGCGCAGCAGCTTGGCGTCGAGTGGCCCGCGCGGCGGCTTGTTCGCCGCCATCTCGCCGCGCATCTTGAGCACGTCGGCGCGCAGCGTGGCGGGATCGCGCGGCTGGCGCAGCACGTCGGCGATGGCACTTTCCAGAGCGGCGCGCGCATCGGGCGAACCGTAGAGCGGCCGCGCGCGAGTCAGCGCCATGTGTTCCCACGTCCACGCATCCTCCCGCTGGTAGCGGGCGAAGCTGTCGAGGCTGACCGCGAGCGGCCCCTGCGCGCCTTGCGGCCGTAGCCGGGTATCGACCTCGTACAACGCGCCCTGCGCGGTCGGCACGCTCAGCGCGCCGCTCACCCGCTGGGCGAGCCGGTTGAAATAGAGCGTGGCGCCGAGCGGGCGCGCGCCATCCGATTCCGCCCCGTGATCGCCGGTGAACAGGTAGACGATATCGAGGTCGGAGGCATGGGTCAGCGCCCCGCCGCCGAGCCGCCCGAGGCCGAGCACGAGCAGTTCACCGCCGGGCACCATGCCGTGCTTGGCGGCGAAATCCTGCTCGGTCGTGCGCGCCGCGATGTCGAGCGCCGCCTCCGCGGTGCGCGACAGCGCGGCGGCGATCGCGAGCGGATCGTGCGCCCCTTCGATCAGTTGCACGCCGAGCGCGAAGCGCGTTTCGCCGGTGACCACACGAATGCGATCGAGCGCGTGTTCGTAATCGTCGCCCGCCTCGCCACGTGCCATTTTCGCGGCAAGTTCGGGCACCTCGCCGGGCAGATCGAGCGCACTGCGATCGATCAGCGCGTCGAGCAGTTCGGGCCGCCGCGCGAGTTCCTCGGCCAGCGGCGGGGCGAGCGTGAGCACGCCGACGAGCTGGTCGAGCAGGCCGGGCCGCGCATCGAGCAGGCGGAACAGGTTGATCGCGCTCGAAGCCTTGGCAATCAGCTCTTCCCACAGGATCAGCGCGCGGCGCGGATCGGGCGCTTCGGCAAAGGCTTCGAGCAGGCGCGGCAGCAATGCGTCGAACGATGCGCGCGCGGCCGCGCTGCGCAGTGCGCGGATATGGCCGTCGCTCCAGCTCGCGATCCGCTCGGCCAGCGCCTCGGGCTCGTCGAAGCCGAGCCGTTCGAGCCGGGCGGGCAGGCTGCCGCCTTCGTTCGCTTTCGCGCCCGGCTCGGCCTGTTCGCCCAGCAGACGGTCGAACCGCGCGGCGACCTCGGCGCACAGCGGGGTCAGCTCCGCCAGCAGCGCCGCGCCGCCGTCCAGCCCGTCGAGCCGCGCCGCGCGATCGAGCGCTTCGCCCGCGGGCAGGCTATGCGTCTGGTGGTCTTCGAGCATCTGCAACCGATGCTCGACGGTGCGCAGCCGATCGTAACTGCGGCCGAGCAGCGCGGCATCCTCCGCCGCGATATGCCCCGCGGCCGCCAGCGCATCGAGCGCCGCGCGCGTGCTGCGCACCCGCAAGGATCGGTCGCGCCCGCCGTGGATCAACTGGTGCGCCTGTGCGAAGAACTCGATCTCGCGGATGCCGCCGCGCCCCTGCTTGAGGTTGAAGCCGGGGCGCGGTTCGGTGGGCCCCGAATACTGCTCGCGAATGCGCGAGGTGAGCCGCCCGATCTCCTCGATCGCGCCGAAATCGAGGCTGCGGCGCCAGACGAACGGGCGGATCGCGGCGAGGAAATCCTCCCCCGGCGCCACGTCGCCCGCCGCCGCCCGCGCGCGGATGAACGCCGCGCGTTCCCACGCCAGCGCCGAGCTTTCGTAATGGCTGAGCGCCGCATCGGTCGAGATCGCCAATGGGCTGACTTCGGACGCGGGGCGCAGCCGCAGGTCGACCCGGAACACGTAGCCCTCGGCGGTCTGGGCCGAGAGCATCTGTACGATCTCGCGCGCATAGCGCTGCGCCGCCTCGCCCGGCTCGTCGCGCTCGCGGCGCGGCAGCGTCTCTGGATCGTAGAGCAGGATCGGGTCGATGTCGGAGCTATAGTTCAGCTCGCCCGCGCCGTGCTTGCCGAGCGCGAGCGCGATCATCCCCGCCGGTTCGGCCCCCTCCACCCGGCGCGCGATGGCCTCGCCGATCGCCCGGTCGAGCGCGCGGTCGGCGAAGACGGAGAGTTCGGCCATCACGCGCGCGACCGGGAACGCACCCGCGAGGTCGCCCACCGCGAGCGCGGCGGCCAGCGCCAGCCGCTCGCGCCGCAGCGCCACCTCGGCGCCCGCTCCGCTACCCGCCTGCCGCGCCCATGCCAGCGCCGCCTCGCCGTCGCCCTCGGCCAGCAGCGCCTCCAGTTCGGGCTGGCGGTCGAGCGCGCGGGCCAGGAAGGGCGCGTTGGCGCGCGCGCGCGCGATCGCTTCGGGCCAGTCGGGCGTCATGCGCGCATCCCTGCCGCCTTGCCGCCGCTTGCACAAGCCGCGGCTTGCAGCGCCGCCCGCGACCTGCCAAGCAGCGCGCCATTGCCGTCTTGCGAGAGAGATTTGCCATGATCCGCCACATCCTGACCGCCGGTGCGCTTGCCGCACTTGCCGCCTGCAACGTCGCCGTCGAGGACCAGCAGGGCGACGCCGCGCTCGACATTCCCGAAGTCCAAGTGCCCGAAATCTCGATCGAGACGATGAAGGAAGTCACGCGCACGCTGTCTTCCGACGAGTTCGAGGGGCGCCTGCCCGGCACCGCTGGCGAGGCGAAGACGGTCGCCTATCTGGTCGAGCAGTTCGCGAAGGCCGGGTTGCAGCCGGGCAACAACGGCAGCTGGTTCCAGGAAGTGCCGCTGGTCGAGATCACCGGGCGCGATTTCGCCCCGCTGACCGTGAAGGCCGATGGCGAGACGATGGACTTCGACTTCGGCGATGACTGGGTCGGCGTATCCTACCGCGAGACGCCGACGACCGATATCGAGAACAGCGAGCTGGTCTTCGTCGGCTACGGCATCAACGCGCCGGAGAAGGGCTGGAACGACTACGAAGGCGTCGACATGACCGGCAAGACCGCGGTCATCCTGATCAACGACCCCGACTACGAGGCCGAGACGCTGGATGGCGACTTCAACGGCAAGGCGATGACTTATTACGGCCGCTGGACCTACAAGTACGAGGAAGCCGCAAGGCAGGGTGCGACCGGGGCGATCATCGTCCACGATACCTACCCCGCCTCCTATGGCTGGACCACGGTGCAGAACAGCTGGTCCGGCCCGCAGGCCTATGCCCAGCGCGAGGGCGGCGGCGCGGACCAGACGGCGATGAACGGCTGGGTGCAGAAGGGCGTCGCCGAACGGATCCTGACCGCGAGCGGACACGACCTCGCCGAACTGTCGGCAGCGGCGAAGCGCAAGGGCTTCAAGCCGGTCGATCTGGGCGCGACGATCTCCACCTCGTTCAACAACGACAGCCGCACGTTCAGCTCCAAGAACGTGATCGGCATGCTGCCGGGGACCGCGCGGCCCGACGAATACGTGCTCCACACCGCGCACTGGGATCACCTGGGCCGCTGCGCGCCGGGCGAGGCGGACGAGATCTGCAACGGCGCGGTCGACAACGCCACCGGCACCGCCGCGCTCGTCGCGCTGGCCGAGGCGCATGCGAAGGCCGGCGCGGCCGACCGCAGCCTGGTGTTCCTCGCGGTCACCGCCGAGGAGCAGGGGCTGCTCGGTTCCGAATACTACGGCGCGAACCCGGTCTTCCCGCTCGAACAGACGGTCGGCGGGGTGAACATGGATGCGCTCTCGCTTGCAGGGCCAGCGAAGGACGTGACCGTGGTCGGGCCCGACAAGTCGCAGCTCGACGATTTCCTCACCGCCGCGCTGACCGCCGAGAAGCGCACCGGCACGCCCAACCCCTCGCCCGAGGCAGGGTATTACTACCGCTCCGACCACTTCAGCATGGCCAAGCGCGGATTGCCGATGCTGTACGTCGATGGCGGACAGGACCTCGTCGACGGCGGCACCGCTGCGGGCGAAGCCTACGAGACGCGTTACCGCGACGAGGCCTATCACGCGGTCGGCGACGAATACGACGAGAATTGGGACTGGTCGGGCGTCGAGCAGGACTTGCGCCTGTTCTACCGCCTCGGCCGGATGATGGCGATGTCCACCGCGTGGCCGAACTGGCGCGAGGGCGACGAATTCCGCCGCATCCGCGACGAGGCCTGCACCGCGGCGGAAGGCGGCTGCTGAGCCGCGCCGCGAAGGGAGCGCCGATGCCCTCGATGCCGCCCGAATGGGCGCCGCAGGACTGGCTGTGGATCGGCTTTCCGCACGATGCGGAGGAATGGCCCGGCTACCTCGCGCGCGCGCAGGAGCAGATCGCCGCCTTCGCCAATGCCGTCGCCGAAAGCGGCCAGCCGGTGCGCCTGCTGGTGCGCGACGCGGCAAACGAGGCGCGCGCAAAGGCGCTGGTTTCGGGCGGGGTCACGCTGGAACGGCGCGTCTATGGCGACATATGGCTGCGCGACACCGGGCCGTTGGTGCGCGCCGACGGCAGTGCGCTGCGCTGCGGGTTCAACGGCTGGGGCGGCAAGTACGAGATGGCGGGCGACCGCGAGATCGGCGCCGAACTGGCGCGCGATGCGGGGCTGCCGGTGGTCGTCTCCGACTGGATTCTCGAGGGCGGGGCGATCGACGGGGACGGCACCGGGCTCGTCGTCACCACCGAGCAGTGCCTGCTGAACCCCAACCGCAACCCCGCACTGGCGCGCGAGGATATCGAGGCGCGGCTGGCGCGCGACCTCGGGTTCGATCGCGTGCTGTGGCTGGGCGAAGGGCTGGTCAACGACCACACCGACGGGCACGTCGACAACCTCGCCCGCTTCGTCGGCCCCAATCGCCTCGCATTGCCGCGCGCTACGGGCGACGGCGACCCCAACGCGCACGTCTACGCCGAGGCGAAGCGCCGTGCGGAGGCGTTCGGGGTGGAGATCTGCGAAATCCCTTCGCCCGGTCTCGTCACGCGCGGCGATCTGGTCGAACCGGCGAGCTACGCCAACTTCGCGATCACCAGCAGCCTCGTAGTCGTGCCGACGTTCGGCTCGATCCACGACGACGAGGGCGTGGCTGCGATCGCCGCGCTGTTCCCCGATCATGCCACCGTGGGCCTGCCCGCCGACGCCGTGCTCGCGGGCGGCGGCGGCTTCCATTGCGCCAGCCAGCAGATGCCGCGCTTGTAAGGCGCGTTTAACGGTTCCTTAGGCGGCGCGGCGCCATCTTTGCCGCGATGATCCGCCCGCGCGCCATATCTCCCCGCTTTGCCGATCGTGCGCTGGACGCGGCCCGCTTCGCGATCGTGATCGCCTGCGCCACGGCGCTGATCGTCGCCGGTCCGGCGCTACCCCTGTAGCAACTTGGCCAGCGCGGCGAGCGCCGCCGCGCCCAGCACAAATGCCACGAACAGCCGCCAGGCCCGGTCGCCCACGCGGCCCGAGGCCTTGTGCCCGGCCCAGTTGCCGAGCAGCACGAGCGGATAGAGCAGCGCCCCGAGCGCGATCTGCCGCCAGTACAGCACCCCGATCGCCACGCCCGAGCCCAGCCCCGCGAGCGCGGCGACGGTGAAGATCAGGATCATCGAGGCCTTGGCCGTGGCACGCGGGATGTGCCGCCCGACGTAGTACGGCACCACCGGCGGGCCGGGCATTCCGGCGAAGCCGGTCAACAATCCGCTGGAGAGCCCGGTGAGCAAGGTCGTGGTGCGCCCCGGCACGTCGGCGGGGCGCGTCGGCAGCAAAATCGCGACGAAGGCCGAGAGCGCGACCAGCGCGATCGCCAGCCGCGCGACCGGCGCAGGCGTAGCGGCGAGCACGATCAGGCCCGGCGCGGTCGCCAGCAGCACCAGCCCGCAGATCGCCCAGGCGCTGCGCTCCGCATCGCGCACCAGCCGGCGTATCTCGCTCAGGCCCATCAGCAGCGCGACGGTGTTGGTCACGAGCACCGCCTCCACCGGGGTCAGCGCCAGCGCGAGCACCGGCACCAGCAGGATCGCGAGCCCGAAGCCCGCCAGCCCGCGCACGAAGGCCGCGGCGAACGCCGTCGCCAGCGCCACCGCGATCTGCAGCACGGTGAAGCCGGCGATCAGGTCCACGCGCTGCCCCGGTAGCGCAATCGGATGAGGGGATAGGGCCGGCCCTGCGGATCGGTTTCCGAGCGCCCGATGCGCTCGAACCCGCGCGCCTCGTAGAAGGGCAGCGCATTGCTTGCCTGCTCGCTCGCCTCGACCGTTGCCCGCGGCGACAAGGCGAGCGCATGATCGAGCAGCGCCGTGCCATAGCCCTGCCCATGCACCGCCGGATCGACGAACAGTGCGTCGATCTCCTCGCCCTGCATGACAAGGAAGCCGAGGACGTGGCCGTCACCGGTCTCGGCCAGCCACAGCTCGGCGTGCGGGAAGAACTCGTCCACTACCATGCGGTCGATTTCGCGGCGATCTTCGGGCGTCAGGAAGCCGTGCGTCGCATCGACCGCGGCCCGCCAGATCGAAAGCGCGCGCGGAACGTCCGCCGGCGATCCCTTGCGGATCCTCACCGCAGGTCGGGCGGGGTCGCGGCATCGCGCAGCATGGCGATCGCTTCGTCCACCGGCATCACCTTCTGATGCTGCTCGCCAAGGGTGCGCACGGCGACGGTGCCTTCCTCGGCCTCGCGCTTGCCGACGACCAGCAGGTAGGGAACCTTGGCCAGAGAGTGTTCGCGCACTTTGTAGTTGATCTTCTCGTTCCTGAGGTCGCTGTCCACGCGGATGCCTGCCGCCGCCAGCTTCGCGACCGTCTCGTCGGCATAGCCGTCGGCCTCGGAGACGATCGTCGCCACCACCGCCTGCACCGGAGCGAGCCACACGGGCAACCGCCCGGCGAAGTGTTCGATCAGGATGCCGATGAAGCGTTCGTAGCTGCCGAAGATCGCGCGGTGGAGCATCACCGGGCGGTGCTTCTCGCCGTCCTCGCCGACATAGCTCGCGTCGAGCCGTTCGGGCAGCACGCGGTCGCCCTGGATCGTGCCGACCTGCCACGTGCGCCCGATCGCGTCGGTCAGGTGCCATTCGAGCTTGGGGGCGTAGAACGCGCCTTCGCCGAGCAGTTCCTCCCAGCCGAACGCCTCGTTCATCATGCCCGCCTCTTCGACGGCGTCGCGCAGTTCCTGCTCGGCCTTGTCCCAGTCCGCATCGGAACCGAGCCGCTTTTCGGGGCGTAGCGCCAGCTTGATCGCGAAGTCGAAACCGAAGTCGCGGTAGACGCCCTCCGCCAGCTTGCAGAAGGCGCGCACCTCCTCGACCACCTGCCGCTCGGTGCAGAAAATGTGCGCGTCGTCCTGCGTGAACTGGCGCACGCGCATAAGGCCATGAAGCGCGCCGTGTGGTTCGTTGCGGTGGCAGCAGCCCATCTCGCCCAGCCGGATCGGCAGGTCGCGGTAGGAGGTGATGCCCTGCTTGAACACCAGTACATGCGCCGGGCAATTCATCGGCTTGATCGCCATCCAGTCGGCGTCCGGAGCCACTCTAGGCTCTGCGCCCGCGCCGCTTTCGTCGACCTCGGGCACCATGTCGGGCACCGCGAACATGTTCTCGGCATATTTGCCCCAGTGGCCTGACGCCTCCCACTGGCGCACGTCCATCAGCTGCGGCGTCTTGATCTCGCGATAGCCGCCGCCGTCCATCTTGCGGCGCATGTAGGCCTCCAGCTCGCGCCAGATGCGATAGCCCTTGGGATGCCAGAAGACGCTGCCGTGCGCTTCTTCCTGCAAGTGGAACAGGTCCATCTCGCGGCCCAGCTTGCGGTGGTCGCGCTTGGCGGCTTCCTCTAGCCGGTGGAGGTGTGCGTCCAATTGCTTCTTGTTGAGCCAACCGGTGCCGTAGATGCGCGTCAGCTGCGCGTTGTTCTGGTCGCCGCGCCAGTAGGCGCCCGCGACGCGCATCAGCTTGAACGCCTGTGGATCGAGCTTGCCGGTGCTGGCGAGGTGCGGACCGCGGCACATGTCGAGCCAGTCCTCGCCCGACCAGTAGACCGTCAGCTCCTCGTTCTCGGGCAGTTCCTTTGCCCATTCCGCCTTGAACGTCTCGCCTTCCGAACTCCACTTGTCGATCAGCGCCTCGCGGCTCCACACCTCGCGGCGGAGCGGCTTGTCGGCGCGGATGATCTCGCGCATCTTTTTCTCGATCGCGGGCAGGTCGTCCATCGAGAACGGATCGCGCGTGCCGGGCGCCTTGACGTCGTAGTAGAAGCCGTCATCGGTCGAGGGCCCGAAGGTGATCTGCGTGCCCGGCCACAGTGCCTGGATCGCCTCGGCGAGGACGTGCGCATAATCGTGCCGCGCCAGTTCGAGCGCATCGGCCTCGTCCCGCGCAGTGACCAGCGCGAGCTGTGCGTCGGCGTCGAACGGCCGCGTGATGTCGCGCAATTCGCCATCCACGCGCGCGGCGAGCGCGGCCTTGGCCAGCCCCGGGCCGATCGCCGCGGCCACGTCCGCCGGGGTCGTGCCGGGCTCGACCTCGCGCACCGATCCGTCTGGCAGGCTGATCTTGAGCAGTTCCGTCATCGTTCAATCCGTTCGTTTCGCGCGCCATGGCACAGAGGCGCGCGCGCTTGAAGAGCGGCGTTGGCAGGATCGTCGATTTCGGGAGGACGCCGCACCGCCCGAAACCGGGCGGCGGCGGATCGCGTCAGCGCGCGACCGACCGCCCCCGGGCAAGCCGGGTGGTGGTAGTCGTGCCGAGGCGATGCGCGTTCATGTGCCGAGAAATAGCGAGCGCTGATTAACCGATCAAGTCACCCATCGGTGACAAGCTTCTTGGCCATCTTGTCATGGATGCTTGACATATGTCACGACAGTGTCTAGCACCCTTTACATAGTTTAAAGGGAGCTTGACCCATGCCGAAGATCAAACCTCACGTCTGGGCTTTCGCGGTGATGGCGGTGGCAGTGCTCAACATTCTCGACGTGCTGCCCGATTGGACCACCATCGCCGCGATCCTGACGATCCCGCTGCTCGCCACATCGTGCGGCAACCGGCGCGATGCGGAGCGCGCACGATGACGACGGCCGCCGAACGTCGCACGGGCCGCGCGCGCTGGGTCTGGTCGGGCGTGATGCTGGCCGGGTTTGCGCTGGTTTCCGCGCTGCGGATCACCGACGCGATCGGCGAGACGACCGGCTTCATCCTGATGTTCGTCGCCATGCTGGCGATCATCCCGCTCACCCGTGCCGGGTTGGCGCACCAGCGCGCCACCGGGCAGCTGAGCCCCGCGATGAGCCGCTACACCCGCCGGTTCCTGGTCGGCACGTTCGGCTACGTTCTGGGCCTGGGGATCGCGATCTGGCTGCACGATCGCGGCGTGGTATCGGGTGGCGGCACGTTCGCCATCGCGTTGCTGCCGGTGCTGCCGATCTTCGGCATGATCTGGGCGATGGCGCGCTACATGATCGAGGAAGACGACGAATTCCTGCGCCACCGCGCGGCGATGGCTTCGCTGTTCGGGCTCGGCGTCGTGCTCGCGGTCGGCAGCTTCTGGGGCTTTCTCCAGACGTTCGGCGTCACCCCGCATGTCGACGCATGGTGGGTCTTTCCCGTTTGGGCGATCGGCATGGGCGCGGCGCAGTGCTGGATGGCCTGGCGCGACCGGCGGCTGGAAAGCCGGACGGGAGATGCGGCGTGAAAAATCGCCTCAAGGTCCTGCGCGCCGAGCGGGACTGGAGCCAGCAGGACCTCGCGCAGCGACTGGAGGTCAGCCGCCAGAGCGTCAATGCGATCGAGACGGGGCGCTACGATCCCTCGCTCCCGCTCGCGTTCCGCATCGCCGAGTTGTTCGGAATGCCGATCGAAGCTATATTCCTGCGCGAGTGAGGGAGCCATGAAGCATATCTCGACGATAATCCTCGCCTGCCTGCTGCTCGCCGGGTGCGGCGACCGCACCCAGGCGCCGGCGCCACGCTACGAGCCGCCGGCCCTCTACTGACGCGGAGCGCCATGCCGCCTCCGGGGCGGGCATGGCGTCGCGGATGAGCGACACTGCATTCCACGAAATGGCGGACGGCCGCCGGATCGCCTTCCGGTTGTTCCGGGGCACCAGCCCCGCGCTGGTGTTCCTGCCCGGCTACATGTCCGACATGGCCGGCAGCAAGGCGGGCGCGCTGCTGGAATGGGCGCGCGGCGCCGGGCGCGCTTGCGTGCTGCTCGATTATTCGGGCTGCGGCGAAAGCGCTGGCCAAGGCACCGGGGGCGATTTCGCCGACGGTACGCTGACGCGCTGGCGCGAGGAGGTGCTGGAGTTGATCGACGCGCAGGTGCGCGGCCCGGTCGTGCTGGTCGGCTCGTCGATGGGCGGCTGGCTGATGCTGCTCGTGGGCGAGGCGCTGGGCGAGCGACTTGCAGGCATGATCGGCGTTGCCGCCGCGCCCGATTTCTCCGACTGGGGCTTCGACGAGGCGCAGAAGGCCGAACTGCGCGCCGGACACACGGTGCTCGAGGATAATCCCTACGGCCCCGAGCCCACCCCGACGCATGCGAAGTTCTGGCAGGACGCCGAAACGCTGCGCCTGCTCGAGCGGCCGATCGCGATCGATTGCCCGGTGCGGCTGCTGCACGGCCAAGCCGATGCCGACGTGCCGTGGGAAGTGAGCCTGCGCACCGCCGCCGCGCTGCGTTCGGCGGACGTACAGGTCGTGCTGGTCAAGGACGGCGATCACCGCCTCTCGCGCGCGCAGGACATCGCCCTGCTGTTGCACGCCGTGGACACGCTTCCCACCTAGGACATCACGCATGATCAGCCCGTTTCTCGCCCTCCTCCTCCAGGTCGGCCCCGCGCCGACGGTCGAGCCGGTCTCGCCGCTCCCGCCCGAGATGCTCGAGCAGCGCGAGCGTGCGCGCCGCGGCGCCTATGTCGAGGTCGAGACCGAAACGAGCCGCCTCGCCCGCTGCCTCGCGCGGAGCCGCACCGATCCGGGGGGCTCGGTCGAGGAAGCCGAGGCGTGGCTCGCCGAGAGCACGATAGATGCCGCCGGGCGCGGCGATGCCGGGCAGTGCCTCGGCGTCGCGCAAACGCAGCTCGGCCAGCGCACCGACGCCGCCGAGACCTTCCTCGCCGCACGCGATGCGACCCCGGCGGATGACGCCCGCGCCCGGGCGCTGCGCGGCGCGCTTGCCGGGGGCGCGCTGCTGGCGGAGGGGGACACGCAAGGCGCGCTGGCGCTGCTCGATCAGGCGCAGGCCGATGCCGACACCGCCGCCGACGCCACGATCCAAGGCCAGATCGCCATCGACCGCGCGATCGCGCTGGCTGCACTCGGCCGTGCGCCCGAAGCGGCGACCGCGCTCGACACCGCGCGCGCGACGCTGCCAGATAATGCGCAAGCCTGGCTGCTCTCCGCCACGCTGGCGCGCCGCGACGGCGATCTGGCGCAGGCGCAGGAGCGTATCCAGCGCGCCGCCATGCTTGCGCCGCGCGACCCCGCGGTCGGGCTCGAGGCGGGCGTGATCGCCGTGCTCGCCGGACGCGACGCCGCGGCGCGGCAAAGCTGGCAATCGGTGATCCAAGCCGCGCCCGAGAGCGGCGAAGCGGCGACCGCGCAGCAATATCTCGACCAGTTGGGAAGCGAATGACCGAATTTTCCGTCCTCGACCTCGTGCCGATCCGCGAAGGCGGCACCCTGAGCGAAGCCTATACCGCCGCGGCCGGTCTCGCCCGCACTGCCGAGGAAACCGGTTGCAAGCGGTTCTGGATCGCCGAGCATCACGCGATGGAGGGCATCGGCGGAGCGGCGGCCTCGGTCGTGATCGGCCATATCGGCCACGCGACCTCGACCATCCGCATCGGCGCGGGCGGGATCATGCTGCCCAATCACAATCCGTTCGTGATCGCCGAGCAGTTCGGCACGCTCGCCGCGCTGTTTCCCGGCCGGGTCGATCTCGGCCTCGGCCGCGCGCCCGGCGCCGGGCCGGAACTCCAGCGCGCGCTGCGCAAGGATTTGCATCGTTCGGCGGAGCTGTTCCCGCACGACGTCGCCGAATTGCGCGCGATGCTCGCCGGCGATCCCGAGATGCAGGTGCGCGCGACCCCCGGCTTCGGCGCGGACGTCGAGATGTGGATGCTCGGATCGAGCCTGTTCGGCGCGCAGCTCGCCGCCCGCCTCGGCCTGCCCTATGCCTTCGCGAGCCATTTCGCGCCGACGCATCTTGACGCCGCGCTCGAACTCTACCGCCGCGATTTCCGGCCATCGGATACACTGGAAGCGCCGCACGTCATGGCGGCGATGACGGTGTTCGTGGCCGACAGCGAAGACGAGGCGCGGCTGATCGCCTCCTCGCAGGAACAGAGCTTCGTCCGCCTGCGCACCGGCACGCCGGGCAAGCTGCCCCCGCCGGTGCGCGGTTACCGCGACAGCCTACCGCCCCAGGCGCGCGCCACGCTCGACCATATCGGCGAGGTGTCGGCGGTCGGCACGCCCGCGCAGGTGCGCGAAAAGATCGACGCGTTCGTCGCCCGCACCGGGGCAGACGAGATCATGCTGTCGGGCGCGACTTACGACCCGGCCGCGCGCATCCGCTCGCTCGAACTGCTGCAGCAGGCGATGCGCTGACGTAACGGAAATTCGGGCCGAACCCGGCTTGCGGCGCGACCGACTTGAGCGTAGTCGCGCAACATTATTGCCGCGACATGCGGCGCAGAAGTCCGGGCGCACAAGGCCCGACGGAGCGATTTCGATGGGTTCCAAAACCGCCGCGTCTTCCGAAAAACTCGCCAAAGCGCTGACCGAGCGAATCTGCGATTCGCTGCTGCCCGGCGATACCCCGTTCGTGAAGGACAAGGTGCGCGAAGCGGCCGGCTTCATGCTCGAGGCGGCCGCGCAACGCGAACCCGGCGAGGCGGCGATCGCGCTCGCCTCGACCACCGACGATCGCCGCTTCATGCGCATCGCGCTGGTCAACGACGACATGCCCTTCCTGGTCGATTCGGTCGCCGCGACGATCGCGGCGCAGGGGCTTGCGATCGACCGGCTGGTCCATCCGGTCGTCCATGCCCGCCGCAGCGGCGACGGCACGCTGGAGGAGATCGCGGCGAAGCGCGGCGACGACACCCAGCGCGAATCGATGATCTACGTCGAAACCGTACGGATCGACGCGCGCCAGCGGCGCGAGCTGGAAAAGGCGCTGCGCACGACGCTGGCCGACGTCCACGCCGCGGTCGCCGACTGGCAGAAGATGCGCGAGGCGATGCGCGACGACGCAAGCCGGATCGAGGATGGCGAGAGCGCCGAGCTGCTCCGCTGGCTGGAAGGCGGCATGCTGACCCAGCTCGGCCACGTCACCCGCCGCCGCGACGGCAGCCATGCGGACTTGTTCGGCATCTGCCGCAAGAGCACCAAGCAGATTCTCGCCGATGCTTCCTACGACCGCGCGTTCGACTGGTTCGCCGCCGACGGCAAGGATCGCGAGCTGCTGATCATCAAGGCCAACCGCGTTTCCAACGTCCACCGCCGGGTGCCGCTCGACCTGTTCATCGTGCCGGTGCGCGAAGGCGGCAAGGTCGTTGCGCTGTCGATTCACGCGGGCGTGTGGACGAGCGCTGCGCTCGCCGCCGTGCCGACGCAGGTGCCGCGCCTGCGCGCGCAAGTCTCGGGCCTGATGGACAAGTTCGGCTTCGACGCCACCGGCCATGCGGGCAAGGCGCTGGTCCACGCGCTCACCGCATTGCCGCACGATCTGATCATCGGCTTTTCCGACACCGACATCGAGCGCGTCGCGACCGCGATGATGAGCCTGGTGGACCGGCCCCGTCCGCGCCTCGCGCTGGTCGAGGCGCCGCTTGCGCGCCACCTGTTCGCCTTCGTATGGATGCCGCGCGACATGCTCGCGACCCAGGTCCGCCACCGGATCGAGGCGTTGCTGGAAGACGGCGCGGGCGCGACCCTGCTCGACTGGAGCCTGCAGGTCGAAGGCGGCAATCTCGCGATGCTGCGCTTCGTGCTCGATTTGCGCGGCGGCCAGGTCGCCACGCCCGAGGCCGAACTCGAGGTGCGCTTGCAGAAGATGCTGCGCGGCTGGGCCGAAGCCGTCGAGGGCGAGCTGGGCGAACTGATGGAAAGCGGCCGCGCCGCCGCCGTCGCGACGCGCTTCGCCGAAGCCTTCCCGGCAGCGTATCGCTCCGAATACGGGCCGGCCGAGGCGGCGCGCGATATCGCGCGCATGCGCCACCTGTCGGTCGCCGAAGCGGAGGGCCAGGCCGGCGCGCAGCCGCAGCGCGACGCGCGGCTCTATGCGCTGGAGGACGACGCCGAGGCCGAACTGCGCCTGAAGATCTACGAGCACGAAGGGGCGCTGCCGCTGTCCGACGCGGTGCCCGCGCTGGAGAACTTCGGCTTCCGGGTGATGGCCGAAATCCCCACCGCGCTCGACGACGGCCGACTCGGGACGATCCACGATTTCACGCTGGCGCTGCCCGAAGGCGACACGCTCGCCTCGCTGCTCGACCGGGCCGACGCGATCGAACAGGCGATCGCCGCGGTGCTCAACGGGTGGGCGGAAGACGATCCGTTCAACCGGCTCGTGATCGGCACCGGCCTGAGCGCCAGCGAGGCCAACTGGCTGCGCGCCTTCTACCGTTACCTGCGCCAGGCAGGCGTCAGCTTCACGATCTATACCGTGGTCGACGCGCTCGATCGCGCGCCCGACGTTACCCGGGCGATCGTGCGCCTGTTCGCCGCGATGCACGATCCCGACTACTCGGGCGACCGCGAGGCGGCAGCGGCCGAGTGCGAGGAAGCGATTCGGCACGGCCTGTCGCGCGTCGCCGCGATCAACGACGACCGCCTGCTGCGCCTCTACCACCAGCTTGTCCGCGCGATCCTGCGCACCAACGCTTTTGCCCCCGCCGGACAGGAAGCGCTGACGTTCAAGATCGATTCTGCGCTCGTGCCCGGCCTGCCCCGCCCCGTGCCGTGGCGCGAGATCTTCGTCTATTCGCGCCGGGTGGAGGGCATCCACCTGCGTGCCGGCCCGGTCGCGCGCGGCGGCCTGCGCTGGTCCGATCGGCGCGACGACTTCCGCACCGAAATCCTCGGCCTGATGAAGGCGCAGCGCGTGAAGAACGCGGTGATCGTGCCCACCGGCGCGAAAGGCGGCTTCTATCCCAAGCTGTTGCCCGCGCCCGATCGCGACCGCGCGGGCTGGGCCGCCGAGGGGCAGGCGAGCTACGAAATCTTCATCCGCACGCTGCTGTCGGTCACCGACGACATCGACGGGGACGAAGTGATCCACCCGGAACAGGTCGTGATCCACGATGGCGACGATCCCTATTTCGTGGTCGCCGCCGACAAGGGCACCGCGCGCTTCTCCGACGTTGCCAACGCGATCGCGCAGGAGCGCGGCTTCTGGCTCGACGACGCTTTCGCCAGCGGCGGCTCGAACGGCTACGACCACAAGGCGATGGGCATCACCGCGCGCGGCGCGTGGGTTTCCGTCCAGCGGCATTTCCTCGAAATGGGCATCGACATCCAGAGCGAGCCGGTGCGCGTCGCCGGATGCGGCGACATGTCGGGCGACGTGTTCGGCAACGGCATGCTGCTGTCGAAGGCGCTGAAGCTGGTCGCCGCGTTCGATCACCGCCATATCTTCATCGATCCCGATCCCGACCCGGCGAAAAGCTGGGCCGAGCGCAAGCGCCTGTTCGACCTGCCCAGTTCGAGCTGGGAGGACTATGACGCGTCGCTGATCTCGAAGGGCGGCGGGGTGTTCGCGCGCACGATGAAGCGCATTCCGCTGTCGGCGCAGATGCGCAAGCTGCTCGACACCGACGCGAAGGAACTGGAACCCGAGGCGCTGATCTCCGCGATCCTGAAGGCGGAAATCGACCTGATCTGGTTCGGCGGCATCGGCACGTACGTGAAGGGCGCGCTGGAAAACAACGTCCAGGTCGGCGATCCGGCGAACGACGGGCTACGGGTCGATGCGGCGGATCTGCGCGCGAAAGTGATCGGCGAAGGCGCCAACCTCGGCACGACGCAGGCGGGCCGGATCGAGTTCGCGCTGCGCGGCGGCCGGATCAACACCGACTTCATCGACAACGCCGCGGGCGTCAATTGCTCGGACAACGAGGTGAACATCAAGATCGCGCTCGCCGCGGCGGTGCGCACGGGCAAGCTTTCGACCAAGAAGCGCAACGCGCTGCTCGAATCGATGACCGACGACGTCGCCCACCTCGTGCTGGAGAGCAACCGGCTCCAGGCGCTGGCCTTGTCGATCGCCGAAGCGGGGGGCGCGCCCGCCGTGGCCGCGCAACTGGAACTGATCGAGGGGCTCGAGAGCAGGGGCGCGCTCGACCGGCAGACCGAAGGCCTCGTGCCCAACGAAAGCCTTTCGCGGCGCGCCGCCGACGGGATCGGGCTGACGCGGCCCGAACTCGCGGTGCTGCTGTCGTCCACCAAGCTGGTCCTGCAGGATGCGATCGAGCGCACCTCGCTGCCCGACGACCCGAGCCTCGCCGACCTGCTGTTCGCCTATTTCCCCGCGGGCATGCGCAAGACCTACCGGCGGCAGATCGAGGAACACCAGCTCCGCCGCGAGATCATCGCGACCTCGCTCGCCAACCTGTTCGTCAACCGGATGGGGCTCGTCCATCCGTTCGAGCTGGCGGAAGAAGAAGGCGTCGGCCTGGCCGATGTCACCGCTTCGTTCGTCGCCGCCGCGAAGCTGTTCGATGCCGGCTCGCTGTGGGCCGAGCTCGAAACCGCTCCCATGCCCGAGGATGCGCGGCTCTACATGTTCCGCCACACGGCGGGCGCGCTGCGCAGCCAGATGGCGGACCTCATCCGCGTAGGCGCAAGCACGACGCCGCCGGGCGAGCTGATAGAGAGCCTGCAGAAGCGCGTCTCGCAGCTTTCCACCGGCACCGACGAATTGCTGACCGAAGGCTCGCGCCGGCAATCGGACCGGCTCAAGGCCGAGTTCGTCGAGATGGGTGCGCCCGAGAAGCTCGCCGCGCGCGTCACCCGGCTCTACGATCTCGACGGCGCGGTCGGCCTCGCTTCGCTGTCGCGGACAGCCGAGATCGACGCCCGCGCGCTGACCGCGGCGTTCACAGACCTGGGAGAACGGATCGGGCTCGACTGGGCGCAGAGCACTTCTGCGCTGATGAACCCGTCGGACGTGTGGGAGCGGCTGCTCGTGGCGGGTCTTTCGCGCGATTTCCAGCAGATGCGCCTCGATTTCCTCCGCCGGCTTTCGCGGCGCAAGGGAGCCAAGGACGATCCGCGCGCCGCCGTGGCGCATTGGGCGGACGAGCACGAAGCGGCGATCCGCCAGTTCCGCGCGATGATCGGGCGCGCGCAGGCCAAGGGCGATGTCGCGCCCGCGATGCTCGCGCAGATCGCCAGCCAGGCGCGCAACCTGCTCGGGCGTTAGCGGCGCAATCCTTACCGGGCTTGACCCGGCGGCGCATTTGCCCAAGTCGGGGGCGATGGACCATGCCGACATCGTGATCGTGGGCACCGGGCACGGCGGCGCACAGGCCGCCATCGCCCTTCGCCAGCACGGCTTCACCGGCTCGATCGCAATGATCGGGCGCGAAAGCGAACCGCCCTACGAGCGGCCGCCGTTGTCGAAGGAATACCTCGCGGGCGAAAAGCCGTTCGAGCGCATCTACCTGCGCCCGCCGCAGTTCTGGGCGGACAAGGACATCGCGCTGCGCCTGCGCACATCGGTGGTCGCGGTCGATCCGCAGATGCACGAGATCGTCCTCTCCGACGAGAGTCGCATGGGCTACGGCAAGCTGATCTGGGCGGCAGGCGGCGATCCGCGCCGCCTCTCGTGCCCCGGCGCCGACCTCGCGGGCGTGCATTCGGTCCGCAACAAGGCGGACGTCGACCGCATGATCGCCGAACTCGAGGCGGGTGCGAAGCGCGCCGTCGTCGTCGGCGGCGGCTATATCGGGCTGGAAGCGGCCGCCGTGCTACGCAAGCTCGGCTGCGAGGTCACCGTGGTCGAGGCGCTGCCGCGCGTGCTCGCGCGCGTCGCGGGCGAGGAACTGTCGCGCTTCTACGAGGACGAGCACCGCCAGCAAGGCGTCGAGGTGCTGCTCGACGCGACCGTCGACCGGATCGAGGGCGACGGCCGCAAGGTCACCGGCGTCGGGCTGGAAGGCGGCGCGGTCGTCCCGGCGGACCTGGTGGTGGTCGGGATCGGCATCGTGCCTTCGGTCGGCCCGCTGATCGGTGCGGGCGCTGCGGGCGCGAACGGGGTCGACGTGGACGAGTTCTGCCGCACCTCGATCGACGATATCTACGCGATCGGCGACTGCGCCGCGCATGCCAACGCCTGGGCCGGCGGCGCGGTGATCCGGCTCGAATCGGTCCAGAACGCCAACGACATGGCCAATACCGCCGCCAAGTCGATCTGCGGCGATCCGCAGCCCTACAAGGCGGTGCCGTGGTTCTGGTCCAACCAGTACGACTTGCGCCTGCAGACGGTCGGGCTCTCGCTCGACCACGACGAGACGGTGCTGCGCGGCGACCCGGGCGAGCGCAAGTTCTCGATCGTGTATCTCAAGGAAGGCCGCGTGATCGCCCTCGACTGCGTCAACGCGACCAAGGATTACGCGCAGGGGCGCAGGGTGGTCGAAGCGGGCATCAAGCCCGACCGAGAGGCACTGGCGGATACCGAGATCTCGCTCAAGGCGCTGCTGTAAGCTCGCCCAGCGCCCACTCCGCCGCTTCCGCCACGACCGGATCGGGATCGCTGGCAAGCGCTTCCACCCGATCCACCAGCGCCGCATCGCCGCTGTTGCCCGCCGCGATCAGGCAGTTCCTCACGAACCGGCCGCGCCCGATGCGCTTGATCGGCGAGCCGGAGAACAATCGCCGGAACCCCGCATCGTCGAGCGCAAGCAATTCTGCGAGTCGCGGCGCGACCAGTTCGGCGCGCGGGAGGAAGGCCTGGTTGCGCGCGGCGGCATCGGCGAACTTGTTCCACGGGCACACCGCCAGGCAATCGTCGCAACCGTAGATGCGGTTGCCGATCGCCTTGCGGAATTCGCGGGGAATCGGCCCCTTGTGCTCGATCGTGAGGTAGGAAATGCAGCGCCGCGCATCGAGCCGGTAGGGTTCGGGGAACGCGTCGGTCGGACAGGCGTCCTGACACGCGCGGCACGATCCGCAGGCGTCGGCGTGCGGCCGGGCGGGCGCGAGATCGAGCGTGGTGTAGATCGCCGCGAGGAACAGCCAGCTTCCGTGTGTCCGGCTGACGAGGTTGGTGTGCTTGCCCTGCCACCCCAGCCCGGCCATCTGGCCGAGCGGCTTTTCCATCACCGGCGCGGTATCGACGAAGACCTTCAGCTCGGCCTCCGGCGCGCGCGCCACCAGCCAGCGGGCGAGCGCCTTGGCCGCCTTCTTCACCGTGTCGTGATAGTCGCGGCCCTGCGCATAGACGGAGATGCGCGCCCGTTCGCCGTCGCCCTCCAGCGCGAGCGGATCGTGCGACGGGGCGTAGCTCATGCCCAGTGCGATCACGCTGCGCGCGGCGGGCCACATCGCGGTGGGCCCCTGCCGCACGTCCGCCCGGTCCTCCATCCAGCCCATCGTACCGTGGTGCCCGGCGGCGATCCATTCGCGCAGCCGCTCCGCCCGCGCAGGATCGTCGGCGGCAGGCGCGATTCCGGCCGCGACGAAGCCCAGCCGCGCCGCTTCGGCCAGCAGGTCCTCGCGCAATGCGGAATTTTCTCGGCTCTGGGCCACGCCGGGCTTGCTCCTTGCCGTACGCGGCGGCTACCGCGCAAGTGATGGACACGGCGCTAAGCGATCCTCCGGGTACGAGCAACGATACCGCGCCTTACCCGGCGACAGAGGCGCGCCCGCTCGCGATCGAGGCGCGCGGGCTGGTCAAGCGGTTCGAAGGGACGACTGCGGTCGACGGGGTCGACCTCGCGGTGCCCGAAGGCGCGATCTACGGCGTGCTCGGCCCCAACGGCGCGGGCAAGACGACCACCCTGCGCATGCTGCTCGGCATCATCGACCCCGACGAAGGCGTGCGCCGCGTGTTCGGGCACACGCAGCCGCACGATATCGCGCGCCTGATCGGATACCTTCCCGAAGAGCGCGGACTCTATCCGGCGATGAAAGCCTACGAGGCGATCGCGTTCATGGGTGCGCTGCGCGGCGTCCCGCTGGCGCTAGGCCGCGTGCGCGGGCGCGAACTGCTCGAGAACCACGGGCTCGGCCACGCCGCCGACAAGCAGATCCGCCAACTTTCCAAGGGCATGGCGCAGACCGTGCAGCTACTTGGCACGCTGGTGCACGAGCCCCGCCTCGTGATCCTCGACGAGCCGTTCTCGGGCCTCGATGCGATCAACCAGGGCAAGCTCGAGGTGCTGATCCGCGGCCTCGCCGAAAAGGGCACGACGGTGATCTTCTCGACCCACGTGATCGCCCATGCCGAGCGATTGTGCGACGACGTGGCGATCATCGCCGGGGGCAAGGTGCCCTATGCCGGGTCGGTCGATGCGGCGCGCGACCGCATCCCGGCGCAGGTCCGCCTCGAAACGCGCGCGCGCGAAGGCCGCTGGCGCGACGCGCTACCCGCCGACGCGCGGCGCGAGGGCAACTTCTGGTTCTTCTCGCTCCCCGAAACCGGCATCGAGCCGCTGCTGCGCGCGCTGATCGAAGGGGAGGCGGGCATCCTCTCGCTCTCGATCGAGCGCGCCGGGCTGCACGACGCCTTCGTCCATATCGCAGGCGAGGCGGCGGCGCGCGCGCTGGAAGCGGACAACGCGGGGGAGGCGACGCGATGAGCGATCTTGCCTGCGGCGCGAAGGCGCGCCTTTCGCTGTGGAGCGCCGCCTTCATAGTCGCGCGGCGCGACTTCACCGCGATCCTGTTCAGCAAGGCATTCCTGCTGTTTCTGATCGGCCCCCTGTTCTTCGTCGGCATCAGCGGCGCGGCGGGCGCCTTGACCAGCCAGGCGGTGAGCAAGGCCGACGACCCGCGGCTGGCGGTCGCGCTCGCGCCCGACCAGTCGGCGGCTTTCGCGCAGGCGCACGCACGGCTGGCGGACCTGGTGCGTCTGCCCGATATCGAGGTGGTCGCGCCGGACGAGGCGGACGACACTGCCGCGCTGCTCGCCGACGATACGCGCAACTTCGCCGCCGTGCTTGGCGGCACGCTCGCCGCGCCGCGCCTGACGGGCACCGCCGACCGGATCGAGCGGTGGGAAGGGCCCGTCGCGCTTGTCGCCGCCGAGGCGAGCGGCCCCGCCGCCGCCACTTACCCGGCCGTCGCGCTATCACCCACCGCCACCACTATCGCCAGCCAGCGCAGCGAGAACGCCGCCACGGCCACGGGCGCACTCACCCTGCTGTTCCTGCTCACCATGCTGCTCGCCGGCATGGTCATGTCCAACCTCGTCGAGGAAAAGGCGAACAAGATCATCGAGATCCTCGCTGCTGCAATCCCGATGGACGCGGTGTTCCTTGGCAAGCTGTTCGCCATGCTCGGCGTCAGCTTCGTGGGCATCGCCATCTGGGGCAGCGCGGCGGGCGCGATCGTGGCGGTCACCGGCGCGCTGGATCAGGTGGCGCCCCCTGCGGTCGGCTGGCCGCTGTTCGCCGCGCTGTTCCTGATCTATTTCGCGATGGCCTACCTGTTGATCGGGTCGATCTTCCTCGCGATCGGCGCTATGGCGCCAACCGTGCGCGATGTGCAGACGATGTCCATGCCGGCGACGATCCTGCAATTGCTGGTGTTCTTCCTCGCCAGCTTCGCGATGACCGACATCGGCTCGCCGGTCGAGCTGTTCGCGGTGATTTTCCCGCTTTCCTCGCCTTACGCGATGATCGCGCGCGCGGCGCAGGAACCGGCGCTGTGGCCGCATTTGATCGCACTCGCGTGGCAAGTGCTCGCAGTGGCGGTTTTCGTGCGCACCGGCGCGCGGCTGTTCCGTCGGCGGGTGATGAAGTCCGGGCCGGCGCCGGCGAAGGGCAAGCGCTTCTGGCAACGCGCGCGCGCCTGACCGGCGACGGAGACAGGTCGCAAATCGCAACCCACTATTGACATCGGGGTAAGCAAGGGCAGGATACGGCTCGACGCGCGCGCACGAACTCGCGGGCGAGGAGAGAGCCGATGGCAACCCAGTTCGCCGAATCGCCCGCCGCGTGGCGCACCAGCCCGAGCGCGGTCGACGCGCTGCGCGAGCACCTGGCGCAGCATCCCGAGGAAAAATGGGAGCACACCCACCCCTTCGACGTCAGCCGCAGCGATATCTACTACGAGGATCGCTGGCAGCCGATCTTCGCCGAGATGCGCGCGAAGGGTCCGATCCACTACGTCGACGAGAGCCCGCTCGGCCCCTACTGGAACGTCGTCCAGCACAAGGCCGTGCAGCACGTCGAATCGCTGCCCGAGCTGTTCTCGTCGAGCTGGGAGCATGGCGGGATCACGATCCTCAACCGGCTCGAGGACGCGCAACTGGCGGAACTGGGCCGCGAACGCTTCGAGCTGCCGATGTTCATCGCGATGGACCGGCCCAAGCACACCGGCCAGCGGCGCACGGTCGCCCCCGCGTTCACCCCGGCGGAGATGAAGCGGCTGGAGGACGACATCCGCCACCGCACCGCCGAACTGCTCGATTCGCTGCCGCGCGGCGAGGTGTTCGACTGGGTCGACACCGTATCGATCGAGTTGACCACCGGCATGCTCGCGCTGCTGTTCGACTTCCCGTGGAAGGATCGCCGCCTGCTGACCTTCTGGTCGGACTGGGCGGGCGATACCGAACTCGCGATGGTGCGCGACCTCGACGAGTTCCGTCAGGGAATTCTACGCGAGATGGCGGCCTACTTCCAGCAGCTGTGGGCGCAGCGCGCGAATGCCGAGCCGGGGCCGGACCTGATCTCGATGATGATCCACTCCCCCGCGATGAACCAGATGAGCCCGCAGGAATTCATGGGCAACCTGGTGCTGCTGATCGTGGGCGGCAACGACACCACGCGCAACACGATGAGCGGCATCGTCCACGCGTTCGACAAGTTCCCCGATCAGCGCAAGCTGTTCGAGCAACGACCTGACCTGATCCCCAACGCGGTGCAGGAGTGCATCCGCTACCAGACCCCACTTGCGCACATGCGCCGCACCGCTACCCAAGACACCGAGCTGTTCGGCGAGACGGTGAGGAAGGGCGACAAGCTGGTGCTGTGGTATCTCTCCGCCAACCGCGACGAGGAGGTTTTCGAGCATCCCGACAAGCTCGATATCGCGCGCGAGAACGCGCGACGGAACCTGTCGTTCGGCTACGGCATCCACCGCTGCGTGGGTGCGCGCCTGGCCGAGCTGCAACTGCGCGTGTTGCTGGAGGAGATGCACGCACGGCGCATGCGCGTGCACGTCGCGGGCGATGTCGAACGGGTGCGGGCGAACTTCGTCCACGGTTTCCGCAAGCTCGAGGTCGAGGTGACGACGTTCTGACGTTCCGCTTGCGTTCAGGGCGCGCGAGGCATGATGCGGCAATGATCCATCGTCCGACAAATCGCCGCGCCACGTTGCACCTGTTCGCTCTCGGCGGCGCCAGCCTCGCGCTCGCGGCGTGCGGCGGGCAGGCGCAGGCACGCGAGTGGAAGGTCCGCTACAGCGACGCGCAATGGCGCAAGCGGCTGACCGCGAGCGAGTATCGCATCCTGCGCGAAGCGGGGACCGAACGCCCCTATTCCTCGCCGCTGGACAAGGAAAAGCGCGCGGGCACGTTCGTCTGCGCCGGCTGCGGCAACGCACTCTATTCGTCGAAGACCAAGTACGACAGCGGCACCGGCTGGCCCAGCTTCTGGCAGCCGCTGGCGGGCGGAATCGCCACCGACACCGATTTCAAGATCGGCTATCCGCGCACCGAAGTGCTCTGCGCGGACTGCGGCGGGCACCTCGGCCACGTGTTCGACGACGGCCCCAAGCCGACCGGCAAGCGCTATTGCATGAACGGCGCGGCGATGGATTTCCGCCCGGCCTAGATCAGTAGCCTTGCGGCTGCCCGGCGAGAAGCTGCGGGCACTGGAGCCGTGCCACCATCAGCGCGAATGTGCGCAGGTCGAACGTCGTGTCGAACGCGAGGCCGAAGCGCCGCCCTTCGCGCCAGCGCACCCTTGCCGAGATGTCGGGCAGGTCGTCGGCGACCAGCCGCAGCGGCTGGCCGATCGCCAGCAGGTAGGGGCATTCGATGCCCGCGCCTTGCTGCGAGATGTTGGTGATGCATGCCTCGACCGTCTGGCCGCCCGCCTCGACGTAGACGGTCTTGTCGATATCGATCCGCACCTGTCGGCGCGGATAGTCGCCCCCTTCGGCGATGAGGCCGGCCACTTCGACCGGTTCGAGGAAGCGGTAACCCGAATCGAGATCGCGCTCCCACACCTTTTCGACCGCGTGCCGCTCGCCCGATTGGAGCTCGACGGTCAGCGCGTCACCGCCGGGCAGGCGGTGGAAACCGCGCAGGCTGACGCCGGTAGCGGAAACGTCGCGGATCACGCAGACGAACTGGCCCTGCGGCGCGACGAACTTCGCGGCGCGAATCAGCAGCGTGAAGCGCGGCGCGGCACGATCCTCGGCCGGCCGGGGGTCGCTCGCCTGAGCGTCGCTCCGATCTTGCTGCATAATCCGCCTTTCAAACGGCGGCGCGCCGGGGCCGCCGTTCCGCTATCCATTTGCCGACGAACCGTCTGCAAACATCTAGTACAGCCATAAGGGTAAATACGGTGCTAAAGCGGCGCGGCGATGGTGCGGGCGGCGGGACTCGAACCCGCACGAGCAAGGCTCAGGGGATTTTAAGTCCCCGGCGTCTACCATTCCGCCACGCCCGCACGGCGCCTGCCTGCGCGAAGGCCAGGCCGGCCCCCGCGCGATTGCCGCTCAGTCGGCGTTGAGACGCTCGCGCATTTCCTTGCCCGGCTTGAAATAGGGCACGCGCTTGGCGGGAACGTCGACCGCCTCGCCGGTGCGCGGGTTGCGCCCGGTGCGCGCCTGCCGATCGCGGGTGGAAAACGCGCCGAAACCGCGCAGTTCCACACGGCCGCCCTCGCTCAGGCGCGTGGTGATCTCGTCGAAGAAGATATCGACGACCTGCTCAACCTCTTCGGCCCGCAACTCGGGATTGTCCTTGGCGAGAGCCTGCAGCAGTTCGGATCGTATCATCGTCGTTCTCCCGCTTCCCGCGTCTCGCCCCATCGGTGCGAGCCGGCCGGAAACCTTGATCTTCGTGGCCCCTACAACGGCGGCCGGATGCGTAACCTCTGCCGCGAACCCTGCCAGATGCGCCCGGCGCGCGCAATCGTCGCGAGTCGCGGGCGGTGCGATTCGATGACAGGCGCGGCTCAGTGTCTCTCGAGCAGATCGGCCGGAGCGATCCCCAGGCGCTCCATGCGCGCCTTCAGTTCGGGCCATTCGCGGGTCAGGAACTGCTCGCGCTCGCTGCGGCGCAGCTTCTCGGCCGCACCGGGCACGACATACATCCCGACCCCGCGCTGCACCTCCACCAGTCCGTCGGCCTGGAACTGCTGGTAGGCCTTGGCGACAGTGAGCGGATTGGCACCCTGCTCGGCAGCGAAAGCGCGCACCGAAGGCAGCATCTCCCCTTCCGCATAGACGCCTTCGATGATCGCCGCGGCTATCTGGTCGCGCAGCCTGAGATACACCGGGCGGCTCTGCTGGGTCATTTCTTCGGTCCTTGCGCACACCGGCGCCGAGTGAGGTGCATCAGTGCCATAATACAGCGCGGCGCGCAAGGTTCCCGGCGCGGCCGTTCCCCTGCGGAAAATCGCCAGTTTCCCCTGAAACTAAAGCTTCACATGGCGAAATCTGACGTTAGGGTGCGCGGCTTGGTCGGGGCGGCTCGGGTCGCCAAGGAAAACAAAGGGGAGGCCGCGCGCCGATGACTTTCGAACTCATCCTGTTCTGGGGCGCGGTGATCGTGCTTTCGGCGTTCCTTCTGGGAGGCATGGCGATCACCACGATGACCAAGGGCGACGAGTTCGCCGGTCATCCCAAGGGTCTGTTCATGCTGTTCCTCGTCGAGATGTGGGAGCGCTTCTCCTACTACGGCATGCGCGCGCTGCTGATTTTCTACCTCGTGCAGCACTGGCTGTTTTCGGACAGCGAGGCGTCGGTCATCTACGGCGCCTACACCGCGCTCGTCTATATCACGCCGGTCGTCGGCGGATATCTCGCGGACAAGTATCTCGGGCAGCGCAAGGCGGTGCTGTTCGGCGCCGTCCTGCTGACCTTCGGCCATTTCTTCATGGCGTTCGAAGGCGACGGTACGTTGGGCCAGGACAACCCGATGATCAACGTGTTCTGGCTCGCGCTGGCGCTCATCATCGTCGGCTCCGGGTTCCTCAAGGCGAACATCTCGGTGATCGTCGGCCAGCTCTATCCGCGCACCGACGTGCGCCGCGACGCGGGCTACACGATCTTCTACATGGGCATCAACGCGGGCGCGGCGACGGCCTCGCTCATCTGCGGCTACCTCGGCCAGACCTACGGCTGGCAGTACGGCTTCGGGCTTGCCGGGTTCGGCATGCTGATCGGCCTCGTGTTCTTCGTGCTCGGCAAGCCGCTGCTCAAGGGCAAGGGCGAGGCGAAGGACCCGGTGAAACTGGCGAGCCCGGTGGCGGGCCTCAAGCTCGAATGGTGGATGTACCTCGCCGGGCTTGGCATGGTCGCGCTGTGCTGGGTGGCGGTCCAGTATCAGGACATGGTCGGCTACGTCCTCGGCGCGTTCGGCGGGGCCCTGGTGATCTACGTGCTGTATATCGCGGTGGCCAAGCTGCCGTCCGAAGAGCGCGACCGGATTTTCGCGGCGATGTTCCTGATCCTCACCTCGATCATCTTCTGGGCATTGTTCGAGCAGGCGGGCTCCAGCCTCAACCTGTTCACCGACCGGCACGTCGATCGCGCCGGGGTCGAGGCGTCGATGTTCCAGTCGATCAACGCGATCTACATCATCCTGCTGGCGCCGGTGTTCGCCGCGATCTGGCAGTTCCTCGGCCGGCGCAATGCCGAACCCTCGACGCCGTTCAAGTTCGGGCTCGGCGTGGTGCAGGTGGGCCTCGGCTTCCTCGTCCTCGTCTGGGGCGCCGAATCGGTCGGGGTGAACGTGCCGACGCCGGTGATCTTCATCTTCCTGATCTACCTGCTGCACACCACCGGCGAGCTGTGCCTGTCGCCCGTCGGCCTGAGCGCGATGAACCGCCTCGCCCCGGCGCATATGGCGAGCCTCATCATGGGCGTGTGGTTCTTCGCTTCGGCGACCGGCAACTTCGCCGCCGGCCTGATCGCTTCGGCGACCGGCGCCGAAGCGGTGGGCGAGGAATCGGGCAAGCAGGTCGTACTCGGGGTCTATTCGACCGTCGGCTGGACCGCGGTCGCGGTCGGGGTCGCGGTGCTGCTCGTCAGCCCGCTCATCAAGAAGCTGATGCATCTCGACACGTTGCGCGACGAGGATCCGGGCGACGACCTGCTCGGCGGCAGCGAGGTGGGCGAGCCGCAGGCGGCGGGTATCCATCCCGCCACGCGCCGACAGGACTGAGGGTTTCGATATCGGGGGCGCGGCGCGGGCCGCGCCCCTTCCTTTTTGGGGGCATCCGAATGAAAGCACTGATCCGCAGCCTGTTCGCCGCGAGCGCCATGGCGGCGCTGGCCGCCTGCGCCACCACCGACGATTCGACCGGCTCTACGCGCTCCGCCAGCAGCTACGGCGAGCCCGACGCGCCCTATCCTTCCACCTATCAACGCTACCCCGGCGCGCCCACCGCGCTGGTCGGCGCCACGGTGTACGACGGCGCTGGCGGCAGGATCGATAGCGGCACGGTGCTGTTCGCGGACGGCAAGGTGGTCGGCATCGGCGGCCCCGATCTCGCGATCCCGGCGGGCTACACGCGCATCGACGGGGCGGGCAAGTTCGTCACCCCCGGCGTGATCGACATCCACAGCCACCTGGGCGACTATCCCACCCCGGCGGTCGACGCCCATTCGGACGGCAACGAGGCGACCAACCCGACCACGCCCGAAGTCTGGGCCGAACACTCGGTCTGGCCGCAGGACCCGGGCTTCACCCGCGCGCTCGCCAATGGCGGCATCACCGCGCTGCAGATCCTGCCCGGCTCGGCCAATCTCACCGGCGGGCGCAGCGTCACCCTGAAGAACGTGCCCGCGCGTACCGTGCAGGGCATGAAGTTCCCCGGCGCGCCCTACGGCATGAAGATGGCCTGCGGCGAGAACCCCAAGCGCGTCTATGCCTCGCGCGGGCCCTCCACCCGCATGGGCAACTTCGCCAAGAACCGGCAGATGTGGTTCGACGCGCAGGAATATGCCGCGGGCGACCGCGACAAGCGCGATCTCGCCAAGGAAACGCTCGCCGGCGTGCTCGACGGCGATATTCTGGTCCACAACCACTGCTACCGCGCCGACGAGATGGCGCTGGTGATGGATATGGCGAAGGAGGCCGGGTACAAGGTCACCGCGTTCCACCACGCGGTCGAAAGCTACAAGATCGGCGACCTGCTGCGCGAGAACGGCGTGTGCAGCGCGATTTGGGCCGACTGGTACGGCTTCAAGATGGAAGCGTACGACGGCATTCCCGAAAACGGCGCGCTGCTGCAGCAGGCGGGCGCCTGCGTCATCATCCATTCGGACGACGCCAACGGCATCCAGCGGCTGAACCAGGAGGCCGCCAAGGCGCAGGCCGCCGGGGCGCGGATTGGGATCGACATTCCCGATGCCGAGGTGGTCGGGTGGTTCACGCTCAACGCCGCGAAGGCGATGGGCATCGGCGACGTCACCGGCAGCCTCGAGACGGGCAAGATGGCCGACGTGGTGCTGTGGAACGGCGATCCGCTGAGCGTCTATTCGCGGCCCGAGAAGGTGTGGATAGACGGCGCGCTGATGTTCGACGCGATGGACCCGCAGCGGCGGCCAGTGAGCGATTTCGAGCTCGGCCAGCCCGGTGAAGGAGACGTGAAATGATCGCGCGCACCCTGCTTGCGGCCACCCCTGCTCTTGCCGCGGTGATCGCTTTTGCGTCCACCGCGTCGGCACAGGATTTCGCCATCACCAACGCCACCGTCGCGACCGGCGACGGCAGCGACCCGATCGAGAACGCGACCGTCGTGGTGCGGGGCGGCAAGATCGTTGCCGCAGGCGCCAACGTGCAGGTGCCCGCGGGCATTCCGGTGTCCGACGGTTCGGGCGCGTGGGTGACGCCCGGCATCTTCGCCACCGTCACCGATCTCGGCTTGTGGGACGTGGGCGCGGTGCAGCAGAGCAACGACACCCGCGCGCGCAGCACGCCGTTCAGCGCGGCGCTCGATGCCGCGCCGGCGGTCAATCCGCAATCGCAGCACGTAAAGGTCAGCCGCGCCGGCGGCATCACCCGCGCGGCCATCGCGCCGGGCGCGGCGAGCTCGATCTTCGCCGGGCAGGGCGCGATGATCGATCTGGGCGACGATCCGCAGGCGGTGCGCCGCCCACGCGCGTTCCAGATGATCGAACTGGGCGAAAGCGGCGGACGCCTCGCGGGCGGCAGCCGCATCGCCGCGCACACCCTGCTGCGCAACGCCTTGCGCGAAGCGGGCAGCTACGGCGAGGATGCGGGCCTGTCGGGCAGCCCCAGCCGCCCGGCCGACGAAACCACCGGCGACGACCTGCCGATCGATCCGCGCCTGACCGGCGAGGAAGCCGAACGCGCGAGCGACGTGCTGCTGACCCGGTTCGACGCCGCCGCGCTGGTGCCCGTCGTGACCGGGCGCCAGCCGCTCTACGTCCATGTCGAGCGCGCCGCCGACATCCGCACCGTGCTCGCCCTGCCGCGCGAATTCCCCCGCCTGCAGCTGGTGATCGTCGGCGCGAGCGAGGGTTGGCTAGTCGCGGACGAGATCGCCGCCGCCGGGGTGCCGGTGATCGCCAACGCCCTCAACGACCTGCCCACGCAATTCGAGGAGCTGGCTGCCACGCAGAGCAACATCGGCCGCATGCAGGCCGCCGGCGTCAAGGTGGCGATCAACGCCGCCGCGATGGAGCAGCCGCGCTACCTACCCCAGTTCGCGGGCAATCTCGTCGCGCTGGGCAAGGTTCCGCGCGCTGCCGGGCTGACCTGGGGGCAGGCGCTGGCCAGCATCACCTCGATCCCCGCTGAGATCAGCGGCTACGGCGGCCGGCTCGGCGTGCTCGCGCCGGGTGCCGCAGGCGACGTGGTGGTGTGGGACGGCGACCCGCTCGAGGTCTCGTCGGTTCCCGTTCGCGTCTATATCGACGGGGTCGGGCAGCCGATGGACAGCCATCAGACGGGCCTGCGCGACCGGTACCGCGATCTCGACACCAGCGAACTCCCCAAGGCCTACGACTGGTAGGCGGCATGGCTGGCAGGCAACAGGGGGCGCCATCGGGTGCGGCCGCAACGCTCGGCGCGCTGGGCGCGGCGGCGATGGCGGTCGCCGCCTTCGCGCTCGTCCCCGCGCTCGCGCAAGGGTCGGGGGATGACCGGTCGCAGGACCCGGCGTGGCACAACGCGCAACAGGCCGCGCTCGCCAGCCTCCAGCCGGCGGACGGCTGGGGCACGCTGGAGGGCGGCCTGCGCATCCGCCGGGTGAAGGGCGACGGCACCGGCCGCCATCCTACCGTGGCGGACACGGTGACCGTGCATTACGCCGGGACGCTGACCGACGGCACGACCTTCGACAGCTCGTGGGATCGCGGCGAACCCGCCACTTTCCCGCTCGGCAAGCTGGTGAAGGCGTGGCAGCTCGCGATCCCGCAGATGGGCGTGGGCGACACGATCGAAATCGCCGTCCCGGCCGATCTCGGCTATGGCCCGAACGGTAAGGGTCCGATCCCCGGCAACGCGACGCTGTTGTTCACGATCGAGCTGCTGGCGATCGAATGATTGCAGATTAGGTTTTTATTTGATACCTATTGTGCATCTCGTGGGAGAGAAGCGCATGAACGAAGCCCTGATTTCGCTCGCCGCCGCGGCGGTCGCCTTCGTCGGCACGCATTTCGCACTGTCGCATCCGCTGCGCGCGCCGATCGTCGGTGCCGTCGGCACCGGGGCGTTCCTCGGCATCTATTCGCTGGTCGCGCTGGCGACGTTCGGCTGGATGGTGCTGGCGTTTCGCGCCGCGCCGCCCGCCGACCTGCCGGGCACGGGCGAGATCGGCTGGATATTCGCCACCGTGCTAACCCTGCCCGCGCTGCTGCTCTTCCTCGGCTCGCTGTGGAAGAATCCCGCGCTGCCCGATCCGCGCGCGACCGAGACGGCGCAACGCGAGCCGGCGGGCGTTTTCGCGGTCACGCGCCACCCGATGATGTGGGGCTTCGCGCTCTGGGCGATCGCGCATATCGCGTTGTGGTGGAGCGTGCGGACACTGATCGTCGCTGGCGCGGTGCTGTTCCTCGCACTCGTCGGCGCACATATGCAGGACCGCAAGAAGCGCGTGCTGATGGGCGAGGCCTGGGCCGGCTGGCAGGCGAAGACCCGCTACTGGCCGCGCTGGAGCGCCCTGCCGCGTGCAGGTGCGATCCTGTGGCTGGCGGCGACCGCACTGTGGCTGCTGCTGACATGGTCGCACATCGGCGCCGCCGGGATACCGGCGGGCCTGTGGCGCTGGCTGTAACCGACTCGCCGATTACGGGCCTTCGCCGAGCACGCGCTCCAGAAACGCCAGCGCGTGCCATTCGGCCTCGGGCAGCCAGGCGAGGTCGTGCCCTGCGCTAGGCACGATGACCAGTTCGGTTCCGGGCCGCGCCGCTGCCAGCTTGCGCGCATGGGCCGGGGGAATGAGATCGTCGGCATCGCCGTGCAGGATCAAAACCGGCGAGCGCACCTCGGGCAGCGCCGCGACGTTGTCGTAGCGGTCGCGCAGCAGCAGCCGGGTCGGTAGCCAGCGGACTTTCTCGGCGGCGAGTTCGGTGAGGCTGGAAAACGGCGAGATCAGGATTAGCGCGGCGGGCTGAACCTCGCGCGCCATGCGGGTCGCCACACCCGAGCCGATCGAGTTTCCGATCAACACCGTGCGCTGCGGCGAAACTCCGCGTTCGGCCAGCCACGCGAGCGCCGCTCGCCCGTCGCGGTACAGGCCCTCTTCGCTCGGGCTGCCGGGATTGCCGCGATAGCCGCGATATTCGGCCGCGAGCACGCCGTATCCTTCGGGCACCAGGCGATCGGTCGCGACGACGCTCGATTGCCAGTCCGCGCCGTTGCCGTGGAAATAGACGATCGTCGGCTGTCCGCCTCGCGCGGGGCGATAGCCGGCGGTGAGCGTCAGGCCATCCGAGGTTTCGTAGGTGATGCGCTCGAAACCGGATGGCTCCGCGCCCGGCCCTGTCGGCGCGGGGTAGAGGATGCGGCCCTGCGCCAGCGTCAGAACCGCAGCCAGCACCACATACAGCGCGAGGATCGTGAGCAGCGCGGCCACCATACGCCGCCCGATCTTCCCGCCGAAACCCGGCAGGCCGTCAGGCCCGCGCTTCTTCGATCCCGGCGCTGTTATGGCGCAGCGCCTTCAGCACCGTTTCGACGATATGCGGCGCGTCGAGCCCCGCTTCGGCGTATTGCTTCGCCGGATCGTCGTGATCCTGGAACGTGTCGGGCAGGCGCATCGTGCGGATCTTGAGGCCGCCATCCGTCAGTCCCTCGTCGCTCGCGAAAGTCAGCACGTGCGCGCCCAAGCCGCCGATCGCGGCTTCCTCGATCGTCACCACGACCTCGTGGCTGCGCATCAGCTTCTCGATCAGCGCGGTGTCGAGCGGCTTGGCGAAGCGCATGTCGGCGACCGTGGTCGAAAGGCCCTTCGCCTCGAGCTGGTCGGCGGCCTTGAGCGCTTCCTGCAGCCGCGTGCCGAGCGAGAGGATCGCGATCTTGCTGCCTTCGCGCACGACACGGCCCTTGCCGATCTCCAGCTTCTCGGGAACCTCGGGCAGCGCCACGCCGGTGCCGCCGCCGCGCGGATAGCGGAAGGCGATCGGCCCGTCGTCGTATTCGGCGGCGGTGTAGGTCATGTGGACCAGTTCCGCCTCGTCGGCGGCGGCCATGACCACGAAGTTGGGCAGCGTCGCGAGATAGGTCACGTCGAACGATCCGGCGTGCGTCGCGCCGTCGGCACCGACCAGCCCCGCGCGGTCGATCGCGAAGCGCACCGGCAGGTTCTGGATCGCCACGTCGTGCACCACCTGGTCGTAGGCGCGCTGGAGGAAGGTGGAATAGATCGCCGCGAACGGCCGCATTCCCTGCGCGGCGAGACCCGCGGCGAACGTGACACCGTGCTGTTCGGCGATGCCCACGTCGAACGCGCGCTCCGGGTGAGCCTGCGCGAACTTGTCGACGCCCGTGCCGCTCGGCATCGCTGCCGTGATCGCGCAGATGCGCGGGTCGCTCTCGGCGAGCTTCGCCAGCGTTTCGCCGAACACGTTCTGGTAACTTGGCGGGCCGCCGCTCGATTTCTTCTGCTCGCCGGTGATGACGTCGAACTTGGCGACGCCATGGTACTTGTCGGCGCTGCTTTCGGCCGGGGCGTAGCCCTTGCCCTTGGTCGTCACCACGTGGATCAGCACGGGCCCCTGCTCGCTGTCGCGCACGTTCTCCAGCACCGGGATCAGGTGGTCGAGATTGTGCCCGTCGATCGGGCCTACGTAGTAGAACCCGAGTTCCTCGAACAGCGTGCCCCCGGTCGCCATGCCGCGTGCGTATTCCTCCGCCTTCTCCAGGCTCGAATGCACCCGGCGCGAAAGCTTGCGCGCGACCTTGGAGGCGAGGCTGCGCAGCCCGAGATACTCGCTGCTTGACACCATGCGCGCGAGATAGGCCGACAGCCCGCCCACCGGCGGCGCGATCGACATGTCGTTGTCATTCAGAATCACGACCAGCCGGTTGCCCGCCTGTTCGGCGTTGTTCATCGCCTCGTAGGCCATGCCGGCGCTCATTGCGCCGTCGCCGATCACTGCGATCGCCTTGCCCGGCTGGCCGTTCAGCTTGTTGGCGACCGCAAAGCCGAGCCCGGCGGAGATCGAGGTAGAGCTGTGCGCCGCGCCAAACGGATCGTATTCGCTCTCGGTGCGCTTGGTGAAGCCCGACAGCCCGCCGCCCTGACGCAGCGTGCGGATGCGATCGCGCCGCCCGGTGAGGATCTTGTGCGGATAGGCCTGGTGGCCCACGTCCCAGATCAGCTTGTCGTTCGGCGTGTCGAACACGTAGTGGATCGCGGTGGTCAGCTCGACCACGCCGAGCCCCGAGCCGAGATGCCCGCCGGTGCTGCCGACTGCATCGATCATCTCCGCGCGCAATTCGTCGGAGAACTGGCGGAGTTGGCCCTTGTCCAGCTTGCGCAGATCGGTGGGGGTGTCGACCGTGTCGAGCAGCGGGGTATCGGGGCGTTGGCTCATCCCGCCAGCCTTACACCGATGAGAGTAGCCTGTCGATGAAGCGCGGGTGTGCGTGCGGTGAGGAATTCGTGAGCGTTTTCAGCCCGCGCAGCCCTCGCACAGCCCGCGCACCTCGATGATCGGACGGCGGGTGGCGAAGCCGCTGGCCTTGGCGACCTTGCGCACGCCGCCCGACACGGCATCGTCGTCCACATGGGTCGCCTCGCCGCATTCGTCGCAGACGAGGAAAATGCAGTCGTGCTCGCACCCCGGATGGGTGTTGGCGAGGAAGGCGTTTGCGCTTTCCACCCGCATGGCGAGGTTGTTCGCCACGAACAGGTCGAGGATGCGATAGACGCTGTTGGGCGCGACGCGCTTGCCGCGTTGGCGCGAGAGGTTTTCGGCGATGTCGTAAGCCGAGGCGGGGCGTTCGTGCCGCGCGAGTTCGGCGAACACCGATTCGCGCATGCCGGTCCACTGCTCACCCGCGCCGGTCAGCGCCTCGCGCGCGGCGGAGACGAGATCGGTGCCGCTGTGTTCGTGATGCGAATGCTTATGTTGGGTGGCCATGCGCCCGATATAGCGACGGCGCGCGCGCTATGCCACTAGTCGCGCTGAAAGCTCGCGCTGTAGACGCCGGGATAGAGCCGCTTCAACGCGGCCACCTTGGGTGCATCCCACCGTGTGATATATCCGTGGCGCGGATTCTTCGCCATGAAATCCTGATGATAGGCTTCGGCCGGATAGAAGCCCTGCGCGCGTTCGATCCCGGTCACGATCGGCTGGTTCCATTTGCCGGAAGCCTTCATCTGCGCGAGATAGGCCTTGGCGACCGCGAGTTGTTCGCCCGAGGTGGGCACCAGCGCGGAGCGGTATTGCGCGCCCACATCGGGGCCCTGGCGGTTCTTCAGCGTGGGATCGGCGACGACCGAGAAGAACACGCGCAGCAACTGGTCGTAACGGATCACTTTCGGATCGTAAGTCACCTTCACGGCTTCGGCATGGTCGGTTATGCCAGACGACACGATCTTGTAGTCCGCCTGCCGCTCGGTCCCGCCATGATAGCCGGCGACGGCGCTCTTCACGCCCTTCACGTGGCTGAAGACGCCCTCGACGCCCCAGAAGCAGCCACCGGCGAAGATCGCCGTCTTGAGGCCGCTGCCTTCCTTCGCAACTCGCTCGGCAGAAGGAGCGGCCACGACACTCTCCGCCGCCGCGGGCTGGCACGCGCCGAGCGCGAGCGATCCGGCGAGGATGAAGGCGAATGCCTGTTTCACGCTGTGTTTCAGGCTCCGTCGATCAGGCCATCGCGCCGACGAGGCTGTGCCCCGCCTGCAGCGCGACGACCACCGTCCCGGCGGCGAAGCCGATGGCGAAATTGCGGAAAAGGTCGGTCTTGAGCAGCTTCATCATGTCTGTTCTTCTTCGTATCTGTGTAGCGCACGATCTAGCAGGCCGCGCTTGCGTTACACTGAACGTGGTGTTCGGGTTCGGTTTACGAAAGGGCCGGCGGGGCCAAGCGTTTCTTTCCGGGGGCGAACCCTCAGTGTCGGAAGTGGCGCATTCCGGTGAAGACCATCGCCAGTCCGGCCTCGTTCGCCGCGGCGATCACTTCCTCGTCGCGGATCGACCCGCCGGGCTGGATAACCGCCGTCGCGCCCGCTTCGGCGGCGGCGAGAAGACCATCGGCGAAGGGGAAGAACGCATCGCTGGCGACCGCGCTGCCCTGCGTGCGGGGGGCGGCCCAGCCATGCTTCTCCGCCGCCTCGGCCGCTTTCATCGCCGCAATGCGGGACGAATCGCGGCGGTTCATCTGGCCCGCGCCGATGCCGGCGGTCGCGCCGTCCTTCGCATAGACGATCGCGTTCGATTTGACGTGGCGCGCCACCGTCCAGGCGAACAAGCAGTCGCGCAGTTCCTGCTTGCTCGGCGCACGCTCGGTCACGACCTTGAGGTCGCTTTCCGAGATCGCGGCATTGTCGCGGTCCTGCACCAATATGCCGCCCGCGATCACCGCGATCGACTGGCCGGGGCGGCGCGGATCGGGCAAGCCGTCGGTCAGCAGCAGGCGCAGGTTCTTCTTTTTTGCGAACACGGCACGCGCGGCCTCGTCCGCACCGGGGGCGACCACGACTTCGGTAAAGATCGCGCAGATCGCCTCCGCGGTCGGCTCGTCAAGCGGTACATTCGTCGCGACGATGCCGCCGAACGCCGAGACGTCGTCGCACGCCAGCGCGGCCTGCCACGCCGCCACCAGCGTGTCGGCCTGCGCCACGCCGCACGGGTTGGCGTGCTTGACGATCACCACCGCCGGGCGCCCGCCACGGAATTCGGCCGCCAGCTCGAGCGCGGCGGCGGCATCGTTGTAGTTGTTGTAGCTCAGTTCCTTGCCCTGCACCTGTTCTGCCTGCGGCAGGCCCTGCGCGTGCGGCCCGGCAGCCAGGTAGAGCGCGGCCTGCTGGTGCGGGTTCTCGCCGTAGCGCAGCGTTCCGACGAGCTTGCGTGTCATGCTGACGACCGGCGGGAACTTCTCTCCCTGATCGGCGAAGGCGAACCACTGGCTTATCGCAGAATCGTAGGCCGCCGTCGCCGCGAACGCCTTGGCCGCCATGCGCCCCCGAAAATCGAGCGTCGTACCGCCGTCGTGGTCCGCCATTTCAGCGAGCAGTTCGTCGTAGTCGGCCGGATCGGTCACAATAGTGACATATCGGTGATTTTTCGCCGCCGAACGAACCATACTGGGCCCGCCGATGTCGATGTTCTCGATCACCTCGTCGCGCTCCGCCCCGCGCGCGACGGTCTGCTCGAACGGGTAGAGATTGACGATAACCAGATCGATCGCGCCGATCTCGTGCGCGTCCATCGCCGCGGCGTGCTCGGGATCGTCGCGCACCGCGAGCAGCCCGCCGTGGACCATCGGATGGAGAGTCTTCACCCGCCCATCCATCATCTCGGGGAAGCCGGTGAGGTCGGAGACGTCTCGCACCGTCAGCCCCGCATCGCGCAGTGCGCGCGCGGTCCCGCCGGTGGACACCAGCTCGACCCCGCCCTTCGCCAGCCGGGCGCCCAGTTCCACCACACCGTCCTTGTCGGACACCGAAAGCAGTGCCCGCCTGATCGCCACGTCGCTCACTCGAATGCTATCCCATCTTCTTGAGCAGCCAGGAGAAACTTCCCCCGCTGCGCGATGTCATCCCCTGGATGACCAGTTGTTCGACCGGGTGGGCACGGCCGAGGCCGTCGACCCACAGGCTTTCCTCGATCGCCAGCTCGCCGATCCCATCGCCCGTTTCGGCACTCTTCGGCACGCGAAGCTGCCAGAAGCTGCCATCGGGCAGCGCCAGGCCCACGCCCTGCCCGTCGTCCGACAGGCGAGTCTCGACCCCGGGGCCGAGGTGGAAGCGAATCGCGAAGGCGATCTTGCCGCGCTTGCCAGTCTTGCCGGCGGGCAGCAACACGTCCTCGCCGCGCAGTTCGTGTCCGTTTTCGCGCAGGATCAGGATGCGGCGGTGGGTGAGCCCGTGGCGCGAGGCGTAACCATCGTGGCTCGCCTCCAGCCGGGTCGCCCCCCCACCGTTCAGGTCGAGCATCCGCCGGTCGATCTCGACCTCGTTGACACCCTTGCCGAGCTTGCCGTGGAGCAGCACCGCGGTCGAATTCGCCTCGTCCAGCGTCAGCGTCGAATGCGCGGCGCTGGCGCGCAGCCCCTGCTCGATCCGCACCGGCACCTGCCCGCCCGCGAACGCCGCGCCGCCGCAATTGACCACGATCCGCTGACCGTCCGCCGAAAACTCGAACCCCAGCGTCGAGGCGCAGCCGGAACGCGCGTGGCGCGGCAGCGGCGGTGGGGCGCAGTCGGCGATCAGCACCGCCTTGCCCGCCGCGACCCGCTGATAGCCCCACTGGCGCGCATCCTTGAGCGGGCGGGTGCGCACGCGGCTCGCCTCGACCAGCGCGGCGATACGCTCGGCGCGCACCGCGCCTGCGCCCTGCCAGCTTCCCAATCCGCCGTCGCCGTGGAGCAGCGAGAGCAGCGGTGGCACCAGCAGTTGCAGCATCGTGTCGAGGAACGGCGGCGGATTGCGCTTCACGGCGGCGTAGCAGGCGCGCAAGTCGGTCAACGCGGCGATCGCGTCCATCTGCGCGAGCGGGCTGCGCGAGAGCACGCCGCCGTCTTCTGCCACCAGTTCGCCCAGCGCGCGCGCAAGGCCCGCTTCGGCATGGAGGCGGCGCGGCCTGCCATCGGGGAGCAGCAGCCCGGCGGCGACCAGCGCGGTCCAGCCCATGACCGCGCCGAGCCCGTCCTCCGCCTTGCCCGCGCGGTGATCGAGCCAGCGCGCCGTCTCGGCGATCGCGGCGAGCGCCTTGCCGCGCAACTGCGTGCCTTCGCCCGAAAGGATCAGCGGCGCGAACACCAGCCAGTGGCGCAGCCGGTTGCCGACATGCTCGACATTCCACGCCGGACCCTTGCCGGGCGCGGAATTGGCCGCGAGCCATGCGCCCAGCACCCGCTCCGCTGTGGCCACGCACTGTTCGCGCGGCGCGCTGGCAGCGAGGTCGCGCAACCAGCCGAAGCCGTGGACCGTGCGCTCGAACGGCGGGGTCAGCCGCGTGCCCGAAGCGAACTCGACCTGCGCGATCGGCGCCTTGACCCCGTAGATCAGGAAGTGCCCGGCGCGCAGCGCGACGCCCGCCGCACGGTCGCCCGCGTAAGGGCTTTCGACCGTGCCGAGCAGGCGCGGCTTGGCAGGCTTGGCGAACGGCGCGGCGAGCGTCGAGCCCGAGACGCCCATGCGATAGGCGAAGCGGATCAGCGCATCGCCCGCGCCCAGCCGCGGCGGCGCGAGATCGGCGAGAACAAGCGAGCGGCCGGGCTCGAGAACCTCGCCGCGGGGGCCCTCTACGGCGCTCTCGGCGCGCACCAGCGTCTCGCTCGTACTCTTGCGCAGCGGCAGTGCGGGCGGATCGTCCGGCATTTCGTCGCGCACGTTGCCGGCGGCGGCGCGGCGGGCGCCCGCATCGGCCACCGGCGCCCCCGCCATCAGCCCTCGCCCCTCAGCGCGGCGATATTGGCCGCGTAACGATCCGGCCCGCCCTTGAAGGTGGCGGATCCGGCGACGAGCACGTCGGCCCCGGCATCGACGCAGCGGCGCGCGGTCTCCATGTTGACCCCGCCATCGACCTGCAAATGAATGTCGCGCCCGGTGGCCTCGATCATGCCGCGAATCGCCTCCACCTTGCGCAACTGGCTGTCGATGAAGCTCTGCCCACCGAAGCCGGGATTGACGCTCATCACCAGCACCAGATCGGCGAGGTCGAGCAGGTATTCGAGCGCCTCGGGCGGCGTGCCGGGGTTCAGCACGACGCCCGCCTGCTTGCCCAGCGCGCGGATCGCCTGCAGCGTGCGGTGCACGTGCGGCCCCGCTTCCGGATGGACGGTGATGATATCGGCCCCGGCCTCGGCGAACGCCTCGAGATAGGCGTCCACCGGCGAGATCATCAGGTGCACGTCGAACGGCTTTTCGGTGTGCGGGCGCAGCGCCTTCAGCACCGCCGGGCCGATGGTGATGTTGGGCACGTAATGCCCGTCCATCACGTCGATATGGATCCAGTCGGCCCCTGCAGCGTCGATCGCGCGCACTTCCTCGCCCAGCCGGGCGAAATCGGCGGAAAGGATCGAGGGAGAGATGAGCGGGGCGGCCATGGATCGATCGCGTATCTGCTGCAGGTGATCCCGCGTAGACAGCACGTCGAATCGCGACAAGCGCCCCGCAGGCGCTTTTCCACACCGCGCAGGCGAAAGGCGCGCAAGGCGGGTTCAGCGGCAATTAAGGGCGGTTCGCGCAGAAAGCCGGAAACCCTCCGGCCCACGCGTCCGCAATGCGGCCGGCCCTCCCCATCGCAACCACGGACTTTCCAGACCATGACCTTGCCGACCACGCTACGACTGGCCGCCGGGGCCGCGCTTGCCGCAGGGCTGTTCGCTTCGGCTCCCGCTTATGCCTATCAGCAGGAAATCTCCAACGACCTCTCGCGTTGCGACGCGGGCAGCGGTCCCGCCGTCAAGGTAACGGTGCGCGGCGTGAAATCCTCCAGCGGCACGATGCGCGTACAGACCTATCGCGGCACCAGCGCCGACTGGCTCAAGAGCGGCAAGTGGCTCCACCGCATCGAGATGCCGGCCAAGCGCGGCACGATGACGTTCTGCCTGCCCGTCTCCGCTGCCGGCACCTACGCCGTGGCCGTGCGCCACGACGTGAACGGCAACGGCAAGACGGACCTGCGCGAGGATGGCGGCGGGATGTCGAACGATCCCAGCATCAGCATCTTCAACCTCGGCAAGCCGAGCTACACCAAGACCCGCTTCGATGTCGGCAGCAGCGTTAAGGCGATCACGATCAATATGAAATACTGGGGCTGAGGCCTCAGCGCATTTTCCCGCGCGCGCGCCAGACCTGCCACAGCACGCCCGGCGCAGCGAGCACCGGGTGCCGCTCGCGCCACGGCGTCAGCGCCACCGGCACGCCGGTATGCCGCTCGATCTTCCACGCGGCATAGCGCGCCGCGCCGTCGAACGTGGTGCTCGCCTTGACCAGCCGCGCGAGGTTGAGCGGCTTGCCCATCCGTCGCCGCCGCGCCCACCAGCGCAGAATGCGCCGCCGTTCCGCGGGCGGCAGGGCGGGCGTCAGGCGGTCGCCCTCGCGCGCAAAGGCGATCCCCTGCGCGTCCCACGCCAGGGGCAGCAGCCCCTCGAAATGCGCGGCGTTGACCGACAGGATCGCATCCGCCCGGCTCGCGGTCTCGAAGCGGAATTCGGCACGATACGTCGCGCGAAACAGCGCGCGCCAGTAATCGGCGGCCGTCCCGCTCGCCGGGCCGAGCGCAGCGGCCAGCCGCGCGGCCGTCTGCGCCGCGCCGGCGACCGCGGACACTACGGGCGCGCGCCATTCCTCGTCCTCGAGCCAGACCAGCGCGCTCGGCTGCACGAACCGCGCCCAGATCGTGGTATCGCGGCTTTCTCCGCGTGCGGCCCGCGCGAACGTGCCCAGCGCCATCCGCGCGACCTTGGCACGCAGCGTGCGCCCCTCGTGCGCCCATTCGTGATAGCTGACGCGCGGCCAGATGCGCTCGGCCTGTTCGCCAGGCATCAGCAGGTAGAAATCGAGCACGCCATCGAGTTCGCCGGTGCGCAGGTTGGAGCCATAGAACAGCGCGGCTACCGCCCGTGCTTCCTCCGCCAGCCGCTGCGCAAAGGCCGCGACAGCCGGGTGGACATCGACTGCGAGCCCTTGCGCGATCCGCGTTTCCAGCGTGTCGCTCACGGCACCACGAAGCGCAGCGCGGGGCCGCTCGCCAGGCGATAGCGACCTGCGGGAAACGCCTCGCCGTCGAGGATGACTTCGTCGGCGATCGCGATTTCGATCGGATCGGCGGCGATCTGGTGGAAGCCCCAGTCCCACGCCTTGGCAGGAACGCGGCCGGCCACGATCGCGGGGATCGACAGCAGCAGCTCGCGCTTGGGATGATCCATCGCCACCAGCTTGAGGCCCGAGCGGATATCGCCGAACAGCTTCATGCCCGCCGGAAAACGCTCGAGCGTCGAGATGAGCATGAGATGCCGCCGCGCGGGATCGCCGAGCGGGCCATGCGGCAGAGGCGTTTTCTCGCACCCCAGCGAAATGGTGGTCTCGACGCCGCGCCGCCAAAGATTGCGGTCGCTCCCGAACAGCGCCTGGAGCACGCCCCAGGCGGTGGTGACGCCCACCGCGAGGCTGTCGAACGCGCCGAGCCGGTGCGCATCCTGCCCGGCGCGGATGCCGAGCGTGTAAGCCCCTGCGCCGAAAATGAAGCCGAGCATCGCGGGCCGTCCGCCATCGAGCGCTTCGACCCGTATCGGGTGGCGGACCACGCGCCGGCCGGTGGCATAGGCGGCGATCGCCGCGCCGATCGTCCACCCCGGCGGCGCGCCGAGATCGACGTTGAGCGCGTTGGTCTTGCCCTTGGGCAGCACCGCGATATCGGGCCAGGCGTCGCCGAACACGTCGTGCCCGGCGGTCAGCACGTCGCGCACCGTGCCATCGCCGCCGTTGACGATCAGATAGTCGATCCCCCGCGCGGCGAAGCCCTCCAGCGCCTCCTTCAACCGCGCCGCGCCCTCGGGCTGGGCGACGAATATGTTGGTCTGGACGTCGAGACCCAAATCGCGGCCCTGGTTGCGGTGGCTGCGCGGATTGTAGATCACGCCGACCGACGGCGCGGCAGGCGCGGCGCGCGGATCGGGCGCGGCTTGGCTGGCATCGGCGGATGTCATGGCACCGCCCTTAGCCGCACCGGCACGCGCGAACCTAGACATTTCCGCTTCGCCCGCGCGGCGCGCGCCTGTATCCTCGCGCGATGCTCCATCCCCATCTTCTCGAATCCGCGCGGTCGCTGGCCGATCGCATCGTCAGCCTCCGCCGCGCGATCCATGCCGAGCCCGAACTGGGCCTGCATACGCCGCTGACGATGGCCAAAGTGCGCGCCGCACTCGCGCACCTGCCGCTCGAATGGCGCGAGGGAAGCTCGACCACCGGGCAGGTCGCGGTGCTCAAGGGCGGGCAGCCCGGGCGCGAAGGGCATGGCCGGGTGCTGCTGCGCGGCGACATGGACGCGCTGCCGATGGCCGAACAGACCGGGCTCGAATTCGCCTCGACGATCGAGGGGCGGATGCATGCCTGCGGGCACGACACGCACACCGCGATGCTCGCCGGCGCGGCGGAACTGCTCGCCACGCGGCGCGAGGAGCTGGCGGGCGAAGTGCTGTTCATGTTCCAGCCGGGCGAGGAAGGCTTCCACGGCGCGCGCTTCATGCTGGACGACGGCCTGCTCGGCGGCGATCGATACGGGCCGCTGCCCGATGCCGCCTTCGCGCTCCACATCATGCCCAACGCGCCGCATGGCGTGCTCGCGGGCAAGCCCGGCCCGCTGATGGCGGCGGCGGACCAGTTCGACATCGTGGTGACGGGGCGGGGCGGGCACGCCTCGATGCCGCACGACACGCGCGATCCGGTGCCCGCGGCGTGCGCGATCGTCGGCGCGCTGCAGGCAATGGTCACGCGCCGCTTCGACGCCGCCGACGCGGTCGTGGTCACCGTCACTCAGCTCAAGGCGGGCACCGCGCACAACATCGTTCCCGACCACGCAACGCTGCGCGGCACGATCCGCACGCTCTCGCCCGGCCACCGCGCCGCGGTGCGCGAGGCGATGGGCGAAGTCGCGCGCGGCATCGCCGCCGCGCATGGGGTGGAGGCCGAGGTGACGGTGACCGAAGGCTTCCCGGTGACGATCTGCGACGAGCGCGCGGTGGCGCTCGGCCGCGCCGTGGCGGCCGACGCGTTCGGCGACGCGGCATGGCGCGAACTGCCCGCGCCGATCATGGGGGCGGAGGATTTCGCCTACGTGATCGAAAAGGTGCCGGGCGCGATGTTCTTTCTCGGCGTCGCGCGCGAAGGCGAGGACTGGCGCCAGTGCTGCGGCATCCATTCGCCGCGCATGATTGTCGACGAAAGCGCGCTGCCCCACGGCACCGCCATGCTCGCCGGCTGCGCCCTGCGCTTCCTCGAACGCGGCTTCGCCTAGCTTCGGGCTCCGACCGCCTGAAAAGCGGTCGGCTGTTTCTCGGCGACGGCTTCGACGGCATCCATCGCCAGCGCGATCGATCCCAGCGGACCGGCCATCGTGCCCAGTTCCGGCGCGGTGACGTAGTCGACCCCGTCGGGGAGCTTCATGTAGCCCGCCAGGCTCTCTTCCAGCCGCGCGCCTATCCGGGGCAGCAGATGCGGCTGCCCGGCAAGCACGCCGCCGCCCATCGCGATCCGCATCGGGCCGGCGGAGCACGCCAGCGCATGGAGCATGACCGCGAGACAATGGACCACCGGTTCCCACACCGGGTCGTCGGCGGCCACGTCCGACAGCGATCGCCCGTCCAGCCGGGCATGGAGCGCCGAGCCCGAGGCAAGGCCCTCGACGCAATCGGGATGGAAGGTGCACACGCTGGGCAGATCGTCGCCGTCGAGGCGGGGAACGCGGATATGCCCGATCTCGCTGTGGCCGAAGCCGCGCGTCGGGCGTCCATGCACGATCAGGCCCGCACCGACCCCGGTGCCGACGGTGACATAGGCGAAATCCTCGAGGCCCCGGCCGCTGCCCCAGCGGATTTCGGCCAGCGCCGCGCCGTTCACGTCGGTATCGAACCCGATCGGCACCGCGAAGGCGGACCGTAGCGGGCCGATCAAATCCGCCCCTTCCCAGCCGGGCTTGTTCGTTGCGCGCACCCGGCCATAGCCCTCGGCGTCGGGGTCGAGCTGCAGCGGGCCGAAAGCCGCGATGCCGAGCCCGCAGAATCCGGGCGCGCGCGCCCAGCCTTCCAGCACCGTCTTAATCGCCGGCAGCGTTTCACCCGGTACGGTGGTGGCGATCGTCCGCTGATCGCGGACCTCGCCAGGGCCGGATGCCAGGGTGCAGACGCACTTGGTGCCGCCCAGCTCGACGCCGGCGAACAGGCGCGGTTGGCCGCGATCGATCGTGGAATTGTCCATCAGCGTCCGCGCCTTGCTCGGTGCGATGCGAGAAGCAGCGGTGGTCGCGGGGCGGCGTATCGTCGAAAGTTCACCAATGGTCCGTTCTCATCGTTTCTGGTCACTGTCAAAAGGCCAAGCGCGCTCGATCCGCCTTCAGGTCGGCGCGGCGCCGAAGGAGGGCGGCCGATCCGCCAGCGCCGCGCCGAAGCACGAGGGCTCCGGCCCCATTTCGAAGACGAGCGTTCCGCCGCGCGCCAGTTCCGCATGGGCGATCCAGTTCCGCTTCCAGGGCTCGCCGTTCCAGAGCACCGACTGAACATAGGGATGTTCGGGCGCGTTGTTTTCGGCGCGCACGGTCAGCGTCTTGCCCGCACCAACCTTGACCTCGGCCACGTCGAACAGCGGCGAGCCGAACACATACACCGCGCTCACCGGATCGACTGGATAGAACCCCAGCGCCGAGAGGATGAACCACGCGCTCATCTGCCCGCAGTCGTCGTTGCCGATCACCCCGTCCGGGTCGTTCCTGTACATTTCGGTCAGCAGCCGCCGAACCATCGCCTGCGTTTTATGCGGCGCGCCGCAATAGGCATAGAGATAGGCGACGTGGTGGTTCGGCTCGTTGCCGTGGGCGTACTGGCCGACCAGCCCGGAGATGTCGGGCGGCGCGTTGTCCGGCAGGGTGGACGGCGCTTCGAACAGCGCGTCGAGCTGCTTCTCGAACGCCGCATCGCCGCCGAAATGCGCGATCAGACCGTAGACGTCGTGCTGGTTGAGGAAGGTCGCCTGCCAGCCGTTTGCCTCGGTGTAGTCGCGCCAGCGGTCGACATCATGCCCGATCTGGACCGGATCGTAATCCTGCCACCAGGTGCCGTCGGCGAACCGGGGCTTGGCGAAGCGGGCTTCGGCGTCGATCACCCCGCGCCAGTTGCGCGAGCGCTCGCGCAGCGCGGCGGCGTCCTCGCTTTCACCCAGCGCTTCGGCGAGATGCGCCATCGCCCAGTCGTCGTAGGCGTATTCCTGCGTCCGGCTGACCGATTCCCACACCTCGTCGGCCGGGATGTAGCCGAGATCGTAGTAGAACCCGCGGCCCAGCGTGCTGTCGATGTCCTTGAAATCGCGGTCGAAGGCGCGGCGGCGGATGTTCGGCCAGGCGGCGGCATAGTCCGCCGCGATCCCCTTGGCATGCGCCTCGGCGAGCACCGAGACGCCGTGCCAGCCGATCATGCACGCGGTCTCGACCCCCTGCAGCGGCCAGACGAGCGGGCCGGCAGGGCTCTGCGCGGTCTGGCGGCAGATGTCGCGGGTGAGCAGCGCGGCGCGCTCGGGATCGATCAGCGTCAGCAGCGGGTGCAGCGCGCGATAGGTGTCCCACAGCGAATAGGTGCTGTGTGCTTCCTCGCCTTCCGCTGCACGATGCACCGCGCGGTCGAGCCCGACGTAGCGCCCGTCGCGGTCGGTGAAGAGGGTGGGCGCGAGTTGCGCGTGGTAGAGCGCACTCGCCATGATCGTGCGCTGGTCCTCGGTCCCGCCCGATACGCGAATGCCGCCGAGCGCTTGCGACCATGTATTTCGCGCTGCGTTGGCGGTGCGGTCGAAGTCCCAGCCGGGCATCTCCTGCGCCAGCGCGTCGCGCGCGCCCTGCACGTCGACCGCCGAGAGGCCGGTCCGGATCAGGATCGGCTCGCCGCCTGCATCGTCGAAGAACAGCGCCGCGCGCAGGCGATTGCCTTCGATCGACGTGGAACCGTCGGTGGCAGGCGTGCCGTCGTCGCCGAAGAACTGCACCCGGTCGGGCTGGCGCGACAGCTGCATCGCGAAGTGGATGCGGCGCCCCTTGGCCCAGCGATTGACCTGGCGCCCGCCGGTGAGCGTGCCGTCTTCGTCGAGCGCGAGCGAGGCGTCCTCGACCACGATGCCCTTGTCCCAGTCGTCCTCGATCGCATGCGCGAAGTCGATCAGGATATGCGCCGGGCCGTCGCCGAAGCGATAGCGGTGGAGGCCGCAACGCTCCGTTACCGTAAGTTCGGCGAGCACGCCCGATTCGAGCGCGACGCGGTAGTATCCCGGCTCGGCATGCTCGTCCGAATAGCGCTGGCGATAGCCCGCGTCGGGATCCTCGACCGTGCCCGGCTCGAGCGTGAGCTGCTGGCGCGTCGGCACCACCAGCACGTCGAGCATGTCGCCGATCCCAGTGCCCGAGAGGTGCGTATGGCTGAACCCCAGGATCGAGCCATCCTTCTGGTGGTAGCCCGAGCAGGCATCCCACCCGTGGGTGTTCGTATCCGGGCTTAGCTGCGCCATGCCGAAAGGCAGGGAAGCGCCGGGATAGGTGTGGCCGTGGCCGCCGGTGCCGATGAACAGGTTGGGCTTGCCCGCCGCGAGCCCCTCGCCCGCGGCCGCCGCGAACTTCGTGCAGCCGGCGGGCAGCAGGCCGCCGAACGCGACGAGACCGGTCCCGGCGAGCAGTTGGCGTCGGTTGGCGAGCATCACAGCACCCGCGCCAGCAGCGCCGGGCGCTTGTCGGCGACCTCGACCACGAGCTGGCCGAACAGCGCGTTGGCCCACGCGAACCAGCTGCGCGTAAAGTCGGTCGGATCGTCCTTGTGGAAGCTCTCGTGCATGAAGCCGGTGCCGCCGTGGGTGCCTTTCAGCCAGCGCAAGCACTGGAGTATCGTCGCGTCGTCGTCGGCATTCATCGCGCGTGTGATGATCGACATCGGCCAGATCATGTCGAGCCCGATGTGCGGCCCGCCGATCCCTTCCGCCGCGGTGCCCTTGAAGAAGTAGGGATTGCGCTCGCTCCACGCGAGGTCGGCGGTGCGGCGGAACAGCGGGTCGTTGCGATCGACCACGTCGATGAGCGCGAGGCCCGAGAGGCTCGGCACGTTGGCGTCGTCCATGAAGACATAGTTCCCGAAGCCGTCGATTTCGTAGGCCCAGACCTGCCCGCCCTTGCCGTCGGGGATCAGCGCGTGCGCCTTCAGCACGCCCTCGACTTCGCTCGCCAGCGCTTCGGCGTCGCGCGCGGCGGCATCGTCGCCGCGTGCTTCGCGGTGCACCTGCGCGACCTTGCGCAGCACCGACACCGCGAACAGGTTCGACGGGATCAGGAACGGATAGAGGCACGCATCGTCCGACGGGCGGAACATCGAGTGGATCAACCCGATCTTCTTCGTCGGCCGCCCGTAGCCGCCCAGCATCAGGCTGTCGGACGGCTGCAGCGCGGGGCGCTGGAATTTGTACGGGCCGGGACCGTCCACGCGCTGCTGTTCGCGGAACGTCTGCACCGCCAGCTTCATCGCGCGCGACCAGGTCTCGTCGAACGGCGCCTTGTCCTTCGTCCGCCGCCAGTATTCGTGGCTGAGCCGCATCGGATAGCAGAGCGAATCGATCTCCCACTTCCGCTCGGCGACGCCGGGCTTCATTTCGGTCGCGTCGGTCTCCGACCATTCGAGCTTGGAAGGCGCGGTCGGGTCCTTGTCGAACGCGTTGGCGTAGGGATCGATCAGGATGCAGCGCGCCTGGCGCTGGATCAGGCCCTGGAACAATCGCTGGAGTTTGGGATCCTGCGCGACGAGGTGGATGTAGGGCTGGACCTGCGCCGAGCTGTCGCGCAGCCACATCGCCTCGATATCGCCGGTGATGACGAACGTATCGGGCTGGCCCTCCAGAGTGCCCGTCTGCACCGTTGTGTCGAGCGTGTTCGGGTAGCAGTTCTCGAACATCCACGCGAGTTCGGGATCGGCGATCCTGGCCTTCACCCGCGCGATCTCGGCCTCGATCGCGGGGCTCGTGAAATTGCGCTGCGCAGGCGCCGGGCGCTTGCTGACAAACTGCGCCGCGCGCGCGATGCCGGGCACCGTGGCGGCGAAGGCGAGCACGCCCGCGCCGGCCATGAGTTCGCGTCTCGTGGGGGTCATCGTGGCTCTCCGGATCATTTGCGGGGGGTCATCGAGAACGGCGCGTCGGCCTTGTCGCTGCCCCAGTCCTCGTTCGGCTCGGGTCCCATAACGAAGGTCAGCGTACCGCCGGCTTGCAGCGCCTCGCGGGTCAGGAATGTCTTGTCGTGCGGCTGGCCGTTGAAGGTGGCCGACTGGATGTAGACGTTCGTATCGCTGTTGTTCCGCGCCTCGATCGTCAGCGTCTTGCCGTTCGGCATCGTCAGGTCGACGCGGTCGAACAGCGGGCTGCCGATCGCGTATTCGCCGACCGCTGGCGTGACCGGGTAGAAGCCCAGCGCGGAGAACACGTACCAGGCCGAGGTCTGGCCGTTGTCCTCGTCGCCCGGATAGCCATCGGGGTCGGGCGAGTAGAGCTTCTGCATCACGTCGCGCACGTGATACTGCGTCTTCCACGGCTGGCCGGCCCAGTCGTAGAGATAGGTCATGTGCTGGATCGGCTGATTGCCGTGCGCATACTGGCCCATGTCGACGATCTGCATCTCGCGGATCTCGTGGATCACCTGCCCGTAATAGCTCTCGTCGTAGAGCGGCGGGGTGCTGAAGATCGAATCGAGCCGCTCGACGAACTTCTCGTCGCCGCCCATCAGGTCGATCAGCCCCTGCACGTCCTGCATCACCGACCAGCTGTAGTGCAGCGAATTGCCTTCGGTGAACGCATCGCCCCACTTGAGCGGATTGAACGGCGTCGCCCAGCTGCCATCCTGGTTGCGGCCGCGCATCCAGCCGCTCTCCTCGTCGTAGAGCTTGCGGTAGTTCTGCGCCTGCGCGGCGTATTTCTTCGCGTCCTCGTCCTTGCCGAGCGCGGCGGCGAGGCGCGACAGCGCGAAATCGGCGGTCGCGTATTCGAGCGTGCGCGCGGCATTCTCGTTGATGTCGACGTCGTAGGGCACGTAGCCGAGGCGATTGTAGTATTCGACGCCCTCGCGCCCGACCGCGGTCAGCACCCGCCCGCGATCGTCGCGCGGGCGCCCTTCGGAGGTGGTCGCGTTCTTGACCATCGCCTCGTAGAGCTTTTCGATGTCGTAACCGCGCACGCCGTTGAGGTAGGTGTCGGCGATGATGATCGCCGAGTTCGAGCCGATCATCACGCTGCGGTGGCCGGGGCTCGCCCATTCGGGCAGCCAGCCCGATTCCTCATAGGTGTTGACGAGGCCCTGCATCACCTTGGCGTCGAATTCGGGATACATCAGCGCGAAAAAGGGGAAGACCGCGCGCCACGTGTCCCAGAACCCGTTGTCGGTGTAGAGATAGCCGGCTTCGACCTTGCCGTTGTACGGGCTGTAGTGGACGATATCGCCGCCCTTGGTCACTTCGTGCAGCGGCCGCGGGAACAGCAGCATGCGGTAGAGCGCGGAATAGAACGTGCGCTTGTCGCGCTCGTCGCTGTCGCTCACCCGGATGCGCGACAGTTCCTTTTCCCATTCGGCACGCGCCTTGGCTTCGGTTTGGTCGAAGCTGTCGCGCCCGACCTCGCGCTCGAGGTTGAGCAGCGCCTGCTCCGGGCTGATGAACGAGGAGGCGACCTTGACGCCGACCTGCTCGCCCTTCTCCGTCTCGAAGCTGACCACCGCGCCGACGTGCGCGCCTTCGCTCTTGCGGTCGGCGCTCAGCTGCCAGTTCTCGTCCCAGGTCCGCGTGACGGTGAAGTCGCGGTCGAACTGGAGCACGAAGTAGTTGTGGAAGTTCTCGGGCACGCCGCCCGAATTGTTGCGCGCATAGCCGGTGATGCGGCGGCGCTCGGGGTCCACCGTGACCATCGAGCCTTCGTTGTAGGCGTCGAGCAGGATGTGCGCGTCGTCGCTCTCGCCGAAAGTGAAGCGGAACTGCGCCGCGCGGCTGGTGGGCACGACTTCGGCGGTGACGTCGTGATCGGCGAGGTAGACCTGATACTTGTAGGGCTTGCTGATCTCGGCCTTGTGGCTGAACCACGAAGCGCGCTCGTCCTGCTTGAGCCGCACCGGGCCGGTCATCGCCATCAGCTCGAACGCGGCGTAGTCGTTCATCCACGGGCTGGGCTGGTGGGTCTGCTTGATCCCGCTGATCTTGTACGCGTCGTAGGTATAGCCCCAGCCGCTGCCCATCTCGCCCGTCACCGGGGTCCAGAAGTTCATCCCCCACGGCACCGCGACCGCCGGGTAGGTGTTGCCGTAGGACAGCGCGAATTCGGAATCGGTCCCCATCAGCGGATTGACCAGATCGACCAGTGCCGGCTCCTGCGCGGGCGCGCTCTGGGCGAGCGCCGCTGCAGGAAGGGCTCCGCTGGTCAGCACGAGCGCGCTGGCCGCGGCTCCGAGCGCGATGCGCCTGATCGTATTCAAATCGTCTCTCCCTCTAGGCCGTCATTGCGGCAGCGGGCGCGGTTCCACACCCTCGTTGGTCATTTCCACCGGCGCGATCGTGCCGTCTTCGTTGAACTGCATGCGGTCGATCGCCAGCTGGCGATGCTCGCCCTTGTCGTCGCCCAGCGGACGGCGATGGTAGGCGATGTACCATTCGTCGGTGCCCGGCACGTTGACCACCGAATGATGACCCGCCCCGCGCGCGATGCTGAAATCCTGCTCGAGGATCGTGCCCTTGGGCTCGAACGGGCCGACGGGGGTCGGCCCCATGGCGTAGGCGACGCGATAGTCGGGCCCGGTCCAGCCGCCTTCGGACCACATCAGGTAATAGACGCCCTCGCGCTCGACCATGAACGATCCCTCGACGTAGCCCGGCGGAGTAATCTCCTTGAACATCGTGCCATCCTCGAACGGCACGATCGAGGTGAGGTCCTCGCCCAGCCGCGCGACGTTGCAGTGCTTCCAGCCGCCGTAATAGAGGTAGTGCTGGCCATCCTTGTCGCGGAACACGAACTGGTCGATCGGCTGCGCGCCGTTGTGGAACTTGCCGATCAGCGGCTTGCCGAGTGCGTCCTTGAAGGGTCCGGCCGGATCGTCGCTGACCGCGACGCCGATGCCGCCCAGTTCGTCGTCCGACTGGATGTCGTTGGCGCCGAAGAACAGATAGTATTTCCCGTCCTTCTCGATCGCCGAGGGCGCCCACACCGCATAGGCCGCCCATGCGACGTTCTCCACATCGAGCACGTGATCGTGCCTGGTCCAGTTCACCAGGTCGGGAGAGGAGAAGGCGTTGAAAAAGGTCTGGATGTAGTACGACGGGCGCAACGCCTGCTGCTTGCGCAGTTCGCGCTGCTTCTCGCTGAACCGCTCCGACACGTCGGGCGTTTCGGCATGGTCCGAATACGTCGGATAGATCCAGTACCGATCGCCGAACACCCGGATTTCCGGATCGGCATACCAGCCCGGCACGATCGGATTCTCGGCCTTCGTCGCGCCGCCGGCCAGCAGCGCCGCAGCGATCGTCAGCAATGTCAGCCAGCCCCGTATCATCGCTCCCTTTCCCCTGTCGTCGCTTCGTATGCCAGATACCTCCCCCGGGAAAAATGCGGGTGGCCCCTTTCAGGGCCACCCCGAGGGGGAGATCGAAGGGCCGACGCCCGCATCAGAAGTTGTACGAAATACCCACATAGGCCCGGCGGCCGAAGTAGTTGCTGCGCACGAACCGGTCGTCGGTGTCGTTACCGAGATGCTGGCGCTCCTCGGACTTGGTCAGGTTGATGATCGACGCCGTCAGCATCAGCCCGTCCATCAGCTCGTAGGAAGCGTTGATGTCGACCTGTTCGTACGGATCGGTGTAGACGTTGAGGCCGGAGGCCAGCCCGCCCACCTGCTCGCCGCGCCGATTGTACGACGCGCGCGCCAGGAACCGGTCGTTTTCGTAGAACACCGAAGCGTTGATCTGCGTCTTCGAGCTGCCGACCAGCGGCGATCGGCCGACCGTCTCGCCATCCAGCGTCACATCGGCGACCGAGGTGTCGTTGTAGGTGAAGTTGACCTGCGCGCCGAGCCCGAACGGGAGCGTGTGCTGCGCGTAGAGTTCGACACCCTGCGAGGTCGCGTTGGACCCGTTGGCGACGGTCGAATAAGGCTGGATCAGCACTTCCTCGCCCGCGACGGTCTGCGTTACGTCGAGCACCAGCGGCACGACGAAGTCCGACACTTCCTTGCGGAAGAAGGTCGCACCGACCACCGATCCGGGCTGGAAATACCACTCAATGCCCACATCGTACTGCCAGGCGGAGAAAGGCTTGAGATCGGCGTTGCCGCCACTGCCCGACCAGCCTTCGAACTCGCCGAACTGGTCGCGATCGAAGGCATATTCGGGCGAACGGTAGGTCAGCGAACGCTGCGAACCGAGATCCGCGAACGAGGGCCGGGCGATCACCTTGGCCACGGCGGCGCGGAGCAGCAGCGTGTCGGTCAGCTCGTACACCGCGTTCGCGCTGGGCAGGAAGTCCGTATAGGTCTTGCCCTGGTTGACGCGGGTATTGACGATCGTCTCGCGCTGATCGAGCGGAAGAACCTGGCAGTTGCCGTCGGGGCCGAGCGGCACGTCCTCGTCGAAGGGGCCACCCGGGCCGTCGACGCAGTAGTCGTTGAGATACTGCAACCGGTCCGACGTCTCGCCCGATTGCTTGGTGTTCGCGACACGCAGGCCGATATTGCCGCGGAACCGGTCGGTCATGAAATTGGCCTGGGCGTAGCCCGCCCATACCCGCTCGCCCAGATCGTAGACGTTGTTCGGCTCCGGCACGCGGACCGAAGGGCCGTAAGTGGAATTGATGTAGTCGAGATAGCTCTTGAAATCGATCCCGGGCACCACGTTGGCCCCGAACCCGCCGGCAATGTTGCCGATCGGGTTTTCATAGAAGTATTCCGGACGGGCCACCGCCCCCTCGGGCGTGTCCTGATAGCGCAGCTCGGTGGCGGGATCGGCGTACCATTCGTTGCGGCCGGTTTCGCGGTGAATGCTCAGATCGCGCCATTTGACGCCCGCCTGGATCGAATCCAGGAAGCTGTCGAAGCGATAGGTCAGGTCGAGCTGGGCGTAACGCTGCGACAGTTTGCTGTTGGTGAAGCCCGACCCGGTCGAACCGATGTCGATCTGCGCAATCCCGTTGCGGATGTTCTGCTGGATCTCCGGCGAAAACTCCATGTTGAGATCGCCGCCGGTGAAATCCCAGCCGCTGAAGAAGTTGCCGTTCTGCTCCTGCCCGGGAACGGTCAGGCGCGGCTTGGCGGCGACGCCGAAGCGCATCGACGGACCGCCGTTCGCGCTGGTCTTGCCGAACTTCGCGACCGCATCGAACCGGTCGGTTTCCCACGCGACCTCGGTTTCGAACGTGTTCGAAACCTGATCCTCGCGGCTGTAGGTGCCGGCGATCTGCGGCGTTTCCATCGTGCAGGGCGGCGAATTCGCGAGACACTCGGTACCAGCCGCGGGAACCGCGAAGTCGGCCGACTGGAAGATCGTTCCGCTCTCGTCGAACGTCGCGCCGGTGAAGAAATTGCCGTAGCCCCATTCGGGGATCTTGAGCACGTTCGACACGAAGTCGCTGCTGTACTCGAACCGGAAATAGTTGGAGGTGACGGTGACGTTGTCGAACGGGCGCACCTGCAAGGTGGCCTGGATGCCGTAGCGCTCGCGATCCTGGTCGAACACCTCGGCGTTGACCGATTGCGGCGCCCAGTAGCCCGAATAGTGCTGGCCGTCGCGCGTCGTCACGCCTTCGCCCGGCCAGTAGGAAATGGCGTCGTCGTTCTCGAACGGATTGCCGTTCACGTCGGTCGCCGGGGTGATGACGTTACCGTCGGCGTCGCGATCGCTCCACCAGCGCCACGTTTCGGTCGTGCCGCGCAGCTCGCGGTTGGAGCGCTTCTGGTAGACGCCGCCGACTAGGAAGCCGATCGTCTCGGCGTCGTTCTTCCACGAAACCTGCCCGGCGAGTTGCGGCTCGAACTTCTCCGTGGTGTCTGAATAGGTTCCTTCGATCGAGGCGAAGCCCGACCACGCCGGCAGATCGAGCGGGCGGCGCGTGTTGAGGATGATCGTACCGCCGACGCCGCCTTCCTCGAGCCGCGCTTCGGGCGACTTGTAGACCTCGGTCGAGGCGATGAAGTTCGACGGCAGCAACACGTAGTTGAACGAACGCTGCGGATCGCCACTGTCCGCGCCTGCGAGGAAGTTGCCGTTGAGCAGCGTCAGCGTCAGGCCCGACTGGAGGCCGCGGATGCTCACCCGGCTGCCCTCGCCGCCGTCGCGGCTGATGACGACGCCCGGAACGCGCTGCAGCGCGTCGGCGACGTTCTTGTCGGGGAACTTGCCGATGTCCTCGGCGGTGATCACGTCGACGAAAGCTTCGGCTTCGCGCTTCTGCTGCAACGCTTCCTCGATCGAGGCGCGATAGCCCGAGACGACGATGACGCCGCCGTCGGCTTGCGGCGCTTCCTCGGCCTGCGTTTCTTCTTCGGCTTCCGGCTGGGTCTGCGCCTGGGCGGGCACCGCGCAGAGGCCGGCGACGGCCCCGGCGGTCAGCATCAGGTCGCGCACGAGCCGTTCGGGGCCACGCGCCTTCGAAGAATGGAATTCTCCTGTCCGCATTTTCAATCCTCTCCCTATCCGGGGTGCTTGATGCCCCCGCTTGTCCTCTGGCGCTTCGGATCGATCGCCGACTCCGGCGACCCATCCGGTCGGGCCCATTCAGAATATAAAAAATAAATTGTCAAATAAATCCTGCGGACAGGTTTTGGCGAGCGGCAAACCGTGTCGAAAGTGTCACAAATCGGCTTGCCATGGAGTTGGCACTGCGGCGCAGGATGCGCTGCCCCGCGCGGAAAGCGGGCGAATCAGTCGTCGGTACTGGACGACCACAGCGGATCCGCGATCTCCGCCAGCTCTTCGGGTGGGGCCTTGGGCCCCGCGCGATCGTAGGTCAGCAAGCCGTTGATCTCGTCTTCGACATCGCTCGTCTGGGTATAGACCGCCGCGCTGAGCCCGGCCTCCTGCGCCTGGCGGATCACGCCCTCCATCTTGCGGCGGAACCGGACCAGATATTCGTCCTCGTCGCGTGCAACCTGATAGCTCCAGTTGGCCTCGCCCGGCCGCCAGATGTGCCCTTCGACCGGGAAGCCGACCCCGCCGTATTCACCGAGCACGATCGCCCGGCGCGTCTGGTGGCGCGGCGTGTTCGGCACGTCCTCGTAAGTATGGATGTCGAGCACGTCGGATACCTCCGGCGCGGCGTCGACCCAGCCCGAGGTAGCGTTGACCAGGCGCGACGGATCGAGCCCCTTCACGAATTGCGCCAGCGTGCCCGCGTCGTACTGGCCCCAGCCTTCGTTGTTGACGACCCACATCACGATCGACGGGAAGGCACGCAACTCGCCGACCATTTCGGACAGCTGCTTCTGCTGCTCGGCCATCGTTTCCGAGGGAAACACCGCCTGATACTTGCTGGTGCCTGCGAGATACTGGTCCTCGCCGCCGCCCGAGGGCATGTCCTGCCAGATCAGCATGCCGAGCCGGTCGGCGTCGTAATAATACCGCGCCGGCTCGACCTTGATGTGCTTGCGCAGCATGTTGAAGCCGGCCTTCTTGAGGAAGACGATATCGCTCGCCATCGCCTCTTCCGAAGGCGGGGTGTAGAGCCCGTCGGGCCACCAGCCCTGGTCGAGCACCCCGCTCTGGAACAGCGGCTCGTTGTTGAGCAGGATCGCGGGCTGGCCTTCGACCTTGCCCGGCCCGACCGAGATCTTGCGCATCGCGAAGTAGGCATCGACGCTGTCGCGCGGCGCGCCGGCGACCTGCGCATCGGCATAGACCTGGCTTTCATGCGCGGTGAAGCGCGAATCGTAGGCCTTGCGGTCGCGTTCCTCCTCCCCGGCGTAGGGATCGCGCACCGTCACCAGCTCGGCCTTGAGATCGTAGAGATGGGGATCGTCGGGCGACCACAGGTGCGCGTCGGGAATCGCCAGCGTCGCGCGGCGGTTGGCGCGGATGATGGTCGAGGCGATCGTCTTGCCCTTCGCGCTCGCGGTCAGCCGCACGGCGTCGGTGTCCCCGGCCCAGCCGCTCAACGCCACCGCCACTTCGATCACGCCGCGGTCGATGTCGGGGGTCGCGCGCACGTCGGCGATATGGAGTTCGGGCACCGGCTCGATCCACACGGTCTGCCAGATGCCGCTGACCGCGGTGTACCAGATGCCCGCGGGGTCCAGGATCTGCTTGCCGCGCGGCTGGGTGCCCGCGCTGGTCGGGTCGGTGACCTCGACAACGAGCTCGTTATTGCCCTCGCGCAGATAGGGGGTGATGTCGAAGCCGAAGGCGTCGAAGCCGCCCTCGTGCGAACCGACCACCGATCCGTTGACCCGCACCGTCGCCTCGTAGTCGACCGCGCCGAAGTTGAGCATGACATGCTCGCCTTGCCAATCGGCGGGCACGGTGAAGCTGCGGCGATACCAGACGCGGTCGTCGGGCGTGACCTTGCGGGTGACCCCCGACAGCTTCGATTCGACCGCGAAGGGCACGAGGATCCGTCCGTCCATCCGCTCGGGTTGCGGCGCCGCCTTCGGCGCGATCGCATAGTCCCACAAGCCGTTGAGGTTCTGCCACCGCTCGCGTTCGAGCTGCGGGCGCGGATAGCTGCGCCAGGCGTTCTCCGGGGTCACTTCGCGGCCCCAGCGCGTCATCAGGTCGGTCCGATATATCTCGGTTCCGGCCTGCGGAGCGGGGTCCTGCGCGTGCGCCGCGATGGGTGCAAGGGCGAGGCAGGCGGCGATGGCGATCAGACTGCGCACGTGGCTTTCCTTCGGATACGCGCGGCTCGCGCCGCGAAGAAAGAATGGAGCCCAGGACCCGTTTGGGGGGAGGTGATACGGGGCCTGGGCTCCTGCGCCCGCGCAAAGGGCGGGGCGATGGCGACCGCCGGTCAGCGTGCCGGCGACATCGATGGGGGTGCAGCTTCGGGCGCCGCGCCCCATTGCTCGTTCGGTTCGGGACCCATCGTGAAGACGAAGGTGGCGCCGTCCTTCACGTCGTCATGGCTAAACCACGGCTTGTTCCACGGCTTGCCGTCGAGCGTAGCGGACTGGATGTAGGGACTATCGGGTCCGTTGTTCTCGGCGACGATCCGCAGTGTCTTGCCGTTGCCCATGTCGAGCCGGGCATCGTCGAACACCGGGCTGCCGATCACGTAGACCTGGCTCGAGGGGTCGACCGGATAGAACCCCAGCGCGCTCAAGGCATACCACGACGAGGTCGCGCCCTGGTCGTCCATCCCCGGATAGCCGTAGCCGGCGGCATCGGTGCCGTAGGTCCGGTCGAGGATTTTGCGGACCAGCGCCTGCGTCTTCCACGGCTGGCCGCTCCAGGCATAGTAATAGGGGGCCTGCTGGTCGGGCTGGTTGCCGTGGACGTACTGCCCGATCAGGCCGGTGCAGTCGCGGCAGATGCCTTCGGGATCGTAAGGCTTGGTGAAGAACTCGTCGAGCTTGGCGTTGAACGCCTCGCGCCCGCCGAGCAGGTCGATCAGCCCCTGCACGTCGTGCGGGGCGAGCCACAGCGTCGACCAGCCCGAGGCCTCCTTCATCATGAAGTTGTAATAGGGCTCCTCGGGATCGAACGGCGCGATCCACTCGCCCTCCGCGGTCCGCCCGCGCACGAAGCCGATCGAGCGATCGAACACGTTGGCGTAATTGCTCGCACGTTCGAGAAACATCTCGTAGTCGGCGGTCTTGCCGAGCTTCCTCGCGTATTGCGCGAGCGCGTAATCGTCCCAGGCGTATTCCATCGTCTTGGCGACGCCCGCCTTGCCGCCGGCGTAGGGCGGGCTGGGGTTGCCGTCGGGCACCACGTCCGAAATCCAGCCCTGCTTCATGTATTCGGCGAGATAGCCGCGCGGCCCTTCCGGGTCGGTCGCGTTCTTGCGCAGATATTCGTAGGCCGCCTCGTAATCGAACTCGATCCCGCGCTCCCACGCACCGAGATAGAGAAACACCGCGTTGTCGCCATGGAACGAGGTGTTCATGTAACCCTTCTCGCGCGCCATCGCGAGTTCGGAGGCCATGATGTCCTGCACCGCCTCGGGCTCCATCAGCTCGAGCAGGACGATCTGATTGCGCCCGGTATCCCAGAACGGCACCGGGCCGTAGCGGTCGTGCGCCGCGACCTGGACCTTGCCGTTGGTATCGGCGAACTCTTCGCCCTTTTCCGCGATCAGACGGGGCGAGGCGAACGACTGGAACAGCGTCGAATAGAACAGCTTGCGCTGCTTGTCCGTCCCGCCCGTCACGCGCACCCGGTTCAGCAGCTGCGCCCATTCGTCGCGCGCGGCGGCGTGAACGGCGTCGAAATCCCACCCGGGAATTTCCTCGCGCAGCCGCTGCTCGGCCTGCTGATAGCTGGTGCCGTGCGCCATCTTGACCAGCACCTGCTCGCCCTCGCCGGTCTCGAAGGTCACGTAGCTGCCGGCGTAGCTGCCCTCCATCGTGCGCGCGCCGGGATCGACGTGGCTGGTGCCGATGCCCCAGCCCACGTTGTCGCCCGGCGACTTGCGGAAAGTGCCGAGCGCGGTGAACGGCTTGGAGAAATGCGCCACGAAATAGGCGCCGTCCGCGCTGCCCTCGTCCTCCGACACGCCGCGCACCGTGCGGTCGCCGACCACCTCGATCGCGCCGCCGTGGCGCGGAAAGTTGATGATGACGTTGGCGCGCTCGCTCGGAGGAAAGGTGAAGCGCATCACGCTCGCCCAGCGGGTCGCGGTCAGTTCGGCCTGCGTTTGGAACGTATCGAGATAGACCGAATAGTACCCTGGCGAGGCCTTTTCGCGCGTCTTGTCATAATACGACTGGCTGTAGGCGGGCGGCGGCGACCAGTCGCCCACCACCGGCATCACGATCGGTTCGGCATTGCCGCCGTAGGTCGACCCGCCGCCGCCGGTGAAGCCGATCATCGTGGGATTGGTGTAGTAGTAGGGGACGGGAACGCCGTTGGGATAGAGCAGCTCGATGTTGTTATTCACCGGCGAAGCCGCGACCGAGCCGTGCGGCAGCCGCGCGCCGGGCGAGGTCTGCCCCGAATAGACGGGCTCTCCCGGCGGCGGCGCATTGCCGATCACGTCGGGATCGTCGAGCGGCGCGGTGCCGACCAAGGGATCGGCCAAGTCGACCGGCGACGGCGCGCCGGACTGAGCCGCCGCTGCCGACGACAGGAGGAGCAGCGGCGCGATCGCCGTTCTCAGCCCCGGCCCGAACCCGCCCCGCACTTTCACCGCCTTGCCCTGCATCGTCTCTCCTCACGGTCGGTTCATGTTCAGTCGCGCAGCCGCCGGTCGCCCGGATAGGCGAGCAGGATATCGGCCCCGCCCCCGGCGGCGATGTGCGCCTCGCCCGAAAGCGCCAGACACTCGCCCGCGCGAAATTCGACGCCGTCGACCGAGCCGGCCCCGCTCACCGGCACCAGCCACGCCGTCATGCCCTTGGGCAGCGCCAGCGCCCGATCGCCCTCGCCGAACCGTTCGAGCACGAACTTCGGGCCTTCGACGAGGATCGTTCGGCCGTCCGCGACGAGCCCCGGCGAGGGATGGGGCGAATAGGGCCGCGCATCGGCCACCGCGACGCCATCATCGAGATGAAGTTTGCGCGGGCGGCCGTAGTCGTAGAGCCGATAGGTGGTCTCGGAATTCTGCTGGACCTCGATCAGCGTCAGCCCCGCACCGATCGCGTGGATCGTGTGCGAAGCCGAATAAAAGAAGTCGCCCGGCGCGACCGGCTTCCAGTCCAGCAACTCCTCGATGCTGCCGTTGCGCGCGGCTTCGCGAAGCGCCGCTTCGCCCACCGGCGCCTTGGTGCCTAGCGCGATCGTCGAATCGGGTGCAGCATCGAGGATCAGCCAGCACTCGTCCTTGCCGCGCGGCAACCCACGCGCCTGCGCCTGTTCGTCGTCGGGATGCACCTGGACCGACAGCTTCTCGCTCGTGAACAGGTATTTGATGAGCAGGTCCGGTTCGCTGTCGCCCGGCGACTGGAACCAGATCTCGCCGACCGGCCCCTCTTCAGGCGCCGGATCGGCGAACGCGCCCCACAGGTCGCGCCGCCCCCAGGGCTTTTCCACGCGATGGGGCGCAAGCAACCTTGCGGGCACGATCATCCTCCCTTTCCCGGCCCGGCATCCTGTGCCGGGCGCGCGCCGCCGTTGGACCGGCGGACATCCGATTTCGCGCACCGTGCCTCGCCCTTCCCGCTCTCGTCAAGATAATAACGGAAATTGATTTATTTTTTCGGCGCGACTTTTGTGACATGCTGCGATCGAGCGGCGCAAAGCCGGCGAAATACGCGAGGGAGGGATGCATGGCGAACGATGTCGTGGCGGGCGGCGGCGAGCCGGAATACGGGATGGCGACCGGCCCTCTCGTGGCGACGATCGGCACGGCGGCGCTGGCCGGCCTGCTGTTCGGTTTCGACACGGCGGTGATCGCCGGGGTCACGGCGGATCTCACCACGCTGTTCGCGCTTACGCCCGAAACTCTGGGACTCACCGTCTCGGCTGCGCTCTGGGGCACGCTCGCGGGGGCGATCTTCGCGGGGAAGCCGGGCGACGCGATCGGCAGCCGCAACAGCCTGCGCGTGCTCGCCGCTTTCTATCTGATCGCCGGCCTCGGCTGCGCGTTCGCCACGAACTGGCCGATGTTCCTGTTCTTCCGCTTCCTGTGCGGGCTCGCGATCGGCGGCTCGTCGGTTCTCGCACCGGTCTATATCGCCGAGATAGCATCGCCGCGGCGGCGCGGAATGCTGGTCGGGCTGTTCCAGCTGATGATCGTGCTCGGTATCCTGATCGCCTATCTCAGCAACGCAACCATCGCCGGCCTGACGAGCGGCGACGCCGAATGGCGGTGGAAGCTGGGCGTCAGCGCCATTCCCGCGGCAGTGTTCACGATGCTGCTGTTCACGATACCCAACAGTCCGCGCTGGCTGGTTTCGAAGGGGCGCCATGCCGAGGCGGGCGACGCCCTGGCCCGCATGGGCGCGCCGTCGTCGGACCTCGCGCGGCTCGAACGGGCGATGGTGGACGACGCCCCGGGCGAGCGCCTGTCATGGCACCGCCATCGCCGCCCGATCGTGCTCGCCATCCTCGTCGCGGTGTTCAACCAGCTCGCCGGGATCAACGCGGTCCTCTACTACCTCAACGACATCGTGTCGCGCGCCGGATCGGTCTCGCCCGATAGGCAGGCGATCCTGATCGGCATCGCCAACCTCATCTTCACGCTCGTCGGCATGGCGCTGATCGACCGGGTCGGGCGCAAAACGCTGCTGCTGATCGGCGCGGCGGGGACGGCGCTTTGCCTCGCGGCCGCCGCGGCGGTGATGTTCGGCGCCGCCCCTGTCGGGGTCATGCTGCCCGCGCTGGCGGGTTTCATCGCGTTCTTCGCGATCAGCCAAGGCGCGGTCATCTGGGTCTATATCTCGGAGATTTTCCCGACGCCGGTGCGCGCGAGGGGCAGCGCACTGGGCGCGGGAACGCACTGGCTGATGAACGCGGTGATCGCCGGCGTCTTCCCGATGCTCGTCGCCGTGTCGCCCGGGGTTCCGTTCGCGATCTTCGCCGTCGCCATGGTCGTGCAGCTCATCGTCGTGGCGGTGATCTTCCCCGAAACGCGAGGGGTCGATCTCGACGAAATGCACCGGCGGATCGACGGCTGAACGTCGCCCGCTAGCGGCCCGCCTGCATCAGTATCGATTCAGAGGGCAGGACATGGTCGAGGAAAGGGATGATCGCCGCGCCGATGGCCGAGGCGTCGTCCGCCGCTTCGGCCTTGCGTACCGGGGCGACGGTCGGGAGGTTACGGCCCGACAGCCGCGCATTGAGCCGTTCCACCAGCGCATCGATCAGACTGCCCGGCAACCGGCCACCGATCAGGATCGCCGCCGGATTTATCAGGCAATTCACTGCGATCAGCGGCTCGACCAGCACGTCCGCCGCATCGTCGAGCCACGCGAGCACGATGGCTTCGCGACCCGCCGCGCTTTCGAGAAGCGCCGACGGCCGATCGACCTCGTGCCCCGCCGCTTCCAGCCTGGCGTAAAGCGCCGATAGCGAAACGGTATCCTGCACGTTCGCGCCATCGCGCGCCGGATCGGGCATGGCCCAGATTTCGCCCGAGCGCGCATCCGCGCCGCGCACGTAGCTGCGGTCGATGACCAGCCCGCCGCCGAGCCCCGCGCTGATCATGAGGTAGAAGAAGCTCGAGCTCGCGATGTCGTTGCCGAGATGGACCTCGCCGAGCGCCGCCGACGCCGCGTCGTTGTCCGCATGAAGCGGCCAGGGCAGCGCTTCGCCCAGCAGTTCGCCGACGTCTATGCCATCCCAGGCATCGTATTCGCGAGGCCGATGCGGCAGGCAGATCCGCCCGAGATCGTCGGGCAGCGCCACGCCCACGCCAAGGATGCGGTCGCGATCCACGCCGCCCTGGTCGAGAAGCGCGGGCAAAGTCTCGCGCACGTGTTCGGCCACCGTTTCCGGCAATGCGAAAGCGACTTCCCACGTGTTGCGGCTGCGCACCGTGCCGGCGAGGTCGATCGTCACCAGCGTAATGTGATCGCGGTCGATGTTGAGGCCGATCGAAAACGCGCCGTCGGGGTTGATGACGATCCGCATCGCCGGCTGGCCCCGCTTGCCGTGCAGCCGCCCGGCGGGCCTGACCAGATCCATGTCGATCAGACGCTTGGTGATGTTGACGATCGTCGGGGGCGTCAGCCCCGTCACCCGCGCCAGTTCGCTCCGCGTCGTCTCCCCGGCGAGCCTGATCGCCTGGAGCACGATCCGCTGGTTGTAGTCGCCGGCGCGCTCGAGATTGGTGCCCGACAGGCTGAGCGTCAGCCGCGCGCCGCGCGCCTCCGCGCCGTTCTTCACCACGTTTCGCCGCGCGCGATCTGGCTGCCGGGTGGTCATCCGTCGATTCTCCGCACCGTCCGAATGCGAGACGACCGCAGGACGCCGAACGAACAGCAATTCATAGACACAAACGCTTTAATTATTCCATTTTGGGTAGGCCGGGACCCGCCCGCCTGTCAATGACGGCGCGGTGCTATTCGCCGTTCGCAGGCGCGCTTCCGAACAGCAGGCGCGCCTGCGTGCCCCAGCCGCCGACGAACAGATCGTCCACCCCGTCACCGTTCACGTCCGCCGTCGCCATGCTCCAGCTCCGGCCGATCGTGCTTCGGGGAACGGTGGTGGCGGTAACGTCGCTGAAACGACCTGCGCCATCGTTGGCATAGGCGCGAACCTGCAGGGGCTCGAACCCGGGGACCGCGATGGCGCCGACGATCAGATCGGGATGGCCGTCGCCGGTGAAATCCATCACCGCGCCGCCCCAGCTCGAGAAGCGGTTGGCGGGAAGGCGGCCCTGCGTCTCGTCGATGAACCGGCCGGTCTCGTCCTGCACCAGCAGCCGTGCCTGGGGGTCCTTGTCCCACTCCCCGGCATTGCTGGTCAGGTTGAGCAGCAGGATGTCGGGCCGTGCGTCGCCGTTGGCGTCGAAGACGTGCGCCTCGCGCGTTTCCAGCGGCGTGACCTGATCGAGCCGGTCAGAGGCTTCGGCGAACCTGCCTTCGCCGTCGTTGATCAGCAGCCGCGTCGGCGGCGCTTCGGTCGCCACGACCATGTCGAGATCGCCGTCGCCGTCGAGATCGGCGAGCGCCACGTCCTGAGCCCTGTTGCCGATCGCGGGAAGGTGGGTCGCGGTGGCATCGGCGAACCGGCCCGGGCTGTCGGCGCGGTTGAGCCAGAGGAAGTTCCGTCCGTCTTCGCCGTCGCCCGAATTGCCGACGACGATATCGGGCAAGCCGTCGCCGTTCACGTCGCCCACCGCCAGGCCGTTGCCTTCGCTCATCGCCGGGAGGCGGTCGCTGGCGTCGGTGAAGCTACCGTCGCCGCGGCCGAGGAAAAGCTGGTGCGTCCGGTCATCCTCCGCGACGAACACCACATCCACGTGTCCGTCGCCGTCGAAGTCGGCCGCGCGCACGTGCTCGGTGTCGTGGGGGACTTTCCCGAACGCCCCTTCGCGCCACGCGAAGCGTCCCTCGCCATCGTTGACGTAGAGCCGGTTGACGTCGCCCTCCACCGCCAGCGCGGCATCGAGATCGCCGTCGCCGTCGAAATCGGCGAGCGCGATATCGAGCGCGTGCAGTTCCGCCGCCTGCGGCAGATGGGTCGCGGTCATATCGCGCAACGCGGTCGGCGGGCGCTCTTCTGCCGGCTGCGCATGGCACGCCCCCGCCGCGATCAGCGGGATCGACCAGACAAGGCGGCGAATGACACGCATATCCATCAGGCGCGCGCCCTAGATCACGCCGGCTTCGAGCTGTTTGACGGCATGATCGGTCGCGCGCGCGGTCAGCGCCATGAAGGTGATCGACGGGTTGACGCACGAGACCGAGGCCATCTGCGAACCGTCGGTGACGAACAGGTTGGCCGCGTCGTGCGCCTGGCTCCACTTGTTGAGCACCGACTGGCGCGGGTCGGCGCCCATGCGCGCGCCGCCCATCTCGTGGATCGCATCGCCCGGCACGTGTTCGCCGCGGGAACTGCTCACGTTCGACAGCCCCGCGCGGCGCAGCATCGCCTCGCCTTCGCTGCGCGCATCGTCCATCATGCGGATCTCGTTGTCGCGGAAGGTGACGTCGAACCGCAGCAGCGGAATGCCGAAGCGGTCGACTTCGGTCTCGCTCAGCGAAACGCGATTGTCCTCGTAGGGCAGGCATTCGCCGAACGCCATCATGCCGAACCGCCACGGCGCGTACTTGCGCATGCCGTGCTTCATCGCGGCGCCGAAGCCCTCGGGGCTGGCGGGGGACCGATAGGCGCTGCCCTGATAGCCGTAGCCGCGCTTGAAGCCGATGCCTTCCTCGCCCCCGACGTTTCGGAAGCGCGGGATATAGACCCCGCCGGGGCGGCGGCCGTATTCGATGTAGTCGGTCATCCCCGCGATATCGCCCGAGATGCTGACGCGGAAGATATGGTCCATGACGTAGCGGCCGAGCGTACCGCTGGCGTCGAAATGGCTCCTACCCGTGCCCGCGATGCGCGAGTTCATCAGGATCTGCGTCGAAGCCATCGCCGAAGCGCAGAGGAACACCAGCCGCGCGGGTATCACTTCGGCCTGGTTGGTCTGCGTGTCGATAATGCGCACGCCGGTCACCCGCTTGGTCTGCGGATCGTATTCGAGATTGCTCACCACCGCGTCGGAGCGCAGCGTCAGCCGCCCGGTCGCACGCGCCGCGGGCAACGTGACCGACTGGGTCGAGAAATACGACCCGAACGAGCAGCCACGCCCGCATTGCGAGCGGAACTGGCACTTCGAACGGCCCTGCTCGGGCTTGTCCTCGGTGATGTTCGACATGCGGCTGTTGATCAGCTTGCGGCCCGGCGAAGTCGCCTCGAGCCGTTCCTTCAGCCATTCCTCGGCCACGTTCATCGGGATCGGCGGCATGAATTCGCTGTCGGGCAGTTGCGGCAGGTTCTCGCGCCCGCCCGACACGCCGATGTAGTTCTCGACGTAGCTGTACCACGGTGCGATGTCGTCGTAGCCGATCGGCCACGCCCCGCCGACGTTCTCGCGCGCGTTCGCCGCGAAGTCCTCGGGGCTCCAGCGGAACGACCAGCGCCCCCAGATCAGCGACTTGCCGCCGACCGCGCCGGGGCGGATCCAGTAGAACTTCTCGCCTTCGTCGTAGGCGTAGGGGTTCAGCCGGTCGTTGTTGTAATACTTCTGGCTGCTCGGCGAGACGTAGCCGTGGGTGGCGATGAAGTAGTCGCTTTCGACCAGCGGTTTGGGCATCCGGTCGCGCGCGGGGATTTCGTGCGGCGGCGCACCGTCGTAGGTATAATCGGCGCCATGCTCGACCATCGTGCCGCGATCGAGCATCAGCACGCGCAGCCCCTTCTCGGTCAGTTCCTTCGCCGCCCAGCCGCCGCTGACGCCCGAGCCGATGACGATCGCGTCGAATTGGTCCGTCGCTGCCATGGTTTCGCTTCCTCGTTGTCGGTTCAGGCGCTCAGGCGGCTGAGGGCCGCGAAGCTGGTGGTGATGTCGGGCAGGTAGGGCGGCGGCGACTGATCGTTCTCGACGTAGAGATGCCGCACCTCGGCGGTGTCGTTGAGGGTGAAGATGTCGGCGAAGTCGATCGTGCCTTCGCCCACGCTGGTCATGTCGCCATCGGCAGTCATGTCCTTGACGTGATAGGCGTAGATCTGCCCCGGCAGGCGGCGGATCAGCGCCTTGGGATCCTCCCCCGCCTTGACCGCCCAGAACAGGTCGAGCTCGATCCCCACCAACGCCGGATCGCGCTCGGCGATCAGCATGTCGAACAGGCTTTGCTCGCCGTCCTTCACGGTGAATTCGAAGTCGTGGTTGTGATAGGCGAAGCCGAGCCCGGCGTTCTTCAGCTTCTCGGCCAGCCGGTTGAAATCGGCCACCGCCGCGCGCCAGGCGGCGGGTTCGCGGTATTCCTCCGCCATCCACGGCACTACGATCGTATCGGCGCCGAGCGTGCGCGCCATCGCCACCGTGGCGTCGAACTCGTCCGTGAGCGCTTCGTAACCCGCATGGATCGAGGGCGCGGTCAGGCCGAGCCGGTCCATCGTCTTGCGCAGCGCGGCATGGTCCATCGCATCGTAACCGCCCCCGCCGTATTCGACCTCGCGGTAGCCGATCGCCGCGACCTGCTCGAGCGTGCCGTGGGGGTCGGGCGCGAACAGCTCGCGCAGCGTGTAGAGCTGGATGCCGATCTTGCGCCCGGTGCCCGCAACCGTGGCGGCGAGCGGCCCGGCGGCGAGCGCCGCCGCCAACGCCGCGGTCCCGGCGAGCATGGTCCGTCGGTCGAGCATCATGACGAGAACACCTTCTGGTCTGCGGTATAGGGATAATGGCCGTCGTAATGGCCGGGGACGGGCAGGTATTCACGCTCCTGCATGATGCCGATCTCCGACGTGTAGTAGCCGGTGATGACGAGCTGGCGGAACCTGTCGAAGAAGTCCGCCCCGCCGGGCAGTGCATCGTCCATCGCCAGCGTCAGCAGCGCGTCCTGCCGTTCGGGCGTGACCTCGGCGGCGGTGACTCCGTAGTCCCTGCGGCTGCGCGCCTCGATCGCGTCGAGCCCGGCGAGGATCGGCGCCTTGTCTTCTGGCATGGCCCAGTCGGCGAGCAGTTTTTCGATGAACTGCGGGACTTCCGCCGCGATCGCGCCGGGGGTGTCGGTGGTCGGGATCACCCGCTCGCTGAGCGCGGAGACCAGCGCCCGCTGGGCATCGGTGAACACCGCGGCGCTCGGCGGCCCGGTGTCGATCGCCGGAATCTTGACCGACGCGGCGCGCGCGATCGGCGCGAACAGCGCGGCACCGAACATGGCCACGATGCCACCCAGGGCGTCTCTACGGTCGATCACCGGGCGTCTCCCCGCGCGTCGTGGCTGCGTGCCGCTTCCGGCAGGCGGCGCACCCAGATGTTGCGGAACGAGACCGGCGAATCGTGATCCTGCAGCTGGATCGGTGCGGCATCTTCGTGCGGTTCGTATTGCGCGAGCTGCCGCCAGACGGTCGCGCCGGTATAGGGCTGGCGGTTCTGCACCAGCACGCCGTTGAGCAGCACGGTGACGTAGGCGGGCCGTTCGACCGATCCGTCAGCCGCGAAGTGTGGGCGCTCGAATACGATATCGTAGCTCTGCCATTCGCCCGGCGCGCGCGAGGCGTTCACCAGCGGCGGAGTCGAGCCGTAGATCGCCCCGGCCGTGCCGTCGGCATAGGTCGGGTTGTCGTGGCCGTCGAGGATCTGGACCTCGTAGCGTTCCATGAACCACACGCCGCTGTTGCCGCGATCCTGCGAGCTTTTCTCGGGCGGGTTGGGCGAGCGGAATTCGAGGTGGAGCTGGACGTCGCCGAAGCTCTCCTTGCTTACCAGCGTGCTCGCGTCCTCGCCTTCCGCGCGCGCCGGAACCGTCATGGCTCCGCCTGCCAGCGTCCACGGCTGGCCGGTCGGGGTCCAGGCGTCCATCGAGCTGCCGTCGAACAGCACCACCGCGTCGGACGGCGGCGCGCCCGGTGTCGCGCCGGGGGTGACGGCTTCGGGATGCGGCCGATCGGCGTCGTGGACCTTCCACTGGCTGCCGGGCAGAGTCGGGGTATCGCGAAATCCGGGCTTGTCCTGCGCCATCGCGCCGCTCCCCGACAGGGCCGCGAGGGCGATCGCGGCGGTCGTTCCGATTGCTTTCACGTGTTGTCTCCTCATGCCGCGTCGATCGCGCGATAGGCGGCGACCAGCCGCTCCTCGCCCGTGCGACCGTCCACCGAATTGCCGTGTTCCATGCCGATCACCCCGGCGAAGTTCCGCGCCCGCAGCCAGCGGACGACGTTGCGATAGTTGATCTCGCCCGTGCCGGGTTCGTCGCGCCCTGGATTGTCGCCGAACTGGAGATAGGCGATCTCGTCCCAGCACGTGTCCATCGTGGCGATCAGGTTCCCGGCCTGGATCTGCTCGTGGTAGAGATCGGCCAGCACCTTCACCGCCGGGCTGTCGACGCCCTTCGCCACGGCGAAACCCTGCGGCACGGTCCGCAGGAACACCCCGGGGTGGTTCACCAGCGTGTTGAGCGGCTCCATGACCATGACGAGGCCGTGCGGCTCGACGATCTCCGCCGCGCGGCGCATCGTGTCGACGATCCGGCCGGTCTGGATTTCGAGCGGCAGCCGGCGGTCGAGGAAACCGGGGACGACCGTCATCCATTTCGCGTTCAGCCGCTTCGCGACCTCGATCGAGGCGCGGATATCGGCAAGGAACGCCGCGCGATCCGCGTCGTCGTCGCCGCCGAGCTGCGGGCGGAAATCGCCCCAGCGCGGCATGCTGGCGACGAACACGCCCATCGTCATCCCGCGCTGCCGGAGCGCGCGCGCCATCGCGGTCTGCTCGGCGATGCTGCGCCCCGCCGCCTCGTTGTCTTCCCACGCAATGAAGCCCTGGTCGGCAGCGTAGGCGATCTGCTCGAGCCGGTCGCCGCGGCTCGCGAAGGAGCCTTCGTGCGGCGCATAGCCGAGCGAGAACCGCGCCGCGTTGCCACCCGCCGCGCGCGCCGCCACGGGCGCAGCAGCGGCCGCCGCGGCGGCCGCGCCGCTTGCCAGCAGGGAGCGGCGCGAAAGGTTCATCCCGCCCTGCCCGCGAGTTGCGCGCGGGTCTTCCCCCGTTCGCGCAGCCAGACGAGACCGAACACGACCAGCAGGATCACCGGGAGGATCGCCAGCCGCTCGAACGAGAGCGAGGCCGCGAGATCCTCGACTGCGAGCCGCGCGTCGCCGGTCAGCGCGGCGAACGCCTCGGGACCGCCCGCGAAGTCGATCTTGGCCTGGTCGTACATCGCGCCGAGCTGGGGCAGGACGAAGAAGCTGGCGAGCGCGCCCGCCGATCCGACCAGACCCATCGCCCAGGCGCCGCCGCGCGGATAGCGCTCGCCGACCGAAGCGAGCATCGTCGGCCACATCACACAGACGCCGAGGCCCCAGACGGTCGAAGCGAGGATCGCGGCGACGGGCGACTGCGCCTGGCCGAGCATGAACAGCCCGATCGCGGCGAGCAGGCTGGAGATCCACAGCAGCGCGGGATTGGAAATCCAGTTCGCCAGCCGCCCCGCGAAATGGCGGAACACGAACATCAGCGCGTTGACGTAGACCAGCAGCAGGATGCCGCGCATCCCGACGCGGTTCGACAGCGCCACGTCGATCCACTGGCCCGGCGCGAGTTCGGACGCCGCGGTCAGGAACATCGCACCGAACCAGATGAAGAAGCTCGGGCGACGGAACACCTCGGCGATCATCTCGCCGAAGGTCACCCCGCTCTCCTTGCGCAGCGGCGGGGGGAAGGCGGTGGTCGCGCCGAGCAGCACGGTCGCCACGGCGGGGATCATCACCAGCGCCATGATGCCCTGCCACGGCAGCGTTTCGGAGAGGAAGAAGCCCGCCAGGCCGCCGACGATGATGCCGCCGGGGAACCAGGCGTGGAGCACGTTGAGCCGGTGGGTGGTGTCTTCAGGATAGAGCTGCGCGGTCAGCGGGTTGATCGCGGCTTCGGTCAGGCCCCAGCCGATCCCGCTCAGCAGCATGCCGGCCCAGACGATCGTGTAGATGCCCATGCCCTCGGCCACGCTGCCCGCGGTGACGATCAGCAGCGGCCCCGCGGCGAAGCACAGCCCCGCGCCGACGAGGCAGCGCTTCATCCCGATCTGGTCGAGCAGCGCGCTGGCGACGAATAGGGTGATCGCAAAGCTCAGGAACGCCGCGCCGAGCGCCGCGGCGATCAGTTCGCCCGCCTGCAGCGGTGCGATCGGATCGATCCATTCGGCCTTGAGCCCGCCGGCGATCGCGCCGCGTATCGCGAGGCCCGACGCGGCGGTGAACAGGGCAAGCACGCCGAGCCAGAACAACCGGCCCTTGTTGAAAGTCGTCGTCATCACCCGTCCAGTCCCCTCGGAATTATCGTTTTCGCCGTCAGGTCAGCCCCAGCAGCTTTCGGTTGAGCGCCGGATCGCTGCCGCCCGCGAAATCGTCGAACGCCTTGTCCGCCTTGCGGATCATGTACGCCGCGATGAACGGCGCGCCTTCGCGCGCGCCGTCCTCCGGGTGCTTGAGGCAGCATTCCCATTCGAGCACCGCCCAGCCGGCGTATCCGTATTGCGTCAGCTTCGAGAATATCCCGCCGAAGTCGACCTGCCCGTCGCCCAGCGAGCGGAACCGTCCCGGCCGGTCGACCCAGTCCTGGTAGCCGCCGTAGACGCCCGAGCGGCCGTTCGGATTAAGCTCCGCGTCCTTCACGTGGAACATGCAAATCCGCTCATGATAGAGGTCGATGAACTGGAGGTAGTCGAGCGCCTGCAGCACGAAATGGCTCGGGTCGTAGAGGATGTTCGCGCGCGAATGATCGCCCACTTCGGCGAGGAAGCGCTCGAAAGTCGCACCGTCGTGCAGGTCCTCGCCCGGATGGATTTCGTAGGCGAGATCGACCCCCGCCTCGTCGAAGGCGTCGAGGATCGGCCGCCAGCGCTTGCCGAGTTCGGCGAAGGCTTCCTCGACCAGCCCGGCGGGGCGTTGCGGCCACGGATAGAGATAGGGCCAGGCCAGCGCGCCGGAAAAGGTCGCGTGGGCATCGAGCCCCAGCCGGCGGCTCGCCTTCGCCGCGAGGTGGAGCTGCTCGACCGCCCAGGCCTGGCGCTCGGCGGGCTTGCCGCGCAGCGCCTCGGGCGCGAAGCCGTCGAACGCGACGTCGTAGGCCGGATGCACGGCAACGAGCTGGCCCTGCAAGTGGGTGGAAAGCTCGGTGATCTCGACCCCCGCCTCGCGGCAGATGCCGGCCAGTTCGTCGCAATAGTCCTGACTTTCGGCGGCGCGCTGCAGGTCGATGCAGCGGCTGTCCCACGTGGGCACCTGAACCCCGACATAGCCCGCCTCGGCCATCCAGCGTGCGGCGGACGGCAGCGTGTCGAACGGCGCGGCGTCGCCCATGAACTGGGCGAGGAAGACGGCCGGGCCCCTCACTTGGCGGTTTCCGCCTTGAGATAGGCGATGAGCTGCTTGCGCTTCACCGGATCGGCGACGCGCACCACCATGCGCGTGCCCGGGACCATCTTGGTCGGGTTCGCCAGATATTCGTCGAGCGTCTTTTCATCCCAGCGGATGCCCGACGCCTTCAGCGCGGGGGTATAGTTCCTGAACGCCGCGACACTGCCGGCCTTGCGGCCGAACATACCGTGGAGATTGGGGCCCATCGCGCTCCTGCCGCCAGAATCCAGCGTATGGCAGGCGCGGCAGGTGGCGAAGACTTGCGCCCCGGGGTCCTTGGCGGGATTGGCCTGCACCACGGGCGACGCGCCAAGCGCCAGCCCAATCAATCCTGCCGCGGCGGGTAGCGCGGCGACCAGAAATTTCATTATCCTCTCCCGTCTGGAAACAGCCGGTCGGACCATGTAACCGTTCCGCGGTGAATTATGCAAACAATTTTCATAAATAGGGAGTAGCCGAGGCGATGGGTGCGATTTCGAAGGTCCGCTACGGCATGGTCGGCGGCGGCGAGGGCGCCTTCATCGGCGAGGTCCATCGCATGGCCGCGGCGCTCGATGGCGAATTCGCGCTGGTGTGCGGGGCGTTCAGCAGTGATGCGGAGCGCAACCGGCGCAGCGCCGCGGCGATCGGCGTCGACCGCGCCTACCCGACACTCGAGGCCTTGCTGCAATCCGAAGCCGCGCTGCCCGCGGACGAGCGGATGGAAGCGCTCGCGATCGTCACGCCCAACCACCTCCACGGGCCGATGGCGATCGCCGCGCTCGAGGCGGGCTTCCACGTGTTCTGCGAAAAGCCGATGGCGCTCGATCTCGCCGAAGCGAAGGCGGTCGACGCGGCGGCGACGCGCAGCGGCAAGCGCTACGGGCTGGCGTTCACCTACAGCGGCTATCCGCTGGTCGAGGAAGCGCGGCTGCGCGTGGCGCGGGGCGATTTCGGCCGCATAAGGCTGGTGCAGGTCGAGTATTCGCAGGGCTGGCTGAGCCGCCCGATCGACAGCGAGGGCAACAAGCAGGCCGAATGGCGCACCGACCCCGCGCGCGCGGGGCTGGGCGGGTGCCTCGGCGACATCGGTACGCACGCGTTTCACCTGGCAGAACACGTCTCCGGGCTGGTGGTCGAATCGCTCTGTGGCGATCTCGCCACGCACGTTCCCGGCCGCCGCCTCGACGACGATGCCGCCGCGCTGCTGCGCTTCGCGGGCGGCGCGCGCGGCACGCTCACCGCCACGCAGGTCGCCGCGGGCGAGGAGAACGGGCTGCGGCTGCGCATTCACGGCGAGCACGGCGGGCTCGACTGGTCGCAGATGGAGCCGAACACGCTGACGCTGCGCTGGCTCGACCGCCCGGCCGAGATCGTCCGCGCCGGCGGCCCCGGCCTCGACCCCGCGACGACCGCGAAACTGCGCACGCCCGCTGGGCACCCCGAAGGCTATATCGAAGCCTTCGCCAACCTCTATCGCAGCTTCGGCCGTGCCGTGCGCGACGGCGCCGGCCCCGCATTCCCCACCGCCGCCGAAGGCCTGCGCACGATGGCCTTCATCGAAGCGATGATCGAAAACAGCGCCGGCTCGGCAAAATGGACCACGCTGCGCACCTGAACGACGCGATCTGCGGCAATCGGCAGGAAAATGGCGCACCCGACAGGACTATAACTAGTCATTCGCCACTTTTCGCTGGCCTCCGAATTGCCAAGGATTGGCGGAACAGACGTCCTATGTATGTTTCGCATTCGTTCGTTGGCTTTCGCCAGCAACCGCGCTATCGTGTGGGAACGAATGAGGGAGCAACGTGGCGAAACTGTCAGCGAAGTCGGTTCAGCATGCGAAGCCTGGTCGCCATGGCGATGGGGCCGGGCTCTATCTGCTCGTCAAACCATCTGGCGCCAAGTCTTGGCTGCTTCGCGTCCAGAAGGATGGAAAGCGCCGAGATATAGGGCTCGGATCGATCGCGGCGCTCTCGCTAGCGGAGGCGCGGGAGAAGGCAGCGGAGCTTCGAAAGCACGCCCTCAATGGTCGTGATCCGGTGGTTGAGCGGGATCGCGACCGTCGGCCCACACCGACATTCAAGGAAGCCACCGCGGAAACGCATGAAGCGCTAAAGTCCGGCTGGGTCGAGAAGAACGCGGCTGCCTTTCTCAAGTCGCTCGAGACATATGCCTATCCCAAAATCGGAGGATTGCGGGTCGACACGGTCGAGGCGTCGGACATCCTCTCGGTGTTGACGCCCATCTGGACCAGCAAGCCCGAGCTGGCCCGAAAAGTCCGCATGCGGATAGGCCAGGTCTTGAACTTCTCCCAGTCCAAAGGCTGGCGGTCAACCGAAGCGCCGAGCCGCGCAGTGACTGTCGGGCTTCCTCGCCAGCCGGCAGGAGGAAACTTCGCTGCGATGCCGTATTCGGAAGTTCCGGCATTCGTCAGCAAGCTGGAGGCCGGTGCGCCCACAAATGGGCGTCGAGCACTTCTTCTCCTGATATTCACTGCCGCTCGCCCCGGGGAAGTTCGTTTTGCCCGATGGGGACAGCTGGACCTTGCCAAACGCAACTGGAACCGGCCGCCTGAAATCATGAAGGAGCGGAGAGCTCATACGGTCACGCTAAACGCTCCAGCGGTCAGTCTGATCGAGCAGATCAAAGAGGCATCGGACGTGAAGCCTGAGGCGCTTGTATTTCCCAGCCGCCGTGGCGCTCCGCTCTCGAACATGACCATGAATAAGGTGCTTCGCGACGCTGGCCTGCCATGGGACGTGCACGGGTTTCGAAGTTCATTTTGTGACTGGGCCGCCGAGAGAATGCCAGAGATACCCGAACCCGTGGTGGAAGCAGCGCTGGCGCACGCCGTGCCGGACAAGGTCATCCGCGCCTATAAGCGGACGAAATTTGTAGAAATGCGCCGAAAGCTTCTCGATGCATGGGGGCGCCACCTAGTATGACACCTCGTTTTATCCCGGCCTCTTTGGAATCCATCAGCCCTTCGATCGGCCTCGAGGATGCGATTAATCAGCTTGCGCAAGGATTGAGGGGGAACCTCAGTCGACGCACAAACGAAAACGATGCGTTCGCAAACCCGAACGGTGAAGGTCGACAACTACGCGTCGGTGAACGTCTCTTATCGGCATCTGACACGGCAGCGATCAAGAGGAAGCTGGCTCCATACGGGCTCGCCGATCAGGCGATCCTGAACGGTCTGCGATTAGGCTCGCTCGAAGCTTACGTTCAACGGGCAGATAATCATACAATTTGGCGGATACCGCGCCCGTATTTCTTTCACGAAAAGCAGGATCGCCTCTCCAACCTATCGCTCCAGAAATGGGACCCTCAATCGGGAGAGCATCCTTCGATGTACGACCAACCCATTCTACTTTCTCAGCGACAATTTCACGAGTGGACTGATACGCACATCGAGACTGAGCGCATCAAGAGCGAGAAAAGGTCATCCGCTGACGCCCGCGAAGCGCAAGCGATTGTCGGAGATCAGGTGCGCCTTAAAGAATGGCTAGATAAGCCTTTCTGGCCCTGGTCACTCGCATTGGCCTACAGCCAGCCTCACGAGGCGCGGGCGCGTGCTGTGACAGCTGCAGTGATGGTCTTAGACGGCTACCCTCGAATCGGGGGGAGCATCGCAGAGCACATCGCTATCGCAGCAGTCAGTAGCGTTTACAGCGCGATCTTCGGTGAGTCCAGGAAGTTCGATTTCCAAAAACTCTCAGGCTTAGAGGAGCCCTTGCTGCGCGCAATCAACAATCGCGCCGTCTCGGCGTTAGGGCGTCGTAGCCTCGACACTCCTCCTGAAGTGATCGAATTGTCTGCTTGGTACGGCGCGGAGATTGATAGCGGGCGCACCAGCGATCTTACAAAAGCCGGCTATCGTGAGCAGTTCTGGGACTTTCTCGATGACACGAAACGGGTGACTTTTTTCTACGACGTATGCTTCCCGCGGGACGAAATGATTGTCGCGTTCGGCGAGACGGGCCTATCTGGTCCCGTGGATCCGGCACCGACCCCAGAGCGTTGGAGCCCGGAGAAGATGAAGGCTGAAATCGCCGCCTGCCCAATTGCAAATCGGGAAGAAGCTTGGCGCAAAGTGTTCAAGCCGCAGTTTGCTGAACATGGTTGGGGCAACCAAGCCTTTCGCGACTTCTGGTCTGAATGTCGCAATACCAAAGGCATGACCGGGAGGCCGGCGAAACGCGCGTAGAAATGCGCGTGTTGTGCGCGCAGCGCGTGTTTCCCTGCGCGTTTCGGTCCTGACAATTTCGCTGTCGCCCGCTGGCTTTCCAGCGAAATTGGAGGCGACAATGGAACCTATCACTACGACGATCGAAGGCGCCAAGAGGGCGACCGGACTAGGTACTACCACCATCTACGCGCTGATCAGCGACGGTAAGCTCGAAACTGTAAAGGTTGGCCGTCGAACGCTGGTTAAGACCAAGAGCATCCGCGCCATGCTTGGCGAGGTCGCGTGACCGGTGAAGCACATCAAGGATGGTGTTTCGGCCAACCGTAAAGGCCGAAGCCGCCCGATCCTGACCTTGGGGAAGGGATCGAACGGCTCCAATGTGAGTGCTCAGCTTGGCGGCGTAGAGCGCGATCAACTTAGCGAGAACGGTTCGGAACTGCAACGCTTCGAGGATGCCTTGTGGTCGGCGCGCAATCGATGGGACATCGGGCGCAGATGCCTTCCGACCGATGCAAGCGACTGGCTTAACGGTGGCGGCTTTGCTGGTCGCGGAAAGCTATCTCGCACTGACGCCGACGCAATGTGGACGCAGGCAATGGCTGCCTTCGCACGCAACGATAGCGAACGGAAACCCAACGCATTGGCCAAGGTCGGCCGGGACGGTGCGAAATGACCGCACACGATCCCGATCTCGCCCGTGCGCTTCAACCTTGGGACGGTAGCTGGTTCTATCCGGTGCCAGACACCGGAATGCGGTTTGTCTCCTTGGACCAACATACGGCCTTGCAAATCCTCCGAGGTCGCGAGGGTTTGAGCAATGCCGACGCGCGGCTTTTGCAGGCCATCGCGGTCCACGAGGGTGAATTGTCGCCAGGGCAGCGTTTCTGGCTCGACCGCCTCGCCCGCGCGCATGACCGGAGGCTGGGGCAATGAGCGCCGTTCATCGTGCCAGCCGGGCAAAGCGCACTCTCGATCTCGACCAAATCCGCGTCGATCATCCGCTCTCTGCAGTGGCGGCTGGTGTTGGCGTCAAATTAATCCGCGCCGGAAAGGAATGGAAGGCATGTTGCCCATTCCATAGCGATCGCACGCCGAGCTTTACGGTCTTCGACGACGGCAAACGCTACCAATGCTTCGGCTGCGGCGCGCATGGCGATGTTCTGGATTTCGTCGGGGCGATGCATGGCGTCGGGCTTGTCGAGGCAGCCGCCATGTTGACCGGTGGGAATGTCCCGAAAGTCGATGTGCCCCGCTTGCCACCTGCCAACGACGTAAGCGATCGGGTGGATGAAGCCCGAACGATCTGGCGCGCTGCTGATCCCGTCGATGGCACACCTGCGGAGGCCTATCTGCGGTGGCGAGGAATTCGGATCGATGCGCCGCTCAACCTGCGGTTTGCTCGCCTGCCGTATGGTCGCCGAGGTCGGGAATACCCCTGTCTCGTGGCCTGCGTATCTTCGCCAGGTGGACCGCTCCAAGGCATCCAGCGCACCTACCTTGCCGATGATGGGCGAGGAAAGGCCGATGTTCCGAAGCCCAAGCTGTCGCTCGGCCGTGTGTCGAGCGGTGCGATCCGCCTTGGCCCAGCCGCCGCCAAGATGGTGGTATGCGAGGGTCTCGAGGACGGGCTGACTCTGCAACAGGAACTCGGCGTTTCGGTGTGGGCCGCGGCCGGTGCCTCCATGCTGCCTTCGATGCGGTTCCCCGATCAAGTCCGAGTGGTCGCGGTCGGGGGAGATGGAGATCATGCGGGGCGGTTGGCGGCAGCAAAGGCGGCACAGGCATTTGCCGAGCGCGGGTTAGCGACCCGGACATTTTTTCCGGTCGCGCCGCACAAGGATTTCAACGACGAATTGAGGGGGCGCGCATGACTGCAGCGACCATGAAAGAGGCATTCGCAAGTGCCGAGCCAGTGAGCATCTGGCCGGCGCCCGATATGTCCGTTCTGACAGCGGGTAGGCGTCGCGCCGTCGCCATGCCTGGCGATATGTTCGGCGACCTGTGGCTGATGATTGAGGGGTTTGCCGAGGGCGCAGGTTCGGCGCCTGACTATCCTGCACTTAGCTTGCTGGCGTCGGCTGCCTCTTTGATCGGGGGAAAGCGCAAGGTCCAGCCTTATGCAAACATTCCGCAGTGGCGTGAGCCAGCGATCCTCTGGGTAGCTGGCGTTGGCGATCCCTCGTCCAACAAGTCGTCGGGGCTCGAGTGCGTGATGGAGGGACCATTCAAGCGCCTCGAGGAAGAGTATCGCGGGTTGCACGTGGACGCGCTGCAAGACTGGTCGGGCGATGTCGAGCGCGCCAAGGCGGAGCGCAGCCAGTGGCAAGAGGCAGTCAAGGCAGCGACCAAGGAGGGTATCGGCACTCCCCGCATGCCTGATGACGCTGTCGACCCCGACAAGCCCCAGCGGCGGCGCATGGTGGTGAAGGACGTGACGCCGGAAGCGATGGCTTCGATCCTCGCCGGCAACCCAGCCGGCACGCTTCACTATCGTGATGAACTCTCCGGCTGGCTGGCAAGCTTCGATCGCTACGCCCCTGGAGGGCGGCAGTTCTGGATCGAGGCGTTCGGCGGCCGACCGTTTGTCATCGACAGGAAAGGCCAGGACAATCCGATATCGATCGCGTTTTCCGGCGTGTCGGTATCTGGAGGCATTCAGCCCGACAAGATGGCTGATCTGATTGCGGGTGCTGACGACGGGCTGTTGTCCCGATTCCTGTTGGCATGGCCCGAACCGCGGCCGTTCCGCCGTCCCTCGCGATGCGGCGATGAGCGCAGGCTGGAGGCGATGTATCGTCGGCTGGATGGTCTCGCTTGGGCGCAAGGGGAGGATGGTAACAACACTGCTCGTGTTCTCACACTCGCTTCTGATGCCGCTGATGCGTTCGATGAGTGGGCACGCGACAACGATGCTGATCTCGATGACAGCGGATCCCTGTTCAAGAACTTCTGCGGAAAGATGAAGGGCGTGGTGCTTCGCCTTTCGTTGATCATCGAGCTCCTGCAATGGGCCGATCGAGGCGAGGGAGCCGAGCCCGCGACGATCAGTGCCCGAACGGTCATGCTCGCCGCCGATTTCGTCGAGGAATATGCCAAGCCGATGGCGCTGCGCACGTATGGCGATGCGGCTTTGCCGCAGGCCGAGCGCGATGCAGCCGTGCTGGCCAAGCATATTCTTCGCATGGGACAGAGGCAGTTCAACGCCCGAACCATGCGCCGCGCCGCCGGCTATCCCGGTCCGAAAAAGGCCGACGATCTGGAGGCAGCACTTTCGCAGCTGGTCGAAGCGGATTGGATCAGGCCCTCACCGGACCGTGAAGGAAATACGCCAGGCAGGAAGGCGGCAAACTTTACCGTCAACCCTGGGGTGTATTCCGATGGGTAAATGGGCTGAGCGCGCTCGCGAGATCGCGAACGAGGATGAGCGTGCCAATAGTGCCATTAGCGCCAAAAGCCCCTCTAACGGCACTATTGGCACAAACGGTACGGGCGCGCTCGTTCCCATGCCGCGAAATCCAGCCGTGGTCTTGCGGGAGTGGCACGCTCGACTGTCGGCCATCGACCAGTTCGCGCCGCCGCCGGGCTGGTCTCTCAACGACTGGCTCACGATCACGGACGATGCGTGTTGGCTCTACGAGAACCATGCCGGCTATGCGGTGCGGAACGGCTGGTCTGATGAAGGCCTGTTCGGGGTGCGCATCGGGATGGCCCACGCCGGCGGATTGGCGCAATTCCTCCGATCATCGCGTCAGTTGCTGTTCGACGGCGGTGTTGCCCATGTCGTGCAGTTCGGTGTTACATCGCGGCGGAACAGAACTTGCGGGAGGGGTCTACCCGTGTTGTGGGAGCTGTAGGTTCGCCACCGGGTCTGCATCTTCGGACGGGCCGCCTCAAATGCATGATACTCGCATTCGGAGAGCTAAGTCGGCCTACTCGCTGGCATTCTCGTGTATCAGCGCCTTCGCCTTCCTAACCGTGGGAGAGAAGGTCATACGCTTGAAAAAATCGCATGACGGATACCGCCGCATGGCGTTGGAGATTGACGCGATCGACTCATCATTGGCTCTCTTCTCACGAGTGACCCTCTCGTGATACTCATTCTCGCTGATCAAACCATTATCATACAGATCTTGATCACGGGCGAATCTGCGCTCCAGCAGCCCTACCAACGAGTCCATATTCTTCACCTTGATCCGAAAAAGGCCTGCTAGGATTTGAGCCTTCATTGCAGCGCCTTCTCGCCCCCTTTCCGTCTCCAGTGAGGCTTTATCCGCTGGCAGGGACACTTCGATCATGCACCGTGCGGGAACTCCGTCGGCGGCCCATGACTGACCAGCTTCGTAGCCCTTGACTAACCCGTCATCGGCTGCGGAACTCGACGCACCGGCGAGCAGAATGGCTGCAATGCCCAGTTTCATCTCCGGCTATCCTCCCAAGAAGAGGGCTGGCAGAAAAACCTTTGATAATTGTGAATACCATCGCGAGTGATCGGCTGGCTCAGGTTCAAAGAACCATCGCCGCAGCGACCGCATCCATCAGCGTTTGGATCGGCACAGGCACATTGTTCGAACGATAGCCGACGTTCTGGGCTCGCCTCTCACCAAACTGCTCGATCCAGTGCCGCCCGTTCATCCGCCATGCTCGTTGCAGGGGCGCAACCGGGAGCAGATAACAGCGGCGGCTGGGCGCGAACGCATAGGCAATGAAGTCGCAAGCGAGAGGCTTCTGGATCCAGCCGGGCTTAGCTCGCTGCTCGTCGCTCCATCGCTCGAGCAGAATATCTGGCCAGTCGTTTGTGCGCACCTTTTCGTCGACGGTGAAAACCCGTCCACACGCAAGCGTGATCACGCGATCGATGCCGCCACGTTGCGCCCAGCCGTCCTGACGGACGCTTACTGCACTGACCATGGTCGGGAAGGCCCTGCGGTAGAGCTCCTGCCACCATGGCGCGTCCGTAAAGCTTTCTGACAGCGCCAGGCTTTGCGCAAAGGAATGGACCCTGCCACCGCCGGAAGAGGACAGCGATGACAGGGCGCTTTCGAAAGGCAGGATTCCTTGCCCTTTCATCAATTACGCTCAGGCAGGTTCGAGCGCTTGACTACGATAAACGAGGTCCCGATGGTTCGCTTCCACCTCGTCTGCGATTGCGATGCAGCGTTCTTTCGAAATCATCTTCAAGCCATTAGCGGTGAGGCGCTGAAGAGCGTCCAGCATGCCGGTCCCACCGGGGTCGCCAAAGGAAAGCTGACGCCCCGTATCTGTAAGCATCAAACTGACTTGCTTGCCATGAAGGCGGGCTGCAGCAACCCAGCGACCGGCATCGAAATCCGTCGTTCCGAGCGCAGTCATGCAGCAACCGAGATCGCTGGCGATGATATCCCGAAGTTTCATGCGATCGGCGTCCCGGCCGATGTTCGTTTCCGCGACTGCGAAAGCGAGACCGCTAGGTCCGTGGCCCTGCGCACCATATTCGCTCATCAACTCGACATACGCCTTAGCGATGAAGTCGCCCGGGGTGGTGCAAGGCACGGCATGGAGGGTCTGTGCCGCGGCATCCTCGGTTTCGCAAAGCGACGAGGAAGCATCATCAGACCAATCGCTGCGCGACCAGTAAACCTCGTGAGCCCGCGACCAAGCATCGAATGCGTCGGCAACCGCCTTCGAAACATTCGGGCGGACCATATTGATCAGATCCCGTTCGATAAGATCGAGGTAAGCGGTGATGTCCTTTTCGTTCCAGCAAAGGTTCTCGAGATGAAGCGGTCCGCGCTTGCGCATCGTCGTCAACTTGTCCTGCATCTCGGCTGGCGTAGTAGAAGGGTGGGTCAGATACTCATGAAAGAGTTGAGACTCAGCTTCGTTGGCTCGGTCGGCGATGGCCGTGCCGCCAAAATCGGTGCCGTCATCACCGGCTTCGGCGAAGGCATCGTGCGCGGCATAAGCCTCTTCCCACTTCCGGCGCTTGTCGCTGTGGGCCATTGTCGTGTTGTATTGCATGGGTGAATTCCTTTTTTCGGCTTCGGCAATGATGCCATTCGAGGGCCGGACATGACCCGGCCCTACAGGCGGCATCACTCTGCCTTTGCGTGGGCTTCTCGGTTCAGGTGGTCGACGATAGCGTCGTGCATCTGCAGTGCGTGATCGAGGCGTTCGTCGATGGCTTCCGCTAAGGCGCTGAGCGCCTCTGCGCGCACGACGAAAACATCATCGCTGAGCGATTGCGGGTTGTGCTTATGCTTGCGCGCGATCTCGTCGAGGCGCTCGATGCCGCCCTGTAACTCGCCAACCAACTTTTGGGTGATCCATAGTCGGCCACGCTCATCCTCAATCGCGCCATGAGGGTCCTTGATGATCGGGGCCGGCAGGTTGAAGTGTCCAAATTCCTTCATCGTCGTTCTCCCATTGAGATTAGTCGTCACCTCCGCGCCAGCTTCAGGCTGGGCGGGAAGAGATGGTCGTCGAGAAGGCAACCTTCGCGCATGGCTGCAAAGCTAGCCCCGATGGTTCCCGGTTTGATGCCCTCGCTATCGCGATCAGCATTCAGCCACATCTTGGGAATTGCGCTGCGCTTCACCCGCGCTTGGCTTCGGGTCTTGGCCGGCAACACGGCGAGGTATGCAAGCAGCGCGATGTATTTGGTCCATTGGGCGTTGTTTTTGTTGATGCGGCTCTGGATATCCTCGGGGCCTTCCCACCAGTGCTCGGTGATCTTCTCGCGCGTTCGCTCAAAGCGGATGCGTGCTGACTCGGCGTCGTGCTCAGCCCGGACCATTTCGGCGTATGCAGCGAGGGTCGCTATGTCGTCGCACCACTCGGGCTTGTCCCGGTCAGCTTTAGATCGGCGCCGTCCGGCGAAGCGCTGTCGCGCTTCTGCGAAATTGATGATTGTGCTACCTGCGCTCATAGTTGCGCCCTCTCAGACAGGGTTGCGATAGGGCCGGGTCGGAAGGTTCCAGCTTCCGCTCGGCCCGCTTGAAACTACTTCAAGCGATAACGTTGTTATCATTGGGCGCTGGCTTGCGTCAACCCCGATATGATACTATCGTTATCTCTATGACCCCGACGCAATCCCGCATGGCTCGAGCCGCGCTGAAATGGTCCCTGACCGATCTGGCAACTGCGGCAAAGGTCGGGAGGGCTACTGTCGCTCGATTTGAACTCGGCGAAACCGTTGGCGCAGCATCTGTTGAGGCGATGGCGAAAGCGCTTTCGGATGCCGGAGCAAAATTTGCGCAGCGCGCAGATCGAGTGAGTGTATCGGTCCCAGCCCGAGAGAATGAGGGCTAGGCTGCTGCCCTGGCCAGGCTACCGATCTGGCGGACAAGCCAAGGCTGACCGAGCGCCCAAGGCCCCACAATCGCAAACGTAACTACTCCGGCAATCACGGCCGCCGTTTCGCCTGCCAGCCACTCAACTGCGACGCCTACAATCGCCGCGGCGACGGCGCCCGGAAGCATTCCGATAACTATGAGCAAGGCGACGGTCGCACCACGCTTCCAGCGATCGAGTGCGCCACCTGACCGACTTGGGGATTCGAGACGTTCGAGCACTGGCATCGCTTGAAGTATGTCGCTTTCCGAAAGCGCTGCCAATCCCCATCCTCAGACGGCGCGCGGGCTCAGAGGTTCGGCGTCCTGCTACCCTGCGAACGGATCTCTGCCGTCCCACTGAGCGCTATAATGCTGCTGGCATTCAATCAGGGAATCCAGTGCCGGACGAGACTGATCCAAAGTCAACGTTGCCACGTTGCGCGAGCCTGTTGCTATATCGAGCCATTCGGACATCGCGAATTCCACCCAGAACGCGCTATCCGAAAAAGACACCATCAAGGCAACGTAGCCATTGAGATCAACTACCTCGGCCTGCGCCTCCCAAGGCGATTCAGCGTCGAATTGAAATGTCATCCCGTGCTGGTCGCCCACATTGAGCGATCCCCAAGCCTCGTTGCCCAGCATAAGATAATTTTGGCCACCGTTTTTCCGATCGAACCCGATCCGAAAGTTCGTATTGTCCTCAAATTGCGTGATCAAAAAGCAGGAATCACCAAGCGTCTTATCGACCATCACCCGCCAGTGCCCGATACTTGCCCATTCCGATGTATCAGTCGCTCTTGATTGTGTTGGATAAGTGCGGATTGGAGGTGGCAGTTGGGGCGCCGTAGCGGTTTCATCGCCAGAGCCGCCGTCGAAATCTTCGATGAGTTGAGTGTCTATACCCGCCTCGAGATAGTTTGACCGATCGAGCCAGTTCAACTGATTGGGCGAGGCCATCGTTGCGAAAACAATCGCCTTCATGGGGAGATTCAGCACGGTGAGATATCGCCCGACCAAGGCGTTTCCGACACCCGACTCCAACTTCCTGCCTTGCTCGTCGATGTAGGTCGCGTGAAACCCAACTTGCGCAGACTGCGATAGGAGCCGGGGCGTTCCCGCTAGCCAAATCAGACCGCAGGCCGACGCGCATACGGCATCATTTATAACGAGAGTGGAGAAGCCCCGCAGCCGTATCGCTTCTCCGATTTCGAGCGCGTCAAGCGTCGACCCACCCTCGCTGTCGAGCAGAACCACCGCCGCTTCGTGTTTGGCAGCCTCGCGTCGAAATGTCGCGCCATCGCCACTGGCAATTTCGCCTTCAATTGCGATGGCTACCAGCTCTGAATCGAGCTCCACCGCAGAGATTTCTGCTGCCATTGCCGGACTTGAGCCCATGAGGCCGAACAGCGCGAGAACAGCAAAGATGCTCGACGAATTGAACATGCCCACCCCGATCATGGTCAGGTGTCTGCCGATAGCACGAAAAGCTAACGGGAGTCTTAGCGGAACTTAGAACCCTTGCCATCTTCACGAACAGCCGCGGCTCAATCGGCGACCAACTGGTAGCCGATGGGCTCGCACGGACATGGAGCGGGCGTCGGGAGGGATGGTGCGACTAGGCTAGTGCCAAGAAGCCCCGCCGGGGTTGCATGATCGGCGGGGCTTCAGGTCCTGATAGGACAGCGCAGGCTTACTAGATACCTCGACAATGACCAACCGCCCGCGGGCGGATGTCTCACATAGCTCGCCAGCTCATCGGCGTTGTCCGTCCAATCTGGCCCAGCCTAGGGGTGGACCTTGCAAAATTTCTGTGCTACCGACGAAGCACACATCGTCGTGATGACAGAGGTGTTTGAGTGTTGCAGGATGTCCACATGAGTTCTCGGGCCGATTCCGCTTTCAGAGCGGAGTTGGCCCGACGCGCGTCTGACGCCGGTTTGATCGGATACATAGATCCAGGGTTGCTGGTTCACCCGAGAGGCGGCGACAAATGAGCGGCGGTCTTACGCTCGGCAGCATCCTCTCTGATGCTCTACGGAAAGCAGATCAGAGCAATCCCCATGCCTCGCCAATCGTAGCTGCGGCATTCGGTGACAGAGATTCACTCCGGGTTCTGGCAAACGCGGCCTACGTGGATGCAGAGGCAAGCTCAGGTGTCACACGCCTCATTTCGCTTGTTGAAGCTCTAACGTTCATTCGACTTGCTGCGGCGCAAGGGCAAACCCCCGATCGCCGCCAAGCTGTCTATCTTTACGACGCAATAGCGGCCGATCTCACCCGGAACGGCCTGGCAGATGCAGGTGTGCCATTCGCCGCGCGGGCGCTTGCGTTGTCAGAGCTGATGGCGATCGATGGCGACGAACAAATGGCTGCGATTGTTGCCTCCCATGCCGAGGAACTTCCTGCTGAGGTTCACGCGCAAGCCAGAGAGCTTGTGGAGTGGAGCCGGACCCAATGACTATTCGTCGGACCTTCGACGCATCCTCGCTGAACGAAGTTGCGAATGATCCTGCCGTCCGACCAACATTGGGCGGTGAAGGCGATTTGGACCTGAGCGATTTGGTAAGTGATCCCACCAACTTTGCCTTGGTCGGTGAACACGGTGGATTCGTTCTTACGCCTTTGTCGCCGGGCAATCTCGAAGTGCATTCAATGTTCAAGCCCGGTCGCGGCAGCGCTACGATCGCAGCAATGCGATCCGCTATGGAGTGGGTATTCACCCGCACCGACTGCGTAGCGATCTGGTCGAAGGTTCCCAAATCGAACAAGGCCGCGAAGGGCTTTGCGCGGGCCGGATCGCTGCGGGCATTGTTCGAGCGCAATCACGAATTGCTCGGAGCTACCGAGTTCTGCGAAGTCCCGATCATGCGATGGGCAATGAACAACCCGTCGCTGGAGACGCACGGCGAGCGGTTCCACTCGCTACTAGAAACGGCGAAGCGCGAGGCGGGATCGAACCTGCCGGAGCATCCGCACGACGCAGCGCACGAGCGCGCCGTGGGTGCCTCACTGCTGATGTTCGAACGCGGCCAACCCGGCAAGGGCGCTGCCTTCTACAGCTTGTGGGCGCGCTTCGCCGGATACCAACCGATCACACTGCTTTCGGTCGCCCCGGTCGCCGTTGATGTGGGCGATGCAATCTTGGGGCTGGGTCAGGAAGGAATGGAGGTTTTGCAATGCCGATAGGAGCAGCAATCGGCGTCGGAGTTGTCGGCGCGGGCGCGTCGGCCATCGGCGCGAGCAAGAACAGCAAGGCGATCAATCGCAGCACGGACGCGCAGACCGCTGCGAACGATAAGGCGATCGCTGCCCAGCAGCAGGCGCGGGGCGAGAACCTTGCACTACAGCAGCCGATCTATAACGCGGGTCTTCCGGCGATGAACGCGAGAAATGCGCTGCTCGGGCTCGCCGGGGCAGAAAACAACAATCAGCCGGTCAACGCGCTTGCGATGTATCAGGGCGCAAACCCCGACACGTCCGGCTACCGCGCGCGGTCCGGTGGCCAGTGGGATGCCTACCTTACCGCCAACCCCGATGTGGCGCGGGAGTATTTCGACGATAACGACGAGCGTTCCACGTTCGCCACACCGCAGGCCTATGCGCAGTGGCACTACCAGAATTACGGGCAGAAGGAGGGCCGCGCTCTGCCGTCCGCCGCTGCGCCTGCCGCTGGCTCCAACCCCCAGCAATCCGCTCAGCAGACGGCGCAAAATGCGTTCGACGTGTTCCGTAATTCGACCGGTTACCAATTCCGTCTCGGCGAGGGGATGAACGCCCTCAACAGCGGCTATGCCGGTGCAGGCACGCTCCAGAGCGGAGCCGCGATGAAGGCGGCTCAGGAATACGGCCAGAACTTCGCCAGCAACGAGTTCGGCAACTATTGGAACATGCTCGGCGAGCAGCAAAACCTCACCAGCGGGGCGGCGAATGCGATGTCGGGCGTCAATACGACCTACGCGAACAACGCGGGCAATCTCGCGGTGGCGAATGGCAATGCGCTGGCAAATGCTGCGGTGGCGCGGGCGAATAACAGCAATGCCCTGATTGGTGGAATAACCGGCGCGCTCGGACAGGGTGTCGGCATACTAGCAGGCATGGGGAGAATCTGATGCAAAACGCGCTCGCTTCACTCCACGATCCGGCAGCGGTCGGGCAAAGTGCGCTGGCTGGATTTGCAGCCGGTCAGCGGTTTGGCGAGGATCAGCGTCTCCGAAAGGCGATGTCGGCAATCTCGATCAATCCCGACGATCCCGAAGCAAACAGGACCGTGATGGAACTGGACCCGCAAACGGGTGCCAGGCTGCAAGAGATGCAGCGCCAGCGTCAGTTCGGGCAGGCTACGGTGGATTATTTCCAAGCCGGCCGCCCGCAGGGAAATGCGCTGGCAGGCTTGCCGGGCGTCCCCCAGCCTGTCGCTCCAGTGGCCCAGAATGCGCTTATGCCGCCTGCCGCGTCGGGTTCGACCTTCGGCGAGGCTTTCGCGCCCCTGTCGGCTCCTGCGCCCGCGCAGCCGCAGGTTTCGCAGGCGATGCCGGGTTCTGACCCTCGCGATTTGGACGGGGATGGGGAAATCGACTTTTCGCCGCTCGGACAGGCCACCTCCGCACAGGACGAGGCTTTCATTCGGATGCTGCGGGCGGACCCCAAGCGGGCATTCGAAATCGACAGCGAGATGCGCGATCGCGCGACGGACCGGCTCAAGCTCCAGCGCGACGCCTTCGGCTACGCCGCGAGCCGCTTGGGCGGTGTGTCTGATGAAGCGGGCTACCGTGATGCCGTCGCCGACATTCAGCGTCGAATCGATCCGCTCGGTGCTTCGGTATCGCAGTTCCTCCCGACAAAATTTCCCGGTGTCGCATCGATGCGCGAAATTCGCCTCGGGGCGATAGACGCCGAGGATCAGGTGCGCCTGTTCATGCAGGAAGCGAATATCGAGGCGGACAACGCTCGTGCGGACCGCAACACCGACAGCATGATAGAGACACGCGAGACGCGGGCTGCCGAGTATGCCCGCAACAATCGTGAGCGATCGGCAAACCAGCGCCGCGGTCAGGACATAACCGACAGTCGCGTTCGTAGCGGCCGCAAGCCGAAGGTCGTCTCGGTCAAGACCGTTGCCCAGGCTCAGGCGCTGAAACCAGGCACGCTTTATCGAGGACCCGATGGTCAGGTGCGTGAACGATGAGCGGGTGGCCAGGCCGTATAGTCAGCGATCCCGAACCCGCAAATTGGCCGGGTCGCGCTGTTGATTCTGATCAACGACCGCCAAGTCGCGAGCCGAAGCGAAGGCCCTCAACGACGGTGGAAACAGGTCGGCTCGAGGATCCAACTGCGGTCGACGGCGATACGATAAGATCGGGCGACGGCCGCGTGCGGCTTTGGGGCGTCGATGCGCCAGAATTGAGGCAGTCTGGCTACGACCGCCAGGGCAACGCAGTGGCTATCGGGGAGCAATCGCGCGATTGGCTGCAAGGCGAGATCGTCAACGCGCCAGCCGTGACGCTCGATGACGTGGCCGGCACTTCGTGGGGCCGAACGGTGGGCCCGGTGTCGCTGGATGGAAGAGACGCCGGGCAAGCTGTGATCCGTTCGGGGAATGCGCTCGCCGCTCCGGAATATCTGGAAGGCGATGACAAACGGCGGTTCGACTACATGGAGGCCGAACGCCTTGCTCGGCTCAACCAACTCGGTCCGATGAATGATACGGCAGCGCAACGACCGGCGGACTTCCGCAAGGGTTCTGCTCCACGTGAAACCGTTGCGCAGTTCTGGGATACGCCGACGCCGCTTCAAGGCATGCGACCCGAAGCCGAGCAGGAATACCTGCGACTGCTCGATGGTGCGCCAGCCGAGGAGATTTCGGCTTTCGCGGAATCACAGGGGTTCAGGCTCGAGCCGGGATATCTAGCGTCGTGGGTCGAGGATCGCGATGAGCGCAAGGCCAAGGGCCTGCCCTACACCGTGGCGGCTAGCTACGGCGAAACTCCGTTGGCGATGCAGGAGCTTGGCGACGGCGCGACGGGCGCGGGTGTTCGCGGCTTCGGCGAAGGCTTTGTGGCAAGTGGGCTTGGAGAACTGGGCGCGGTCGCCGATGCCTTAGGCGGCACGCCCGGTCGCGAGAATGTCTGGAACAGCGATCGACGATTGGCCGATATCTGGGCGAACAACGAGTATCAGAACGAAGCCATCCTGCGCGGCGATGAGCACGCACACCCGACCGCATCGACCGTCGGTGAAATCGGCGGGGCCATCACCTCGGGCTTCGTAATCCCGTATGGGGCTGGCGCCCGCACTGTTCCGCAGCTTGCCCGGGTCGGTGCCGTCTATGGTGGTGCCGAGGGATTTCTTGGCACCGATGGCAGCGTGCCTGAGCGGCTTAAAGGGGCAGCAATAGGTGCTCCCACCGGCGCAATCGTCAACGCAGTTGGTGGCAAAGCACTAGAAGCGGTTGCACCGCTCGCTGGAAGGGCCGGCAGGGCTATTCAGGACCGCTTCGGCCGGGCAACTCCTCGGTCTGAGGTTGTTGGTGACGGTGCACAGCCTGCTAGCGATTGGCCGGGCCGCATCGTCAACGAACAGACGATCGCCATGGAGGCCGCGCCCGCCCCCACTTTGTCGGTGCCGGTGCGCCAACGCGATTATCTCGATGTGCAAGCAGTGCGCCCGACCCGGTTCTCCGATCCTCTCGACGATGCACAGCGGCAGGCCGCAGCTGCCAACGTCCAGCCACGCGACGTGCTGCCCTTGCCGGCAAATACTATCGACGGAGTTGAAGAGGCGATCGCCAAGGACGCAGACCGGTTCATCGAGGCGCATGCGCCCAACGAACGGTTCGAACTCTCCCGCACCACGATCAAGAACTTCATGGGCGCACCGGTCCCCAAGGTTGGCCCGATGGATATGGTCGGCTGGCTTCGCACGCGAGGCGGGCTCGTCGACCAGGGCGGCGAAGTCTCGGCAATGGGCATCACTTCGAATGCCGCGCGGAAGGGAATCGATTTCGTCGGGCAGGAAATGCGCTTCGGGCCAATGCTCAACGACGAAGGGCTGACGCTCGACGATGCCGCCTTTGAGGCCTGGGAGGCAGGTTTCTTCCCCGAGCTGACCGATCGGCCCAGCGTGAACCAGTTTTTGGATGCTTTGCGCGAGACGTACGATGGTGGACGTGGCCGCAGGTTCCTGCCGGACGATATTCCGGAACTCGAGCGCTTCTACGCGATGCAGGCCAACCGATACGATCTCGAACAGCGACAGGAGGAAGTCGGCGGGCCTGTTTACGACGACACCGCCGCGTCTGCCGATCAAGGCCAGCCGTTCCCTCCGGTCGTCGCCTACGAAGAGTGGCCGAGCGAAGCTATCCAGCGCGTCGGCAATATCGACGTGACCAAGCTCGACTCTCCACAAGATATTCGCAGGGCGCTGAAAACCTCTCACAATGCGATGGGAGGATTTGACGCGGCTACTCGCGGGAGGATTACTCAAGCCGAAACCGAGCGCCTTGCGGATGAGCTCGGTATGACGGCTGATCAATTGCTTTCGCGGAGGGAGGGGCAGGCATTCAACGCCGAGGAAGCGCTGGCCGCGCGACAGATCCTCGCTAAATCCTACAATGAACTGCACAATATAGCGAAGCGTGTCTCCCAGTTGGAGGAGCCGGGGGACGAGCTGATGGCCGAGTTTCGCCGGGCGCTTGTTCGGGCATCGGCAATTCAGGAACAGGTGTCCGGTGCGACTGCCGAGGCTGGCCGAGCGCTACAACAGTTTCGGATGCCGGCGGATAGTCGCAGGGTTCGTGGTGAGATGCTGAATGCACTGGTGCGCGGCGGTGGAGGTCGAGAGAACCTGCAGGACGCAGCCGACCTGCTGCTGGAAGCTGCTGAAGTCGGCACCGGCAAATTCAGCACTCAACTAGGCAAGCTGACCAAGCCCAAGTGGCGGCGCCGCATCGGCGAACTCTACATCAATTTCCTGCTGTCGAACCCGGCAACGCACGTGGTCAACATGACGTCGAACACGCTTACTTCGATGGCGCAGATACCTGAGCATGCAGCGGCATCTGTCATTGGCAAGGCGCGGCAGATTGCAAGTCGCGATCCGGTGGACAGGGTGGTCGCCAGCGAGGTCGGCGCACGTGCTTTCGGTTTGATCCAGGGCGCGAAAGAGGGTGCGAAGCTAATGGCCCGCGCGATCCGCACGGGCGAGGCGTCCGACTACGTCTCGAAGGTCGAGGGCGATGAATACAAAGCCATCCCCGGTGTCGTTGGTGAAGTCATCCGCGTGCCCACTCGGCTGCTCACGGCCGAGGATGAACTATTCAAGGGCATGGCGCGGAGGATGGCCATCAACAGCATGGCGGTTCGTAAGGCGCATGGAGAGGGATTGAAAGGTGAATCCGCAAAGGCGCGCATCGCCGAGCTTTCGCAAAATCCTACCGACGAAATGCTGGACGAGGCATCGGATTATGGCCGGTATCTCACCTTCCAGAACAAGCTGGATCCGTTCACCCAGAGCATCTCGAATGCGTCTCAACAGAACATCGTCGCGAAGCTGTTCCTGCCATTCGTGAGGACGCCCACAAATATCCTTAAGTTTGCGGCCGAGCGCTCCCCCGTTGCTCCGCTAGTCAAACGCTGGCGGGACGACTTCAAGGCTGGCGGCGCCCGGCGAGATGTCGCGATTGCGAAGGCGATGCTCGGGACAGGCTTCGGCATGGCCGTCTACGAGGCTGCGTTGGAAGGCCACATTACAGGCGCATTGCCATCGGATGCGAAAAAGGCACGATTGCTGCGTGCTGAGGGCTGGCAGGAGTATTCGGTCAAGATCGGCGACACCTACTACAGCTACAAACGGCTCGATCCGTTTGCGATGACGCTCGGCGTTGCAGCCGACATGGCGACACTGCCAGACGGGATGAGCGAGCGCGAGAAGAGCGAGAAGCACACGCTTCTTGTCGCGTCGATCATCGGCAACCTGTCGAGCAAGACGTGGCTATCGGGGATTTCCGATCTCGTCGCTGCGCTGGATGAACCGGGTCGTTACACCGATAACATGCTCGAGCGCCTCGTCGGGTCACTGACGGTTCCAGCCGGTGTCGCCGGTGTTGCCAGATCGATGGATCCGACATCACGGCAAGTCGAAGGGTGGGGGCAAGCCGTCGCCAACCGCATTCCCGGCTTGCGCGACGACTTGACGCCGCGAAGGGACATCTGGGGCGAGGTGGTCACTTATGACGCCGGTTTCCTGTCGCCGGCCTACCGCTCCCGCGCACGCCATGATCCGGTGAACCTCGAATTGCTTCAGGTCGGATATGCGCCAGGCTATCCCTCGAGGACGGTTGGTGGCGAGGAACTCTCGACCGAAGAGTATGATCGTTATTCAGAGATGGCGGGTAAAGGCGCCCACGATGCAATTCGCGAGCTGATCGCCTCCGAAGAGTGGGCGGGACTGGATCGCGAAGCCAAGGCGAAAGAAGCGCAAAAGGCGGTGTCCGCGGCTCGTCGAGACGCGCGGGAGCGTCTTTTCGGCGATGGCGATAGTGCTGACAGCGCCGAGGAGGATGAACGGCCAGGTTCGTCAGTTGGCGGGGAGCAATGGCCGGGCACCCCTGTTGCCTCCCGCGATGTGAAGGCGGAGCTCGAGGCCCGAATTCCCGGCATCAGGTTCACTTCGGGCTATCGCTCGCCGGAATACAACGAGAGCCTGCGTGCTCGCGGCTATAACCCAGCGAAGAACAGCGAGCATCTGGAAGGCGCAGCGCTCGACATGCTGCCGCCGCCCGGCAAGTCCCTCGCCTGGTTGAAAGCGCGCGTGCGCCGTTACGATCCAAAGGCGCGGTTGCTGGTTCATGATGGTCACCTGCACGCCGGGTTCGATGACTACTACGATGCGCCGGCGATCGGCGGGATGGCGAGGAGCTGATCGTGGGCAAGACACCGAAAAGTGACGGCAGAAAATCGGATGGGACCTTTGCGCCGGGCAATAGCCTGGGCGGTTCTCGAAAGGGTTCGCGGCACAAAACCACATTGGCGGTGGAGGCGCTGCTCGAAGGCGAGCACGAGGGGCTGACACGCAAGGCAATCGAGATGGCTCTCGGCGGTGATGGGCCCGCTCTCCGGCTCTGCCTCGACCGAATTGCCCCGCCGCGTAGAGACGCACCGATCTCATTCGCATTGCCGTCAATCAAGACGGCCGAAGACGCGCTGGCCGCATCTGCCGCATTGTTGGGATCTGTCGCGGCCGGGGAGGTCACGCCCGATGAGGCGGGGCGTGTGATGTCATTGCTCACCGCGCACAAGGCGCTGGTGGAGGCCTGCGATCTCGAAAGCCGGATTGCTGCACTGGAGGCAAAGTGATGAAGAAACTGGAAGGGCGCATCATCGCTCTGGAGAGTCGTCGAGGTGACCAGCTGCTGGCGCACCTATCCGACACCGAGCTGACAACACAGCTTATCGGTGTGTGCGAAGAGATCGAACTGCTCGATCGGTCGTTCGACCCGGAGTGGCGCAACCACATTGCCGCAGGAGCATTTCGGCGCATCATTGCGAGCATTCCATGCGCAGCCTGAGGAATCGCCTTCACGCACTCGAGGCCGGCTGGACTGCTTCTAACTGGGCGCCTGTCCTCAATCGTCTGAGCAACCCGGAATTGGACCAGCTCGAAGCGATAGTAATTCGATTGGAGGACGGCTCGCCATCGGATCGCCCCGTCGAAAGCGACTTGGCGCTGATCGCCAAGCTTCAGGATCTAAAGATGAAAAAAGGAGGGGCGAGACCATGCGCCTGATCAATCGCATAGCGGCATTGGAGGCCAAGTCTGCCGTCAACGACAAGCCATGGAAGCAGGTGATTGTCGAAGAAGGTCATTCTCCTGACGACGTCATCTCCGATTATCTCGAAAGGAACGATTTGAGTGAGGACGATGTGAACATCATCGCATACGTGATCGTGTCGCCGCCGGTGACGATCGCAGCTTGAAGCAATTAGCGATAGCGTGGGGGCGATCGGGTTGATTTGGCACTAATGACACTAATGGCATGGCGACGCCCATTACCTACAACCGGGTAGGATGCGGCGGTGGAGCAGACCCGTTGCCGTCCATGGCTCAGAGCACATACCCTGCAATGAGCCGCGCGATCTCGACTACGTTGGTCTGGCCCGTGAACTCGAATTTCACCCGCCCCAAGCCAGAAAAGTACATCTCTAATTCGGAGTCGAGATCGAACGACCCTGCGGTTTCGACCGAGAACACCACGATCTTGCTGTAGGGCAGCGATGTGAAATCCTTCTTCCTACCCGTGATCCCCTGCACATTGACCGCGATGATCCGCTTGTCGGTAAAAACGATCCCGTCTCGCAGGGCCTTAAAGGCGCCGACGATCTTCTCGCCCGGCAGCAGCAGGTCACCCACGCGGGCGGCGTACTCGTCGTTCTGCTTGAGTTTGAAAACCGAACCGTTCTGAAAATCGATCATGCGTTCCCCCTTCGCTCCTAGACTGGAAGAGGCAATCGTGAGACGTCAAGTGAATCACTGAGGCGTACCCAGCAACGAACGGATGATTGTCATGGGGTTGCGTGATCGAGTGGTGTTGCGCAGTTCTGCTATTTCAAAGGGAGATGGAAATGTTTCTGGCCGCATCTGATGTATCAATCGGTTCGGTCGCAACGGCGCCCAGTTGGTCGCTGGTCTTTCTCCGTCGAGAGCCTGAGAACCCATTGCTCATATTCGGTACTGGCGATGCAAGGCAGGCAATTTTTCTGAATGGTGAGCATGGCTGGGATATTATTCAGGCATCCAAGTTGGAGCGATGGATCGGGGCAATCGTGAAAGATGTTCGGCTCGAGATCGAGCTTCCATTTACGAGGGATCCGGAAGCCTATCAGGCAGGAATGGTGCGTATGGGCGGTGGTGGTTTGGAATTCTGCGGGACGATTGGCGACCAGATGGGCTTCAGAGACCGTGAGTGGGTATCCTTGTTCGCCGATGACCCTCTCGCTGAGCGCGATCCACAGCCGTTTGAGAACTATGTGCACTTCGATACCTGGCGGATCGTCAGCGACAGTTCTGAGCGTCCGAAGGTTTGGTGTCTTTGCAAGGAAGGGACGGTGTATTGCTTCCCCACGCCCGTCTAAGTCGACCTCCGCCACCGGTAATCAGCGGCTTGTGAATTGAAGCTTCCCGACGCGATGTGCTAGCGCTGTCGTCAGCCAAGCATCATCCTCGGCCGCCACTCTGCTGGCCTCCTCGAGCTGCACAGACATCTCGTGCGCCTTTTCCAGCTGAGGCATCTTCCGGTGCGCCGGTAGCGCAAGAACATAGTCCCGAAGGCGCTCACCAGCCTCGAGCAGATCGCGCAAAACCTCCGTTCGCCGGATCGCGCGTCGCTTGAGCTCTTCGGCCTCCGTTTTTTGCAAGGCCGTAGCCGCACGCTCGCCTTCCAGCCGCTCACCTTCCTCTTTCAGCCGCACCCGCTCAGTTGCAATCGCAAGTCGTTCCTGAGCGATCCGCTTCTTATCTGCGGCCAGCGCATCCCGCTCAGTCCGAAGCCGATCCTCAGTCGCGGAGACCCTCTCGCGCTCTATCTGCAACTGCGATTGTTCGGCCAAAGCCCCCTGTCGGGCGGTTTCCAATCTGGCCTCGTGCTCACGATTGCTGACGTGCCGAGCGCCTGATCGATGCTTGCCGCGCTCGAGACCCAGCCGCTCGAAATGCGATGCAAACCGGGTCTGCTCCCGGGCCATATCGCCGCGCCCACCGATGATACGCTTGGCAGACAGCCGGTAGACCGGCCGCTTGTCAGTCCTGCGGTTGTCGGGCTCATGGACAAGCGGAACCACGACAACGTGCAGGTGCGGTGTCCGCTCGTCTTCGTGCAGCGCCATGGAGACGGTCTGACCGCTGATCTTGAACCGCTCGCCGAAAGCGAAGGCAGCGCAGACGATGAACTGCCACAGCTTTCGGTCGTACTCGGCCTTATCGAGCCCCTCGAACACCTCACGCGACGCCGAGATGACAAACTCCAGCGCCAACACCTGGCCGGTTTTGGGCTTCACCTGATAGCGATCGAGGACCTTTAGGATATTGCCGGCGACGTCAGCGCTGCCTGCGATCAGCCGCGGCGGCGGAGCGCCCTCCTCCAGATGCCGGCATTCCATCTCGCGCGTGTTGTGGCGGCGGACGTGGTAGACGTGCCCCCAGGTCTTGATGCGCTTGAACCGCATCACCACGAATTTTCTACTCCCCGCGTCCGACCCATTCGACATCGCCATCTCCTATCGATGGCCAATAGTGTGACGATCCGGCAATCGGCGGCGCAAGGGGTAGGTCAGAGATTTTTCCGGCGATTGGGTGTCGGTCTCACATACTAGACCGATGCAGGCCGAGCCGATCCTTTGAGCCCGACAAGCGCCCTCAGATTGCTGGACGAATCAGCATAAGTTTGCGACTATCGTGGCGTAACGCGGCGGGGGCTGTGATAGATGGTTCAGATTGGCGGTAATCTCCGTTCCGAGGAGTTTGCTCAATTTCAGGACTATGTTTCCAGCCTCCTGATTACCGAAAGCAGCTTGGCTAATCTGCTGGTCCAGCGGGAGCTGCGGCTCAAGCGACTGGGTGATCTCGCAAAGTGCTATCAAGGCGCAGTGACGACAGCCGAACGTGGCGGTCGCGTTACCGGACACCAGTCCACTGGCGAACTTAGGCAGGCCTTTGAGGAGCGTGCGGTGGAGGCAGGCCTGGCTCTTGGCCACGCGGCCACGATCCTTTTTCGCGCGGAACTTGAGGATCGCTGGCTGGAAGGATGTCTTGGGGATTCAGCTCGGAATCATATTGATTCCGAGACGGGCACGAGTTAATTTTTTGCGCGTTGCGCACATACAGGGCATGCCAGTTGGGTCATTTGCCCCGCCTTGGTGGCCTGGGAGCACAGTGATGACTATCCATACGACCATCGAGCGAGAAGGCGACATCGCCGGCTTGGATGTCGCAGCCTTGGACCGTTTGCAGTGGCAGCAGTTCGAGCATGATGAAAAGTATCATCGCGAGATTGCCCGCCTGACTGTGCAGGATCGCCTGAAGCATATGGCACTGCATTTCGCCAAATACGCCGGCAACCTTGCTGAGGAGCCGGAGGATGAGGCTGTCAAGCGGCTGGTTACCGACATTGTCGTGATCGCCATCTCGTCAGCGAATATCCTGAATCTCCGGATATCTGATCACCACAACATGCTCGGATTTAACGCCACGCGTGTCGACTTGTCCAAGACTATCACGATCGCGGCCGGTCGTATGGCCGCCGCCTGCGAAAAGATGGATCACCTGGAGGCCTTCCCGTTCCGGGAGCGCATTTCGGAGTCGGTGCTGGAACTTCTCTCGCAAGCAATTTCGTACGCAGTCTCGAAAGGGTGGAGCGTGGAGGATCTGATTGCCGCACGGCTACAGCCGGTGAAAGAGAAATCCATCTTTTATGGGCGGCTATAGCCTCCTGTGGCATTCTGGGGCGGCTCAAAACTTGCCAGTGAGATTCCCGATTCTGGGATTGTAGAGCCGTTCAATCTCGAGCAGATTGATTGCAATGCATACACTCTCACCATGGGTGAGGAGTACTACGTCACGCCTGAGTTTGGGTCCGTGCTGCGCCGCAATACAAAGAAGTCTCTCCGTCGAAGGGCGCTAATCGAGCAACCCCTGCAGGCAGTTCGAGGGAGGGGGGAATCATTCGTCATTCCGTCCGGACAGTTCGCTTTTCTTTTAACAGAGGAAAAGGTCCGGATACCGGCGCGGGTTATGGGATTTATCTCGCTCAAGTCGGGAATCAAATTCAAGGGTTTAATCAACGTATCGGGCTTTCACGTCGATCCCGGTTTTGAGGGCCACTTGATATATTCGGTGTTTAACGCGGGTCCGTCCCCGATCCACATCGCGCGCGGAGATCCCCTCTTCTTGCTATGGATCGCCGACATCGACGGTGACAATGACCCGAAGTACTTCAAGACGAACACCTTTCCGCAAACCGAAATCTCCACCAAGCTGGTCTCAGACGTAGCGAGAGAGGTGCAATCGATACAGCGCATCTCTGAGCGGCTGGAAGCGACGGAACGCCGAGCCAACATCATTTGGTACGGCTTCATCATTTTGGCGACGTTCGTCGCAATTGTATTCGCGTTTGTTCAGATACTTCCTGACGGCTCAGTCACCCGCATCGCGGAGGGGCTCGGGGGTACATAACGGGATTTCGGACGCCCCTCACCCAGCCGAACCCTTTCATATTTGTCGTACTCACAAAGCTGGAACTGAATGTCGTGCAGTTCCAATTCGGGCATGAAGGATGGTAGCGCGGACTCAGAGGCTTCCAGAAGTGCGATCATCTCCGATAGGAGCTTCGCTTCGCCCAACGCGCGTCCCACAGGTCGGCCATGAACCCGGTTGAGTCCTCGTCGTGCACCTGGGCCAGCGGGGCACCAAGTGTTACGGTCGCGGGCGTTTGCTAGCACGCGAGTATGCATTACGTCCTGAAGCACCTCCTTCGCCATGAAGCCCGTGCCACCGAAACCTGGCAGTCGCCTCATTTCGACAGCAACTGGTTCCCAACGCCTCGTCTCTAGCGCGACTCTAGCGATCACTTCGCGGCGCTCCCATAGAGGTGAGAGGATTAGGTTGCAGACAGCTTCCGCCTTGGGCCCGCGGTGGCCGAGCGTCGGTACGATATAGGCGCCGGTAAAGACGCGCTCTTTCCGGGTCGCGCGCTCGCTGGCGATGGCGATGCAACGATCGGGCTTCCATTCCCTCTGCCATCCTACTGCTGCAGCAAATTCTGACGTGCCGAAATATCGGAACAACGCGCAGTTGAAGATAATTTCACCCTCGGGGCGATCTTCGTTTGGACGAGTCCAATACCGCCGCATCCACTGGGTAGTGCGGTCATTCTCTCTCTTCACGTTCGTGAACTTGTACGTATTGAGAATATTATCCTCAGACCAGGGCCACGGCTCCCCAGATTCCTTCCGGATCCGGAGCTGCTCGCGAGCTGCCATGAACGCGAAGAAGCCCGCTACTGACGAACGATTACCTTGCATGTGCGAATTCCTCCCAGTCGCGGATGGCGGGATCGCGATTAAAACGCCAGCCACGATCAATTCGATGATCGCAAGGGCGAACTACTGAGGGTGCAAATGTGGGAACCGGCTTCCGATGGTCCTAAGGAAATCAAGACCTATCAATGCCTTACTTCGTCAGAAATGGCGCACCCGACAGGATTCGAACCTGTGACCTCTGCCTTCGGAGGGCAGCGCTCTATCCAGCTGAGCTACGGGTGCTTCGGAGCGCGCGGCGCTTAGCAAAGGGGCGGCGGGGGCGCCAGCCGAATTTGCCTGCGGCGTCGCCCGTATCGGGCATTAGCGATTTGGCAAGCGGCGCCGCGCTAGGCAGGCGGCCGTGAACGAGCCGATTCTTCCCGACCATAGCCCCCGGCCCGCGCGCAGCGATGTGTCGCTGAGCGCGCAGTGGTCGGCGATGCGTGACGCGGGCGCGGCGGTCGCGCTGCTCGCCGGAGTCGAAGCCGACCGGCCGGGCCCGGCCGAGCGCAACTTCGCCGCCGCGATCGCCGATGCGGGCGGATGGCGGCTCGCGCTGGCGCGCGAAGGCCTCACGGACCTCGGCGCGATGCTCCAGCCCGGGCTCGCCGCGCTGCTCGCGGTCAAGGCGCGCGGACACGACGCCGCCGCGCCGGCGCGCGCGCTGTGGGGCGAATACCGCGTGGCATGCGACGCGCTGCTCGCGCTGGCGCCCGAAGTGGGGGCGATGGGGCCGCGGCGCAGCGCCTGACAACGCTCCGGCGGCTTGACCAAGTTCCCGATCTGTTCCATTCGGATGCGATGACTGCCCCGAATCTCGCCGAGCGCCCTGACGAGTCGCTCACCGCTCCGTTTGCCTCCCCCCTTGCCGCCGACGTCGCGCGCGGGATCTGCCGGCTGCTGGCGCGCAACGACATCTGGTGCCTGCCCGAAATGCCGCTGCGCAACGGGCGCCGGGCGGACCTGATGGGGATCGATCCCAAGGGCCGGATCGTGATCGTCGAGATCAAGGTCAGCCGCGCCGACCTGCTCGGCGACGGCAAGTGGCCCGACTATCTCGATTTCTGCGATCGCTTCTACTGGGGCCTGCCGCTCTCGCTCGACCGCGCGCCGCTCGAACTGGCCGACTTCCGGCCCGACTGCTGCGGGGTGATCGTGGCCGACGGCTACGATGCCGAGATCGTCCGCCCCGCGCCGTCGCATCCGCTCGCTCCGGCGCGGCGCAAGGTGGAGGTCGAACGGCTGGCGCGCGCCGCGCTGCGCCGCTCGCTCGTGGGCGTCGATCCGGCCTGCGCGCCGTGGGGCCGGCCCGAGTAGCGACAAGGCCCTGTCGCGCGCCCGTGCGCTGCGGCATAAGGCACGGGCGATGACCACCGCGATCATCCTTTCCGCGCTGGCGATGACCGCGATCGTCGCGCTGCGCTATCTCGCCACCAGTGGCGCGTTCGCCTGGGCGACCGAGCGCGTGCGGCCCGGGCGCTACGCCGGGCTCGGCCCGCAGATCAAGCGCGAGATCGGCTGGTCGCTCGCTTCGGCCGCGATCTACGGCGTTCCGGCGGGCGTGGTCGCCTGGGGCTGGCAGGAGCGCGGCTGGACCCGTATCTACACCGACGCCGGCGACTGGCCGCTCTGGTACCTGCCGCTCTCGCTGCTGCTCTACCTCTTCGCGCACGACACTTGGTTCTACTGGACGCACCGCTGGATGCACCGCCCGCGCCCGTTCCGCGCGGCGCACGCGGTGCACCATGCGAGCCGCCCGCCGACCGCCTGGGCGGCGATGAGCTTCCACCCGCTCGAGGCGCTGACCGGCGCGGTGGTGATCCCCGCGCTGGTGTTCCTGATCCCGGTCCACGTCGCGGTGCTCGGGCTCGTGCTGCTGATCATGACGGTGATGGGGGTGACGAATCACATGGGGTGGGAGATGTTCCCGCGCGCAATCGTTCATTCCCGATTGGGGGGCTGGCTGATAACGGCCAGCCACCACCAGCGCCATCACGAGCAATACGCATGCAACTACGGGCTCTATTTCCGCTTCTGGGATCGCCTGTGCGGCACCGACCGCGGCCTGAGCGACGCCTTTTCGCACTGACGCTCGCGGCCGCCGCGCCTCTCGCGCTCGGCGCAGGCGCGCCGCAGGCCGCACCGGAAGGCGCCGAGGTCACGGTCGAGATCAGCGGCCTGCGCTCGGACGAGGGCGTGGTGCGCGCGTGCATGACGACCGACGCCGATCGCTTTCCGCGCTGTCGCGGGGTGGCCGGCGCGCACAGCGCCACCGTGACCGCGCGCGAGGACGGGCCGCTGAGGCTCACCTTCCATGGCGTCGCCCCCGGCCGTTACGCGATCGCCCTGCTTCACGACGAGAACGCCAACGGCAAGGCGGACCGCGCGCTCGGCATGATGCCGAAGGAGGGTTTCGGCTTCTCGCGCGACGCCAAGGTGCGCCTCGGCCCGCCCCGTTTCGACGACGCCGCGTTCGAAGTGGGCGGGCGCGCCACCACCCAGACGATCCACATGCGCTACATGCTCTGACGTCACGGCGTCGCCCTACCGATCCGATCGGCGCGACTTAACGGTAAGTTTACCACGTCGCGCCAAAACGGCCTGTGAAACACCGCTTCGGGGGCTCGAGACAGCAATGGACACACTGCGCGGCAACTTCGATTCGTCGGCGTACGGCAGCGACGATCGCGACGACGACTATGCCGACGACGACGTCTCGCGCGAACCGCCGCCCACCGCGATCGGCACCGACGAGCGGCGCATGCAGGTGCGCGCCTACAACCATTGGGCAAGCTTGCTCGACGAACGCAATTTCCCCTCGATCGAAGACCTCGACCCTTCCGCGCTGCCCGACTTCGGGCCCTACAGCGTGCTGCTCGACTTCACCTCGGGCATCGAGAATCCGGCGGTTCCCTTCCTCGGCGCGGAACTGGCGGTCGAATGCGGCGCGGACGCCGAGATCGAATCGCTCGCCGACGTGCCCGCACGATCGCTGCTGAGCCGCATCACCGACCATTACCTGCAGATTCTCGCCAACCAGGCGCCGATCGGGTTCGAGGCCGAATTCGTCAACCAGCGCGGCACGACGATCCTCTATCGCGGGATCCTGCTGCCGTTTTCGAGCGACGACGACACGATCGACTTCATCTACGGCGTGATCAACTGGAAGCAGCTCGCCGACCAGCACACCACCGACGAGCTGATGCTCGAAATCGATCAGGCGCTCGACCGCGACGAGGCCGAGGACGAGACTGTCCAGGAAGCCGCGCGCGCGCCCGACCCGGTGACCGACTGGGCCGACGGTCCGACCGGCGACGGCGGCACGGTCGTCCCGCTGCCCGCTGCCGGCGAGGCTGCCGATGCACCCGGCTACCCCGCGCCCTCGTTCGGCGAAGCGGCGTCCGATGACGACGAAGAGGACGATGAACCCGACGCGCCGCGCGGCGGCTGGGGCATGGCTGAAATGATCGCGCGCCAGTCGACCCCGAAGAAGCCTTACGCGATCCCGCTCAAACCCGACGCGGAATATACAGCGCCGCTCGCGCCCGCCGTGGACGATGGCGCGCCGCTGGGGCTGCACGACAGCCTCGCCGCCGCGCGCGAATGCGCCCATGCCGCGCGCAATTGCGAGGATCGCAGCCGCACCGCGCTCTACGACGCGGTCGGCCGCGCCTACGACTTCAGCTGCGCGGCGCAGGAATCGCCCCGCGCCTTCGCCGAACTGGTCGCCGAAAGCGGCCTCACCGTGCAGGATCGCGCGCCGATGACTCCGGTGGTCAAGCTCGTGTTCGGGGCCGATTACGACAAGACGCGGCTTACCGAATACGCGGCCGTGCTCGGCCACGCGCATCGCCTCGGCATCCAGCGCGGCGGGCTCGCCGATTTCCTCCTGCACGCCGAGGGCGGGCTCAAGGGCGTGGTCAAGGCCGAGCGCCAGCTTCGCCGCGAAGATGCCGGCAAGGCCGAGGCCGAAACCCCGCGCGAAGTGCTCGCCCGCAAGCTGCGCGCGATCGCGCCGCTCGGGTTCGAGGACATCGAGCGCGAAGGCGAGGAATTCGGCGTGGTGGTCATCCGCCGGATGGAATCGGGCGAAGTAGTCGTGCTCGGCGAGGTGTCCGACGACGCCGCGCTGGTCGAGCGCGCCGCGCGCCGCCTCGTCGCCTGAGGCTCGCCGCGGCACGATCGGGGCTATCCCGCGCGGCAAGAGCGCGCTAGCCTGCCGCGGATGGTGCTCCTTTCCGGTCAGCCCGTCCGCCTCCAGCCCTATTTCGGGTATCGCAGCACCGGCCGGCTGGTGATCGCCGCCCGTGCGCTGCGATCGGGCAAGCCCGGCTTCGAGCGCGGCGGCAGAATCCAGGCGATGCGCACGATGCTCGCGCAGTTCGCTTCGCGCGAAGTACCCGGGCTCGATGTCGTGCTGGAATTGAAGTCGCTCGATGGCCGCCGCAGCGAACATCGCGGAACCACCGACCGCGAAGGCTTCGTCCGCTTCGATATCGACCTCGAGCTCGACTGGCCGCTGCCCGCCGACCCCGCGTGGGAGATCGTCTGTCTTCACTGGCTCAACCGCGAAGGGCCGCAATCCGTCGAGGGGCACGTGCTCGTTCCCGGCGCGGACACCGTGCTGGCGGTCATATCCGACATCGACGACACGATCGTGGAAACCGGCATCACCGGCGGCTTCCGCCAGATCGCGCGCAACTGGCGCCGCGTGCTCGCCCAACTGCCCGACGAACGGATCGCGGTGCCGGGGGTCGACGCGTTCTACAGTGCGCTCGGCGGCGGCGCGGTGCTGGCGGGGCAAGGCCATGCGGGCGACGCGGTTCGGGCCACCCACCGCCCGTTCTTCTACGTTTCGTCGAGCCCGTGGAATCTGTTTTCCTACCTCGTCGCCTTCCTGCGCAGCCGCAAGCTCCCGCTCGGCCCGCTGCTGCTGCGCGATTGGGGGTTCGACCGCGCAACACTCGGTGCCTCGGGGCATGGCGAGCACAAGCGCGTGGCGATCGAGGCGCTGCTGGCGATGTATCCCGACATACGCTTCGCGCTGATCGGCGACGATACGCAGGGCGACCTGCCCGCTTACGCCGACGCCGTGACGCACAACCTCGGCCGGGTGGCGGCGGTGTTCATCCGCACCGCCGCGGGCGCGCCGCTGTCGCCCGAGGAGCTGGCGAGCAAGGCGACGATCGAGGCGGCGGGCGTTCCCCTGTGGCTCGGTGAGAGCTACGATACGGGGCGGGAGTTCCTGCGCGTCGCGGGCCTGAAGGCGGACCGCGACGCGGCAAGGATCGTCGAGACGGTCGAAACCGCGCACGAGAGCGCCTGAGCGGCCGGGAGGGGGAGAAAGAACGCATGGCACGCACCAAACGGAGGCCGGGGATCATGGGCTGGGCGCTGATCGTCGTCGCACTGATCGCCGCCGCGCTCGTCGGCACGTGGTTCTGGGCGACGAGCCGCGACGCGGTGGGGCTGCTCGACGGGATCGACAGCCTGTTCACCCGCGGCGACGCCGAGCTCGCCGCCGGACCGGTGGCCTATGGCGACCATCCGCAGCAGCACCTGTTCGCCTGGCGCCCCGCCGGGCGCGACGACGGCACGCCGTTGCCGGTGCTCGTGTTCTTCCACGGCGGCGGCTGGCATTCGGGGCGACCGGAGGACTACGCCTTCGTCGCGCGCAACTTCGCGCCCGAAGGCTTCGTGGTGGTCGTCGCCGGCTACCGGCTGAACGAAGCAGGCCGCTATCCCGCGATGCTGGAAGACAGCGCCGCAGCGGTGCGCTGGACGCGCGACCACGCCGCCGAACTGGGCGGCGATCCGGCGCGCATCTACCTGATGGGGCATTCGGCGGGAGCCTACAATGCGGTCATGCTCGCGCTCGACCCGCAATGGCTGGAACGCGTGGGGCTGGAACGCGCGGGGCTGCCGGACGGCGCGATCGCCGGAGCGATCGGGCTTGCCGGGCCGTACGACTTCTATCCGTTCGACAAGGATTCGAGCCGCAACGCCTTCGGCCACGTCGCCACGCCCGCGCAGACCCAGCCGGTGACGTTCGCGCGAGCCGGCGCGCCGCCGCTGCTGCTGCTCACCGGCGACGAGGATACGATCGTGCGCCCGCGCAACACCCGCGCGCTGGTGCAGGCGCAGGCCGCGGCGGGCGATCCGGCGCAGTCGGACGTCTTCGCGGGCATGGATCACAAGGACATCGTGATGGCGCTCGCCCGTCCGTTCGACCGCGACGCGCGGGTCAAGCGCGCGGTGCTCGGCTTCCTGCGCGCGCAGGAGGAAGCCTACGCAGCACGGCGATCTTCATTGGCGGTTCAGCCCGCGAACCGTTAGCGTAGCCCGGCATGCAATTCCTCGCCCGCTTCCTCGCGCTGATCGCGGCCATCTGCCTGGCCGTGCAACCCGTCGCGGCGCAGTCGATCCTGCGCGACGCGGAGACCGAGGCGCTGCTGAACGACATGGCCGCGCCGTTGGTCGAGGCCGCCGGGCTCCAGCCGGGCAACGTCGATATCGTGCTGATAAACGACAGTTCGATCAACGCCTTCGTGGCGGGCGGGCAGGCGGTCTATATCCACTCCGGCCTGATCGACGCCGCCGACACCGCCAACGAAGTGCAAGGCGTCATCGCCCACGAGCTGGGCCACATCACCGGCGGACACATCATCCGCCACTCCGAAGGCGCGGGCGCGGCGACCAATATCTCGATCCTCTCGCTGCTGCTCGGTGTCGGCGCGGCGCTTGCGGGCGCGGGCGAGGCGGCGATGGGCGTGATGATGGCCGGGCAGCAGGCGGCGATGGGCAAGTATCTCGCGTTCAGCCGGGTGCAGGAATCCTCGGCCGACGCGGCAGGGGCGGAATACCTGTCGAACGCCGGAATCTCGGGCCGCGGCTCGCTGGCGTTCTTCGGCAAGCTGCAGAACCAGGAATTCCGTTACGGCTACAGCCAGGACGACGAGGTGGCGTTTGGCCGCACCCACCCGCTGTCGGGCGATCGCATCGCACGTCTGCGCGAAGTCTACACGCGCGATCCTGCATGGGACGCGCCCGACGACGCGGCGCTGCAGGCCCGGTTCGAGCGGGTGAAGGCCAAGCTGTTCGGTTATCAGCAGACCCCGCAGCGCACCTTGCAGGCCTTTCCCGAGACGATGACCGGAATTCCGGCCCGCTACGCCCGCGCCTATGCCTGGCACAAGGACGCGCAGATGGAGCGCGCGCTGACCGAGGCCGACGCACTGCTGGCCATGCAGCCGGACGACCCCTATTTCCTCGAGCTCAAGGGCCAGGTCCTGCTTGAATCGGGGCAGCCCGAAGAGGCGCTCGCGCCGCTGCGCGAGGCGACCGGGCTGACGCGCAACGAGCCGCTGATCGCCGCGATGTTCGGCCACGCGCTGATCGCGACCGAAGATGCGGCGCATTACGAGGAGGCGGAGCGCGTGCTGCGCGCCGCCGTGGCGCGCGACCGGTACAATCCCTTCGCCTGGTATCAGCTCGGCGTGGTCTATGCGGCGCGAGGCGACATGCCGCGCGCACGCCTCGCCAGCGCGGAACAGCAGGTGATGAGCCGGCAATACGCGATGGCGATCCGCAGCGCGCAGGCGGCCGAGATCGGCCTGCCGCAAGGCACCCCGGATTGGCTGCGCGCGCAGGATATCGAGATGGAGGCCCGCGCCGCGCTTGAACGCGAGCAGAACCGGCGTTAGCGCCGCCGCGATGACCGGCCGCAACTATTTCCTCGCCGCGCTGCTCGCGCTGCTGTTCGGCTTCGCGGGCGCGGCGCTGTGGTCGCTCAGCGGCCTCGGCGACCGGCAGGTGCGGGGCTACCTGCTCGACCATCCCGAAGTGCTCGCCGAAATGGCCGACGCCTATCAGGCGAAGCAGGCCAGCGAACGGCTGTCGGCGGTCGCAGGCGAAGTCGCGGAGCCTTTCCCCGGCGCGGTGCTCGGCAATCCCGAAGGCTCGGTCACGCTGGTCGAATTCACAGACTACGGCTGCACGTATTGCCGGATGAGCAAGCCCGAGGTCGACCGGCTGGTCGCGGACAATCCCGACCTGCGCGTGGTGATCCGCGAATGGCCGATCTTCCGCGGCAGCGAGGAAGCCGCGCGCATGGCGCTCGCCGCCGCGCAGCAGGGCAAGTTCGCCGCGTTCCACGATGCGATGTTCGCGCTGGGCCCGCCCGACGCCGCGAGCATCGAGAAGGCCGCGCGCGCCGCCGGGCTCGATCTTGCTGCCGCGCGCGAATTCGCCTCGTCCGAGACCGCCACACGCGAAATCGCCAAGACGATGCGGCTGGCCGAGACGCTCGGCTTCACCGGCACGCCGAGCTGGGTGGTGGGCGGCAAGGTGATCGAAGGCGCGGTCGGCTACGACGGGCTCGACGCGGCGATCGGCGACGCGCGCGGATCGTGATTCGCCCCCTCGCCGCAGCGTTCGCTCTCGCGCTCGCGCTGCCGCTCGGCTCGCCCACCGCCGCATTCGCCGCTTCCCCCGCCGACAGCGCGCTCGCCGCGCTCCAGAGAGACGACGCACGGCTGCTCGCGGCGGGCTGGCGGCTGGCGACCGGCAACGCCCGCTTCTGCACCGGTGCCCGCCCCGCGGTCGGCCTGCTGCTGCAGGACATGGCCGGATATGCCGATCCGGCGGCGATCCGCGCGGCGGCGGGGATCGAAGGCGAGGTGGCGGTACAGGCGGTCGCTCCCAGCTCGCCCGCCGCTGCGGCGGGGCTACGGCCCAACCGCGAGGTGGCCGCGGTCGACGGCGCCACGCTCGCCGGCCTCGCGGCAGAGGAACGCTCCGACTGGCGCCGCCTCGCCGCGATCCACGCGATGATCGAGCGCTCGCTGGCCGAAGACGGCGCGGTCGCGCTTGCCTTCCCCGATGGCGGCGAGCTGACGCTGCGCGGCGTCCCCGCCTGCCCGAGCCGGTTCGAGATGATGGCGGGGGAGCGCGCGGTGGCGGACGGCGCGAGGGTCGCGATCGGGCGCGAATTCGCCGGGCTCGCCTATCCGGAGGGCGAGTTCGCCGCCGCCGTCGCGCACGAGCTGGCGCACAACCTGCTCGGCCATCCCGCCTGGCTCGATTCGCGCGGGCGCAAGCGGCGCGACGTGCGCCTGACCGAGCGCGAGGCGGACCGGCTGATGCCGTGGCTGCTCGCCAACGCCGGCTACGATCCGGCCGAGGCGCTGCATTTCATGCGCCGCTGGGGCCCCGAACACGGCGGCGGCCTGTTCCGCAAGCGCACGCACGACGGGTGGGACGAACGGGCCGAAGCGATCGCGGCGGAGTTGCCCCGCGTGGCCGCGGCGCGGGGCGCGGACGGCAGCGCCGACTGGGCGCGGCTGTTCGTGCGCGAAATCCCGCCCGATACCCCGCGCTGAGCCCTTATTCGGCGGCTTCGGCCTGCTCTTCCAGCTTGTACAGGCTCGCGAGCGGACGCTCCATCACCCGGCGCACCATCGGCTCGAAGAATGCGAGCGGCTCGCTCTCGTAGTCGGGATCGAACGCCGCCTGATCGTATTTCTCGCAGAACTCGCGGCACGTCTCGAAATGCTCGTGCCCGCGGAACGCCTCGCGCGCGTCCTTGTCCATGCCGAGGAAGTGGAAATAGTAATAGCCCTGGAAATGCCCGTGGTGCTGGCAGGTCCAGTGCAATTCCTCGCGCACGAACGGCTTGATGATCGAGGCGGCGACGTCGGGGTGGTTGTAGCTGCCGAGCGTATCGCCGATGTCGTGCAGCAGCGCCATGACAACATATTGCTCGTCGCGCCCGTCGCGGTGCGCGCGGGTGGCGGTCTGCAGCGAGTGTTCGAGCCGGCAGACCGGAAAACCGCCGAAATCGCCGTCGAGCAGCTTCAGATGGTCGAGCACGCGGTCGGGCAGCCCTTTGGCGAACGCGCGGTATTCGCCGCCGATGATCGCCCAGTCCTCCGCCGTGCCCTGCTTCATCTCGCGGAACTTCGCGCGTTCCTCGGCACCGTGGAGCGTCTGTTCGGTCACGTCCATTTGCATCTCTCCTTGCAACCGATCCTAACCCGAAACGCGGCACGAACCAAATAATCCGGCACCAAACAATCTGACGCCAAATAATCTGGCGCCAAATAATCTGACTGGGCCCCCATCTTCGGCTAGAGCGTTGAGCCATGGCCATGCTGCCCTTCCGCCCTACGCCGTTCTTCGCCAACAAGAACCGCGCCTTCTGGAACCTGCAGTTCGCCGGGTGGGGCGGGGCGATGCTGCTGCGCGCGATTTCCTCGCTCGCGAACGGCCAGCCGCTCGATTTCGTCGTGCCGATCCTGATCGAGATGGTCGCCGGCTTCTCGATCAGCCTGATCCTCTCGGTCATCTACCGCAAGCTGATCCATCGCCGCCCGCTGGTGACCTGGGGCACCACCGCCGCCGTGCTCGCGATCGCGGTGGGGATCTACGCCTTCGTCGACGCCTGGGTCTTCACGCTCTACTGGCCCGCGAGCGAGGGCGGCATCGTCACCCTGCTGCTCGGCATCTTCATCTTCCCGCTCACGCTGCTGGGCGCATGGTCGGCGCTCTATTACGCGATCAACTACTTCCTCCAGGTCGAGGAGCAGGCCGACCGGCTCGAGCGGCTGGAAGCGCAGGCGACCAGCGCGCAGCTCGCCATGCTGCGTTACCAGCTCAACCCGCATTTTCTGTTCAACACCCTGAATTCGATCAGCACGCTGGTGCTGCTGAAACAGACCGAGCCGGCGAACGCGATGCTCACGCGCCTCTCCTCGTTCCTGCGCCACACCCTCATCAGCCAGCCGGGCGGCAAGGTGACGCTGGCCGAGGAGATCGAGACGCTGCAGCTCTATCTCGGGATCGAGCGCATGCGGTTCGAGGAGCGGCTGCGCACCGATTTCGCGATCGAGCCTTCCGCAGCGCTGGCCAGCCTGCCCTCGATGCTGCTCCAGCCGCTGGTCGAGAACGCGATCAAGTACGCCGTCTCCGCGCAGGAGGAAGGCGCGCGGATCAGCCTCGCGGCTCGGCTCGTCGGAAACCGTCTGCGCGTCACCGTTTCCGACACCGGGCCAGGCTTGCAACGCGGCCCGATTCGCCCCAGCCTCCCGGCCGCAATCACCGGCGACGGGCAGACGGTTTCGACCGGGGTCGGCCTCGCCAATATCAGGAACCGGCTTGCCCAGGCCTATGGCGACGACCATCTGTTCGAAATCCGCACCCCGCCCGAAGGCGGGTTCACCGTGATCATCGAAATCCCGCACGAACAGGCCGAAGCCGAGGAACCGGCACCGCCCCCCCAGCGTATTTCGCACGATCCTGCAAATCCCCCTCCCGCCGCCGTGCCCGAGAGGCGGCCAATCGGAACCCAGACATGACCATCCGCACCATCATCGTCGACGACGAAAAGCTCGCCATCCAGGGGCTCCAGGTCCGCCTCGAGCCGTTCGAGGACATCGAGGTGATCGACACGTGCGCCAACGGGCGCGAGGCGATCCGCAAGATCAAGACCGAGAAGCCCGATCTCGTCTTCCTCGACATCCAGATGCCGGGCTTCGACGGGTTCTCGGTGGTCAAGGGGGTGATGGAGATCGAACCGCCGCTGTTCGTGTTCGTCACCGCCTTCCAGGAACACGCGATCCGCGCGTTCGAAGCCAATGCGGTGAACTACCTGATGAAGCCGGTCGATCCGGTGAAGCTCGCCGACACGGTCGAGCGGGTGCGCCAGCGCATCGCCGAAAAGCGCTCGGCCGACGAAGCGGAGAAGCTGCTCAACGTGCTGAGCGAAGTCGCGCCCGACGCCGCCGAGGAATTCACCGACAGCGAAAGCGAATCGAGCGACCGGTTCGAGAAGCTCATCAACATCAAGGACCGCGGACAGATCTTCCGCGTCGAGGTCGGCTCGATCGAGCATATCGAAGCGGCGGGCGACTACATGTGCATCTACACCGGCGACAATTCGCTGATCCTGCGCGAGACGATGAAGGATCTCGAACGCCGGCTCGATCCGCGCAAGTTCCAGCGCGTCCACCGTTCGACCATCGTCAACCTCGACCAGGTCCGCCAGGTCCGTCCGCACACGAACGGCGAATGCTTCCTGGTGCTGGACAGCGGCGCTGAGGTGAAGGTGAGCCGGAGTTACCGCGACGTGGTGGCGCGGTTCGTGCATTGATTCGTTGCGAACGCGCATCCGCGCGTTCGTCCTCGGCGCTGTTCCCTCCGCTACGCTACGGGGCGCCTGCGGGCGGGCGGTCGCCCTTGCGGTTCGCTGGTCGCGAACCGGGTCACCGCGTGACGGCTACGGCTTGGAAAGGCTCGGTCGGCGCCAGCCGACCGCAAGCGCGAACGCGCGCCCGCAGGGCCGTCAGGCCCGAGGATAGCCAAGGCCGCGGATGCGGCCACCGGCGCTTGAGGCGCAAACAAAAGACTCCGCGCGGAAAACATGCGCCGGCGCTTGAGGCACGACCGAAAAAGCCTCACAGCTACCCCATGACACCCTTCACCCTCCCCGGCTTCGATCTCGACCGTTTCGTGCGCGATACGCTGGCCGAGGATCTCGGCGAGGGGCTGCCCGGGGGCGGGCGCGACGTTACCTCGGAGAGCGTGATCCCGGCGGAGGCGAGGTTCGAAGGGGTGATGGACACGCGCGATGCGATCGTGGTGGCGGGGCTGCCGGTGGCGGCGGCGTTCTTCCGCGCGCTCGATCCGGCGATCGCAATCGAAATCCTCGCCGAAGAAGGCGCGCGGGTGCCCGCCGGGACCGATGTGATGCGCCTGTCGGGCAGCGCCCGGGCGATGCTGACGGCGGAGCGCAGCGCGCTCAACACCGTGCAGCACCTGTCGGGCATCGCCACGCTGACCCGTGCTTACGTCGATGCGATGCGAACAGATGGGGCGAACCCCGACTGCACTCTGCTCGACACGCGCAAGACGCTGCCCGGCCTGCGGGCCCTCGAGAAATACGCCACGCGGCAAGGCGGCGCGGCGAATCACCGCATGGGGCTGTGGGACGCGGCGATGATCAAGGACAACCACGTCGCCGTCGCGGGCGGCGTGGGCGAGGCGGTGCGCCGCGCGGCCGCCGCGGGAGTGGCCGAGATCGTCTGCGAGGTCGACCGGATCGACCAGATCGAACCCGCGCTCGTCGCCGGGGCCACGCGGCTGCTGCTCGACAACATGGACCCGCCGACGCTGCGCGAGGCGGTGGCGCTGGTGGCCGGGCGCGTGCCGACCGAGGCGAGCGGCGGGATCACGCTTGAAACCATCGCCGCGAAGGCCGCCACCGGCGTCGACTACGTCTCGGTCGGCCGCCTGACCCAGAGCGCGCCCGCCGCCGATATCGGTCTCGACTTTACCCCGCTCTAGCTTTGCGGCATCGTGCCCCGGCAACGATCAGGGGGATGACCATGCGGCCCGATTCCATTCGCAAGTTCGACATGTTCTGGCTCGGCGCGCTCGCGCTGGGCGTAGTGAATTTCCTGCTGACCTACGGTTCGCTCAAGGCGCAGATCGATGCGCAGTTCGCCCAGTCGGGGCTGGACGCCGATATGGGCGGCGCCGGGCTGATCGGCGGTTTCGTATTCGGCATCGTCATCAATCTGGCGCTGTGGTTCCTCGTCTCACGGCTGCGGCTCGAATTCGTCAAATGGATCCTGATCCTGCTGATCCTGCTCGGCCTCACCGGCCTGCCCGATCTTTTCGCCACCGGAGTGGCGGTCTCGATCGTGCTCTCGCTCGTCGCGATCGTGATGCAGGCCGCGGCGATCTGGTTCCTGTTCCGCCCCGACGCCAAGGCCTGGTTCGCCAGCAAGGGAAAGGACCCCGGGGCGCCGACCGATCCGCAATAGTCTGCGCGCAGCCTCAGTTGCCGGATCAGCCCTCGCGCTGATCGGCGCGGCGGCTCCCGCTCTCGCGCAATCCTACCAGTGCCGCGTGCCACGCACCGTCACTGTGCCGAATATTCCGCGCGAGGGGCCGGTGCGGCAAGTGCCCGTCACCGGCTATACGCTCGCGCTGTCGTGGTCGCCCGAGTTCTGCAAGGCGCGCGAGGGGCAGGTTAGCCAGAACATGCAGTGTTCGGGCGATCGCGGGCGCTTCGGGTTCGTCGTCCATGGCCTGTGGCCCGAGGGGCGCGGCACTTGGCCGCAATGGTGCCCCACCGCGCGGCGCGTTTCTCCCGCACAGGCGCGGGGCAACCTGTGCCTCTCGCCCTCGACCGCATTGCAGGCGCGGCAATGGGCCAAGCACGGCGCGTGCATGGTGCGAAAGCCCGAAACGTACCTGCGCGTCACCCGCATCCTGTGGGATTCGCTTACCTTTCCCGACATGGACCGCCTCTCCCGGCAGGACGAATTGACCGCGGGCATAATCCGCGAGCGCTTCCTCATGGCCAACCGCGACTGGCGCGCCGACGCGATCGGTATTCACCTGAACCGGCGCGGCTGGCTGGAGGAATTGCGGCTCTGCTACGGCAAGGATTTCCGCCCCGCGGAATGCGACGCCCGTCGCTTCGGCGCGAGAGATTCCGCTTCGGTGAAGGTCTGGCGCGGCCTCTAGCTAGCGCCTCTCGCGGAAGAAGCCGCGTAGCAGATCCGCCGCCTCGCCCTCGCCCAGCCCGGCGTAGACTTCGGGCCGGTGGAGGCATTGCGGGTGGTCGAACACCCGCGCGCCGTGGGCGACCGCGCCGCCCTTCGGATCGGGCGCGGCGTAATAGAGGCGGGCGATCCGCGCATGGACGATCGCCCCGGCGCACATCGCGCATGGCTCCAGCGTGACGTGGAGGTCGCAGCCGGTCAGCCGCTCGTCGCCGAGCGTGGCGGCGGCAGCGCGAATCGCGGCGATCTCGGCATGGGCGGTCGGATCGTGAGCCGCACGCGGCGCGTTGCGCCCTTCGCCGATCACCTTGCCGTACCGCGTGACGACCGCGCCGATAGGCACCTCGCCATCCTCGGCGGCCTCGCGCGCCAGTTCCAGCGCGCGGCGCATCGGGTCGGGGATCGGCCAGCGGGTCATCGCTCACGCGCTACCGCTTCGGTCCGCGCGCCGCAACGCGCTTGACGATTCGCACATGCCCGGCTAAGCGCGCCGCTTTCCGGGACGGGCATGCCCCTGTTCCCCCGACAGCCAAGAACGAGAGATTTCCCATGTCGCGCATTTGCGAACTGACCGGCAAGGGCCGCCAGGTCGGCCACAACGTGAGCCACGCCAACAACAAGACCAAGCGCGTGTTCCTGCCGAACCTGCAGCACGTCACGCTGATGAGCGAGAAGCTGGACCGCAGCTTCAAGTTCCGCGTCTCGACCCACGGGCTGCGCTCGGTGGAGCACAACGGCGGGCTCGACAACTGGCTGATGAAGACCAGCGACGAGAAGCTCAGCATGGGCGCGCGCAAGGTGAAGCGCGAGCTCAAGAAGGCGCTCGCCGCCGCCTGAGCCTCGCCGAGACGACACACGAACAGGCGTGCGGAGCGATCCGCGCGCCTTTTGTCTTTATGACCCAGGCAGATCGAGCCTCAGCTCGTAAAGCAACGTGCGCTGGAATGCCGAGTTGTTGTCGTCGCTGATGAGCCATACGGTCAGCCCGCCATCCGCCCCGGGCGCGACCGCTATCCCTTCGAAATTGTCGCGCGGCAGCTGCTCTGCGATCGTGCCGATCACCTCTCCATGCCATTCGCCGCCTGCGCGGATCGTGCGCGGATCGGCCAGTGCGATCGCGCTTGTGAACGGGGAGGGCAAGTCGAGCGCCACCTTGCGGTGCAGAATCAGCACGCGCCCGTCGGGCAGCGGCGCGGCGTCGACCGGGCGGAAGCCTTCGGGCGGCAAATAGCGGAATTGGGCCGGCTCCGCGCCCGCAACCGGGTCGCCGGGAAACAGCAGTGCGCGGTGATCGGGCCGCGAACCGGGGCGGCCTTCCTCGAGCACGAGGAACCGTCCGTCCGCCATCCGGGCGAGCGATTCGGGGCCGCTGTTGCTCGACCAGCCGCGCATCGCACTTGGAGCCACCGTTTCGCCCTCGGTCAGCGCCGGGCCGTAGCGCGCAATCGTGTTGCTGCCTTCATAGGCCAGCCAGATCCGCTCGCGCGCCGGATCGCCCGTCATCGCCTCGACGTCGACGAGGTATTTCGTCAGCTCGACTCCGCCGCCGATCGCGCCGAACTCGGGTGGTCGCGGCGCGGCGCCCGGCGGAGCGAAGCGCAAGTAGCGGCCGCGGTCGCTCGCCGCCAGCAGCCGCCCGTCGGGCAGCGCGAGCAGCGCCGAATAGCCGCCGAAATGCGCGTTGCCGCTCGCCAGTTCCCACACCCCCTCAAGCGTGAAATCGCCCGTGCGCCGCTGCTCCACCGCGACCGGCGTGATGGCCAGGATCGGGCGGAAATCGTCGCTCACCGGCGTGCGCAGCCAAGTGCCCGGCGCGGCGAGCAGCGCGACGATCACGATGGCGATGCGGCGGAGGCTGATCGCGCTCAGGACATCGCGCTCAGGGCATCGGGCCGAGGAACAGCAGCGGATCGAGCCGCGCGTCGTGCCACTTGAGGCTCCAGTGCAGGTGCGGCCCGGTCGCGCGTCCGGTCGCGCCGATATTGCCGAGCTGCTGGCCCCGGCGCACTGTCTCGCCTTCGCGCACCGCGATGCGCGAGAGGTGCAGGAAGGCGCTGTTGAGCCCCTGCCCGTGATCGATGATCAGCAGGTTGCCTTCGAGGCTGAACGGCGCATCGGTCGCGAGCACGACCACACCGTCGGTCGGAGATACGAAGGGCGTGCCGCTCTCGCCGGTCGCGATGTCGAGTCCCGAGTGGTAGCTACCCGGCTCGCCGCGATAGATGCGCTGCGATCCGAAGCGGCCCGAGATGCGCCCGGTGGCGGGCCAGAGGAAATCCTGCGACCAACCCGCGCTGTCCGATTCGACCGCGCGCGCCGCGACGATCCGCGCGAGTTCGGGGCGGCGAATGCGCATGAACGCCTCGCTCGGCCCGCCGGTGCCGCGCGCGACGTTCACGCGTTCGATGTTCCAGTCGCGCGGAGATACCGCGATCGGGCTTTCGATCGTGCGGCCATCGCGCAGCCGGGCGCTCAGCGTGGCGCGCGGGCCGGCATCGCGGTCGAACGCGGCGAAAAAGCGGCCTTCGCCGTCGAGCGTCAGTTCCTGCTCGCCGAGCTTCGCGGACACCGTTCCCGCCGGGGCCTGCCCGCGAATCCACCCGCCTTGCGTAGTTTCGCCCGCAAAGGTGAAGGTGGTGGGGCCGGGTGGAGGGGTCGGGCTAGGGGCGGGCATCGGGGCCGGAGAAGGCGTCGGCGCAGGGATCGGCTGGACGACCTCGGCCTGCTCGGTGGACGGCGGGATACAGCCCGCGAGCGCCAGCAGCGGCGCGGCGATCGAGAGGCTGCGGATCATGCGCCGGAGGCGAGACGGCGGGTGGCGATCTCGGCGCTGGCGTAAGGCTCCTGCAGATCGACGCTCCAGTAACGCAGTTCCTCCAGCGGGACAGCCTCGCCGCTCACCGCGCAGAACACGTACTGGCCCGCGCGCAGGACGCGAAAGCCGTTGGGGCCATAGGCGAGCTTCGCCTCGCCGCCGCTACCGGAATTCATCAACATGATCGTCGCCCTAGCAAGTCAATCGGTGCCGAACAAATCGTCCTGTCGCGCATGCTGCGCGGCGGGACGTTTCGCTGCCTTGCGGGGCGGCGCTTTGACCGGCGCTGAACCGGTGGGAGCGACGGGCAGTGCGCCGTCGGCGAACTCGATCTCCAGCGCGGGCAAGGCGGCGGCGGCGGCGCGGGTGCGCACCAGCGCGCCGTCCCCATCCTTCACCAGCACGAACCCGCGCGCGAGCGGAGCCTTGGGGTTCAACGATGCGAGCAGCCGCTCCAGCCCCGCGAACCGCTCGCGCTCGCGCCCGAGCCGCGCGGTGGCGAGCAGCGGGGTCATCCGCACCGCGCCGAGCCGGTCACGCGCGCGGTCGATCCGGTGGCGCAGCGTCGCGGGCGACAGTCGCGCGACGTCCGCCTGCAGCCGCTCGCGCGCATGGGCCGCGCGGTCCTTCAACCCGCGCCGCAACCGTTCCGCCAGTTCGTCGAGCTTCTGCGCCTGCGGCTGGAGCAACGCCTCGGGCCTCGGCAGCCGCTGCGCCCGCGCCTCCAGCCGCTCGCGCCCAAGCTGCACCGGGCGCAGGATCGCGCGGCGCTTCCTCGCGCCGAAATCGCCGAGCGTCGCGGCAAGCTCGCCGCGCACCGGCACCGCGATCTCGGCGGCGGCGGTGGGTGTCGGCGCGCGCATGTCGGCGGCATGGTCGGCGAGCGTGGTGTCGGTCTCGTGCCCCACCGCGCTGATCGTGGGGATCGGCGATTCGGCGAGCGCGCGGACGACGATCTCCTCGTTGAAGCTCCACAAGTCCTCGATCGAACCGCCCCCCCGCGCGACGATCAGCAGGTCGGGCCGTGGCACCGGCCCCGCCGGATCGAGCGCCCCGAAACCGCGCACCGCCGCGGCGACCTGTTCCGCCGCGCCCTGCCCCTGCACCAGCACTGGCCAGACGACGACGTGGCTGGGGAAGCGGTCGGCCAGCCGGTGGAGGATGTCGCGGATCACCGCGCCGGTCGGGCTGGTCACCACGCCGATCGTGCGCGGCAGGAACGGCAGCGCGCGCTTGCGCTCGGGCGCGAACAGCCCCTCCGCCGCGAGCCGCGCGCACGTTTTCTCCAGCAGCGCGAGCAGCGCGCCCTCGCCCGCGATCTCGAGGCTGTCGATCACGATCTGGTATTTCGAGCGGCCCGGATAGGTCGTCAGCTTGCCGCTCGCGATCACCTCGATCCCGTCCTCGGGCACGAAGTTCAGCTGCTGCGCGGTGCCGCGCCACATCACCCCGTCGATCACCGCGCGCTCGTCCTTCAGCGCGCAGTAGAGATGGCCCGACGCGGCGCGCTTGACCCCCGACAGCTCGCCGCGCAGCCGCACGAAGCCGAAGCGGTCCTCCACCGTGCGCTTCAGGAGGTTGGAAACCTCGGTGATCGACAGCGGCTCGGCGTTGTCCCCCCGGCGCTGGCGCGCTACCAGCCCGCCATTCCCGGAATCGTCGAAATCTGGAGCGGCCATGAACATCCTTCTGCTGGGCTCGGGCGGGCGCGAACATGCGCTGGCGTGGAAGCTGGCGCAATCCCGCCTGCTGTCGCGAACCGAGGATAGGTTCTACGCCGCGCCGGGCAACCCCGGCATCGCCGAACATGCCGAGTGTGTGACACTCGATGCCGCCGACCACGCCGCGGTGATCGCCTTCTGCGAGGAGCATCGCATCGGCCTCGTCGTGGTGGGGCCGGAAGCGCCGCTGGTCGACGGGCTCGCCGATTCGCTACGGGCGGAGGGCATCGCGGTGTTCGGCCCCTCGAAGGCCGCCGCGCAGCTGGAGGGCAGCAAGGGCTTCACCAAGGACCTGTGCGAGCGCGCGGGCATTCCCACCGCCGGATATGTACGCACTCGCTCGCTCGACGAGGCTAAGGCCGCGCTCGATCGCTTCGCCGCGCCTTACGTGCTCAAGGCCGACGGGCTCGCGGCGGGCAAGGGCGTGGTGATCGCCCCGACCCGCGCTGAGGCCGAGGAAGCCCTCGCCGACATGTTCGATGGCCGCTTCGGCGCGGCGGGCGCCGAAGTGGTGATCGAGGAATTCATGGAGGGCGAGGAAGCGAGCTTCTTCGCGCTCACCGACGGGGCGACGATCCTCTCCTTCGGCACCGCGCAGGATCACAAGCGCGTGGGCGACGGCGACACCGGCCCCAACACCGGCGGCATGGGCGCCTACAGCCCGGCGAAAGTGCTCACCCCCACGCTCCACGGCGAGGTACTGGAAAGGATCATCGCCCCCACCGTGCGCACGCTGGCGGACGAGGGCACGCCCTATTCGGGCGTGCTGTTCGCCGGGCTGATGCTGACCGAGACGGGGCCGAAGCTGATCGAATACAACGCCCGCTTCGGCGATCCCGAATGTCAGGTGCTGATGATGCGGCTGGAAAGCGACCTCGGCGACCTGATGCTCGCCTGCGCCAAAAACCGCCTCGGCACCTGCGACCCGGTCAGGCGCTCGCCGCAGACCGCGCTGACCGTGGTAATGGCCGCGAACGGCTATCCCGGCACGCCCGAGAAAGGCGGCGCAATCGCGCTGGGGGATGCGGAGGCGAACGGAGCGAAGGTCTTCCACGCCGGCACGAAACTGGACGGCGCAACGCTGGTGGCCAACGGCGGACGCGTGCTCAACGTCACCGCTTGTGGTGCGAACGTGACCGAAGCACAGGCGGCGGCCTACAAGGCGGTCGAGGCGATCGACTTCCCGAGCGGCTTCTGCCGCCGCGATATCGGCTGGCGCGAGGTGGAGCGGGAACGCAAGGGCGACTGAGCCCAACTTCCGCCGCCGCCGATCGTCCCGCCGTCGTCAGATGAACCAACCGGCAGCTAACGCCCCGTATTGCGGACATTGCTGCATTGACACTTCCTTTGCACGATGGACATTATTCGACGAAGTCTGGGAAAGGTCGCTTCGTGGGATTTTGGAACCACATCGGCAGTTTAGGTAAAATCGTTGGGCTGCTGGCAGGAGCTTTTGCCAGCCTTGGAACGGTTGCAGCCGCTCAATCTCAGACCGCACAATCTAAAGACAGCACCCTGATCAAGGCTGATGCTGAAACGATCGAGGCAGACGTACGCTTTTTGGCCGACGACCTGCTCGAAGGCCGCGAAGCAGGGACGCGGGCGGACAGGCTGGCACAGCACTACCTCGTCGCGCGCTATAGAATGATCGGTCTCCAGCCGGCGGGCGATGACGGAACCTACCTGCAGAAGTTCGGCATGCGAATGACGCAACTTGAGCCCGGTTCCGCTTCGATCCGATTTAGCGGCCAGAGGAAAGATCGCTTCGAGAACGGTGACGATGTTGCGCTATTCGGCCATCCTGTCGAAGCCGATCAGCAGGTCGACGCGGAGATGGTTTTCGCTGGGTACGGCATAGTATCCGATCGCCAAGGACTGAACGACTACGAGGGGCTGGATGTCGATGGGCGCATCGTCGTCCTGCTCGGAGGGCCGCCAGCGTTTCTGCCCGCTACGGATGCCGCCCATCTCGCCTCGGCGCGCGAACAACAGTCTCAGGCAGCCCGGCGAGGTGCGACCGGCGTAATGTATCTTTGGACGCCTGCGCTGGAACAACGGTATCCATTTGCATTGATGAACGACCAGATCGGTCGGCGGGACATGGTCTGGCTTGATGAGGAAGGCCGGCCGGCCACTGTCAATCCGTTGATCCGCGTAACCGGGTTCCTGCACGGAGCAGCCGTCGAAGCCGCACTGGCCGGGACTTCGTCGCATTTTGGCGACTTGGTGGAACAAGCACAGGTCCGTTCGCCCGATGGCTTTCCGCTAAAAGCACGAATATCGGTCTCCCGGCGCTCCACTCATGACGATACGCTGACATCCGCAAATGTCGCCGGTTTCCTGGAGGGCAGCGATCCTGAGTTGCGCGAGGAGATAATTGTCCTCACCGCGCATTTCGACCATGTCGGTATCGGGCGCGCTTACGACGGTGACGCAATCTACAACGGCGCCCTCGACAATGCGGTCGGTACGGCAATGCTGCTCGATGTTGCAACGCTTCTAGCCTCGTCTGAAAGTCGCCCCAGACGCTCCATTCTTTTTCTGGCTGTTGGAGCCGAGGAGAAGGGCATTCTCGGTTCTGACTATTTTGCTGCACATATGGCCGAAGCAGGCGGAAAGATCGTCGCCAACGTCAATCTGGACGGCGCCTTTCCCTTCTACGATTTCAGAGATGTGATCGCCTTTGGTGCGGAGCAATCCGATATAATCGATCATCTTACCGCCGCCACCGCGGAACTCAGCCTGACCGTGGCTCCCGATCCATTTCCCGAGGAAAGCATCTTCACACGATCGGATCAGTACTCGTTCATGCCCCGGGGTATCCCCGGAGTATTTCTCTACAATGGCTTCACGGACATGGCGGGTGACAATGTCGGGCGAGCGGTTTGGGACGACCTGATGGCCAGGGTCGTGCATCTCCCGACTGACGATTTGATGCAACCGATCGACTGGGATGTCTTGGCCAAGTTTTCTGATGTTTTCCGTCGCCTCGCGCTTCGCCTTGGCAACGCCGATACCAGGCCGCAATGGCGACAGGAGAGCATGTTCGCCAATGACCCCAGGGCGCCACTCTCCGAAGGCAGCACCGGCGAGAGTGCCGCAGATTAGCGAGGCAAGTGTTTCGTTGCTGACCTGATTCCGCTGGCTGTCCGACAAAAACCAATGGCAGGCGTTCCACGTCCCATTTCATTCCGCCATTGATCCAGTTGAACTGGAGCTTCTTCCAATATCACTCAAAAACTCGCGCCTCCCGCACGAACCCAAACTCCCCCTCGCCCGACCACGCGCGGCCATCGGGGTAGCGTAATTCGACGCCCGCGAGGTCGGCTTCGTCGGCCAGCCGGGTGTTCACGCCCATCATCGTGTTGCCGAAGCGCGCGACGGTGCTTTCGGTCAGCACGAAATGGGTCGTCACGCCGCAGGCCGGGCAGAAGCGGATTTCGGCACCCGGATCGGGCCGGTCGGTGCGGCGATAGCCGTGCGTTTCGCCCGCCACCGAAACTTCGCCGGGGTCGGGATAGGCCCAGCGCGCACCGGTCTTGCTGCACAGCGAGCAATTGCACTCGTGGACGAAATCGGGCCGACGCGCGAGCTCGAGGCGGACCGCGCCACAGTGGCAGGAAAGCTTCAGCGCCACACTCCAGCCCTCACCCCAGCTTCGCGTCCATCACCTTGCGCAAGTCCGCCTCGGGCCGCGCGCCGTAGTGCGAGATGATCTCGCACGCAGCGATCGCGCCGCGGCGCAGGCAGGTCTCGAGCGGTTCGTCGCGGACGTAGCCGTAGAGGAAGCCCGCGGCGAACAGGTCGCCCGCGCCGGTGGTGTCGACGACCTTGTCGATCGGCTCGGCGGGCACCTCGGCGCGCTCGCCTCCGTGCACCGCCACCGCGCCCTCCGCGCTGCGGGTGACGACGAGCGTGGGCACCTTGCCGTCCAGCGCCGCGATCCCGGCCTCGAAATCGTTCGTGCCGGTCAGCGCCTCCAGCTCGTGGTGGTTGGCGAACAGGATGTCGATCAGCCCGTCCTCGATCAGCGCCCGGAAATCGTCGCCGTGGCGGTCGATCACGAACACCTCGCTGAGTGTGAAGGCGACCTTGCGGCCCGCCGCGCGCGCCGCCTCGATCGCCCGGCGCATCGCCGCGCGCGGCTCTTCCGGGTCCCACAGATAGCCTTCGAGGTAAAGGATCTTCGCCGCCGCGACCGCTTCGGCGTCGAGCGTTTCGGGCGGCAGGAACTGGCTCGCGCCAAGGAAGGTGTTCATCGTGCGCTGCGCATCGGGGGTGACGAAGATCAGGCAGCGCGCGGTGGGCGGATCATCGGCGCGGACGGGCGTTTCGAAATCGATCCCGACCGCGCGGATGTCGTGCGCGAACACTTCGCCGAGCTGGTCGTCCGCAACCTGCCCGATGAAGGCGCACTTCGCGCCCAGCGCCGAAAGCCCCGCCAGCGTGTTCGCCGCCGATCCACCCGAAATCTCCCGCGCCGAGCCCATCGCGGCATAGAGTTCCTCGGCCCGCGCGGTATCGACCAGCGTCATCCCGCCCTTGGCGAGCCCCAGTTCCGCGATCCGCGCATCCTCGCACGGGGCCATCACATCGACGATGGCGTTGCCGATGGCGATTACGTCGTAACGGGGTTCGGGCACTCGAAAATCCTCGCGAAGCAAAACGGTTGGCGCGCGCCTAGCCGCTCGCACACCACCCGCCAAGGCCTTGCGCCGAGGGATTGTGTTGACTTGCGCCATCGTGCCGCCCCATTCGGGCAGGCGATGCTCTCGCTCCCCGCCGCCCTCGGCCGTGCCGCCGGCCAGTTGACCGATCCGGCAGTGTTGCGCGTGCTGGCCAAGTCGATCGTGCTGACGCTGGCGGTGTTCATCGCGGTCGGCGTCGCGGCGGGCTTCGGCGTCGACGCGCTGTTCGACCGGTGGGAGCTTGCCGGCGGCGGCAGCGCTGGCGCGCTCGCGGGCCTGTTGCTGACGGTGGTCGGCGGCTGGCTGCTGTTCCGCATCGTGGCGCTGGCGGTGCTGCAGCTCTTCGCCGACGAGGTGGTCCGCGCGGTCGAGGCGAAGCACTATCCGCAAGCGCTCGCCACCGCCCGCGACGTGCCGTGGCGCGAGGAGCTGGCGACCGGCGCCCGCTCGACCGTGCGCGCGCTGCTCGTCAACGCGGTGGCGCTGATCCTCGCCATACCGCTGCTGTTCACCGCGATCGGCCCGGCGGTGCTGCTGTGGGCGGTCAACGCCTGGCTGCTCGGGCGCGAGTTGCAGGAGCTTGCCTGGGCGCGCCACCGGCACGCGGCGGGCGACGATCCGTCGATCTCCGGGCCGCCACTATCGGGGCCGACGCGGTTCCTGCTCGGCGGCACCATCGCCGGGCTGCTCGCGGTGCCCTTCGTCAACCTGCTCGCCCCCGTGCTCGGCGCGGCGGCGGCGGTCCATCTCGTCCATCGCCGCAAGGAAGCATCCGTTGCAGAATAGACTTCTCGCCTTCGCCCTCATCCCCCTGCTCGGCGCCTGCGCCTCCACCATTCCGCAATCGCGCCCGCCCGCGAGCGGAACGCAGGCTCCCGGCACCATCACCGCGCCGCCGCCGACGCGCCCCGCACCGCCGCCCACGACCGGGGCTTTTCGGGCACCGCAGGTGATGAACATGCCGGGGCTCGAAGGAGTCATCGGGTCCGATCTGGAGGATCTGGAGCGCACGTTCGGCACCGCGCGGCTCAACGTGTGGGAGGGCGACGCGCGCAAGCTGCAGTTCTCCGGCGAGGCCTGCGTGCTCGACGTCTATCTCTACCCGCTGCGGCAGGGGGCGGAGCCGACCGCGACCTATGTCGACGCGCGGCGCGCCTCCGACGGGATCGACGTCGACCGCGCGGCCTGCGTTGCGGCATTGCGGCGCTGACGGGCGGCAGGCCGAGCGCGGGCGTAACCCCCTCTTAACCATTCGCGGCGGAAAATCAGCCCACCTTGCGAAAGGGCCAATCCGATGAGCATTCAGTTCGCCGATCTCGCGCGCTCCGCCGCCGCCGCGGGTGACGTTTCGCCGCCCACCTTGCTGGCCATGCAGCAACTCGGCTGGCGCGACGGCACGATCGACCGCCACGAGGCCGAGACGCTGTTCGCGCTCAACCGCGCGCTGGTGCAGCCGAGCGGCGAATGGACCGATTTCTTCGTCGATGCGCTGTGCGAATTCGTGCTCAATCACGGCGAGCCTGTCGACGCCTGCGACGAGAGCGAGGCGCGCTGGCTGATCGGCGCGATCGACAGCGGCGGGCAGCCGGTGACGATGGCCGAACTCGAACTGCTCGTGCGCGTGATCGAACGCGGCCGCGCGGTGCCGGGCAGCTTGCGGCTCTACGCGCTGCAGCAGATCGAGGCCGCGGTGTTGCGGGATACGGGCCCGACCCGGGTGGGCAGCGACGACGCGGCCCGCCACGTCACCGGCGCAGAATGCCGCCTGATGCGCCGCATCCTGTTCGCGAGTGGCGGGCGCATGCCGGTCGCGATCATCCCGTCGGAAGCCGAGACGCTGATCGCCATCGAACGCGCGACCCGCGCCGGCGACAATTCGGATGAATGGGGCCAGCTGATGTCCGACGCGGCCGAGAGCCTGCTCGGGCGAAAGCTGGCGAGTGGTGAAAGCCCGGAAAGCGCGCTGCGCGAAGCTCTCGCGGCAGACTGATCAGTCGAATTCGAGCGGCAACGGTGTCGCCGAGACGCACTTACACCATAAAGCTTTCGCCGCAGCCGCATGCGCCCTTGGCGTTGGGGTTGGTGAATACGAAACCGGCAGTGAAATCGTCCTCCACCCAGTCCATCGTGCTGCCCACGAGGTAGAGCACGCTGGCGCCGTCGATGTAGAACGTGCCGCCCGGGGTCGCGATCTTCTCGTCGAATCCCTGTTCCTCGCTGACGTAGTCGACCGAGTAGGCGAGGCCCGAGCATCCCCGGCGCGGGGTGGAAAGCTTCACCCCGATCGCGCCGTCGGGCGCGTTCGCCATCAGGTCGGCGACGCGCTGCTCGGCGGTGGCCGTGAGCGTGACGGCGGCCTTGGGGGCGGGACGGGTTATCGTTTCGGTCATGGACGTTTCCTAGGCGATGCCGAGATTGGTCATATCGTGGAGCGAGAATGGTGCCGCACGAGAACCGGAGCGCAGCGGACTTCCGGTCCGTGAGCACCGGAAGCGCAGGGCGGTGCCGTTCGCAGCCCGCGAGATGGCCGATCTCGGCATCGCCTACAGCATTCCCAGTTCGAGGCGTGCTTCATCGGTCATCTTCTCGGGCCCCCACGGCGGGTCCCACACGAGGTTGACCTCGGCATCGCGCACACCGGGCACGCTGGCGGCGCGCAGTTCGACCTCGCCCGGCATCGTCTCGGCGACGGGGCAGTGCGGAGTGGTGAGCGTCATGGTTACGACCACGCCGCCTTCGCCATCGACTTCGACCCCGTAGATCAGCCCGAGATCGTAGATATTCACCGGAATTTCGGGATCGTAGATTTCCTTCAGCGCGGCGACGACCGCCTCGTAGATCTCGCCGCCCGGCTCGCCTGCGGGCACGTTCTCGGGCTTCTTCTGCAGGAAGCCTTCGAGATAGTCGCGCTTGCGCGCCATCGTCTCGCGCGGAGCCTCTTCCACCGCATCGTCCACTCTGGCGCGCGGCGGCTTCTCGACCGCCTCGTAGGGCGTCGGCGCGGCGACGTAGTCGCGTTTCTTCGTTTCGCTCGCTTCGGTCATCCGAAGATCCTCCTGGTGCGGTCGATCCCGCGTAGCAGCGCCGCGACGTCGCTTTCGCCTGAATAGAGGCCGAAGCTCGCCCGCGCGGTGGCGGGAACGCCGAGGTGTGCCATCAGCGGCTGCGCGCAGTGATGCCCGGCGCGGATGGCGACGTGTTCCTCGTCCAATATGGTGCCAAGATCGTGCGGGTGAACCCCGTCGATCGCGAAACTGACGATTCCCGCGCTGTCGGCCGGGCCGAACAGCGTGACGTCGTTCATGCCGTGCAACGCCTCGCGCAGATGGCCGACGAGCGCGCATTCGTGCGCGTGGATCGCCGCCAGCCCGAACCGCTCGACATATTCGCACGCGGCGGCGAAGCCGATCGCCTCGACGATCGCCGGGGTGCCCGCCTCGAACCGCTGCGGCGGCGGGGCGTAGGTAGTGTTCTCGAACGTCACCTTCTCGATCATCGAGCCGCCGCCCTGCCACGGCGGCATCGCATCGAGCAGTTCGGCCCGGCCCCACAGCGCGCCGATCCCGGTCGGGCCGTAGAGCTTGTGCGCGCTGAAGGCGTAGAAATCGCAGCCGATCTTGTTCACGTCGACCGGCAGGCGCGGCACCGCCTGGCACCCGTCGAGCAGAAGCTTCGCGCCGACCGAATGCGCCAGTTCGGCGGCGCGGTGTGCATCCAGCACCGAACCGAGCACGTTCGAAACGTGCGCGAAGGCGACCATCGTGTGTTCGCGCGTCAGCATCGCCTCGGCCGCGTCGAGGTCGATCCTGCCGTCATGGGTCAGCGGGCAGACGTCGACCTGCCATCCGGCCAGTTGCCATGGCACGATGTTCGAATGATGCTCCAGCGTGGAGAGCAGCACGCGGCCCTTTTTCGGGTAGCCGTAGGCGACGAGGTTGATCGCCTCGGTCGCGCCGCGGGTGAAGACCAGCTCCTCCTCGCGCCCGCCAACAAACGCCGCAACCCGGCGGCGTGCCGCCTCGTAGCCGAGCGTCATCTCGGCGGAGCGGGTGTACACCCCGCGATGCACGGTGGCGTAGTCGGCCCCGATCGCGCGCGACACGGCGTCGATCACCGCCTGCGGCTTCTGCGCGGTGGCGGCGGTGTCGAGGTAATGCCATGGTTCGCCATCGGCCGTGACGAGGCCGGGGAAGTCGCTCCTCGCATCCTCCCCGGCACGGGGAGGGGGACCGCTCGACGCAGTCGAGGGGTGGAGGGGCACCTCGCCCGGCTCCGAACGATCGAGGTCGTGAACAGCTGCACCTGCCCCTCCACCACCACCTTCGGCGGCGGTCCCCCTCCCCGTTCCGGGGAGGATCTGGTCATCAACGCTCACAGGTGCTTGTCCAGCTTGGCTAGCGCCACGCCCATCAGCTGCTCGCGCGTCGCCTCGTCGCCCAATGCCACGAAGGCATCGCCGATGAAGGCCTGGACGAGCAGCCGCCGCGAGGCTTCGGGCGAGAGGCCGCGCGCGGCCATGTAGAAGCGCGCCGCCTCGTCCATCTGGCCCACGCTGGCGCCGTGCGCGCACTTCACGTCGTCGGCGTAGATCTCGAGCTGGGGCACGGCGTTCACGCTCGCGCCCTTTTCCAGCAACAGGCCCTTGAAGCTCTGCGCCGCGTCGGTCTTCTGCGCGTCCTTCACCACGTCGATATTGCCGAGGAAGTTGCCGGTGCCCTGCCCCCAGTGGACCGAGCGGACGACCTGGTTGCTCGTCGCTTCCGGCTCGGCATGGACCACGCGGGTGACGAATTCGCGCACCGTGTCGCGCCCGCCCAGCGTGACGCCGCCGAATTCGAAGTGGCTCCCGCGCGCGGAGGTGACCTCGACTTCGATCCGCCCGAGCAGCCCGGCGGCGATCACCGCGAACAGCTCGCACCGCGCACCTTCGCCCAGCGTCACGCGCAGGCGGTGGAGGTGGGTCGTGTCGCCATCCTCGATCGTCAGGCATTCGCGGAACGTCTCGCCGGCGGGCACCGCGATCTCGCGCCAGGCGTCGAGGTCCGCGCCGTCGAGCCGCTCGACCGCCGAATAGCGCCAGGCCTCGTCCTTGCGGGTGGGAAGCGTCGCGGTGCTCACGACGCCCCCCTTTCCGCCGTCAGCCGGGCGACGGCGTCGGCCTGGTACTTGTCCATGCACGGCTTGGCCGGAGCCATCAGGCGGTCGAACGCGCGCGCCCGTTCGCCAGAAGCCATCGCCGAGGCGAGCAGCGCGTCGAGCTCGTCCTGCGAATCGCGCGCGCAGGTGAGCATCGCGCCGCAGCGGATCGCGTCGAGCCGGCGGTCGCCGGTGCTCGTGCGCGTGCGGCAGACGAGGCGGCCGTCGGCGCGCGCGACGCTGCCCTTCCACGTCTTGAGCTTGGCGGCGATGGCCGCGCCGTCCTGCGGCGCGGGAGCAACGGGCGCGGGCACGGTCTGCGCCTGCGCCGCGCCTGCCGCGAATGCGAGAAGGAGCGCGAGCCGCTTCATGCCGCGACCTCCTCGTACCCCTCGGCCTCGAGCCGCTGGGCGAGTTCGGGGCCGCCGGTGGTGACGATCCGCCCGCGCGCAAGGATGTGCACCTTGTCCGGCTTCACGTAGTCGAGCAGGCGCTGGTAGTGGGTGATGAGCAGCACGCCCTTGCCGGGGGCACGCATGATCGCTTCGATCCCCTCGCCGACCACGCGCAGCGCATCGATGTCGAGCCCGGAATCGGTTTCGTCGAGCACCGCGAAGGCGGGGTCGAGGATGCCCATCTGAACCATCTCGGCGCGCTTCTTCTCGCCGCCCGAGAAGCCGACGTTCACGTTGCGCTTGAGCATGTCCATGTCGAGCTTGAGCAGGCCCGCCTTGTCCTTCGCCAGCTTGAGGAACTCGCCGCCCGAGAGCGGCTCCTCCCCGCGCGCCTTGCGCTGCGCGTTCAGGGCTTCGCGCAGGAACTGGACGTTCGAGACGCCGGGAATTTCGACCGGGTACTGGAAACCGAGGAACAGCCCGGCGGCGGCGCGCTCGTGGGGTTCGAGCGACAACAAGTTGAGTTTTTGTCCCTTTGGCCCAATGAACTCCACCGAGCCCGCGGTCACCTCGTAGCCCGGCCGTCCGCCGAGCACGTAGGCGAGCGTGGACTTGCCCGCGCCGTTGGGGCCCATGATCGCGTGCACCTCGCCCGCGTTCACTTCGAGCGTGAGCCCGTCGAGGATTTTCTTGCCGTCGATTTCGGCGTGGAGATTGTCGATTTTCAACATGTTACTGGGTCAGTCCGGTATAGTTTGCGATCGCGAAGGCGACCTCGTCGTCGAGGCGGCGTTCGGCGGCTTCGTGCGCGGCGTGGCGTTCGACCTCCTGCGCTTCGGTGAGTCTGGCCTCGGGCAGGCCGTAGCGCGCGTCGATCTCCGCCAGCCGCAAGTCGCGCACGCGGTGGATCTGCGGCGCACAGAGCGAACGCAGTGCAACGATCGCGGCGCGCAGGCCCGTGCGCGGCGCGCCGGGGGCGCCGGTCGAAAGACACCCCTCCATGCGCTTCATCGCCTGTTCGTGGGTGAGCGCCTCGGGTGCGGCGGATAGCGGCGTGGCGAGCGCGAGGGTCGAAAGAATGACGAGCGTGCGGGTCATGGCCGCTCCCTGCCGCCGCGCGGCGCGCTGCTGCGCTGGTGTTCGCGCCGCGCGGCCTGCTTGTCGCCGATGCGCAGGCGCATGCCGGCGGTGATGCGCGCGAGCACATCGTCCATGTTCTCGAGGATATCGGCGGCCTTGATCCGCATCACGCGGATGCCGACCGATTCGAGGCTCTTGTCGCGGCGTTTCGCCAGCGCGTCGTCCTGCCCTTCTTCGTCGATGGAAATCGCCATGCCGAGGTTGTGGCAGTTGAAATCGACGATCGCACTGCCGACCACCGCGTGGCGGGTGAACTTGTAGCGCCCGAGATCGGCCTTGGCGAAACGCGCCGCGAGCGCCTTGTGCGCCTCCGACGAATGCCGCCGCATGTCGCGCGCCCGCTCGTGCAGCGCATCGAGCCGCTTGTCCGAAATCTTCCACCCGCGCCCCTTCTTCTGGAGAGCAGGGGCTTCGGTGGTGTCCGACGGATCGCGGAGTTGGAGGGTTTTGCGGTCAGTCATCCGGATTTCCCTGATGAGTTGCACCGTCGATCGCAATCTGAAGTTCGGCGTTTGATCTTCTAGATAGTATTTCGAACTCCGCTCTTCGACCTTCAAAGTGTGTTTGCGCCTCGATCAACTTCGCGTTCAGCCGTTTAGCCTCCCCCTTGGCTTCGTAGTCGTCAAGGTCGTCCCAGTCTCCTAGGTCACGGTTGCCAAGCGACGCAGTCGAAATCCAAAAGTCGTAAGAGGTTTTGACATATTTTTTCAGGCTTGGGAGCGAGTGGCAGTCAATGCCGTTGTCGGTTGCCTCGCTCCAAATCTTGACTGCGTCATCGTTGATCGCGAGGTATTGCTTGGCAAGCGCTCGAAATCCGGCAGCGGTCGCTTCCACGTCTTTCTTAAGAGTCATCCCACGCTCCCCTCGAGCGAAATCGCCAGCAGCTTCTGCGCCTCGACCGCGAATTCCATCGGCAGTTCCTTCAGCACCTCGCGCGCGAAACCGTTGACGATCAGGGCTACGGCCTGCTCCTCGTCCAGCCCGCGCTGCATGGCGTAGAACAGCTGGTCGTCCGAAATCTTGCTGGTGGTCGCCTCGTGCTCGATCTGGGCCGAGGGGTTCTTCACCTCGATATAGGGCACGGTGTGCGCGCCGCACTTGTCACCGAGCAGCAGCGAATCGCACTGGGTGAAGTTGCGCACGTTGTCGGCATTGGGCCCGACGCGAACGAGGCCGCGGTAGGTGTTGCTGCTCTTGCCCGCCGAAATGCCCTTCGAGATGATCGTCGAGCGGCTGCCCCGCCCGTTGTGGATCATCTTGGTGCCGGTGTCGGCCTGCTGGTAATTGTTGGTCACCGCGACCGAGTAGAACTCGCCCACGCTGTCCTCGCCGTTCAAGACGCAGCTTGGATACTTCCAGGTGACGGCGCTGCCGGTCTCGACCTGGGTCCATGAAATCTTGCTGCGCGCGCCCTGGCACAGCCCGCGCTTGGTGACGAAGTTGTAGATCCCGCCCTTGCCCTCGGCGTTGCCGGGGTACCAGTTCTGCACGGTCGAATACTTGATCTCGGCATCTTCCAGCGCGACCAGTTCCACCACCGCGGCGTGGAGCTGGTTCTCGTCGCGCATCGGCGCGGTGCAGCCTTCGAGGTAGCTGACGTAAGCGCCCTTTTCCGCGACGATCAGGGTGCGTTCGAACTGGCCGGTGTTCTCGGCGTTGATGCGGAAATAGGTGCTGAGTTCCATCGGGCAGCGCACGCCTTCGGGCACGTAGACGAACGTGCCGTCAGAGAAGACCGCGCTGTTCAATGTGGCGAAGTAGTTGTCGCGCTGCGGCACAACCTTGCCGAGCCATGTCTTCACCAGCTCGGGATATTCGCGGATCGCCTCCGAAATCGAGAGAAAGATCACGCCCGCCTTCTTCAGTTCCTCGCGGAAGGTGGTGGCGACCGAAACGCTGTCGAACACCGCGTCGACCGCGACCTTGCGCGCGCCTTCGACCCCGGCAAGCACTTCCTGCTCGCCGATCGGAATGCCGAGCTTGTCGTAGACCGCCTTGATCTCGGGATCGAGCTCGTCGAGCGATTCGAGCTTCGGCTTGGCCTTGGGCTCGGCGTAGTAATAGGCGTCCTGATAGTCGATCGGCGGATAGCCGACCTTGGCCCAGTCGGGCTCGGCCATGTCCTGCCACAACCGGAAGGCCTTGAGCCGCCATTCGAGCATCCATTCGGGCTCGCGCTTCTTGGCGGAGATGAAGCGAACGGTATCCTCGTTCAGCCCCTTGGGCGCGAACTCGGTGTCGATGTCCGAATGCCAGCCGAACTCGTACTCGGCCGCCTTCGCGGCGGCCTCGCGCGCTTCGGCGTCGATCACGTGCTTGGCCTGAATGTCGACCTGTTCGTTCATGCAACTTCCTTCGCACCCGCGAGCTGCGTCAGCGGAATTCCCGCCAGCGCGCCGCGCAGCGCCTGATTCACCATCGGCCAATGCGGCTTGACCGAACAACCGGCCTCGTAACAACAATCCTGCGTTTCGACGCACTGGGTCAGCGCGATCGGGCCTTCGACCGCCTCCACGATATCGGCCAGCGTGATCGCCGCCGCCGGACGCGCGAGTTGCAAGCCGCCGCCCGCGCCGCGCACCGAGCGCAGAAGGCCTGCTGCGGCGAGCTTGCTGACGAGTTTCTGCACCGTCGGCACCGGCAGGCCGGTTTCCGCCGCCAGCTCCGCCGCGCTGGTGCGCACACCGCCGCAATGGCGCGCGGCGGCGCTCATAGTGACGACGGCATAGTCGGCGAGGTTGGACAGGCGCATAGCTTAATCGGACCGTTTCGTTCCGATTTGCACCTATGCACCGAAACGGCGGTTTTCAACGGAAAACCGCCAGTTGCGAGTCGTTAGCAGGCTATCCCTTTTCGCTCGCGATCCAGGCGTCGACGTTCTCCTCCATGATCGACAGCGGCACCGGCCCCGTCGACAGGATCGCGTCGTGGAAGCCCCGGATATCGAAGCGATCGCCCAGTTCGGCGCGCGCCTTCTCGCGCAGTTCCATGATCTTGAGCTTGCCGATCATGTAGGCGGTCGCCTGCCCCGGATAGACCGCGTAGCGCTCGATCGCCTTGCGGATGTCGCCTTCGGGGTTGGGGGTGTTGTCGGTCAGGTACTGGATCGCCTGCTCGCGGCTCCAGCGCTTGTGGTGCAGGCCGGTGTCCACCACCAGTCGACAGGCTCTCCACAGCTCCATCCCCAGCCGGCCGAAGTCCGAATAGGGATCGGTGTAGAAGCCCATGTCCTTGCCCAGTTCTTCGGCATAGAGGCCCCAGCCCTCGGTATAGGCGGTCACCCCGCCGAAGCGGCGGAACGGCGGTACGTCGCCGAGCTGTGTCTGGATCGAGAGCTGGAGGTGATGCCCGGGGATGCCCTCGTGGTAGAACAGCGCCTCGAGCTCGTTCTTGCTCATGTCCTTCAGGTTGTAGAGGTTGACATAGTAGGTGCCCGGCCGCGACCCGTCGGGCGCGGGGCGCGAATAGAACGCCTTGCCCGCGCTCTTCTCGCGGAACGCCTCGACCGGCTTCACCTGCAGCGGATCGGTCGGCAGGGCGGAGAAGAACCTGGGCAGCGCCGCCTCCATTTCCACGCGGTGCTTCTCGACGTCGGCGAGATAGGCCTCGCGCGTGTCGTAGAAGAAGCGCGGCTCGGTGCGCGCATATTCGAAGAATTCCTGCAGCGTGTCGTCGAAGCCGACCTGCCGCATGATCGCGCGCATCTCGCCATGGATGCGTTCGACGTTGTCGAGCCCGATCTGGTGAATCTGGTCGGCGGTGAGATCGGTGGTCGTGTAGTTCTTGAGCAGCGCGGCGTAGTATTGCGCGCCTTGGGGTAAGCGCCAGATGCCGTCGTCGGTCGGCGCATTGGGCTGCTGGCGCTTCATTTCGGCGAGCAGGCGCTGATAGGCGGGCCGGGCCGAGCCGTTCCACGCGGCCGTCGCTTGCGTAACGAGGTCGGCGCTGTCGGCGGCGGACAAGCCGAGCGCGCCGACCTTGCCCGCGAAATCCTCCAGCACCGCGTTTTCGTCGCCCGCGTTCAGCAGGTTCTCGATATCCGAAATCACGTAGGGATAGACCCAGTCGGGCGGCATTACGCCCGCCGCCGCGCGCTCGCGCGATTCGGCGATCAGCGTGTCGAGCACCGGGCCGAGGCCCTGGATCCGGCTGACATAGGCGCGCGCCTGATCCTCGTCCGCGACCGAATGGATGTTGATCAGGAACGCCGGCAACCCGCTCTGCGCGCCGTTCATCTGGTCGAACACGTAGCCGTAGTCGCGATAGGGGAAGAGCGCCGCGCTGCGCTGCGCCATCGCGTCGAACAGACGGTAGCTCAGCGCATCCTGCGCCGGCAGCGCTGCCGGATCGTAACGCTCGCGCATGGTTTGCGCGGTGTTCTGCAGCAGCTCCTGCTCGCGCACTTCCGCCGCATCGGTGAAGTCGCCCCAGTCGTCGTAATCCTCGTCGCGAATCCCGCGATAGGCCTTGCTCAGCGGCGACAGCGCGAGCTGCGCCTCGTCGTAAGTCTCGAACAGCGCCCCGATCTCTCCCACCGAGTCGGTCGCCGATGCGGGCGCGGCGGTGCGTGGAGCGTCCTGCGCTGTGGCACAGGCTCCCAGCGCCAGTGCGAGAGCCAGCGCCGAAGCGCCTCGAATACCTGTCTTCCCTGTCATCGGGCCATCCTCCTGTTCGCGTCGCGGGGCTTGTGGCGCGAATCGGGTGTCGTGGCCAGAGACGGGCAAAAAAGGGGCGGCATCCCGGATGGGACGCCGCCCCTGAAAGGCAAGAACCCATCGCATCGCTGCTCTGAGCCCTTCGGGTCGCACGCCCGCCCTAGGCGCAATCTGCGACGAACGATTGTATGGATGCGACAAGTTGAGGCGACATTTTATGCCACGTGACGCCATTTTCGCGCAGTCTGCGCGCTAGTCGACAGGCCGCCGCGCGCTTGCCATAGGCGGCACATGCTGTTCCGCCTCGCCCGCCCCGCGCTGTTCGCGTTCGACCCCGAAACCGCGCATCGCACCACGATCGCCGCGCTCGGCTTCGCGCCGCGCAAGGCGCCGCCCGCACCCGGACCGCTGGCGAGCGAGGTGGCCGGGCTGCGCTTTCCCAACCCGCTCGGCATGGCCGCGGGGTTCGACAAGGACGGCGAGGTGCCCGACGCGGTGCTCGGCCTCGGGTTCGGGTTCGTCGAGATCGGATCGATCACCCCGCTACCGCAGGCGGGCAATCCCAGGCCGCGGTTGTTCCGGCTGGCGCAGGACCGCGCGGTCATCAACCGGATGGGCTTCAACAACGGCGGCGGCGACGCGGCCGAGGCGCGGTTGCGCAAGCGCGCCAGCCGCCCGGGTATCGTCGGCGTCAATATCGGCGCGAACAAGGATTCGGCCGACCGCGTCGCCGACTACGCGCTGCTGACGCGCCGGTTCGCCCCGCTCGCCAGCTATCTCACGGTCAATATCTCGAGCCCCAACACCCCGGGCCTGCGCGCCTTGCAGGACGAAGCGGCGCTGGTCGCGCTGCTCGACGCGGTGCTCGATGCGCGCCCGGCAGTCGGGCCGCCGGTGTTCCTCAAGGTCGCCCCCGATCTGGAATCTGCGGATATCGATGCGATCGCGCGTATCGCCCTCAACAGAGGGCTGGGCGCGCTGATCGTGTCGAACACCACCATCTCGCGCCCGCCCCTCGCCTCGCGCGATGCGGGCGAGACGGGCGGGCTGTCGGGCGCGCCCTTGCGCGATCTGGCGCAGCGGCGCTTGCGCGATTTTCGCAAGGCGACCGGCGGCGGGATCCCGCTGATCGGCGTGGGCGGAATCGGCTCTGCGGAAGACGCCTGGGCGCGTATTCGCGCGGGCGCGAGCCTCGTCCAGCTCTACAGCGCGATGGTCTACGACGGGCCCGGCCTTGCCCGGCGGATCGTGCGCGATCTGGAGAAGCTGATGCGGCGCGACGGCTTTACCACGCTTGCCGAGGCGGTCGGGAGCGAATAGCTCGCGGGATATGTTCCGCACTTTCGCCACGCCCCTCGCCGCAGCGCTCGCCCTCGCCGGCTGCGCCACCGTTCCCGCACCTGCGCCGGAGGCCGGGATCGGCACCGTCAGCGCCGCCGATCCGCGCGCCGAGGAAGCGGGCATGGCGATGCTGCGGCAGGGAGGCAGCGCGACCGATGCGGCGATCGCGACGATGCTGGCGCTGACGGTGGTCGAGCCGCAGAGCAGCGGCATCGGCGGCGGCGGCTTCATGGTGCGCGGCGCGGCGGACGGCACCGTGGAAACCTTCGACGGACGCGAGAAAGCCCCGGCGGGCGCGACGCCCGACTGGTTTCTCGACGAGAACGGCGAGGTGCCGCCCTTCACGCAATCGGTGAAAAGCGGTCTCAGCGTGGGCGTGCCGGGCAACGTCGCGCTCGCCGCGATGGCGCATGCGCAGCACGGCAAGCTGCCGTGGGCCGCATTGTTCGAACCGGCGATCCGGCTCGCGCGCGAAGGCTTCATCGTCAACCCGCGCCTCAACGGCTCGCTGACCGCGACCGCCGACCGCGCCGGCTGGACCGAAACCGGGCGTACGCTGTTCTTCGACGCTTCGGGCAAGCCCTACCCGGCGGGCCACCGGGTGGTGAACGAGGAACTGGCGCGCACGTTCGAGGCGCTCGCCGCTGCCGGGCCCGAGGCGTTCTATCGCGGCCCGCTCGCCGAGGCGCTGGCGCAAACCGTCGCCGCCGAGACGCCGCGCGCGGGAGCGATGACCGCCGCCGATATCGCCGCCTACGAGGCGAAGGAGCGCGATGCGGTGTGCGGCACCTATCGCGATTACCGCATCTGCGGGATGGGCCCGCCGACCTCGGGCGGGATCGCGGTGTTGCAGATCCTCGGGCAACTTGAACGCTTCGATCTCGCCGCGCTGGGGGCGGAGAACCCGGTGACCTGGCACCTGTTCGTCGAATCGCAGCGCCTCGCCTATGCGGACCGCGAGCTCTACCTCGCCGACAGCGATTTCGTGTCGGTCCCGGTCGCGGGGCTGGTCGACGACAGCTATCTCGCGCGGCGCAGCGCGCTGATCGATCCCAATGCGACGATTGCTACGGTCGCGGCAGGCGTCCCCGCAGGCGCGCGGACCGCGCTCGCCGACGGCGACGAGCCGGAAGAACACGGCACGTCGCATTTCGCGGTGGTCGATGCCGACGACACGATGGTCAGCTACACCTCGACCGTCGAAAGCGCGTTCGGATCGGGGCTGATGAGCGGCGGCTTCTTCCTCAACAACGAGCTGACCGATTTCAGCCGCTCGCCGCAAGTGGACGGGCGCATGGTCGCCAACCGCGTGGAAGGCGGCAAGCGCCCGCGCAGCTCGATGTCGCCGATGGTGGTGTGGGACCGGCAGGGGCGCCCGGTGCTGGCGATCGGCGCGGCGGGCGGCAGCACGATCCCGGTGCAGACCGCGCGCAGCATCGTGGGCGTGATCGACTTCGGGCTGGATGCCGAGGCGGCGCTGGGCATGCCGTTCATCATGGGCTTCGGCGACCGGGTGACGGTGGAACGGGGCACGTGGATGGAGCGCGCGATCCCCGCGTTCCAGGCGCTCGGCCATGCCCGGGTGTCGGCCGACGAGGCGGGCGCCAAGGCCAACGCCGTGCTGCGCCGGAGCGATCGCTGGACCGGCGCGCGCGATCCGCGCATCGCGAAGCAGCTCGTCCTGCCGTGAGGCGGCTTGCCGCTGCGCCGAGGGCAGCGTAATCCGGGCCCGCCGGCCACGTGAAGCCGGACGCGGGAGCAGGAGCCCAAGGACTTGCAGCTGACCGATATCGATTCGGCGAACAATCTCGTCGAGCTTTTCCTCAAGCGCGCCGATGCGAAAGGCGACGCCGTCTTCCTCGGCGCGAAGCGCGGGGGCGCATGGCAGACGATTTCGTGGCGCGAGGCGTCCAAAAAGGTCTGCGTGCTGGCGGAAAAACTGCGTGCGCTGGGGCTCGAGCCGGGCGACCGGGTCATGCTGGTCAGCGAGAACCGCCCTGAATGGTGCATCGCCGATCTCGGGATCATGGCCGCGGGCTGCGTCACCGTGCCCGCCTACGTCACCAACACCGAGCGCGATCACGTTCATATCCTCGACAATTCGGGTGCGCGCGCGGTGATCGTCTCGACCGAGAAGCTGTCGCAGCCGCTGCTGCCGGCGATCATGCGCACCGGCATCGCGGAGCATGTCATCCCGATCGACGGCATCCGCAAGTACCAGTCGGGCGGGCTCGCCTGTCATGGCTGGTCGGGCATGACGACGGGCGACGCGGCTGCCGCGCGCCAGGCCGTGGACGCGCGGATCGCGGAGATCGGGCGCGCCGACACCGCCTGCATCATCTACACCAGCGGCACCGGCGGCGCGCCGCGCGGGGTGCTGCAGCACCACGGCGCGATCCTGTGCAACGCGGCCGGCGCAGCGGAAATCCTGCAAACCGATTTCGGCCTGGCGGAAGACGAACGCTTCCTTTCCTTCCTGCCGCTCAGCCACGCCTACGAGCACACCGGCGGACAATACCTGCCGATCGCGGTGGGCGCCGAGATCTTCTATGCCGAGGGGCTGGAGAAGCTGGCCGGCAATATCGAGGAAACGCGCCCGACGATCATGGTCGTCGTCCCGCGCCTGTTTGAGGTGCTGCGCCAGCGGATCATGAAGCAGGTCGACAAGCAAGGCGGCGCGGCCAAGGCGCTGATGGACCGCGCGCTCGCGCTCGGCCAGCGCAAGGCGGAGGGGCGCTATCGCTTCGGCGACAAGACGTTGAACTTCGTTCTCGAACGGCTGCTGCGCCCCAAGATCCGTCAGCGCTTCGGCGGGCGGATCAAGGCGATGGTCTCCGGCGGCGCGCCGCTCAACCCCGAAGTCGGCGTGTTCTTCGAGGCGATGGGGCTGACGATGCTGCAAGGCTACGGCCAGACCGAGGCCGGGCCGGTCATCGCCTGCAACCGCCCGCGCGCCGGGATCGCGATGCACACCGTCGGCCCGCCGATGCGCGGGGTGGATATCCGCATCGCCGAGGACGGCGAGATCCTGTGCCGCGGCGAATTGGTGATGCACGGATACTGGCGCAACAAGGCCGAGACCGATCGCACGCTGATAGACGGCTGGCTGCATACCGGCGATATCGGCCATCTCGACGAGAAGGGCCGGATCGTCATCACCGACCGCAAGAAGGACATGATCGTCAACGACAAGGGCGACAACGTCGCGCCGCAGAAGCTGGAAGGCATGCTGACGCTGCGGCCCGAAATCGCGCAGGCGATGGTGAGCGGCGACAAGCGCCCCTATGTCGTCGGCCTGATCGTGCCCGATGCCGAATGGGCGCTCGAATGGGCCAGCGCGAACGACATCCGCTTCGACATGCAGGAATTGCAGGCGCTTCCGGCTTTCCGCGGCGCGGTGCGGACCGCGATCGACGAAGTGAACCGCGAGCTGTCGGTGATCGAGAAGGTCCGCCAGTTCGCCTTCGCCGACGAGCCGTTCGCGATCGAGAACGAGGAAATGACCCCGAGCATGAAGATCCGCCGCCACAAGATCCGCGAACGCTACGGCGCGCGGCTGGACGCGCTCTATCGCGGCTGAAGCCTCAGATGAGCGCGATTTTTCCGCGGTCGATGATCGCGCCGAATTCTGCGCTCACCGCGCTGCGGTCCACCAGGTCGACTTTCCACGGGAGCGGCGCTTCGTCGAACGCATCAGCCAGCGCGGCGAGTGTCGCCAGCGAAAGCGGCTCTTCGCCTTCCAGCGAAAGATCGAGGTCCGACCACGGCTTCACCTCGCCGCCGGCCCTGCTGCCGAATACGAAAACCCGGCATCCGGACGGCAACGAACGCGCGAGAATTCCCGTCACCGTTGCCCGCTCGTCGGCTGTCAGCACCAGCTGACCAGTCACCGCACGCCGCCATCCGAGAGGCGCCCGACGAGGTTTTGCGCGACTTCGAGAAATTCCGGAATCATCGCCACCACCGCATTCGCCTGCGCTTCGTCGTAGGTATGCGAGGTGATGTTTCGCATCTTGCGATAAGCCTCCCACTCCGGCCAGCCACGTTCGAGCAAGCCTTGCTCGTATCCCGTGCGGATCAAAGTGGGAAAACTCATCCGATCGATCTCAGCCGGGGCGGCCGCCGCAGCCTCCAGCGCGCGCCGCAACATCTTGTGCGAGAGGTCGTAGGTAAATTCGAACCGCTGGATCAGGCCGTCCCGAAGCTGGCTGTCGGCCGGCTCGGCCCGATGCCGTGCCAGCCCCTCCTCGAGCCGGGCGACGGCTCTCTCGAGCGGCGTGATGTTGATCGTCATGGGCGGGCTATCCCCGATCGCATCCACCGATGCAAGCAGACCCGCCGATCGCTACGGCACGATCGTCGTGAACAGGTAGGTCGCGAAGATCGTCAGGTGGATCACGCCCTGGACGACGGTGGTGCGGCCCCGGCCCAGCGTCAGCGTCGCGACCAGCAGGGTGAGCGCCAGCAGCACCGTGGTGCGCATCGACAGACCGAGTTCGAGCTCGAGCCCGAGCACCAGCGCGACGATCGCCACCGCCGGGATCGTCAGCCCGATCGTCGCCAGCGCGGAGCCGATCGCGAGATTCAGGCTGGTCTGCACCCGGTTCGCCTTGGCCGCACGCAGCGCGGCGAAGCCTTCGGGCGCGAGCACCAGCGCGGCGATGATGATGCCGACCAGCGCGGCCGGCGCGCCGATCCCCGCCACGCCCGCCTCGATCATCGGCGAGAGATTCTTCGCCAGCAGCACGACCGCGACCAGCGCGACGATCAGCACCGCGGCCGAGGCGAGCGCCTTGATCCGCGGCACGGGCGCTTCGTGCGCGTGATCGTCGGCCTCGGGAATGTGATGGAGGAAGTGGTCGCGATGGCGAATCGTCTGGGCGACGACGAAGGTGCCGTAGATCAGCAGCGAGACGATCGCGACGAACACCAGCTGCTGCGAACTGTAGAATGCCCCGCTCGCGCTGGTCGTGTAGTTTGGCAGGACCAGCGTGAGCACTGAGAGCGTCGCGAGCATCGCCAGCCCGGCGCTGACACCCGACTGGGTATAGCGTTGCTCGTGATGCCGCCGGCCGCCTGCGAGCAGGCAAATCCCCACGATCCCGTTGATCGTGATCATGATCGCGGCGATCAGCGTATCGCGCGCGAGCGCCTGCGCCTGCCCGCCTTCGCTGAGCATGATCGAGACGATCAGCGAACATTCGATGATGGTGACCGCGAGCGCGAGCACCAGCGTGCCGAACGGCTCCCCCAGATAGTGTGCGAGAACTTCGGCGTGATAGACCGCAGCGAGGATCGCGCCGCCGAGCAGAACCCCGATCACCAGCGCGCTCGCCAGGCCCTCCGGCTTCCCGAGGGCAACCGCCACGACCGCGAGTATCGGGGCCGCGACCGACCAGAGCGAAAGGCCGAAGAAGGGCGGGCGCGCGGACTCTGCCGGAGAAGCGGAAGCGTTCATGGCGCCCCTGCTAGCGGTTTATCGCCGCCGGGCAAATCGGCGATATCGGGGCCGACGCGGGCGGCCGCGCTTCAGGCGGCTTCGCGCGCGATGTATTCGGGATAGAAGCTCGGCGCGCGATCCGACCAGCCGGGGGCGGTCGCCGCGGCTTCGCTCAACGACTGGAGCAGCACCTTGCGGCGGCTCGGCTTGATCTGCGGCAGCGCGCTGGCGGCACAGAACGCGCTCGGCAGCCACGGCCGCGCGTCGGCACCGAGCAGGCGTTCGTAGAGAAACCGGAACGCGGAGAAGCACTCGATCCGTTCCTGCGCGAGATCGAACGCGGCGACGCGGGTCAGCTTGCCGATGAAACTCTCGATCCCATCGAACCCCGAATCCGTCGGGATGGCGGCGCGCAGGATCTTGAGCTCCTGATAGGCGACGTACTGGCTGCGGATCGCGGCATTCTCCGCCGCATCGCGCGCCCAGAGCTTGAAAGCGTCCTGACGGCCGAGCCCGATATCGAGGCTGCGGCGGATGTAGCGCTGCTCGGCGGGCGAAAAGCTCGCGAACTCGCGCATCTCGGCGATCGTGAGCGAAGCGATGGCGGCCTTCGGCATATCGGCGTTTCCCTGTTGCAGGGCCGATGATCGCGCAACTTGGTTAATTCGCGGTAACTATGCGCGGCTAAATCAGTCCCGCCAGCGGGCTCGACGGATCGGCATATTTGCGCGTCGCCATCCGCCCGGAGAGGTAGGCATCGCGCCCCGCCTCGACCGCGAGCTTCATCGCGCGGGCCATGCGGATCGGGTCCTTCGCCTCGGCGATCGCGGTGTTCATCAGCACGCCCTCGCAGCCCAGCTCCATCGCCACCGCCGCATCGCTGGCGGTGCCGACGCCCGCGTCGACCAGCACGGGCACGCCCGCGCCCTCCACGATCAGGCGGATCGTGACCCGGTTCTGGATGCCGAGGCCCGAACCGATCGGCGCGCCCAGCGGCATAACCGCGACCGCCCCGGCTTCTTCCAGCTGCTTCGCGGCGATCGGATCGTCGACGCAATAGACCATCGGCAGGAAACCCTCGTTCGCGAGCACCTCGGTCGCCTTCAACGTCTCGCGCATGTCGGGATAGAGCGTACGCGCCTCGCCCAGCACCTCGAGCTTGACCAGGTCCCAGCCGCCCGCCTCGCGCGCCAGCCGCAGCGTGCGGATCGCCTCGTCGGCGGTGAAGCACCCGGCGGTGTTGGGCAGGTAGGTCACTTTCTTCGGATCGATGAAGTCGGTCAGCATCGGCGCTTTGGGATCGCTGACGTTCACCCGGCGCACCGCGACGGTGACGATTTCCGCCCCCGACGCTTCGAGCGCGGCGGCGTTCTGCGCGAAGTCCCGGTACTTGCCCGTGCCGACGATCAGGCGCGAGTGGAAGGTGCGGCCCGCCACACTCCACGTGTCGTCGTCCTGCCCACCGCCCACGAAGTGCACGATTTCCAGCGCATCGCCGTCCGCCAGCGCGGCTTCGGCCAGCGTCGAGCGCGGGACGATCTCGCCGTTGCGTTCGACCGCGACCTTTTCGGGCGCGAGGTCGAGCTCGCGCACCAAAGCGGCGATCGTGGTGGCGGTGGTGCGGCGGGTTTCGCCGTTGACGGTCAGGGTGAGGGGGGCTGCCATGCCCCGCCAGATAGCGCTCAGTGCGCGTGGCGCAAGTTGAGGATATGGCCGAGCGAGACCAGCGCCACCCCGATGATGGTCAACACGACCTCGCCGATGCCGTGCGGCATGGCGAGCGCGCCGCCCATGAACGTCAGCCCCATCATCGCGGTGACGAAGGGCGCGGCGCGGCGGTGCCTAAGCGCGCCCCAGCCGATCGCGACCGCCGCGATGACCAGCGCGACCGCGAGGCCGATGCGGTGGATGATCGGCGCGAACAGGAACTCGCCGCCGATGCCCAATGCCGAGACGATCAGGATCGAAACGAGGCAATGCACCACGCACAGCCCCGAGAGAAGGATGCCCGCACGGTCGAGCCGCTGGCGAATCGAAGGAATGATCTTGCCCATGAGCGGCCCCCATGTATGAGATAATGTAACATATAACAAGCCCCCATCGTGCGGACCGTGAATTTTCTCGGCCGAGACTTGCGATTCGCGGTCCTTCGCCGCATCAGCGCGCGATGGCCGCGACCGCAACTATCGAAACCTCGCCTGTATCGGCCGGTGCAGGTCGTCCCGAAGCGCTGGTGCGCTGGCTGTGGGTGGTGGCCTGGATCATCGTCGCCATGGTCGTGGTCGGCGGGATCACCCGGCTGACCGAATCTGGCCTGTCGATCACCGAATGGAAGCCGGTGACCGGCGCGATCCCGCCGCTCAACGAAGCGCAGTGGCAGGCCGAGTTCGAAGGCTACAAGCAGATCGGCGAATACCAGCAGATCACCGGTCCGGCCGGAATGACGCTGGCCGACTACAAGTTCATCTATTTCTGGGAATGGGCGCATCGCCTGCTCGGGCGCGTGCTCGGGCTCGCCTTCGCGATTCCGCTGGCGTGGTTCTGGGTCCGCAAGGCGATCCCCGCCGGATACAAGCCGCGCCTCGTCGCCTTGCTTGCGCTGGGCGGCATGCAGGGCGCGTTCGGGTGGTTCATGGTCCGCTCGGGCCTGTCCGGCGAGATGACCGACGTCAGCCATTTCTGGCTTTCGATCCACCTGCTGACCGCCTTGTTCACGCTCGGCGGGATCGTGTGGACCGCGCTCGACCTGAAGCGGCTCGCGCAGATTCCCGGCGCTCGCCCGGCGCGCATGGGCCGCTTTTCGCTGCTGATCGCGCTGGTGGTGTTCGTCCAGCTGCTGCTCGGCGCGTGGGTTGCGGGCCTCAACGCAGGGCTCGCATCGGACACCTGGCCGCTGATGCAGGGGCGCTTCGTACCGCAGTATCACGCGGGCAATGGATTGTGGTGGGCGGTGACGCACGACCCGTTCCTGATCCATTTCCTCCATCGCTGGTGGGCCTGGGCGGCGGTCGCCGCGTTGATCGTGCTCGCGCGCAAGGTGCGCCCGTTCGAACGGCGCGCCTCGGTCGCGATCCATGCCGCGTTCGGGGTGCAGATCGTGCTCGGCATCGCGACCGTGCTGACCGGCGTCGAGCTGTGGCTCGCGACCGCGCACCAGTTCGTCGGGGCGCTGCTGGTCATGACGACCGCCTGGGGCCTGCACGTCATCGGGCGGCGGCGATGACGGGAATGCCATCGTGAGCGCGCTGGCGGACAGACGCCGCGTGCTCGCATACGGCACGCTGTTCGCCGCACTGGCCTGCGCCGCGCCGGGCATCGCGCGCGATGCGTCCACGCGGCGGTTCGTCGCCCCCGCCGGCGCGATGAAGCTGACCCGGGTGCTCGAACGCGATCTGGGCGACGGCAACGCGGTGGTGGTTTCCCGCAGCTGGCGGGTACGTTTCGTTGCGCAACCCCTCGGATATACCGTCGAAGGCGAACAGATAGCGGTCGAGGTCGCGGTGCCGCCGAGGCTGGAGAAGCTCGCCGAGGTCGAGCGCAACAACCCGCAGGCCGGGCTGTTTCCGATCCGCCTCGACCGGGCGGGCTTCATCGTTGCCGATCCGCCTGCCGAACTGCCGCCGATTCCGGGCCTGACCGAAGCGGCGCGCGAGCACGTCGCCGACCGCTCCGCGGCAAAGCGCGCCGAAGCCATGCGGTATGTCCTCGCAGTCCAGCAGGCCGGCGCGGCGATGGTGAGCCGCTGGCCGCACGACCTGTTCTTTCCGGCCGCGCCGCCGCGCAGCGAGGAGCGCAGCCTCCCCATATCCGGCACCGCCGACGGCAGCCTGACGGTGAGCTTCGACGGCGCGCTCGACCCGTCCGGCGAGCGCCTCGCCAGCGCCCGCCGCCGGATCGTCACCCGCGTCGGCGATACCGTGCGAACCTCGCTCGAAACATGGCGGCTCGAGCGGCTTGAATAGCTGCACGGTATTATTTTACCTCCTCCGCAACCCCCGGATTTGCTTGACTTCGGGGCTCCATAGCGACAAATGCGCCCCTCTCGCGGTCCGCCTCGCGGATTCGCGGCATGTTATTTCTAAAGGAACCACAGCCATGAAGGCGCTCCACAAGAGCACCCGGTCGATCAAGCCGGCCGAGGTCGAGAAGAAGTGGCACCTGATCGACGCGGAAGGGCTGGTCGTCGGCCGCCTCGCTTCGATCGTCGCCAACATCCTGCGCGGCAAGCACAAGCCGAGCTTCACTCCGCACGTCGACTGCGGCGATCACGTGATCGTCATCAACGCCGACAAGGTGCGGTTCACCGGCCGCAAGCTGAACAACAAGGTCTATTACAAGCACACCGGCTATGCCGGCGGCATCAAGGAAACGACCCCGGCCAAGGTGCTGGAAGGCCGTTTCCCCGAGCGCGTGCTGGAAAAGGCGGTTGAGCGGATGATCCCGCGCGGGCCGCTGGGCCGCGACCAGATGCGTGCGCTGCACCTCTATGCCGGCACCGAGCATCCGCACGACGGCCAGAAGCCCGAAGTGCTCGACGTCGCCTCGATGAACCGCAAGAACAAGGTCTCCGCATAATGGCTGACGACAAGAACACCGTGTCCGACCTGTCGGACCTCAAGGACATCGCCGGCGACGCGCCCGAGGGCGACGCGGCGACGATCGCCACCAGCACCGCGCCGCTGCGCGAGCAGGAGCTCGACCAGCAGGGCCGCGCCTACGCCACCGGCCGCCGCAAGGATGCCGTGGCCCGCGTGTGGTTGAAGCCGGGCAAGGGCACCGTCACGATCAACGGCAAGGATCAGGAAGTGTACTTCGCGCGCCCGACGCTGCGCCTGATCATCAACCAGCCGTTCGCGATCACCGACCGCGAGGGCCAGTTCGACATCGTCGCGACCGTCAAGGGCGGCGGGCTTTCGGGCCAGGCCGGCGCGGTCAAGCACGGCATCAGCCAGGCGCTCGCCAAGTACGAGCCGGCACTGCGCGCCACCGTCAAGGCCGCCGGCTTCCTCACCCGCGACAGCCGCGTGGTGGAGCGCAAGAAGTACGGCCGCGCCAAGGCCCGCCGGAGCTTCCAGTTCTCGAAGCGCTGATCGCCTTCGATCCGATACCGGACCAGGAAAGGGCGGCCTCGCGGGGCCGCCCTTTTTCTTTGCCGTTTTTGTTGCCTCGCGGCGCGCGGCGGCATTGACCGCGCGGCCCGCGTGCCCGACTGTCGGGCGACATTCGAACAACAGGGAAACGCATGCCGCACCACACGCCGCTCATGGGAACGATCGTCGCCGGATTCGTGGTGGCCTTCATCATGGGTGCGCTGGCGCACAAGCTGCGCATCTCGCCGGTCGCCGGCTACCTGTTCGCCGGCGTGCTGGTGGGGCCGTTCACGCCCGGCTTCGTGGCCGACATCGCGCTGGCCAACGAGCTGGCGGAGATCGGCGTGATCCTGCTGATGTTCGGCGTGGGCCTGCACTTCTCGCTGCGCGACCTGCTGTCGGTGAAGAATATCGCCTTGCCCGGCGCAGTGCTCCAGATCGGCGTCGCGACTGCGCTCGGACTGGGGTTGGCGACGTATCTCGGCTGGTCGATCGCCGCCGGGCTCGTCTTCGGACTAGCGCTGTCGGTCGCGAGCACCGTGGTGCTGCTGCGCGCGCTTCAGGCACGCAACCTGGTGGAGACCCAGCGCGGGCGGATCGCGGTCGGCTGGCTGATCGTGGAGGATCTCGCGATGATCCTCGCGCTCGTGCTGCTGCCCGCGCTCGCCGGGCTGATGGAGGGCGGCGAAGGCGGTGAGGCAGGCGGCAATCTCGCCTCGGTCCTCGGCATCACCGTGCTCAAGGTCGGCGGCTTCATCGCCTTCATGCTGATCGTGGCTCGCCGCGTCATCCCGTTCATGCTGCACTGGACGGCGCACACCGGATCGCGCGAACTGTTCCGCCTCGCGGTGCTGGCGATCGCGATGGGCGTGGCGCTGGGCGCGGCCTACGTGTTCGACGTGTCGTTCGCGCTCGGCGCGTTCTTCGCCGGGATGATCCTGGGCGAAACGCAACTGAGCCGGCGCGCGGCGGAAGAAACGCTGCCGCTGCGCGACGCCTTCGCGGTGCTGTTCTTCGTATCGGTCGGAATGCTGTTCAACCCCGCGGTGGTGGTCGAACAGCCCGGCCCGGTGATCGCGACGGTATTCATCATCGTGATCGGCAAGTCGCTCGCCGCATGGGGCATCGTGCGCGCGTTCAGGCATGACAACGGTATCGCGCTGACCGTCGCCGCCAGCCTCGCCCAGATCGGCGAATTCTCGTTCATCCTCGCGGGGCTCGGCCTGTCGCTCGGCATCCTGCCGCCCGAGGGGCGCGACCTGATCCTGGCAGGCGCGATCTTCTCGATCCTGCTCAATCCGCTGATCTTCTCGGTGATCTTCAAGCGGCTGAACGACGGCAAGAAATCTGTCGAGGAAGAAGACGAGGCCACGGCGGAAGAAGAGCGCGCCGAAGTCGAGCGAACCCGCCAGCGCGAGCGGCGCCAACATGTCGTGCTAGTCGGCCACGGGCGCGTCGGCCGCCTGATCGCCGAAGGCGCGGCGCATCGCGGGCGCGCGCTGGTCGTGGTCGAGGAGCAGGCGGATCTGGCCAAGGCCGCGCGCGAGGCCGGGCGCGAAGTCGTTCTCGGCAACGCCACCAATCCGCTGACGCTGACCGACGCGGGGATCGAGCACGCGAGCAAGATCATCATCGCCATCCCCGAGGGGTTCGAGGGCGGCGTGATCGCGGAACTGGCGCGCAAGAAGAACCCCGACATCGTGATCTTCGCGCGCGCGCATTCGGACGAGGAGGTCGCCTATCTCGAGCGGCTCGGCGCCGATCACGTCATCATGGGCGAACGCGAGATCGCCCGCGCCATCCTCGGCCTCGCTGCGACGAGCCGCCCCGCCGCCACCTGAGCGCGCCTTCCGCGCTGTTGCACAAATATCAGCCCGGCGCGCTTCATCGTTCCGTCACATGGGCGCCATGTTCCGGTAACACGACGAACCTAGCGGCCCTTCCAGATCGGACCTGGAGGGCACCCGCGAATGTTTACCCGCAAGCGTTATCTCGTTTCCACCGCCGCCGCCGCGCTGATGGCGGCGACCGCCGTCCCGGCGATGGCCGGCGAGATCGCCGGCACCGTCAGCGACGCCAGCGAAACCATCGCGTTGCAGGCCGCGCAGGTCCGCATCGTCGAGCTCGATCGGGCCGTGACCACCGAGCGCGACGGCAGCTTCCTGCTCACCGGCATTCCGGCAGGCGACTACACGCTGGAAGTCGACTACATCGGCGCGCCCACCGTGCGCCAGGCGATCAGCGTGCCCGCCACCGGGCAAGTCCAGGCGGACGTGCTGGTCGGCGGCGCGGACGCGCGCGAGATCCTCGTCATCGGGCAAAGCGCCAACCTCGCCAGCGCGCTGTCGCGCAAGCGCGGCGCCGACGGCGTGAGCGACGTGCTGACGCGCGACGCGATCGGCCAGTTTCCCGATCAGAACGTAGCCGAATCGCTGCGCCGCCTGCCGGGCGTCAACGTGCTCAACGATCAGGGCGAAGGGCGCTTCGTCTCGGTTCGCGGGCTCGACCCCGAGCTCAATTCCACCTCGTTGAACGGCGTGCGCCTGCCCGCACCCGAATCGGACGTGCGCTCGGTCGCGCTCGACGTGATCTCGAGCGACATCATCGAATCGATCGAGATCAAGAAGTCGCTCACCCCCGATATGGACGCGGACACGATCGGCGCCTCGGTCGAGATCGAGACGACCAGCGCCTTCGACCGCAAGAATGACCTGCTGACCGCCAAGATCGAAGGCAGCTACAACGATTACGCCGACCACGTCTCGCCCAAGGGCAGCGTGGATTTCGCGACCCGGATCACCGACGGCTTCGGCATTTCCGGCGGCGCATCGTACTACAAGCGCAAGTTCGAGACCGACAACATCGAGGCCGACGGCTGGAACGACGACGACGGCCTGATCTACGCCGAGGAACTGAACTACCGCGACTACGACGTGGAGCGCGAGCGGATCAGCGCGAACCTCAATTTCGATCTGCGCGCCAGCGACACCACCGAACTCTACCTGCGCGGCCTCTACAGCCAGTTCGACGATCAGGAATACCGCCGCGAGGTGGCCTTCACCTTCAACGAGGCTCCCTCGGAAGGCGACGGCACGACCGTCGTGTTCGACGACGCCGATGGCGAGATCGAGCTGCAGCGTTCGATCAAGGACCGTTTCGAGCGGCAGGCGATCCGCTCGGTCGTGCTGGGCGGCGAGACCGACACCGGTGACTGGAAGGCCAGCTATTCGGCAAGCTGGGCCAAATCGACCGAGCGCGAGGAAGGATCGATCGATCCGGCTAATTTCGAAGCCGGGTTCGAAGAGACGGGCCTGCTGGTCGGGGTCGACTATTCCGATCCGCGCGTGCCGCTCTATTCGGTGAGCGGACCGGGCGCGTCGGCATTCTTCGATCCGGCCGAATACGCGCTCGACGACGTGACGGTCACGGCGCTGTCCGATTCGCAGGACGAGGAGTTTGCCGCGAAGTTCGATCTCGGCCGCGAATTCGTGGCCGATGGCGGCACCTTCACGGTCCAGGCGGGCGCCAAGGGCCGCTGGCGCGAAAAGGCCTACAACCTCGAAGCGCGCTATTACGAGAACGACGCGCTCTCGCTCGCCGACGTGCTGGGCGAGCAGACCTACCGCTTGACCGACCTTTCGCCGGTGCCCAACTACGGCGGCGTGCGCGATCTGCTGGAAAGCAATTTCGGCGATTTCGAACTGGTCGGGCCCGACAGCGACTTCGATTCCAACGTCGAGGATTACTCCGTCACCGAGGATATCGCGGCCGGATACCTGCTCGGCCGGTGGGACAGCGCGACGCTGCGGGTGATCGGCGGCGTGCGCTACGAGCACACGAAGAACGACATCGACGGCAATATCGTGACCCTGATCGAGGAAGGCGGCCAGCTTCCCGGCGGCGGCGAGGCGGGCGAGGATACGGTGTTCGTCACCCCCGTCGCCTATGATCGGGACTACGGCCACTGGCTGCCCAGCCTCACCGTGCGCTACGAACCGCAGGCGGACCTGGTGCTGCGCGCGGCCGGATACCGCAGCCTGGTGCGCCCGAAGCTGTCGAAGCTGGCGCCGCGCTTCGTGGTCGAGGAGAACGACGACGGCGAGCGCGAGGGCGAGTTCGGCAACCCCAACCTCCAGCCCTACGAGGCATGGAACCTCGATGCTTCGGCCGAATGGTATTTCTCGGGCAACGGCGCGCTGACGGCGGCGGTGTTCTACAAGGACATCGAGAACTTCATCGCCGATACCGTGCGCGAGGACGGCACGTTCCAGGGCATCGACTTCGACGAAGCGGTGATCCCGATCAACGGCGAGAGCGCCGAGGTCTACGGCGTCGAGCTGTCGCTGTCGCACAAGTTCGACATGCTGCCCGCCCCGTTCGACGGGCTGATCGCGCAGGCGAACTACACCTACACCGACGCGACCGGGCTGGTCCCGATCGAGGGCGACCCGCTGGACCTGCGCGAGATCTCGCTGCCCGCGACCTCGAAGCACACCGCGAACCTCACCATCGGGTACGAGAAGGGGCCGATCAGCCTGCGCGCCGCCGGCACCTATCGCGACAAGTACCTCGACGAACTGGCCGACGTGGCGGAGGAAGACCGGCTGGTGGACGACCATTTCCAGCTCGATCTCAGCGCGAAGTACCGCGTGAACGACAAGCTCCAGCTGTTCTACGAATGGGTGAACGTCAACAACGCCAAGTACTTCGCCTACAACACCTACGGCGGGCGCAAGAACCTCTACCAGTACGAGGAATACAGCTGGACCATGAAATTCGGGGCAAGGGTGACATTCTGATGCGATATATTGCGAAAGTCCTTCCGTTTGCGGCGCTGCTCGCCGCAGGCTGCGCGACCACGCCGATCATGGGCGATCCGGCGGTCGAGGTAACCGCGACGGGCGAGACGAAGCCGGTCGGCACCGCGAACGCCGATGCGGCCGACGACCCGGCGATCTGGCGCAACCCCGCCGATCCCGCCGCCAGCCTGATCGTCGCCACCGACAAGAAGGCCGGGCTCTACGTCTATGGGCTCGACGGCGAGATCCGGAGCTTCCTCGAAGGCGGGCTGCTCAACAACGTCGACCTGATGACGCTGGCGGACGGCACGGTGCTGGTCGCCGCGAGCGAGCGGACCGACCCGGCGAACGCCAAGGTCGCGCTGTTCACGCTCGACACCGCGCGCGGCGCGCTCACCCGTGTCGGCACGCTCGATGTCGGGCCGGGCGAGGGCTACGGCATCTGCATGGGGCCGGGCCGCGATGGTGCCGACGCGATGATCTATTCGCCGGTCAAGGACGGCTCGCTGCACGGGCAGGCGCTGCGCTGGAACGGTGGCCGGCCGAGCGCGGAGACGGTGTTCCGCCACAAGCTGGCGACCCAGCCCGAAGGCTGCGTGGTCGATCCGCGCGACGGCACGCTCTACGTCGGCGAGGAAATGGCCGGCGTGTGGCGCTTCGCGCGCGGCGCGCAGGATGCCGCCGAGCTGGTGGCGAGCGTCGACAACGCAATGCTCGTCGCCGATGTCGAAGGCATCGCCATCGCGCCCGAAGGGGCGGACGGCGGGCTGCTCGTCGTCTCCAGCCAAGGCGACAACGCCTATGCCGTGTTCCGCCTGCCGGGCATGGAACCGGTCGGCCGCTTCCGCATCGCTGCGGGCACGGTCGGCAGCGCCGAGGAAACCGACGGGATAGAACTGAAGCTCGGCGATTTCGGGCCGGACTATCCGGCGGGCCTGTTCATCGCGCAGGACGGGATGAACGAGCCGGCAGCGCAGAACTTCAAGCTGGTGCGGTGGGACGCGGTGCTGGAAGCGCTGAGCGAGCGTTAAGCCCGGTCAGTGCACGGGCGGGTCGGTGCGCGGGATCTGGCCCACCGGCGCGACCGGCTCGCCGGGCTGGCGCGGGGGCATCGCATCCTCGGGGACGTCGTCGATCTGCATGTCGCGCGTGCGCACCTGTTCGAGGTTGCGCACCCGCACCTTCAGGGTCGCGCCGTCCCACGTCAGTTCGTTGAAGCTCGGCGGCGTCGATCGGGTGCGCTTCGACAGAGTGCCCGCGCCGATCATCCGCACCGGGCCGTTCTTCGTATCTTCGACGATATCGAACGCGTCGTGGACGTGGCCGGAGAGCACCGCCAGCACCGGCCGCTTCGCCAGTTCGGCCAGCGCCTTGCTCCCGTGGCGCGTCAGCGCGGTGCCCGCGGTGCCGACCTCGCGCAGCGGGTGGTGACAGGTGACCAGCGCCTGCGTGCCTTCGGGCAGCGCGTCGATCGCGGCGAGGCATTTGCGCAGCGCGCGCGGGCTGACCCAGCCTTTCGACCAGTTGAAGCGCGGCTGCATCCGCACCGCCGTCTTCAGCGGGACGATGGCGATGCCGGGCAGGTCGATCTCGCGCTCCACCTTGTCCGCGATACCGCGAATGCGGCGGTAGGGATGCAGGAATCGCTCGGCGAGGTTGAAATAGGGCAGGTCGTGATTGCCGACCTCGACCGTGACGGGCACGTCGAGCGACTGGATCCAATGGCATGCCGCGTCGAATTCGCGCGTGCGGGCGCGCATCGTCAGGTCGCCGGTGATCGCCACCGCCGCCGGGCGCTGCTCGGCGATCTCCTGCTTCACCCAGTCGAGCGCGGCGTTGTCCTCGAGCCCGAAGTGGATATCGCTGAGGTGGAAGAGAAGCGTGGGATCAGCAGCCATTCTGCGTCGCTAGCAGATCGACCTCGCACGCGGCCACGGTGAATTCCTCGCGCGCGCCGCCCTGGGCCGGTTCGCCGTCGATCAACAGGCCGACCGGCTGGCCATCGCGGTCGGCGACTTCGATCCGGTCGAGCAGCCCCAGCCGATCGTGCGGGCCGTCGCGGAACTGGCGGCGCAGCAGCGCCCAGCCCTGCTGCAGGAATTCGCCCGCGTTCTCGGCATAGTAGGCGTCGAGCTGCATGCCCCAGGCACCCGGCGTGATCTCGAGCAGCGGATAGCCCTCGTCGCGCCCGACCCGCGGATCGGCGCAGCACAGCATCGATCCGCCGGTGGTTTCGGCGAACGCTTCTCCCGCGCTGTCGGCCATCGCCGCGATGTCGGCATCGCGCATCGCCTCGCGCACCGCGTACCAACTCGTGCCCGGCCCGGCGAGCAGCCCGGCGAGCGCGTCGCCGTAGGCCGTGCGCGCAACCTGCGGCCGCACCTTGCGCGCCGCGCCCGCGCCGACCCGCTCCACGATCTCGTCGGTCGGCGCATCGCCGTGCAGCCGTTTGGCGAGCAGGTTCATCGTACCGCCCGGCAGCACCATGATCGCGCCGCCCCAGCCGTAGAGCCCGGTCACCGTGGCGTTGATCGTACCGTCGCCGGCGTAGACCGCGAGCGTTTCGACACCCGCCGCCTCGAGCGCGCCGGCATCGGGCAGCGGCTCGTCGGGAAAGGCCACGCGGCGTTCGAGCGCGAAGCCGTGATCGCCGCAGCAGCTCTCGAGCGCTTCGATCGCGGCGGGCGTGTTGCTGCCGCTCGCCGGGTTGGCCACCAGCCACAGGGCGCGCTTGTCGGTCATGGAAATCGAAAGCCCGGCGCGCCGCAAGCGTTCCCGCGTCAGACCCGGCCGGTGAGAATCAGCCAGGCCGAAGCGAGGTTGAGCCCCGTATAGAGCAGGTAAGCCCAGGCAACCGCCGGCCAGCCGTTGGCGACCAGCAACATCGCGGCCAGCAAAACGAGAAACTCGGTCACCAGCGTAACGCGCCCGCCGAGCATATGGACGAACCACGGCATGCGCCCGAGCAGCGGGTGCCCGCTTTCGAGCACCGCCTTGTGCAGCGCGAAGTTCCCGATCCCGAGGAGGAAGATGAGGATCACCGCCATCGGCGCATCATGCACTCGCGCCGGTCGTTTGCCAAATGCGGTTCGTCGGCCGGTTCGATGCATCCGTCCGCCTCCGATTACGTTTGTCGACGGTTGGCGAGCCATGGTCGACGCGCGAATGAACGCCGCTGCGGCCCCTGCTATTTCCTGCTTCGCGGGCTGCTTCCGCCCCAACCCCCTCGAGAGGCGCCCGCAAATGGAGGAATTGACGATGCAACGCCCCCTTATCGTCCTCGCGGCTGCGGTCGCTCTCGGCACGACCGTGCCGGCCCATGCCGAATCGCTCGCGATCACCTACCGCGATCTCGACCTCTCGACCGAGCAGGGCCAGAAAACGCTCGACCAGCGGATCGACGGCGCGGTGCGCAAGTACTGCGGAATGAACAAACGGACCACCGGCACGCGGATGGCGTCCGAAGACTCGCGCCGCTGCTACGCGGAAACCATGAAACAGGCGAAAGCCCAGTTCGCTGCCGTCGTCGACGAGCAGCGGGTCGGCGGCTGAATCATACCTCGGCTGCCGCCTCGGCTCGGACCGGATCAGTCCCCCGGTCCGGGCCGACTTCTTTGTCCGGTCGGCTCCGGCTTCAACGCCCAGCCATCGCCTTGACCTTGGGCAGATAGGTGCGGCCGATGCGCAGCGCCTCGCCGTCCTCGAGTTCCGCCGACCACACGCCCAGCCCATCGTGGCGCAGCCCGCGAATGCGATCCTTCCTGAGGATCGTCGAGCGGTGGATGCGGATGAATTCGGCCGGATCGAGCCGCTCCTCCAGCCCCGCGATCGTCTGCAGCAGCAGATAGCTCCGATCGCCCAGGTGCAGCCGCACGTAGTCGCGCTCGGCATCGATCCGGTCGATCCGGGCGACCTCGACCCGCAGCAGTTCGGAGCGGTGCGGCACCCACAGTTCCTCCAGCCACCGACTGTCGCTGCGCGCCGGCCGCGTGCGGCGCGAGAGCGCGCGCTCGATCGCGCGCGCCAGCCGATCGTGCGCCACGGGCTTGAGCACGTAGTCCACCGCATCGAGATCGAACGCCTCGACCGCGAAATGATCGTGCGCGGTGACGAAGATCACCGCCGGGCGGCGCTCGCGTCCGGCCAGCTTGCGCGCCACCGCCAGGCCGTCCGCCTCTGGCATCGTCATGTCGAGCAGGATCAGGTCTGGCTCCAGCGCCTCGACCAGCCGCAACGCGGCCGCACCGTCGCTCGCGGTGCCGACCACGGCGAGTTCGGGCAATTTCGCGCAAATCACCTGCATGCGTTCGACCGCGAGCGGTTCGTCGTCGACGATCAGGGTGCGCATCGGCTTGCTGTCGGTCTGTTCAGTCATGGGTCACCAGCGGGATGCGGATTTCCGTCAGATAGCCGCCGTCGACCGGGCCGGACGTTATGACCGCGTCCTTGCCGAAGCGCGCCTGGAGCCGGTCGCGGACGTTGGCGAGCCCGATGCCGAAACCCGCACCGCCCGGCTTGCAGGTACCCGGCCCGTCGTCTTCCACGGTGATCGCCAGCCGCCCGTAGTCCTCGCGCGCGGCGACACGGATGGTCACCGGCTGCTTGTGCGGGGCGACAGCGTAGCGCACCGAATTTTCCACCAGCGGCTGGAGGATCATGCCCGGAACCTGCGCCCCGGCGAGCGCTTCGGGCAGGTCGAACACTGCCGTCAGCCGCTGCGGAAAACGCACCGCCTCGATCGCGAGATACTGACGCTGGAGCTCGAACTCGTCGGCCAGCGGCATGTCGCCGGTGGGATCGTCGGCCAGGCTGTGGCGATAGAACCCGGCGATCGACTGGATCATCGTTTCCGCCCGGTCAGCCTTGCCCGTCATCACCAGCGAGGACAGCGAGTTGAGCGTGTTGAACAGGAAGTGCGGATTGACCTGATAGCGCAAGCTGCGCAGCTCCGCCGCCTTGGCCGCGCTGCGGAAGCGCTCCTCGCGCCGCTCCGCCGCGCGCGCCTGCGCGCCCGCGAGCATCGCGAAATAGAGCGAAGCCCAAGCGAGCAGGAGGAAGTAGCGGCCGAGCGCGATATCGACGATCTGCCGCCACTGGTCGAGCGGGGTCGGCGCAGGGGCGATCATCACGCTCGAACCCGGAACGTCGTGCGTCGCGGTGCCGCGGCTGACATCGAGACCAGTGAGATCGCGGAACCGTTCGGGCGGAATGTCGATCAGCAGGTTGCCCGCCTCGTCGCGGCGCACGTTGATGCCCCATTCCTTGCCGTAGTTTTCATCGACCTTTCGCTGCAGGTCGGCGAAGATCCACTGGTTGAACTGCGCGATCGGGATCGAGAGCGGCAGCGCGATCAGCAGCGCTGCGAGGATCTTGGCCCACAGCGCGCGGTTGTCGAACAGGCGGAGCACGGCCCACAGCGCCACGGTCAGCCCGACCCCGACCACCGTCACCAGCCCGCGGCGCCACAGCATCTCGATCTGCGTGTCGAACCCGGCGATGTACGATCGCGCGGTGGTGAGCAGGAAATAGCACAGCCACAACGCGACCATCGACGCCAGCACAGTGGCGGCCGGGACGCGTGCGCGCTCTTCCGGGGGGACGGGTTCTACCATGTTCAGCCTGCTGCTCTAGCCGCGAACCCGCCCGTCTGACCATCGCGGTCGTCGGAAGCGCTCGGCGCTTCGTCGAAGCGCGCAGCGTGTTTCGGGCGGTTCAGGCGAGCAGCTTCTCGCGCGTGATGCGCTCCTTCCACTGTGCAGGCGCGAGCGTGTGCACGTTGTTGCCCGCCGCATCGACGGCGACGGTCACCGGCATGTCCTCCACGGTGAATTCGTAGATCGCCTCCATGCCCAGATCCTCGAACCCGACCACTTTGGCCGCCTTGATCGCGCGCGCCACCAGATAGGCGGCGCCGCCGGTGGCCATCAGGTAGGCGACCTTGAACCGGCTGATGACCTCGACTGCGTCGGCCCCGCGCTCCGCCTTGCCGATCATCGCCAGCAGGCCGAGGTCGAGCATCGTCTCGGTGAACTTGTCCATCCGCGTGGCCGTGGTCGGGCCCGCCGGGCCGACGACCTCGCCCATCACCGGATCGACCGGGCCGACGTAGTAGATCGCGCGGCCCCGGAAATCGACCGGCAGCTCCTCGCCCCGTTCGAGCATGTCCTTGATCCGCTTGTGCGCCGCATCGCGCCCGGTGAGCATCTTCCCCGACAGCAGCAGACGGTCGCCGTGCTGCCAGCCTTCGACCTCCTCCTTCGTCAGCGTATCGAGGTTCACCCGCTTCGCCGCGGAATCGGGCTGCCAGTGCACGTCGGGCCATTCGTCGAGCTTGGGCGGCTCGAGGTAGGCGGGGCCCGAGCCGTCGAGCGTGAAGTGCGCGTGGCGCGTGGCCGCGCAGTTGGGAATCATGGCCACCGGCTTGCCCGCCGCGTGGCACGGCGCGTCGAGGATCTTGACGTCGAGCACGGTGGCAAGCCCGCCCAGCCCCTGCGCGCCGACGCCCTGCGCGTTGACCGCGTCGAAGATGTCGATCCGCAGCCTCTCGATATCGCTTTGCGGCCCGCGCAGCTTGAGCTGGGCCATGTCGATCGGTTCCATCAGCGACTGCTTGGCGAGCTTCACGCAGTGTTCCGCGGTGCCACCGATGCCAATGCCCAGCATGCCCGGCGGGCACCAACCCGCGCCCATCGACGGTATCTGTTCGATCACCCACGAGACGATGTCGTCGCTCGGGTTCATCATCTTGAACTTCGACTTGTTCTCGCTGCCGCCGCCCTTGGCCGCGACATCGATGCTGACGGTATCGCCTGGCACCATCTCGACCGAGAGCACGCACGGGGTGTTGTCGCGCGTGTTGCGGCGGGTGAAGGCGGGGTCGGCGAGGATCGAGGCGCGCAGCGTGTTGTCGGGATCGTTGTAGGCACGGCGCACGCCGTCATCGACCACGTCCTGCAGGCTGCGCGCCGAATCGAGGCGGCAATCCTGCCCCCATTTGACGAACACGTTGACGATACCGGTGTCCTGGCAGATCGGCCGGTGGCCTTCGGCGCACATGCGGCTGTTGGTCAGGATCTGGGCGATCGCGTCCTTCGCGGCCGGGCCCTGCTCCGCCTCGTAGGCGGCGCCCAGCGCGCGGATGTAGTCCATCGGGTGATAATACGAGATGTATTGCAGCGCGTCGGCCACGCTGTCGATCAGGTCCGCCTCGCGGATCGCCACCAGTGGCCGGTTGTCGAAGTCGCTCATCGAAGCCAGGTTCCTTCCCATCGAACGGCGCATCCCATAGGCGCGCGGGGTGCCTAGCGTCAAAGCGCTTGGCCCGACCGGTCGATACGCCTAAAGCCAGGCAGGATTGACCAACTGTGTTAAGCGTGTAATACAGCGCGCCGAGGCCCTCATGACTCTTGCCGAAACCCCCACCGCCCCAGACGGCACGCCTGCGATCGAACATGCCGCCGCCCGGCGCGCGATGATCGACAGCCAGCTGCGCACCAGCGGTGTCAGCGATACCTTCGTGCTCGAGCGGATGCGCACCGTTCCGCGCGAGGATCACGTGCCGCCCTCCGCGCGCGGCGTCGCCTACATGGACCGTGCGATCGCGCTCGACGGTGGCGGCTATATCGCAGCGCCGGTATTCTACGGCGCGCTGCTGCGCGAGGCGCGTCCGGGCCCGGACGACAGCGTGCTGATGGTGGACGGGGGCAGCGGGTATCTGCCCGCACTGCTCGCCCCGCTCGCCGGATCGGTCAAGGTCGTCACGCCCGAGGAGGCGACCGGCTCGCTGCGCGGCAAGTTCTCGCTGATCCTGGTCGATGGCGCGGTCGAGGTGTTTCCCGACACGCTGGCGAAGCGCCTCGCCGATAACGCGCGGGTAGTGACCGGGCTGATCGAGAACGGCGTCACCCGGCTCGCGATCGGCCGGCCGGCCGGCGACGGGATCGGCTGGTGGCGTCTCGCCGAAATGGGCATTCCGCGTCTGCCGGGGTTCGATGCACCCAAGCGGTGGAGTTTCTGAGCATGGCGCGATGGGGCGTGAAGCTGGGGGGCGTGAAGCTGGGGGGCGTGAACCTGGGGGCCGTTAAACTGGCCCTGCTGGCCGGCGCGGCGATCGCTGCCGTTCCCGCGCAGGCCGACACGCTGCGCGAGGCGCTGGCCGGGGCCTACCGCGCCAATCCGACGCTGCAGGCCGCGCGCGCCGACCAGCGCGCCAACGACGAGAACGTACCGATCGAGAAATCGGCCGGGCGACCCGACATCGCGGCGACCGGGCAGTATGTCGAGTTCCTCAAGCAAAGTTCGACGAGCTTCACTACGCCCGAGCGCGCGATCAACGCCAATGTCGATCTCAGCGTGCCGATCTATTCGGGCGGCGCGGTGAAGAACGCCGTGCGGGCCGCGGAAGAGCGGGTGCAGGCTGGCCAGGCCGATCTGCGCGCGACCGAGTCGGCCATCTTCAGCCAGGTCGTCGCCGCTTACATGGATGTGATCGGCAACCAGGCGCTGGTCGGCTTGGCAGCGAACCAGGTCGACGTGCTTTCCACCAATCTCCAGGCTACCAGCGACCGGTTCGAGATCGGCGATCTGACACGCACCGATGTCGCACAGTCCGAATCGCGCCTCGCGCTCGCGCAGAGCGACCTGCGTTCGGCACAGGCGAATCTGATCGCCGCGCGTGAAAACTACGTCTCACTGGTGGGGCAGGCGCCGGACGATCTCCAGCCGCCGCCGCCGCTGCCCGGCCTGCCCGACAGTCCGAATATCGCGGTCGATATCGCGCTCGAGGACAATCCCGATCTGATCGCCGCACGCGAACTCGCGGATGCGGCCGGTTATGACATCGATGTGGCCGGCTCGAGCCGCCTGCCGCGGGTCTCGCTGTTCACAGGTTACGGATATAACAACTTCCTCGGAACCCTGGGCGGTGCAGTCACCGACCCGACGCTTCCGGACACCAATCCCTCGCAGACATCGAGCGAAGCGCAAGCCGGCGTGTCGATCTCGATCCCGATCTTCCAAGGTGGCCGCCCCGCCGCCTTGCGCAGGCAGGCGCAGGCGCGCGCCTCCTCGGCACTCGAGACGGTGATCGCCGCCGAGCGCGACGTGATCGCGCAGGTCCGCGCCGCCTATTCGAGCTGGCAGGCCTCGCTCGCGATCATCGAAAGCTCGCAAGGCGCGGTGTCCGCTGCCGAGCTCAGCCTGGAAGGCGTGCGCGCGGAGAACTCGATCGGCAACCGCACGATCCTCGACGTGCTTAACGCCGAGCAGGAATTGCTCAACGCGCGCGTCGAGCTCGTCACCGCCCGGCGCAACGCCTACGTCGCGGGGTTCAGCCTGCTCGCCGCGATGGGCCGCGCCGAAGCGCGCGACCTCGGGCTCGACGGCGACGGGCTGCTCTACGATCCGCAGCTCAATTTCGAGCGCGTCGAAGGCAAGTGGTGGGACTGGGAGAACGATCCCGCGCCGGTCGTCCAGTCGACGAGAACCGTTGACATCCCGGCGCAGGACGCGGAGATTCCGCCGCAGAAATCGCAGCCTGCCGCGCCGGCTTACTGACGCGCGGGCGCTATCGGGGGCCTGGAATGATGCGCCAGCAGGGCGAAGCTTCGGTCGAGGAAATCCTCGAATCCATCAAGAAGGTGATCGCGCGCGACAACCGCGCGATCGCGCTGGAAACGCGCCGCCGCCGCGAGGAAGAAGGCGTCGCCGCCCCCGACCCCGCGAGTGCGGAGGAAGCCGAGGAAGTGCTCGATCTCGGCACCGCCGATTTCGTCGAGGAAGCGCCGGCCGATTCGCATGGCGATTCGGATGACGACGAAAATTCGCCGCTGACCACCGATGCCGTGCGTGTGTCGCTGCGCGAGAACCTCGCCGCGCTCGCCATGCTGGCCGAACCGGGCGCGCCGCCGCAGATCGTCCGCTCGGGCGAAACCTCGCTCGAAGGCCTGGTGCGCGAGATGCTGCGCCCGATGCTCGCCGAATGGCTCGATACGAACCTGCCGGGAATGGTCGAGAAGATGGTCAAGGCCGAGATCGCGCGCATCGCCGGCAAGCGCGGCTGAACCCGCGCGCCAAACGCCTTTCGCGACGCTGCGCGACGCGCTAGGCCCGCAGGCATGAGAAAGACCACGGGCCCCGCCGCCTCCCTCGCCGCAGCCATCGCCGCGCTGGCGTTCGCCGCCCCTTCGCTCGCCCAGGAAACCGCACCGCGAGCGACCGCTCCGATGACGGCGCAGGATCTGGTGACGATGCCCCGCCTCGGATCGCCGGCGACCTCGCCCGACGGCCGGCTGGTGGCCTACACCGTCACCGAAACCGACCCGGCAAGCTACACGCGCAGCAGCACGCTCTACGTCCGCGATCTGGGGGCGCCCGATGCGCGGGCGGTGGCGCTCGATCTCGGCGGCAGCGCGAGCGGCGCGGTATTCGGGCCCGACGGGTGGCTCTATTTCCTGTCCGATCGGGGCGAGGGCGGTTCCACCCAGGTCTGGCGCGCGCGCGTCGGAGCCAGCGGCGTGACCGGTACGCCCGCGCAAGTGACGCAGACGCGCGCTTCGGTCAGCGGCTTCGCGCTCTCGCGTGATGGCGGCAGGATCGCACTCTACGGCGACATCGCGCGCGAATGCCCGACGTTCGGCTGCGAGGGGGACGGCGAGAGCCATCCGCCCGGCCCGGGCGATGGCCGGCTCTACGATGCGGCGGACGGCTTCGTGCGCCACTGGGATACGTGGGAAACGCCCGGGACCTTCGGCCGCGTCTTCGCCTTCGATCTCGCTAACGGCAAGGCCAGCGGCGCGGGCATCCCGCTCGACGGACCGGCAGGCGAGGGCGCGCTGGTTGGCGACACGCCGACCAAGCCGTTCGGCGGCGGCGAGGAGATCGCCTGGGCACCCGACGGCTCGGGCGTCTATTTCGCCGCGCGCGTGTCCGACCGGGCCGAGCCGACCTCGACCAATGTCGATATCTGGTGGAACGGCCTCGAAGGCGGCGAGCCGATAAACCTTACCTACGGCAACGAAGCGACCGACACGCTGCCCGCGCCGTCGCCCGACGGCAAGTGGCTTGCCTATGCCGCAATGGAGCGGCCGCGGTACGAGGCCGACCGTCTGGTCATCCACCTGCGCAACCTCGCGACCGGCGAAACACGCGCGCTGACCGAGGGCTTCGACCGCTCGTTCGGCTCGATCGCCTGGACGCCCGATTCGCGCTGGATCGTCGCCACCGCACAGGACGTGCTCGACACCCCGGCCTTCCGCATCGACCCTGCGACCGGCGAAGTCACCGAGCTCGATCTGATGGCGGGTAACGAAGCGCACATCGGCAGCGTCACGCCATTGCCCGGCGACCGGCTGCTGTTCGCGCGCGATTCGATCGGCGCGCCGCCCGAACTGTTCGTGTCGCAGGGCTGGGAGCAGGCCATGCCGCTGACCGAGATCGCGGGCTCGCGCCTCGGCCGGCTCGCGCCGATCGTCACCCGCCGGTTCAGCTTCGCGGGCGCGAACGGCGACACCGTGTGGGGGCAGATCACCAAGCTTGACGGGGTGGAGGGCGAGATGCCCGCGATCCTCTACGTCCACGGCGGGCCACAGGGCAGCTTCAACGATGCCTGGTCCACCCGCTGGAACCCGCGCGTGGTCGCCAGCCAGGGCTACGCGGTGATCTCGGTCGATTTCCACGGCTCCACCGGATACGGGCAGGCCTTCACCGATGCGATCAACCGCGACTGGGGCGGCAAGCCGCTCGAAGACCTGCAGAAAGGCCTCGCCGCCGCGCTCGCGCTCGATCCGCAGATCGACGGGAAGCGCGCCTGCGCGATGGGGGCGAGCTACGGCGGCTACATGATGAACTGGATCGCCGGGAAATGGCCCGACCGGTTCGATTGCCTGGTGCAGCACGACGGCCTGTTCGACATGCGCAGCTTCTATTACGCGACCGAGGAACTGTGGTTTCCGCGCTGGGATTTCGGCGGATCGTACACCCAGAATCCCAAGCTTTACGAGAAATGGAACCCGGTCAATCACGTGGGCCAATGGAAGACGCCGATGCTGGTGGTGACCGGTCAGAAGGACTTCCGCGTGCCCTATACCCAGGCGCTCGGCGCGTTCACCGCGCTGCAGGAACGCAATGTGCCCGCGCAGCTGCTGGTGTTCCCGGACGAGAACCACTGGGTGCTGGGCGCGAAGAACTCGCTCCAGTGGCATGAAACGGTGTTCGCCTGGCTCGACCGCTGGCTGGGCGAGGAATGAGCCGGGCGGGCGATCTCGCGAAAGCCGAACGGGCGCTCGACAAGATCGGCGGCGAGCGGGTCGAGCGGCACATCTTCCTGTGCGCGGTGTCGGAAAAGCAGAAATGCTGCCGCCGCGAGGAAGGCGAGCGCGCGTGGAAATACCTGAAGAAGCGCCTCAAGCAGCTCGGCCTCGCAGGATCGACGGTGCAGCGGACCAAGGCCGATTGCCTGCAAGTGTGCGAAGCGGGGCCGGTCGCGGTCGTCTGGCCCGACCGGGTCTGGTATCATTCGTGCAGCGAAGCGGTGCTCGAACGGATCATCCAGCAGCACCTCATCGGCGGCGAGCCGGTCGAGGAATTTCGCCTGCGCGCGGCGCGCTAGCTCAGCTCTCCCACTCGTCGCCGCCGGTCAGGTCGGTCACGCTCTCGTCGTGGCCCGTGCCGCTGGAGAGAAACACCAGCCCCATCAGCGCCGCCGTCAGCATCATCGCCGCGCCCACGCCGAGCCCGGTGGCGATGTAGAAATGGATCGAGAGCGCGCTGCCGCTGACGTAGAGATAGCCGAGCACCAGCGCGACCACCGCCAGCGTCACCCCGACCATGAACCGCATCAGCCGCTTGTAGCGCGCCCAGGCGAAAGCGGCCTTGTCGGGATCGTCGAGCGGGGAGGGCGGCACCATGCGCGTTCACGTGGGCTTTTCGCGCGCGATTGGCAATGGCGGGCGTTTCGTGGCATCCTGCGCGCGCAAAGGAGGTCGAAGCCATGGATATAGCCAGGCTGATCGTCGGCCGCGCGAGCGCCGACATCGTGAGCTGCGAAGGGCGAACGAAAGTGCGCGACGCGGTGGCCCTGCTGGCCGATCGCCGAATCGGGGCCTTGCCGGTGGTCGAAGGCGGGCGGGTCGCGGGCATCTTCTCCGAACGCGACGTGCTCTACTGTACGGCGAAGGAAGGCGGCGCCGCGCTCGACCGCACGGTGGGCGAGGTGATGACTGCGCCCGCGATCACCATCGCTCCCTCGACCAAGGTGGACGAGGCGCTGGCACTGATGACCCGGCGGCGCGTGCGCCACCTGCCGGTGGTCGACGGCCAGACGATGTGCGGCTTCATCTCGATCGGCGATCTGGTCAAATCGCGGATCGACGAGGTCGAGCGCGACGCCGCGGCCATGCGCGATTACATCGCGACGGCCTGATCCGGAGCTTGAGCGGGCGGCGAACACACCCCATATCGTGACGATGGCCGAAACGCTCACCCTCACCCCCGCCGCTGCGAAACGCATCGCGTGGATCGCGCAACGGCAGGAAAAGCCCGCGATCCTGCGCCTATCGGTGGAAGGCGGCGGCTGTTCGGGCTTCCAGTACAAGTTCGATCTCGGCGCGCCAGCGGCCGACGACGCGGTGAGCGAGACCGACGGCGTGCGGCTGGTGGTCGATCCGGTCAGCCTCGATCTCGTGACGGGCAGCACGGTCGATTTCGTCGAATCGCTGGGCGGCGCGGCGTTCCGGGTCGAGAATCCCAACGCCGCCGCCGGATGCGGCTGCGGATCGAGCTTCGGGATTTGAGTTAGACCCGCAGGCGCGCTTGGGGCAAAGGTGCGCCCATGAAAATCGCCAGCTTCAACATCAACGGGGTCAAGGCGCGGCTACCGCGCCTGATCGAATGGCTCGAGGAAACGCGCCCCACGGTCGCCTGCCTGCAGGAGGTCAAAAGCCAGGACGAAGGCTTCCCCGCCGCCGAGTTCGAACAGATCGGCTACAAGGCGATCTGGCACGGGCAGAAGGGTTTCAACGGAGTCGCGATCCTCGCCGATGGCGTCGAACCGGTCGAAGCGCAGCGCACCTTGCCCGGCGATCCCGACGACGAGCACGCGCGTTATCTGGAGGCCGACGTCAACGGCGTGCGGATCGTGTGCCTCTACCTGCCCAACGGCAACCCGCAACCCGGCCCCAAGTTCGCTTACAAGCTGGCGTGGATGGAACGGCTGCACGCGCGCATGGCCGACCTATGGGCACTGGAAATCCCCTGCGCGGTCGTCGGCGATTTCAACGTCATTCCCGAGGACAAGGACGTGTGGTCGCCGCCCGCGATGGCGAACGACGCGCTGATGCAGCCCGAATCGCGTGCGGCCTACCGCCGCCTGCTCGCAGACGGGTGGACCGACGCGATCGACACGCTCAACCCGCGTGGCGGGGTGTGGACGTTCTGGGACTATCAGGCCGGCGCATGGCAGCGCGACCACGGCTTCCGCATCGACCATCTGCTGCTGAGCCCCGAGCTCGCCGACCGGATGACCGCGGCGGGCGTCGACAAGGAATACCGCGGGCGCGAGAAGGCGAGCGACCACGCGCCCGTGTGGGTCGAAGTGCGCGACTGACTACCGCCTTCGATGGGCGGCAGATCCAATCAGCGGTAGAAGATGTGGCTGTCGATCGTGGCGCGCGCCTGCTTGCTGTGCCGCCAGCGCGGGCTGACGCGCTTGGCGTGGAAATAGAGCGCATCGCCCGCCTTGCTCGCCCACAGGCCTTCATGCGCGATTTGCGCGACGGCCTTGGCGCGCTTCCACGCCGCCGATCCGCGCCGGATATGCGGCATCGATCCGCCCTTCACGAACGAGAACTGCGCGCGCTGATAGACCACGCCGCAGTAATCGGACGGAAACAGGCCCGAATCGGCGCGATTGATGACGACCTGCGCCACCGCCAACTGGCCGGTGAGCGGCTCTCCGCGCGATTCGAAATAGACCGCGCCGGCGAGGCATTCCATCTCGTCCGAGAGCGTGTCGCGCTCGGGCATCGCGGCGACCAGTTCGGTCAGCGACGCGGCATCGGGGATGGTCTGTTCGGATTCTTCGGGAAGCGGCTGAACCACTTCCTCTTCGACGAACACCGGCACGACCTCTTCGGTCAGCGCAGGCTCGGAAATCTGGGGGTTCTCGCCCGTCTGGGCGTTGGCGCCGGAACCTTCGGCACTGACGATCGTAATACTCGTGATCGCGGCGAGCGCCGCGAACGCGGCAAAGCGGGTCTTGCGACTCATCGATTATCGTTCTTTGAGCGGTGAACGTGCTCAGTCGCAGGCTGGGACCCGATCGCGTTGGCTTGCGTTGGTAGTGGTCCAGTTGTCAGGCCTGCCGGCCGTTCCCCGTCTGCGTGCTAACGACACGGCCGAATGCCGCGTGCGCCGCCTGCGCATCGGTAGTTGCCGCGCCAGATAGATTGCGGCGGTTTCATGTCAACTTATCGCGGCAAGGATGCGACGAACCGTTCCGCATCCGCGACATCCACCTCCAAAATCCAGATATCGCCATCCTGCCGCTTGCGCCGCTCGAGGTATTCCGAAAATTCCATTTGATTTTCAGTATCTTGCGATTTTGCGAGCACGAAGGCGCGGGTTCCGTCGCTCTGTGGCATCCTTTCGAAAAGCACAGCGTTCTCGCCACGAAACATCGTTACGACGAGGATCGTGCCGGCGTCGCGTTCACCCTTTTCGATAACCGTAGCGAATCCCCCCTGCGATTCGGCAAGCCGCAGGATCGCCGCGACTTCGAGGTGCGCAGGAAGGCGTCCATCGCTCACGGTCAGCCCCCGTGAGAGCGATAGCCGGGCAGGCTCGACAGCGCGATCCGCGAGCGCATGAACGTGCCGGTGCCGCGCCCGATCTCGTCGCCTTCGCCGTCGATCAGCCGCGCCTCGGCCACCAGCACGCGCCGCCGGCCGCTGACCCAGCGCCCTTCGGCCACGACTTTCCCCGCGCGCACCGGCTTGGTGAAGTGCAGGTTGAACGAGGTGGTCAGCAGGAAGCGGTCGGTGACCAGCGTGTTAGCGGCGTAGAACGCGGCGTCGTCGAGCATCTTGAAATAGATCGTGCCGTGCGCCGCGCCGGCCGCGTGATAGGCCGCTTCGGTGACGACGAACTCGATCCGCGAGCGTCCTTCGTCCACGATTTCGAGCCGCGAATCGAACAGCGCGTTGACCGGTGCCGAACCGTAAAGCGATTCGAGCGCGCGATGGTGCGGGCCGGCGGCCGGCGATGCGACGCCGGATCGGTCGTCAGGCGGCGTCAAGATCGTTCGCGTTGGTGAACGAGGCGACGAGCGCTTCGACATCGGCCGCCTCGACCAGCATGCGATGGGTCGCCTCGTCGCGCATCAGGCGCGAAATCGCGGCCAAGGCATGGAGATGTGCCGCACCGGCGTTTTCCGGCGAGATCAGCCCGAAGACCAGCTCGACCGGCATCCCGTCTGCCGCATCGAACTCGACCGGCGAGGCGAGCTTGAGCAACGCCGCCACCGGCCGCTTCGTATCGGCAAGCCGCGCGTGCGGAATCGCCACCCCGCGCCCGAAGCCGGTGCTGCCCAGCTTCTCGCGCTCGTCCAGCGCCTCGCGCACGTCGGCAGCGGCGAACCCGTAAGCCCGCTCGAACTGCTGCGCGAGCTGGGCGAGTACGGCTTCCTTGTCGCTTGCGTCGCTCAGCGCGATCGCTTCGGGAATCAGTCTGAAATGTGCGTCCATCGTCCAGTCTTGGGTCTGTCGGGCGTGCCGCCAATCGGCGCGCAGGCGCGCCTTCGCGGCGCAGCCGATCGGAGCAAGCCCCTGCCAATGCGGCGGATTTCGGCGCGCGGGCGCCGCAGCGTCAACGAGGCTCAACCCAGCCGATCGAGCCATCGCGGCGGCGATAGACCATATTATGCCGCCCGGTGCCAGCGTTTTTGAAGAACATCGCGTTGGTGTCGCGCAAGTCGAGCATCATCACCGCATCGGCGACGCTGGTCTCGGGCACATCGGCGGTGGTTTCGGCCACGATCATCGGCGTGTCGTCGCCCTCGATCTCCTCGGCGTTCTCGTCGGCGGCGGCGAAGATCGTGTAGGCGGCCTCCTCCTCGTGCTGAGCATGGGCGGACTGGCTGTGCCGATCCTGCAGGCGGCGCTTGTAGCGGCGGAGCTGCTTGTCGACCTTTTCCGCCGCACGGTCGAACGCCTGATGCGCGTCCTGCGCCTCGGCATGGCCCTTCACGATCATGCCTTGCATCACATGCGTCACGATGTCGCAGGCGAACGCGCCTGCCGCAGCCTTGCCGAACGTCACCTGCGAGGTGAGCGCCCGGTTGAAATATTTCTCGACGATTCCGTTCAGTCGCTCGGACGCATGATCCTGCAGCGCAGCGCCGGTTTCAACCTGGTGGCCAGAGACGCGAATATCCATCGTGGGTCATTCTCCATTGTTGATGCGAGACCCCCCGATCCCGTCAGCCGCCCCAGAGCGGCGTAGTCATCCTGCCGATAAACGCGCGGTGGCGCGCAAGTTCCTCCTCGCTCGCCAGATGCGGACGCGGCGCGCGGGGAATGCGGTCGGCCGGAGCGCGACGCGGCGCAGCGGCAATGTCCACGCTCGCCGTCTCCGCCGCCAGCTCCAGCCCAATCTGCCGCCCGCCGGTCAGCTCGACATAGACTTGCGCGAGCAGCTCGGCGTCGAGCAACGCGCCGTGTTTCACGCGGTGACTGCGATCGACGCCGTAGCGGCTGCACAGCGCGTCGAGCGAGAGCTTGGCTCCGGGGTGCCGCTTGCGCGCGATGGCGACGGTGTCGACCATGCGCGTCAGGCACACCGCCTCGCGCTCGCAGATGGCGAGTTCGGCGTTGAGGAAGCCGAAATCGAACGCGGCGTTATGCGCCACGAGCGGCGAATCGCCGATGAAATCGAGCAATGCCGCAACCGTGTCGCGGAACAGCGGCTTGTCGGACAGGAACGCGGCGGAAAGCCCGTGCACGGCCTCCGCGCCGGCAGGCATGTCGCGTTCGGGATTGAAATAGGCGTGGAAGCTTTCGCCGGTCGCCACGCGGTTGACCATCTCGATGCAGCCGATCTCGACCATGCGATCCCCGGTGGACGGGTCGAGTCCGGTCGTCTCGGTATCGAATACGATCTCGCGCATTGCTATATGTATCGGACTCCGCTGGGCGGGTGACAAGAGGCGCGGCGTGGTTTTTTGGCGCGCTCGGGCGCTTTTCAGCCCATTGCCAGCCGCGCCGCGAGATCGCGCACGGCGGCCTCGGTTTCGGCAAGCGCCGCGCCGGTATCGATGACATGATCGGCGCGTTCGCGCTTTTCCGCATCGGGGGTTTGCAGCGCGAGGATGCGGGCGAACTTGTCCGCCGTCATACCCGGTCGCGCCAGCACCCGCGCGCGCTGCACTTCCGGGGGGGCGGAGACGACCACGACCGCGTCGACCGCAGCGTTGCCGCCCTTCTCGAACAGCAGCGGGATATCGAACACGACCAACGGCGCATTGGCATTGCCGCGCAGGAAGTCCTGCCGCCGCGCCGCCACCGCCGGGTGGACGATCGCCTCCAGCCGCGCCAGTGCCGCCGCATCGCCGAACACGCGCTGGCCCAATTCGTCGCGCAGCACGCCCTCAGGGCCGGTCGCGCCGGGAAACGCCGCCTCGATCGCAGGCACCAGCGAACCGCCCGGCCCCTGCATCGCGCGCACTTCGGCGTCGGCATCGAAGACGGGCACACCGGCTCGGTCGAACATCGCGGCGACGGTGGACTTGCCCATGCCGATCGAGCCGGTGAGGCCGACGATGCGTGGTCGGCTCATCGCGTGAGCCTGTCGCGCAGTTCGGCATCGTGTTCGCGTGGGGCGGGCGCGCCGAAGAACTGCTCGAATGCGGCGGCGGCTTGCCCGATCAGCATCGACAGACCGTCTATCGTCGCGAAGCCCGCCGCATGCGCATCGGCGAGGAAGCGCGTTTGGAGAGGATCGGTCACGATATCGTAGGCGACAGAGCCCGGCGGCGCATGACTCCAGTCAAACGCCAGCGGCGGCTGGCCGCGCATGCCGAGCGGGCTGGCGTTGACCACGAGATCGCAGCAGCCCTGCCGGTCGTCGAACGCGAACTCGGTCGGTTCGGCGAAATGCACGAGAGCGACCGCGTGGTGCTCGCCGTCGGGGTCGAGCTCCTCCAGCAACGCGCGCGCCTTGGCCGGATCGCGCCCCGCAAGCACGATGGTGAAGCCTTCCCGCACCAGCCCGGCCACGATCCCCCGCGCCGCGCCGCCCGTGCCGAGCACGCGCGCCATGCGGAACAGGTGCCGTTCGCCAAGAGTGCCGCCCAAGGGCTCGAGAAAGCCCGCAACATCGGTATTGCGGCCGACCAGCGCTTCGTCCTCGCGCACCACCGTGTTGACCGCGCCGACCTGCCGCGCGAGTGGCTCGAACCGATCGAGCAGCGGCATGATCGCCTGCTTGTGCGGCATGGTGACATTGCATCCGCGCCAGTCCAGGTCTGTCCGGCGCGCCTCGAGATAGTCGGCGAGTCCGCCCTCGGGCACGCGATGTGCGCGGTAATCGGCGTCGAGACCGAGCTTCTCGATCCAGAAGCGATGGATCGCGGGCGATTTCGACTGCGCGATCGGATCACCGATCACCTCGGCATAGGCTGTCATGCCGGGAGCTCGCCCAGATCGCGCAGCGCGCCGAGTACGGGCAACAGCGGCATGCCGAGCACGGTGAACTGGTCGCCCTCGATCCGTTCGAACAGCTGGACGCCCAGCGCCTCGATGCGGAACACGCCGACGCAATGGCCGACTTCCGGCCATTCGGCGTCGAGATAGCTTTCGATGAATGCGTCCGACAGCACCCGCACCTGCAGCGTAGCTAGCGCCGCGTGGCCCCAGGCGATCTCGCCACCGCGCGCGAGCGCCGCCGCCGAATGGAGTTGCATCGTTCGCCCGGAAAACGCACGCAGGTGTTCGGCCGCTTGCTCGCGGCTGGCGGGCTTGTCGAACCGCCGGTCACCCATCACGACCAGCGAATCGCTGCCGAGCACCGGGCTGTCGGCATCGGGCACCGCCAGTGCCTTGGCCTCGGCAAGTGCCAGCGCAACCTGATCGGGCCGCGCGCCCTGCATATCCGCTTCGAGCGCGCGCTCGTCGATCGCCGCGGGCCGCGCTTCGAACGCGACCCCCGCCGCCGCCAGCATCGCCGCGCGCGAGGCGCTTTTGGAAGCAAGGACGATCATATCGGCTTCGATCCCAGCAAGGTCTCGCTCGCACCGTCGCGTTCGCTCAGCAGGCGGATGATGGCGGCGGCGGTTTCCTCGATCGAGCGGCGGGTGACGTCGATCACCGGCCAGCCGTTGTCGGCGAACATGCGCCGCGCGAACTGCACTTCCTCGCGCACGCGCTCGTTGTCGACATAGGAGGTTTCTGTGCCCTCGTTCAGGCTCAGCAGGCGGTTGCGGCGGATCTGCACCAGCCGCTCGGGCGCGGTCGTCAGCCCCACCACCAGCGGGCGGCGCAGCGCAAACAGTGCCGGGGGCGGCGGGCTCTCCACCACCAGCGGGATGTTGGCGACCCGGTAGCCGCGATTGGCGAGGTAGATGCTGGTCGGCGTCTTCGAACTGCGCGAGACGCCCGCGAGCACGATATCGGCTTCCTCCCACCGTTCCCATCCCACGCCGTCGTCGTGCGCGATGGTGAACTGGATCGCCTCGACCCGGCGGAAATAGGCTTCGTCCATCGCGTGCTGACGGCCGGGGCGCCCGTGCGCTTCCTGGCCGAGCTGGTTTTCCAGCGCCTCCGTCACCGCGTCGAGCGCAGGCACCGCGGGCAGGCCGAGCCGGCGGCAATGATCCTCCAGCGTGGCGCGCGTTTCCGGGTTAACCAGCGTGAACAGGACGAGGCCCGGATTGTCGGCGAGATCGGGCAGGATGCGCGAAAGATGCTGGCGCGACCGCACCATCGGCCAGAAATGGCGGACGATCTCGGCATCGTCGAACTGCGCGAGCGCCGCCTTGGCCACCATTTCCAGCGTTTCGCCGGTGGAATCGGATACGAGATGGAGGTGAAGTCGGCTCATCCGGGCGGAAGCGATCGGCTGTGGAGAATGCCCGGCATAAACCACGGGAGAAACCTGCCGACAAGTTCGGGCACGGGATTCATCCTCGCTACCGGCCGATTCCCGCCGCGCTTGTGGACAGGCGCGAGGCGTTCTCGACAGGCTGGGGACAGTGGGGAAAACGATCTGTTGACGCGGCGATGCGGCGAGTCCCGCATCCGCCGACCCTGTTCATCGCGGGAGAAATCGGGCAGGGCGCCGCTGTCCCCGATATCCACAGGGCCAACAGACTCCAGCATCCTTCTTAAATATCTTTATTATTTGGATTGGACCTACCCGAATGCCCGGCATTCTTCTCGATACCCTGCACGGCAAGCGCGGCGCGCGCGTGCCGCTCTGGCTCATGCGCCAAGCGGGCCGCTACCTGCCTGAATACCGCGAACTGCGAGCCGAGAAGGGCGGGTTTCTCGAACTGGTCTACGATACCGAAGCCGCCGCCGAGGTCACGCTCCAGCCGATCGCGCGGTTCGGGTTCGACGGAGCGATCCTGTTTTCCGACATCCTGATCGTGCCTTACGCCATGGGGCAGGATCTCGCGTTTCTGGCGGGCGAAGGGCCGAAGCTGTCGCCGCCGCTGGTCGATACCGCGCTGGCAAGCCTCGCCGCAGTGCCGGAACGTCTGAACCCGATCTACGAGACGGTGCGCCGTGTTCGCGCCCGGCTTGGCGAGGAGACGACGCTGCTCGGCTTCGCGGGCAGCCCGTGGACCGTTGCGACCTACATGGTCGCGGGCGAGGGCAGTCGCGACCAGCACGACGCGCGCGCGCTTGCCTATCGCGATCCGGCGGGCTTCCAGGCGATCGTCGATGCCATTGCCGACGTGACGATCGAATACCTCGCCGGACAGGTCGAGGCGGGCGCGGAAGCCGTGCAACTGTTCGATTCCTGGTCGGGCAGCCTCGCGCCCGATGAATTTGAACGCTGGGTGATCGCACCCAATGCCCGGATCGCGGCCGCGATGGTCGAGCGCTTTCCCGGCTTGCCGGTGATCGGCTTTCCTAAGGGCGCGGGCGAGAAACTGCCCGCCTATGCACGCGAGACCGGCGTTGCGGCGGTCGGGGTGGACGAGACGCTCGATCCGCGCTGGGTCGCGGCGAACCTGCCCGAAAACATGCCGGTGCAGGGCAATCTCGATCCGCTGCTGCTGCTCGCGGGCGGGGAGCGGCTGATCAGCCGCACCAGGGCCATTCTCGAGGCCTTCGCGGGCCGTCCGCACGTGTTCAATCTCGGCCACGGGATCGGCCAGCACACGCCGATCGCGCACGTCGAGACGCTGATCGAAACGGTCCGCAAATGGAGGGGGTGACGAACGCCGTGCGGCGCACTACATCGCGCCCATGCAGGACGTCCTCGGCATGACCTACTACTGGCTGAAGGCGGGGCATCTGATCTTCGTCATCTTCTGGATGGCCGGGCTGTTCATGCTGCCGCGCTTCTTCGTCTACCATCAGGAATCGGCCGTCGGATCGGCTGAGGATGCCGCGTGGATCGAGCGCGAACAGCGGCTGTTGAAGATCATCCTGCTGCCTTCGATCGTCGTCGTCTGGGCGTTCGGCCTGTTGCTCGCCTGGTACACCGCCGCGTGGACGCAAGGCTGGTTCCACGCCAAGCTGCTGCTGGTGCTCGCGCTGTCGGGCTATCACGGCTGGGCGTCGGCCTACGCGAAGAAGCTCGCGCGCGGCGAGCGTCCGCTCGAGGGGCGCAAGCTGCGGCTGCTCAACGAAGTGCCGGGTATCGCCGCGGCGCTGATCGTCGTGCTGGTGATCGTCCGCCCGTTCTGAATCGCGGGCGGAACGCTCCGCCGGCGCGCAATCCGAATTGACGCCTGCCGCGCGCGGGCGTATTTCATCACTCTCTTTTCCGGTCGAGGCGGCGCCGAACTCGCGTCCGCCGGGTCCGCTTTCCCCAAGCCTGCCTGTCGTTTCATGCGATGGGAGACCTGCCGGCCATTCCCGATACCAATTCCATTACGGAAACACGCGAAATGCATCTGAAAGAACTGAAATCGAAAGCCCCGGCCGACCTCGTGTCGATGGCCGAGGAACTGGGCGTCGAGGGCGCCTCCACCATGCGCCGGCAGGACCTGATGTTCTGCATCCTGCGCGAACTCGCCGAAGACGAGGAATACGACGAGAAGATCATGGGCGTGGGCACCATCGAGGTGCTGCAGGACGGCTTCGGCTTCCTGCGCAGCCCCGAGGCGAACTACCTCGCCGGCCCCGACGACATCTACGTCTCGCCCAACCAGATCCGCAAATGGGGCCTGCGCACCGGCGATACGGTGGAAGGCGAGATCCGTGCGCCGAAGGACGGCGAACGCTATTTCGCGCTCACCAGCCTCTCCAAGGTCAATTTCGACGACCCCGACGCCGTCCGCCACCGGACCAATTTCGACAACCTGACGCCGCTCTACCCCGAAGCGAAGCTCAACCTCGACACGCTCGACCCGACGGTGAAGGACAAGAGCGCGCGGGTGATCGACATTATCTCGCCGCAGGGCAAGGGCCAGCGCGCGCTGATCGTCGCCCCGCCGCGCACCGGCAAGACGGTGCTGCTGCAGAACATCGCCAAGGCGATCACCGACAACCACCCCGAGGTGTTCCTGCTGGTCCTGCTGGTCGACGAACGGCCCGAGGAAGTCACCGACATGCAGCGTTCGGTCAACGGCGAGGTCATTTCCTCGACGTTCGACGAGCCCGCCACGCGCCACGTGCAGGTCGCCGAGATGGTGATCGAAAAGGCCAAGCGGCTGGTCGAGCACAAGAAGGACGTGGTGATCCTGCTCGATTCGATCACCCGGCTCGGCCGCGCCTACAACACCGTGGTCCCGTCATCGGGCAAGGTGCTGACCGGCGGTGTCGACGCCAACGCGCTCCAGCGGCCCAAGCGCTTCTTCGGCGCGGCACGCAATATCGAGGAAGGCGGCTCGCTCTCGATCATCGCAACCGCGCTGATCGACACCGGTAGCCGCATGGACGAGGTGATCTTCGAAGAGTTCAAGGGCACCGGCAACTCGGAAATCGTGCTCGACCGCAAGGTGGCCGACAAGCGCATCTTCCCCGCGCTCGACGTGGGCAAGTCCGGCACCCGCAAGGAAGAGCTACTGGTGGACAAGGACAAGCTCTCCAAGATGTGGGTCCTGCGCCGTATTCTCATGCAGATGGGCACGATCGACGCGATGGAATTCCTCCTCGACAAGATGAAGGATTCCAAGACCAACGAGGACTTCTTCGCCACGATGAACCAGTAGGATCGCGGGCGTGCCCGGCCGGGTTCACGCGCCGGTTCGCTCGGTCGTCACCGGCGGGCCCGGCACGGGCAAGTCCACCCTGCTGGAGGAACTGGCGCGGCGCGGGATCGCGACCGAGACGGAGGTGGCGCGGGCGATCCTGCAGGCGCCGGGCGGAATGGCCTTGCGGGCCAGGGATCCCGCCGGTTTCGCGCGCGCGATGTTCGAGGCGGAGCTTGCCGCATGGCACGGTGCCCAACGGCGTGACGGTCCGACGGTGTTCGACCGGGGCTTTCCCGACATCGCCGGCTTTCTGGCACTCGAGGGGCTGCCGGTTCCGCCCGAGATCGCCGATGCCTGCCGCGACCTGCGCTACGACGGGCCCGTGTTCCGCGCACCGCCGTGGCAGGCGATCTATCGGCCCGACGCCCAGCGTATTCAGGACTGGGACGCCGCCTTGGCCAGCGATGCCGCGGTCACCGCCGCATGGCGCACGTATCGCTACGAACCGATCGACCTGCCGCTGGCGGACGTGTCGGACCGGGCCGACTTCGTTCTGGCCCGCTTGTAGCCGAGCGAACCTATGCCTGCGCGAAGCTCTCGGCGCGGGCCTGTTTCCAGGCGCGGGTATATTGGGTGCTTTCGGGATCGGATAGCAGCTGCCCCGTTTCGACGAAGTTGTAGATCGTATCCATGCTGTCGGATCGGGCATTGTTCCAGCGTTCGGAGATGTTGCACGGGTCGATCTGCCACGGGTTCTCGAGCCCCATCGCGACGACCATCTCGCGCAGGGCATGGAGCGTGTGGCGCTGGAACCGGGTCACGCGCTCGGCTTTGTCCATCACCACCAGCCCGCGCTGGCGGGTCGCGTCCTGCGTTGCGATGCCGGTCGGGCAGGTATCCTCGTGGCAGCGCATCGACTGGACGCAGCCCAGCGCGAACATGAAGGCGCGCGCGGCGTTGCACCAGTCGGCGCCGAGGCCGAAGTTCATCGCCATGCCCGCACCCGAATGGACCTTGCCCGCCGCCGCCAGCCGCACTTCGCCCTTCAGATCGCATCCGACCAGCGCGTTGCGCACCAGGATCAACCCTTCGCGCAGCGGCATCCCGACGCGGTTCGACAGCTCCACCGGCGCCGCCCCGGTCCCACCCTCGGCCCCGTCGACCACGATATAGTCGAGCCGGATGCCGGTCTCGCGCATCGCCTTCATCAGTGCGAAGACTTCGTGCGGCTTGCCGACGCACAGCTTCGCGCCGACCGGCTTTCCGCCCGACAGGTCGCGCAATTGCGCAGCCCATTCGAGCAGTTCGATCGGGGTCGAAAACGCGGAGTGCGCCGCGGGCGAAATGCAGTCCTTGCCAACCGGAACCCCGCGAGTCTCGGCGATTTCCTCGCTGACCTTGGCGCCCGGCAACATGCCGCCGTGGCCCGGCTTCGCGCCCTGGCTGAGCTTGATCTCGACCATCTTCACCTGGTCGATCTGCGCGGTGTCGGCGAAGCGGGCGGGATCGAACCGGCCGTCGTCCGTGCGGCAGCCGAAGTAGCCGCTGCCCAGTTCCCACACCAGATCGCCGCCGTGCTCGCGGTGATAGCGCGAGAGGCCGCCTTCGCCGGTGTCGTGGTAGAAATTGCCCGCCGCAGCGCCCTTGTTGAGCGCGCGGATCGCGTTGGCCGAGAGCGAGCCGAAACTCATCGCCGAGATATTGAGTAGCGCTGCGGAATAGGGCCGCGCGCATTGCGAACTGCCGACATCGACGCGCCATTCGGTTGGCGCGGCCTCGTTGGGGACGATCGAATGCGCGAGCCATTCGTATTCGCTCGAATAGACATCGAGTTCGGTGCCGAAGGGGTGCGAATCGAGCTCGCCCTTGGCGCGGGCGTAGACCAGCGCGCGCTCGTCGTGGTTGAACGGGCGGCCTTCGAGGTCGCCTTCGACCACGTAGGCCCGGGCGTAGGGGCGCAGGTCCTCCATCAGCCAGCGCACACGTGCGAGCAGCGGATAGTTGCGCCGCAAGGTGTGCTTGTTCTGCACGAAGTCCCACGCGGCCAGGAGAAGCATCGGAAGCGTGACCACGAGGCCCCAGCGCAGCGGATGCCACAGCACGAACAGCACGCTGAGTGCCGCGAGCGCCATCGGCAGAGCGAAGCGCGTTACGATGTTTCCCGACAGGTGCCAGTTCGCACGATTGATCACGGTGGCGGGTCTCTCAGCCGAGATGCTTGGCGAAGAATTCCGCGGTTCGCCGGTCCGCGAGGATTGCGCCTTCGTCGTCGCGGCGCTTGCCGAATTCGGTGGCGAAGCCGTGATCGAGGCCGGGATAATCGTGCAGCGTGACCTTGGGATGGTCGTCGAGCCCTTCATGCATCGCGGTCTGGGTTTCCTTATCCACGAAGCCGTCGTCGCCTGCGATGTGTAGCATGAGCGGATTGGCGATCGCGTGCTTCTCGCGCAGCAGACCGTCGATGCCGACCGCGTAGTAACCGACCGCTGCATCCACGTCGGTGCGCGCGGCGGTCATGTAGGCGAGCCGTCCGCCGAGGCAGTATCCGACCGCGCCCACTTGCGCGACTCCCTCGCTTCGGCGGATCCAGTGGATCGTCGCCTCGATGTCGCGAATGCCCCGATCCTGGTCGAACTGCCCCATCAGGTCGAGCGCGCGCTGCATCTCAGGTTCCACGTCGGGATCGAGTTCGATGCCCGGCTCGAGCCGCCAGAACAGGTCGGGCGCGACCGCCAGATAGCCATCCTCGGCGAGCCGGTCGCATTTGCGGCGGATCCCCGCGTTCACCCCGAAGATTTCCTGGATCACCACGATCGCGGCCCGCGGCGTGCCCGCCGGCCGCGCGACATAGGCCGAAAAGCTTTCATCGCCCGAGAGGGTCTCGATGGTCGCGGTCTCGCTCATGCGGTTCTTCCCTTTCCCTGATGTTCGCCAGTGCGTAACGCTTGCACGGCGGATATGCCAAACTCGGCTGTCTCCCCAACCCAACGGAGGAAACGCGATGAAGGTCCATGTCGAGATCGATTGCACGCCCGAAGAGGCCCGGACCTTTATGGGTCTGCCCGACGTGGGCAAGGCGAACGACGTCTACGTCGATATGATGAGCAAGGCGATGAAAGGCGTCAGCAATCCCGACCAGCTGCAGGATTACGCGCGCCAGCTCGCGCCGATGGGGCAGATGGGGCTCAAGATGTTCCAGAGCTTCGTCGAAGGCGCGGCGCGGGCAAACGCCAGCAAGCCGTCCGGAACGAAGGCGGACGACGACAAGGCCTGACCGCCGCTTGGCTCACGATACGATTTTCGCGCTTTCGAGCGGCGCGCCGCCGGCCGGGATCGCGGTGGTGCGCGTGAGCGGCCCGGCGGCTGGCGACGCGCTGTGCGCCTTGGCGGGCGGCTTGCCCGAATCGAGAAGGGCCGTCGCGCGAACGTTGCGCGACGAAAGCGGTGAGGAACTCGATCGGGCACTGATGCTGTGGCTGCCGGGGCCGGGAACTGCGACCGGAGAGGATATCGCCGAGTTGCACCTCCACGGAGGGCGCGCGGTCGTCGCGTCGGTCGAGCGAGCGCTGGATGCGCTGCCCGGCCTGCGGGCAGCGGCACCGGGCGAGTTCACCCGCCGCGCCTTTGCCAATGGGCGGATCGATCTGGCGGAAGCGGAAGGGCTGGCCGAACTGCTGGAGGCCGAAACCGAATTCCAGCGCCGCTCGGCACTGGCCCTGGCGGGCGGCGCATTGTCGAAGCAGGCCGCGGCTTGGCGGGACGCCGTGCTGGGCCTGTCCGCCGAAGTCGAAGCCATGCTCGACTTTTCCGACGAGGAGGATGCGGCCGAGCTGCCGTCGGCGTTTTCCGTGAGAGTAGCCACGCTGGCCGACGACCTCCGCGCATGGTTGGATCGTCCTCGCGCAATGATGCTGCGTGAAGGATACCGGATCGTGCTGGCGGGGCCGCCGAATGCTGGTAAATCGACGCTTTTCAATGCCTTGCTGGAAAGCGAGGCGGCGATAACCTCGCCGATCGCCGGGACGACGCGCGACGTGCTCGAACGGTCGGTCGCGATGGCGGGCATTCCGTTCACGTTCGTCGATACCGCCGGATTGCGCGACTCGGCCATCGAAGACGATGCAATCGAAGCGATCGGTATCGCCCGCGCTCGGGAGCAACTCGACCGCGCCGATTGCGTGCTGTGGCTCGGCGAAGAAGGGCAGGGCCCGGCGGGGGCATGGGAGATCGACGCCAAAGCCGACGATGCCGCCCGGCAGGCGAAAGGTAAGGATGCGATCAGGCTTTCGGCGCGCACCGGTCTCGGAATGGACGTGCTGCGTGCTCGGCTGGTTTCGCACGCGCGCGATGCGATGCCCGCACCGGGAGAGGTGGCACTGAACGATCGGCAGTCGAGCCTGCTGGCCGAGGCCGCGACGGCGCTCGCCGGTACGTCAGGGGAGAGCGATCCGCTGATCCTCGCCGAGCGGCTGCGGCTGGCTCGCAGTGCGTTCGATCGTCTTCTCGGTCGAGCATCGACCGAGGATATGCTCGACGCTCTGTTCGGCCGGTTCTGCATCGGAAAATGACGTTTCACGTGAAACATCGGGAATTTCGGGCTTAGCGCCGTTCCACGTGAAACAGGCGCTTTGACCGCGTCCGCGCCATCGCCTATCTGGCGGCACATGCACTCGTTCGATATACTGGTGGTCGGCGGCGGTCACGCCGGCGTCGAGGCGGCGGCGGTCGCAGCACGCATGGGTGCGCGGGTCGGGCTGGTCACCTTCGATCCCGATGCGATCGGGGCGATGAGCTGCAATCCGGCGATCGGGGGCTTGGGCAAGGGACATCTCGTGCGCGAGGTTGACGCGCTCGACGGGGTGATCGGCCGCGCCGCCGATGCCGCGGCGATTCATTATCGCATGCTCAACCTGTCGAAGGGGAGCGCGGTCTGGGGCCCCCGGGTGCAGGCCGATCGCAAGTTGTTCAGGGCGGCCGTCCAGCAGACGGTTCGCGAGCAGCCGCGTCTCGACGTGATCGCCGGCGAAGCGGCGGCGCTCGTTCTCGAAGGCGGGCGTGTCGCGGGCCTCGAACTGGCCGACGGCACGCGGTTGCGCGCTGCCGTAGTCATCCTGTGCACCGGAACGTTCCTCGGCGGGCGGCTGTTTCGCGGCGAGGAGCGGTTCGAGGGCGGACGGATCGGCGAGAACGCCGCGCACCGGCTCGCAGCGCAGTTGCGCGAGGCTGCTTTGCCGATGGCTCGCCTCAAGACCGGCACCCCGCCGAGACTCGACGGACGCACGATCGACTGGGCGCGCCTGGACGAGCAGCCTTCGGACGATGGCGCCTGGACCATGTCGCCGCTGACGCCCAGGCGTGCGTGCCCGCAGGTGTTCTGCGCGATCACGCGCACCAATGCGCGCAGCCACGATATCATCCGGGGAGGGCTGGGCCGCTCGCCGCTGTTCAGCGGAGCGATCGGCGCGCAGGGCCCGCGCTACTGCCCGTCGATCGAGGACAAGATCCACCGGTTCGGCGACCGTGAAGGGCACCAGGTATTCCTCGAACCCGAAGGTCTCGACACCCATCTGGTCTATCCCAACGGCATCAGCACGTCGCTGCCCGTCGACGTCCAACTGGCGATGCTGCGGAGCATGGAGGGGCTGGAACAGGTCGAGATGGTCGTGCCGGGATATGCGGTCGAATACGATCATCTCGATCCACGTGCGCTGAAGCCTTCGCTTGAGCTGCGCGCAATCGGCGGGCTCTATTGCGCGGGCCAGATCAACGGCACGACCGGCTACGAGGAGGCGGCGGCGCAGGGCTTGGTCGCCGGAATGCACGCGGCTACCGCTGCCCTCGGGCGCGAACCTGCGAAGCTCGACCGCGCCAACTCCTATATTGCGGTGATGGTCGACGACCTCACTCTGCAGGGCGTAAGCGAGCCCTATCGGATGCTCACCGCACGCGCGGAATATCGCTTGCGCCTGCGCGCGAACAACGCCTCTACGCGCCTTACCCCGTTGGCTATCGCTGCCGACTGCGTGGGCGTCGAGCGCCGTCGCTGGTTCGAAGCACGCGAGAATCGGCGCGACGCGTGGGCGGGGGCGTTCGCACGCGATGTTGCGGCGACCGAGCTCGCAGCGGCCGATCTGCCGGTTCGACGCGATGCCGGGCGGCACACGATCGCGGAATGGCTGCGCTACAACGGGGTGGATCTGGCCACCCTGTCGCCATGGCTGGGGGACGAATTCGATCCGCAGGAGGACATCGCATCTGAGATGGCGGAAGATGCGCTCTATGCCCCATACCTCGAGCGGCAGGAGGCCGAGTTGAGAGACCTGCGCGCGAGCGAGGCGGTGCGTCTCGGCGCGGAATTTCCCTACGATTGCGTGCCGGGGCTGTCGAACGAGATGGTCGAGCGGCTGACGGCGGCGCGACCCGAGACGCTCGCAGCGGCGGGACGGGTGCCGGGGATCACGCCCGCGGCTCTGTCGGCGCTGCTCGTCCATGCGCGCCGCAACGCCCGGCAAGTCGCGTGATTGCGGGCGAGGAAGACGCTCGGGCTTTCGTCGCTGCGCGCTGCGACAGTGCGGCGCTCGACCGCCTCGATCGCTTCGCTGCCGCCCTGCGTGACGAAAACGAGCGGCAGAACCTCGTCGCGAAGCCCACGCTCGATTCACTATGGCAACGCCATATCGCCGATTCGGCGCAACTGCTCGATCATGTTTCACGTGAAACGCCGCTGTGGCTCGATCTCGGCAGCGGCGCCGGAATGCCGGGCCTCATCGTGGCCGCGATGCGTCCCGACTGGTCGGTCGTGCTCGTCGAATCGCGACGAAAGCGGATCGATTGGCTCGAACGTATGATTGGCGAGTTGTCGCTTGAGCGTTGCCGCGTGGAGGGAGCGCGGCTCGAGCTGGTCGAAACTGTCCCGGCCGGGGTCATTTCGGCGCGCGCGTTCGCTCCGCTCGACCGACTCTTCGAGCTGTCCGTACGATTTTCCACAGACGACACGCTTTGGCTGTTGCCCAAGGGCCGCTCGGCATCGCAAGAACTGGACAAGCTATCCAAGCGGCAAAAAGCGTTGTTTCACGTGGAACAGTCGCAAACCGATGCCGAAGCGGGCATCATCGTCGGCCATCTGGCCGGGAAAGCGAGATCATGATCGTCATCGCCATCGCGAACCAGAAGGGCGGGGTGGGCAAGACCACCACCGCGATCAACATCGCGACCGCAATGGCGGCGACGGGCTGGAAAACGCTGCTGATCGATCTCGATCCGCAAGGCAACGCGTCCACCGGAATGGGGCTGGCGAGCGCCGATCGGGAAGGCTCGAGCTACGACATCGTGGTCGACGAGGTCCCGCTGGCGGACTGCGTCCATCCGACCAATATCCCCGGTCTCGACCTCGTTCCGGCTACCGTCGACCTCAGCGGTGCGGAGGTCGAACTAGTGTCGGTGGAGGACCGAACCTATCGCCTGCGGCAAGCGCTCGCCGGGCATCGCGGCCACGATATCTGCTTCATCGATTGCCCGCCTTCGCTCGGCCTGTTGACGCTAAACGCGCTCGGCGCGGCCGACACGCTGCTGGTACCTCTCCAATGCGAGTTCTTCGCTCTAGAAGGGCTGAGCCAGCTCCTCCAGACCGTCGAGCGGGTCCAGCAGCGCTTCAATCCTGATCTCGGCATCATCGGCGTCGTGCTGACGATGTTCGATCGCCGCAACCGCCTGACCGATCAGGTCGCCGACGACGTGCGCGATTGCTTGGGCAAGCTGGTGTTCGAAGCGGTCATTCCGCGCAACGTGCGCCTGTCCGAAGCGCCGAGCCATGGGCTTCCGGCGTTGGTCTACGACCATTCGTGCGCGGGCAGCCGCGCCTATATCGCGCTGGCACGTGAATTGATCGGCCGTCTGCCCGAAAAGAGGAAAGCCGCATGAGCGATCCCAACGACCCTATCCTGCGTTTTTCGGTCCCGTCGCGCATTGCGGCCGACCGCAAGAGGAAGCTCGGCAAGGGCCTCGGCGCGCTGCTTGGCGAAACCCAGCGCGAGGAGCCGCTGGCCCGGCGAGACGGCGAAGGTTCGGCCGAAGACGACGCGAATTCGACCGCCGCACCGCGCTCGGGGCTCGCGTCGATCGCGACCTCCGCGATCGAACCGCTGCCCGGACAACCGCGCCGCCGGTTCGACGAATCCGCGCTCGAGGAACTCGCCGCCTCGATCGCCCAGCGTGGCGTGATCCAGCCGGTTATCGTCCGCCCGCTTGCGGGTGGGCGCTACCAGCTCGTCGCGGGCGAACGCCGCTGGCGCGCGGCGCAGAAGGCGCGGCTGCATGAGATACCCGCGCTCGTGCGCGAGCTCGATGAAGCCGAGGTCATGGCGCTCGCGCTGATCGAGAACATCCAGCGCGAGGATCTGAACCCGGTCGAGGAAGCGCGCGCCTATCAGGCGCTCGCCGACAAGCAGGGCATGACCCAGGCCGAGATCGCCCAGCTGGTCGACAAGTCGCGCAGCCATGTCGCCAACCTCCAGCGCCTGTTGGGCTTGCCCGAAGAAGTGCTCGACATGGTCGAGGAGGGCGGGCTGTCGATGGGCCATGCGCGCGCGCTGATCGGCAACGACGCGGCGGTCGAGCTGGCCAAGCGCGCGGTAACGCAGAAGCTCTCGGTGCGGCAGGTCGAGAAGCTCGCGGCCAAGCCGGGCGCTGGCGAGACCCGGCGCCAGGCACGCAGCTCGCGCGACCCGGCCAAGGACGCCGATATCGCCGCGGTGCAGAGCCATCTGGAAGAATTCCTCGGGCTCAACGTGCGCATCAAGACCGACGCCGATCCGCGTTCGGGCGCGGTGACGATCCGCTATCGAACGCTCGATCAGCTCGACCTCATCTGTCAGCGCCTCACCGGCGGCGATATCTAACCCGTAAGATACTGATATATAGCAAGAATATCGGGGTCGCAGGCGCGACGAGCACCTGCGGCCGTGCCTACTTGCCCTTGGAATACTTGATCCGCTTGTCCGGCTTCGGCGCGGGGCGATGGATCGCGCGGCGCTTGGGCGCGGGCGCATGATCGACCTCGACCCATTCCTCGCGTACCGTTTCGCGCACCACCGCGCGCTGCGGTATCGCGACGAGTACCGGCATATAGGTGAAGGCCGGGCCGCAGCCGCAGTCCGCGCCATAATAGCCCGCCGGATAGCCGTATGGCGCGGGATAAGCGGGGGCGGGGTAGGGATAGGCCGGATACCCGGGCGCATAGGGTTGCATCGGCGCGTAGTCGCCCGAACCGCGAGCGAGCAGCGATTCGCAGTAATCGTCGGCGCGTTCGCGATCGTTCGCGCCCCCGATCGCATCGCCTGCCGCGAGCCCGGCGAGGCCGCCGACCCCGGCGCCGATCAACGTTCCGGCCAGCCGGTCGCCATCGGCGATGCGATTGCCGATGACTCCGCCCGCGGCCGCGCCGATGAGTCCGCCGGCGACCCGGCCATCGCGACGCCCGTCGCCGGCGCTGAAGCGTGCGCGGCAGTCATCGAGCCATGCCCGCCGATCGAACTCCGCATAGCGCGACGGCGGCGGACTATCGTAGTCGAACGGCGGTTGCATCGGTGCGTCGTCGTAGCTCGGATCATAGGACGGGGCTTCGTCGTATGCGTACTCGTAACTACGCTCGTGCTCGTACGACTGCACAGGAGAGGGCGGCTCGGCATAGCTTTCCGCCTGGCGCGGCGCCGAGGGCGAGGATGCCGGGGGGAGAGGAGCAGGCGCGGAGAGCACCTCCGATCCGGGCAGCGGCTGCACCACCGGCTGTTCGCGGAAGATCACCGTGTCATCGGCGGCCTCGTACGGCTGCTCGATCACCTGCTCAGGGGCTTCTTCCGGCACGGGATAGGCATATTCGTAGGGCATCTGGGGCTCGGCCGTTTGCGCGGCGGCCGGGACGGCGGCAAGCGCGCCGGCAGCGGCTCCGATAAGCAAGGTCGCGTGGCGGGCGGTCATGGTCGATTCCCCTGGACGTTAGGCCGAGTCGATTCCCGGCGTTAACGGAAAATCTACCATCGTGATCCGCCGCCGCCCATGCGGCGCGGGCCAGTGTCCCGTTTCGGGGCGGGAAAAGTCAGATACGGTTAGCCAGAACCCGCGCCAGTTGCTCGACGCCCGCGGCATCCTCGGCGCCGAAGCGAGCGCGTTGCGGACTGTCGAGATCGATCACCGCGATCACCGCGCCGTCGCGAACGACCGGCACGACCAGTTCCGCGCGGCTCGCCGCGTCGCAGGCGATGTGGCCGGGGAAGGCGTGGACGTCCTCGACGACTTGCGTTTCGCCCGTCTGCGCCGCCCTGCCGCACACGCCGCGGCCCAGCGGAATGCGAATGCACGCCGGCCGCCCGGCGAAGGGGCCGAGCACGAGCTCGCCGTCCACCATGCGATAGAACCCGGCCCAGTTGAGCGCGGGCAGGAACTCCCACATCAGCGCCGCGACGTTAGCCATGTTGGCCACGCCGTCGGCCTCGCCCGCGGTCAGGGCGTCGGCGGCGTCGGCCAGTTGCCGGTAGCGTTCGGTAGGGGAGAGGTCGGAATCGGGTGCGAAATCGTACATCCGACGTGATCTAGGGCGCTGCGCCATTGCCGCAAGGGCCGCCAGCGCGTAATCCCGCAAGCATGAGCACCAAGCGCAAGATCCTCATCTGGGTCCTCGTCCTCGCCCTCCTGCTGATTTTCGCCGTCGCCTGGGCATTGCAGGGGAATACGGCGGACCTCTCGGTCGAGGAGGTGGCAGGCATCGATCCGACGCTGGCCGAGCCCGATTCCGAGCTTTTCCCCACGGTGCGGATCGCAAAGCCGGTCGGCTGGGCCGGGGGCGAAGCGCCGCAGGCGGCCGAGGGGCTGGCGGTCACCCGCTTCGCCGAAGGGCTCGACCATCCACGCGTGATCCACACGCTGCCCAACGGCGACGTTCTGGTGACGCTGACCCGCGCGCCCAAGGTCGAGGGCGAAGGTGGCGGCTTCACCGACTGGGTCGCGGGCCTTCTGATGTCCCGCGCGGGTGCGACCGGCGAATCGCCCGACCAGCTCGTGCTGCTGCGCGACAGCGACGGCGACGGCGCGGCGGATCAGCGCACCGTGCTGACCGACGATCTCGCCTCGCCATCGGGCATCGACTGGGCAGACGGCACGCTCTACATCGCCAACCACGACGCTCTGCTCGCCGTCCCCTACGAACTGGGCGCGACCGCGATCACCGCCGAGCCGCGCAAGCTGATGGACCTGCCCGGCGGCGGCAACCACTGGATGCGCAACCTCACGCTCGATCCGGACGGGACCAGCGTCTATGTCGCGGTCGGTTCCGCCTCGAACATCGCTGAGAAGGGCATCGAGGCGGAGGAAGGCCGCGCGGCGATCTGGGAATACGATCTGGAGGCCGGGCGCCAGCGCCTGTTCGCCACTGGCCTGCGCAATCCCAACGGTCTCGACTGGAGTCCGTGGAGCGGCGAGCTGTGGACCACCGTAAACGAGCGCGACATGCTCGGTTCCGACCTCGTGCCCGACTATCTCACCAACGTTCCGATCGGCGCGCAATACGGCTGGCCGTGGCTCTACTGGAAGGACAATTTCGACCGCCGGGTGGAGGCGCCGATGCCCAATTTCCTCGTCGAATACGCGCGCCGCCCCGAATATGCGCTGGGGCCGCACGTCGCCGCGCTCGGCCTCGTGTTCAGCGCGGAAGGCGCGCGGATGGGGCCGCGCTTCGACCAGGGTGCGTTCATCGCGCGGCACGGCTCGTGGAACCGCAAGCCGCCGTCGGGCTACGACGTGATCTACGTGCCGTTCGACGCGCGCGGCAATCCGACCGGCAAGCCCGTTTCCGTGCTCAGCGGCTTCCTGACCGGCGATGGAACGACGCGCGGGCGGCCCACGTGGGTCGAATGGGCCGGCGACGGCGCGCTGCTGGTGAGCGACGACACGGCAGGCATCATCTGGCGGGTCGCCGCGCCCGGGGCCGAGCCGCAGAGCGCGATCGAGCGCCTGTCGGGCCCCTCGCTACCCCCGCAGCGCGAGCTCTCGGGCGATCCGAGCGCGAGCTTCGCGGAAGAATATCAGCGCGAGAGCGGCCAGTAGCGCTCAGAGCGCGCGCCCGGCACGCCCGGCGAGTTCGACCACGTACTGCCACGCGGTGCGCCCCGATCGCGCGCCGCGCCGCCGCGCCCATTCGAGCGCGTCGGCTTCGTCCCGATCGAGGCCGTACTCGTCGCAATAGGCTGCGACGATGGCGAGATAATCGTCCTGCGAGCAGTTGTGGAAGCCGAGCGAGAGCCCGAAGCGGTCGGCCAGCGCCAGCTTGTCGTCGACCGCGTCGCGTGGATTTATGGGATCATCTTGCTCGCTCGCCTGGCGGGGCACGATGGCGCGGCGGTTCGCGGTGACCGCGAGCCGCACGTTCGTAGGGCGCGCCTCGACCCCGCCTTCCAGCCACGAGCGCAAGTGGCGCGGGCCGACGGAATCTTCTTCCGAGAATCCGAGATCGTCGATGAAGACGAGGAAGCTGCGCTGAACTGGCCCGAGCGCCGCGAACAGGCGCGGCAGCGTTTCGAGCGCGTCGGTGCCCGCCTGCACCAGCGCGAGCGCGGCCGAGGCGCTTTCCTGCGCCGAGACCACCGAAGCGCGCACCAGCGCCGACTTGCCCATGCCGCGCGCGCCCCACAGCAGCATGTCGTGCGCCGCATGGCCGCGCGCCAGCCGGGCGACGTTGGCCGCTACGGCATCGCGCTGCGCGTCGATCCCCTTCAGCAGTTCGAGCCGGGGCGCATCGAGCGCGGCGACCGCACGGCCGCCCGCTGCGTCCCAGACATAAGCCGGTGCGGCGCGCCAGTCGGGCGAAGCCGCGCGGCCGCCCGCGATCCGTTCGAGCGCGTCGGCGATCCGTGCGAGAGGGTCTCCCTGATCGGCCATCATCCGGCGAGCTGCGCGGCATCGAGCGCGTAGAGCGATTCCGCCCCGGCGATGGCCGAGGCCTTCAATCCGCCTGCCTCGGGCACCACGCGGTCGAGGAAGAAGCGCACGCTCGCGCGCTTCGTATCGGCAAGGCCCGGCGCATCGCCCGCCTCCACCGCGCGCAACTGGCGCAGAAGCTGCCACCCGGCGACCGCAACCGCGCTCATCGTACAGAAGGGCACGCTGCCCGCCAGCCGATCGTCGAGGCTCGCGGTATCGCGCATCCATTCGGCGATCGCGGCGCAGTCCTGAGCGAGGGCGGCCAGGGTGGACTCGTCGCCCGCATCGCGCGCGATATCGTGCATCAGCGCGGCATAGACGCCACCGTCTTTCAGCCCCAGCTTGCGGGTGACGAGATCGGCGGCCTGGATGCCGTTGGTGCCTTCGTAGATCGGCGCGATTCGCGCGTCGCGCCAGATCTGCGCCGCGCCGGTTTCCTCGATGAAACCCATCCCGCCGTGGACCTGAATGCCGAGACTGGCGACTTCGACTCCGATATCGGTGCCCCAGGCCTTGATCAGCGGCACCAGCACCTCGCCGCGCCGGGCCGCATCCTCGTCGCCCAGCGTGCCGCGATCGACCTGCCCGGCGGTGTAGTATAGCAGCGCGCGCGCACCTTCGGTCAGCGCCTTCATCCGCAGCAGCATCCGGCGCACGTCGGGGTGCTCGACGATCGCCACCGGCGCCTTGTCCGCCGATCCTGCGCGCGCCGACTGCACCCGCTCGCAGGCATAGGAAAGCGCGGCCTGCGTCGCGCGTTCGCCCACCTGTACGCCCTGGTTGCCGACGTTGATGCGTGCGTTGTTCATCATCGTGAACATCGCCATCAGCCCGCGATTTTCCGCGCCGACCAGTTCGCCGATGCAATCTCCGTTGTCGCCATAGCTCATTACGCAAGTCGGCGAGGCGTGGATGCCGAGCTTGTGCTCGAGGCTCACGCAGCGCAGGTCGTTGCGCGCGCCCGGCGAGCCATCGGCGTTCACCAGATACTTGGGCACGATGAACAGCGAAATGCCCCGACTGCCGGCAGGCGCATCGGGCAAGCGCGCGAGGACGAGGTGGACGATGTTCTCCGCCAGGTCGTGCTCGCCCCAAGTGATGAAGATCTTCTGTCCGGCGATGCGATACTTGCCCGCGTGCTCGCCTTCCGTGATCGGGGTGGCGGTCGTGCGCAGCGCGCCCAGATCGCTGCCCGCCTGCGGCTCGGTGAGGTTCATCGTGCCCGACCATTCGCCGCTGACCATCTTGGGCAGATACATCGCCTTCTGCGCCTCGCTGCCGTGATGCTCGATCGCCTCGGTCGCGCCGACCGAGAGCATCGGCAGCAGGCTGAAGGCCATGTTCGCGGTGCCGAGGTTTTCCAGCACGTTGCACGCGAGGGTGAAGGGCAGGCCCTGGCCGCCGTGTTCGGCCGGTCCGGCGATCGCGTTCCAGCCCTGCTCGACATAGTGGCGATAACCATCCGCGAAACCATCGGGTGTGCGCACCACGCCGTTTTCAAGCTTCGTGCCGGTGAGATCGCCCGCGCGGTCGAGCGGCTGCCATTCGCCCGCCGCGAACTGGCCGATGCCCTCGACGATCGCCTCGACCATGTCGGGCTCGGCGGCGGCGAAGCGTTCGGACGCGGCGAGCTCGGCGATTCCGGCGTTCACGCGGATGGCGAGCAACTGGTCCTGCGTGGCGGGCGAATAGGTCACTGGAACGATCTTCCTCTTGGCTTTGACCTTGGGCGAATATAGCGCGCGGGTATGGGCGGCAAGAACGCTACGGAAACGCTACCGGCGGACGACGCGGGAATCGCCCGTGCGGCGGCGGTGCTGCGCGATGGCGGCCTCGTCGCGGTGCCGACCGAGACGGTGTACGGCCTCGCCGCGCGGGCCGACAGCGCGGAGGCGGTCGCGCGGATCTACGCGGCCAAGGGGCGTCCCGATTTCAATCCGCTGATCGTGCATGTGCGCGATGCCGCGCAGGCCGGGCGGTATGCCGAACTGGCGGGGGACGCCGCGCTGGTGGCCGAGCGGGTATGGCCCGGGCCGTTGACGCTCGTGCTGCCGCGCCGCGCCGATGCGGGCCTGGCCGAAGCGGTCACCGCGGGCCTGCCGACCGTCGCCTTGCGCGCGCCCGCCCATCCGGCGATGCGCGCGCTGCTGGCGGCCTGCGAGTTCCCGCTCGCCGCGCCATCGGCCAATCGCAGCGGGTTCATCTCGCCCACGACCGCCGCGCACGTGCTCGCCTCGCTCGACGGGCGGATCGACCTCGTGCTCGATGCCGGGCCGTGCGAGGCCGGGTTGGAATCGACCATCCTCGCGATTCGTGGCGACGGCGAATGGGACGAATTGCGCCCCGGCCCGATCGATCTCGCCGCCCTGCGCGAGCGGCTTTTCGCGCAGCCGTTCACGGCAGGGGCGGGCGCATCGGGGATCGAGGCGCCGGGCCAGCTCGCCAGCCATTACGCCCCCGGCAAGCCGCTGCGCCTCGAGGCGCAAGATGCCGAAGCGGACGAATTTCTGATCGGGTTCGGCCCGGTTGGGGGCGATTGCTCATTGTCGCCCGCCGGCGATCGCGCCGAAGCCGCCGCGCGGCTCTACGCCTGCCTGCACGAAGCGGCACGATCGGCGAAACCGCGCATCGCGGTCGCGCCGGTGCCACACGAGGGGCTGGGCAAGGCGATCAACGACCGCCTGCGCCGCGCGGCGGCGTGAGCGCTCAGCGCGGCTCGGCAGGTATGCTCGGCATCAGCACCTGCATTTCGGCGTAGGTCTTGCGAGCCTTGTCGCACGCGCGGCGGTCGCCGTCCGAGCAGTCGCGCATTTCCGAACCGTAACGGCGTTCGAGCTTGCCGAGTTTCTCTTCGCGCTGGCGGATTTGCCGACCGCGCTTCTCGTCCGCCTCAGACTGGCTGGTGGTCGCCAGATCGACCCCCTTGCTAGCCGCTCTGACGGGCAGCGTCGCCACGTCGAGCGCGGTTTTCGCAAGGCATCCGCTGAGCACGAACGCGAGGGGGAGGACGGCCGAGGCCAGGGTTATGCCGCGCATGGAAGGTCTCCTTCCCGCGCGGGATAGCCGAAAGTTGGCGTCGCGGCGATGAACGCCGGAGGTTTTTATTCCGCGGGCGCTTGCGGTGCCTCGGGGGCGGCAGGAGCGGTGGGCGGCGGAGGCGGCGCTTCGCCGTTCGCCGTGCTGGTGCCCGCGCGGCAGTTGAGCGAGCCCGAGCCCATTGCGCTGATCGTGCACTGCGCCGAGCCGGTCACCGTGACGTCGCCCGAGCCCATGATCGAGGCTTCGACCCGGCCGTCCGAAGCGAAGGCCGCATTGCCCGATCCGGCGATCGTGACTTCGGCATCGCCGGCCTGGAGCCCGTCCATCTGGGCATTGCCCGAACCGGCGATGCTCAGCTCGAGCCGCTCGGTACGGCCCGCCGCGCGATAGGTGCCCGAACCGGCGATGGTCACTTCGAGCGAGCGCGCATCGACATTGGCGGTTTCGGCCGTGCCGCTGCCGGCGATGGTCACTTCCGCCTCGCCATCGAGAACGTCGACCTCGGCGCGGCCCGATCCGGCGAGGACCAGCTTCTCGACGCGCGGCAGGGTGACGCGCACGGTGGCCTTGCCGTCGATATTCTTCCAGTCGTTGTCGCGCATCACGCCGAGCGTCTCGTCGTCGAGCGTGAAGCGCAGCGCGTCGACCGCCTCGGGATCGCCGCTGACGTCGATATCGAGCGCCGCGCCGCGCGTCACAATCACGTTGTCGGGGCCGGCGGCGACCACTTCGGTCGGGGTCTTGCCCGTCATGTCGAGCTCGCCGAGCGGAACGCCGTCGGAACCGTTGATGTTGATATTGCCGTTGCACCCGCTCGCCAGCATCAGTGCGACCACGGGCGCGACGCCCTTTAGGATCTTGTGCAGCATGTCTCTCGTCCTCGTGTTCTCGTCTTCCAGTCCGTATTACCGAGATAATACAGCAACACCGGCGCTGCAAGCATCATACGAAAAGGGCCGCCCTCTCGGGCGGCCCTTCGTCGGTTTGCGATAGCGCTTGATCGAAATCACGCCTCTTCGGCGTTCTCGTAATACTGCGGCGCGTGTTCGCGCAGCACGTCTAGGATTTTTTCCAGCGCGGTCGGCTCGTCGGTCTTTTCCATCGCCGCCAGTTCGCGCGCGAGGCGGCTGGAGGCGGCTTCGAAGATCTGCCGTTCGGAATAGGACTGTTCGGGCTGGTCGTCGGGGCGGAACAGGTCGCGCGTCACTTCGGCGATCAGGACGATTTCGCCCGAGTTGATCTTCGCTTCGTATTCCTGCGCGCGGCGGCTCCACATCGTACGCTTGACCTTGGGCTTGCCCTTGAGCGTTTCCATCGCCTCTTTCAAAGTCTTGTCGCTCGACAGCTTGCGCATGCCGATCGCCTCGACCTTGTTGGTGGGAACGCGCAGCGTCATGCGCTCCTTCTCGAAGCGGAGCACGTAGAGCTCCAGCTGCATCCCGGCGATTTCCTCGTTCTGCAGCTCGATCACACGGCCCACGCCGTGCTTGGGATAGACGACATAATCGCCGACGTCGAAGGCGGGCGCCGTGGTGGCCATGCACAAGTCCTTTCTTCGGTCGGGAACGCCCCGCAGGCAGTCGGATCGCCGTGCCGCGCCGCCGCATGGGGCGCGGTCGATCGCCGATTATCCTGTCGCGGGTGGGGGCCGACCTTTCTTCTGTCATGCCTGCGACCGGCGCGCGGCCGGAGCAGTTGTTGCATTATATAGCACAACAGCAAGAAAATTGCGAGTCCGCAGTGCGGTTCCCGAATCGGGACGCTAAATGCGCGTCAGGCGCCGAAAATCAGTCGCCTTCGCCGGGTTCCGGCGTGAAATACTTGTCGAACTTGTCCTCTTCGCCCTTGTGCTCGTCGGCGTCGGCGGGCGGTTCCTTCTGGCTCGTGATGTTGGGCCATTCGGCAGAGAACTTGGTGTTGAGCTCGAGCCATTTTTCCAGCCCGTCCTCGGTATCGGGGAGGATCGCCTCGGCCGGGCACTCGGGCTCGCACACGCCGCAGTCGATGCATTCGCTGGGGTTGATGACGAGCATGTTCTCGCCTTCGTAGAAGCAGTCGACCGGACAGACCTCGACGCAGTCGGTGTACTTGCACTTGATGCAGGCATCGGTGACGACGTAGGTCATTGGGGATCGCTTTCCTTGGTAGCGGTATCAGTGGCGGTATCCGCCGCTTGCGGCTCGCTCCCCGCTATGGCGCTTTGCCCGCCCGGGTCAAGCACGCGATAGCAAGCGCGCGCTTCCGCCGCCGGGCCGCGCCGCTCGGGAAGCGCGAGAAGCTCGATCACCCGCACGCCCTTGCCGAGGGGAAAGGTCAGCACGTCGCCCGGGCCGACCGGCTGGCTCGCGCGCACGACCCGCTGGCCGCCCTTTCGCACGTGCCCCGCCTCGACCAGCGCCTGCGCCCGGCTGCGCGTCTTGAAGAAGCGCAACTGGCACAGCAGCCGGTCGATCCGCATCACCGCACGAGATCCGCGAGCCCGGCGAACGCGCCGCCGCCCGGCGGCGTCTTGTTCTCGCGGGCGGGGCGCTTGCCGCCGCGCTGGTCCTGGCCGCGCCTGCCGCGATCGGGCTTGCCCGCGCCGCGCCGGCCGGGATGCCATTCCCAACGATCGGGCGCGGGCGGGCCGTACGCACCTTCGGCCAGCTTGCGTGCCGGCTGGCGGCGGAAGCCCGCGGCACCGAGCAGCCGGTGCCAGCTTTCGGGCGCGAGCCCGGTAGAGACCGCCAGCGCCGGATCGAGCACGAAGCGCCGCGTCTTCGCTTCGGCGCGTGCCTGGTGCGCGGCGCGCAGCACTTTCTCGGCCACGTCGACCCGCACGCCCTGCTGGCCCGCGGGGCGGTATCCGGCGGGCAGGCGCTGCGCTTCGCCGATCACCGACTGCATGTTTTCCTGCAGCGGTCGCCGGTCGCGCCCCAGCGCGTGGAGCAGCGCGCGCGGCGCGGGTTTGAGCAGCGCGGGCGCGAACACGTCGAGCGCGCCGAAGGTGACGCCAAGCCGCCGAAGGTAGGGGCGCATCTCCTTGGGCAGATGCTCGATCCCCGCTTTCTCGCGCGCGATCGTGCCGTGTCCGGCGATGACGGTCAGGAGCAGCGCGCGCGCCTGCGATCCGGCCTCGGGGCTTTTCGCCGCCGCCTCCAGCTTCGCCAGCGATTCGAGCGGGGCGAGCGCGCGTTCGAGCCATTCGGACAGTGCCGCCAACAAAGTAGCGCGCGCGGCATCGGGCAACGCGGCCAGTTCGCGCGCGGGGGCGAGGCGCGGGCGGAGCGGGTCGTCCCCCTCGATCCGCGCCAGCTCGTGCCCCTGCCACAGCAGCGCGCCGCGCTCGATCGCTACGCCTTCCAGCCCCGCAGCGACAAGCGCTTCGGCGCGCTCGGTCAGGATGCGCGGCAGCGCCTTCTCGCCCGCGGCGAGCAGCATCTTGCGGTCGCCATGGCTGGCGGCGGGATCGACCGCGAAGCGGAAGCCTTCCAGCCGGCCGATGGCTTCGCCTTCGACCAGCACCGCGCCATCGCTGTCCAGCGTGACGGGCAGCAGCGCGGGATCGGTGCCCATGGTCTTCATCAGGATCGCGGTCCTCCGGTTGACGAAACGTTCGGTCAGCCGCCCGTGTAGCGCATCGGACAGCCTCGCTTCCACCGCTCTTGCACGCGCGGCCATTTCATCGCGCGCGAGCACCCAGTCCGGGCGCTGGCAGATATAGGCCCAGCTACGGATAGCGGCGATGCGGCCCTGCAGCGTGTCGATGTCGCCCTGCACGCGGTCGAGTTCGGCAATCCGCGTGGCGACGTAATCCGCGCCGAGGTGCCCGCCGCGCAGATCCCGCCACAACCGGGCGACGAAGCGCGCGTGGACCTCCACGCCCAACTGGCGGAAATCGGGCAGCGAGCAGGCTTCCCAGAACCGGCGCACCATGCCCGGCCCCTTGACGCCATCGGCCACGGGTTCATCCGCCAGCCGCTTGAGCACCGCGAGGTCGATCGCTTCGGGCGCGGGGGCGAGTTCGGGCGCCAGCGGCGGCGCCTCGAGATCGGCGATCAGCGTCGCGAGCGTATCGAAGCGCGGCTCCGCCTCGCGCCAGAACAGCCTGGTCAGCGGGGCGAAGCGGTGTTCCTCGATCGCGTAGATTTCCTCCTCGTCGAACTCGGGCGCGGGCCCTTGTCCCCCTGCGAGTGTGCCGAACGTGCCATCGCGCTGGTGGCGGCCCGCGCGGCCTGCGATCTGCGCCATTTCGGCCGGAACCAGCCGCCGCTGGCGCACCCCGTCGAACTTGGTCAGCGAAGCGAAGGCGACGTGATTGACGTCGAGGTTCAGCCCCATGCCGATCGCGTCGGTGGCGACGATATAGTCGACCTCGCCCGCTTGGAACATCGCGACCTGCCGGTTGCGCGTTTCCGGGCTCAGCGCGCCCATCACCACCGCCGCACCGCCGCGAAAGCGGCGCAGCATCTCGGCCACGGTGTAAACCTGCTCGGTGGAGAAGGCGACGATAGCACTGCGCGGCGGCAGGCGCGAGAGCTTGCGCGCGCCGATATGCGTGAGGGTGGAGAAGCGCGGGCGGGTGACGATTTCCGCGCGCGGCACCAGCGTGCGCACCAGCGGCTCCAGCGTCGCGGCGCCGAGCAGCATCGTCTCCTCGCGCCCGCGCGCATTCAGCAGCCGGTCGGTGAAGACGTGGCCCCGCTCGCGGTCGGCGGAAAGCTGCGCTTCGTCGAGCGCGACGAAGGCGTGACCCCCGCCGTCGCGCGGCATCGCTTCGGCGGTACACAGGAAATAGCGCGCGCCGGGCGGCTCGATCCGCTCTTCCCCGGTGATCAGCGCGACCTGCGCCTCGCCCTTGATCGCCACCACCCGGTCGTAGACCTCGCGTGCCAACAGCCGCAGCGGGAAGCCGATCGCGCCGCTCGAATGCGCGCACATCCGCTCGATGGCGAGGTGGGTCTTGCCGGTGTTGGTCGGTCCGAGGACCGCCTTGACGATGCTGCCGTGCTGGTCGCGGGTCACGCGAAGGAATGTGGCATCGCGCCGCCCGCCGGGCAAGGCGCGAGCGTCGACGATGCACTTCGTCGCGCAGCCGACTCGGCCCGCCGCAGCTTAATGCGGTCTTTACTTTAATCGGGCAGGGAATGCGGCATAGTCGCGGGCGAGGCCCGGGAAGCGACGGAAACGCCGCAACCGGGGCGGAGGGACGCACTTTGTTTCAGGAACGGCAGGCGCAGGAGCAGATCGACGCCGATTCGGGCGGCGAGGACTGGCGCCCCGCGTCGCTGTCGCACGCGCAGATCGTTCCGGAACCCGCGTCGCACACGATTTCCCGCGCGCAGACCGCGAGCGAGCGCTTCGACACTTGGCGCGCTGGCATCTCCGAACGGATCGAGCGCGTGGATCTCGCCCCCGATCTGGCCGAGGCCATCGGCAGCCGCCGCTGGTTTCGCGGGCTCGGCACGCTGATCGGGCTGTCGGCGGCCGCGCTGACGATGTGGCCCGATTTCGCGCCGGTCGAAGCCGCGCCCGCCATGCGGCTGGACGATGCCGCGCGCGACGAATTTCGCAGCCAGATGATCATGCCGCTGGCGCTCGGCGCCGACAGCGGGCGGCATATGGGCGCGACCGCACGCGTCGCGCCGCTCGCCACCGCGCCCGAACGGCCCAGCGTCGAACTGCTCGCCACGCTGACGCAGGGCGACAGCTTCGAGCGGATGTTGCAGCGCGCCGGAGTCGGATCGGGCGATGCGGGCCGGGTGGCCGAGCTCGTCTCGCGCTCGATCACGCTCGGCGATATCGAGCCGGGCACGCAAGTCGACATCACGCTCGGCCGCCGGCCGCAGCCCGGCGCGGCACGCCCGCTCGATGCGCTCGCCTTCCGCGCGCGATTCGATCTCGAACTGGCGATCGCGCGCGACGATGCCGGCATGCTCGCGCTCACCCGCAAGCCGATCCGTGTCGACGACACCCCGCTGCGCATCCGTGGCACGGTCGGCTCCAGCCTCTATCGCTCGATGCGTGCGGCGGGCGCTCCGGCAAGCGCGGTGCAGCAATATCTCAAGACGCTGGGCGACCAAGTCGACATGGACCGTGCGGTGCGCGCCACCGATACGTTCGACCTGATCGTGCAGTATCGCCGCGCCGCCACCGGCGAGAGGCAGGCGGGGCAGTTGCTCTACGCCGGGATCGAGCGCGGCGGCGAAGCGACCACCCAGCTCATGCGCTGGGGCAGCGAGGGCCGTTTCTACGAAGCGTCGGGCGTCGGCGAGCAGCGCAGCGGGCTGGTCGCGCCGGTATCGGGGCGGATGAGTTCGAGCTACGGCATGCGCCGCCATCCGATCCTCGGCTACAAGCGGATGCACGCGGGCGTCGATTTCCGCGCCAGCAGCGGCACTCCGATCGTCGCGGTGGCCGATGCGCGCGTCGCCAGCGCGGGCCGCTCCGGTGGCTGCGGCAACGCGGTCAAGCTCGATCACGGCGGCGGCCTCGCCACCCGCTATTGCCACATGAGCCGCATGGCGGTGCGCAGCGGGCAGAGCGTGAAGCGCGGGCAGGTGATCGGCTACGTCGGTTCGACCGGGCTCTCGACCGGGCCGCACCTGCATTACGAGATGTACCGCAACGGCCGCCACGTGAACCCGGCCTCGGTCAGCTTCGTCACCCGCGCGCAGCTTTCGGGCGGGGAACTAACGCGGTTCCGCGCCACGCTGGCCGATCTCAAGACGGTCGATGCCGGCGCCGCGCTGGAGGATCTCGCCCCCACCGCATCCGAAGCCGCCGCCGAGGTCCCAGCGCGAGAGATCGACCGGCTGGAAGCGCCGAAGCAAGCGGGCTGATTGCGCGCCGCCGGCAAATCCGGCAACAGGCGCGCATGACCGCCGCCTATCCCAACCTCCGGCTGCGCCGCACCCGCGCCAGCGCCTGGAGCCGCGCGCTGCACCGCGAAACCGTGCTCACCCCCGCCGACCTCATCTGGCCGCTGTTCGTGACCGAGGGCCAGGGCGTGGAGGAGCCGGTCGCCAGCCTGCCCGGCGTCTCGCGCTGGTCGGTCGAAGGAATCGCGAAGCGCGCGAAGGAGGCGGTGGAGCTCGGCATCCCGTGCGTCGCGCTGTTCCCCAACACCCCCGCGAGCCGCCGCAGCGACGACGGGGCCGAGGCGCTCGATCCCGATAATCTGATGTGCCGCGCGATCCGCGCGATTCGCGACGCCTGCGGCAACGATATCGGCGTGCTGACCGACGTCGCGCTCGATCCCTACACCAGCCACGGGCAGGATGGCTTGCTCGACGATGCGGGCTACGTGGTCAACGACGATACGGTGGCGGTGCTGGTCGATCAGGCGATGAACCAGGCGCAGGCGGGCGCGGACGTGATCGCCCCGTCCGACATGATGGATGGCCGGGTGAAGGCGATCCGCATGGCGCTGGAGATGGGCGGGCATCCCAACGTCCAGATCATGGCCTATGCCGCAAAGTACGCGAGCGCGTTCTACGGCCCGTTCCGCGACGCGGTCGGTTCGGGCGGGCTGCTGAAGGGCGACAAGCGCAGCTACCAGATGGACCCGGCCAACGGCGAGGAAGCGTTGCGCGAAGTCGCGCTCGATCTCGCTGAAGGGGCCGACAGCGTGATGGTCAAGCCCGGCCTCGCCTACCTCGACGTGGTCGTGCGGGTGAAGCAGCGGTTCGAAGTGCCGGTGTTCGCCTATCAGGTCAGCGGCGAATACGCGCTGATCGAAGCGGGTGTCGCCGCCGGCGTCGGCGAGCGCGAGGCGCTGGTGATGGAAAAGCTGACCGCCTTCAAGCGTGCGGGCTGCACCGGCGTCCTCACCTACCACGCCCCGCTCGCCGCGCGGCTGCTGAATGGCTGAATTCCGCCACGAGACCGAGCGGCTGGTGCTGCGTGACTGGCGGGCGGAGGACTGGCCCGAGTTCTTCCGCGTCACCAATACGCCCGCGGTCATGCGCTGGCTCGGCGGCGTGCTCGACGAAGCGGGGATGGCCGCGCAGCGCGAGCGGGTCGAAGGCAGCGTGGCGCGCAACGCATTCTGCTTCTGGGTGGTCGAGCGCAAGGCCGATGGCGCCTTGCTCGGCTTCTGCGGCTTGAAGCGCGCCGATGCGCCGGGTTCGACCGTTGCCGGCGCGGTCGAGATCGGCTGGCGCCTGCGCGAGGATGCCTGGGGGCGAGGCTACGCGAAGGAGGCGGCCAGCGCCGCGTTCGACGCCGCGTTCGCGGTCTTCGGAGCGGACGAGGTCGTCGCGCTCACCGTGGACGGCAACGCGGGAAGCTGGGGCCTGATGCGCCGGCTGGGCATGCGGCGGCGCGAGGAGCTCGACTATCCCGATCCGCGCTACGATCCGCCGTGGCGCGACACGATCGTCTATTCGATCGACCGCGCGGCCTGGCAGGGCGCGAATGCCTGATATCGTCGCCGAGACCGAGCGGCTGATCCTGCGCACGATCGAGGAGGGCGACGCGGCCGAGCAATTCCGGTTGCTCAACACGCCCGCCGTCATGGCGCGGCTCGGCGGGCCGAAGGAACTGCACGCGATCGAGGCGAAGCATGCGAAGGGCATGGCGCTCTACGCGCAGGAAGGTTTCAGCTTTCTCTTCATGATCGAGAAGGCGACCGGCGAGATGGTCGGCCATTGCGGGATCAAGCGGGTCGACAACCCGCTGGCGAAGAACCCGGGCGATCACGAGATCGGCTGGCTGGTGCGCGAGGATCGCTGGCGGCGCGGATATGCGGACGAAGCGATGCGCGCGGTGCTGGACTGGGCCTTCGGCCGCGTCGGCGCGCCGCATGTCGTGGCGCTGACGAGCGAGGCCAATATCGGCAGCTGGAAGCTGATGGAAAAGCTCGGCATGGTTCGCCGCCCCGATCTCGATTTCGAGGACCCGGACTGGCCGCCCGAGGATCGCAAGACGATACTCTACAGCCTCACGCCCGAGCAATGGGGCGGGAACGCCGGATGATCGCTGCGCATCGCTGGCTTTTCGTCGCGACGATCCTCGGCGGCAGTTTCCTGCTGTTCCTGGTCCAGCCGCTCGTCGCGCGCATGGCGTTGCCGCATCTCGGTGGTGCGCCCGCGGTGTGGAACAGCGCGATGCTGGTCTATCAGGCGCTCCTCCTCGCCGGATACACTTACGCCCATCTGCTCGCGCGGCTCCCGGTCGCGCGGCAGGCGGCGATCCACCTGACGCTGCTGGTGCTGGCGGGTCTGACGCTGCCGATCGCGCTCGTCCCGCTGGCGCTGCCTGCCGCGGGCTACGAAGCGTTGTGGGTGCCGCTGCTGTTCGCGCTCTCGATCGGGCCGGTGTTCTTCGTGGTGTCGGCGCAGGCTCCGTTGATGCAGCGCTGGTACGCCGCCGACCCCGAGGCGGGCGATCCCTACTGGCTCTATGCCGCGTCGAACCTCGGCAGTTTTGCCGGCCTGCTCGCCTATCCGCTGGTGTTCGAGCCGTCGCTCTCGCTGTCGGGGCAGAGCCTGGCGTGGAGCGTGGGTTACGGGCTGCTGGTGGTGCTCGTGGCGTTGGCGGCGCTTACCTCGCGCCGGGCGGCGAAGACGGCGGGGGCGCCCGCCGACCGCGCGTTGGCGACGGAAGCCGAGCCGATCGGCTGGCGGCGCATCGCGCTGTGGCTCGCGCTGGCGGCGGTCCCCTCCGGACTGATGCTCTCGACCACCGCACATCTGACGACCGACATCGTCGCGATGCCGCTGCTGTGGGTCATCCCGCTTGGGCTCTACCTCCTCAGCTTCGTGTTCGCGTTCAACGAGCGCAGCGCGCTGGGCTTCGCGCTTGCCCGTTCGGGCCCGGCCATCCTCCTGCTCGCGGGCGGCATGGCGATGGTCGGCCACGGCGCCGCGAGCCTGACCACCGCGCTGGCGACAGTGGTGATGCTGTTCGTGGTGGCGGTTGCGCTGCACCGCCGGCTCTACCGCGACCGCCCCAGCCCGGCGCAACTGACGCTGTTCTATCTCGCAATGAGCGCGGGCGGCGCGCTGGGCGGGCTGTTCACCGCGCTGGTCGCGCCGATGCTGTTCGACTGGACGTGGGAGCACCCGCTGCTGGTGCTCGCCGCCGCCGCGCTGTTGCCCAACCGGCCGCTGTTCCCGTGGATGGAACGTCTCGGGCTCGATCGGCGGCGGCGGCGCGTGGCGGTATTGCTGGTGCTGATCGCCGCGGCCGCGCTGTCGGCGCTGCTGCACCATTCGGTGAGCCAGGGCCGCGACACGCTGGTCGTCGCCGCGATGGTGGCGATCGCGGGCTGCGGGCTGCTGGTGCTGGGCAGGCGGGCCGCGTTCGTGTTCGTGCTGCTCCTGCTGATGCTCGGGCGGGGCGGATACGACACGCTGCAATCCTCGTTCGACGGTGCGCGCGAGCGCAGCTTCTTCGGCGTCTACAACGTGCGCGAGACGGCCGAGACGCGCGAGTTGACGCACGGCACCACGCTGCACGGGCTGCAGTTCACCGATCCGCTGCGTCGCCGCCAGCCGACGACGTACTACGGCCCCGATTCGGGCGTCGGTGTCGCGCTGCGCCATGCGCCCGAGGTGCTCGGCGAGAATGCGCGCGTGGGCGTGGTCGGCCTCGGGGTGGGCACGCTCGCCTGCTACGCGCAGCCCGGGCAGACGTGGGAATTCATCGAGATCGATCCGGCGATCCTGCGCTATTCGCGTGACGGCACGTTCACGTTCGTGCGCGACTGCACGCCCGATGCGCAGGTCCATATCGGCGATGCGCGCCTGGTGCTGGACGCGATGCCCGCCGACCGGTTCGACGCGCTCGTGCTCGATGCGTTCAGTTCCGATGCGATCCCGCTCCACCTCGTCACGCGCGAGGCGTTTGCGATCTACGATCGGGTGGTGGCAGCGGACGGCTTGCTGCTGCTACACATTTCGAACAGGTTCGTGGATCTCCAGCCGATGATCCACGCGCTGGCTGCCGAGCAGGGCATGTATGCGGTCATGCGCGCCAGCGAAACCGATGCCGCCGCGCGCACCTCTGGCTCGCTGTGGGTCGCGATGTCGCGCGATCCGGCGACGCTCGCGAGGCTGCTGTCGGCGGAGAAGGAATCGCCGTGGAACCGGCTCCCGCCCGCCGCGCAGCGCGTGTGGACCGACGATTTCGCCTCGATCCTGCCTTTCATCGTCTGGCCAAACGTGCTGGGAGGAACGCCATGACCATTGCCCGCCCCGGTGTCACCATCGTCCCGATCCACGGCAAGGCGCCGAAGATCCACGACAGCGCCTTCGTCGCGCCCGGCTGCGTGCTGGTGGGCGATATCGAGATCGGGCCGGAGGCGTCGGTGTGGTACAACTGCGTGCTGCGCGCCGATGTCAGCCGGATCGTCATCGGCGCGCGCTCCAACGTGCAGGACGGCAGCGTGCTTCACTGCGACCCGCCACGACCCGGCGATCCGGAAGGTTCTCCGCTGCTGATCGGCGAAGACGTGCTGATCGGGCACCTGGCGATGGTCCACGGCTGCCGGATCGAGGATCGCGGCTTCGTCGGCCTCGGCGCGATCGCGATGAACAAGGCGGTGATCGGCTCCGACGCGATGCTGGCGGCGGGCGCGATGCTGACCGAAGGCAAGGTGATGGGCGCGCGCGAACTGTGGGGCGGACGCCCGGCGCGCAAGATGCGCGACCTCGACGATGCCGCGATCGCCGGGATGCGGATGGGTGTCACGCACTATGTCGAGAACGGCAAGGCGCATGCCGCCGCCGTGGCCGAAGCCGATATCGGCTAAGTCGCGCCGCGCGACTTCGGTTGGGGTCTCAGTCGCGGATCAGCGAACGAAGGCTTTCGATCCGGTCCGCCTCGTCCACCGGCTTGTCCCAGCGCACGCGGTGGATGCGGGGGAAGCGCATCGCGAGGCCGGACTTGTGGCGCTTGCTCGCGTGGACCGAATCGAACGCTACCTCGAACACCAGCGATCTGTCGGTCTCGCGCACCGGGCCGAAGCGGTTGACGGTGTGCGTGCGCACGTGGCGGTCGAGCTTCTTCAGTTCCTCGTCGGTGAAGCCCGAATAGGCTTTCCCCACCGGCAGCAGGTCGGCGCCTGTATCGGGATCGCCGTCCCAGCAGCCGAAAGTGTAGTCCGAATAGAAGCTGCTACGCTTGCCGCTGCCGCGCTGGGCGTACATCAGCACGCAGTCGACGAGCAGCGGATCGCGCTTCCACTTGTACCACAGCCCCGTCTTCCGGCCCGCGACGTAAGGCGAATCGCGGCGCTTGAGCATCAGCCCCTCGATCGCATCGTCGCGCGCCCCTTCGCGGATACGGCCGAGATGGTCGAAATCGTCGGCATCGACCACCTGGCTCAGGTCGAAATGCTTTTCGGGCAGGCGCGGTATCAGCCCCTCGAGCCGCTCGCGCCGCACACACCACGGCCGCTCGCGCAAGTCCTCGCCTTCGACGATCAATGCATCGTAGAGCCGCACGAACGCGGGGCTTTCCTCCAGCATCTTCTTCGAGACCGTCTTGCGCCCGAGCCGCTGCTGGAGCGCGTTGAAACTTGCCGCGCCGCCTTTCTCGCCGCCCTGATGCGCCCCGCGCACCAGCAGCTCGCCGTCGAGCACAGCATCGAACGGCAGCGCGTCGAGCAATTCGGGGAACGTGCCCGAGATATCGTCCCCGCCGCGCGAATAGAGCCGCGTCTCGCCGCCGATCCGCACCAGTTGCACGCGGATACCGTCCCACTTCCACTCGGCGACGTAATCCGCGAGGTCGACGACCGTGTCCTCCAGCGGATGCGCGAGCATGAACGGGCGGAAGGTGGGCAGGTTCGCGGTGTCGGGCGGTGCTTCGCCGTGGGCGGCCCAGGCGAACAGTTCGGGATAGGGCGGGGCGAGGCCGTGCCAGTGTTCCTCCACCTCCTCCACCGCGACTTCGAACGCCTGCGCGAAGGCGACCTTGGCGAGACGGCTCGACACCCCGATCCGCATCGCGCCGGTCGCGAGCTTGAGCAGCGCGTAGCGGCCCGAGGCGTCGAGCCGGTCGAGCAGCTTCGCCAGTTCGGCAGGCGCGGTCTTGCGGTTCATCGCTTCCAAGGCGGCGACCGCCTCGGACACCGTGGGCGGTGCGGGTGGCGCGTCGGGGGTCGGCCACAGCAGGCTCGCCGTTTCGGCCGTGTCGCCCACGAAATCGCGGCTCAGCGTCCACAGCACCGGATCGATCCGCTCCTGCAGCAGCTTACGGATGGTGGAGGACTTGACCGCCGGAAAATCGAGCCCGCCGGTCAGCGCCGCCAGTGCCCAGCCGCGATCGGGATCGGGCGTCTGCTGGAGGTATTCCGCGATCAGCCGCAGCTTCTCGTTGCGGCTGCGGGTATAGACCAGCGCGTCGATCAGGGCGGCGAACTGTTCCAGGGTCAGTCGTCCTCGTCCTCGTAGCCGACGAGCGCGAGCGCGCGGGCGCGGCGCTGGTGGAGCTGGTGCCAGCGCAGCAGCGCTTCCTCGCGGCCATGGGTGATCCAGGTTTCGTGCGGGTCCACTTCCTCCACCGTGCGGGTCAGCTCGCCCCAGTCGGCATGGTCGGAGATGACCAGCGGCAGCTCAACGTTGCGTTGGCGCGCGCGCTGGCGCACGCGCATCCAGCCTGACGCCATGGCGGTGATCGGATCGGGCAGGCGGCGGCTCCAGCGGTCGTTCAAGGCGGAGGGCGGGCAGACGACGACGTGGCCGCGCATATCGTCCTTCGCGGCATCGGCGACGAGGCGCAGTTCGCCCAGATCGACGCCGAAATCCTCGTAGAGTCGGCACATCTTCTCCATCGCGCCATGGAGGTAGATAGGCTGCGTGTGGCCGGCGGCGCGTAGCTCGGCGATCACCCGTTGCGCCTTGCCCAGCGCGTAGGCGCCGACGAGCACGCAGCGCTCGGGATGCGCGGCGAGGCGGTCGAGCAATTTGCCGATCTCCTCGCCGATCGGCGGATGGGTGAACAGCGGCAGGCCGAAGGTCGCCTCGGTGATGAACACGTTGCACGGGGTGACTTCGAACGGCGGGCACGTGGGGTCGGGGCGGCGCTTGTAATCGCCGGTCACGATGACGCGTTCGCCCGCGTGTTCAAGCAGGATCTGCGCGCTGCCGAGTACATGCCCGGCGGGGATGTAGGTCGCATCGACCTCACCCCGCAGGCGGACGGTTTCGCCGTAGGCGACCGGCACCGCCCCATCCGAAGTCGCGTAGCGCAACTTCATGATCGCCAGCGTTTCGGGCGTCGCCACCGTTCGCCCGTGCCCGCCGCGCGCATGGTCGGCGTGGCCGTGGGTCACCAACGCGTGATCGACGGGCTTCGAGGGATCGATCCAGCAATCGGCGGGGACGACATGGATGCCATGCGGCTCGGGCCGGATCCATGCGAAGTCGCGTGCCATGCTGGAAAAATGGCGGGCCGGGCGCGGGGTTCCGGTAGTGAGGCGACCTCACGCGTTGTCATTCCCGCGAACGCGGGAATCCATGGTGCGATGTCAGTCCCTGGATCCCCGCTTGCGCGGGGATGACAACAGTAGGGCAGGGGACTGTAACGACAGCCCCTCCTCGACCTACTTCTCGCCTTCTGCGTCCTCGTTCGCATCGGCGTCGGGCCGCGTCTTCTTCGCCGCAGCCTTCTTGACCTTCCGCTTCGGCCGCGCCTTCGGCGGAGCCGGAGTAAGCTCGAAAGCGGGCTTGCCGTCCTTCACGCTCACATGGACCTCGCCGCCATCGGAAAGCTTGCCGAACAGCAGTTCCTCGGCCAGCGGCTGCTTGATCTTCTCCTGGATCAGCCGCGCCATCGGCCGCGCGCCGTAAAGCCGGTCGTAGCCCTTGTCGCCCAGCCATTCGCGTGCATCCTTGTCGAACTGGATGTGCACGTTCTGCTCGGCGAGCTGGAGCTCGAGCTGGAGGATGAACTTGTCGACCACACGGGCGACCGTGCTCTTGCCGAGATAGCCGAACGGCACCACCGCATCGAGGCGGTTGCGGAATTCGGGGGTGAACATCTTCTTCACCGCTTCCTCGCCCGCATCCTCCTTGCTCACGTCGCCGAAACCGATGCCCTGGCGCGCCATGTCGGCCGCGCCGGCATTGGTGGTCATGATGAGGACGACGTTGCGGAAATCGACCGTCTTGCCGTGGTGGTCGGTCAGCCGCCCGTTATCCATGACTTGCAGCAGGATGTTGAACAGATCGGGGTGCGCCTTCTCGATCTCGTCGAGCAGCAGCACGCTGTGCGGGTTCTGGTCGACCGCGTCGGTCAGCAATCCGCCCTGATCGTAGCCGACATAGCCCGGAGGCGCGCCGATCAACCGGCTGACCGAGTGCCGCTCCATATACTCGGACATGTCGAAGCGCTTCAGCTCGATGCCCATCACGCTGGCGAGCTGGCGCGCGACCTCGGTTTTGCCGACGCCGGTCGGGCCGGTGAACAGGAAGCTGCCGATCGGCTTGTCGGGATCGCGCAGGCCCGCGCGGCTGAGCTTCATCGCGGTCGAGAGGCGATGGATCGCATCGTCCTGCCCGAACACCACGTGCTTCAGATCGCGCTCGAGGTTTTCGAGCGCCTTCTTGTCGTCGCTCGAGACGGTCTTGGGCGGAATGCGCGCCATCGTCGCGATCACGGCCTCGATCTCGCGCGCGGTGATCTTCTTCTTGCGGCGGCTGGGGGCAACCAGCATCTGCATCGCGCCGACCTCGTCGATCACGTCGATCGCCTTGTCGGGCAGCTTGCGGTCGTTGATGTAGCGCGCCGACAGCTCGACCGCGGTCTTCAGCGCGTCGGGCGTGTACTTGACCTTGTGGTGGTCCTCGAAGGCGCTTCTCAGTCCCTTCAGGATCTTCACAGTATCCTCGACCGTCGGTTCGTTGACGTCGATCTTCTGGAACCGGCGCAGCAGCGCGCGGTCCTTCTCGAAGTGGTTGCGGAATTCCTTGTAGGTGGTCGATCCGATGCAGCGGATCGCGCCGCTCGACAGGGCGGGCTTGAGCAGGTTCGAGGCGTCCATCGCCCCGCCGCTGGTCGCGCCCGCGCCGATCACGGTGTGGATTTCGTCGATGAATAGCACCGCCTCGGGCATGCCTTCGAGTTCGGAAACCACCTGCTTCAGCCGTTCCTCGAAATCGCCGCGATAGCGCGTGCCGGCGAGCAGCGCGCCCATGTCGAGCGAATAGATCACCGCGTCCAGCAGCACTTCGGGCACCTGGCCTTCGACGATCTTGCGCGCCAGCCCTTCGGCGATGGCGGTCTTGCCGACGCCCGGATCGCCGACATAGAGCGGGTTGTTCTTCGACCGGCGGCAGAGGATCTGGATCGTCCGGTCGACCTCGGGCCCGCGGCCGATCAGCGGATCGATCTTGCCCGCCTCGGCCCGCGCATTGAGGTTGACCGTGAACTGGTCGAGCGCGGTTTCCTTCTTGTTGTCGGGCTTGTCCTCGGCCTTGGCGGCGCCTTCGACGCCCTCGGCGCTGCGCGCTTCGAGTTGCTTGCCGCCCTTGCCGATGCCGTGGCTGATGTAGCTGACCGCATCGAGCCGGCTCATGTCCTGCTGCTGGAGGAAATAGACCGCGTAGCTGTCGCGTTCGGAAAACAGCGCGACCAGCACGTTGGCGCCGGTCACGGTGTCCTTGCCGCTCGATTGGACGTGCAGGATGGCGCGCTGGATCACCCGCTGGAAACCTGCGGTCGGCTGCGGATCGCCGTCGTCCTCGGTGCGGAGGGACTGGTACTCCTGGTCGAGATACTGGCGCACCGCCTCACCCAGTTCGTCGATGTCGACCCCGCACGCGGCCATCACCTGCGCCGCGTCCTCGTCGTCGACCAGCGCGAGCAGCAAGTGCTCGAGCGTGGCGTATTCGTGCCGCCGTTCGCTCGCGCTGGCGAGCGCGGCGTGGAGGGTCTTTTCGAGGTTCTGGGCGAAACTGGGCATCTAGCGGTCTTCCGTGGTGAAAAGCGGCATTTCCCGATCGTGGAAATTCGACGCCGCGTGGCTGACGAACCCTATATGGTGGGCGCCGTCCGGAATGCGAACGGCCCCGATCATGCCGTGGGCTTTCGGAACAGGGCGTCGGCTGCGTCGCGGTGCGCGGCGGCGGTCAGGCGGTGCTTCTCGGCCCGCGCGATCTCGCGTTCGAGCAATGCGATGCGCTCCGCCAGCTCGTCCTGCGAATAGGGCGAAAGATCCTCCGCGGCGAGCTTGCTCGCGGCATCGCCCCGGGGGCGCGGACGGTCGTCCTCATCCATCGTGCGCACAGTGTCGCAAGCCGCCGTGCTTGCTGTCAATGGGCGAGCGCGTTAGGTCCGCGGGCGTGACGGGACGGCCACAGGGGGCAGGGGGGTAAATGCACGCGCAAATTCCACGCGAGATGACCGCGATCGGCTTCGACGCGCCGGGCGGGCCGGAGGTGCTGCGGCCGGAAACGGTGCCGGTGCCCGAACCGGGCGAGGGCCAGGTGCTGCTGCGCGTCGCCTATGCCGGGGTGAACCGGCCCGACGTCGCCCAGCGGCAGGGCGCCTATCCGCCACCGCCGGGCGCCTCGCCGCTGCCGGGGCTCGAGGTTTCGGGCACGATCGTCGCGGTGGGCGAGGGGCTGCCGCGCGAATATATCGGCGAGCGCTACTGCGCGCTGGTCGCGGGCGGCGGCTATGCCGAATATTGCCTCGCGCATATCGGCCATTGCCTGCCGGTCCCCGACGACATGCCGCTGGCCGAGGCTGCGGCGATCCCCGAAACGCTGTTCACCGTGTGGCACAACGTGTTCGAGCGCGGCTGGGCGAGCGACGGCGAGACGCTGCTGGTCCACGGCGGCACCAGCGGAATCGGCACGATGGCGACGATGCTGGGCAAGGCCTTCGGCCTTACCGTCATCACGACTTGCGGCGACGCGGCCAAGTGCGACGCCTCGCGCGAACTCGGGGCCGACCTGTCGATCAATTACCGCGAGCAGGATTTCGTCGAGGAAGTGAAGGCCTTCACCGGGGGCAAGGGCGTCGAGGTCGTGCTCGACATGGTCTCGGGCGATTACGTTGCGCGCAATATGAAATGCCTCGCCGAAGACGGCCGGCATGTCTCGATCGCGGTGCTCGGTGGGATGAAGGCGGACGTGAACATGGCGGTGGTCATGAGCCGCCGGCTCACCCTCACCGGCTCGACTCTGCGCCCGCGTTCCGACGCGTTCAAGACGCTGCTCGCGGGCGAGATCGAGAAGAACGCCTGGCCGCTGTTCGAAGACGGCACGCTGCGTCCGGTGATGGACCGCAGTTTCCCCCTCGCCGAGGCCGCCGCCGCCCACGCGCACATGGAGGCGGGCGACCACATCGGCAAGATCGTGCTCGAGGTCGCCGGCGGCTGACCGCGAACCGTCACGCTTGTCCCCGAAGCGTAACGCCATTGTGAATCGCCTGTAACAATCGGCTGTCATTGGCCTTTCGCGAGTGCAACTGCGCGCGAGGGTCCGGTGATGAGCACGAAGCGCGGCGGCGGCCTGCCCGAAGAACTGGCCGATCTGGCGAACGTGGCGAGTTTCCCGCCCGTCCGCAGCGCTATCCCCGAGCCCGAGGGCGGCGAGCGGCGGCGCTATCGCACGATCTGGATCAGCGACGTCCATCTCGGCACCAAGGGCTGCAACGCGCAGCTCCTGATCGACTTCCTCGACCATACCGACAGCGAGACGATGTATCTGGTCGGCGACATCATCGACGGCTGGCGGCTGAAGAAGAAGCACTATTGGCCCGCCGAGCACAACGACATCGTCTGGCGTATCCTCAAGCGCGCCAAGCGCGGCACGCGGATCGTCTATATCCCCGGCAACCACGACGAGATGCTGCGCCCGTTTTCGGGCATGGATTTCGGCGGGGTCGAGATTCGCCGCGCGGCCTTTCACGAGACTGCCGACGGCCGCCGCCTGATGGTGCTGCACGGCGACGAGTTCGATGCCGTGATGCTCGCGCACCGCTGGCTCGCGGTGGTGGGCGACGCGCTCTACCACTTGCTGATGGGAATGAATCGCTGGGTCAACGCCGCGCGCACCGCGATGGGCCTGCCGTATTGGTCGCTGTCGAAGACCGCCAAGCACAAGGTCAAGAACGCGGTCGAATTCATTTCCAAGTACGAGGAAGTCGTCGCCCGCGCGGCCGCCGAGCGCGGGGTCGACGGCGTCGTATGCGGCCATATCCACACCGCCGAAATCCGCGCGTTTGACGGGATCGAGTACTACAACGACGGCGACTGGGTCGAAGGGTGCAATGCTTTGGTCGAGCACTTCGACGGGCGCATGGAACTGCTCCACTGGCCCGAGGAAATGGCGAAGCGCGCACGTTTCGAAGCTGCCGCGGCGGTCGCCGGGAAAGTGGCGGCATGAACCGGATGACGGGGTTCGCCAGCGACACGGGCGGGTTTCGCCCGTTCCCCCAGCGTATCGCGATCGTCACCGATGCCTGGCTGCCGCAGATAAACGGCGTGGTCCGTACCTTGACGACGACCTGCGCCATCCTGCGCGCACGCGGACACGAGGTGGAGGTGATCTCGCCCGACTTGTTCCGCTCGATCCCGTGCCCGACCTATCCCGACATCCGGCTCGCCATCATGGCGCCGGGCGCGGTCGGCCGGCGGCTGAGCGAAATCGCGCCCGATGCGATCCATATCGCGACCGAGGGCCCGCTCGGTCTCGCCGCGCGCGGCCATTGCGTCACCCACGCGATCCCGTTCACCAGCGCCTACCACACGCAGTTCCCCGACTATGTCGCGCATCGCACCGGCCTGCCGCCGAGCCTGTTCTGGCGCTACATCCGCTGGTTCCATGCCCCCGCGCGCAAGGTGCTGGTCGCGACCGAGAGCATCCGTGAGGAACTGCGCGGCCACGGCCTGACGCGCTTGCATCACTGGAGCCGCGGGGTCGATCTGGCGTGCTTCCATCCGGCGGCGCCCGAACCGCCCGAGTTCGCCGGCCTGCCGCGCCCGATCCAGCTCTACGTCGGCCGGGTCGCGGTGGAGAAGAACCTCGAGCCGTTTCTCGGCGGCACCTATCCGGGCAGCCGGGTAGTGGTCGGCGACGGCCCGGCGCTCGCCAGCCTCGCCGCGCGGTTTCCCGACGCGCATTTCCTCGGCCGCCGCAGCGGCGCGGCGCTGGCGGGCTGCTATGCCAATGCCGACGTGTTCGTCTTTCCCAGCCGGACCGACACGTTCGGGCTGGTGATGATCGAGGCGCTCGCCTGCGGCACCCCGGTCGCCGGCTTTCCCGTGCCGGGGCCGCGCGACATCGTGACCGACCGCGTCGGCGCGCTGTCCGACGATCTCGACCGCGCGATCGCCGCGGCGCTGTTCAGCGACCGGGCGGATTGCGCCGCGCTCGGCGCGGCCTATTCGTGGGACGCGGCGACCGATCAGTTCCTGGCCGGTCTCGCCGCGCTCGAAGTCGAGCCGCTCGCCGCCTGAAAGCTTGCGCTCGCCCGGCGCATCGCCTAGATCGGTCGCTGCAACGGCCGCTCCGCAAGGGGCGGCCCTTTACGTTTTCAGGACATTTTCCATGGCCCAACCGACCCCGCTGATGCCGCATGCGACCGCCACCTGGCTGATCGACAACACCTCGCTCGGTTTCACCCAGATCGCCGAATTCTGCGGCCTCCACATCCTCGAGGTCCAGGCGATGGCCGACGATCTCGCGGGCAGCAAGTACACCGGGCGCGATCCGGTGCATTCTGGCGAACTGACGCAGGAGGAGATCGAGCGCGGCCAGGCCGATCCGGCCTATGCGCTCAAGATGCAGAAGGCCCCGGTCGAGGTAACCCGCACCAAGGGCCCGCGTTACACCCCCGTGTCGAAGCGGCAGGACAAGCCCGATGGGATCGCCTGGATCCTGCGCAGCCACCCGGAGATTTCCGACGCGCAGATCTCCAAGCTGATCGGCACCACGCGCAACACGATCACCGCGATCCGCGAGCGCAGCCACTGGAACATTCAGAACATCCAGCCCAAGGACCCGGTTACGCTGGGCCTGTGCTCGCAGCGCGAGCTCGATGCGGTCGTCGCCAAGGCGGCGAAGAAGGCCGGGACCGAAGGCGAGGCACCGGTCGTCGTCGATTCGGGCTCCGATCGCGAGAAGCTGATCGCCGAACTGCGCGCCGAGCGCGACGCGAGCGAGAAGGCCGCCGCCGAGGCCGCGCAGGAAGCGGAAGCCGCCGCCTGGCTCGAAGCCAAGCGCGCCGCCGAAGGCGAAGAGCAGCAGTCCTGATGTCGCCCGGCGCCAAGCGCATCGCTGCTTGGCGTTACGGTCTTGCGTGAACACGCGCGGGCAGGGGCAAAAACCCCTTGCCCTCGCGAGCGCCATGCCGCATCCATGTTTTACATGGATGTAAGTAAGGCACCGTACCAGCACGCCCAGCCATGGGACACGCCGTTCGAACCGGTGACGCTGCCCGAGATGTTCGCGCGCACCGCCGAGCGCGCGCCGCAAGCGCCGCTGGCCGATTTCCTCGGCCGGACCTATTTCTATCGCGAGCTTTACGCCGAGGCGCGGCGTTTCGCCGCGGGCCTGCAGGCGATGGGCATCGCCCGCGGCGACCGGGTGGGCCTGTTTCTGCCCAACGTGCCGATCTACGTCTCGGCCTATTACGGGGCGATGATGGCCGGGGCGGTGGTGGTCAATTTCTCGCCGCTCTACACGGTCGAGGAATTGAGCCAGCAGGTCGAGGATTCGGGCGCGCGCCTGCTCGTCACGATCGATGCGGCGAGCCTGCTGCCGACCGCGCTGAAAGTGCTCGACGGCTCGCGGCTCGAGACGCTGGTCGTGGGGCGGCTGGGCGCGATGCTCTCGTGGCCCAAGCGCGCCGCGCTCAAGCTGCTCGGACGCAAGAGCATCAGTGCAATCCCCCACCGTGCAGATGTGCGCGAGTGGGCCGATGCGCTCGCAGGTTCCGCGCCCGCCTCGGTCGCGATCTCGCCCGCCGATCTCGCGCTCCTCCAGTACACCGGCGGCACCACCGGGCGGCCCAAGGGTGCGATGCTGACCCACGCCAACCTGTCGATGAACGCGATGCAGGTCGATGCGATCGACCCGTTCGACCGCAGCGAGCCGGACGTGATCATGGGCGCGCTGCCGCTGTTCCATGTCTTCGCCAATACCTGCGTGCTCAACCGCACGGTGGCCAAGGGCGGGTGCATCGCGATGGTCCCGCGGTTCGAGCCCAAGCAGGTGCTCAAGACGCTGGCGCGTGCCAAGGTGACGGGATTCCCCGGCGTGCCGACGATGTTCCAGGCGCTGCTCGATCATCCCGATATCGCGAAGACCGATTTCTCCGCGCTCAGGATTTGCATTTCCGGCGGCGCGCCGCTGCCCGCCCCGGTGCGCGAGAAGTTCGAGGCGGCGACGGGTGCGCGGCTGGTCGAAGGCTACGGCCTGACCGAGAGCGCAGGCGTCGTTTCGACCAATCCGTACGAAGGGCTGCGCCAGCCGGGCACGATCGGGCAGGTGATCCCCCAGACGCAGGTCATGCTGCTCGACAAGGAAGACCCGACCCGGCCCGCACCCGAAGGCGAGCCGGGCGAACTGGTGATCGCCGGGCCGCAAGTGATGCAGGGCTACTGGAACCGGCCCGATGCGGCGGCGCAGGCGTTCGCCGAGATCGCCGGGACGCGATGGCTGCGCACCGGCGACGTGGCCGAGATCGACGACGACGGGTTCATCACCATCGTCGACCGGATCAAGGACATGATCGCGGTCGGCGGCTTCAAGGTCTTCCCCAGCCAGGTCGAGAACGTCCTGCTCGAGCATCCGGCGGTTAAGGAAGCGCTCGTGATCGGCGTGCCCGACGCCTACCTCGGCGAAACGCCGCGCGCCTACGTCACCTTGCAGGAGGATGCGGAGGCCGAGGCGGACGAATTGCGCGCCTGGCTCAATACGCGAGTCGGCAAGCACGAGCGCGTCTCGGGCGTGGTCGTCCGCGCGGAACTGCCGAAGACGATGATCGGCAAGCTCGACCGCAAGGCCCTGCGGCTGGAAGTGCTCGCGGCGGCCTGAGCGGCGTTACGTGGCGAGCGTCAGGCGGGGCTCGCCGTCGTCGCTCGCGGGCGGAGTGGCGGCGGGTCGATCGCTCGCGCGCTGATGCGGCACCCGGTGCGCGAAACGCCCTTCGACCTGCGCGCCCTGTTCGATCGTCAGCGCGTCGTAATGCACGTCGCCCTCGATCCGCGCCGACTTGAGCACGACGAGCTGGCGCGCCGTGATCGAACCGCTGATCTTGCCCGAGAGCCGCGCGGTCTCGGCGCTCACCGCGCCCTCGATCACGCTCGCTTCGCCCTGGACCAGCGAATCGCAGGCGATGTCGCCCTCGATGCGGCCGTCGACGTGGAGTTCCGTGGAAGCGGAGACGTCGCCCTTGATGGTCACGTCGGCGCCGATGACCGAGAAGGTCGAACCGGACGGAGCGGAAGGCCTAGCCATCGGAATCGCGCCCTCCGGCTCGTGCTCGGGCTTCTTTGAGAACATCGGGGGCATTCTCCAGAAAGGGCCGCGGATTGCGCTGGCGGCCGTTGACGAGGACTTCGAAGTGAAGGTGCGGACCGGTCGAGCGGCCGGTGCTGCCGATCGCGCCGATCACATGCCCGGCGTCGACCTGCTGGCCGACCTTGGCGGCGAATTTCGACATATGGGCGTAGCGGGTGACGAGGCCGTTGCCGTGGCTGATCTCGACCACGTTGCCGTAGCCCGACTTGCGCCCGACAAAGCTCACGCGGCCCTCGGCGGCGGAATAGATCGGGGCGCCGAGCGGACCTGCGAAATCCAGCCCTTTGTGCATCGCGCCGCGGCCGTTGAACGGGTCGCGGCGGACGCCGAAGCCGGACGAGATGTATTTGAGGCTCGCGGGCTGGAACTGGGGAATGCCGTCGAGCCCGTCTTCCAGCGCGGCCATTCGCGCGAGGCTGAGGCCGAGGCGCTCGAAGCGCGGGTCGGCCGCGCCGTCGGGGCCGGTAGCGAGCAGCTCGAGCGGACCACCCATCGCGCGGTCGTTCGCCGAGCGCAGCAGCGCCGAGGGATCGAGCCCGAGCTTGCGCATCGCCGCCGCCGCGTTCTCCGCGCGATGGTCGGCGAAACGGGTCATCTTCTCGACCAGTGCGAGCTGGCGGGCTTCGATCTCGGCCAGCGGGCGTGCCTGCGGGAACACCGCGCTGACCTTGGAGACCGTTTCCGCCGCCGCACCGCTCGAATCGCTGACCGGGTCCGACCCGCTGACGTCTTCGGGCAGCATCTCGGCCATTTCCTCGAGCACCGTCTGCCGTTGCGCCAGTTCGCGCGCCACCGCGTCGAGATCGTCGCCGTAGGCATCGAAGCGTTCCTGAGAGGTCGCGACCTTTGCCTCGCGCTCGAGCAGGGAAAGCCGATCGGCTTCCGCGCGATACTGGGTCCAGCCCATGATCGCCATGCTCAGCAGCCAGGCCACCAGCGCGGCGCCGGCGATGCCGGCCGCGGTCATCTGAACGCGCGAGGAAACCTTGATGAAGCGAACCTGCCCCTGCGACCGCATGAAGAACTCGCGATCGGGAAACATGGTCCGCAGGCGACCCATCCATTCGCCAACGGTAGTATTGATCACTAGAAACGACCCCGCTTTTGCCGTCTTTTTTGTGTGGCCGGGCGGCTAACACGCGAATCGCAGGGGGTCGAATCGAGGCCTCTGCAAAGAGGGCGAATCGACGGACTCGCGGGTTGAATCGTTTTTCCTTCGTGAAACTAGTGCGACCCACATGGAACGAATCGGTCTTGGAAGTGTTTGGCCGTCCGATCATGCAGCGCGATTTCCCGCACTGACAGACGTGCCGCTCCCTGCTAACCGGACCGTGATGGTGACCACGATCGCACGAGCTCCGCACTGACATTCGCGCGCCGCATCGGGCTGCTCGGCGGCAGCTTCAATCCCGCGCACGGCGGGCATCGGCGGATTTCCCTCTTCGCGCTGAATGCGCTCGGGCTGGACGAGGTCTGGTGGCTGGTCTCGCCCGGCAATCCGCTGAAGCCCGCCGCGGGCATGGCGCCATTGGCCGCGCGGGTACGCTCGGCGATGGTGCAGGCGCGCCGCGCGCCGATCCGGGTCACCGCGATCGAGCGCGACTTCGGCACCCGCTATACCGTCGATACCTTGCGCGCGCTGCAGCGGCGCTGGCCGGGGCGGCAGTTCGTCTGGCTCATGGGCTCTGACAACCTCGCGCAATTCCACCGATGGAAGGACTGGCGCGACATAGCGCGCGCGATGCCGATTGCGGTGATCGCGCGGCCGGGCTATGATGCCGCAGCCGTCGCCGGTCCCGCGATGGCCTGGCTGCGCCGCCACCGCGTCGACGCCGCCACTTTCAGGAACCGGGACGAGTGGAGTGCGCCGAGCCTGATTACCCTGCGTTTCGATCCGGATCCCCGATCGGCCACGGCCATTCGCCGTGCCGATCCCGAGTGGGCCGATCGCCTGCCGCAGGTGCCGCTGCGCGACCAGCTGACATTCAGGCCCATTTCCGAAACGGAGCTTTCGCCGGCGCCATGATGCGCTCGCCCGCCTCCGTCCCTTTCTCCCGCAACCATCAGGAGCTCAGCATACGCCTATGAACCAGGCGCAGACATCGATGTCCGACCAGGATTCGGCCGCCGCCCCCGCGATCGAAGCCGAGCCGGGCTCGCTTCACGCGCTCGTGCTCGACCAGCTCGACGAGGATCAGGCGCAGGACGTGGTCTCGATCCCGCTCGCGGGCAAGTCGAGCATCGCCGATCACATGGTCATCGCCTCCGGGCGCTCGACCCGTCAGGTCGCGGCGATCGCGCAGAAACTTGCCGAGCGGGTCAAGCAGGAGGGGCACGGCCCCGTGCGCTTGGAAGGCCTGCCCCAGGCCGACTGGGTGCTGATCGACGCGGGCGACGTGGTCGTCCACCTGTTCCGCCCCGAAGTGCGCAGCTTCTACAATCTCGAACGCATGTGGGCGTTCGGCGACGCACCGCCGGTCGCCGCCGGAACCGCCTGAGGCGCAAACGATGCTCCTGCACGTCGTGGCGCGCGGCAAGATCGGACGCTCGCCCGAAGCGGAGCTCGTCGCCCGATACGAGAAGCGGCTGACCTGGCCCTTCAAAGCCACCGAGCTGCCCGAAAGCGGCGGCAAGGTGCCCGATCCGCAGACACCGCTGCGCACCGTGCTGCTCGATGAACGCGGCAAGCAGCTTTCGTCCGAGGAATTCGCCGAGCTGCTCGGCCGCTGGCGCGACGAAGGCGTGCGCGAGGCGCGCTTCGTGCTCGGCGCGGCCGATGGTCATGCGCCGGCCGAACGGGCCGAGGCGGACCTGCTGCTCGCCTTCGGCCCGGCGACCTGGCCGCACCTGCTCGCCCGCGCGATGCTGATGGAGCAGCTCTACCGCGCCACGGCGATCCTTGCCGGGCACCCCTACCATCGGGCAGGGTGACGTCATGGCGCACCGCGCGATCCGCTTCATCCCCGCCCTCGGCCTGACGTTCGCGACCGTCGCACTCGGCGGCATGGCGCTGGCCCAGCGCCTGGATACCTTTTCCGATCCCGGCGATGCCCGCGCCGCCCTCCAGCGCGCGCAACAGGCCGCGCGCGGAGCCGAGAGCCGCGGCGCGCGCCTCGAGGCGGCGGCGCTCGCGGCGACCGAAGCGGCGGAAAAGACCGCGCGGCAGGGCGCCGCGCTCGCCGCGCGCATCCAGCAGGCCGAAGCGCAGATCGCCGCGGGAGAGGCGCGGATCGCGCTGATCGACGATCAGCGGCAGCGGCTCGGCCGCCGCCTTGCCGAGCGGCGCGAACCGCTGTTGCGGCTCACCGCCGCGTTGCAGAAACTCGCCCGCCGCCCGCTCGCGCTGTCCGCGCTGCGCCCGGGTTCACTGCGCGAAACCGTGTATCTGCGCGCGATGCTCGAGACGACGATACCCGAGGTGCAGACCCGCACTGCCGCGCTGCGCGCCGAAATCGGGCGCGGCCGCAGGCTCGAGGCCGAGGCGCGCGCCGCGCTTACCGCGCTCAACGCGAGCGAGCAGGAACTCGACACACGGCGCGAGCGGCTGCTGGCGCTGGAGAGCCGCCAGCGCATCGAATCGCGCCGCGCCAGCGGCGCCGCCGACCGCGAGGCCGAGCGTGCGCTGGCACTGGCCGAAGAGACGCGCGACCTCGACACGCTGATCGCGCGGCTCGACGATGCGAGCGCCTTGCGGCGCGAACTCGCCGATCTGCCAGGGCCGATCATCCGGCCCCCGCGGCCGCGCGATTCGACGGTGGTCGCCGCGGGTCTCGCCGAAGCCACGCCCACGCCCGCCGCCACCGCGCCGCCGGGCGATTTCCAGCTGCCGGTGATCGGGCGGACCGTGGCGGGGTTCGGCGCGGTTTCCGCCGCCGGGCTGGTCAGCAGCGGGCTCTCGATCGCTCCGCGCGAGGGCGCGCAGGTGATCGCGCCGGCGAGCGGGCGGGTCGCCTTTGCCGGCCCCTATCGCGGCTACGAGCGGATCGTGATCATCGAGCACGACGGCGGGTGGACGAGCCTCGTCACCGGTCTCGCGCGCGCCGATGTCGCGGTGGGCGAGACCCTGCTCGCCGGATCGCCGCTCGGCGTCGCGGCGGTCGATTCGCCGGTGGTGACGCTCGAGCTGCGGCGCGCGGGCGAGCCGGTGAATCCGCTCGACTACCTGAGTTAACTCCTGGAATCGCGCGCACCGTTGCATGCGGCCCCGGCAATCCTCATCTGGCATTAAGCCCGCGTGCGCGATAAAAGCCGCCCCGAGGAGACTCCTGCCCATGAAATTTGCCGCACTCGCCCGTTCGGCCGCGCTCGTCACCGCGGTGGCGCTGATTCCGGCCACCACCGCCGGGATCGCCCAGGTCGACGGCCGTGCCGGGCCCGAGTTCGCCCGTCTGTTCGCGACCTACGAGCGGATCAAGGCGAGTTACGTCGAGCCGGTGGACGACGAGACGCTCATCCGCGGCGCGATCGACGGCATGCTCGCCAGCCTCGATCCGCATTCGGCCTATCTCGACGGGTCGGACCTCCAGCGGCTCGAGACGATGATCGACGGCAACTACACCGGCCTTGGCCTGTCGGTCCAGATGGACGACGGCGCGGTGAAGATCATCTCGCCGTTCCGCGGCAGCCCGGCGATGGAGGCCGGGCTCAAGGCGGGCGACTACATCACCCACCTCGACGGCAAGCTGATCTACGGCGGCGATCTTGACGAGGCGGTCAGCCAGATGCGCGGCCCCGCCGGAACCTCGATCCGGTTGACGATTTTCCGCACCGGGCGCGAGGAGCCGTTCGACGTGACCGTCACCCGCGGCCTGATCGACCTCGAGCCGGTCACGCACGAGATGAAGCCGGGCGGGCTCGGCGTCATCATGATCAACGAATTTTCGCGCGATGTCGGGGCGGACGTGTTCGCCGCCTGGGAAGCGCTGAACAAGGAGGCGGGCGGACGCCTGAACGGCCTCGTGCTCGACCTGCGCGCCAACCCCGGCGGCTCGCTCGACGAGGCGGTGGCTTTGAGCGACCTGTTCCTCGACGATGGCCAGATCGTCTCGCAACGCGGCCGCGCGCAGGGCGAAACCTACATCTACGAGGCGGAGACGGTCTATCGCGGCCAGATCGCCGAGGACGTGCCGCTGATCGTGCTGATCGACGCCGGTTCGGCATCGGCGAGCGAGATCGTCGCGGGCGCGCTGCAGGATCATCGCCGCGCGCTGGTGATGGGCGAGCGCAGCTTCGGCAAGGGCAGCGTGCAGACGCTGTTGCCGCTCGGCCGCGACGCCGCGCTCAAGCTCACCACCGCGCGCTACTACACCCCTTCGGGCCATTCGGTGCAGGAAGGCGGGATCGAGCCCGACATCGCGGTGCCGCAGCTCAGCGATCCGGACCTCGCCAAGCGCGCCAAGTTCACGCTGCGCGAATCGGACCTGCGCGGCCACCTCGTCAACGAGGCGGCGCTGAAGGACGAGGAGATGGAGCGCGACAAGCGCGAGGATCCGCGCTTCACGCTGACCGCCGCGCAGCTCGAGGAGCAGGGGATCGAGGATTACCAGCTCCACTACGCGCTCGAGACGCTGCGCCGGACGACGCCCAGCACCGTCGCGCGCCGCAAGTAATCGGGGCGCCCGAATGCTCGACACGCCCCACGCCCGGCTGGCCCACGCCCGGCTGGCGCAGCGGCTCGCGCTCGGCGTGCCCGCGCTCCTGCTCGCGGGCGCCTATCTCTCCGAGTACGGTTTCGGCCTCTACCCGTGCGAGATGTGCTGGTGGCAGCGCTGGCCGCATTTCGCCGCGCTCGCGCTCGCGCTGCTGTCGACCGTCGCCGCGCCCAAGCGCCTGTGGGTCGCGCTCGCCGCGGTCGCGGTGCTCGTGTCGGGCGCGATCGGGGCATTCCACGCCGGCGTCGAATACGGCTGGTGGGAAGGCGTGACCGGCTGCGCGATGACGGCGCAGGCGGGCGGCGGGGACCTGCTCGAATCGATCATGAACGCGCCGATCATCCGCTGCGACCAGCCGCAGTGGACGCTGATCGGTATCTCGCTCGCGGGGTTCAATTTCCTGTTCTCGACCGCTGGCGGGCTCGCGATTCTGTGGCTGCTGGGCAAAGGAAGGCGCGCGGCATGACCAGGGACGAAACCGCGCGGATGATCCGCGTCGACCAGGCCGGCGAGTTCGGCGCGACGCGCATCTACCAGGGCCAGCTCGACGTGATAGGCGATCGCGGACCCCACGCCGCCGAGATTGCCGAGATGGCCGAGCAGGAGAAGGGCCACCGCGCGAAGTTCGATGCGCTGATGGCGCGGCGCGGAGTGCGGCCGACCGCCCTCCAGCCATTCTGGTCGGCCGCGGGCTACGCGCTCGGCGCGGGCACCGCGCTGCTCGGGCCCGAAGCGGCGATGGCCTGCACCGCCGCGGTGGAGGAAGAGATCGACCGCCACTATTCGCACCAGCTCGACCGGCTCGCCGAAAGCGACAGCGACCCGGAACTCGCGACGATGATCGAGGAATTCCGCGAGGACGAGCGCGCCCACCGCGACGCCGCGCTCGCTGCGGGGGCGGAGCAGGCGCCCGCCTATCCCCTGCTGTCGGGCGCGATCCGGCTCGGCTGCCGGCTCGCGATCCGGCTCGCCGAACGGGTCTGACGAAGCCGGGCGGGAACCGCTTCCGCCCGCCATACGCTTCATCTAGAGTTCACGCCGAAACACCGAAATTCCCGCGCGACCGCGCCGAAACACGATGGGATACGCCATGAAATCGCTTCTCGCCGCCGCTGCCCTTGCCGGATTGGCCCTGACTGCCGCGCCTGCCGCCGCGCAGGGCGTGGCGTCGGGTGACGAGAACGTGCGCATGGTTATCGTCTACGGCGACGATACCGCCCCCGAAGCGCAGGGCGACGAGATCGTGGTCGTCGCGCGCCTGCCCGAATCGGAGCGCTACCGCATTCCCGAATCGCTGCGGCTGAGCGACGATCCGGCGAACGTTGCCTGGACCCGGCGGGTCGAATCGCTCGAGATGGTCGGCGCCTTCGGCACGCTGTCGTGCTCGCCGACCGGCGCGGGCGGCTTCACCGGCTGTACGCAGCAGCTCATCAACCAGGCTTACGGCGAGCGCGCCACCGGCGCGAACGTGCGCTTCAGCGAACTGATTGCCGCCGCGCGCGCGGAGCGCCTGTCGACGATCGACGAAGCCGCCGCCGCCGAGCAGGAACGCGTCGAGGCGATCGAACGCGATTACATGGAACGCCTCGAAGCCGAACGCGACGCCGAACTGCCCGACGAACAGAACCCCCCGATCGCCCCGAGCGAAGCCGCCGAGCCGATCATGGAAACCCCGCAGCCGCAGGGTTGATGCTGTCAGCTTTCGATTGGCGAGCTAGACCCCGTAATAATCGCGGTACCAGGCGACGAACCGTCGTACGCCGTCGCGGAATTCGGTTTGCGGGCGGTAGCCGGTGAGTTCCTGCAACAGCGTCGCGTCGGCCCAGGTCGCGGGCACGTCGCCGGTCTGCATGGGTAGGAAGTTCTTGATCGCCTCACGGCCGCATTCGGCCTCGATCGCCTCCACGAAATCCATCAGCCGTATCTTATCGCTGTTGCCGATGTTGACCACGCGGAATGGCGCAACGGGCGAGAGGCTGTCGTAGGCGGCGATCTCGTCGCGGCTCTCGGGCCGCACCGGTGCGGCGTCGATCAGCAGGCGGATGCCGCGCACCAGGTCGGTCACGTAGGTGAAGTCGCGGTACATGTCGCCATCGTTGTAGATATCGATCGGCGTGCCTTCGAGGATGCCCTTGGTGAACTTGAACAGCGCCATGTCGGGCCGCCCCCACGGCCCGTAGACGGTAAAGAAGCGGAACATCGTGGTCGGCAGAGTCCACAGGTGGGCGTAGCTGTGCGCCATCGCCTCGTTCGCCTTCTTGGTCGCGGCGTAGAAGGTGAGCGGGGTGTCGCACTTCTCGCGCTCGTCGAACGGCATGTCCTCGTTCGCGCCGTAGACCGAGCTGGTCGAGGCCATCAGCAGGTGCTCGACGCCGAGTTCGCGCGCACATTCCATCACGTTGAACGTGCCGGTGAGGTTCGCGTCGAGATAGGCGCGCGGGTTCTCCAAGCTGTAGCGCACGCCCGCCTGCGCGGCGAGGTGAACGATCACGTCGGGCTTCTCGGCCATCGCGAGTGCGTGCAGCGCATCGAAATCCTCGAGCATGCCGACATGCGCGGAAAAGTGCTGGTTCTGCAGCAGCATCTGATGCCGCCGCTCCTTGATGCGCACGTCGTAATAGTCGGTCATCCCGTCGAAGCCGACGACCGCGAAGCCTTCGTCCAGCAGCAGTTGCGACAAGTGGAAGCCGATGAACCCGGCCGAACCGGTGACGAGAACCTTGCGCATTTCGGTGTGTCCTAGAGAGTCCAGTCGGCGCCTTCGAGCGCGCCCTTGAGATCGGCGAGAGTGCCCCCCGGCTCCAGCCGCTCGCGGAAAACATCCGCGCCCATCGCGAGATATTCGCGGTGGGGCACGGCCAGCAGCACCGTATCGTAGGTGTGCTCCAGCGCGCCGCCGTCGAGTTGCAGCCCGTATTCGTGCAGCGCTTCGTCTGCGTCGGCATGCGGATCGTGCACCGTCACCACGTGCCCGCGCGCTTTCAGCGCCTCGACCAAATCCGCCACCTTGGAGTTCCTGAGATCGGGCACGTCTTCCTTGAACGTGAGGCCCAGCACCAGCACGCTGCCCGCCTTGTCGCCGCGCGCGGCATGGAGCCGCTCGGCCACCCATTCGGCCATCCCGTCGTTCGTGCTGCGCCCGGCCAGGATCACCCGCGGATCGTGGCCCAGTTCCTCGGCCCGGTGCGACAGGTAATAGGGATCGACCCCGATGCAGTGCCCGCCCACGAGGCCGGGCGCGAAGGGCAGGAAGTTCCACTTGGTGCGCGCGGCGGCCAGCACGTCCCACACCGAAAGATCCATTCTGCCGAAGATCTGGGCGATCTCGTTCATGAAGGCGATGTTGATGTCGCGCTGCGCGTTCTCGATCACCTTGGCGGCTTCCGCCGCGCGGATCGAGGCGGCGCGGAACACCCCGCCGCTGGTCACCGCATCGTAGAGCGCGGCGACATCCTCGAGAACTTCGGGCGTCTGGCCCGAAACGACCTTGGTGATGCGATCGATCGTATGCTCGCGGTCGCCCGGATTGATCCGCTCGGGGCTGTAGGCGAGGAAGAAATCCTCGCCGCACGCGAGCCCTGACACCTTTTCAAGCAACGGGCCGCAGATATCCTCGGTCACGCCGGGATAGACCGTACTTTCGTAGACCACGATCGGCCTGCGCCCCTCGGCATGGGCCGCCGCGATCATCGTGCCGACGGTGCGCGTCGCCGCCTCGACGATCGACAGGTCGGGACGCTTGTCGCCGTCGATCGGGGTGGGGACGGTGACGATATAGAAATCGGAGGGTGGGCACTCGTCCGCACTCGCCGTCAGCGAAAGTTTGCTGTCCGCAAGCCGTTCGCGGTCGATCTCGCCGGTGCGGTCGTGTCCGTCGTGCAATTCGGCGATACGGCGCGAATCGACGTCAAAGCCAGTCGTCGGGAACTGCCGGGCCAGCGCGACCGCCAGCGGCAGGCCGACATAGCCGAGACCGATCACCGTAACGTCGCGCCGGGAGTGTGCCATCGTCTGTTCGCACCGCTTTCAGTGGAGGGGGGATCGTGTGCCGCACGCGCTCTATCGGCGCATGGGCTCGGCAGCAACAGGCTCGGCTATGCCGCCGCCTCGCCGAGCGTTTCGGACACCGCCGCGCACATCCGGTCGACGTCCTCGTCGGTCAGCGTGGGATGGGTGAGGAACATCAGGCTGGTTTCGCCCAGTTCGCGTGCGCCGGGCAGGCGTTGCGTGGGCCGCCAGTCGGTGCCGTCGAACGCCGTTTCGAGATAGACTTCCGAACAGCTGCCCTGCATCAGCGGCACGCCGCGCGCGGTCACTTCGGCGACGATCCGGTCGCGGCTCCAGCCCTGTTTCAGCCCGTCTTCGCGGACGTAGGCGTAGAACCGGTACCACGCGTGATCCATTCCCGGTGCGGGGACGGGCGTACGCACCGCCCGCGCGAACGGGGCGAGCGTCTGGCGGTAGCGTTCGGCGATCTCGCCGCGCCGCTGCGCCCAGCGCTCCATCCGGCCGAGCTGGATCAACCCGATCGCGGCCTGTATCTCGAGCATGCGCCAGTTGGTGCCGAAGCTTTCGTGGAGCCAGCGGAAGCCCGGCTCGTGCTCGCGCTCGAACACCGCTTCCCACGACTTTCCGTGATCCTTGAACGACCACATCGCGCGCCACAGGTCGCGGTCGCTGCAGGTGACCATGCCGCCTTCGCCGCCGGTGGTCATGATCTTGTCCTGGCAGAACGACCATGCCCCCGCGTGGCCGAAAGAGCCGACCGGCCGGCCGTCGATCCGCGCGCCGTGCGCCTGTGCGCAATCCTCGATCACCGCGATTCCGCGCGGTTCGGCCAGTGCCATGATGCCCGGCATGTCGCACGGCCAGCCCGCGAGATGGACCGGGACAATCGCCTTCGTCCGTTCGCTCAGCACCGGCGCGATCGTGGCGGGCGAGATATTGCCGCTGTCGCGATCGACGTCGGCGAACACCGGTACCGCGCCCGCGTTGACCACGCTCGAGACCGAAGCGATGAACGTGCGCGGCGTGACGACGACCTCGTCGCCCGGCCCCACGCCGAGGCCGCGCAACGCGAGATCGAGCGCGAGCGTTCCGTTGGCCACCGCCACCGCGTGATCGCACCCGGCGAAATCGGCAAATGCGCGTTCGAACGCGCGCACCTCCTCACCGGTCCACTGGTTTACGCGTCCCGAGCGCAGGACGCCCGCGGCAGCGGCGATCTCTTCTTCATCGTAGGACGGCCAAGGTGCGACCGAGGTGCCGAGCATGTGATCCCTTCGCGCTGCCGGTTGCAGGCCTCGCGCGCTGCCCGATCCCCGCGGCGTTTGCAAGTACGCTCCACTGCGTGGTGGGAAACCGCCGAAAATCTTCGTAAATCCAGGGGAAAGCTGCTCGCTTGCATAGAGCGCGGCAAGTCCATAAGGGGCCGACATTATCTCGATAACAGAATATACCAGAAACGACGCTCACCGAGAGGGGAGACGATGATGATGCGGCTTGTGGACAAGGCTGAAGCGCTCGCGCGAAGCGTTTCCGCCGGCCTGCTGGGCGCCAGCCGCCGCTCCAAGCGCCTGCTCGCCGGCGCGGTCGATGTCGTGCTGTGCGTGCTGGCGGTGATCGTCGCGTTCTCGGTCCGGCTCGGCTACTGGGAGGCGCTCGACCAGCCAATGGTGGTCATGGTGGCGGTCGAGATCGCCCTGTTCCTGCCGATCTTCGTCGCGTCCGGCGTCTATTCGAACCTCTTCCGCTTCCACGGCGCGCAGGGGATGATCCAGATATCGCGGGCCTGCGCCATTCTGGCGATTCCGAACGTGATCGTGTTCGGCCTGATTTCCTATGATGGTGTGCCGCGCACGCTCAGCGTGCTGTTTCCGCTGGTATTCTTCGCGCTCGTCGCGCTTTCGCGCATCGTCGCGCGCTATGTCTTGGTCGATGTGTTCGGTGAAATCGGCGTCAAGCGCAATGTCCTGATCTACGGCGCAGGCTCGGCCGGCCGGCAGCTCTCGTCCTCGTTGGCCCACGAAAACAAGTATCGGCTCGTGGGCTATATCGACGACGATCCAGTTCTCAGCCGGAGCAAGCTGGAAGGCATTCCGATCCACGCCTCGGATCTGCTGGAGAGCGTGATCCGGCGCGACGCGGTCGAAATTGTGTTTCTCGCGATACCGGGGATGCCACGCGCGCGCCGCGCCGAACTGGTCGAGCGCCTGCAGGCGGCGGACGTGCATGTCCTGACGCTTCCCGGCGTGACCGAGATCGTCGACGGGAAGGTTTCGGTCAGCGACTTGCGCGAGATCGACGTGGCCGATCTGCTCAGCCGCGATCCGGTGCAGCCCGACGCCGCGCTGATGCGCCAGACCATCGCCGGCAAGATCGTGCTGGTGACCGGCGCGGGCGGCTCGATCGGTAGCGAACTCGCGCGGCAGATCGTCGCTCAAAGGCCCGAGCGGCTGATCCTGGTCGAGATGACGGAAGCCGCGCTCTATCAGATCGATGTCGAGCTGCGGGCGCTGGCCCGGCAGCACGGGATCGAGGTGGATATCGTTCCGGAACTGGCGTCGATCGACAAGAAGGGCAGCGTCCGGCGCATCTTCGACCACTACCGGCCGCACACGGTCTATCACGCCGCGGCGTACAAGCACGTGCCGATGGTCGAGGCGAACGTGGTCTCGGGCGTGGCCAACAATCTGCGCGGAACGCTGAACTGCGCGCTCGCCGCGTGCGAGATTGCAGCGGAACGGTTCATTCTCGTCAGCACCGACAAGTCGGTGCGGCCGACCAACGTCATGGGGGCATCGAAGCGTATCTGCGAGATGGTGCTGCAGGCACTTTCGACGCAGGACTGCCCGACCGTGTTCTCGATGGTCCGCTTCGGCAACGTGCTCGGCTCGTCGGGATCGGTCGTACCGCGCTTTCGCGAGCAGATCGCGGCGGGCGGGCCGGTTTCGATCACCCACCCCGATATCACGCGCTATTTCATGACGATACCCGAAGCGGCCGAACTGGTGATCCAGGCCGGTGCGATGGCCGAGGGGGGCGAGGTCTACCTGCTCGAAATGGGCGAGCCGGTGAAGATCATCGACCTTGCGCGCACGATGATCCAGCTTTCCGGGCGGACCTTGCGCGATGCCGACAATCCCGAAGGCGATATCGCGATCGTGGAAACGGGACTGCGGCCCGGCGAGAAGCTGTTCGAGGAGCTGCTGATCGGCGCCGAGGCGCAGCCGACGCAGCACCCGCGAATTTTCCGTGCGCGCGAGGATCACCTGCCGTGGGCCGAGCTGGAGGAGCAGCTGGCCCAGATCGACCGGCTGGTGCGCGTGGGCGACGCGCTCGGGATTCGCGCCAAGCTGCGCGAGCTGGTGCCCGGATACACGCCGCAGACGGTCGCATGAAGCGCGCGTTCGACATCGTGCTGGCGGGCGTGCTGCTGGTCGTGCTCGCGCCGCTGTTGCTGGCGCTGGCGCTCTGCGTGCGGCTGGCGCTGGGGAGCCCGGTGCTGTTCCGCCAGACTCGCCCCGGGCTCGGCGGCCGGCCGTTCGGGATCCTGAAGTTCCGGACCATGACCGACGCGCGCGATGCGCGCGGAGAGCTGCTGCCCGACCGCGAGCGGCTAACCGCGTTCGGCCGCTTCCTGCGCGCGAGCAGCCTCGACGAACTGCCCGAGCTGCTCAATATCCTTCGCGGCGAGATGAGCTTCGTCGGTCCGCGCCCGTTGCTGATGGAATATCTCCCGCTCTACACCGCCGAACAGGCGCGGCGGCACGATGTGCGGCCGGGCATCACCGGCTGGGCGCAGGTCAACGGGCGCAACGCGATCGGGTGGGAGCGCAAGTTCGCGCTCGATGTCGAGTACGTGGAGCGCCGTTCGTTCGCGTTCGACATGAAGATCCTCGCGCTCACCGCGCTCAAGGTCATCCGCAAGGAAGGCATCGCCGCCTCGGGCGAGGCGACCATGCCGCGCTTCACCGGCGGGCCGGACGGAGGCCCGCGCGCATGAGGCATCTGGCGATCTACGGCGCTGGCGGCGCGGGGCGCGGCGTGATGCCGCTGCTGCGCGCCGCGGCGCGGCCCGGCGACACGCTGTACTTCATCGACGACGGCGAGGCCGGGCGCGAGATCAACGGGCATCGCGCGCTCGCCTTCGCCGAATTCGCGGCGCTGGCAGGCGAAAAGCGGGCGGCGCTGGCTGTGGCCGACGCGGATACGCGCCGCGCGCTGGCCGATCGGTGCGCGGATGCCGGTGTGAGTTTCCTCGAGGTGCGCGCCGAAAGCGTCGTCGAGATGGACGACGTGCGGCTGGGCGAGGGCGCGATCCTCTCCCCCTTCGTCGTCCTCACCAGCAATATCCGCATCGGCCGGCATTTCCATGCCAACCTCTATTCCTGCGTCGAACACGATTGCGTGATCGGCGATTTCGTCACCTTCGCGCCTTCGGTGCGTTGCAACGGCGCGGTGACGATCGGCGACGGCGCCTATGTCGGCGCGAACGCGGTGATCCGGCAGGGCCTGTCGATCGGCGCGGGCGCCACCGTGGGGATGGGTGCTGTCGTGACGAGAGACGTGCCCGCCGGCGAAACATGGGTCGGCAACCCTGCCCGCAGGCTCGACCGGAGCGGCGGCGGGTGAGGATACTTCTCAACGGCTCCTACGCGCCGTCGCTGATCGGGTTTCGCGGCCCCCTGATCCGCATGCTGTGCGATCGGGGCGACGAGGTGCACGTCTCCGCGCCCGACATCGCCGGTGACGTTCGCGCGGAACTCGAGCGATACGGCGCGACGGTGCACGAGGTGCCGCTCAGCCGCACGGGGACGAGCGTCGCGGGCGATATCGGCTATTTCCTCGCGCTGCGCCGGCTGATGCGCCGCATCGCGCCCGACTTCGTGCTCGGCTATACGATCAAGCCCAACATCTGGGGCTCGCTCGCGGCGCGCTCGCTCTCGATCCGCAGCGCCTCGATGGTCACCGGCCTCGGTTATGCCTTCGCGGAGCCCGCAGGCGCCGCCGGGAGGTTGCTGTCGGGCCTGTCGCGGCGGCTCTATCGGCTGGCGACGAACGCAAATGCCCGCGTGATCTTCCAGAACCCCGATGATCTGGCCGATTTCGCGGCTGCGGGCTGCCTCGCCGATCCCGCCAAAGCCGGCATCGTCAACGGCTCCGGCGTCGATCTCGCACACTACGCCCCGGCACCCCTGCCTTCCGATGCGGTGTTCCTGCTGATCGGCCGTTTTCTCGGCGCAAAGGGCGTGCGCGAATATGCGCAGGCCGCCGCCAGTTTGCTCGCGCGCCATCCCGAGTGGCGCTTCCAGTTGGTTGGATTTCCCGACGAAGGCCCCGACGGCATTCCGGCGGCCGAGCTGACCGCGATCGAGGCATCGGGGGTGGAATTCCTCGGCCGGCAGGACGACGTGCGTCCCGCGATCCGTGAAGCCAGCGTCTTCGTCCTCCCCTCCTATCGCGAGGGCACGCCGCGCAGCGTGCTCGAGGCGATGGCCATGGGCCGCCCGATCGTGACCACCGATGCCCCCGGTTGCCGCGAAACCGTGACCGGCGGCGTGAATGGTCGTCTGGTCCCGGTCGGCGATGCCGAAGCGCTTGCATCCGCGATGGAAGAACTCGGGAGCAGCCGAGCGTTGCGCCAGGCAATGGGCGCCGAAAGCGTGCGCATCGCGCGCGAGAAATACGCCGTCGAACAGGTCAACACGTCGCTGGTGCGGCTGCTCGGCATCTGATCGCGGCCATTGCCACCGATCGGGCCGGACTCTAGGAGGGCGGCACCCGCCGCCGAGGTCGAGCGCATGAGCAAGCCAGGATCCATCCAAGCCTTTCTGTTGTTTCTCGGCGTCGCGCTGCTGCCGGTCTACCTGTTCGGTTCGGGCGCTGCCCAGCCCACCCACATCGCCCTCGCGCTGTTTGCCGGGGCGGTCTGGCTCACCACGCGCATCGCACTCGATCGCTGGAGCTTCCTGCTGCTGCTGCTGGCAATTCACGGAACGCTGGTCGAACTGATATACCTGGCTGCAGGAGCGGACCCGCAGAACCTGATGAGCGCGGTGTTCCTGATCTACAACTTCATCGTCCCCTTTGCCGTGTTCGCCTATTGCTCGCGATACGGCGACCGGCCGATCGCCTTCGGGCTGATGATCGCCGCGGTGATTGCGATCGGCACGGTCGCGCTCAATGGCGTAGAATTGCAGGATGTCGGCGGTACGTCGCGCTCGACCGGATCGTTCAACAATCCCAACCAGCTTGGTTATTTCGCAGTCTGCCTGCTGTCGCTGACCTATCTCCTGCGAGAGCGCGGCGCGTATGGAAACCGGGTAACGATAGCCTTCTACGGCGCGGCCTTGTTTCTCGCGATCGCCTCGCTCTCGAAAGCCGCCATGGTCGCGACGTTCGTGGTCATCTTCTTCGCCTCCAAGCCGCGCATGTCGCGCAATTATTTGGCCGCGTGGACATTGGGCGTGGTCGGCGCCGTCGGGCTGTTGCTGTATGCCTATCTGGCGGGCTATCTCGACCAGTACCTGTTCATCCAGCGGCTGGACGGCATGCTCAATGAAGGCGACAGCAGCCTGGCGAGCCGTGGGTATTTCGCGTTCCTCGACGGGGGGATAATGCAGATATTCCTCGGGCTCGGGTCGGAAAACGTGATCCGCATGGTCGGGCACGAGGTGCATTCGACCTTCTTCTCGATCCTCAGCAACTACGGTCTCGTGGGCTTCGGGCTGCTGCTGGCGGTGGTGATCGTGTGGTTCAGGCTGCTCTGGCGGATGCACGGGTTTGTGGGGCTGGTGTGCATCGCCGGCCCGGCGATGATGTACGGCATAACGCACAACGGCTCGCGGTTCACGATTTTCTGGATTCTGTTCGCCCTCTCGCTCGTGCCGAAGCCCCGCAGCGTGCCGAAGCGTCAGGCGCGGCCGCAATCCGCAATGCCGCCGCCGGGTGCGGGTGCTGCGCCCTCGCGGGCTTCGGCATGAAGAAGATCGTGCTCGATCTCGGGGATGCTCTCGCATGGGCGGAAGGCGACGGCGATCACGCGCCGCTGATGGCCGCTGTCGAACGCTATCGGACGCGCGGATTTTCCGTCGTCCTCGCGGGTGGCGAACCGGGGGAAGAGGACCACTGGCCAGCGGGTCTGGCGCGCGCTGTATCTTCGCTGGAAGCGCGCGGGCTGGTTTGCGACGCCTATTCGCCCCGGGGCGTCCACATCTCGGCTCACGATCTCGTGATCGACGACAAGGTGGTGACGACGAGCGAATTCGTCGAGCACGAACCGGAAGCGCTCGCCGCCCTGCTCGCGCAAGAGGAAGTCGTGCGATGATCGTGTTTCCGATGGCGGGGCTGAGCAGCCGGTTCCTCAAGGCGGGATACGAGACGCCGAAATTCATGCTCCCGCTATGGGATCATTTCGTGTTCGACTACGCGGCGGCGAGCTTCCGCCCGCGCTTCGCGAGCGAGCGCTTCGTGTTCATCTACCGCGAAACCGGGGGGGTGCGGGACTTCATCGAAGCGCGGGCGCGATCGCTCGGGATCGCGGACGCCACGCTCGTCGCGCTCGAGCGCGAAACCGCAGGGCAGGCCGAGACGGTCGAACTGGGCCTCGATCTCGCATCCGCCGGCGCGGCGGAGCCCATAACGGTGTTCAACATCGACACCTTCCGCAATCCCGACATCGCGGTTTCCGGGCTGCGGCAGGACGTTGCCGGATGGCTCGAGGTGTTCCGGGGGGAGGGCGACAACTGGTCGTTCGTCGAGCCCGCCGCGGAGCCCGGCCTGGTCCGCCGGACCACCGAAAAGCAGCCGATCAGCGATCTGTGCTGCACCGGGCTCTACCAGTTCGCCACGGCGGACCTGTTCCGCGCCGCGCTCGCGGCCGAACGCAAGAGCCCCAATGCCCCCGAGCTCTACGTCGCGCCGATCTACAACCACCTGATATCGGCCGGCGAAGCGATCGGCTTCGGGCTGGTCGAGCGCGCGGACATCACCTTCTGCGGGGTGCCCGCGGAGTACGAGGAATTGCTCGAGCGACCCGCGCCTTACGCCCCGGGCATTGCGCCCGCCTGATTGTTCAGCGGCGGGCGAAGCGCAGGAACAGGTCCTCGTATTTGCGCACGATCGCGGACTTCTCGAAATTGCGCGCGACATGGTCGCGCCCGCGCCTGCCCACGGCAGCCGGGTCGCTTGCCATCGCGCGCTCCATGGTCGCGCCGATCGCCTCGGAATCGATCGTGGCGGCGAGGAATCCGGTTTCACCGTCCACCACCAGATCGCGCGTCGCGCCGGGGCAGTCGGTCGCCACGACCGGCACGCCGAGCGCCATCGCCTCGAGCATGGCGTTGCTGAACCCCTCATAGCGCGAAGAGGACACGAACAGATCGGCGCGTGCGATCTCCGCCAGCACGGCCTCGCTGCGTCCGGGCATGGAGACGCAGTCCGCGAGGCCGAGCGCCTCCGCTTGGCGTTCGAGCGCCGCACGCTCGGGCCCTTCGCCGAAGATCGTCAGTGTCGCCTGCGGATACCGGGCGCGAAACGCGGCGAATGCCGGAAGGAAGAGATCGAACCCCTTCTGCGGGGCGAGGCGGCCGACCGTGACGACCGCAGGGCGGCGGCGCTCGGCAAGCGGGCTCGCGGCTTGCTGCCGGGTCAGGGCCTGCTGAATCTCGTCGAGCGAGACCGGGTTGCCGATGACCGCGATTTCCTGCCCCGGCCGCAACTCGCTGCGCAATTCGCGCGCCATGTCGTCCGACTGCGCGACCACCGCGTCGGCGCGGCGCATGAGCAGGCGGATGACCAGTTGCGCGAGGCGATGCTTGATCAGCGAGGTGCGGTTTAGGATCGCGAAATCCGCAGAGATCGCGTTGGCTTGGCGAATTATGACCGGCTGCTTGCGCCGCTGGATGATGCGCGCCGCCAGGGCGGTAACGTTCATTCGCAATGTGGTGAAGACGAGTGCGGGCGCAATCCGGTCGATCTCCCGTGCGAATGCGCGAGCCGGGTAACGCCCGCCATCGATCGCGATGATGCGCACGTCGCGCGGCAGGGCGTCGAAATAGCGCCCTCCGCGTGTCGAGGTTATCAAAACCGGAGCGAAGCGGTTGCGGTCGAGCCCCGTCAGCAACTCGTACATCACGCGATCGGGCCCGCCTGCATCGAGTTCGGGGATCGCCAAGGCGATCGGGACGGTCATGGCGCGCCCGCCGCCGTCCCCGGCGTGTCGTTCGCGGCGCCTTGCGCTTCGTAGGAGGCCATCGCCCGCCGATAGAAAGGCCGGGCGACCATTGTTCCCAGTGGGCCGAGCGCCAGCAGTGCCCGCAGAATCCGAACCTTGCCGCAGTGCCCCGCCACGGCCGGATAGGCGGCCTTGCCGAAGTCGACGCCGCGGCGCGCCAGCGTCCGCTCCCCTTCGGCGACCATCTTCAGGCCGCGCAGCCCGATATCCTGCTCGACGAAGGCGCGCGCCATGTCCTCCCGGCTGAAACCCGCGCGTTCGAGCACTTCGGGCGCGGTGTCGAACGTCGCGCGATACTGGTCCATCAGGTGCTTGAGCGCCCCCGCCTCCCGTTGCAGCGCGGCCTGGTTGTTCGCATGGACGCGATAGGCGAACAGCGGCCGGTCGACGAAGAACGCCTGATCGGCGGCGGACATAAGCTTCCACGCGAACATCTTGTCGGGGTTGAACATGTATCCCCCGCCATAGCCCTCGAGCTGTTCGTAGAGGCCGCGCGGATAGCAGGTCGAAGCGAACGAGAACGGCGTGCGGACCAGTTCGAGCGAGCGCTGCAGCAGGCGCGCGGCATCGTGGCGATAGACCGGCGCGCCGACCGCCGCGCTCAGCGCCTCGTCGCGCTCCGCCTCGGGCCACAGGCGACGGTCGAGACCCGCTTCGCCCGTCTTGATCCCATCGCCATCGATGACCTCATAACCCGAGGAAAATATCGCGCGATCCGCCGCCGGGCCCAGCGCTTCGGCCAGCGCGGCATACGTGCCGAAGGCATCGGGCCGGGCCAGATCGTCGGACGATAGCAGCAGCATGCGGTCGCCCGTCGCGTCCTGACACGCCCGGTCGAGATTTCCCGCGAAGCCGACATTGCCGCGGTTGACGTGCAGTTTGATCCGCGGATCATCGAAGGCCTCGACCACCGCCACGCTGTCGTCGGTGCTGCAGTTGTCCGACACCAGGATCTCGATCTCGGCCTGTTGCCTGCGCACGCTCTCGATCGTCTCGCCGATATAGCGCGCGTAGTTGTAGTTCGGGATGCAGATGCTGAATTTCATGAAGTGTGCGGGTCCGTTGGCGGTGTGCGCGGTGGTCGGCCGGGCGGTTGCGTTACCGGCAGCGCTCGGTAAGGGTCAAGCGTGAAGCCCGGGCGCGCCGCATCGTTCGGGAGGGCAGGGGGAACAGGCATGGCCGAAGGCGTTGCGACGCCCGCCCGCCGCAGGGATTTGCGGTTGACCGCCACGGTCGCCGCGCTGGCCACCGTGCTCGTTCTGTCGAAAGCCGCGATCGCCTGGCGCGACAACAGCCCCCTCGTTCCGCTCGACAATGTCCCGCTCGAGGCGCTCGCGGGTTCGCTGCAGGGCGTTGCCGTTCTCGCGCTGCTGGTCGTGCTCGGCTGGCTCACGCCGCGTCGTGGGGGCGGGATGTGGCTGCTCGGTCCGCTCGCGGCAGGGTATGCGCTGCTGCTGCTCGTCAACGTGGCCTTCGCGGTGAAGTTCGGGCGGAGCTTCTCGCTGTTCTGGCTGAGTTACGCGCACGCCGACAACGCCGTTGCGCTGGAGCGCTATCTGTCGGCGGCATTGACCGGCAAGCTGATGCTCGCGTTAACCGCGATCGCCGTTACGGGTGTCGCGGCATTTCTCGCGGCGCGATGGCTGAAACTGGTTTGGGCGCCGCCGATGCTGCTCGCGCTGCTCGGGGCCTTCGCGGCGCTGGCGTGGGGCGCGGGGCGGCTGTCGCCCTCCCCGCCGGCGAATTTCGTGACGCAGAAGGTGCGCAGCGATCCGCTGATGGCGCAAGTCGGCGATGCGGTCGCCCGCTGGCGCATCCACGCCGCGCCTGACTGGACCGGCGAGCGCGAATGGGCGCGCCGTTCCTTTGCCGCCCGGCCGCTCGACGGCGAACGGCCATCGCTCCTGCTCGTGGTCGCCGATTCGATTTCGGCCGCGACGTTCGAGCGCATGGCGCGCGCGGGCGAGATACCCCACCTCGCGGCGTTCGCGGCCGAAGGCCAATATATCGCGCGCGCCTATACGCCGGTGCCGACCTCGGCCAAGGCGTTTCTCGCGCTGCATGTCTCGAGCTATCTCGACGTCGATAGCTTTGCTGCGAACCCGGCCTTCATCCCCGCAGGCCACCAGACGTTTTCGGACACGCTGCGCGACGCCGGCTATCGCACCGGCCTGTTCATGAGCGGATCGCTGCAGAACTACGGGATCGCCGATTTCCTGCGCAACCATCCGTTCGACGTGCAATACGACAACGCCAACCTCGCCTGCCCCGACAGCCATGAATGGCGCAGGCGGCTATACGATCATCCGGGTGACGATTGCCTGATCGACGCGGCGGCGCGCTGGATCGGACAAGGCGATGAACCATGGTTCGGCTGGGTCTGGCTCAACGGAACGCACTACCCTTATTTCGCGCCCGACAATCCCCGGAATCCCTCGGTCGGCGCTCCGCGCGAGCGGCACGACAACGCGCTGCGCGAAGTCGATCGCGTGTTCGGCGTGTTGCTCGAACGGCTCGCGGCGCAAGGCCGGCTCGACGATACGCTGATCATGTTCGTATCCGATCACGGCGAGGCGTTCGGCGAACATGGCGACTGGATCCACGGCACCTCGATCTACGACGAACAGGTGCGCGTTCCGCTGATCGTCGGGCCGGTTCCGGGCAACCGGGGCGAGGAGCCGATGCCGATCGCCTCGCTCGTCGACATCGGGCCTACGCTGCTCGACGCGGCGGGCTTCCCCCAGCAGCGCGCGGTGCAGGGCCGCAGCCTGTTGCGGGCGGACAGCCGCCGGCCGGTGTGGTTTACAAGCAAGGGCGGCGGCAACGCGATCGGCTATCGCGGCGGCGGGCGAAAGGTGATCTTCGACTACCGGGACGGCATGCCGCTCGCCTACGACCTGACGCGCGATCCGCTGGAGCTCGACCCGCGCGAATTGGAAGGCGAGGATGCACGCCGAGCGATGGCGCGGATCAAGGCGTTCATCGGCGATCGCTGACCGTCGGGATACAGCGACGCAAGAGCGCCCTTCCGCTTCGCCGTTGCTCCGCGGACCCGGTTCTTCTATGCGCCCTGCGACACGATCGCGCGGCACTTTCGCCGATGGCGCAGGGACTTTCCAATGAAACTGGAACGCAAATTCCTCGCGGTGGAGGAAACCGGAACGGCCTATCGGCGCAAGGGCATGCGGCGCATGCTGTTCGCGCTCCTTCCGGAGAACGCCTACGACCGGCTGCGCGGTGGGCGCGTGCGGTTCGAAGCCTCCCCCTGGGGCCGGCGGTGGAGCCTGTTCGTCGCCGCCTGGCTTTCCGCCATCGCCCGGTCGGGCGTGCTCAGCGGGCTGCACTACGCGCTGTTCTCGCGCGAGTTCGATCGCGAGCACCGCGCGGTGCTCGCTGCGCGCGGCCGGCACATCCGCGACGTGTTCGCCGGGCGCGGCAATCTCTACATGCTGCGGCGCAACGTCCACCGGCTCGAGAAGGGCCTGATCATGAAGCCGCCGCGGCCGATCTTCGGCCTCGGCAAGATCGGCGAGACGGTGACCGCCTACCGCGCCTGCCTCGGCCAGCTCGGCCGGGGAGACGAGGATTTGCGGACGAGCCTCGAATGGGCGAAGGATATCCTCAACACCTATTTCGACCGCGTCGCCGATCACCCCGTGGTGGCCGAAGCGCGCGCGCGTTTCGAAGCCGCCGATGCAGATCACCATGTGCCGACCAGCGCCGATCGCGCGCCGTTCCTGCGCGCGCTGGAGCCCAGCCTGCCCACGATCGAGCAGATCGAGAGTCTCGCAGCGCATCGCCGCTCGGTCCGCTGGTTCGACGGGCGGCCCGTGCCGCGCGGCGTGATCGACCGCGCGGTGGAGATCGCCGCACAGTCGCCCACCGCGTGCAACCGCCAGCCGTTCCGGTTCGAGTTCTTCGATTCGCCCGAACTGGTGCAGAAAGTCGGCGCGGTGCCCAAGGGGACTCCCGGCTGGCTGCACCAGATTCCCTGCTTCATGGTCATCATCGGCAAGTTCGATGCGTTTCGCTTTGAGCGGGACCGCCATGTGCCCTATATCGACGGGTGCCTGTCGGCGATGGCGCTGATCAACGCGCTGGAGGTGCAGGGCGTGTCCAGCTGCTGCGTCAACTTCCCCGATTTCGCCGATACCGAACAGCGGATGGCCGAGGTGCTCGGCCTGGCGCCGTGGGAACGCGCGATCATGTGCCTCGCCATCGGCTACCCCGAGGACGGTGAGCGGGTTCCGTTCAGTCAGAAGCTGCCGCTGTCGATGATGCGCCGCTACAATCACGGCGAATAAGGCGCTGTCTTGAACAGATCCGTTCGCTTCGTGGTGCTGGATTCCTGGCGCGGGATCGCGGCGCTCGTGGTTGCGTTCGGCCATCTCCATACCACCGGGTTGCTATCCGGCCTGCCGCTGTCCTCCACCAGCTACCGCTTCGTCGATTTCTTCTTCGTACTTTCGGGGTTCGTAATCGCGCATTCGAGCGGCGAACGGCTGTCTGCCGGACGGCGCGAGGCGGCCCGCTTCATCGTGCGCCGGATCGCCCGGCTCTGGCCGCTGCATCTGTTCATGCTGACGCTTTTCGGCGCGCATCAGCTCGTGCTGCTCGCCGCCAATGGCATGCATCTGGTGGAGGAGCCGCGCGCCTTTACCGAGAGCTTCGATCTCGCCTGGCTCCCTGCAAATCTGGCGATGGTTCAGGCATGGGGAACGACTCCCTTCAACACGTGGAACGAACCGGCATGGTCGATTTCCACCGAGCTCTTCGCCTATCTCTGCTTCGCGCTTGCCTGTCTCGTCGCGCGACGGAAGGGATGGGCCATCATGGCCGCGATCGGCGCGGTCTGCATGGCCTGTGCGTTCGTGTTTCCCCATATCATGCGCGCGACGGTCGGGCTTGCGATCATACGGGGGATGGCGGGGTTCGGGCTGGGCGTGCTGACCCACTGGATATGGGCGAGATGGCGCGACGTGCGCGTTCCTTTCGCCACCGCGCTGGAAGTCGCTGCGATCGGTGCGACGTTTCTGGCTGTCATTTACGATCCGATGGCACTGGGGGCGCTGGTGGTTCCGCTGTTCGCGCTTGTCGTGCTGTTGTTCGCGTACGAGCAAGGCTCGGCTTCGCGGCTTCTGCGGCGGGGCGCGTTCGTCTTCCTGGGCGAACGCAGCTATTCCATCTACCTGATGCACGCCATCATCTTGATGGGCATCCTGTCCGCCGCCGCCGTGTTCGGCCTGCTCGGCGGCAGCGAGGGCAACACCAGGATCGTGTTACCGCCGCCGTTGGGCGACGCCCTCCTGATCGGCTATCTTTGCTTCACGGTTGCATTGGCGAGCCTGACCTACCGCTTCATCGAAATGCCGGGGCAGGCGATCGGCAAGAGAATCCTTCGCCGCGAAGGCCTCGCGCAATAGCTCAGGCCTGGGGCTGACGGTCCAGGATAGCGCGCAGGCGGTCCTCGTGCGGTCGATAGTGTTCGCGCAGCGAGGCCTTGGCGCCTTCGTCGATATCCGCAAAGCGGCGGATGATCTCCGCCTTCTGCGATCGCGCCCTGGCGGCGTTCGTCAGTGACGTCAGGGTGGGTATCTGCCCGCTTCGCAACCGTTTGATGGCCTTGCCGAAGAGCCCCTGCCGCAGCCTGGCGTCGGTTCGGTTCCGGCTGGGTTCGCGGACGACCGGGATCGGCGCGACGCCGAAGAAGAGGCAAGCCGAATCGAGCAACCCTTGCGGATTCCCGCGCAGCTGGTCGAATTCGCAGAAGAAGAAGTTCCGGGCCGGAAACAGGCTGCGAAACGCCTCGACCTGTTCGGCATAGTATCCGCGCGAAACGATCACCGACCGGGGCGGATCGCGCAACTCTTCGGCGATAACCTCGGCGAACGTGCGCAACCGGCCGTTGCGCTGGATCAGCTTCGCACGGTCGGGGTTGCCTTGCGTGATCAGCATGTGCCGGTAATGCGAAACCGCCCTGTCGACCGGATCGCGGAAAATCCACAGCAGACGCAGATCGGCGCCCAGCGAATCGTATATGCGTTGCGGAAGGAAGCCCATGTCCGCGATTCTGGAATAGACCGGCGTCTTCTCCCCTTGCCAGCGCGCATGGGTGCCTTGGAAATGGCGGCTGTAGCTGGCGAGCCCTCGGGCGAAAGCGCGTTCGTCGTTGAAGAAGTGCAGTTCGCGTTCGGCGACGAAAATGTCGTCATGGCTGTCGAGCAGATCGGCCAGCGAGGAGGTGCCGGCCTTCATGGCGCCCACGATCAGGAAGTTGGGCAGCGCGAGGCCATCAGCCCGCGTCACCGGTAGTTCTCCCGGTCCGCCGCACCGCCCCGTCCGCCGATTTCAGGAAATGCCGCCGTCAGGCCGTCCACCAGTCGCGATCGCGCGTCGAACAGGCATTCGTCCTGCCGTTTCAGAGTGGCGTCGCGATCGGCCAGTACGTCTTCGATACGCGCTTCGATACGCGCTTCCCAATCGCCATCGCCCATCCGGATCGGTTCGCCATCCATCCCGATCGCGTTGAAGAAGCCGGTCAGCTTGAAGGTGCCGGTCTCGACCGGTATTATCGGTGCGCCCGCAATCAGGCCCAGCACGCAAGTGTGCAGCCGCGAACTGACGACCGCGTCGAAACCTGCCAGATGCCGGGCATATTCGTCGTAGGGCAAGGTCCGGCCTTCGCATTCGATGCCGTCCAGCTCCAGGTATTTCTGCCAGAACGGAAAGTCGGTCGACCATTCGTTGCTCGTCAGGGTGATCCCGTGCCTCGTGCGAAGGCGATCGATGATGCCGTCCCACTGGCCGGTCAGGCCATGCGTTCGAACCTGCAGCGCGTTGATCGCCAGCGCCAGCCCGCCGCCGCCGGTGCCGCCGGTTCGCTCGATCGCACTCATCGCGGCTCCGTCGGGCAACACGATCGGCCTAGTGCGGCCGCCGTTCTCGGCGAGATAGTCCACGCTTTCGGTGTCGCGGAACTCGACCAGATCGCACTGCGCGAACACGTGGTCCGACAGCGCGACCAGCATCTTGTCCTCCAGCTCGAAGCTCAGGTTGACAAACGCCGTGCGCGCGCCGGCGAGCTGCGCGCAGCGGGTTTCGAGCAGATAGTGCAGCGCGGTGTCGGTCGCGTCGGCCTGGAACTCGCCGGCCGGATTCACCACCACCAGATCGGCCGTACAGATGAAGGCCAGCCGATCGAGATAGTCTTTCTCGCCCAGCCCCAGCGCGGCCACCCGGCTGCGCAGGCGCAGCGCCTTCCGCAGCCGCACGAACCGGAGAACTTGCTGCTGTTCGTGATCGTGCCGCACGGCCCAGCGCGATGGATCGCGGGCCGGCGCGGCGGGCATCCGCGCGACCAGCTTGCGCGCCAGCGCGTCGAATGCCGCCACCGGATCGCGCGCCCGCTTGAGCTCGCCGACGGTATACCGCTTGAGATAGCCCGGCGCACGCTCGACCAGCCGCACGTTCGCATCCGGGTAACGGCGCGCCAGGAAGTCGCGCCAGGCGATCGACAGCGCCTGGTTGCCCTGGTTCTGCGTCGCGGTCTTGGTGATCAGGACGACGCGGGGGTGAACTGTCTGTATCGTTTCGCTCATCTGTCTCTCGTGGAGTGCGGTTTCCCGCGCCGCCGCGGACGGACCCGATCCGTTATGGCGCGCACTATCCGATTTCGCCGCCGGGTCCATTCGGGAAATGTCCAGGCTTCGGGAAGGAACACGGCAAGAGCCACGACGCACACCGCGAACAGCGCCGCGATCACCGCCGCCAGACCCAGCTCTCCCCATGGCCAAATCGCGCCTATCGCCTCACCCGCAATCACCAGCAGGCCGCCGATCGCCATGCCGGGCGCGATGGCGAGCAACACCGCCCGGCGCGACAGCGGGGGGCTCTCGCCCGTGGTGTCGACCGCCACCGGCAGCGCGATGTAGAGCGCGGCGGTGACGACGCAGGCGACCGCGACGATGCCCCAGCTCGCCGCCGCAGCCACGCCGCCGCCGACGAGGACGCACATGAAGATGTGCCGCCGCAGCATGTGCGCCATGCGCCCCGACACCAAGATCGCGCTGTCGATGAAGTTGAGCGCGATGCGGGCGGGCAGCCCGGCGACGAGGATGGCGAGCGGCACGACCACGCCGCCCCATTGCGGGCCGAGCAGGATTTCGACGACCAGCTCGCGGAACAGCACGAGCGACGCGGCCACCAGGCTCGTCCCGATCGTGACCAGCCGCAGGATCTTCGGCGCCAGCGTCGCGATGCTCCCGTCGCGCTCGCGCTTGGCGATCAGAGCCTGCCGGATCGGATGGTCGAGTGCTACGAACGGCTCCTTCGCCTGCGTGCTGAGATTGTAGGCGCGGCTGTAGAGGCCGGTCGCCGCGGCCGAGGTCGACAGCCCCACTGCGATCGTGTCGACCGCCGACCAGAACCAGGCGAACACCCGCGATGCCAGCCCGTAGCTGCCGGTCGCCGCGAGCCCCGACAGGTCGAACCGGCGCGGCCAGCGCAGCGACAGCCGCGCCGCGAACGCGAACTGCACCGCCATCGCGAAGTGTAGGGCGATCTGCCCCGCGACGAGGCTCCAGTAGCCCCAGCCCGCCACTGCGCCCGCGATCGCGACGACGACGTAGATCGCCGCGCTCACCACGAGGAACAGGCCCGCGTCGCGGAACCGGTGCTGGCGCCGCATTATCGCGCGGCCGGTCACCATCACCGCCTGGAAGAAGAAGATCGGGCACGTCGCGCGCAGCACGCCCGCGAGGCCGGCGAAGCCGAACAGCGCTTCCAGCGTGGGCGCGGCGACGATCACCACCGCCGAGCTTGCGGTCATGATCGCGAAGCACGCCCACAGCAGCGAGCGCAGCCGGTCTTCGTCGAGGTCGTTGGAGCGCAGGATCGGAAAGTCGATGAAACCGTCGGCGATCACCAGCATCAGGACGGTGAGCGAGGTCGAGATGGCGATCACGCCGAAATCGCCCGGCGTCAGCAGTCGCGCGAGCACCACGGTGCCGGCGAGCATGACGAAACTCTGTCCGAACCGGCCGAGCAGCGACCAGAAGCCGCCGCCGATCAGCAGGCGCGAAAGGCTCGCCGAACTGCCGCGCCCGGCGCGCGAATCGTGTTCGGGAGGTCTTGTCCCGGCCATCGGCTCATTCGCCGAAGAAGCGCGCGTGGAGGCGCAGCGCGTTGGCGAACAGGGTGCGCTGGCGCTTCGGGTTGTCCGCGTGGAGCGGGATCATCGACAGGAACAGCGACACCATCGCCGCGCGCACCGCCGGCTCGTCGAACGCCGCGCCGCCCGCGCTGGCGGCGAAGAACCGTTCCTCCAACCATTCGCGCAGCGCGTCTCCGCCGGGCACCTCGAGCGTGAAGTCGCGGCCCGTGGCGTCGCACTCGGCCACGAGGTGCTCGGCGACGATCTGGTCGTAGCGGCCGACGATCGAGTGGCCCAGCTTGGCGATATCGTAGCGGATGTCGCCGAATATCGTCTGTTCGCCGCGCACCGCGCCGCGCGGGTCGATCAGCACGATGCGGTCGGAGCGGACATCGAACAGCATGTTCGAAAAACAGAAGTCGCCGTGCATGATCGCAGGCGCGCGCGCGGGCGCCGCGGCGATCGTCTCCGCCAGCCGCGCGACGATATCCTCCAGCGTGCCCACCGGCGCGCCGTTGATCGTCAAGCGCTCGTCCGCGGCGGGCAGGAACCCGGGGTATTGCCCCAGCCGCTCGCGCAGCTTGTCGATCACCAGCCACGCCAGCGGCGTCTCGCCGGGCCCTTCGAACCGCGCCGCGGCGTCGAGGTATTCGCGGCAACCGGCGAGGATCTTCTGCCACACGAAGCGCGAGGACCGCGCGAGGTAGAGCTCAGCGACGGTCGGGAAGTTGGCATAGACCGTGCGGTATTCGCCCGCTTGCGGCGCGCCGCGCGTCTCGATCAGCCGGGCGGTGTAGGGCTGCAGCGCGGCCGGGACCGAGCGCAGCCAGTTCGCTTCGGCATCGAGTTTGGCGGCGTCCCGGCTCTTCTTGTGGACGGTGTAGCCGTCGATCGACAGCGTGTTGAAGTGGCGGGCTGCGGCGAGCCGGTAGCGCGAGGAATAGTACGTCTTGAGATGCCCGAAATCGAGCGCTTCGATGGCCGCGATCCCCGCGACCGCGTGGTCGCGGCAATAGCGGTCGATCGCCGACACGAAGCCGAAGTCCGACCGCGACAGGCACTTGAGCAGCGCGGCGGTGTCCGAGAAACGGAAATAGCCGCTGAGCATCAGCGATTCCTCGGTCAGCCGGTCGCCGCGATGCTCGCTGGCGACCGCGCGCACCCGCTCGCCATCGAGCGTGACCAGCCCCCAGCTGTACTGCTCGACCACGCCGGCGATCGAGAGGCAGTCGTCCGGCGGCGTCTCGGGGGGCGTGACCAGCGTGTCGCCGTGAACGATCTGCAGCGGGCCGTCGGCACCGATCTCGAGGATCGACTGGAACACCGACATGCCGAGCGATTTCGTCGGGTCGATGCGGATGATCCGCACGCCTTCCGCCTCGAGCAGCCGGGCCAGCGCGGCGTCCATCGCGAAATCGGCCGGAAGCGAGAGCCAGACCTCGTCCTGCTCGCCGAGCCGGCGCAACTGGTGCTGGACGAGGTAGCTGGATCCCACGGGAAGGAAGGCGGGCGGGATGCGGCCGAACTCGGCCTGCATTTCCTCGCCGATATAGGTGCCCGAGGTGATGAGCACGCTCATCGGGCATGCCCTTCGCGGGCGGGGGCCATCAGCCGGTCGAGCTCGTCGAGCGGCAGCGCGAGGAATTGCGACGGGCGCATGCTGCGATCGTGAACGTAGAACCCTTCGGTGCCGCACCAGGGCTTGCCCATGTGGATCTCGTCGAACGCAACCGAATGGCGGTCGAGCCAGTCGAGCAGCACGGGCAGGGTATGCTTGTTTATCTTGCCGACGTTGCCCCGGTGGGTGCGCATGTTGCGCGCCGAGTAGACCACGATCGTCGCGCCGCGCCGGTGGAGGTGATTGACCCGCTCGATCACGTCGCGCCGGGGCAGCCGATCGGCGTAGTCGACCGTCGGGTCGTCGACCGTCAGAGTGCCGTCGACGTCGAGGATTATGCGCACGATCCGTCCCTTGCAACTGGCCCTTGCAACCGGCCGCGCCCGCCGTTTCCGGGCTGCACGCCGCGGGTCGGCGCGCCGCGCTCCGCGGGCCGCGAGGTTCCCTAGGTTCATCGGCGCGCGATCTCAACATATTAAGCACGTGCGATATTAAGCATGCGGGGCCGATCGACGGCGGACCAGTCGGCTTGACATCGCGCGCCGCCCCCGCGAGAGCGGCGAACCTTTCCCGGCCCGGCAACCGAAGCGATCCGATGACTCCAAGCCAAGCACGATCGCGCTCCCGACCGCTGTTCGCGTGGACGGTCTTCGGCCTCTTCGCGCTGCTCGTCGCCTTGCTCGGCGGCAGTTCGCGCCCCGACGCGGTGCAGATCCTCGCGCTGCGCCCGCTCGCGGCGCTGTTCCTCGCGCCGGTGCTCTATTTCTGGGCGTGGCCGCACATGCGCGACATGTGCACCCCTTTCCTCTTGCTGGCGGCGCTGACCGCGCTGATCGCCATCCAGCTCGTGCCGCTGCCGCCGGGACTGTGGCAGGCGCTGTCCGGCCGCGGGCCGGTCGCCGAGCTGGATGCGGCGCTGGGAACCGCCGGGATCTGGCGGCCGCTGTCGATGGTGCCGAGCCGGACGCTCGACACGCTCGCCTCGATGATCGTGCCGCTCACCGCGCTGGCGCTGATCGCCATGCTGCGCATCCGCCGCAGCGCGCTGCTCTACACGGTGGTCGCACTCGGCGGCGTCAGCGCGCTGCTCGGCCTGCTCCAGATCGCCGGCGGCGACGCGCTGTATTTCTACGACAGCGCCAATCGCGGATCGCCGATCGGGTTCTTCGCCAACCGCAACCACGCCGCCGTGTTCTACGCGATGACGCTGGTGACGCTCGCCTACCTCGCGACCGCGCCCGACCTGGGCCGCCGCCCGCCGTGGCACAACATCCTCCTCGGTGTACTCGCGGTGCTGGTGCTGCTCGCGGCGCTGCTGACCGGGTCGCGCGCCGGGCTGCTCGCGCTCGTGCTGGCGCTGGCCGCAGGCGCGGGGCTGTTCCGCGCGCGCCATGTCCGGCGCACCCGCGCCCGCCAGGCGGATGCGACGGAGATTTCCCCCGTGCTCGGACTCCGGCTGGCGCTGGGGCTGGGCGTCGCGGCCGTGGCGGGGATCGTCGTACTGTTCTTTGTGTTCGATTCGATTCCCGCGCTCGACCGGCTCGCGGAGCAGGGGCTGGCCGACGACATGCGGGGCCAGTTGGCCCCAATCCTGTTCGAGATGATCGGCCGCTACGGCCTGACCGGCAGCGGCTTCGGCACCTTTGAGGAAGTCTACCACATCAGCGAGCCTGCCGCGCTGATGCTGCCGCAGTACATCAACCAGGCGCACAACGACTGGGCACAATGGGTGATCGAGGGCGGGCTGCCCGCGGTCGCCATCGCGGCGGGCTTTCTGGTCTGGCTGGTGGGTGCGATGCGGGCGATCTTCCGCGGCCGTTATGGGTTCGTGCGCGGACTGCACTGGGTGACCCTCATCGCGATCGCACTCAGCGCCAGCCTGGTCGATTATCCGCTGCGCATTCCGCTGTTCCAGTTCGCTGCGGTCCTGTGGCTCGCCGCGCTGTGCCGCGAGCGGCGCCGGGCGCGCGACGGTTACTGAACGCCCTGCGGGGGGGAAAAGGTCTTTGCATAAGCCCTTGCCGACGATTAAGGCCGGGGTGCTCGGGACGTGAAGGATAGCATGACAAGCCTGATTGGAAGAGTACTGGTGTCGGTACTGGTCTCGGCATCGCTCGCCGCTTGCGCGCACGATCGGACCGTGGGCGCTGCGCCGGGTATCGAGGTGGCCGACGTCGCCACCTTGCCCGTGCCGCAGGATATCGGGGTCTACACCATCGGTGCGCAGGATACGCTGCAGATCTCGGTCATCGGATCGGAGATGCTCAGCGGCACGTTCCTGACCGACGAGGAAGGCTACCTGCAATATCCGCTCGTCGGCGACATCCTCGTTGGCGGCAAGACTCCCAGTCAAGCCGCGCGAATGATCGCCGATGGTCTGCGCGGCCGCTATGTCGTCAATCCCCAGGTGAGCGTGCGACCCGATGCGATCGCCGCGCCGACCATCTCGGTCGGGGGCGAGGTCGAAGCGCCCGGCACCTATCCGGCCGCCACTTCGGTCAGCCTAGTCCGGGCGGTCAACAACGCCGGCGGCCTGTCCGCCTATGCCAAGTCGGACGACGTACTGGTGCTGCGCACGGTCGACGGCCAGCGCTATATCGGGGCCTACAACATTGAAGCGATCCAGCGCGGGAACTACGACGATCCGGCGATCTATCCGAACGACGTCGTGACCGTGGGCGATTCCCCGTTCCGCCGGACGCTGGAGACGGTGCTGCGGTTCGTTCCCCTGCTTTCGACCAGTGTGATCCTGTTCGACCGGGCTGGGAGCTGATGCGAGCCGACATGAACGACACCACGCACTTTCGCGATTCATCTGGCACGGCCGCCGAGAGCGTGTCCGCCCAGGACGCGTTCCGCCGCGATCTCGAGCGGTACTGGCTTCAGGCGCGCAACCTGCGCTACTGGTTGCTGGGCATCCTCGCGCTCGGCCTGCTCGCCGGCGTCGTCGTCACGATGCTGTCGACCGAACTCTACCGCGCCAGCGCGCGGATCGAGATTTCGCGCTCGTTGCAGAACGTCACCGAGGCCGAGCCGCTCGAACTCGATGGCGGAGGGTCCGACAACCAGTATTACGTCACGCAGTACGAATTGCTCGAATCGCGCTCGCTGGCGCAGCGCGTGGTCGACGAAGGCAATCTCACGCGCGACCAGGCCTTCCTGCGCGCGTTCGGCATGGGCAATGGCACCGGCGTCGCGCCCGGCGCGATCGAAGGGGTGCTGCTCGGCAATATAACGATCGAACCGGTCGAGAATTCGAGCCTGGTCGACATCAGCTTCTCCAGCCCCGATCCCGAGGTTTCGGCCAACATCGCGAACCTGTGGGCGCGCCAGTTCCTCGCCGCCAATTACGAAAAGCAGTTCGGCGCCAACATCGAGGCGCGCCAGTTCCTCGAGGACCAGATCGAGGAACTGCGCGAGCGCCTCGCGCTGTCGGAGCGCGAGCTGATCGACTATGCCAACGCGAACGGGATCGTGATCCTCGATTCCGGCGGCGGTGGCGCCGACGGATCGGATACCGCCAGCCAGACGCTGATCGGCTCCGAGCTCACCGCGCTCAACGAAGCGCTCGCCACCGCGACCGCCCGGCGTATCGCCGCGGAAGCGGCGCTGCGCGCCGGCGCGCAGGGCGAGAGCGCGCAGGCGGCGTCCGTCAGCCTGCGTTCGCGGCTCGCCGACGCCCGCGCCGAGCTCGCCGAGCTGCGGTCGCGCTTCGGGCCCGAATATCCCGAGATCGAAGCGAAGGAAGCCGAAGTCGCCTCGCTCGAGCAGGCGCTTTCGGGCGAAAGCAGCTTCGGCTCGGACGCCTCGCGTGCCGCGTTCCGCGCGGCCTCGATGGAAGAGAGCCAGCTTCGCGCGCAGCTCGACCGGGCGCGCAATTCCTATCTCGGGGAGCAGAACGAGAGCATCCAGTACGGGATCCTCAAGCGCGAGGTCGATACCAACCGCCAGCTCTACGATGCGCTCCTCCAGCGCTACAAGGAGCTGGAGGCGGCCGGCGCGGGCAAGAACAACATGACGTTGATCGATGCCGCGCGGGTGCCCGGCGGCCCCTACGCGCCATCGCTGGCGATGAACCTGCTGTTCGGCCTGCTCGCCGCGCTCGTGATCGCGATGATGGTGGTCTACGTCCGCGAAGTGCTCGACCAGACGCTGCGCGATCCGACCGATCTCGACCGGCGTCTCGGCCTCGCGCCGCTCGGCCTCATCCCGCGGGCGAATTCGGAAGACATCATGGCCGATCTGGAGGAACGCAGCTCGGAGATCAGCGAAGCCTATATCGCCGCGCGCACGAACATCACCTTCCTCACGCCCGAGGGTGCGCCGTCCTCGTTCATGCTCACTTCGACCCGGCCGAACGAAGGCAAGAGCTTTTCGGCGGTTGCGCTCGCGCGCAGCTTCAGCGGGCTCGGCAAGAAGGTTCTGCTGATCGACGCGGACCTCCGGCACTCGGCGCTCGACGATTTCGTCCACGTCGAAAGCAGCGAAAGCGCGGGGCTCACCGGCTTGCTTACGGGCAACGGCGACTTGCGCGATGCGGTCGTCGCGGTCCCGAAGCACGGGTTCGACGTGCTGCCGTCGGGCCGCCGTCCGCCGAACCCGGTCGAGCTGCTCGCGGGCACGCGCCTGCGCGAGATCGTTCGCGAGGCTACCGGGCACTACGATCACGTGCTGATCGACGGCGCGCCGGTGCTCGGCCTGGCCGATGCGCTCGAGGTGTCGAAGGCGGTCGAGGGCGTGATCTTCGTGATCGAAGGCAACGGGGTCAATTTCCGCGGCATCGAGAACGCCTTGGCGCGCCTGCGCAGCGCCAACGCGCATATCTTCGGCGCGATCGCGACCAAGCTCGATCATCGCAACGCCAGCTACGGCTACGGCTATGGCTACGGTTATGGCTACGGATACGGCGAACCGCACGATGGCCGCCCGGCCTAGGCCGGGGGCGCGACCCGAGGCTGCGGCGCGCTTCCGGCCCGGCCGGGCGGCTGTGGTGGTGGGGATCGCGCTGGTCCTCGCGGCGGCGCTGCTCGCCCAGGCGGTCACCGGCGCCCTCGCGGGACGCCAGCCGCTGATGGCCGCCCAGCTGCCGGTGCCCAACGGCGCGGCTGACGAACAGGTCGCGATGATCCGCCACACGGCGGCCGTGATGAGCGGCCTCGATCCGCAGGAGGCTGCGCGACAGGCTCGCCCGCTGGCGCTGCGCGCGCTGGCGCACGATCCGCTGGCTCCACGCGCGATCGCCATCGCCGCGCTCGCGACCGAAGACAGCGCGGCGCGGCGCGCGATTCTCGACGCGGGCACGGCGATCAACCGCCGCGACCTGCTGCTGCAGGGGCTGACGCTCGAGGACCGTGCCGCGCGCAACGACTATCGCGGTACGATCGAGACGCTCGACGCCCTGTTGCGGGTCCATCCCGAACAGCGCGACCTGATGTTCCCGCTGCTGCTCCAGGCGCTCGCTCAGGATGCCGCGGTGCCCGAGTTCGTGCGCTTCCTCGACGGCAGCTCGGTGTGGCACCGGACGTTCCTGCGGCACGCCGCCGGACAGGCAGAAGTGCTGCCCAATCTCGGTGCATTCCGGCTGGCCAGCCGGCTCGACGATGCCCCGTTCGACCGCAATCTGGTCATCGGGCTCGTCGCCCAGGGTGAGCTCGACCTCGCCTATCGCGTCTACAACCGCGCGACGGGCAAGCAGATCGGCCCGCTCGCCCCCGGTCCGATCGACTGGAGCACCGAGCTTCCGCCATTCGACTGGCAGTTCCCCAGCCAGCGCGGCATGCGCGTCAATCCGCAGCCGGAGAACGACCGGATCGAGCTCTACGTGCGCGGCGGACAGGGCGGCGTGATCGCGCGCAAGCTGGTCCGCAATCCGCGGGCCGATTTCGCGATTCGAGTGAACGAGAACATATCGCCGCCCGGCGCGGTGAGCGACCTGCGCCTGCGCCTGCGCTGCCCGGGCAGCGGCATCTGGCTGTTCGACCGCGCGTTCGCGGACGGGGCGCAGACGTTCGCGATCGACTTGCCGCCGGCCGACTGCCGTTTCCTCTCGCTGGAAATCCACGCCCGCGCGTGGAGCGGTCAGCCGCCGATCCAGGGCACGATCGACCGCCTCGAAATCATCGCGGCGAACTAAGGCTCGCCCGCCTTAGGTGTCCAGCGCGATATCGGGCGCGTCTTCCTGCTTCATGCCGACCACGTGGTAGCCCGCATCCACGTGATGCGTCTCGCCGGTCACGCCGGAGGACAGGTCGGACAGGAAATAGAGCCCCGATCCGCCGACATCGTCGATCGTCACGTTGCGGCGCAGCGGCGAGTTCAGCTCGTTCCACTTGAGGATGTAGCGGAAATCGCCGATCCCACTCGCCGCCAGCGTCTTGATCGGCCCTGCGCTGATCGCGTTCACCCGGATGTTCGCGGGCCCCAGATCGTTGGCGAGATACTGCACGCTGGTTTCCAGCGCCGCCTTGGCGACGCCCATCACATTGTAGTGCGGGATGACCTTTTCCGCGCCGTAGTAGGTCAGCGTCAGGATCGAGCCGCCGTTCGGCATCATCTCAGCCGCGCGCTTGGTCACGGCGACCAGCGAATAGGCGGAGATGTTCATCGTCATCAGGAAGTTGTCGAGGCTGGTGTCGACGTATCTTCCGCGCAGCTCGTTCTTGTCCGAAAAGCCGATCGCGTGGACCACGAAATCGATCGTCTCCCAGCGGCTCTTCAACGTTGCGAACGCGCTGTCGAGCGCGGCCATTTCGGAAACGTCGCACTCGAAGGTGAAATCACTGCCGAGCTGCTCGGCGAGCGGCTTCACGCGCTTCGCCAGCGCCTCGCCCTGATAGGTGAACGCCAGTTCAGCGCCCGCCTCGCGCAGTTTCTTCGCGATGCCCCAGGCCAGCGACTTGTCGTTCGCGAGGCCCATGATCAGCCCGCGCTTGCCAGCCATCAACCCGTTCATGCCGTTTCCTCTTTCGTTTCCTGTTCGGCCGCTTCCTGGTCGCCTTGCACGCGGCGGCGCGCATCGGCCCGCCGCCGGTCGTCCGCCTGGCCGATGCGGTTCTCCTCTTCCTCGGGAGTCTCGGCCATGGCGGCGTTGAGTTCGGCGCCGATCACCACCCCTAGGCCCACGAGGTAGAAAAAGAAAAGCGCGATCATCATGCCCGCGAGGCTGCCGTAGGTCGCGTCGTAGCTGAAAAAGCTGCGGATCACCGGCGGCAGCGCCAGGGTCACCGCGACCCACCACAGCGTGGTCGCCAGTGCACCGGGCCATTTGGGATAGCGCCGGTCGCGATAGGCCTTGGGCGCGAGCGTCAGGAACAGCAGGTAGAGCGATCCGAACAGCCCGAAGGCGGGGATCAGCCGCGTGATCTGCAATTGCCCGATGACGTGCGACAGCCAAGGAAAATAGGCGTCGATGACTTCCTGTGCCGCGCCGATCGCCACTTGCGCGATCAGCGACAGCATGAGCAGCACCACCGCCGAAACGATCACGCCGGCCGAGAGCAGGCGGTATTTCCAGAACGCCTGCGTCGCCGATGTGCCGTAGGCGCGGCGCAGGATGTCGCGGATCGTCTCGATCAGGCTGGAAACGGTCCACAGCGCCACGATGCCGCCGACCCACAGCAACAGCCCGTTGCGCGCCTGGACGACCTCGCGCGCGACCGGCTCGATCACGTTGCCCACGATCGGGGGCAATGCGGACAGCACTGCGTCGATCGTCGCCGCGCGCTCGCCGTTTTCGCCCAGGATCGAAAAGATCGCCGCGCCCAGCACGAAGAAGGGGAAGATCGCCAGCATCGCCATGTAGGCGAGGTTGCCCGCGTGGATGAACCCGTCGTTGTAGGCACCCACAAGCACGCGCTTGCCGACCGAAAAGGCGCGCGTGCCGGGCCCGACCCGCTCGGCCACCGCGCCGCGCAGCCCGTGGCGCGCGGCGATCGCATCCTTGCGCCGCTCTTCGGGCGACAGCGTGTGGACGACGCGCTCTTCAGGAGCTGGCAGGATGTCTTCGCTCATGGGACCGTTATGCAGCGAGGGCGATCAGACCCCCAGATCGGCGCGCGGATTGCCGGTGTCCTGCCAACCTTCGAGCCGCTTGGCCAGTTCCGACACGTCGCCGGGCAAGGCGATCTCGAGCGTGACGAGCTGGTCGCCGCGCGTGCCCGACTTCGCCGAAAAGCCCTTGCCCTTCAGCCGCATCGTGGTGCCCCCGCTGGTGCCGGGCCGGATCGTCAGCATCACCGTGCCATCCACCGTGGGGCAGCGCACTTTCGCGCCCTCGACCGCTTCGGTCAGCGTGATCGGCAGGTCGAGCCGCACGTCGTCGCCGTCGCGGCGAAAGAACTTGTGGCGATCGACCGCGATCGTGACCAGCCCGTCTCCCGTTCCGCCGGGCCCCTGCTCGCCCTTGCCCTTGAGGCGCATCTGCGTGCCGTCCTCGACGCCCGCGGGCAGCTTGAGGTCGATCGTCTTGCCGTCGGCGAGCGTGATCCGCTGATCCTTGCGCGCGGCAGCATCGGCGAAGGGCACGCGCAGGCGATAGCCGATGTCGGCGCCTTTTCGCGGCGGGGGCGGGGGGCGGCGCTGCTGGCCGAACCCGCCGCCGCCGCCAAAGCCGCCCGCGCGCCGTCCGCCACCGCCGCCGAACAGCCCTTCGAAGATATCGCCGAGGTCCGCACCGTCCTGCTGGAAGCCCTGGAAATCCTCCGCCCGGAAGCCGCGCTGGCCACCACCACCACCCGGCCTGCCGCCGCCGAAGCCGCCGCCGCCCATGCCGGCGAACGGATTGGCCGGGTTGCCGTCGCCGTCGATTTCGCCCCGGTCGAATTGCGCGCGCTTGGCCGTGTCGGACAGCAGGTCGTAGGCCTGCGTCACCTGGCTGAACCGCTCGGCCGCCTTGGGATTGTCCTTGTTGCGATCCGGATGCAGCTCTTTCGCCAGCTTGCGATAGGCGCTCTTGATATCCTTCTCGCTCGCACTGCGAGAGACACCCAGCGTTGCATAGGGATCGGCCATGGCGTGTTAGCTAGGTGAGGCAGTGGGCGGGCGCAAGCGGGCATGGCTTTCCTACCTGTCCGGCGGACGTTAGGACTGGCGCGATGACGCGCTTTCCGCTCCTTCACCCGGCTTCCGCTCGCCCGATCGTCGGCGCTCGCGGGCCGCGAACTTTTTTGCGCCAGGACAGTGTAACATGTGGTCCATGTCTCGGGTGCAAGCGATGAACGAGGAGCGGTCCGCGTTGCCCGAATCGGATCCGCTGGCGCTGTTCGACGCGTGGTTCGCCGAGGCGCGCGCGGCCGAGCCCAACGATGCCAACGCGATGGCGCTCGCCACCGCCACCCCCGATGGCGCGCCGTCGGTGCGCATGGTGCTCTTGAAGGGGCACGGGGCGGACGGCTTCACCTTCTTCACTAATGCCCAGAGCCGCAAGGGCGACGAGATCCGCGCCAACATGCAGGCCGCGCTGCTGTTCCACTGGAAGAGCCTGCGGCGGCAGGTGCGGATCGAAGGGCCGCTGGCCGAAGTGAGCGCGGACGAGGCCGACGCCTACTTCCGCTCGCGCGCCTTCGTCAGCCAGGTCGGATCGGCGGCGAGCGACCAGTCGCGCCCGCTCGATGCGCGCGCCACCTACGTCGCGCGGGTCGAGGCGCTGGCCGAGGCGTGCAAGGCCGCGGGCGAAGTCCCGCGTCCGCCGCACTGGACCGGCTTCACGCTCGCGCCCGAGCGGATCGAGTTCTGGCTCGACCGGCCCAATCGCCTCCACGACCGCCGCTTGTTCACGCGGGACGGCGCGGGGTGGACCAGCACGCTGCTCTATCCATGATCCTGGGAAAGCCCATGAGACTGCCCTACTGGCACGTCGACGCCTTCGCCGCGCGGCCCTTCGCGGGCAATCAGGCGGCGGTGATGCCGCTGGAGGAATGGCTGCCCGACGAGACGCTCCAGGCAATCGCGGAGGAGAACATGTTCGCCGAAACCGCCTTCGTGGTGCGCGACGAAAGCGGCGAAGCGGATTGGGAACTGCGCTGGTTCACCCCGGCGATGGAAATCCGCCTGTGCGGCCACGCGACGCTCGCGTCGGGCCATGTGCTGCTCGGGCAGGCCAATGACTTGACCGATGGCGAGCGGGTCACCTTCCGCACGCGCCGGGCGGGGCTGCTCGAGGTGCGGCGCAGCGACGCGGGTTACGAGCTGGCGCTGCCCGCGATCGCCACCGAGCGGTCGGACTGGCCCGAGGCGACCCGTCTGCTCGGCGCGCAGCCGCAAGAGGTCTGGCGCAGCCCCGACCGCTACGGAATCTACCTGTTCGACAGCGAAGAGGCGGTGCGCGCGCTCGATCCCGACCTGCGCGGCCTCGGCGCGCTGGGGGACGACCAGTTCATCTGCACCGCGCCGGGGGATGCCACCGACGTCGTCAGCCGCGTGTTCGTGCCGGGCGGCGGGGTGGACGAGGACAGCGTGACCGGCTCGGCCCACGCCGCGCTCACCCCGTTCTGGGCCGCGCGGCTCGGGCGTGGCAGCTTCACCGCGCATCAGGCCTCGCGCCGCGGCGGCGATCTCGCCTGCCGGCTCGACGGCGACCGCGCATGGCTCGGCGGCCCTTGCGTCACGGTGGTGGAGGGGACGTTCTACGTCGCGGGGTAGAGTTCCATTATATCGGCCAGCTCCTGCAGCATCGGCGGGCGCTGCTCGGCGTCCGAATGGCCGAGGCGGACCACGGTCAGCTTCTGCTCGGGCGAGACGAGGATATACTGCCCCATGTGGCCGATCGCGGCGAACATCGAGCGCGGCGCGCGCCCGGGAAACAGCGGGCTGGTGTCCTCGCCGGGAACCGGGCGATTGAGCCAGGTCTGCAAGCCGTAGTTCTCCTGCCTGGGGCTCGGCGCAGTCATCAGCTCGACCCACTTGCGCGGGACCAGCTGACTGCCGCGATACGAGCCTTTGTTGCGCAGGAAATCGCCGAAGCGCGCCCAGTCGCGCGCGTTGCCGTGGATCAGGCTGCCGCCGATCAGCGTGCCGCTCGCGTCGAATTCGGGGACCATCGATTCCATCGCCAGCGGGGTGAACAGCCGCGTGTCGAGATAGTCCGCCACCGCGCGCCGCCGCGCTTCGGGATCGTCGCTGCGCGAGAGCACCCGCGCGGCGATATCGGCGAGGATCACGCTGGTGGCGGAGGAATACTCGAATTCGCGCCCCGGCTCGGCCTCGAGCGGCTGGCTCTCGGCCCAGTCGGCCATGTCGTCGCGCCCGTCGAGGAACAGCATGCGCACCTCGGACGATTCGTAGGGGGGATCGCCGGCCTCGGTGTGGCGCAGCCCGCTGCGCATCTGGAGGAGCTGGCGCAGCGTGATCTCGCCGCGCGGGTCGCCGGGCCGCTGCCAGCGCGGGATCGGCGGCGATTCGTCGAGCGCGAGCCGACCGTCCGCGACCAGCATGCCGATCATTACCGCGGTCATCGTCTTGGCCATCGACCAACTGACGAAGCGCGTCTCGGCATCGTATCCCGGCGCGTAGCGCTCGGCGGCGATCGTGCCTCCGTGCATCACCACCAGCGCGCGCGTCTCGCCGAGCCCGTCCTTCGTGAACAGATCGTCGATCTGGCGCGCGAGCTGCTCGGGCGGCGCGCCGGGTTCCTCGGCCACCGCGTCGATCGCTTCCTGCGTCAGCGGTTCGGGCGGCGGTGGAGCATCGCTGCACGAAACGAGGGTTGGCAGCAGGGCGAGGCAAGCGATAAGGGGGGCAGGCCGCAGGCGCATGCGGCAATCCCTCGCGCAGCAACCCGGGCTTGGCAATGGCTAAAACTTCCAGGCGTACAGGACCGGCCCGGCGGCGGCGCTGGCCGCTGTTCGTTTTGCTGCTGGCGCTGATCGTGGCGGGAACGGCGTGGCACTATCGCGCGCCGATCGGCGGCTATTCGGGCATCGCCGCAGCCTATTCCGCGCGCGTCGCCTGCTCGTGCCGCTTCGTCGCCGGGCGCAGCCTGGAAGATTGCGAGAAGGACAAGCTCGCCGGCATGGAACTCGTCACGCTGAGCGAGGATGTCGAGGCGAAGAGCGTCACCGCGCGCTTCCCGCTGCTCGCCAGCGAGACCGCGACCCTGCGCGATGGTTATGGCTGCGTGCTGGAGCCGTGGGCCGGCTGATCGGCCACGCCTTCGGTCGAATCGATCCACCCGCCGCCGACCACCCGCTCGCCCGCGTAGATCACCGCCGCCTGCCCCGGCGCGACGCCGTATTCGGGCTCGGCGAAGCGGATTGTGCACGCCGCGCCGTCGCCCAGCGGCCCTTCCAGCGTGACCGGGACCGGCCGGGCGAGACTGCGGACCTTGGCGGTCAGCGGCGTATCGGGCAGCGGGCCGATGCGATTGGTCTCGATGATCCGCGCTGCCGTTACGCCGAGCATCCGGCGCGGGCCGACTCGCACGCTGCGGTTCTCCGCATCGATCCCGACCACATAGAGCGGCTCGGCCTGCCCGCCGATCTCCAGCCCTTTGCGCTGGCCCACGGTGTAATGGACAATGCCCTTGTGCCGCCCCAGCGTCTCGCCGCTTTCGGCATGAACGATCGGGCCGGGCTCGCCGCCCGTGGGGCGCAGCGCCTTCACGATTTTCGCGTAGTCGCCGTCGGGCACGAAGCAGATATCCTGGCTATCGGGCTTGGCCGCGTTGCGCAGGCCCGCGTCTTCGGCCAGCCGGCGGACCTCGCTCTTGGGCAGACCGCCCAGCGGAAAGCGCAAATAGGCGAGCTGGTCCTCCGTCGTCGCGTAGAGGAAATACGACTGGTCGCGCGCCGGATCGTGCGCTCGATGAAGCTCTGGGCTTACCGCGCCCGCCACGCGCCGCACGTAATGCCCCGTGGCGAGGCAATCCGCGCCCAGTTCGCGCGCCATGCGGAACAGGTCGGTGAACTTGGGCCCCATGTTGCAGCGGATGCACGGCACCGGGGTACGCCCGGCGAGGTAATCGTCGGCGAAGGTTTCGACCACGTCCTCGCGGAACGCGCTCTCGTGGTCGAACACGTAGTGCGCGATGCCGAGCCGGTCGGCGACGCTGCGCGCATCGGCGATGTCGTCGCCCGCGCAGCACGCGCCCTTGCGCCCGGTCGCCGCGCCGTAATCGTAGAGCTGGAGAGTGACGCCGATCGTTTCGGCCCCGGTCTGCGCGGCGAGCGCGGCGACGACCGACGAATCGACCCCGCCCGACATCGCGACTACGATCCGGCATTCGCCTGCCGGGCGCGGCAGGTCGAACAGCGCTGCGGCGTCGGAGGGGGGGGAAAGGCGGGCGGGGGCGTTCATCCGCGCGCCCATACACGCAGGCACGCGATCCATAAACCCGCGTGTCGCGCGCGGCCTTTACCCGATGTTGACCAAGCCGGGTGTAGGACGGGGCCATGTTCGAAGGGCAGATCGTTCCCGCCTCCACCGGATCCCTGGGCGATTCGACGGGCGAAGACGCCGCGTTGCGGGTACCGGCCTGGCCGGACCTCGTCGCGCGCCTCGCCGCGGGGCATGAACTGCGCCGCGCGCTGTCGCATGCCGCGAAGCATCCGGCGGGAAATTTCGATCGCTTCGGCACCAGCGGCGAGGGTTATCCGGAGCGAAGCCAACTCCTCGTTAACCCTGATGATTTAAGCCATGGCAAAGGCCTCAGGGGCATGGTCTTTCCCGCCGCAAGTGACGTGGCAATGGCGAGCCGAGAAACGTGATGATCGAAAACCAGAAAATCCGCCCCGACCACGTGATCGGCCCGCTCGGTGAGCCGCTCACGATCGAGGATCTGCCGCCTCGCAACACCAAACGCTGGGTCGTGCGCCGCAAGGCCGAAGTCGTGGCCGCGGTCAACGGCGGGCTGTTGACGATCGACGAAGTGCTCGACCGCTATGGCCTCACGCTGGAAGAATTCGCCTCGTGGCAGCGCGCGGTCGACCGTTCGGGGATGCAGGGCCTGCGCGTCACCCGCATCCAGCATTACCGCGATCTCTACGAGCGCCAGCTAAAGTACTGAACACCTCCGATTTATCCCCCGCCCTACCGTGCGCCGCTGGCGGCGCGCGCGCGTTTGGCGTATCCTTGTCGCACGGCTCGTAGAAAGCCGGGGAACCGCTTGGCCTTGCCCGCAGTTTAGGGCGGTACAAGGCTTTGCAAACAGGAGGAGTTCATATGGGCTGGATTATCGCAATCATCGTCGGTGGCATCGCCGGCTGGCTGGCAAGCCTGGTAATGAATCGCGATGCCTCGATGGGCATTTTCTGGAATGTCGTGGTCGGCTGTATCGGTTCGCTGATCGGCAACGCGCTCGCCGGACCGCTGTTCGGCGTGCAAGGCACGGTGCAGGCGTTCTCGCTCACCGGTCTGATCATCGCGCTCGTCGGGGCCATCGTGCTGCTGGCGATCGTCAATCTGGTTCAGCGCGGGCGCGTCCGCTAAGGTCGCATTCAGGCTGAATCAGCCGAAAGGGCGGGCGCGGCGCAGGCCGTGTCCGCCCTTTTCGCGTGCGCCGGTCATTCGTCGGGCGCATATGGCATCGGTCGAACGGCAAGTTGCCGCACGCCACGGCCCGGTTTAAGGAAAATCGGACTATTGCCACGAGTGAGTTACGGGGGTAACACACTTCGGTTTTCTGCAGACTGAGAGTGCGATGAACTACGAAACTTCGGTGACGGCGGAATCGGCCGAGGGCTATCCCGCCGACCTGAGCGACGACAGCGAAGTGCGTGCATCGCGCCGCCGGCGCTGGATCGTGATCGCGCTGGTCGCTTTCGTCGTGCTCGCCGGCGTGGCGTTCTTCGTGGCGCGCGGGAACGATGACGGCGCGGTCGGCGCGGGCGACGATCAGTCGCAATTGCCGGTCATCTCGGTCGTGACCCCCGGGCGGACGACGATCGCGGGCGAGATAGACGCTTCGGGCACGCTCGCCGCGCGCCGGCCGCTGCCGGTGGGATCGGTCGGCGAGGGCGGACGCGTCGTTTCGGTGCCGGTCGACGCCGGCGACTGGGTCGACCGCGGTCAGGTGCTCGTGGTGGTCGACCGCGGCGTGCAGGTGCAGCAGGCCGCCAGCGCGCGCGCCAATATCCAGGTAGCGCAGGCCGACGCCGAACTCGCGCAGGCGAACCTCGACCGTGCGTTGCAACTGGTCGATCGCGGGTTCATCTCGAAGGCCGAGGTCGATCGCCTGACCGCGACGCGCGACGCCGCGCGTGCGCGCGTGCAGGTCGCCCGCGCCCAGTTGGGAGAACTGCAGGAGCGGACCGCACGGCTCAATATCTACGCGCCCGCCTCGGGCCTCGTGCTCCAGCGCAATGTCGAACCGGGGCAAACCGTCGGCGGCGGCGGCGAGCCGCTGTTCATGATCGCGCAGGGCGGACAGATGGAAATGATGGCCAAGGTCAGCGAAGCCGACCTCGCCAAGCTTTCGGTCGGGACCAAGGCGACGGTCACCCCGGTCGGCACCGACACCAGCTTCACCGGCCAGATCTGGCAGCTTGCCCCGATGATCGACGAAGGCAACCGCCAGGGCACCGCCCGTATCGCGCTGTCCTACCAGCCCGGCCTGCGCCCCGGCGGTTTTGCCAGCGCAACGATCGCCAGCGGCACCATCGTAGCGCCGATGCTGCCCGAATCGGCGATCCTGTCGGATGACGAGGGCAGCTTCGTCTATGTGATCGATGGCGAGAACAAGGCGCAGCGGCGCGGGGTGCGCACCGGCATCGTCACCGCGAGCGGCATCGCGATCGTCAGCGGTCTCGACGGTAGCGAGCAGGTCGTGCTGCGCGCGGGCGGCTTCCTGACGGAAGGCGAGACGGTCAAGCCGCAGAAGGTCTCGGCGGACGGGAACTGAACGCGATGAACTTCCGCAACATCTCCGCCTGGTCGATCCGCAACCCGGTCATTCCGCTGGTGTTCTTCACCGCGCTGCTGTTCGCAGGGCTGCTGTCGTTCATGCGGATGGACGTGGTCGACCAACCCGAAGTCGAGTTCCCCGCAGTCAACGTCTCGATCTCGCAGCCCGGCGCGGCGCCGACCGAGATCGAGAACCAGATCACCCAGCGGGTCGAGGCCGCGGTGCGCTCGATCAACGGCGTCAAGTCGATCAATTCGACGGCAAGCGAAGGCAGCTCGACCACGATGGTCGAGTTCGAGATCGGGATCGATCCGAACGACGCCACGGTCGAGGTCAAGAACGCGATCGACCAGATCCGTGGCAGCTTGCCCGACGGGATCATCGAGCCGCAGGTTTCGAAGATCGACGTATCGGGCGGCTTCCTCGGCATCTTCGCAGTCGAAGCCGACGATATGACGATCGAGCAGTTGAGCTGGTTCATCGACGATACGGTGGCCAAGCGGCTGCTCTCGGTCGAGGGCATGGCCGAGATCGACCGGTTCGGCGGCGTCGATCGCGAGATCGAGGTGATCATCAATCCCGAACGCATGCAGGCGTTCGGCGTCACCGCCAGCCAGATCAACGGCGTGCTGCGCCAGTCGAACATCGATGCCGCCGGCGGCGCGGCCGAAGTCGGCGGCACGCGCCAGTCGGTTCGCGTGCTCGGCAGCACCGAAACCGCCTACGAGCTGTCGCAGCGGCTGATCCAGCTCGGCGACGGGCGCACCGTGCGCCTGTCCGACGTCGCCACGGTGCGCGACGGCAACAGCGAGCGGACCTCGATCAGCAAGGTGCGCGACAAGGAAGTGGTCAACTTCGCGATGTCGCGCGCGAAGGGCGCGTCGGACGTCACCGTGTTCGACAACGCGCTGGAAGAGATCGCGGCGATCGAGGCCGACAATCCCGGCGTCGAGATCATCCAACTCACCGATCGCGTGCGCTACACCAAGGAACAGTACGAAAGCTCGATGGCCGCTATGATCGAAGGCGCCATCCTCGCGGTCGTGGTGGTGTTCTTCTTCTTGCGCGATTGGCGTGCGACGGTGATCTCCGCGATCGCCATCCCGCTGTCGGCGATCCCGACCTTCTGGTTCATGGACCTGCTCGGGTTCAATTTGAACTCGCTCTCATTGCTCGCCCTGGGGCTCGTCGCGGGTGTGCTGGTCGACGACGCGATCGTGGAGATCGAGAACATCGTGCGCCACATGCGCATGGGCAAATCGGCCTATCAGGCATCGATCGACGCGGCGGACGAGATCGGCCTGCCGGTTGTCGCGACCAGTTTTTGCATCGTCGCGGTGTTCCTGCCCGTGGGCCTGATGCCGGGCATCTCGGGCCAGTTCTTCAAGAATTTCGGCATCACGGTGGTCGTCGCGGTGCTGATGAGCCTTGCCGTCGCGCGCATGATCACGCCGATGCTCGCCGCCTATTTCCTCCAGGCGCATGGCGAAGCTGCGCACGGCGAGGGCAAGTGGATGGACCGCTACATGCGCGTGCTCGGCTGGTCGCTCGATCGCGGCAAGATGTATGCGCGGCGCGAAGGCCTACCGGGTCCGCGCAACCGCTTCCTCTACATGCTCGCGTTCCTGGTCACGGTGCTGGTGCTGATCATGGTCCCGTTCGTGGTCGTGTTCGCGGCCTACAATGCGCTGCAGGCGCTGAGCATGCCCGAGACGCTGGCCGGAGCGCTGGTTCCCAGCGGCGAAGGCACGCTGCACTTCCTCGTGCTCAAGCCGCTCGAAATCCTCGAACTCGGTGTCGTCGTGGCGATCGGGCTCGGCGCAGGGTGGCTCGCGCTCAAGCTGATGGGCCTGCCCTGGCGCGGTCACCTGCGCGACAGCTGGCGCTGGCTCGAGGCGCGCTTCTACGATCACCGCGTGTGGATGATGATGACCGGCTATTTCGCGCTCATCCTCACCGTGCTGCTGTTCATGAACGTGCCGCCGCAGTTCCAGCCCGATATTGATAGCGACAACAGCCAGATCGAGATCGAGATGGTGCCGGGCACCACGCTCGAAACGACCGAACGGGTCGCGGACAACGTCGCCCAGATCCTTTACCAGCAGCCCGAAGTCCTGCGCGCGCTCGAGCGCGTACGGGTAGGCAACGCCTCGATCTACATCACGCTCAAGCCCGATCGCGAACGGACCTCGGTCGAGTTCGAACGCGCGCTGGCGCCGCAGCTCTCCCAAATTCCCGATGCGCGCGTCCGCTTCCAGTCTCAGGGCGGCGGATTCGGCAGCGGGCGCGACATCACCGTCATGCTCGCGGGATCCGATCCAGAGCTGCTGGAGGAAACTGCCGCGCAGCTGGTCGAGCAGATGAAGGGGCTGAACACGCTCGTCGCGCCGCGGATCAGCGCGGATATCAACCGGCCCGAAATCATTATCCAGCCGCGTGCGGACCTTGCCGCCGAACTGGGCGTCACGACCGCCGCGTTGAGCCAGACGATCCGCATCGCCACGCTCGGCGAGATCGAGCAGAACGCGGCCAAGTTCTCGCTCTCCGATCGCCAGATTCCGATCCGCGTCAAGCTGCCCGAGCAGTCGCGCGAGGATATGAGCACGATCGAGAACCTGCCCGTGCCCACGCGCACCGGCGGCACCGTGCCGCTCTCGCGCGTGGCCGACATCAGCTTCGGTTCCGGGCCGACCACGATCCAACGCTACAACCAGAACCGCCGCGTGCTGGTCGGCGCCGACCTCGCCGAAGGCGTGGTGAAGGGCGAGGCCGATGCGCAGATCAACGCGCTGCCCGTGCTGCGGGATCTGCCGCAGGGCGTGATCCGCGATCTCGTGGGCGAGGACGAGTGGCAGCAGGAGATGATGGGCAGCCTGACGATCGCGGTGATCTCGGGCATCCTGCTGGTCTTCGCGGTGCTCGTGCTGCTCTACAAGCGGGTGATGAGCCCGCTGGTCAACATGACCTCGCTCGCGCTCGCGCCCTTGGGCGGCATCTTCCTCGTCTGGCTGGTCGGCCAGCCCCAGTCGATGCCGGTCTATATCGGCATCCTGCTGCTGCTCGGCATCGTGTCGAAGAATTCGATCCTGCTGATCGACTTCGCGCTGGAGGAGATGGACAAGGGCACGCGCAAGCTCGATGCGATTCTCGACGCAGGCCACAAGCGCGCGCAGCCGATCGTGATGACCACGGTCGCGATGACCGCGGGCATGGTCCCCGTCTCGCTCTCGCTTTCGGGCGACGGCGCCTGGCGCGCGCCGATGGGCACGGTCGTGATCGGCGGGTTGATCATGTCGACGCTGCTCACCCTGCTCATCGTGCCGGCGGGCTTCAGTCTGGCCGACGGATTCGAGAAGCGCCTCGGCCCGTGGTTGCGCTCGCGGTTGCTGACCTACCGCCCGGACGAGGCGGACCCCCGCACACCGCCGGGGCCGCAGCCGGCCGAGTGAGCGGCGAAACCCAGCCGCCGCCCGCGCGTTTCCCCATGATGAGGCGCGCCCCGCTCCCACCCGATCGTGCGCGCCGCATGCGCCTGACCGCCACCGCGATGCTGGTGCTGATGGCGGCCGTGTTCCTGTTCTCGCGCCAGTATCTCGGTGTGCACCCGGCCTGGGGCTACGTTCATGCCTTCGCCGAAGCGGCGATGGTCGGCGGGCTGGCAGACTGGTTCGCGGTCACCGCGCTCTTCCGTCACCCGCTCGGCGTGCCGATCCCGCACACCGCGATCATTCCCGAGAACAAGGATCGCATCGCGGACACGATGGCGCAGTTCCTGCGCGACAACTTCCTCACCCCGGCGGTGGTCGCGCGGCGGATGCAGGCGATGAATCTCGCGCGCGCGATGGGCGATTTCTTGGTCAAGCCGCCGGCGGCGGGCCCGGGCGGCGCGCAATCGCGGATCGGTGCGGGTGCGGCGGAGCTGTTCGCCGGCGCGCTCGAATCGCTCGATCCAGAGAGGCTGGGCGGGCAGGTGCGCGCCGGGCTCAAGCATCAGCTCGACAAGCTCGAGGTCGCACCGCTGCTCGGGCAGATGCTCGGTGCCGCGATCGCCGACAAGCGGCACCTGCCGCTGCTCGATGCGATCGTGCGCTGGGCGGGCCTGACGCTCGAGGACAACGAGGCAATGGTCCGCGCGATGATCCACGAACGCGCCAACGCGTTGCTTCGCTGGACGGGGCTCGACGAGCGGCTCGCCAATTCGGTGCTGGACGGGCTCTACAAGCTGCTCGCCGAAGTGCTGGTGGACCCGAACCATCCGCTGCGCGGCAAGATCGAGGAGGGCTTGGAAAAGCTGGTCCACGATCTCCAGCACGATTCCGAGATGCGCGAGAAGGTGGAGCGGATGAAGCGCGAGCTGCTCGACAATCCCGCTGTCGCCGACTGGTGGCAGGGCGTGTGGGAGCGGATGCGCACCGCGCTGATCGCGATGGCGCGCGATCCCGATTCGACGATGGACGGCTGGTTCGGCAGCACGCTGGCCGAGCTCGGCGCCGCGCTGCAGGGCGATCCGCGGCTCCAAATGCAAGTCAACCGTTTCGCGCGCCGCACCGCGGTGGGCGTGGCGACGCGCTACGGCGGGCAGATCGTGCAGCTCGTGTCAGAGACCGTACGCCGGTGGGACGCGCGCACGATCACCGACCGCCTCGAAAACGCCGTCGGCCGCGATCTCCAGTTCATCCGTATCAACGGCACGCTGGTCGGCGGGCTGGTCGGCGTGACGATACATGCGCTCGTTCACATACTTTGAGGCCGAACCTACCTTGCGGCTACAAAGGCGACGGTACTCGCCCAGAACGATGCGACCGGCTGCCCCGTCTGATCGAGGCCGGGTGTGAATTTGGCCCGTTCCGTAACCAGCCTGCATGTCGTTTCTTGAAATGAGAAATCGGACATGGCGCTTTGAATCGTGCAGTCCGTGACATCCCCGTCGGCGCTTATATTCAGGCGGAAGCGAACTTGGCCTGAAATGCCGTTGCGCATGGCGTTTCTGGGGTAGTCTATCGGGCGTATCCAGCGGTCTGGCCGGTTGATCGGTTCGGGCGGCTGGCTCAGGTTTCGCTGAACCTGAGGGTCGAAACCCCAACTGGCGATCAAATCGTCGATGCAGGTGTCCATGGCCGCCATCGGCTTCGCCATGTCCCCCAGTTCCAGCGTAACCGGCTCGCCGATACCCTTCGTTATCGTGAGCTGTGTGACTTGTGCAGCACGCTCTTCTTCTCGGCGAGCCATCAGATGTCGATCGACCGGTTTCGTCTCGATCAATTCGTCGAATTCTTCGTGTGGGATAAGCCCCGTTGTGAATTGCCAGCTCGTACCTGCATCCCCTTTGCCGTACATCGCATTTTCATGCTTGTAAGGTTCGTCGCCGGGCATAAACGCCGCTTCGAACGAGTAGCCTTCAGGTTCGAGGATCTTGCCGAGAAGCACGATCTCCATGCTTGTGCTCGGCTCGTACTTGCTGAAACGCGAAATCACCGCGCGATCGCCATCGCCGAACTTTCGCGCCAGAGCACAACCTTGTTCGTCGTAACTCAAATTCCACGGCGAACTTGCCTTGAGCGCGATGGCATCGTCTGCCGCTGCAACATATTGCGCCTGCGCTGCAAACGCACTCACTGTCAGGATTGTCCAGACCCGCACGCCGATACCCCCCAACTCGAGAGTATCGGCCGTGCACTCGCCTGTAAACTGAGGGTATTACAGCTTCTCGGTCAGCTCCGGCACGACCTTGAACAGGTCGCCCACCAGGCCGACGTCCGCGACCTGGAAGATCGGGGCGTCCTCGTCCTTGTTGATGGCGATGATGGTCTTGGAATCCTTCATGCCGGCGAGGTGCTGGATCGCGCCGGAAATGCCGATCGCGATGTACACTTCGGGGGCGACGATCTTGCCCGTCTGGCCGACCTGGAAGTCGTTGGGCACGTAGCCCGCGTCCACCGCCGCGCGGCTCGCGCCGACGCCCGCGCCGAGCTTGTCGGCGAGCGGCATGATGTATTCCTGGAAAGTGTCGGCGTCCTTGAGCGCCCGCCCGCCCGAGACGATAACCTTGGCGCTGGTCAGTTCGGGGCGCTCGCTCTTGGCGAGTTCCTGCCCGACGAAGCTGGAGATGCCCGCATCGCCGTCGCCCGAGACGGCCTCCACGGTGCCGCTGCCGCCCTCGGCGGATGCCTTGTCGAACGCGGTGCCGCGCACGGTGACGACCAGCTTCGCATCGCTCGATTCAACCGTGGCGATCGCGTTGCCGGCGTAGATCGGGCGGGTGAAGGTCTTGTCGCCTTCCACGCTCATGATCTCGGAGATCTGCATCACGTCGAGCAGCGCGGCAACGCGCGGGGCGACGTTCTTGCCGGTGGTGGTCGCAGGCGCCAGGAATGCGTCGTGCGTCTCCATCAGCTTGGCGGCAAGCGGCGCGACGTTCTCGGCCAGCTGGTGCTCGTAGGCGGCATCGTCGGCCAGGTGGACCTTGCCGACGCCTTCGATCTTCGCCGCCGCATCGGCGACCGCCGCGCAGCCGCTACCGGCCACCAGCAGGTGCACTTCGCCGAGCTTGGAAGCGGCGGTGACAGCGCTCAGCGTGGCGTCCTTCACCGAAGCGTTGTCGTGTTCGACCAGAACCAGGGTTTTCATGGCTGTGTCCTTGTAGATTCGTGCTTGCGGTGAGGGCTCAGGCGATCCCGAGCGCCTTGATCTTGGCGACCAGTTCGTCGACGTCGGCGACCTTCACGCCCGCCTGGCGCACCGGCGGCTCGGCGACCTTGGTGGTTTTCAGGCGCGGCGCGGTGTCGACGCCGTAGTCCGCCGGGCTCTTGGTATCGAGCGGCTTGGACTTGGCCTTCATGATGTTCGGCAGGCTGGCGTAACGCGGCTCGTTCAGGCGCAGATCGGTGGTGACGATCGCGGGCAGCGTGAGCTTCACCGTCTCGAGCCCGCCGTCGATCTCGCGCTTCACCGTCACGCTCTCGCCGTCGAGCTCGACGGTGTTGGCGAAAGTGCCCTGCGGGCGCCCGGTGAGCGCGGCGAGCATCTGGCCGGCCTGGTTCGAATCGTCGTCGATCGCCTGCTTGCCGAGGATCACCAGGCCCGGCTGCTCCTCGTCGTAGATCGCCTTGAGGATCTTCGCGACCGCGAGCGGCTCCACTTCGTCGTCCGACTGCACCAGGATCGCGCGATCGGCGCCCATTGCGAGCGCGGTGCGCAGCGTTTCGGTCGCCTTGGCCGGACCCACGCTGACCGCGATCACTTCCTCGGCCTTGCCCGCTTCCTTGATCCGCAGCGCTTCCTCGACCGCGATCTCGTCGAACGGGTTCATGCTCATCTTCACGTTGGCGAGATCGACGCCGGAGCCGTCCGCCTTGACGCGGGGCTTCACGTTGTAGTCGATCACCCGCTTGACGGGGACGAGGATCTTCATGGGTGGTCCTTCCTCTCGAATTGCGCGGCGTCCGCCTAACTCGCGTTTACGTAAACGTCAAGTGAAGGGGACTCGCTCTCATGGTCAAAACTGCGCGCCATCCCTCGCGTTCCGCACTCTCCGGGTCAAGCCTCGATCGCTTTACGCGGCATCGCCGTGGGGGTATTTCGGCTTTGGTCGCATGAAGGAGAGTTCATTCATGCTTCGATGTGCGATTGTCACGCTGGCCGCGTTGCTGGCCGCCCCGCTTGCCGGGCAGGAAACCCGCGTCGCGCCGGAAGGACACGTGCCGCCGCCCGCGTCGATCGCAGACGCGGCGTGGCTCATCGGCGACTGGGTCGGCACGGGGATCGACGGTGCAGAGGCGGCCGAGGTTTGGCTGCCGCCGTCTGGCGACACGATGGTCGGGCTGTTCGTGCAGGAGAAGCCCGAAGGCGGGCTGATGTTCACCGAGCACATGTACATGGCCGAGGAAGAGGGCAGCCTCGTGCTCAAGCTCAAGCACTTCGATCCCGATCTGACCGGGTGGGAGGAGAAGGACGGGATGGTCCGCTTCCGCCTGCTCTCGATCGAGCCTTGCGTGGCTTATTTCTCCAGCCTCACTTACAAATGCGACGGCGAAGACGGGCTGCTGGTCGCGGTGCGGGTGAAAGGCGAGGGCGACGCGGTCGAGGAACTCGTGTTCCGCTTCCAGCGCCGCCCGCAGCCCTAGGCGATCACGCCGCCTGCTTCACTTCGGCGACGATCTTCTTCGCCGCGTCGCCCAGGTCGTCGGCGGCGACGATCGGTAGGCCCGAGTTGGCGAGGATTTCCTTGCCCTTCTCGACATTGGTGCCCTCCAGCCGGACGACCAGCGGCACCGAGAGGTTCACGTCCTTCGCCGCCGAAACGATGCCGTCGGCGATCACATCGCATTTCATGATCCCGCCGAAGATGTTGACGAGGATGCCCTCGACCGCCGGATCCTTGAGGATGATCTTGAACGCCGCGGTCACCTTCTCGCGGCTCGCGCCGCCGCCCACATCGAGGAAGTTCGCCGGGAACGCGCCGTTCAGCTTGATGATGTCCATCGTCGCCATCGCGAGGCCGGCGCCGTTGACCATGCAGCCGATCGTGCCGTCGAGCTTGATGTAGGCGAGATCGTATTCGCTCGCCTCGACTTCGGCCGGGTCTTCCTCGGTCTCGTCGCGCAGCGCCTGCACGTCGGGGTGGCGGTAGAGCGCGTTCGAATCGAAGCTCATCTTGGTGTCGAGCACCAGCAGCTTGCCATCCTCGGTTTCGACCAGCGGATTGATCTCGAGCATCGCGCAGTCGAGATCCATGAAAGCGGTGTAGAGCTGCTTGGCGAGCTTCTGGGCCTGCTTGGCGAGATCGCCCGACAGCTTGAGCGCGAAGGCCACCGCGCGGCCGTGGTGCGGCATGAAGCCCTGCGCCGGGTCGATCGCGATCGTGGCGATCTTTTCCGGCGTGTCGTGCGCGACCGCCTCGATATCCATGCCGCCTTCGGTCGAAACGATCATCGCCACGCGCCCGGTGGCACGGTCGACCAGCATCGAGAGGTAGTATTCGGAGGCGATGTCGACCCCGTCGGTGACGTAGAGCCGGTTCACCTGCTTGCCCGCATCGCCCGTCTGCACGGTGACGAGCGTGTTGCCGAGCATGTCCTTCGCGTTCGCCTCGACCTCCTCGATCGACTTGGCGAGGCGCACGCCGCCCTTCGCGCCCTGTTCCAGTTCCTTGAACGTGCCCTTGCCGCGCCCGCCCGCATGAATCTGCGCCTTGACCACGTAGAGCGGCCCGGGAAGCTGCTTCGCGCCCGCGACGGCTTCCTCCACGGTCAGCGCCGCATGGCCGGCGGGGATGCCGATGCCGTACTTCGCGAGCAGTTCCTTGGCCTGATATTCGTGGATGTTCATGGAGCGCTGGTCCCGTTGGTCTGCGTGGGAAAGATGATGCGGCGCGGCATAAGCATGGATCGGCGCGCTTGAAAAGTCTCGCGTCCGCTAGCAACAGCGTTCGGACATGCTCGACCGTTTGCGCCTTGAGGAAATCGTCCGCGAAGCTGGGAGGATAGCGCTCGGCGCCTGGCCCGGCGCAGGCCATGTGGTGGAAAGCTGGGAGAAGTCGCCCGGCAACCCGGTCTGCGCCGCCGATCTGGCGGTCGACGCCTTCCTGCGGCGCGAGCTGGCGCGGTTGCTCCCTTCGGCGGGGTGGCTGTCGGAGGAGACCGCGGACGATCCCGCGCGACTCGCACGAGGGCTGATCTGGCTGGTCGATCCGATCGACGGCACGCGCGATTTCATCCGCGGACGCGCGGGCTGGGCGGTCTCGGTCGCGCTCATCAGCGAAGGGCGGCCGCTGATCGGCATGCTCGCCGCGCCCGCGCGCGAGGAGGAGTGGATTGGCGTCTCGGGGCAGGGATCGTGGCGCAACGGCGCGCGGCTTGCCGCTTCGCGTCGCATGGACTTCTCCGGTGCGCGCGTGCCCGCCGATTCGCTGCCGAAGGAAGATCGCGACCTCACCACGGTGGCCAAGCCCAATTCGATCGCCCTGCGCGCGGCGATGGTCGCGGCGGACGAGGCGGACCTGCTCGCCACGCTGCGCTGGGGCTACGAGTGGGATATCGCTGCGGCGGCGTTGATCGCGCGCGAGGCCGGGGCCGCGGTCACCGATGCCTTCGGCGCACCGCTCAACTACAACAAGCGCGATCCGCGCGCCTTCGGCCTGCTGGTCAGCGCGCCGGGCATCCACGCCGCCGCAGTGGATAGGCTCGCCGACCGGGCGCGCGCCCTGACGCGAAAGCAGGCGTAAAAAAGGGGCCGATCCGAAGACCGGCCCCTCTCTCCGCTCGCTGTGCGGAAGCGGTGAACGCGTTACTGGTTGCGGGCCGCGTCGATCTCCGCCTGCGTGAGCGGAATGATCTTGATCTCGACCCGGCGATTGAGGCGACGGCCTTCCTCGCTCGAATTGTCGGCCACCGGCATCGTTTCGCCGAAGCCCTGCCAGCGGATGCGCGCCGAATTGACGCCGCGGCTGGTGATGTAGTTGGAAACGGTCTGCGCGCGCCGTTCCGACAGGCCCTGGTTGAACGAATCCGAACCGGTCGAATCGGTGTGGCCGTACACGTCGATCAGGCTGTTCGGGTATTGCTGGAGGCTCGCCGAAACATTGTCGAGCGTGGTGCGGAACGCCGGCTTGAGCGTAGCGCTGCCGACGTCGAACGTCACCCCGTCGGGCAGGTTGACGAGGATCGCATCGCCGCCATCCACTTCGCTGACGTCGACCCCCGAACCGGCGGTCGATTCGCGCAGTTCCTTGATCTGCTGGTCCATCTTGTAGCCGACCACGCCGCCCACGGCGCCGCCGCCGACCGCGCCGATGATGCGCCCGGTCTTGCCGCCGATCAGACCGCCGAGCAGCGCGCCCGCGGCCGCGCCGCCGACGCCGCCGATGGCGGTGCGCGAAATCTTGCGCTCGCCGGTGTTCGGGTCGGTCACGCAGGCCGAAACGCTCACCAGCGAAACTGCGGCGAACCCGGCGATGAACATTCTCGATTTCTTCATGGGATTACCCCTCTTTTGTGAACATTTCGCCCACATTGCGGGCCGGGCGCGCCCACCTGCGCCTCGATTGCGTAAACACCTTCCGGCCCGGCGCGTTCCCTCGCAGGCTGGCGCGCGCGCACATTTGTGCTAGCGGGATCGCGTGACACCCTTTCCCTGGACAGACCTGTTCATCATCGCCGGGCTGATCGTGCTCAACGGCATTTTCGCGATGTCCGAGCTGGCGATCGTCTCCGCCCGCACCGCGCGCCTCAAGGGCGCGGCGGACAAGGGCAGCAGCGCTGCCGCCACCGCGCTCGCGCTCGCCGCCGATCCGGGCAAGTTCCTTTCGACCGTGCAGATCGGCATCACGCTGGTCGGGATCATCGCGGGCGCCTATTCGGGCGCGAGCCTCGGCGGTCCGGTGGGCGAACGGCTTGCCGCGCTGGGTCTGCCCACCGCATGGGCGGGTGAGGCCGGCTTTGTCCTCGTCATCGCGCTGACGACCTATTTCAATCTCGTGGTGGGCGAGCTCGTGCCCAAGCAGGTCGCGCTGCGTGCCGCGGTGCCGATCTCGCTGGTGATGGCGCGCCCGATGGCGCTCCTGTCGCGCGTCGCCGCGCCGCTGGTGTGGCTGCTCAACACCTCGTCGGGCCTGCTCATCCGCCTGCTCGGCGTGCGTCCGGCCGGCCAGTCGAGCGTGACGGCGGAGGAGCTGCACATGATCTTCGCCGAAGCGACCCGCTCGGGCGTGATCGAGGTCGATCAGCACCAGATCCTCGCCGGCGTGGTCCGGCTGGCGGACAAGCCGGTGCGCGACGTGATGACTCCGCGCACCGAACTCGACTGGGTCGATGCCGATGCCGACGAGGCCGCGATCCGCGCCGCGATCGAGGCGAGCCCGCATTCGCTGCTGCCGGTGGCGGAAGGCTCGTCCGACCGGATCGTCGGCGTGGTCAAGGTGCGCGAAGTGCTGGCGCGAATGGTCGCGGGCGAGGCGGTGTCGCCGCGCGCGATCATGCGCAAGGCGGAGGTGGTGCCCGACCAGCTCGACGCGATGGACGCGCTGCGCGTGCTCCAGCAGGCCGAAGTCGCGATGGCGATGGTGCACGACGAATACGGCCACCTGGACGGGATCGTGACCCCCGCCGACCTGCTGATCGCGATCGCCGGCCAGTTCGCCAGCGATCAGGACCAGGGCGAACAGCCTGGCATCATCGAGCGCGCCGACGGCTCGCTGCTCGTCTCCGGGGCGCTGGCGGCGGACGATCTCGCCGAGCGGCTTGGTATCGAATACCCCGAAGACCGCGAATTCGCGACCGTCGCCGGCTACGTGCTCTCGGTCCTCAAGAACCTCCCGACCGAAGGCGAGAGCTTCACCGACCAGGGTTGGCGCTTCGAGGTGGTCGATATGGACGGGCGCAAGATCGACAAGCTGATCGTGAGCGGGGAGTAGAAGGGGGAAGTAGCGCCGGGGGAAAGAGGAGTTTTTGTTGGCGCAAGCGCATCCGCGCTCGCGATATCCTCGGGCCTGACGGCCCTGCGGGCGCGCGTTCGCGCTTGCGGTCGGCTGGTCGCCGACCGGGCTCTTCCAAGCCATGGCTGTCGGGCGAAATCCGGTCCGCGACTAGCGGACCGCAAGGGCGACGGCCCGCCCGCAGGCGCCTCGTAGCGTAGCGGAGGGAATAGCGCCGAGGACGCGCGCCCGGATGGGCGTGCGAAAAACAAAAAGCGGCTATCCTTCCGGGATAACCGCTTGCGCGAACTGGCCGTCGCCTTCGGGGGCGGAGACGATGTCGCGGGTGACGCTGCCCTTGGCGACGGTGTTGGTCTGCGGATCGCCCACTTCGGTGCGGATGCCCGGTTCTGCCGTGCCGGCGCGGTCGAGCGCGCTGGTTTCCACTTCGCTGCGCGGCGCGGAGCCGCCGAACAGCACGCCGAGCGCTTCTTCGCTCGCGGCGTCGTCGCTCGGGCGCGGGGCGCCGGGGGCGGGGGGGACGAGGTTGAAATCGGGCGGCACGACCAGCGGCGCCTGGCGTTGCACGGCGAATTCGTCGGGGCGATCGCGCCCGAGGATGCCGCCGCTGCTGCCGCATGCCGCGAGCATCGCGCTGGCGCCGGCCAGCAGGGCGAGGGTGGTCGATTTACGCATCTCAGCTCTCCGCGGCGCCGTGCGCCGTGTCTGGTTCGGGATTGGCATCCTTGTCGCGCACGAAGAACGCGCGGGCAAGGATTATCACGACGCCGATGGTGATCGCGGCGTCGGCGATGTTGAAGATCAGGAACGGGCGGAACTCGCCGAAATGCAGGTCGGCATAGTCGATTACGTAGCCGAATTCGTAGCGGTCCTTGATGTTGCCCAGCGCCCCGCCGAGGATCAGCGCGAGGCCGAGGATTTCGCCCAGCAGCTTCTCGCGCAGCATCCACACCGTCACCACCAGCGCGATCAGGCTGGTCACGCCCACGAGGATCCAGCGCATCTCCATCGAATCGGCTTGGAACATGCCCAGCGAGACGCCGAAGTTGTAGGTCAGCCGGAAATCGAAGAACGGCAGCAGTTCGACCACATCCCCGCGCTGCATCGCCAGCGTCTCGGTGACGTAGCGCTTCATCGCCTGGTCGGCGAAAAACAGCACGATCGCCGCGACGAAGCCGATCAGGCGGTATTTCATGACCTTGTTCATGCAGCAGCGTCCATTTGCGAAACGACATCGTCGCAGCGCGCGCACAGCGCGCCGTCTTCGGCCACGTCGGGCAGCAGGCGCCAGCAGCGGCCGCACTTGTGGTCGGTGGTGCGCGTCACGGTCACGCCCGCGCCCTGCCCGCGCGCGACTGACGCGGTGATGAACAGTTCGGCGAGGTCTTCGTCGGTGAACCCGGCGGGCACCGCCTCGGCAGGCACGGTGACCTCCGCCTCGAGCCCGGACCGCACCACCTTGTCGCGCCGCAGCGGCTCGATTGCCTCCATCACCCGCTCGCGCAGGGCGCGCAGGCCGTCGAACCGTTCGGCCAGTGCCGGATCGGCCCATTCCTCGGGCAGAGGATGCAGTTCCTGCAGGTGCACGCTGCCGCGCTCGGGAAAGCGCGTGGTCCACGCCTCTTCCGCGGTGAACACCAGCACCGGCGCGGCATAGCGCACCAATGCGTGGAACAGCACGTCGAGCGTGGTGCGATAGGCGCGGCGGCGTGGATCGTCCGCCCCATCGCAATAGAGCCGGTCCTTGCGGATATCGAAGAAGAAGGCCGACAGGTCCTCGTTCGCGAATTCCACCAGCGCGCGGGTGTATTCGTTGAAGTCGAAATCGTCGATCGCCTGCTGCAGCTCGGCATCGAGCGCGTGGAGCCGGCCGAGCACGTAGCGCTCCAACTCGGGCATCTCGGCGGGATCGACCCCTTCGGCATCGTAATCGAACCCATCGAGCGCGCCGAGCAGGTAGCGGAAGGTGTTGCGCAGCTTGCGATACTGGTCGGCGGTGCCCTTGAGGATCTCGTCACCGATCCGGTGATCCTCGGTATAGTCGATCGAGAGCGCCCACAGCCGCACGATATCCGCGCCGTACTGCTCGATCACCTTGTTCGGATCGATCGTGTTGCCGAGCGACTTGGACATCTTGCGCCCGTCGCTCGCCATAGTGAAGCCGTGGGTCAGCACCGCGTCGTAAGGCGCGCGGCCGCGCGTGGCGCAGCTTTCGAGCAGGCTCGACTGGAACCAGCCGCGATGCTGGTCCGACCCTTCGAGGTAGAGATCGGCGGGCCAGCGCAGTTCGGGCCAGCGCCCGCTTTCGAGCACGAACACATGCGTGCAGCCCGAATCGAACCACACGTCGAGGATGTCGGTGATCCGCTCATAATCGGCCGGATCGTAATCGGGGCCGAGCAGGTCCGCGGCGGCATCATCGGTCCAGGCATCGACGCCGCTTTCGTGCACGGCGGCAACGATGCGGGCGTTGACCGCCTCGTCGACCAGGTATTCGCCGGTCTTGCGATGGACGAACAGCGTGATCGGCACGCCCCAGGCGCGCTGGCGGCTGAGCACCCAGTCGGGCCGCCCTTCCACCATCGCGCCGATCCGGTTGCGGCCCTTGGCGGGCACGAAGCGGGTGCCCGCGATCGCCTCGGTCGCGGCTTGCCGCAAGGTGGGCGGCGCGCCGGTCATCTCGTCCGAAGGATCGAGAGCGCCGCCTTCGTTTTCCCACTTGCGTTCGGGCGGGGTCTTCACGTCGAGCCCGGTCAGCGGCTGATCCATCGGCACGAACCACTGCGGGGTGCAGCGGTAGATGACCTTGGCCTTGGACCGCCAGGAGTGAGGGTAGGAATGCTGATAGTCCGCGCTGGCGGCCAGCAGCGCCCCGGCTTCGCGCAGGTCCGAACAGATCGGACCGTCCGGCGCGTTGAACTTGGGGTTGATGACCGACATGCGCCGCTCGTCCTCGCCGCCGAGCCACAGCCAGTCGTCGCGGTAGCGCCCGTCGGCTTCGACCGCGAACTTCGGCGTCAGGCCGTTGGCCTTGCACAGCTCGAAATCGTCCTCGCCGTGGTCGGGCGACATGTGGACCAGTCCGGTGCCGCTGTCGGTGGTGACGAAGTCGCCGGGCAAGAACGGGCGAGGGGCGGCGTAGAACCCGCCGAGGTGGTGCATCGGGTGGCGCGCGACGGTGCCGGCGAGGTCGGAGCCTTTCCACCGACCAACCTCACGCGAAACTAGGTGCGTCCGAAGCTTGAACTGATCAAGCAAATCCGCCGCCACCAAGATTTTTCGACCAGCTAGCAGTTGGTTTTTATCATGGGGGAATGGCGGAATTTGCTGGCCAATTTCGTAAGCGCCAGCTTGAACATAGCCGAGCCCATCAAGCAGAACATACTCGACATCCGGCCCATAAGCCAAAGCCTGGTTCACCGGAATCGTCCACGGCGTTGTCGTCCAGATCACCGCGTGCGCGCCACGCAATTCTTCGATCGGGCTTTCGACGATCTCGAACGCCACGTCGATCTGGGTCGAGACGATGTCCTCGTACTCGACCTCGGCCTCGGCCAGCGCGGTCTTCTCCACGGGCGACCACATCACCGGCTTGGCACCGCGGTAGAGATTCCCCGCTTCGGCGAACTTCAGCAGTTCGGACACGATCGTGGCTTCCGCCGCGAAGTCCATCGTCAGGTAAGGATTGTCCCAGTCGCCGTTGATGCCGAGCCGCTTCAGCTGTTCGCGCTGCACGTCGACCCAGTTCTGCGCGTAGGCGCGGCATTCGGCGCGGAACTCGGCCGGGGGCACCTCGTCCTTGTTGAGCTTCTTCTTGCGGTACTGTTCCTCGACCTTCCACTCGATCGGCAACCCGTGGCAGTCCCATCCGGGCACATAGGGCGCATCCTTGCCCAGCAGCGTCTGCGTGCGCACGACCATGTCTTTGAGCACGTGGTTCAGCGCGTGGCCGATGTGCATGTCGCCATTGGCGTAGGGCGGGCCATCGTGGAGGATGAACTTTTCGCGCCCGGCACGCTCTTCACGCAGCTTGGCGTAAAGCCCTTCGCCTTCCCAGCGCGCGAGGATGCCCGGCTCCTTCTGCGGCAGGCCGGCCTTCATCGGAAAATCGGTCTTCGGCAGGAAGACCGTGTCCTTGTAATCGCGCTGGGGTTTCGGGGTGTCGGTCATGGAACCAGCGCCGCTAGAGGAAAGCGGGCAGCGAGGAAAGTATTAGGTTCTATCCCGCACCCGCCAGCAACGCCCGCGCCCGCTCGCAGTCCGCGTCGATCTGCGCGACCAGTGCATCGAGCGAATCAAACTTCGCTTCGGGCCGCAGAAAATGGTGGAACGAGACCTCGATCTCCTGCCCGTAGAGATCGCCGGAAAAATCGAAGAAGTAAGGCTCGAGCAGTTCCTTGGGCGGCTGGAACTGCGGGCGCACGCCGATGTTGGCCGCGCCCTGCAATTCCTCGCCCGTCGCCAGCAGGCGGCCCGTCACCGCGTAAACCCCGAACTTCGGGCGCAGGTAGTGCTCGATCGCGAGGTTGGCGGTGGGATAGCCGATGTCGCGCCCGCGCTTGTCGCCGTGCTCGACCACGCCGCGGATCGCGAAGGGCCGGGTCAGCAGGCGCGCGGCCTCTTGCGGATCGCCTTCGCGCAAGGCGTCGCGCACGCGGCTGGAGGAGACCGGCGCGCCGTTGTCCATCACCGGCGCCACCGCGCGCGCGGCGATCCCCGCCTCGCGCCCGAGTTGCTCCAGCCGGGCGCGGTTGCCCGCGCGGCCCTTGCCGAAGGTGAAATCCTCTCCCGTCACCACGCCCGCCGCGCCGAGCCGTTCGGCCAGCAACACGCGCACGAAATCCTCCGCGCTGGTGCCCGCCAGTGCGGCGTCGAAGTGGAACACCAGCATCGCGGTCGCCCCGGCGGCGAGGTAGAGTTCCTGCCGCTGTTCCAGCGTGGTCAGCCGGAACGGCGGCGCATCGGGCTGGAACAGGCGCACCGGGTGCGGGTCGAAGGTGGCGATGATCGCCGGGCGCCCCTCGGCGCGCGCCCATTCGATCGCCTCGCGCGCGACCGCCTGATGGCCGAGGTGGAACCCGTCGAAATTGCCCAGCGCGATCACCGCGCCACGCAAGCTCTCGGGGATCGGCTCGCGATGGTCGAGCCACCTCATCGTGCAGGCTCTTGGGGGGCGATCCCTTGGCGTAGCACCCGCAGCGCGTTGCCGCCCATCGCCGCGCGCACTTCGGCGGGCGTGAACCCTTCGTCGAGCAGCGCCTGCGTCACCTGCACCAGCTGGCTGGCGTCGAAGCGCACCGTGGTCGCGCCATCGTAGTCGCTGCCCAGCGCGACGTGTTCGATGCCCACGAGATCGCGCACATGCTTCATCGCGCGGGCGGCGGCGCGGGGCGAGGTGTTGCAGATCGCCGCATCCCAGTAACCGACGCCGATCACCCCGCCGGTGCGCGCGACGCCGCGGATTTCGTCGTCGGTCAGGTTGCGGTTGACCTTGCAGGTCGCCTGCACCCCGCCATGGCTGGAGACGACCGGGCGGCGCGCCATCGCGATGATGTCGGCGACGCAGGCGTGGCTGCAATGGGCCACGTCCACGATCATGCCGAGTTCCTCCATCCGGCGCACCGCCGCGCGGCCCTTGGCGGTCAGCCCGCCTTTCTCGATGCCGTGCATCGACCCGGCGAGATCGTTGTCGAAGAAATGCGTCAGCCCCGCCATGCGGAAACCGGCGGCGTGGAGCGTGTCGAGATTGCCGAGATCGCGCTCGAGGTTTTGCAGGCCCTCGATGCTCAGCAGCGCGCCGACCGGGCCGCTGCCGCCCTGCCGCGCCGCGATCAGGCCCGCCAGGTCGCCGGGCTGCGCGACCTTGACCAGCCGCCCGTCCGACGCCGCCACCGCGCGATCGAGCTTCTCGCCGTGATAGAGCGAGCGCTGGAGCAGCGAGGTCCAGGTGCGCGGCGGCTGAAGCTGCGCGATCACGAGCGCGGTGATATTGTCGCTGTCGGCGCCGTTCGCTTCGTAATTCTGGCCCTTGGGCGTCTTGCTGACGCTGGAGAAGACCTGCAGCGCGACGTTGCCGTCCTGCATGCGCGGCAGATCCTCGTGCCCGCGATCCGCGCGGTCCAGCAGGTCGCGGTCCCACAGCAGCGTGTCCGAATGCAGGTCCACGATCGCGAGCGTGTAGTGCAGCGCGCGCGCCTCGCCTGACACCGCGATCAGCGGCTTGCCGTCGATCGTGTTCATCCCGCGCTCGACCACGCCGGGCGCGAAGGCGAAGAACGCCGCCGCCGCGAGCACCACCAGCGCCAGTGCGCCCAAGGCGATCCGACGCTTCATCCCGCGCGCTCCAGCGTCACGAAATCGTACGCGGGCAGCGGCCCCGCCGCCGGATGCGCCTCGCGCGCGGTCTCGCGCCATTCCCGCCCGAGCGGCGCCATCGCCACGTCGCCGGGATAGTCGGCGTGGATCTCGGTCAGCTCGACGCGTTCGGCCAGCGGCAGCAGCGCCGCGAACACCGCCGCGCCGCCGATCACCGCGATCTCACCGTCTCCCGCCAGCGCCAGCGCGTCCTCCGGCGAATGCGCGGGCTGTGCGCCATCGACCGCCCAGCCGGTATCCCGCGTCAGCACGATATGGCGGCGGCCAGGGAGCAGGCCCGGCAGGCTCTCGAACGTCTTGCGGCCCATGATCAGCGGCTTGTCCATGGTCAGCGCCTTGAACCGCCTGAGGTCCGCCGGGATATGCCACGGCAGCGCGCCCGCATCGCCGATCGTGCCGTTGGCGGCGCGGGCGTAGACCGCGAACAGGCCGGGACGCGTGGATTTCACCGCCCCCTCACCGCGCCGCGATCCGCGTCACATGCCCCATCTTGCGCCCGTCGCGCGCCTGGCGCTTGCCGTAGAGGTGGAGGTGCGCGCCCGGATCGGCGAGGCATTCGTGCGCGCTCGCGGCGTCCTCGCCGATCAGGTTGGACATCACGACCTGCGCGGCGATCGTGGCGGTGTCGCCCAGCGGCAGACCGCAGATCGCGCGCACGTGGTTCTCGAACTGGCTCGTCGCCGCACCCTCGATCGTCCAGTGCCCGGAATTGTGGACGCGCGGGGCCATCTCGTTGAACACCGGGCCTTCCGCCGTGGCGAAGAACTCGCAGGTCATCACCCCGACATATCCCAGCGCCCCGGCCACTTTCGCCGCCAGTTCGCGCGCGGCGGGCACCTGCGCGGTGACGGTGTCGCCCGGCGGCAGGGTCGAGGTGGCGAGCACGCCGCCGACATGCGCGTTCTCCGCGCTGTCCCAGAAGCGTACCTCGCCATCGCGCCCGCGCACGAGGATGACGGAGAATTCGGCCGCGAACTCCACGAACCCTTCGTAGATCGTCGGCGCTTGCGGCAGGCGAATCGCCTCGGCGTCGCGCGCGGAGCCGATGCGCCACTGGCCCTTGCCGTCGTAGCCGTCGCGCCGGGTCTTGAGGATGCCGGGCGCGCCGATCCGGTCGATCGCTTCCGCCAGTTCCTCCGCCGTATCGACCGGCGCATAGGCGGCGGGCGTGCCGCCGAGGCTTTCGACGAAGCGCTTCTCGCTCAGCCGGTCCTGCGCGGTTTCCAGCGCGCGCGGGTGGGGCGCGAGCAGCGGCTCGATCGCGGAAAGCGGGCCGACCGGCACGTTCTCGAATTCCCACGTCACCACGTCGCACGCGGCGGCGAAATCGCTGAGCGCGGCCTCGTCGGTCCACGGCGCGCAGGTGAAGGCGGCGCTGACCTCGGCCGCCACGCTCTCGCGATCGGGCGCATAGACGTGGCAGCGATAGCCCATCTGTGCCGCCGCCATGGCGATCATCCGGCCGAGCTGCCCGCCGCCGAGAATGCCTATCGTTCCGCCCGGTGCGATCATGCGTCTTCGGGCCAATTCTTGACCGCGGCGGTGCGCGCCGCGCGCCAATCCTGCAACCGGCGCGAGAGGTCCGTGTCGCCCAGCGCGAGGATCGCGGCGGCGAGCAGCCCGGCGTTGGTCGCCCCGGCCTTGCCGATCGCCAGCGTGCCGGTGGGCACCCCGGCGGGCATCTGCACGATGGAAAGCAGGCTGTCCTGCCCCGAAAGCGCCTTCGATTCGACCGGCACGCCCAGCACCGGCAGATGCGTCAGCGCGCTGAGCATCCCCGGCAGGTGCGCCGCGCCGCCCGCGCCCGCGACGATGACCTGGAAGCCTTCGCCCGCCGCGCCCTTGCCGAACTGATACATTCGGTCGGGCGTGCGGTGGGCCGAGACGATCCGCGCCTCGTAGGCGACGCCGAGCTCGTCCAGCACCTCGGCGGCGCATTTCATCGTCGGCCAGTCGGACTGGCTGCCCATCACGATAGCGACTTTCGCCGTTCCCCCGTCGCTCATCTCAGCGGTCCTTCAGATACTGCCGCTCGCCCCGCGCCATGTCGCTGCCGAACTCGTAGACGATCGGCTGTCCGGTGGGGATTTCCAGCCCGGTGATGTCCTCGTCCGAGATGTTCGACAGGTGCTTGACCAGCGCGCGCAAGCTGTTGCCGTGGGCAGAGACGATCACCGTCTCCCCGCTCGCCAGCACGGGCAGGATCTCGCTTTCCCAATAGGGCAGCACGCGCTCGATGGTGAGCTTGAGGCTCTCGGCCTCGGGCACGTCGATCCCGGCGTAGCGCGGATCGGCGGACAGATCGTATTCGCTGCCCGCGTCCATCACCGGCGGCGGGGTGTCGAAGCTGCGGCGCCACACATGGACCTGCTCGTCGCCGTGCTTGTCGCGCGTCTCCTGCTTGTCGAGCCCGGTCAGCCCGCCATAGTGCCGTTCGTTCAGCCGCCAGTCCTTGACCTCGGGGATCCACAGCCGCCCGCAGGCCTCGAGCGCGAGGTGCAGCGTCTTGATCGCACGGGTCTGGAACGAGGTGAACGCGCGCGTCGGCAGCACGCCCTTTTCCGCCAGCAACTCGCCCGCCGCGTTCGCCTCGGCGGTGCCCTTGTCGGTCAGGTCGACGTCCCACCAGCCGGTGAAGCGGTTTTCCAGATTCCACTGGCTCTGGCCGTGGCGGATCAGGATCAGCGTGGGCAAGGGGCGGCTCCTCTCTCGTTCGAAGAGCGAGTGCGGTTAGCTTTTCGCGTCCGGCTTGGAAAGCCCGCTGTCGCCCGATTCGCCCGCGCGCATCCCGCGAGACCGCGCCTTGCGCCGCCGCAGGTTCTCGCGCAGCCGCGCCGCGAGCCGCTCTTCGCGCGACATTTTGTTGTTCGCGTCTTCACCCATGCGCAACGCCTTGCCCTTATCGGCGCGAAGGCTCAAGCTTGGCTTGACATTGCCCGGGGCCGCGACAATAGCGCGCCCGCTTCTCCGGCTGCTGTAGCTCAGTGGTAGAGCGCACCCTTGGTAAGGGTGAGGTCGGGAGTTCAATCCTCCCCAGCAGCACCATTCCTGCCGCAGGCAGGAATGTGGTTTTTGTTTTTCGAGCGCGCATCCGCGCGTTCGTCCTCGGCGCTATTCCCTCCGCTACGCTACGGGGCGCCTGCGGGCGGCCGTTCGGCCTTGCGGTCCGCTGGTCGCGGACCGGAATTTCGCCCGACAGCTTGGTCCAGGAATGTTCCGGTGCCTGACAGCCATGGCTTGGAAAGGTCCGGTCGGCGACCAGCCGACCGCAAGCGCGAACGCGCGCCCGCAGGGCTGTGAGGCCCGAGGATAGCCAAGGGGCCGGATGGCCCCGCCGGCGCTTGAGGCGCAAACAAAAAACTCCGCGGATGCAAACGCCACCGCTGGTGGCTGAACAAACAAACGCTTGCCCCCTTCCACCGTCTTATCCATGTAAACCACCATGGACGAGACCGAGGACCTCACCCCGCTGCACCCCGATCACGTCAGGGCGTTGCGCGCTACGGCGATCATCGGGGCGCTGCCGTTCGTGATCGGGGCGCTGGTGCTGGAGATCGCGGGGTTCCTGCCGCCCGGCGCGTTCCTCGTGCCGGTGCTGCTGGTCGCCGCGTTCGTCGTCGTGCGGATGCCGTTGCGGCGCTATTCGGCGCGCGGTTACGTGATGGGCGAGGATCGGCTGCGCGTGGTGCGCGGGATCCTGTTCCGGTCGGACACGGTGGTGCCGTTCGGGCGGGTGCAGCACATCGACGTCGATCAGGGGCCGCTCGAACGGATTTACGATCTCGCTACGCTCACGCTCCACACTGCGGGCAACCACAATGCCTCGGTGCATCTGCCCGGCCTCGCGCAGGCCGACGCGCTGGCGATGCGCGAGACGATCCGCGCGCGGATCAAGCGCGACACGATGTGAGCGAGGCTTTGCCGCCCCCGCAGACTGCCGAACGCCGGACCGAGCCGGTCGGGCTGGTCCTGCGCGCCATCGCCGGGCTGCGCCAGCTCGTTCCCGCGCTGCTGGCACTGGTCTTCGTCCTGCGCGATCAGGGGCCGTGGCTGCTCTCGGTCGTGCCGCTGGCGATCCTCGCGGCGGGGGCGACGGGTTTCTGGGCCTGGCTCCAGTGGCGTAAGTTCACCTACCGCGTGGGCGAAGAGGATATCCGCGTGGAAAGCGGCGTGCTCAGCCGCGCGGCGCGCTCGGTGCCGTACGAGCGGATACAGGACGTCAGCCTCGAACAGGGGCTGCTCGCGCGGATATTCGGGCTGGTGACCGTCCGCTTCGAGACGGGCGCGGGCGGCAAGGACGAACTCGCACTCGCCTACCTCAAGGAAGCCGAGGGCGAGCGGCTGCGCGAACTGGTGCGCGCGCGCCGCGATGGCATGGACGCGCGGGACATGGCCGAACCCGTCGCGCCCGAACCTGCGCCCGAAATGCTGTTCGCGCTGCCGCCCCGCCGGTTGTTCACGTTCGGACTGTTCGAATTCTCGCTCGCGGTCGTCGCGGTGGCGGCGGGCGTGGTGCAGCAGTTCGACGTGCTGCTGCCGTTCGATCCATGGGACTTCGATGGCTGGCAGGAACGCCTCGCGGGCCCCGGCGCATGGCTGGCGCATCTCGGCCCTGTCGCGCAGGTCGTCGGCGGGCTGATCGCCGTGGGTTCGCTGATTGCACTGGGCGTCGCCACGGGTCTGGTGCGCACGACCCTGCGCGACTGGGGCTTTGTGCTCGAACGCACCGAGAAGGGCTTCCGCCGCCGCCGGGGGCTGCTGACGCGGACGGACGTGGTGATGCCGGCGCACCGGGTGCAGGCGCTGAAGTTCTCGACCGGGATCGTGCGCCGCCTGTTCGGCTGGCACGGGCTGAAATTCGTCAGCCTGGCGCAGGACGCGGGGGCGGAAAGCCACGATGTCGCCCCGTTCGCGCGCTGGGCCGAACTCGCGCCGATCGCGCGCGCGGCGGGCTTCGCTGCGCCGGACGAGGCGCTCGACTGGCACCGCGCCAGCGCGCGCTACCGCACGGATACCGCGCTGATCGCGGGCGGCATGGTCGCCGCGATCGCGCTCGCCGCGCTGCTGGCGTTGTCCGCCACGCAGGCAGCGAGCCCGCTCTTCGCGCTGATCCCGCTCGCGCTCGCGCTGCCGATCGCGGCGTGGCAGTGGTTCCTCTGGCGGTTCGAGCGGCACGCGCTCGATGGCCAGCAGCTCTACGCCCGGCACGGCTGGCTTGCCCCGCGCACCGATGTCGCGAACCGGGTGAAGCTCCATTCGGCCGAGATCGTGCAAGGCCCGATCGCACGCCGTCGCGGCTACGCGTCGCTCAGGCTGGGGCTAGCCGGAGGAAGTCTGGTGCTCGCTGGCATTCCACTGGGCGAGGCGCGCCGCCTACGCGCCGCCGTGCTGGACAGCATCGCGGCGCAGGATTTCTCGCGGATCAACTAGGCGTTGGCGCCAGCAGCTCGCTCCATTCGGGATGGCGGCGGAACTGTGCTTCGACATACGAACACTGCGGCACGATGGTGAAGCCTTGTTCCCTCGCATCCGCCACCAGCGCATCAACGAGCGCAGCGGCCACGCCTTGCCCGCCGATTTCGGGCGGCACCAGCGTGTGATCGGCGATCCGCGCGCCGCCGCGCGCTTTCCACGTCAGCCGCCCGACATGTTCGCTGCCCAGCACCCGCGCGACATATTCGCCGTGCGTGGTGCTGTCCTCGTGCGTGATTTCGAGCCCTTCGCCAGTCATCGCTTCGCTCCTTCTTGCGCTCAACGCCGGGGCGGCTAGACGCGTTCCGCCATGATGTTCCTTTCCGACAACGCCGCCGCCGTCCATCCCAATGTGTGGGAGGCGATGCGTGCCGCCGACGCGGCCGACTCGCCCTATGATGGCGATGTACCGTCGCAGCGGCTCGATGCGGCATTCTCGGAGCTGTTCGGGCGCGAGTGCGCGGCGATCTGGGTCGCCACCGGCACCGCGGCGAACTGCCTCGCGCTCGCCACGATGGTCCAGCCGCACGGCGGCGTGGTGTGCCACCGCGAGGCGCATATCGAGGTGGACGAGGGCGGCGCGCCCGGTTTCTACCTCCACGGCGCGAAGCTGCTGCTGGCCGAAGGCGAGGGCGCGAAGCTGACGCCCGCGACCATCCGCGCCGCGATCGACCCGATTCGCGACGACGTGCACCAGGTGCAGCCGCACGCGATCTCGGTGACGCAGGCGAGCGAATACGGGCGCTGCTACCGCCCGCAGGAAATCGCCGCGATCGGCGCGCTGGCGAAAGAGCGCGCGCTGGGCTTCCATGTCGATGGCGCGCGCTTCGCCAACGCGGTCGCCTTCCTCGACTGCTCGCCCGCCGAGGCGATCGGGAGTGCCGATGCCCTGAGCTTCGGTTGCATCAAGAACGGCGCGATGAGCGCGGAGGCGGTGGTGTTCTTCGACCCCGCCGCCGCCGACATCGCACGCTATCGCCGCAAGCGCGCCGGGCACCTGCAATCGAAGGGCCGCTTCCTCGCCGCGCAGGTTCTGGCGATGCTCGAAGGCGATCTGTGGCTCGACAACGCGCGCGCGGCGAACGCGGCGGCGGGCGAGATCGCCGGGGCCTGCGGCGATCGGCTGCTGCATCCGGTCGAGGCGAACGAGCTGTTCGTGCGGCTGACCCCCGCCGAGCGCGAGGCGCTGCGCGCGCAGGACTTCGGCTTCTACGACTGGGGCGCAGACGCGGCGCGCTTCGTCACCGCGTGGAACAGCGATCCGGCCGACGCCGCGGCGCTGGCGCGCGCGATTTCCGGCTTGTGAGCGACACGGCGGGCGATCCCGCGCCGCACGCGCTGCTGCGGCCGCGGATCGTGCTGCCGTTCGCGATCGTCGCGCTGATCTGGGGTTCGACCTGGTACGTCATCACCGGCCAGATCGCCGCGGTGCCGCCAAGCTGGTCGATCGCCTACCGTTTCGCCATCGCGACCCCGGCGATGTTCGCGGTCGCGCTGGCGATGCGGCGTCCGCTGTCGCTCGGGCGCGCGGGGCATCTGCTGGCGCTGGCGATCGGGCTGACCCAGTTCTGCGGCAACTTCAACTTCGTCTATCGCGCCGAACTGCACCTAACCTCGGGCATCGTCGCGGTCATGTTCGGGCTGCTGATGGTGCCCAATGCGCTGCTCGGCGCGTGGCTGCTCGGCCAGCGGGTGACGCCGCGCTTCCTGATCGGCGGCGCGGTGGCGATCGCGGGCATCGCGCTGCTGCTGCTGCACGAGGCGCGGCTCTCGCCGCTGGGCGGAAGCGTGCTACTCGGCGTCGCGCTGGCGGTGGGCGGGATCCTCTCGGCCTCGATTGCCAACGTGATCCAGGCGAACGAGACCGGCCGCGTGCTGCCGATGGCGAGCCTGCTCGCCTGGTCTATGCTCTACGGCACCGGCTTCGACGTCGCTTTCGCGTGGTGGACCGCCGGGCCGCCGGTCTTTCCCGATTCGCCCGCGTTCTGGGCCGGGACGGCGTGGCTGGCGATCGCCGGGTCGGTCGTCACTTTCCCGCTCTACTACACCATCGTGCGTCAGCTTGGGCCGGGCCGCGCGGCGTATAATGGGGTGCTGGTGATCGTGGTCGCGATGCTGATCTCGACGCTGGTCGAAGGCTACCAGTGGTCGCTGCTGGCGGGCGCGGGCGCGGTGCTCGGCATCGCCGGAATGATCCTCGCCCTGCGCGCGCGGCAGGCGTGAGCTGGTTCACGCAGAGACGCAGAGACGTGGAGGGGTTGTGCGCGAACATCTGTTGGCCTCATTCCTGCGAAGCGGGACTTGATTGATACCTTGGGAAATGAATCCCGCATTCGCGGGGGGTGAAAGACACTAGGGCTTGCGCAACCTCTCCGCGCCTCCGCGTGAATTACACCAGCGACGCCAGTCCCTCTCGGAACGTCGGGTAGCGCGGCCGCCAGCCGAGCACGCGCTTCGCCTTGCCGTTCGCCACGCGGCGGTTCTCGGCATAGAAACCGCGCGCCATTGCGGAGAGGCCCGCCTCGTCCATCGTTTGCAACGGAGGCGGAGCGACGCCGAGCAGGCGGCAGGCCTCCTCGGTCACCGCATTGTGGCTCGCGGGCAGGTCATCGGCGAGATTGTACGCCCCCGGCGGCGCATCGACCGCGGCGAGCACGCCCGCCACGATATCCTCGACATGCACCCGGCTGAAGACTTGGTCCGGCAGATCGATCCGATGTGCCGTGCCCTCGCGCACCCGGTCGAGCGCGCTGCGGCCCGGCCCGTAGATGCCCGGCAGGCGCAGCACCCGCGCGCCCATTGCCAGCCATTTCGCGTCCGCCTCGCTGCGCGCCGTGCGCCGTCCGGTGCCGACCGGGGCGCTTTCGTCCACCCATGCGCCGCCCGTGTCGCCGTAGACTCCGGTGGACGACAGGTAGCCCAGCCACGGCGTCCCGGCGAGCACATCGCCGTAAGCCGCCAGCACATCGTCCTCCCCGCTTTCGCGCGACGGGGGGACGGAGGACAGCACATGGCTCGCCCCGGCCAGCGCGGCGCGCACCGCAGCGCCGTCGTCGAACGCCACCGTGCCCGCGCGCCCGGTCCCGGCCACGCGCCACCCGCGTGCCTCCAGCGCGGCGGCGACCCGGCCGGCGGTATAACCCATTCCGAAGATGAACATCGTACCCATATCGTACGTTCTACCCGCTGGACGCGAAGGCGAAAGGACTTAGAAACCGGAACATGGACATTGTCAGCGACCCGACCACCCCCGACGGCAACCCCGAAATGGCCGATGCGGCCGTCGAACCGAAAGAGCCGCCGCTGATCCGGCGCGAGGATTACCGCCCGTTCGACTGGCTCGTGCCCGAAATCGCGCTCGATTTCGATCTCGGGCTGGAGAAAACCCGCGTTTCGGCGACGCTGTCGGTCGAGCGCAATCCCGCAGCCGACGCCGCCGACACGATCCGCCTCAACGGTGACGGCCTCACCCCCGCCTCGGTCGTGGTCGACGGCACGCCGGTGAACGACTGGTCGATGGAGGGCGGCGATCTGATCGTCCCGCTACTGGGCGACGCACACGAGATCGCGATCGTCACCGAGATCGATCCTTCGGCCAATTCGCAGCTCATGGGCCTCTACGCCTCGAACGGCATGCTCTGCACCCAGTGCGAGGCCGAGGGCTTCCGCCGCATCGCGTTCTTCCCCGACCGGCCCGACGTGCTCTCGACCTACCGCGTGCGGATGAGCGGGATGAAATCGCTGTTCCCGGTGCTGCTGTCGAACGGCAACCTCGTTGCCGAGGGCGAAGGCGAGGGCGGGGCGCACTGGGCCGAATGGCACGATCCTTGGCCCAAGCCGAGCTACCTGTTCGCGCTGGTGGCGGGCGATCTGGTCGCCAATTCGGGCAGCTTCACCACGAAGGGCGGGCGCGAAGTCGCACTCAACGTCTGGGTGCGGGCGGAGGATCTGCCGCGCACCGACCACGCGCTCGAATCGCTGAAGCGCTCGATGCAATGGGACGAGGAGACCTTCGGCCGCGAATACGATCTCGACCTGTTCAACATCGTCGCGGTCGGCGATTTCAACATGGGCGCGATGGAGAACAAGGGCCTCAACGTCTTCAACACGAAATACGTGCTGGCCGACCCCGACACCGCGACCGACGGCGATTTCGACGCGATCGAGGGCGTGATCGGGCACGAATACTTCCACAACTGGTCGGGCAACCGCGTGACCTGCCGCGACTGGTTCCAGCTATCCCTGAAGGAAGGCTTCACGGTGCTGCGCGACCAGCTTTTCTCGCAGGACATGCAGGGCGAGGCGGTCAAGCGGATCGAGGACGTGCGCGTGCTGCGCAGCGTCCAGTTCCCCGAGGATTCGGGACCGCTGGCGCATCCGATCCGGCCCGACAGTTTTCGCGAAATCTCCAATTTCTACACCGCGACGGTCTACAACAAGGGCGCCGAGGTCATCCGCATGATGCGCACGATGGCGGGGCCCGAGGCGTTCCGCGCGGGCGCCGACCTCTATTTCGACCGCCACGACGGCGAAGCCGCGACGTGCGAGGATTTCGTGCGTGCGATGGAGGACGGCGCGGGTCTCGACCTCGAGAAGTTCCGCCTATGGTATTCGCAGGCGGGGACGCCGAAGGTTTCGGTGTCGCTCGACCACGCGGGCGACACCGCTACGCTGACGCTCAAACAGGTGGTGCCGCCGACGCCCGGCCAGCCCGCCAAGCATCCGATGCCGATCCCGCTGCGCATCGCGCTGTTCGACCGCGAGAGCGGCGCGCACGGCGGCGAACAGCTCGTCGTGCTCGACGGCGCGGAAAAGACCATCGCGTTCGAGGGGTTCGACCGCGCGCCGGTGCTGTCGGTCAACCGCGGGTTCTCCGCGCCGGTTTCGATCGAGCGGCATGTGGCGCGCGAGGACCTGGTGTTCCTCGCCGCGCGCGACGACGATGCCTTTGCCCGCTCGGAAGCGATGCAGGAACTGGTCGTCGGCCATCTCGTCGCCGCGGCCGGCGAAGGGCTGGACGAGCGTGAGCGCGGCGAGGGCCGGAGGGCCATCGGCGAGGCGCTGTCCGCGATCCTCGAGGACACGGCGCTCGACGACCTGATGCGCGGCGAACTGATGGTCCTGCCGGGCGAGACCTATCTCGCCGAACAGATGCTCGTCGCCGATCCGGGCCGCATCCGCGCCGAGCGCGAGGGCCTCAAAGCTTGGCTGGCGGGCGACCTCGACCATGCCTTGCGCGCCCTCCACGCCCGCGCGAGCGAGGTTCCGTACAGCCTCGACCCGGCGGCGCGCGGCGCGCGCAAGGTCAAGACGCTGGCGCTGACCTATCTCGCGGCGGGCGATCCGGCGCGCGCGGCTCGGATCGCGGCGGCGCAATACGACGCGGCCGACAACATGACCGACCGGCAGGGGGCGCTGATGGTGCTCGCCGGGCTGGAAAGCGATGCGCGCGCCGACCGCCTCGCCGATTTCTACCGCCGCTATCAGGGCAATCCGCTGGTGATCGACAAGTGGTTCAGCCTCCAGGCGATGTCGCTTCATCCCGATGCCATCGCGCACGTGAAGGCGCTGCGCGACCACGCTGACTTCACGCTGCGCAATCCCAACCGGGTGCGCGCGCTCTACATGCCCTTCACGGGCACCGCGCAGGGTTTCCATGCGGCGAGCGGCGAAGGCTATCGGATGATCGCGGACCTGATCCTCGCGCTCGACCCGATCAACGCGCAGACCGCCGCGCGCTTCGTCTCGCCGCTCGGCCGCTGGCGGCGGATCGAGCCGGGCCGCGCGGCGCTGATGCGCGCCGAGCTCGAACGGATCGCCGCCGCGCCCGAGCTGTCGCGTGACTCCCGCGAGCAGGTGACCCGCTCGCTTGGCTGAGGCACTGCAGGCCGGGGTGCTCGCGGGCGCTGCGCACGGGTTCATGACCCGTCGCGGCGGCGTCTCGACGGGGGATGCCGCCGGGTTGCAATGCGGCTTCGGCGCCGGCGACGATCCGGCGGCGGTGGCGGAGAACCGGCGGCGTGCCGCAGAGGCGGTGCTGCCGGGCGCAGCGCTGGTGAGCGTGCATCAGGTCCACTCGCCCGATGTCGCGACGGTCGCCGAGCCGTGGAGCGACGACGCACGTCCGCATGCCGATGCGCTGGTCACCGACCGCCCCGGCGTGCTGCTCGCGATCGTCACCGCCGATTGTGCACCCGTGCTGCTGGCCGACCGCACGGCGGGCGTCGTCGGCGCGGCGCATGCCGGATGGCGCGGCGCGCACGGCGGCGTGATCGCGAACACGGTGGAAGCGATGGTCGCGCTGGGCGCCGCGCACGAACGGATCGCGGCGGCGATCGGCCCGTGCATCGCGCAGCCGAGCTATGAGGTGGACGATGGCTTTCGCGAGCAATTCACCGAGGCCGACGTGCGCTTCTTCGGCCCCGGCGAAGCGGGGCATTGGCAGTTCGACCTGCCCGGCTACGTCGCCGCGCGGCTGCGCATGGCGGGCGTCGATACGGTCGAGGATCTGGCCTTGGACACCTATGCCGATCCGGCGCGGTTCTATTCCTACCGCCGCGCCACGCATCGCGGCGAGGCCAATTACGGGCGGCTGATCTCGCTGATCGGGCTCGGCGGCTAGCCGCTTCGGCGGCCAAAAAGGCGGTTGGCAGCTTCCGCATTCGCAGCTACAGGCCGCCCAAACCGGCACCGCAGGGGGCCTCGCCCGTGCTCGTGCAGGCGACGGTCGCATGGGGGTTCTTCCCATCGGCGGCGGCGCCGGATCAAAGGCAAGACAGGTCTGAACAAGGCAGGGCTAATGGCTGATACGACTGGCGCCGCGACACCCGACATGGTCGCCGAAAATGGTGACGACGGGGTCCGCCGGCGCGACTTCATCAACATCGCGGCGGTCAGCGCCGCGGGCTTCGGCGGGGTCGCCGTGCTCTATCCTCTCATCAGCCAGATGGCGCCTTCGGCCGACGTGCTCGCCGAAAGCAGCACCGAGGTGGACGTGTCCTCGATCCAGGCCGGTCAGGCGATCAAGGCGATCTTCCGCAAGCAGCCGCTGTTCGTGCGCCGCCTGACGCCGCAGGAAATCGCCGCCGCCGACGCGGTCGACGTGTCCTCGCTGCGCGATCCCCAGACGCTGGCCGAGCGGACCAAGGAAGGTCACGGCGACGTGCTCGTCACGATGGGCGTGTGCACCCACCTCGGCTGCGTGCCGCTGGGCGCCGCCGAGGGCGAGAACAAGGGCGAGTTCGGCGGCTACTTCTGCCCCTGCCACGGTTCGCACTACGACACCGCGGCGCGCATCCGCAAAGGCCCGGCACCGCTCAACCTCGAAGTGCCCGAGTATGAATTCACTTCCGACACCGTGATCACGGTCGGCTGAGGAGCGAGAGACAGAACATGAGCTTCCCCTGGGCCAAGGAATACACCCCGACCAATCCGGTCATGAAATTCTTCGACGAGAAGCTGCCCCTGCCGCGGCTCGTCTACAACGCGGTCGGCGCGGGTTACCCGGTGCCGCGCAACCTCAACTACATGTGGAATTTCGGCGTGCTCGCCGGGTTCTTCCTGGTGCTGCAGATCATCACCGGCGTGGTGCTGGCGATGCACTATTCGGCGGACGCCACGGTGGCCTTCGGCAAGACCGAGCACATCATGCGCGACGTCAACTGGGGCTGGCTGATGCGCTATGCCCACGCCAACGGCGCCAGCTTTTTCTTCATCGTCATCTACCTGCACATCTTCCGCGGCTTCTTCTACTCCTCGTACAAGGCCCCGCGCGAGATGGTCTGGCTGCTCGGCGTGGTCATCTTCCTGCTGATGATGGCGACCGCCTTCATGGGCTACGTGCTGCCGTGGGGGCAGATGAGCTTCTGGGGCGCGAAGGTCATCACCGGCCTGTTCGGCGCGATTCCAGTGGTCGGCGAGCCGCTCCAGGTCTGGCTGCTGGGCGGCTACGCGCCCGACGACGCGGCGCTGAACCGCTTCTTCTCGCTGCACTTCCTGCTGCCGTTCGTGATCGCCGGCGTGGTGATCTTGCACATCTGGGCGCTGCATATCCCCGGATCGTCGAACCCCACCGGGGTCGAGGTGAAGAGCGAGAGCGACACCGTGCCGTTCCACCCGTACTACACGGCGAAGGACGGCTTCGGGCTCGGCGTGATCCTCGTGCTCTACGCGATCATGGTGTTCTTCCTGCCGAACTACCTCGGCCACCCGGACAACTACATCGAGGCGAACCCGCTCTCAACCCCCGCGCACATCGTGCCCGAATGGTATTTCTGGCCATTCTACGCGATCCTGCGCGCCTTCACGATGGACTTCATCCTGCCGGCCAAGCTGTGGGGCGTGCTGGCGATGTTCGCGGCGATCCTGATGTGGTTCTTCCTGCCCTGGCTCGACCGTTCGCCGGTGCGCAGCGGCCACTACCGCCCGCTGTTCCGCAAGTTCTTCTACGTGCTGCTCGGCGCGATGGCGGTGCTGTTCTACTGCGGCGGCGCGCCGGCCGAAGAGCCGTACGTGATGCTGAGCCAGATCGCGACCGCATACTACTTCCTGCACTTCCTGGTGATCCTGCCGCTGGTGTCTTCGTTCGAGAAGCCGCAGCCGCTGCCCTATTCGATCACCGAAGCGGTGCTGGGGTCGGACAAGAAGGCCGTGCTCGGCGAAAACACGACGCCCGCGACCTGAGGACGAGAGAAAGAGACACGCAATGATCCGGCCTATCGCAATCCTCATCGGCCTCGGCTTCACGCTCGTCGTGCTGCTGTCCTTCGTGACCGGCGCCTACACCTGGGCGACCGAGGAGGCGCAGCACACCGCGGAGCACGAGTTCCACCTCGCGCCCCACAGCCCCGAAGGCGGCTTCTCCCACAACGGCCCCGTCGGCACGTGGGACGTGGCTCAGCTCCAGCGCGGCTACCAGGTCTACAAGGAAGTCTGCTCGGCCTGCCACAGCCTCAAGTACGTCGCGTTCCGCGATCTTGCGGGGATCGGCTACTCCGAAGGCCAGATCAAGGCCGAGGCGGCGAGCTATCAGGTGCCCGGCATCAACCCCGACACCGGCGAGAACACCTTCGTGCCGGGCCTGCCCACCGATTTCTTCCCCTCGCCCTATCCCAACGCGGTCGCGGCCGCGGCGGCGAACAACAACGCGGTTCCGCCCGACCTTTCGCTGATGACCAAGGCGCGCCACCACGGCCCCGAATACGTCTATTCGCTGCTGACCGGCTACGGGCCGATCCCCGACGAACTGCGGCAGGAGTTTCCCGACTTCGAGACCCCGGCGGGCCTCCACTTCAACCGTTACTTCCCCAACCTGAACCTCGCGATGGCGCCCCCCCTCACGACGGACGGACAGGTGACCTATGCCGAAGGCAACCCCGCGCCGACCATCCGCCAGATGAGCGCCGACGTCGCCGCGTTCCTGACCTGGACGGCCGAACCGAAGATGGTCGAGCGCCGGCAGACGGGCTGGCCGGTGGTCGGCTTCCTGATCTTCGCCACGATCCTCGCCTTCCTCGCCAAGAAGCAGGTCTGGTCGAGCGTAAAGCCGCGCCGCGCCGAAGACTGATCGGTTCGCCGCAGCATTGCTAATCCGGGCGCCCCTCCATCCTGCGCGATGCGAGGGGCGCCTTCATTTCGGGAAAGGCCTGCGATGAGCCCCGACGAACTGAAGGCGCTGGTCCGCACGGTGCCCGATTTTCCCGCGAAGGGGATCGCGTTTCGCGACATCACCACGCTCCTGTCCCACGGGCAGGGCTTTGCCGCCACCGTCGGCCATCTGGCGGACCGGGCAAAGGCGGCGCGGGCGCAGGCCATAGCGGGCATGGAAGCGCGCGGCTTCATCTTCGGCGCGGCGGTGGCGGTGGAACTCGGCATCGGTTTCGTGCCGGTGCGCAAGCCGGGCAAGCTGCCGGTGCCGACCATCGGGATCGACTATGCGCTCGAATACGGCAGCGACCGGCTGGAAATCGATCCCGACGCGGTTTCCGCCGGGCAGAACATCGTGATCGTCGACGATTTGATCGCCACCGGCGGGACGGCGCTGGCGGCTGCGCAACTGCTGCGTTCGGCGGGCGCGCAGGTCGGTCATGCGCTGTTCGCGATCGACCTGCCCGACCTGGGCGGCGCAGACCGGCTCCGGGCCGATGGCGTGGCGGTCGATGCCCTGATGCGGTTCGAAGGCGGATAGCGGGATAGAAACGGGCTGCCGGGCATTGCAGGGTGACGGCATTACAGCGAGTATCGGGGGCAATGCAGGAACAGGGACTCGTCATCGCGCTGGTCGGCGTGCTCGGCATCGGCGCGCAGTGGATCGCCTGGCGCACCGGCTGGCCCGCCATCGTGCTGATGCTGGCGGCCGGCTTCCTCGCCGGGCCGATCCTCGGCGTGATCGATCCCGAGCATGCCTTCGGCGACCTGCTTGAGCCGATGGTCGCTATCGGCGTCGCGCTGATCCTGTTCGAAGGCGGGCTCAGCCTCGATCTGCGCGAGCTTCGCCATGCGGGCGACGGGGTCTGGCGGCTGGTCATCTTCGGCGTCCCGATCGGCTGGCTGCTCGGCAGCTTCGCCGGCTACTACGTCGCCGGGCTGGTCTGGCCGGTCGCGATCCTGTTCGCCGGCATCCTCGTCGTCACCGGCCCCACCGTGGTGCTGCCGCTGCTGCGCCAGTCGAGCGTGCAGCCGCGCCCCGCCGCGATCCTGAAGTGGGAAGCGATCGTCAACGATCCGATCGGCGCGCTGTGCGCGGTGATCGCCTACGAATACTTCCGCATGCTCGCCGAAACGCCGGGCGCGACGGTGTTCGAAGTGGTGCCGCCGCTGATCATCGCTGCGGTGCTTGCCGGGGGCATCGGCTATGTCGCCGCGCTGTTCATCGCCTGGTCGTTCCCGCGCGGACTGATCCCCGAATTCCTCAAGGTGCCGGTGCTGCTGACGATGGTGATCGGGGTGTTCGTCGCTTCGAACCTGATCGAGCACGAGGCGGGGCTCGTCGCGGTCACGGTGATGGGCATCGCGCTCGCCAACATGAACGTCACCAGCCTGCGCTCGATCCACCCGTTCAAGCAGAACATCGCGGTGCTGCTGGTCTCGGGCATATTCATCGTGCTCTCGGCCTCGCTCGACGCCGAACAACTCAGCTATCTCAACTGGCGCTTCGGGCTGTTCCTGCTCGCGCTGCTGTTCCTCGTGCGCCCGCTGACGATCCTCGCCAGCTTGCTGTTCAGCTCGGTGCCGTGGAACGAGCGCCTGTTCCTCGCCTGGATCGCGCCGCGCGGCATCGTGCTGGTGGCGATTTCCGGCCTGTTCGCGCTGCGCCTGTCGGACATCGGCTATTCCGACGGCAACGTGCTGATCGGGCTGAGCTTCGCGGTGGTGGTGGCAACGATCGTCGCGCACGGCTTCACGGTCGACCTCGTGGCGCGCTGGCTGGGCGTGAAGGGTAACGAACGGCCCGGCCTCATCATCGTCGGCAGCACGCCGTGGACGATCGCGCTGGCGCAGCAGATGCATGCGCTCAAGACGCCGGTGATGGTCGTCGATGGCAGCTGGCAGCGCCTCGCCCCGGCACGCCGCGCGGGCCTGCCCTACTACCACGGCGAGATCCTGAACGAAGCGACCGAGCACAACCTCGACCTCACGCCCTATCAGGTGCTCGTCGCCGCGACCGACAACGAAGCCTACAATACGCTGGTATGCAACGAGTTCGCCTACGAGATCGGGCGCGACACCGTCTATCAGCTCGGCGAGGCGGCGGACGAGGACGACAAGCGCGCGATCCCGCCCTCGTTGCGCGGGCGCGCGCTGTTCGAATCGGGGTTCGGCGTGGCCGACGTCAACGCGCTGCAGGCGCAGGGCTGGATCTTCCGCAAGACCAAGCTGTCGGAGGAGTTCGATTTCGACGACGCGCAGGAATTGCTGCCCGAAGGCGGGCATCTGCTCCTGCTGTTGCGCAAGAACGGCAACCTGCGGTTCTTCACCCACGCCGCCCGCCCCGATCCGCGCGCGGGCGACACGGTGATTTCGTTCACTCCGCCGAAGAAGCGCGCGACGAGCGAGGAAGCGCCGAAAAACGGCGGCGAAGGCGCACAGGTGCAACCGGCATGAGGAGGAGCGCGATGATCGCACGATCGACGATGACGAGGGCGATAATGGGCGCGGTGGCCGCACTCGCGCTGGCGGGCTGTCAGGACCGCGAGGAAACCCCGGCGCCCGAACCAAGCCCCACCGCGTCGCCTTCGCCGACGCAAGCGTCGATCATCCGCCCCGACGTGGCGGTCGAGCGGATCGAACCCGAGCTGGAGCCGCTCGAGGCGAGCGTGTCGTTCGCGGAAGCCGGCGGCGAGCTGTCCGACGCCGCGATCGCGGATCTCGAGGCCATAGTGGCTTCGCCGCAGACGGCCGAAGGCGGCGCGATCGTGCTGCGCGGCCACACCGATTCGGTCGGCGACGACGAAGCCAACCTGCGCGTGTCCGAGCGGCGCGCGGAAATGGTCCGTGACTGGCTCGTCGAAAAGGGCGTGGCGGAAGACCGGATCAGCGTGATCGCGCTCGGCGAGCAGCGCCCGATCGCGCCGAACGCGCAGCTCGACGGCACGCCCGACGAGGGCGGGCGCGCGGCGAACAGGCGGGTCGACGTATCGGTCGCGCTGCCCGGCGGCGGCGATCCCGCGGAAGCGACGGACGCAGCCGAACCGCAAGAGAAGACGGTCGCCGAGGCCCTCGCGGGCGACGACTAGGTCAGCCGATCCGGCGCACTTCCGCGAGCACCCTCTCGGCCCATTCCGGGCGGCAGATCAGCAAGTCCGGCAGCGTAGTATCGGGCCGGTTGTAGACCAGCGGGCTGCCGTCGATCCGCGAACAATGCAGGCCGTGCGCGGCGGCCACGGCGACGGGCGCGCAGTTGTCCCACTGGTGCTGGCCGCCCGAATGCAGATAGATTTCCGCCTCGCCGCGTACCACCGCCATCGCCTTGGCCCCCGCCGAACCCATCGGCGCCAGCGCGCCGCCGATCGCTTCGGCCACCGCCAGCGCTTCCTTCGCGGGGCGGGTGCGGCTGACCACGAGGCGCGGGGTGGCGGGCATCTCGGGTAGCGGGGCGACCTCGTCCGAGCGCAGCACCAGCCCGCCGTCCAGCCCCGGCAGCGCGACCGCGCCGACTTTCGCCTCGCCGCCGATCGAGAGACCGACGTGGACCGCCCAGTCGCTGCGCGCCTCGCCGTATTCGCGGGTGCCGTCGACCGGATCGACGATCCACACCCGCTCCTCGTCCAGCCGGGTCAGCGTGTCGCGGCTTTCCTCCGACAGCACGCCGTCGTCGGGCCGCTGGACCTTGAGCGCGTGGAGCAGGAACTTGTTCGAAACCTCGTCTCCCGCGCTGCCGAGCGGCTTGCCTTCGAACAGCCCGCTCTCGCGCACTTCGATCAGGATGCGTCCGGCGACTGTGGCCAGATGCGCGGCGAGCTGGGCGTCGGTCATTTCAGGGGCAGAATTTTCGCGATGATGTAGTCGGCCGCTTCCTCGACCGTCATGTCCACCGTGTTGACGCGGATTTCGGCGGTCTCGGGCTCCTCGTAGGGGCTGTCGATCCCGGTGAAGTTCTTCAGCGTGCCGCTGCGTGCCTTTTTGTAGAGGCCCTTGACGTCGCGCTGCTCGGCCACCTCCAGCGGGGTGTCGACGAAGATTTCCACGAACTCCTCGCCGATCATCTCGCGCACCATGCGCCGCTCGGCGCGGAACGGGCTGATGAAGGCGGTGAGCACGATCAGCCCGGCATCGGTCATCAGCTTCGCCACTTCACCCACGCGGCGGATGTTCTCGATCCGGTCGGCCTCGGTGAAACCGAGATCCTTGTTGAGCCCATGGCGCACGTTGTCGCCGTCGAGCAGGAAAGTGTGCCGGTTCATCAGCGCGAGCTTCTGTTCGACCGCGTTGGCGATGGTCGACTTGCCCGACCCCGAAAGCCCGGTGAACCACAGCACGCGCGGCTTCTGGTTCTTCAGCCCCGCATGATCGTCGCGGCTCACGGTGGTCGGTTGCCAGTGCACGTTCTGCGCCCGGCGCAGGCTGAAATGCAGCATGCCCGCGCCGACCGTGGCGTTGGTCATCTTGTCGATCAGGATAAACCCGCCGAGGGCGCGGCTGCGCTCGTAGGGTTCGAACACGATCGGCTTCTCGGTGTGCAGTTCGGCCACTCCGATCGCGTTGAGCCCCAGCGTCTTGGCCGCCAAGTGCTCGCCCGAACTCCCGACGGCATTCACGTTGATCTCGTACTTCGGCTCCTGCACCGTGGCGGTCACGGTCTGTGCGGCGAGCTTGAGCCAGTAGCCGCGGCCGGGCTTCAGTGCCTCGTCGCTCATCCACACGATCGTCGCCTCGAACTGGTCGGAAGCCTCGGGCGGATCGCCCGCCGCCGCGATCACGTCGCCGCGCGAGCAATCGATCTCGTCGGCCAGCGTCAGCGTGACCGATTGTCCGGCCACCGCCTCGTCCAGATCGCCGTCGAAAGTCGAGATGGCTTTCACCGTGCTCGTCTTGCCCGAAGGCACGACGCGCACCGGATCGCCCGGCTTCACGCTGCCGCTCGCGATCAGGCCGGCAAAGCCGCGGAAGTCGAGGTTGGGGCGGTTGACCCATTGGACCGGCATGCGGAAGGGGCGCGCCTGCGCCGCGGCATTCGCGATCTCGACCGTCTCGAGATGTTCGACGAGGCTCAGCCCGTCGTACCACGGCGTGTTGCCCGAAGGCGCAGCGGTGATGTTGTCGCCCTTGAAGCCCGAAATCGGAATCGCGGTGAACGTCTCGATCCCGATCGATTCCGCGAAGGCGCGATATTCCGCAACGATGTCGTCAAAGGTTTTCTGATCGTAATCTACCAGGTCCATCTTGTTCACCGCCAGCACCAGGTGGCGGATGCCGATCAGGTGCGCGAGGTACGAATGGCGCCGCGTCTGCACCAGCACGCCCTTGCGCGCGTCGACGAGGATCACCGCAAGGTCGGCGGTGCTCGCGCCCGTCACCATGTTGCGCGTGTACTGCTCATGCCCCGGCGTGTCGGCGACGATGAACTTGCGTTTTTCGGTCGCGAAGAAGCGATAGGCGACGTCGATCGTGATGCCCTGCTCGCGCTCGGCGGCAAGCCCGTCGACCAGCAGCGCGAAGTCGAGTTCCTGCCCCTGCGTACCCTGCTTCTTCGAATCCGATTCGAGGCTGGCGAGCTGGTCCTCGAAGATCATCTTCGAATCGTAGAGCAGCCGCCCGATCAAGGTGGACTTGCCGTCGTCAACGCTGCCGCAGGTGATGAAGCGCAGCAGCCCCTTGTTCTGATGCTGCTCGAGGTAGGCGTTGATATCCTCGGCGATCAGCGCGTCGGTCTGGTAGACCGGCTCGGGAAAAGCCTGATCGGCCATCAGAAGTACCCCTCCTGCTTCTTCTTCTCCATGCCGACGCCGCCCTCGTCCTTGTCGATCGCGCGGCCCTGCCGCTCGCTGGTGGTGGTCAGTAGCATTTCCTGCACGACCTCGCTCAGCGTCGCCGCTTCGCTCTCGACCGCGCCGGTGAGTGGATAGCAGCCAAGCGTGCGAAAGCGGATCGAGCGCATGACCGGCTCCTCGCCCGGCTCGAGCGGGAAGCGCTCGTCGTCGACCATCAGCAGCAGCCCGTCGCGCTCGACCGTCGGGCGCGGCGCGGCGAGGTAGAGCGGCACGATGTCGATCCCCTCGGCCATGATGTACTGCCAGATGTCGAGCTCGGTCCAGTTCGACAGCGGGAATACCCGGATGCTCTCGCCCCCATTTTGATTCCGTGGGGATTTCCGCGCGTTGTAGAGGTTCCACAACTCGGGCCGCTGGTTCTTCGGATCCCATCCGTGGCTGGCGGTGCGGAAGCTGAAGATGCGCTCCTTCGCGCGACTCTTTTCCTCGTCGCGCCGCGCGCCGCCGAACGCCGCGTCGAAGCCGTAGTGGTCGAGCGCCTGCTTCAGCCCTTGTGTCTTCCACATGTCGGTGTGCAGCGCGCCGTGGTCGAACGGGTTGATCCCCCGCTCCTGCGCCTCGGGATTGTGCCACACGAGCAGCTCCATTCCCGCCTTCTCGGCCATCCGGTCGCGCATCGCGTACATCGCCTTGAACTTCCACGTGGTATCGACGTGGAGCAGCGGGAAGGGAGGCGGCGCGGGATGGAAGGCCTTACGCGCGAGGTGCAGCATCACCGCGCTGTCCTTGCCCACCGAATAGAGCATGACGGGCCGCTGCGCCTCGGCCACGACCTCGCGCATGATATGGATGCTCTCGGCCTCGAGCCGCTCGAGATGGGTCAGCGTGTGCATGAATGGCCTGTGGCGTAATATCTTGGATCGGGGAAGGGTGGCTCGCTCGCTAGAAAACTCGTGGCCATGGGCAAAGCCCGATTTCCTTGCCCCCCGGCAAGCGCTGGTGTTCACCCAAGGCGGCGAAACGCGATATTGACGAACCCGCGCCAAAGGTGGCAAGCGGCATGCGCCGAGCGAGCGGGTATAGCTTAGTGGTAAAGCCCTAGCCTTCCAAGCTAGTTATGCGGGTTCGATTCCCGCTACCCGCTCCAACAGCGCTCCTCCGGACATCCGCGAAAATCTCGTAGCCATCTGCTTCAGCTTTCGCGCAACCGCCTGCCCCCATTTCACACCGCGGCAACCAGTTTCGCCCGTCAGCGGCGCGGCCGTCCGCTCGCACCATAACCATGCAAACGCTAACACAATAATATGCATTCATGTGTGAATGTATATTGACACCGATCGCCGGCGGTTCCAGATCGAACGCACCTGCCGACAGAGCAGGCCGACATGGGAGAGGTTCGTGGACAGACGCCTTTTTGCCGCCGTTTCGATCGCTGCTCTGGCCTGGAGCGCCAGTGCGGCTGCGCAAGCCGAACAACCTCCCGGTTCCGCACAATCGAGCGCTTCCGCCGCCGCGCCGCAGCAGGCTGACGCTTCGGATGGCGAGCTTGGCGAGATCGTGGTCACCGCCGAACGCCGCAATACGAGCCTTCAGCGCACCGGCGTCGCCGCGACCGTGCTGACCGGAGAAGATCTCGAGCGGAAGAACGTGCTCTCGGTCGACGATCTCCAGTTCGCCGCGCCGTCGCTCACCGTTCAGAACTTCGGTCAGGGCAACCAAGTGAATGTCCGCGGCGTCGGCAAGGCCACGGGCGGCGCTGCGATCAATGTCGGCGTCGTGACCTATCGCGACGGGGTCGCGATCTTCCCCGGGTATTTCCAATCAGAACCGTACTACGATATCGCCAGCGTCGAGGTTCTGCGTGGGCCGCAGGGGACGTTCGTCGGCCAGAACGCCACCGGCGGAGCGATCTTCATCACCTCGCGCGATCCGCAATTCGATGGCGTCCACGGCTATGGCCAGGTGCAGATCAGCAACTACGACAACGTGCGCACGCAGGGCGCGCTCAATGTGCCGGTCAGCGACACGCTCGCCGTCCGCCTCGCGTTCAACCGCGAGGTGCGCGACAGTTTCTACGATATCGCGGGCGGCTATGGCGGGCATCCCGGCCGGCTCGAAGGCAACAGCGTTCGCGGCAGCCTATTGTGGGAGCCGACCGATCAAGTCCGCATCCTGCTGAAGGGCGACTACAACAATATCGACAAGGGCGGCTACGCAGCCGATCTCGCGACGGACACCGGCAACCCGTTCGAGGTCGCGAACAACGCCGCGATCAACGAAGGCCAGGACGATTTCGGACGGATCGTGCTGAACGCGAGCTACACCACCGGGGGCGGGGTCGAGATCCGCTCGATCAGCGGCTTCCAGAAAGGCACCAGCGCGGCGGTCGGCGATCTCGATGCGACCATCCCGGGATCGTCGGCGCCGGCGGCGGTGGCGGCCGCCTCGACCATCTACAACTTCATCTCGGACGAGCGGATACTCTCGCAGGAGATCAACGTGATCTCGCCCGACACCGGCCCGTTCACGTGGATTCTCGGCGCCTACTATCAGCACGACAAGGGCACGTATCCCGATGGCCGGTTCTTCACCCGCAATGCGCTGGGCACGGTCAACTTCACCGAAGGCCTCTCGATCAAGTCGAACACCGCGGGGTTCGCCCAGGTCGGCTACGAAATCGCCGATGGCCTGCAGATCGAGGGCGGCGTCCGCTATTCGCGCTCGACATTCGAGAACATCGGTCGGCTCCGCAGCGTGACGGCGGCCGGCGCGACGGTGATCTTCCCGACTGACAGCAAGTACGACGACGACGCGGTGACCGGAAAGGTCGCGCTCAACTGGCAGGCGAGCAGGGACCACTTCTTCTACGCCTTCGTCGCCACCGGCTACAAGAGCGGCGGGCTCAACGTCGCTTCGAGGACGCCGGCCACCCAGTCTTTCGAGCCCGAGCACGTCACCGATTACGAGATCGGCTGGAAAGGGACGTTCCTCGACGGCAGGTTGCGCACGCAGCTGGGCGGATATTACAATCGCTACAAGGATTTCCAGGTTCGGATCGCCGATCCGGAACTGCCGCAAACCAGCCCGTTCCAGAACATACCTTCGGCCACCACGCTCGCCGGTGTGGAAGCGTCGGCTCAGGCGAGCTTCGGCCCGCTCGGCATCGATCTCGGCATCGGCTATCTTCACTCGGAGTTCGGCCAGTTCTTCGCCGCCGATCCGCGCCTGCGTCCGACCGGCTCCTGCGATCCGCTGACCGGCCCGGCCTCGCCGACATGTACCGACCTGACCGGCCGCAGGACGCCTTACGCGCCCGAATTCACCGGCAACGTCGGCGTGCAATATGCGCTTGCGCTGGGCGGTGGCGTCACGCTGACCCCGCGTGTCGATTACGCCCATATTTCCGAAAGCTTCGGCACGCTGTTCCAGGACGAGGCGCGTGGCGACCGGCTCGTTCCGCGCGACATCTTCAACGCGCAACTGACGCTCGATGTCGATCGCCTGTCGGTCACCGGCTACATCACCAACGCCACCGACCTGACCTACGTCGCCGCGACCAACGGCAATTTCCGCTACGCCGCGCCGCCACGGCAATATGGCGTGCGGATCACCGGGCGCTTCTGACCGGCGTCAGGTGAAACGGGGTGCCAAACGGCGGTGAGGCATCTACGATCGTCGCGCAAACAGGGATTGACGATGCAGCAAGGAAAATCCGCCGAGACGCCGCCGCGCGGTCAGGCGCCGAAGCGCAAGCGCGTAACCAAGGCGCAGCAGCGCGAAGCGACGATCGCCCAGATCCTCGATGCGGGCGAATATCTCTTCTCCCGGCGCGGTTTCTTCGGGGTGACGCTGAAGGACATCGCCGAGGAGGTTGGCGTCCATACGTCGTTGATCCACTACTATTTCGACGATAAGGAAGCGCTCTTCGAGCAGGTCGTGGCGCGCCGCGCGCCGCTCGTGAACGAGAAGCGGGTGGCGGCGATGGACCGCTACGAGCGGGAGGCGGGCGGCGACATCACCGTGGCCGGCGCGCTGCACGCCTTTCTCGACACCAATCTGGAACTCTACGACAGCGGCGAGGAATGGCGCAATTACGGCGCGCTCGCGGGGCTCATCAACAATTCGTCCGAATGGGGCGCCCGGTTGATGGACGACAATTTCGACAGCGCCGTCCTGCGCCTGGTGGAATTGTTGCGCAAAGCCCTGCCGGACTGCTCCGAAGCGGACCTGTTCTGGGGCTATCACTTCGTGTCCGGTGCGCTCACCCTGACGCTCGCGCGGACCGGGCGGATCGACAAGCTGTCGGGGGGAGCGTGCGATTCGAACGACTTCGCGGCTGTCAGGCAGCGCATGGCCGAGTTCATGGCGGCGGGTTTCACCACCGTTTGCGGCAGATCCAAAGGGCCCGGCGGCGCCACGGGGTAGATCCGGGCAGCCGCCTCTTTACCGGCGGGGCGGCTCCACCGCCATGTTGTCGATCAGCCGCGTTCCGCCGATGCGCGCGGCGACCATCAGGCGGGCGGGGCGCTCTCCGGGGGCGTCGATGGGCTCAAGGCTGGCGGCGTCGGCGAGGCCGGCGTAGTCGACCTGCCCGAACCCGGCGGCGAGCAGCTTCTCTTCCAGCGCGACCAGCGCGGCACGCGCCGGTTCGCCCGCCTCGATCCGTGCGATCGCCTCGCCCATCGCACGCGGCAGCGTGGCGGCGGCGGCGCGCTGGTCGGACGAGAGATACCGGTTGCGGCTCGACATCGCGAGCCCGTCCGCCTCGCGCACGGTCGGCACGCCCAGGATGGCATCGGCGTGCGGCTGCATCAGGTCAAGGTCGCGCGCCATGCGGCGGATCACCGCGAGTTGCTGCCAGTCCTTCTCGCCGAACAGCGCCACATCGGGGCGGACCTGGTTGAACAGCTTGCCCACCACGGTCGCCACGCCATCGAAATGGCCGGGCCTGCTCGCGCCGCAGAACCCCTCGCTCACGCCAGCGACCGAGATCGCGCTGGCGAAGCCCTCGGGATACATCTCGCCCGCGTCCGGGGCCCACAGCAGGTCGACCCCTTCGGCTTCCAGCATCGCCGAATCCTCGGCCAACTGGCGCGGATAGGCCGCGAGATCCTCGTTCGGGCCGAACTGCGTGGGGTTGACGAAGATCGACACCGCCACCCGGTCGGCCCGCGCTTTCGCCGCGCGCACCAGCGTCAGGTGCCCTTCGTGGAGCGCGCCCATCGTCGGCACCAGCGCCACCGTCTCGCCCGCATCGCGGAAGGCGGCGACGGCCGTTCTCAACACATCAAGCTCTCTGGCGGTTTGCACGGGGGTATGGCCTCCGATAAAGCGGGCGTGGGGGCCAACTAGCCGCTGGCGCCCGGCAAAGACAACAGACAGGAAGCCCGCCGCCCCGTGCCCGCCGAAATGCCCCCGCACCGCCCGCACCGCATCGTCTTCGCCAACGAGAAGGGCGGCACCGGCAAGTCGACCACCGCCGTGCATGTCGCAGTCGCGCTGGCCTATCGCGGGGCGAAGGTGGCGGCGCTCGATCTCGATTCGCGCCAGCGCACGATGGACCGCTATTTCGAAAACCGGCGCGAGACCGAGGCGCGGCGCGGGATCGAGCTGCCCGGCGCGCGCTCCGCGGTGTTTCGCGGCGAGAGCGTGGAGGCGCTCGACAGCGAGCTGGCGCGGCTGGGCGAAGGCGCCGATTTTCTCGTCATCGACACGCCGGGGCGCGACGATCCGCTGGCCCGCCACGCCGCGACCGGCGCGGACACGCTGGTCACTCCGCTCAACGACAGCTTCGTCGATTTCGACCTGATCGGACAGGTCGATGCCGAGACGTTCAAGGTCCGCCGCCTCAGCTTCTACGCCGAGCTGATCTGGGAAACGCGCAAGGCGCGCGCGCTCCAGCGGCGGCAGGAGATCGATTGGGCGGTGGTGCGCAACCGCACCGGCCATGTCGAGGCGCGCAACATGCAGCGGATCGAGCGTGCGCTGGGCGAGCTTTCCAAGCGCGCCGGTTTTCGCGCGGCCAAAGGCCTGTCCGAGCGGGTGATCTACCGCGAGCTGTTCCCCTCGGGCCTGACGCTGCTCGACAAGGGGCACTTGGGCGAACTGGGCACCAGCCACCTCGTCGCGCGGCAGGAGCTGCGCACGCTGGTCGCCTGGCTCAACCTGCCCGATCCCGCGCGGCAGGCGCCCACGCTCGAAGCGGCCTGAGCGGGTGCTGCGGCTGATCCTCATCGCCGCGGCGATCGCCGTGGCCTGCCGCATGTTGCTGGGCAAATGGCCTTGGGAGTATCTGCGCGGCGGCTCGATCCGCAGCCAGGCGCTGTTTCGCGCGCGCGAACTGCTCGGGGTGCGCGCGAATGCCGACCGCAAGGAAATAATCGCCGCGCACAAGCGTTTGGTGACCGTGGTCCACCCCGATCGGGGCGGGACCGGAGCGCAAGTGCACGAGGCGAACGCCGCGCGCGACCTGTTGCTCGGCGAATTGCCCGACGAGAGCTGAAGGGACCGCATGCCGCACGAATTCCACCCCACCGTCCTGCGCGAATACGATATTCGCGGGATCATCGGCGAAACGCTCGGCCCCGACGATGCCCGCGCGATCGGCCGCGTCTTCGCGACGCTGTTGCAGGCGGCGGGCGGGCGCACGGTCGCGGTCGGTTACGACGGGCGGGTGAGTTCGCCCACGCTCGAACACGCGCTGGTCGAGGGGCTGACCGCGAGCGGGTGCGATGTGGTGCGGATCGGCATGGGGCCGACCCCGATGCTTTATTACGCGGAAGCGTCAGCCGAAGAGGTGGATGGCGGTATCCAGATAACCGGCAGCCACAATCCCGCCAACTACAACGGCTTCAAGATGGTGTTTCAGGGCCGACCGTTTTTCGGCGAGGACATCCAGCAGCTCGGCCGGCTGGCGGCGGAAGGGGCGTGGCGCGACGGAACCGGCGCGGTCGAGGAGCGCGACGTGCTCGGCGAATACGTCGAGCGGCTGCTGTCCGGCCTCGACGGGATCGACCGTGCCGGGCTCGAGGGGCTGCGCGTCGGGTGGGACGCGGGGAACGGCGCCGCCGGCCCCGCGCTCGAGGCGCTCGCCGCGCGCCTGCCGGGCGAACACCACCTGCTCTACACCGATGTCGACGGCGACTTTCCCAATCATCATCCCGATCCCACGGTCGAGGCGAATCTGGCCGACCTGCGCGCGCTGGTCGCGGAAAAGAACCTCGATTTCGGGGTGGCTTTCGACGGCGACGGCGACCGCATCGGGGCGATCGACGGCGAGGGCCGGGTGATCTGGGGCGACCAGCTGCTGATGATCTATGCCGAGGATCTGCTCGCCCGCCAGCCCGGCGCGACGGTGATCGCCGACGTGAAGGCCAGCCGCGCGCTGTTCGATCACGTCGGCGCGCATGGCGGGCAGCCGGTGATGTGGAAGACCGGACACTCACTGATCAAGTCCAAAATGAAGCAGACGGGCGCGCCGCTGGCGGGCGAGATGAGCGGCCACGTGTTCTTCGCCGACGAATACTACGGCTTCGACGACGCGCTTTATGCTGGTGTGCGCCTGCTCGCCGCCAGTGCTCGTCTGGGCTGTTCGGTCACCGACTTGCGCTCCGCCATGCCGGCGATGATCAACACGCCAGAGATGCGCTTCCAGGTGGACGAGAGCCGCAAGTTCGCTGCGATCGACGAAGTCGCGGCGCGGCTGGCGGACAGCCCGGCGAAAGTCGACGACACCGACGGCGTGCGCGTCACCACCGACGACGGCTGGTGGCTGCTGCGCGCCTCCAACACGCAGGACGTGCTCGTCGCGCGCGCGGAAAGCGACAGCGAGGCGGGGCTCGAACGGCTGATGGCGCAGATCGACGAGCAGCTCGCGCTGTCGGGGCTGGAACGCGGCGCGCAGGCCGGGCATTGATCTCGAAACGGAGACGTGTCCCCATGAAGACGATCCTCGCCGCCGCCGTTTTGCTGACCTCCGCATCGGCGATGGCGCAGACGAGCGAGGAAAGCGCGTCCGTGTCGGATGCCATGGCGGCGGACCACGCCGAACTGACTGAAATGTATTCGGCGATGTTCGCCAGCGAGCCGCTTTCCCCTGAGCAAGAAGCGCGTGTACCGCTGGCGACCGAGGTCGTCGCGCTTCTCTTTCCGCCCGGCACTTATGCGAAGATGATAAACGAGACGATGGCGCCGATGTTCGACACGATGTTCGGTGCCGCCGCGCCGCTCTCGCGTCTCGCCCTGGCCGAAGTGCTCGGCGTCGATGGCGCGCGCCTTTCCGCGCTGGATGAGAGTGAATTGACGCAAGCGCTGGAAATCGTCGATCCGGCGCACGAACAGCGCGCCGAAATAACCGGGGCCGCCATGCTCGATGTGACGGGCGAATTGATGAACGAGGTCGAACCGGCATATCGCGAGGGTCTGGCGCATGCCTATGCCGCGCGTTTCGAAACCGCCGACCTCGAGGCGTTGAAGCAGTTCTTCGCGACGTCGGTAGGCGGCCGCTACGCCGAGCAATCGTTTCTCGTCTATTCCGATCCGAAGGTCATGTCCGCAATGACCCAGGTCATGCCCAGGGTCATAGAACTGGTGCCGCAGATGATGGAGCGGATGGCCGAGAGCATGGAGGCGCTGCCCGAGCCGCGCGACGTTTCGGATCTTTCCCCGCAGGAGCGTGAGCGTCTGGCCGGATTGCTCGGCATGTCGGTGGCCGATCTGGAGGCCGCCGCAACCGAAGTGTCGGGTGACGACGAAAGCTTCTGACGCGGCTATCCCGCCGGAAATCGCCGGCTGGTTCGCCGGGCGTAGCTGGCGTGTGCGGCGGCATCAGGCGGAAATGCTCGCTGCCAGCGACGCCGGGCGGCACGCGCTGCTCGTCGCGGACACCGGCGCAGGCAAGACGCTCGCCGGGTTCCTGCCGACGCTGGCGGCATTCTGCCCGAGCCGGGGCGCGGAGCCGCCTGAAGGCCTGCACACGCTCTATGTCTCGCCGCTGAAGGCGCTCGCACACGACGTGCAGCGCAATCTCGTCGCTCCGGTCGAGGAGATGGGTCTGCCGATCCGCATCGAGACGCGCAGCGGGGATACGCCGGGGGACCGCAAGCGCCGCCAGCGCAGCAAGCCGCCCAACGTGCTGCTGACTACGCCCGAATCGCTCTCGCTGCTGCTGAGTTACCCCGACAGTTTCCAGATGTTCGCCGGGCTGAAGCGCGTGGTGATCGACGAGGTTCACGCCTTCGCCACCGGCAAGCGCGGCGACCTGCTGACGCTCGCGCTGTCGCGCCTGCAGGCGATCGCGCCCGACATGCAGCGCGCGGCCCTGTCGGCTACGGTCGCCGACCCGGAAGCGTTCCGCGAATGGCTCGCGCCCTGGGGAGAGATCGAGGCCGTCGAGCTTGTCGCGGGCGAGGCGGGCGCGCCGGCCGAGGTCGAGATCCTGCTCCCCGAGGAGGAGCGCGTGCCGTGGGGCGGGCACGCGGGCCGTTGGGCGATCCCCCAGCTCTACGAAGAAATCCGCCGCAACCGCACCACGCTGATCTTCACCAACACCCGCTTCCTCGCCGAGTTCGTGTTCCAGCTCCTGTGGGACTTGAACGAGGATACCCTGCCGATCGGTGTCCACCACGGCAGCCTGAGCAAGGAAGCACGGCGCAAGGTGGAAGGCGCGATGGCGCGCGGGGAACTGCGCGCGCTGGTCGCCACCGCCAGCCTCGATCTCGGGGTGGATTGGGGCGATATCGACTGCGTGGTGCAAATGGGGGCGCCCAAGGGATCTTCCCGCCTGCTCCAGCGCATCGGGCGCGCCAACCACCGGCTCGACCAGCCGAGCCGCGCGATCCTGGTGCCCGGCAATCGCTTCGAATTCCTCGAGGCGACCGCGGCGAAGGACGCGGTGGACGCGGGCCAGCGCGACGGCGAGGATTTCCGGCCCGGCGGGCTCGACGTGCTGGCGCAGCACGTGATGGCCTGTGCCTGCGCCGCGCCGTTCGATGAACGGGCGCTGCTGGCCGAAGTGCGATCGAGCCTCGCCTATGCCTGGGTGGACGAGGCTGTGTGGAGCCGCGTGCTCGGCTTCGTCGAGAACGGCGGATACGCGCTGCGCGCCTACGACCGCTTCAAGCGCATCGTGCGCGATCGCGAAGGCGTGTGGCGGCTGACGCATCCCGAACACGCCGCGCGGCACCGCATGAACGCGGGGATCATCGTCGATTCCGAAATGCTCACGGTGCGGTTCCGCAATGGTCGCCAGCTCGGCAAGGTCGAGGAGCGCTTCGCGGCCTCGCTCTCAACCGGCGATACGTTCTTCTTCGCCGGCACCAGCCTCGAGGTCGAGCAGGTCAAGGACATGGAGGTGATCGTCCGCGCCGCCAAAAGCTCGGCCACGATCCCCTCGTACGGCGGGCAGCGGCTGCCGCTGACCACGCATCTGGCCGAGCGGGTGCGTGCGATGCTGGTCGATCGCGCGGGCTGGGCACGGTTTCCCGACGACGTGCGCGAATGGCTGGAGGTGCAGGACTGGCGCAGCTGCCTGCCGGGGCCGGGCGAGCTGCTGGTAGAAAGCTTTCCGCACGCGAAGAAGCACTACAGCGTCTACTACACCTTCGACGGGTGGAACGCGAACCAGAGCCTCGGCATGCTCATCACCCGACGGATGGAGGACCGGGGGATGGTGCCCGGCGGCTTCGTCGCCAACGACTATTCGCTCGCGGTCTGGGGGCTGCGGCCGGTGGCGGATCCGGCGCCGCTGCTTTCGCCCGATATCCTCGCGCACGAATTCGTCGACTGGGTGCAGGATTCGCACTTGCTGCGCCGCGCGTTTCGCGAAGTGGCGGTGATCGCCGGGCTGGTGGAGCGCCAGCATCCGGGCAAGCGCAAGACGGGCAAGCAAGTCACCTTTTCGACCGACCTGATCTACGACGTACTGCGCAAGTACGAGCCCGACCACGTGTTGTTGGAGGCGGCATGGGCCGACGCGCGCGCTCGGCTGACCGACGTGGGCCGGTTGGCCGACCTGCTCGAACGTTCGGCCGAGCAACTGGTGCATGTCGAGCTCGACCGGGTCAGCCCGCTCGCGGTGCCGGTGATGACCATGATCGGGCGCGAGGCGTTGCCACAGGGCGCGGTCGACGAGGAGTTGCTGCTGGAGGCGGAGAGCCTCGCGGCCGAAGCGATGCGGGTCGACGCGCCGCCCGAAGACGAAGACGGCTAGCGCGGGTCAGCGGGCGGCGAAGGTGCGGTACTTCTCGTTGCCGACGAAGCCGAACTTCGTGACGCCCTATGATTGCATAGTCCAGGTGCGCCTTCGCTACAGCGGCGGCGGCAAAAGGGGGCGGGGCAAAAGAAAAGGGGGCGGATCGTTCCGCCCCCTTCTGAAAATCTACGGCGCGGATCGCGCGGTTCAGGCTCCGGGCGCCTTGCCGAACGCGCGGTACTTCTCGTTGCCGACGAAGCCGAACTTGCTCACGCCCGATCCCTTGATGATGTTGAGGACCTTCACCGAAAGATCGTAGCTGGCGAACTGCTCGGGCTCGAACTGCAGTTCGGGCTCGGGATCGATGTTCTTGCTGATCTCGAGGTTGCGGACCAGTTCGCCCTGATCGATCGAATCGCCGTTCCACAGGATCTCGCCGGCCTGATTGATGACGATCTTGTTCTTGATCGGATCGATCTGGTCTTCGGGCGGCGGGTTGGGGTTCGGCGCCGGAAGGTCGATGTCGACCGAGTGCGTCGCCACCGGGATGGTGATGATGAACATGATGAGAAGCACGAGCATGACGTCGATCAACGGCGTCGTGTTCATTTCCATCATCGGTGAGCCGTCGTCGCGGCCGCCTGACATTGCCATGGTGGGCTACTCCTGAATTCTGTCCGTCCCGCCCGATCAGCCGTTGGGATCGACCGGGTTGGAGATGAAGCCGATGGTCGGATAGCCGGCCGCCTGCACGTTGTAGATCGCGCCCGCCACGCACTGCCACGGCGCGTTGACATCGCCGCGGATGTGGACCTGCGGGATCGCATCGGGGTCGTCCATGATCGCCTCGGGCCCGCCCGCGCGCTGCACGATCGCGTCGAGACGCTGGAACGCCTGGTCGTAGAGTTCCTGCGAATCCACCGGGGTCGTGTTGTTGAAGTAGACCCGGCACTGCCCTTCGCGCGCGGCACCTTCGAAGCCGGGCTCGCCCGCGCTGCGCCCGCTAGCGTCGGTGGTGCTCACGGTGAGCTGCAGATTTTCGACCTTGTCCTTCGATTCGGTCGATTCGAACACCGGGATGCGCAGCTTCTCGATCGTCTGGATCGCGACCGGAACCGCGATGAGGAAGATGATCAACAGCACCAGCATCACGTCCACGAGCGGCGTCGTGTTGATGTCCGACATGGGCGTTTCCTGGCCGCCGCCTCCCGTCGAAATCGCCATGGGTATATCCTATCCAACTAATCCGTTTGGGTTGCCTCGCCGGACCGGCCGAGCCGGCCCGGCGAACGGCATCAGCGCTTGGTGGTCGTGGTCGTGGTCGTTGTACCCGCGACCGGCTTGGTGGCCGGTGCGGTCGCCGCGGCCTTGCCAGCTTGCTGGGTCGAGGTCTTGGTGATGACCGCGGGCTTCACGGCACCCTTGGAGTTGATGTTGGCGAGGATGTCGGTCGAGAAGCCCGAGAGCAGCTCGGCGATCCGCTTGTTGCGGCTCTGCAGCCAGTTGTAGGCCAGCACCGCGGGCACGGCGACGAGCAGACCGATCGCGGTCATGATCAGCGCCTCACCGACGGGACCGGCGACCTTGTCGATCGAGGCCGAACCGGCGAGACCGATGTTGATCAGCGCGCGGTAGATACCGATGACGGTGCCGAGCAGGCCGACGAACGGCGCGGTCGCACCGACCGAGGCGAGGAACGGCAGACCACCGGCGAGCTTGGCGTTGATCGCCGCTTCCGAGCGGTTCAGCGAGCCGTGCAGCCAGTCGTGCGCTTCGAGGCTGTCGGTCATCTTGCCATGCTGGTCTTCGGCCGACAGAGCGTCGTCGACGAGCTGGCGCCAGGCGCTGTTCTTGTCGAGCTTGGTCGCGCCTTCGCGAATGGTGCCCGCGCGCCAGAAGCCGCTGCGTACGTTCTTGTACTGATTGAACACCTTCTGCTGCTCGAGCAGCTTGGTGATCAGGATGTAGAACGAGCCAACCGACATGATGACGAGCACGGCGAAGATCGACCAGGCGATGACGCCGCCCTGTTCCATGGCTTCCATGAAGCCGAAGGAGTTCTGGGGGGCGGCCTCGGCGCCGGCGGCGGCAAGAAGTTCGATAATCATTGCGAAAGTCCTCTCAGAAAGAAGCAATACGGGTTGATCGGGTCCGCCGCCGCGCCCTGCGCGACGGCGGGAAAGTCGTTAGTCCGGAATCTCCCAGCGAACCGAACCGGAGAAGTTTCCGGCAACCTCGTCGCCATTGCCGTTGGTGGCGGGATCGAAGCGTGCTCGGCGCTGGATGAGGCTGCAGGTGGCGTCCTTGAGTTCGGACGGCGCGGAACCACCGGTGACCGAACACGATTCGACGCGACCGTTGGCGCCAACCCGAAGGGTGAACGATGCCGTGCCGGTGTATTCGCGCGAAATCCAGCTGCTGCGATAGTCCGACGTGGTGACCCAGCCGCCGTTGCGGGGCGAAGGGTTCTTCGGCTGGAACCGCGGCGGCGGCGGCGGCGGCGGAGCCGGCGGTGCCGGCGGCGGCACGCGCAGCACCGGCGGAGCGGGCGGCGGAATCGTCGGCTGCGTCCGGATCGGGGGCGGCGCCGGAGCGATGCTGATCGGCGGCGGCGGCGCGACCGGCGGCGGCGGAGCCGTGTCCGGCTCGGGCGGCGGCGGTTCTTCCGGCGGCTCCTCAGGCGGCGGCGGCGGCTCCTCGATATCGACCGTCGTCACGCGCTCGACCACTTTCGACACCGCCTCGTAGGCGAGGCCAGTGATCAGCGCATATCCGACCAGAAGATGGACGAGCGCCACAACGACTATGGCGATCATCCGGTTAGCACTCATTTGTTGGTCAGAGTAGGCCATTCAGTCGCTTCACTCCATCGTCTCTCGCCGGGCGCGGGCCCGGCGTCTCTCCTCACGACAAGCAAATCCCTTGCCAGAGGGCAATCCCAAATGTCCACCCTGCCGGCCGATACCCGAAGCGCGAAGGCCGTAAGGGCCACTGCGCCGGGAGGCCCGGCACGGGCCCGTCCGCGGCATCTTGTCTTATGGTTGCCCCGGACCGGCGCAATCCTTAGCTTCGATGCCAAACCCGCGCAAACGCTTTATCGGTTAACGGCCGATTCACGCGCGCAAGTCTTGGAACGCAGCAAGCGCGAATCGGTTCACGAAATTGCGATCCGGATTTCATACGGAATATTTATGGCCCATACTCAATATCTTAAAAAGCTGTCGATTCTGGCTGCGAGCGGACTGCTGGCGGCGTGTTCGGGCGCCTTGGCGCAGCCCGCGCCCGTCCCGCCCTCGCCGAACGGCGGCGCGACTTATGCCGATCTGGCCGACCTTGCGGACCGCGCCAATCTCGTGATCCATGCCGAGATTCGCGATCAGGCGAAGCTGTCCGCCGAACGCGCGCCCAATGTCACGCCGGGCCATGCGCGGCTCTATATCGAGGCGCAGACGGTCGCGCTGATCGGCGGCAGCAGGCCGATCGGCGAATCGCTCAGGTATCTGGTCGACGTGCCGGTGGACGAGGATGGCGATCCCCCGAAGCTGAAGAAGCAGCAGGTGATCCTGTTCGCCCGCGCCGGGCAGGGTCGCCCGGGTGAGGTGCAGCTGGTCGGCCCCACCGCGCAACTGCCGTGGAACCCCGAGTTCGAGGCGCGGCTGCGCCCGATTCTCGCGGAGATGGCCGAACCCGATGCGCCGCCCACGGTCGTCGGCGTGCGCGACATCCTGTCGATCCCCGGCAACCTCGCGGGCGAATCGGAAACGCAGATCTTCCTCAACACCGATGGCGAAGGGCCGGTTTCGATCACGGTCGTGCGTCGGCCGAACATGAGCCCGGTATGGGGCGTGTCGTGGAGCGAGATCGTCGACCAGGCCGCGCGCCCGCCGGCGCGCGACACGCTCGCCTGGTATCGCATCGCGTGCTTCCTGCCCGACCAGCTGCCGCGCGATGCGATGCTGTCGGACGATCCGGCATCGCAGGCGCAGGCGGCGGAGGATTTCGCGTTCGTGCAGCAGAGCCTCGGGCCCTGCCAGCGCAACCGCAGCTAGCGCGCGCCCAAGCGAAACTGGTTCCCTTGCCACCGTCCCGCGCGTTAGGGGCGGCGCCATGAAACACGCTGCCGATCTTCGCCGCCGTCATGGCTGAGCCGCTGCGCATCGCGCTCGCCGGGCTCGGCACCGTCGGCGCGGGCGTCATCCGCCTGCTCGATACCAACGCCGCCTTGCTTCGCGCCCGCGCCGGACGCGAATTGCAGGTCGTCGCGGTCAGCGCGCGCGACCGCGACAAGGACCGCGGGGTCGACCTGTCGCGCTTCGCGTGGGACGACGACATGACCGCGATGGCCGCGCGCGACGATGTCGACGTGGTGGTCGAACTGGTCGGCGGCGCGGACGGCCCCGCCCTGACGCTGGCGCGCGGAGCGATCGCGGCGGGCAAGGCGCTGGTCACGGCCAACAAGGCGATGATCGCGCACCACGGCCCCGCGCTCGCCGAAGCGGCGGAGACGGCGGGCACCGCGCTCAAATTCGAGGCCGCGGTCGCGGGCGGCATTCCGGTGGTCAAGGCGCTGCGCGAAGGCGCCGCGGCCAATGCGATCGAGCGCATCTACGGGATCCTCAACGGCACCTCGAACTATATCCTTTCCACGATGGAGGCGACCGGAGCGGACTTCGCTGACACGCTGGCGGAGGCGCAGCGGCAAGGTTTCGCCGAGGCCGATCCGGCGTTCGATATCGAAGGGACGGATGCGGCGCACAAGCTCGCGATCCTCGCCGCGATCGGGTTCGGCTCGCGGGTGGATTTCGCCGGGGTCGACTGCGAGGGTATCGCGCGCATCCGGGCGGAGGACATCGCCCGCGCCGAGACGCTCGGCTACGTCGTGCGGCTGATCGGCATGGCCGATGTCGAAACGGGGCCCGATGGCACGCCCGCGCTGCTCCAGCGGGTCAAGCCGTGCCTCGTGCCGAGGGGGCATCCGCTCGCGCACGTGACCGGGGCGACCAATGCGGTCGTCGCCGAGGGCAATTTCTCCGGTCGCCTGCTGTTCCAGGGCGCGGGTGCGGGCGCGGGGCCGACCGCGAGTGCGGTCGTCGCCGACCTGATCGATATCGCGCGGCAAACGAAGGAGGGCGGCGAGATCGGTGCGCCGTTCTCGATTCCCTCCGCCGAGATGGCGCCGATGGCGCGCGCCGAATCGGGGCACCGCACCGGCCGCACCTACCTGCGCTTCACCGTCGCCGACCGCCCCGGCGTGCTCGCCGAACTGACCGCCGCGATGCGCGATGCGGGCGTTTCGATCGAGAGCCTGATCCAGCAGGGGCGGCAGGAGGAAGGCGGTGAGGTGCTCGTCGCGATGGTCGCGCACGAAGGGCCCGAGCGGAACGTGGCGCACGCGCTCGAACTGCTGCGCGGGTCCGACAGCCTCACCGCGCCGCCGCTGTCGATGCAGATCCTCGAAGGCTGAGCGGCCGGCCAGCGCACTATTCGGGCGCATCATCCCCCGCTTCTTCCGCCTCCGGCGCTGCCGGGGGCTCGGGCGTGAAGTCGCCGTCGTTCCCGCGCGGGGCGAGGCCTCGGGCGGCGCGGTCGGCGTCCGATCCCGGCGGCGCGTCGGGCAAGGCGTCGAAATCGATGATATAGGCGGGCGGCGGCGGGCATTTCTGCAGGCCCGGGATGCACAGCTTGCCGACCGTGGCCGGCCCGCGGAAGATGCCGGGGCCGCCCACGTCGGGCGCGGGCGGGTTGCCCCGGTTCATGGTCTCGGCCGCGTATTCGTTCTCCGCCTCGTCGTCGGAGCGGACGCGGAACTGCGATTGTTCCTCCAGCCGGGCGCAGACGACGATCTCGTCGCCCTCCGGCTCTTCGCAGTCGGGCTGGGCGGGCTCGGGCGGCGGCGGACCGTAGGATTCGCGCATCGCATCGAACGCTTCGTCCACCGGGTCGGGGCCTGCGCTGGATCCGGTGCTGGATCCGCCCGGTGCCGTATCTTGGGCGGAAAGCGGCGCGGCGAGCAGCGCGCAGGCCAGCACCAGGTGGATTCTCGACATTCCCGCTCCCGCTGTCTAAGCGCGCAACCAACCACGTCCGAGGGACTGAATCCAGCATGAATCACAAGACTCCGGCCGCCGGCGCGCAACTCGATCGCGTCCTCGTCCTCGAACTGGTCCGCGTGACCGAAGCGGCCGCGATCGCCGCCAGCGCGCTGATCGGCCGCGGCGACGAGAAAGCGGCCGACGCCGCCGCGGTCGAAGCGATGCGGCGCGCTTTCGACCAGCTCGAGATAGACGGGACGGTGGTGATCGGCGAAGGCGAGCGCGACGAGGCGCCGATGCTCTACATCGGCGAGAAGGTCGGCGGCGCGCCCGGCAAGGGGCCGCAGATCGACATCGCGCTGGACCCGCTCGAAGGCACCACCATCACCGCCAAGGCCGGGCCCAACGCGCTCGCGGTGCTCGCCGCGGGCGAGAAGGGCTGCCTGCTCAACGCGCCCGACACCTACATGGACAAGCTCGCGGTCGGCCCCGGCTACCCGGAGGGCGTGATCGACCTCGCCAAGAGCCCGACCGAGAACGTGCAGGCGGTCGCCGCCGCGAAGGGCGTGGAGCCCAAGGACATCATCGTCTGCGTGCTCGACCGGCCGCGCCATGCCGATCTCATCGCCGAGCTGCGCGGGCTGGGATGCGGGGTCGTGCTGATCGGCGACGGCGACGTGGCGGGCGTGATCGCGACGACCGATCCCGAAACCACGATCGACCTGTACATGGGCCAGGGCGGCGCGCCCGAAGGCGTGCTCGCGGCAGCCGCGCTGCGCTGCGTCGGCGGACAGTTCAACGGCCGGCTGGTGTTCCGCAACGACGACGAGAAGCGCCGCGCGGCCAAGTGGGGGATCGAGGATCTCGACCGCATCTACAAGCTCGAAGATCTCGCCCGCGGCGACTGCATCTTCGCCGCCACCGGGGTCACGCCCGGCTCGCTGCTCGACGGGGTCAAGCGCCTGCGCGGCGGCAAGATGACCACCGAGAGCGTGGTGATGCGCGCGTCGAGCGGCACCGTGCGCTGGATCAAGGGCGAGCACCGGATTTGACACGGGCGAGCGGGAACCGCCCTCGCCAAGCAACTGACGGTCCTGCGCACCCCGAGAAAACACGTCAGGTGGATCAAGGGCGAGCACCGCATCTAGGCGTGCTCGCGCCCGGCCGCGCGATCTGGCGTGGACCGCCGACCCGGGGCCGATGAAAAACTTCGCCGCCACCGCTTCAGCCTCGCTCGTGCGGATCGCCGGGCCCGCGCCCGGTCCGCCGCGCCACGCGCAAGAGCGTTGAAATATCGGGCTTTGTCCGAATGCCGGCCATCGCCCCGCGATAGACCACCGGCTGCACCAGCGCGCGGTCGAGCCGCGCCATGAGCGTCGCAGTTGTCACCTTCCGGAAATCCTCGCGCGGCGCCTCGGCGCGCTCCCACCGGGGCAGCGACAGCACCCGGTCCCAGGCGTGGGCGAAGCTCTCCGCCCCGCCACGTGTCCGCAGGCGATAGGCGCTGGCCCGGCTCATCCCCACCGCCCGCGCCGCCGCGGTGACCGATCCGGTGACATAGAGCTGGACAAGGAACGCGCATTGCCGCCCTTCGCTCCACCCGTCGCGCCGCGAGCGCAGCGGGATGGGACGAAACCAGCCGGGACGGTGGCGAAGGGTGTGTGCGGGGGAGCGTGTGTTGGTGGCCATCGCGAGGGTAGGCCACAAGCGCAGGCGTGTAGGAAAGTGTTTTTGCGAGTTGGTGTACGCTGTTGCCGATCGAGACACGGGTAGGAGCAATCGGCCGCGGATGGTGCCTCAAGAGAGCTATATAATCGGGCGGAATGGATGCAGAACGGCGGCGGTCTTTGTCAGACCTTGCCGGGCCAATATGTCTAAATACTCCTCGGCCGAAATCTCGGGGTTTTTCAACCGCGCCCGCACTCGCTCAGCTGCAACAATCACACGAGCATTGTCGAAATCGAACTGGAATCGCACGAAATCATCGGGATGGAGCACCTCAATTTGGTATTTTGATGCGATGTCTGGAGGGAAATCTCTGAGATTGAAGGTGACAATTGCATCTGCGCCACAATGGATAGCGGCGGCTAATACATGCCGATCATCTGGGTCGGGCAGCTCAAGAGAGCCAACGAGATCCATATGGCCTTCGACCAAACAATCGAGCACGGCCGCATCCATCAGTTCCCGCGTTTTCTCCAGCTTCTGCGTTAAGAGGTCGGAGCGTTTTGCGAGTAGGTTTCTCATCCACTCATCGTGGATTTCGTTGCTCCACTTTGCTCGAAATAGCGATGCTGCCGCCATTTCCAGAAGGAGATCACGGACCGGTGCAGGGTAAAGCACGCATGCGTCGTAGACGACGGTATAGCGCGAATGCTTAATATCCCATGCCCTCTTCCTGCGCCTGCTTGGCAAGCTCGGAAAGGTTGTCTTCTCGTTCGCGCTCCCGTTTTGCTCGGTAAGCTTCCAAATCTTGAAAACGTACGCGGCGGTGAGTGCCTACTTTGTGATGTGGTAACTCGCCCGCCTCGAGTAATTTGTTTAAATGCGGGCGGGAGATGTTGAGCAAATTCGCTGCCTCCTGAGTAGTAAGTTCAGCATGGAGGGGGATCAGCGTAACAGCATTGCCTTGCGCCATTTCGGTTAGGATTTTTACGAGGAGCGGCGTCACCGCCTTAGGAAGTTGGAGATCGGTTCCATCTTCTAGGCGAACGCTCACAGAGTCCTTTGCTGCACGCGCCAGTTGGCGACTTGCGGTCGCCGCAAGCTCGGAATCAACTTCGTCCGGCACGAGGTTCGTGCCGGATTCCAAGATGTCAGCCATCAAGATGTCAGCCATTGAGGTTACTCCCTTCAATGTGGTCGCTATGAATCAATTCCGCCCCAAACGCAATATTCGAAAACCGGTTGCAATTCCGTTCAGATTTTTCCCATTCATTCCATGAGCGAGCGGGCATCCAACCACATTACCGTCCAATGTCCTCCGCGGAGCCGCGCCTAACCCATCGGGGACACCACCCACCCATAATGTTGCATCCCGCGCCCCCTGCGCTAAGCCCGCGGCAACCGATTCCCGCCAGCGAGGGCCAGCAATGAAGATCATGTCCGGCAATTCGAACCTGCCGCTCGCGCGCGCGATCGCGGGCTATCTCGAGATGCCGCTGACCGATGCCAGCGTCCGCCGCTTCGCCGACGAGGAGATCTTCGTCGAAATCCACGAAAACGTGCGCGGCGAGGACGTGTTCGTGATCCAGCCGACCAGCTTCCCGGCGAACGACAACCTGATGGAACTGCTGATCTGCATCGATGCGCTGAAGCGCGCCTCGGCCAAGCGGATCACCGCGGTGGTGCCCTATTTCGGTTACGCCCGGCAGGACCGGAAGCCCGGCCCGCGTACGCCGATTTCGGCCAAGCTGGTCGCCAACCTCGTCACCGAAGCGGGCGCCGACCGGGTGCTCGCGGTCGATCTCCACGCCGGGCAGATCCAGGGCTTCTTCGATATCCCGACCGACAACCTCTACGCCGCGCCGGTGATGGCCGCCGATATCCAGGCGCGCTACGGCGACCGCGACCTGATGGTCGTCAGCCCCGATGTCGGCGGCGTGGTCCGCGCCCGCGCGCTGGCCAAGCGGCTCGACAACGCACCGCTGGCGATCGTCGACAAGCGCCGCGACCGCCCGGGCGAGAGCGAGGTCATGAACATCATCGGCGAGGTCAAGGGGCGGCACTGCATCCTGATCGACGACATCGTCGATTCGGGCGGCACGCTGTGCAACGCCGCGCAGGCGCTGCTCGACCAGGGGGCTAGCTCGGTCGCCGCCTATATCACCCACGGCGTGCTGTCGGGCGGCGCGGTGGCGCGGGTCGACGGCTCGGTGTTGACCGAACTGGTCATCACCGATTCGATCCGCCCGACCGACGCGGCGCAGGATTCGAGCAAGATCCGCATCCTCACGATCGCGCCGCTGATCGGCGAGGCGGTGCGCCGGATCGCCGATGAAAGCTCGGTCTCCAGCCTGTTCGACTGAACCGTCTCAGCCCTCAATGTCGAACTCGGCCGCGGGGTCGCGCCACGGCCGGTGCGATTCGCTGCCGATCTCGGCCCCGCCTTCGATCAAGGTCGCCAGCCGGCGCGACTGGCGCAGCTCGATATTGAGCCGCAGCATCGGGTGCGCCCCGCGCATCAGCTCGCCGGGGGTGAAACCGAAGAAGCGCCGGACCTCGCGGCTCTGGTGCGACTGGTCGTAATAGCGCAGCTCCAGCGCCGCTTCCTCTTCGGGCAGGGCCACGCCGAGCAGCCGGGCCGCGGTGTCGAGCGCCCGGGCGCGGCGCATCACCTGCTTGGGCGTCAGGCCGAAATTGCGCTTTATCGTCCGTTCCAGCGTCCGCTGGGATATCGCGCGGTGCGCGGCGAAGCCCCCGATGCGGAAATCGGGGCGCGTCAGGCAGGCGCGGGCGAACGCGGTGGCGGTCGGGTCGGGCGGATCGGGCTTCTCGCGTGCCAGCCGGCGGCGCAGTTCGCCCTCCAGCGCGGCGAGCCAGTCTCCGTACCCCCGTTCCTGCGGGATCGACTTCGCGAGCGGGGCCGCCCCTGTCAGCCCGTCGAAATCGACGATCCGGTCGAGCATCGACGTCTGCTCCGGCAAGCCGAGGACCGGCGCGGCGCCCGCCCCCAGCATCAGGGTGATGACGCGGTAGGATCCGGCGACGCTGATCGGCATGTAGCGGGTCTGCGGGCCGAAATAGAGCGCCAGCCCCTCGCCGGGCTCGAACGTCATCGCGCCGTCGGCGGTTTGCGCGGTCCACGTCCCGCCGAACAGGATGCGGATCACCGGATTATCGCCGAGCATGCCGCAGTGCACGGTCTGATCCGGCGCAACCTCCCCCGCCGCCGCGCTGATCCACTGGAACCACGGCGCGAGGTCGGGCGCGGCCTTGCGTGACGCGGCCAAAGGCGCGCCCGCGAGCGTCGCGCCGGTCAGCGACCGGATCGGATTTTCCTTGCCCCCCACGGCGACCAAGTGCTCCCCTTCGTGTTGCATGTTCTGCCAAGGACAGTAGTGGCGTCAAGCCATCACCCCCGTTTCGGAGCATTCATGCCTGCATCCGCCAGCGACCTCGCGCTCGCCAACCGTCTCGCCGATGCCGCCGGAGAGGCGATCCGTCCGCTGTTCCGCGGCACCTGGACCGCGGAGCGCAAGCCCGACGCCAGCTTCGTGACCGAGGCCGACCGCGCCGCCGAGGAAGCGATGCGCGCGATCATCGAGGCCGAGCGGCCCGACGATGGGATCATCGGCGAAGAATACGGCAATCGCAATCCGGGCGCGGCGCGGCAATGGGTGCTCGATCCGATCGACGGCACCACCAGCTTCATCGCCGGGCGGCCGATCTTCGGCACGCTGATCGCGCTGATGGAAGGCGGCTGGCCGATGCTGGGCGTGATCGACCAGCCGGTGCTGCGCGAACGCTGGGTCGGCCGGGTGGGTCATGCGACGACCTTCAACGGCGCGCCGGTGCGCTGCGCGCCGTGCCCCGACCTCGCCGACGCGGTGCTCGGCACCACCAGCCCGCACGCGTTCTCGGGCGAGCAGGTCGATGCCTTCATGGGGCTGGCCAAGGCGGTGGCCGAGCGCAAGATCATCTACGGCGGCGATTGCTACAACTACGGCCTCGTCGCCTCGGGCCATCTCGACGTGGTGTGCGAAGCGGGGCTGAAGTTGCACGATTTCGCGGCGCTGGTGCCGGTGGTGGAGGGCGCGGGCGGGACGATGTGCGACTGGCAGGGCGAGCCGCTCAATGCGGATTCGACCGGGGAGGTCGTCGCGCTCGGCGATTCGGCGCGGCTGGAGGATGTGCTGGAGGCGCTCGCGGGCCACGCGCACGATTAGCCAATTGCTAAGCGATGCGCGCTAATGCCGCGCGCATGGCGACTCTACCGATCAGCGACGGCCCGGCCGGCCCAGCGCGCGGGCGAAGCGTAGCCGCGCGCCTGCTCGCGCTGTTCCCGTTCGCGCTGGTGGCGCTCGTCTCGCTCGTCGAGCTGGCGCTGGCAGATCGCAAGTACGGCCTGTTCACCGGCGGCTTCGGCCAGTCGCGCGCGGTCGATACGTCGGGCGAGGTGGCGCTGTTCCTCGCCGGATACCTCGCCGCGCAGGCGCTGATCGGGCTCGCCGGATGGGCGCTCGCGCTGCGCCTTGCGCGCCGCGGCCCGGCCTGGGCGGCGCTGTTCCTGTTCGCGCTGATAAATGGCGCGTTGTTCCTGGCGCTGCTTGTTGCGCAGTATCAGCTCCATTCCTATTTCAGCGACGCGGTCGGCTTCGCGCTGCTCAAGCAACTGGGCGGCGGCAGCCTGGTCGATGCGATCCTGTTCGGGTTGAGCGAGATCGGCGTCGCGCTGATCGCGCTCGTGGCGGTGATCGCGGCGGCGTGGATCGCGTGGAAGCTGCTCGCGCGCCTCCTGCCCGCCGACCTGCCGCGCTCGGCCCGCCCGCGCCGCGCGCTGTCGATCGGCGTCATCGCCGCGTTCTTCGTCTCCGCTATCGCCATCCCCCGCACCGGCAGCGACGCCGCGTTCGGCCTCAATCGCACGCTCGCCTGGCAGGGGCTGACCGGCACGCTCGACGCGCTGAGCGATGTCGACCGCGACGGCTACGGCCTGTTCGGCATCCAGCACGACAGCGCTCCGTTCGACGGCAGCCGCCACCCGCTGGCGCTCGATGTTCCCGGCAACGGGGTGGACGAGGACGGCTACGGCGGCGACCTCGCGCTCGTCCCGCTTGCCGCGCCGCTCGGGTCGCAGGTGTTCACCAGCGAGCGCTCGCATGTCGTAATCGTGGTGATGGAATCGACCCGCGGCGACGTGCTCGGCAAACGCGTGAACGGCAAGCTCGTCGCGCCCAATCTGGAGGCCTTGGCGGTGGAAGGCGGCGCCGTCCCGGCCTACAGCCATGTCGCCTTTACCACCGAAAGCCTCAAGTCGCTGTTCTCCGGCCAGCTCGCTCCACGTAAGGGCGGTCCCTCACTGTTCCGCGATCTGAAAGCGAGCGGCTACCGCATCGGGGTGTTCTCGGGCCAGCCGGAAGACTTCGGCGGAATATCCGAGACGGTCGGTATGCGCGGGGCGGCCGACGTCTACGTCGATGCCGAAACCCTGCGCGATAAGCGCGCCTTCGATTTCGCCGCGCAAGGGTCGCTGCTGGTGGACGAGAGCCACCTGCTCGACGCCTTCGACCGGACGCTGGGCGCGGAAGACTGGCAGGCGCGCCCGCATTTCGCCTATTTCAATTTCCAGTCGGCGCACTTCCCCTACCACCACGATGGCGTGCGCATGCGCGTGGCCGATCGTCCGATCGAGCGCGGCGCGATCGGTGCCGACCGGGCTGCCGAGGTGCAGGCAACCTACTGGAACGCGGTCGCCAACGCCGACGCCTGGCTGGGCGAATTGATCGCGCGATTGAAAGCGAAAGGCGTGTGGAACGATACGTTGCTGATCGTCACCGGCGATCACGGGGAGGACCTGTTCGAGGACGGCTTCCTCGGCCACGGCCATATCGTCAACCAGCGCCAGTTCGGCACCGTGCTGGTCGCCAACCGGCCTGGCATATTGCCAGCAGGCCCGCTGGCGCTGGCCGATTACCGCGCGGTGATTACCGCCGCGCTGCGCGGCGAGCCGCCCGCACCGCCCGCCGCGCCGCCGTTCCTCCACATCGGCCCACTCGACGCGCCGACCGCGATCGGGCTGGCGGGGCGGGGCACGCTCACCAGCCTGCGCCTCGATACCGGCGAGGCGTGCATGACCGAGCGCAGCCAGTGCGCGCCGCACGGCGACTTCACCGGCACCGACAAGGCCCGCATCGACGCCCTGATCGCCCGCTGGGGCTCCGAACGCTGGCGCGCGCACCGTCGAGAAGGCCAAGCCGGGCACTGACCGCGCGGTCCGGCGTTGGCCGGGCATGGCACATGATACGAAGACGATCGCAATCACCGGTGGCGGGGCGGGGATCGGGCGCGGGATCGCGTTGCATTTCCACGGGCTTGGCTGGCGGGTCGCCGCGCTCGACAAGGATGGCGCGGCGCTGGCGGAACTGGCCGCACTGCTGCCCGGCGATGCCTGCCTGACGCTCGAATGCGATGTCGGCAAGGAAGCGCAGGTGCGCCGGGCGTTCGGCAAGCTGGATGCGTGGCTCGACGGGATGCCGCTCGCCTGCCTCGTCAACAACGCCGGGATCGCCGATCCTTATGCGGGGCCGCTGGAGGATCTCGAACTCGCCGCATGGCAGGGCTGGATCGACGCCTCGCTCACCGCCGCCTTCCTCTGCACGCGCGAGGCGCTGCCGCTGCTGCGGCGCGGTGCCACGAACTCCGGGGGTGCGAGCGTGGTCAACATATCGAGCACGCGCGCGCTGATGAGCGAGCCGGAAAGCTACGCTTATGCCGCGGCGAAGGGCGGGCTCGACGCGCTGACCCACGCGATGGCGGTCAGCCTCGGCCCCGCGATCCGCGCCAACGCGGTGCTGCCCGGCTGGATCGAGACCGGCCCGTGGCAGAAGGCCGCCGACCGCAGCGAGCCCAAGCATTCGCAGCGCGCGCGCGGACAGCATCCGGCGGGACGCGTGGGGACGGTCGAGGATATCGCCGGGGCCGTCGAGTGGCTGGCGGGCGCGGGGTTCGTCACCGGCCAGCGCATCGTCATCGACGGCGGAATGACGGTGAAGATGATCTACGAGAGCTAGAAGATCCCGAGGAATTTCTTGCGCTGGCCGTCCTTGTCCTCGTCCGACTGCTCGCCGTCCTCCGATTTCGCGGTGGTGCCGCGGCCCACGTCGTCGCGCGCTTCGCCGTCTTCGGTCCGCTGCGCCTTTGCGCTCGCGCCCGCCAGCACCGGGCCGCAGGCGGCGGCCTTGGCGTCGCCCGGATCGACGAAGGCGAGCAGACCCGCCACCGGGCTGGCGACCGCCGCGATCCCGATCCCCGCGCCCGCGCGCCCGACCAGATCGCCGCTGATCGGGTCGATCGCGGGCGCGGCGAAATAGCCCTTCACGCCCACCGGCGACTGGCCGGAGAACAGGCTGAAGGTCTTGGCGTCGGCGCGCACCGCCATGTCGATCGCCTCGCTGCGGAAACTGAAGCCGCCGCGCCCGAGCATGACGTTCTTCTTCGTGTCGATCAGGATCGGGTCGGCCGCCGCCACCCCGTCGCGCACGGTGAAGGCGATCAGCCCGCAATTCACCTGCACCGGCTCCTTCAACTCGTCCTCGAACATCTTCTGTGCGAACGTGCCCAGATCCAGTTCGGCGAGCTGGATGTTGCGCGTCCAGAACGTGCCCGCCGGGATGATGAAGGCGATCCGCCCGCTCGAATGCGCGAGGCTCTGGCGCAGGCTGTCGCCCGTGCCTGCGAGCTGCACCCGCGCCGAGACGCTGCCGGTGGTGCCCGACTGCTCGGTGCCGAAGCTCGCCAGCAGCCGGCCCATGTTGGTCGGCGACAGGCGGATGTCGTAGGCGGTGCGGACCACCGGCTCGCGCGCGTTCAGCGCGATGTCGGCGGTGATCGTGCCGCCCGCGACATTGGCGGTGAGCGGCTCCATCGTCAGCAGCGAATCGTCGAGCCCCAGCGTCAGGTCGATATTCGACAGCGGAAAGCTTTCGGCGCGCACCTTCGCGACCTTGTAACGCAGCTCTGCGTCGAACCGCCGCAGCGCGTCGATCCGCAGCGTCGCGTCGGGCAGCACGCGCGGGCGGCCGTTGACCTGCCGGATCGCGCCCGCCTTGCCCATGTCGTCGAGCCGCCGGGGATCGTAGCCGATGAACGGGCCGACATCGACGATGTCGAGCGACTGCGTGGCGAGATCGGCGATCAGCTTGAGTCGTCCGTTCGGCGAGCCGACGCGCAGCGATCCAGCGAGATCGCTTTCGCCGAACACGCCCTTCAGGCCGGTGAACTTCCATTCCGACCCGTCGTAGGTCAGCGCCGACGTGAACCGGTAGGCGCGGGTGGACGGCACAGCCACGCCGAGGAAATCGAACAGGTTCGCGATATCGTATCCGCGCACGCCGAAGCGCAGGTCCGATCCTTCGAGCTGGGTGGCGGCGGGCAGGGTGCCCGACACGTCGAGCACGGTGCCCGAGCCTTCGGCGCGCAGGGCGAGGCGGTTGCTACCGCCCGCGATCGTCTCGTTCGGGCTGAGCAGGTTGCCCGCCAGCGTGAAGGGCCGTTCGCGCATCGTGCCTTCGCCGGTAAAGCGGATATCGCTGTCGAACCGGGTGTCCTTCGCCTGCACGGTCTCGAACCCGATATCGGCGAACAGCTGCAGCGGGGGATCGCGATAGACGAGCCGGCTGCCGCTCACCGTGCCGCGCTCTATCTGCGGTATCTCGAGCGGCTCTCCCGGCGTGTCGGGATCGCCGAAGGTCCAGGTGTTGCGCGTACCGTCTTCGTCGCGCTCCAGCGCGACCGCGCCCTGGTCGAGCGTCAGCCATTTCATCTTTCGCTGCCCGAAGATCAGCGGGAAGATGCGGATGCGCGTGTCGATCAGCCGCGCGGTGAAGAACTGGTCGGCCTCGGCCCAGTCGGGGTTCGAGATGCGCACGTCCTCGGCGAGGAACTTCACGTCGATCGGCGCGAAGTAGAGCTGGAAGTCGCCGCCGACCGATACCTCGCGCTCGAGCGCGGAGGAGGCGATGCCTTCGAACGGTCCCTTGAGGAAGCGCCCCTTGGTGACGAACAGGATCAGCCACACCGCGAACAGCGCCAGCAGCGCGATCGCCACCGTGCGCACCGCGATTCGCAGCGGTCGCGGGCGGTCGGCCAGCCAGCGCGGCGTCCAGGCCCGGCGGGCATAGTCTCGCGAGCGATCGAGAGTGGGCGCAATTGCCATGCAACGGAAAATCCGCGATCCTTCAGCGGGTTCCGCACGGCGCTTGCGTTCTTTGCGGGCACGGACTATTGGCGCGCGCTTCACCGACACGTGATTCATCTGCCGGTCTGGCCGAAAGGGCTGCCAGGGCTGGCAAGGACGTGTCCCAGAAATGGAGACGAAAATGCCCAAGCTGAAGACCAAGAGCGGCGTGAAGAAGCGCTTCAAGCTCACCGCCACCGGCAAGGTCAAGCATGGTGTCGCGGGCAAGCGCCACCGCCTGATCAGCCACAATGCGAAGTATATCCGCCAGAACCGCGGCACCACCGTCCTGTCCGATGCGGACACGCGCACGGTGAAGAAGTGGGCCCCCTACGGCCTCGACTGAGCCCGGATCGACATTCAGGAGTACTAGCAAATGCCACGCATCAAACGCGGCGTCACCACGCGCCAGAAGCACAAGCGGATCCTCGATCAGGCCAAGGGCTATCGCGGTCGCCGCAAGAACACCATCCGCATCGCCCGCCAAGCGGTCGAGAAGGCCGGGCAGTATGCCTACCGCGACCGCAAGGTAAAGAAGCGCAACTTCCGCGCGCTGTGGATCCAGCGCATCAACGCGGCCGTGCGCGCCGAGGGCCTGACCTACTCGCAGTTCATGCACGGCGTGAAGCTCGCCGGCATCGAACTCGACCGCAAGGTGATGGCCGATCTCGCGATGAACGAAGGTGCCGCGTTCACTTCGATCATCGCGCAGGCGAAGAAGGCCCTGCCGGCCTGACATCGGCCTGACATCGGCCTGCCGGACGGCGTGAAAAGGGCGCGGGAAGCACGTCTGCTTCCCGCGCCCTTCGCGTATCTCCATCCCGTTTTCGCAGGGTGCGCCAGCCGAGGTCAGCGCCATCTTCCCTTCGCGCCGGCTAACGGTTAGTCTGCCGGCGAACAGGGTCAGCGACGGGCGCAGCGAACGAGATGGCGACGCAATGCGATATTGCGGTGCGCTTCCACGCGCCGCCCGCGGACCTCGCGCGGTACTTCACGACCTTCTACCGGGTCGAGATCACCGTGCCCGAGGGCGTGCGCGTCGCCGATGCGCTCCAGCCCGAGTGGGGCAACTTGCGGTTCTTTTCCGGCGATCTGCCGGTCAGCCGTTCGGCGAGCGGCGATCTCGTGCGTGATGCGGATTTCGCGCCCACCGGGCCGAGCAGCGGGCCACTGGAATTCACGCTCGGCAACACCCGGCTGTGGGGCGTCGGCCTGCTGCCGCTCGGCTGGTCGACCTTCATCGGGCAGCCCGCCAACGCGATGGCCAACCGCGTGTTCGACGGCCGCGCCGAACCGGCCTTCGCCCCGTTCGTCGCCCTCGCCGATGCGCTGACCGGCGAGGCGGAACGCGAGGAGGAGGAATGCGCGCGGCTGATCGCGTTCTTCCGCCACGAGGCGCCGCGCCACGGGCGCGAGGATGCCCGCATCGGCGCGATCCACGCGGTGCTGCTGGCAGACGCCCTGCCGAGCGTGGCGGAGATGGCGGGCCGCGCCGGGATCAACCAGCGCACGCTGGAACGGCTGTCACGGCGGGCGTTCGGCTTTCCGCCGAGAGTCCTCCTGCGCCGCCAGCGCTTCATGCGCAGCTTGGCCGCGTTCATGCTCGATCCGAAGGCCGGGTGGAGCCATTCGATCGACACCGGCTATTACGACCAGTCGCATTTCGTGCGCGACTGCCACGATTTCCTGCGTATGACGCCGAGCGAGTATGCCGCACTCGACCACCCGGTGATGGCCGGCTTCCTGCGCGAGCGGCAGCGCGCCTTCGGCAGCCCGGTGCAGACGCTCGATCGGCCGGCTGCGGGCTGAGCGGGCCCGCGCCCACATGCGCTTTGCCTTGCCGGCGATTTGCCGCTAGCGCGCGCGGGCCATGAACGAACTGCAATCCCGCAAGGACGCGGCGCTCGCCGCCATTACCGCCGCCGATACGCCCGAGGCGGTCGAGGCGCTGCGTATCGAGGCGCTGGGCAAGCAGGGCTGGATCAGCCAGCTGCTCAAGACGCTGGGCGGCATGTCGCCCGAGGAACGCCAGAGCCAGGCCCCCGCGATCCAGTCCGCCCGCGCCGAAGTCGCCGATGCGATCGCCGCGCGCAAGGATGCGCTGGAAGCGGCCGAGCTCGACCGGCGGCTGGCGAACGAGACGCTCGACCTCTCGCTGCCCGCGCCCGACGCCCCCCGCGGCTCGGTCCATCCGGTCAGCCAGGTGATGGACGAGTTGGCGGAAATCTTCGCCGACCTCGGCTTCTCGGTCGCCACCGGGCCGGAGATCGAGGACGACTGGCACAACTTCACCGCGCTCAACATGGCCGAGACGCATCCCGCGCGCGCGATGCACGACACGTTCTATTTCCCCGACCGCGACGAGGCGGGCAATCGGATGTTGCTGAGGACGCATACCTCGCCGGTGCAGATCCGCGCGATGGCGAAGCAGGGCGCGCCGATCCGCATCATCGCGCCAGGCCGCGTCTATCGCAGCGACAGCGACGCCACGCACACGCCGATGTTCCACCAGGTCGAAGGGCTGGTGATCGACCGCGATATCCACCTCGGCCATCTCAAGTGGACGCTCGAGACCTTCCTCAAGGCCTTCTTCGAGCGCGACGACATCGTGCTGCGCCTGCGCCCCAGCTACTTCCCCTTCACCGAGCCGTCGGTCGAGGTCGACGTGGGCTGGCAGGACGTGGACGGGCGGCGGGTGCTCGGCGGTGACGGCGACGCGCCGGGGCACGGTTGGATGGAACTGCTCGGCAGCGGCATGGTCAACCGCAAGGTTCTCGAATTCGCCGGGCTCGATCCCGACGAATGGCAGGGCTTCGCCTGGGGTCTGGGCGTCGACCGGCTGGCGATGCTGAAATACGGGATGGACGACTTGCGCGCATTCTTCGACGGCGACGGGCGCTGGCTGGCGCACTACGGCTTCTCCGCCTTCGACCAGCCGACGCTGTCGGGCGGCGTGGGAGCCCGCGCATGAAGTTCTCGCTCGAATGGCTGCAGGATTTCCTCGACACCCAAGCCACGGTCGCCGAGATCGCGGCTGCGCTCAACGCCATCGGCCACGAGGTCGAGGGGATCGCGGACCCGGCGGAAAAGCTTGCGGGTTTCCGTGTCGCCGAAGTGCTCACCGCCGCGCCGCATCCCGATGCCGACAAGCTGCAGGTACTCACAGTATCTTGTGGGGATGGCGATCCGCTGACGGTCGTCTGCGGCGCGCCCAACGCGCGCGCGGGGATGAAGGGCGTGCTCGGCCTGCCCGGCGCGGTCGTGCCCGCAAACGGCATGGAACTGCGCAAGAGCGCGATCCGCGGAGTCGAGTCGAACGGCATGATGTGCTCGGTGCGCGAGCTCGAACTGGGCGACGCGCACGAAGGCATCATCGAGCTGCCCGCCGATGCCCCGGTGGGCGCGAGCTTCGCCGAATACCAGGCGACCAGCCCGGTGTTCGACGTCGCGATCACCCCTAACCGGCCCGATTGCATGGGCGTGCTCGGCATCGCGCGCGATCTCGCGGCCGCGGGGCTCGGGGCGCTCAAGCCGGTCGCGGTGCCCAATATCGCGGGCGAGGGTGCGTGCCCGGTCGAAGTGCGCACCGACGATCCCGCAGGCTGCCCGGCGTTCTACGGGCGCACGATCAAGGGCGTGAGCAACGGCAGCAGCCCCGAGTGGATGCAGCGCCGGTTGCTCGCGGCGGGCCAGCGCCCGATCTCCGCGATCGTCGACGCGACCAATTACCTGATGCTCGCCTATGGCCGCCCGGCGCACGCCTACGACCTCGCGAAGCTGAGCGGCGCGGTGGTCGCGCGGCGCGCGAAGGGCGGCGAGACGGTCGAGGCGCTGAACGAGAAGACCTATACTCTCGACGATAGCATGACGGTGATCGCCGACGACGCGGGCGTGCACGACATCGCCGGGATCATGGGCGGCGAGCATTCGGGCGTGACCGAGAGCACGAGCGACATATTGCTCGAGATCGCCTATTTCGATCCGACCCGCATCGGCGTGACGGGCCGCAAGCTCGGCCTCGCCAGCGATGCGCGCATCCGGTTCGAACGCGGGGTGGACCCGGCCTTCCTCGACGAGGGCCTCGCGATCCTGACCGACCTGATAGTGCGCACCTGCGGCGGCACGCCGAGCGCGGTCGTGCGCGCGGGCGAGCCGCCGGTGGAGCCGAAAGTGGTTGCCTTCAATCCCGCGCTGACGCAGCGGCTGGGCGGGGTGGCCATCGCCGAAGACGAACAGCGCCGCATCCTCGAGGCGCTCGATTTCAGTGTCGGCGACGATTGGCAGGTGACCTGCCCGCCGCGCCGCCACGATATCGAGGGACCGGCCGATCTGGTCGAGGAAGTCGTGCGCATCCACGGGCTCGACAAGGTCGAGAGCGTCGCGCTGCCCCGCGCAGATGGCGTCGCCCGGCCCACCGCTACCCCGCTCCAGCAGATCGAGCGCAAGCTGCGCCGCAGCGCCGCCGCGCGCGGGCTGAACGAGGCGGTGACTTGGTCCTTCCTTCCCACGGCGGAGGCCGAGCACTTCGCCGACGGCGCCGAGCTGTGGGTTCTGGAAAACCCGATCAGCGAGGACATGAAGGCCATGCGCCCCTCGCTGCTCCCGGGCCTGATCGCCGCCGCCAAGCGCAACGCCGATCGCGGCGCGGGCGGTGCGCGGTTGTTCGAAATCGGGCGGAGATATTTCCGCGGCGCAAAGGGCGCGAGCGACGAGCGGCCGACGCTCGGCGTCGTGCTCGCGGGCGAAAAGACGCCGCGCGGCTGGGCGAACGGCAAGGCGGCCATGTTCGACGCCTACGACGCCAAGGCCGAGGCCATGGCATTGCTCGAAGCCGCAGGGGCGCCGGTCGGCAACCTGATGGTGATGGGCCCAGATGCAAACGGACCGGGGCCGCAGTTCCACCCCGGCCAATCGGCCACGCTGCGGCTCGGGCCGAAGAACGTGCTCGCCCGCTTCGGCGCGCTGCACCCGAACACGCTGAAGGCGTTCGATATCGAAGGGCCGGTGATGGCCGCCGAGATATTCCTCGATGCGATCCCGGCGAAGAAAGGCGCGGCCAGCTTCGCCCGCACCACGTATGCGCCGCCCGCATTGCAGCCGGTGACGCGCGACTTCGCCTTCCTCGTTCCCGCCGATCTCGCCGCCGCCGACCTCGTGCGCGCGGTGCGCGGGGCGGACAAGGCGGCGATCGTCGATGCGCGGGTGTTCGACGTGTTCGCCGGGCAGGGCGTGCCAGAAGGCAGGAAATCGGTCGCAGTCGAGGTCGTGCTCCAGCCGGGCGACAAGAGCTTCGCCGATGCCGAAATCAAGGCGATCGCGGACAAGGTGGTCGCCGCCGCGGGCAAGCAGGGCGCGGAGCTGCGGGCATGAGCAGGGTCGCCTTCGTCACCGGCGCCACCGCCGGGATCGGCGAGGCGTGCGTGCGCGCGCTGGTCGCCAGTGGCTGGCGCTGCGTCGCGACCGGGCGGCGCAAGGAGCGGCTCGACGCGCTGGTGGCGGACCTTGGCGCAGACACAGTCCACCCGGCGCTGTTCGACGTGCGCGACGAGGCGGCGATGGATGCGGCGATCGCGGCGTTGCCCGATGAATTCGCCAAGATCGACCTACTGGTGAACAACGCGGGGCTAGCGCAGGGTCTCTCGCCCGCGCAGCAGGCGGACCTCGCCGACTGGCAGACGATGATCGACACCAACGTCACGGCGATGGTCGTGCTGACCCGCAAGCTGCTGCCCGGCCTGATCGAACGCAAGGGCGCGATCATCGCGATCGGCTCGGTCGCGGGCAGCTACATTTATCCGGGCGGCAACGTCTATGCCGGGTCGAAGGCCTTCGCGAACCACTTCACGCTCGCGCTGCGCGCCGACCTCCACGGCACCGGGGTGCGGGTGACCAGCATCGAGCCGGGCATGGTCGAGACCGAATTCACGCTGGTGCGCACCGGCAGCCAGCAGGCCTCGGACGATCTCTACGCCGGGGTCCACCCGATGACCGGCGAGGACATCGCCAACACGATCAAGTGGATCGCCGAGCTGCCGCCGCACCTCAACGTCAACCGCATCGAACTGATGCCGGTGAACCAGGATTTCGCGGGCTTCCGGGTGGCGCGCGAGAAGCAGTAGCCCGGCGAGCACCACCACATCCGCTCGTGCTGAGCCTGTCGAAGCACGCTGGCGCCGAGCGAGCATCCTTCGACAGGCCCAGGATGAGCGGGCTTGGGCGCAAGAGAAGAGACCGATGAGCAACCCCCAGAACTCCCGCCGCACATTCGCGATCATTTCGCACCCCGACGCGGGCAAGACCACGCTGACCGAGAAGCTGCTGCTCCAGGGCGGCGCGATTCATCTCGCGGGCGAGGTCAAGGCGCGGGGGCAGGCGCGGCGCGCGCGCAGCGACTGGATGAAGATCGAGCAGCAGCGCGGGATTTCCGTGACCTCGAGCGTGATGACGTTCGAGAAGGGCGGGATTACCTTCAACCTGCTCGATACGCCGGGGCACGAGGATTTCTCGGAAGATACCTACCGCACGCTGACCGCGGTCGATTCGGCGATCATGGTGATCGACGCGGCCAAGGGCATCGAGCCGCAGACGCGCAAGCTGTTCGAGGTGTGCCGGCTGCGCAGCGTGCCGATCATCACCTTCGTCAACAAGGTCGACCGCGAGGGCCGCTCGATCTTCGAGACGCTCGACGAGGTGGCCGATGCGCTGGCGCTCGACGTCAGCCCGCAGGGCGCGCCGCTCGGCATGGGCGGGCTGTTCACCGGCGTGCTCGATTTCGCGACCGACACCGTCGCGCGGCCCGAAGGCGGGAGCAAGGAATACCTCGGCAAGCGCGAGCCGCTCGGGGAACTGCCCGAGGAGCTCGCCGAAGAGATCGAGCTGGCGCGGATCGGCTATCCCGAGTTCGACCTTGAGGCGTATCGCAACGGCGACCTGACGCCGGTGTTCTTCGGCTCGGCGCTCAAGAACTTCGGGGTCGAGGAGCTGATCGACGCGATCGCGAAATGGGCTCCGCCGCCGCGTCCGCAGCCCGCGGGCGAGGAGCAGATTTCGCCCGAGCGCGACGAGGTGACCGGGTTCATCTTCAAGGTCCAGGCCAACATGGACCCCAACCACCGCGACCGGATCGCGTTCATGCGGCAGGTTTCGGGCACGTTCAAACGCGGCATGAAGCTGACGCCGAGCGGCCTCGGCAAGCCGATCGCGATCCATTCGCCGATCCTGTTCATGGCGCAGGACCGCGAGCTGGCCGACACGGCGGAAGCCGGCGACATCATCGGCATTCCCAACCACGGCACGCTGCGGGTGGGCGACACGCTGAGCGAGAAGAACGCGATCCGCTTCACCGGCCTCCCTAATTTCGCGCCCGAGATCCTGCGCCGCGTGGTGCTGCGCGATCCGACCAAGACCAAGCAGTTGCGCAAGGCGCTCGACGACCTTTCGGAAGAGGGCGTGATCCAGGTGTTCTACCCCGAGATCGGCGCGCAGTGGATCGTCGGCGTGGTCGGCCAGCTCCAATTGGACGTGCTCGTCTCGCGGCTGGAGGCGGAATACAAGGTCGAGGCGGTGCTCGAACCCTCGCCCTTCGCCACTGCGCGCTGGCTGAAGGGCGAGGCGAAGGCGATGGACGAGTTCGAGAGCTTCAACCGCGCGAACCTCGCCAAGGACCGCGACGGCGACCTGGTGTTCATGGCCAAGAGCCCGTGGGACGTCGGCTACCAGCAGGAAAAGAACCCCGAGGTGGCCTTTTCGGCGATCAAGGAGCGGTAACGGTTTCGCGCAAAGGCGCTAAGGCGCGAAGATGGTTCGCCGGGCCGAAGGCCATCGAATAGTGTCGAGGGTCACCCCAAGAACCCGCTTGTGGCCTTGCAGGCGGCTTCGCCGCAAACGCTATATCTTCGCGCCTTGGCGACTTTGCGCGAACCAAACGGGCGCCTCGCTTGCCGCCAGCCTGGCCTCGGTATAACCACCGGCCCATGGCCGACTTCACCGAAACGCTGACCGACGACCATATCGCGATGATCGCGAAGCAGCCGGTGTTCTTCGTCGCCACGGCGGCGGAGGGGGCGCGGATCAACCTCAGCCCCAAGGGACTCGACTCGTTCCGCGTGCTTGCACCGGATCGCGTCGGCTACCTCGATCTCGGCGGCTCGGGCAACGAGACCAATGCGCATCTGCTGGCGGACGGGCGCATCACGGTGATGTTCTGCAACTGGGAGCAGCCCGCGCTGATCCTGCGCATCTACGGCAGGGGCCGCCCGGTGCTGCCCGCCGACCCGGAATGGGAAGCGCTCGCCGCGCAATTCACGCTGCTGCCCGGCACGCGGCAGATTTTCGACATCGCGGTCGAGAGCGTGCAGACGAGCTGCGGCTGGGGCGTGCCGCTGATGGAGTTCGAGCGCCCGCGCGCCACGCTCGTCAAATACCACGCGCAGGCCGATCCTGTGAAATGGGCGGAAAAGACGGCGCAGCGCACGCGCAGCATCGATGGCCTGCCGACGCGCCCGACCGATCGGTACATCGCGGGCACCAATCCCGCCTGAGGGGCGTTACTCTTCGCGTGCAGCTGACTTTTGCGAGCTACAACATCCACAAGGCTGTGGGGACCGACCGGCGGCGCGATCCCGACCGGATCATCGCCGTGCTGCGCGAGATCGACGCCGACGTGATCGCGTTGCAGGAGGCCGACCGGCGGATCGGCGACCGGGCGAGCGTGCTGTCGCGCGCTGCGCTCGACGACACCCCGTGGAAGCCGGTGCAGCTTGCCCGGCGGCCGCGCAGCCTCGGGTGGCACGGCAACGCGATCCTCGTTCGCCGCGAGTTCGACGTGGTGGATGCCGAGCCGCTCGACCTGCCGACGCTCGAACCGCGCGGCGCGGTGCGCGCCGATATCGATTGCGGCGGGCAGCGGGTGCGGGTGATCGGCACGCATCTCGACCTGTCGGGCCTGCGGCGGCGCGATCAGGTGAAAGCGATCCTCGCGCACCACGGCCGCTGCCAGCCTGCGTGCCCTTCGATCCTGATGGGCGACTTCAACCAGTGGGGCGCGCGCAGCGGCGCGATGCGCGAGTTCGGCGAGGGCTGGCAACTGCTCGACCCCGGCCGCAGCTTCCCCAGCCGCCGCCCGGTCGCACGCTTCGACCGCATCCTCGCCTCGCATCACTGGCGCGCCGACGAGGCCGGAGCGCACCACAGCGCGCTTTCGGCGCAGGCGTCGGACCACCTGCCGGTCTGGGCACGCCTGGAAATGCCCAAAAAATAGGCTAAGCCTAATAAATAGGCATACGTGAACCGGCGTTTGAAACGGTGTTTTGCCAAACCCTCCTGAAAAGACAGCAAGTTTCCCGTCTGGCACGGCTTTTGCTGTTTGTGCGAAGCCGGAAACGTTCCGGCGGGAAACAGGGGGGATCGATGAAGTTCATCATCGCCATCATCAAACCGTTCAAACTCGACGAGGTTCGCGAGGCGCTCGGCGGCATCGGCGTGGCCGGCATGACCGTGTCCGAGGTCAAGGGCTTCGGGCGGCAGAAAGGCCAGACCGAGATTTATCGCGGGGCCGAATATTCGACCAACATGCTGCCCAAGGTGAAGCTGGAGATCGCCGCGACCGACGATCTCGCGCCGCAGGTGGTCGAGACGATCACGCAGACCGCCAGCACCAGCAGCATCGGCGACGGCAAGATATTCGTCTTCGACCTCGCCGAAACCACTCGCATCCGCACGGGCGAAACCGGGGATACCGCGCTGTGAGCGGCGCGTCACGATCGAGGGACCACACGATGATCCGCAAAACTACACTGGTGGCGGGCGCGCTCGGCGCGTCGATCTTCGCCGCCGCGCCCGCTTTCGCGCAAGAGGCCGCCGCCGCAGTACCGAACCCGGGGAACAACGCCTGGATGATGACCGCCACGGTCCTCGTCCTGATGATGATCCTGCCGGGCCTCGCGCTGTTCTACGGCGGTCTGACCCGTTCGAAGAACATGCTCTCGACGATGACGCAGATCGGCGGCGCCGCGGCGCTCGCCATGCTCATCTGGGTGATGTGGGGCTACGGCACCGCGTTCGGCCCGAACGGGAATGCGCTCTTCGCCTGGGGCAACTACTTCCTCGGCGCAGTCACGCCCGAGACGACCGCGGCGACCTTCTCCGACGAGGTCATCAGCGAATACGTCTTCGTCAGCTTCCAGATGACGTTCGCCGCGATCACCGTGGCGCTGGTGCTCGGCGCGACGGTGGAGCGGCTGAAGTTCTCCGCCGTGATGCTGTTCACCGCGATCTGGCTCACAATCGTCTATTTCCCGATCGCGCACATGGTCTGGGCCGGTGGCGGGCTGCTGTTCGAGATGGGCGCGCTCGATTTCGCGGGCGGCACCGTGGTGCACATCAACGCCGGCGTCTCGGCGCTGGTGCTGGCGATGTTTCTCGGCAAGCGGCGGGGCTATCCCGCCGAGCCGATGCCGCCACACAGCCTGACGCTGACGATGGTCGGCACGGGGCTGCTGTGGGTCGGCTGGTTCGGCTTCAATGCCGGGTCGGAGCTCGAGGCCGACGGGATCGCCGGGCTCGCGATGATCAACACGTTCGTCGCCACCGCCGCAGCCGCGCTGTCGTGGATGCTCATGGAACGTTTCGCCGGGCACAAGGGAAGCGCGCTGGGCTTCTGCTCGGGCGTGATCGCCGGGCTCGTCGCGGTGACGCCTGCGGCGGGCAACAGCGGGCCGTTCGGCGCGATCGTGCTGGGCATCGTCGCGTCGGTCGTCGCTTACTTCGCGGTGGCGAAGCTCAAGCCGAAGCTGGGTTACGACGACGCGCTCGACGTGTTTGGCATCCACGGCGTGGCGGGCATCGTCGGCGCGATCGGCACCGGGATCGTCTATTCGCCCGCGCTGGGCGGGCCGGGCGACGCCGCCGAATATGTCATGGGCAGCCAGGTGACGACGCAGATCATCGCGGTGATCGTCGCGATTGCCTGGGCCGCTGTCGGTACCGCGATCGTCGCCACGATCGTCAAGCTGGTGACCGGCCTGCGCGTCTCCGAGGAAACCGAAGTCGACGGGCTCGACATCGGCGAACACGGAGAGCGCGCCTACAACTGACGCTACCGACTTGGCGGGCCGGGGGTTCTCTCCTCTCCACCCCGGCCCGCCTAACCGTGTTCCTCCTGCGAACACCGCCTTCAAGGGCCGGAGCCAGCCGCTCCGGCCCTTTTTTTGTTTTTGCCTCAAGCGCCGGCGGCCGCATCCGCGGCCTTGGCTATCCTCGCTCTCACGCCCTTCGGGCGCGTCGCTGCGGGCGCGCGTTCGCGCTTGCGGTTCGCTAGTCGCGAACCGGAATTTTGCCTGATGGCAATTGCCTGGAAAGGTCCGGTCGGCGACCAGCCGACCGCAAGGCCGAACGGCCGCCCGCAGGCGCCCGGTAGCGTAGCGGAGGGAACAGCGCCGAGGACGCCCGCCCGGATGGGCGGGCGGAAAACAAAAAACTCATCTCCGCAGGCGCTAGCTCAGATACGCTCTCACGAAATCCGCGCACCTTTCGCCGATCATGATGCACGGCGCGTTGGTGTTGCCGCTGACGAGGCGGGGCATCACGCTCGCGTCGGCGATCCACAGGCCGTCGATACCGTTGGCCTTGAGCGTGGGATCGACCACCGCATCGGCGTCCGCGCCCATGCGGCAGGTGCCGACCGGGTGGTAGACGGTGTCGGCGCGGCTGCGGATCAGGTCGTCGAGCGCGGCGTCGTCGGCGAGGTCGATCGGGTAGCGGTCGCGCGGGGCGTAGTCGTGCAGCGGCGGTGCCTCGGCGATGCGGTGCGACAGGCGCACGCCCGCGCGCAACGTCGCCATGTCGCGTTCGTCGGCGAGGAAATTGGGATCGATCGCCGGGGCCATCGCCGCATCGGGTGAAGCAAGGCGCACCGTGCCGCGGCTCTCGGGCCGCAGCACGCAGGCATGGAGCGAGAAGCCGTGGCCCTTCACCTTGGTCCGACCGTGATCCTCGAGCATCGCGGGCACGAAGTGCCACTGCACGTCGGGCGCGGGGGCGTCGGGCATGACGCGCCAGAACCCGCCGGCTTCGGCATAGGGCGTCGTCATCGCGCCGGTGCGGTGGCGGCGGTGCTCGACGATCGCCTTCACCATCCGCCAGGTGCCCGCGAGGCTGTCACCGATCAGGTCGCGGCTGTCGGTCGCCCAACTCGATACGTAATCGATATGGTCCTGCAGATCGGAACCGACCGCGGGCCGGTCGAGCGCGACCGCGATCCCGTGCTCGCGCAAGTGCGCGCCCGGGCCGATGCCCGAAAGCATGAGGATCTGCGGGCTGTTGAACGCGCCGGCCGAAAGCACCACGCCGCCGCGCGCACGCAAGGTCTCGCGCCGGCGGCCGCGCCGGATCGCGACGCCGGTGACGTGGCCGCCCTCGAGCACCAGCCTCTCGACCAGCGTGCCGGTCATCACCGCGAGATTGCCGCGCCCCTTCAGCGGTTCGACATAGGCGCGCGCGGCCGACCATCGCTCGCCGCCCTTCTGCGTCACCTGATAGAGCCCGAAGCCTTCCTGCCGCGCGCCGTTGAAATCGTCGTTGCGCGGCATTTGCAACGCGGCGGCGCTTTCGACGAAGGCCCTGCTGCCCGGGTTGGGCCACTTCTGGTCTTCGACGCTGAGCGGTCCGTCGGCGCCGTGGTATTCGCTCGCCCCACGCACGTTGCCCTCGGCGCGCTTGAACCACGGCAGCACGTCGTCGTAGCTCCAGCCGGAACAGCCGAGCGCGGCCCAGTTGTCGTAATCCCATCGATGCCCGCGGATGTAGATCATCGCGTTGATCGCGCTCGATCCGCCCAGACCGCGGCCGCGCGGCTGGTAGCCGTTGCGGCCGTTCAGCCCCTTCTGCGGGACGGTTTCGTAGCGGTAGTTCGAAGCCTTGGGGATGAACGGCATCATGCCCGGCGTCTTGACCTGCCAGGTGTCGTTGGCCCCGCCCGCTTCGAGCAGACAGACGCGCCTTCGGCCGTCTTCCGACAGCCGCCCGGCGACCGCGCTGCCCGCGCTGCCGCCACCCACGACGATCACGTCGAATTCCGCCATGCCCGCTCCTCTCTCGAGGACAGGATTAAGCAGCCTCGCTGTCGGGAGCAATCGGGTTTCGACTTGCAACCGCTTCTTGCCGCTCGCGCCAACGCGTGCGGATCATGTCGCTGGTCTCGCGGCTGCCGTCGTGGGTCCAGCCGGGTTCGCGCAGGAGGTAGGACAGCTTGTGCCGCCACGGCGCGCGCCAAATATCGTGCAGCATGCCGATCCACTCGTGAAACACCGAATGCAGCAGGTTGAAGCTGCCGAGCTGCTTGACGATGCCATAGCGAATGCGCTCGCTCCCGTCTTCGGTCTCGAACGTGCCGAACATCCTGTCCCACACGATGAACACGCCGGCGTAGTTGCGGTCGAGGTAGCGCGGGTTGGTCGCGTGGTGGACGCGGTGATGGCTCGGCGTGTTCATCACCGCTTCGAACCAGCGCGGCATCCGCTGAATCGCTTCGGTATGGATCCAGAACTGGTAGATCAGGTTGAAACCGCCGACGACGGCGATCATCACCGGGTGGAAGCCCAGCAGCACCAGCGGCAGCTTGAATGCGAAGCCCAGCGTGAAGGCACCGGTCCAGCTCTGCCTGAGCGCGGTGGAGAGGTTGTAATGCTGGCTCGAATGATGGTTCACGTGGCTCGCCCAGAACCAGCGCACGCGATGGCCTGCGCGATGGACCCAGTAATAGGCGAGATCGTCGAGCACGAAGCAGGCGATCCACGCCCACCAGACCCAGCCGATCTCGAATAGCCGGTATTCGTACGCCGCGAGGAACACGAACAGCGCGAACCCGCCGAGCAGCACGCCCGCCACGGTGCTGCCGAGCCCGAATGCGAGGCTGTTGAGGGTGTCGCGCGCCTCGTAGGCCTCGGGCCGGCGCTTCCACGCCCACAGCATCTCCGCCAGCACGAGCAGGACGAAGCCGGGGATCGCGTAATCGACGGGCGAGAAATCGGGCATGGCGCGGTGCTCACAGCCTCCTGAGGCTTGCTGCCCAATACTGCGCCTTGTTCCCGAGGTCGAGCGTCACCTCGCCGAAGCGCTTGTCGCTCGTGCCGACGACGAGGAGGTGGCGGTCGAGCCGTACGCTCGCATGCCCGGTCAGCAACCGCGATGCGAAGTGGGAGCCGTGGCGGCGCAGCAGCAGCACGCGCCCGTCCGTATCGCGCAGCAGCGCGGCGTATCCCGCGCGATCGATCGCGATGTCGACCGCGGAGAAACCGGACTCCGCCTCGTCCGCCAGTTCGCGCGCGTGCTCCTCGTCGCGGATGCGGGTGTCGCCGCCCAGACCGAGTTTCCATGCGATCCCCGCCAGTACGAGGATCGCCAGCAGCGACGCGCCGAGTTGCAGGAGAAGGCCGAAATCCATCGTCAGCGATGTGCCACGCGCACTGCGCGCTTGTCGAGCGGCGGGCGTTGGCAATTCGCCCGGGCCGCCCTAGACCGGTCACAACCAGGGGAGATATCGATGACCAGAGCCGTTTTCCTGATCGCCAGCGCTGCCGCCGCGCTGTCCGCGCCCGTCGCTCATGCGCAGGATTTCGACGCGGTTGCAGCGGTCGACGCGCAATACGAACAGACCGAGCGGGTCGCGCGTCAACTGTGGGACTGGGCAGAGGTCGGCTATCAGGAAACGCAGTCGAGCCAGCTGCTCCAGAGCGAGCTCGCGGCGGAAGGCTTCACGATCGAGCGGGGCGTGGCGGAGATCCCGACCGCCTTCATCGCCGAATACGGCAGCGACGGGCCGGTGATCGCGATCCTCGGCGAATTCGATGCCTTGCCGGGCATCAGCCAGTCCGATTCGCCTGTGCGCGCCGCGATCGAAGGCAAGCACGCCGCGCACGCCTGCGGGCACAACCTGTTCGCCGCCGGCTCGCTCGCCGCGGCGATCGCGGTGCGCCAGTGGCTCGAGAAAACCGGCACGCCGGGCCGGGTGCGGTTCTACGGCACGCCCGCCGAAGAGGGCGGATCGGGCAAGGTCTACATGACCCGCGCGGACCTGTTCGACGATGTCGACGTGACGCTCCACTGGCACGCCGACGACGAGAACAGCGCGGCGGCGCAGACCAGCCTCGCTAATCGCTCGGCCAAGTTCCGCTTCCACGGCAAGTCCGCCCATGCCGCCGCCGCGCCCGAGCAGGGCCGCTCGGCGCTCGACGGGGTCGAGGCGATGAACCTGATGGTCAACATGATGCGCGAGCACACCACGATCGATTCGCGGATCCACTACGTCATCACCGAAGGCGGCACCGCGCCCAACGTGATCCCCGACTTCGCCGAGGTGTTCTATTACGTGCGCCACTCGGACACCGCCGAGGTCGAGGCGATGTGGCAACGGCTGGAAGCGGCGGCGCAAGGCGCGGCGATGGGCACCGGGACCGAAGTCGAGTGGGAGATTATCCACGGCAACAACCCGCTACTGGTAAACGAATCGCTGGCAAAGATGATGGACGCCAAGCTGCGCCGGGTCGGCGGAGTAGAATACACCGCAGAGGAACGCGCCTGGGCGGAGGAGCTTGCCAAAAGCCTCGGCGACGCTGCCGAGCCGCTCGCCGGCGCGAACGAGATCAAGCCCTACGCAAAGTCGCTCGGCTACGGCTCGACCGACGTCGGCGACGTATCGTGGGCGACGCCGACGGTCGGCGTGCGCACCGCGACATGGGTACCGGGCACCTCGTCGCACAGCTGGCAGTCGGCTGCGGCGAGCGGCACGACGATCGGCTACAAGGGGGCGCAGGTCGCGGCCAAGGCGATGGCGCTGGCCGCGATCGAACTCTACACCAACGACGGGCTGCGCGAGCAGGCGCGCGCGGAATTCGACGCGGCGCGCGGGGAAGGCTACGAATACCGTTCGCTGCTCGGCGATCGCGATCCGCCGCTCGATTACCGAAAATGAGGGTGGATCAGTTGCGGGCGCGCGCAGCGAGCATGTCCATCGCCGGGCGCACCGGGGTGACGTCGTAGCCCGCATCGGCTGCCGCTGTTGCGAGGTCTTCCGGATCGCGCCCCGCCTGCGCCTGCGCGAGCGACCACAGCAGCGTCGAGCGCGTGCCCGAGCGGCAATAGGCGAGCACCTTGCCTTGCGCCCCCGCGAGCGCCTCGGCCATGGCCTGCACTTGCGGCTCACCGAAGCCCGCACCGCCGACGGGGATCGCGACGTAATCCAGCCCCGCTGCGCGCGCCGCGGTCTCGATCTCCGCGCCGGTCGGCTGGCCGTCGGCCTCGCCGTCGGGCCGGTTGTTGATCACCAGCGTCACGCCTTGCTCGCGCGCCGCGGCGATATCCTCCGCCGCGATCTGCGGGCTGGCGTAGATCGTCTCGCCCAGCTTGCGAAAATCGCTCATTGTGCGGCCTGCGCCTTCTTCGCGCGCCGGTTGCGCTGGACCATGTTGAGCAGCTCGACGCCGACCGAGAAACCCATCGCGGCGTAGATATAGCCCTTGGGAACGTGGAACCCGAAACCGTCGGCGATCAGCACCAGCCCGATCATGACGAGGAAGGCGAGCGCCAGCATCACCAGCGTCGGATTCTTCTCGATGAAGCGCGACAGCGGATCGGCTGCGATCATCATGATCCCCACGGTGATGACGACCGCGGTGACCATGATCGGGATCTCGTCGGTCATGCCGACCGCCGTGAGGATCGAATCGACCGAGAACACGAGGTCGATCGCGATGATCTGCGCGATCACCGCGCCGAAAGTGGCGGTGGCGGCCTCGGCGACGCCGGGCTTCTTGTCGAGCAGTTCGCCCGAATGGTCCGCCGGCTCCATCGAATGGTGGATTTCCTTGGTCGCCTTCCACAGCAGGAACAGGCCGCCCGCCAGCAGGATCAGGTCGCGGCCGGAGAACGCGGTCTCGAAGCTGGCTTCGCCGTATTCGTTGGGCGCACCTTGCAGGCCGAGGTCGAACAGCGGCGTCTGCAGCGTCACGATCCAGCCGATCAGGAACAGCAGGCCGATTCGCATGACCAGCGCGAGCGAGAGCCCGATGCGGCGCGCGCGCTGCTGCTGATGTGCGGGCAGCTTGTTCGACAGGATCGCGATGAAGATCAGGTTGTCAATCCCCAGCACCACCTCCAGCGCGATCAGCGTGAGCAGCGCCGCCCATGCGGCCGGATCGGAGAGGAGAGCGAGGATGTCCATGCGCGGCTGATGCCGCAAGCCGAGGTGGCAGGCAAGCGCTTGTGCAATGCGAAAATGTCACATTCTTGCGCCATTGACGGGTCTGCGGTTAAATCGTTCGCGTAGCACCGTATTGTGCGCTATGGTCGATGTTTGGCAGGTGGGAATCCGGCGTGCGCTGGCTTCGGACACCACGTGACCTTGCCGGGATCCGCTCTCCCGGGGGCATGAAATGTTTGGGGCGGTGCGAAGGTACGTGTTGGATTATGGGTTACGATAGAGGCCGCCGGGGTCGCGGACGCGACAAGCGCGATGGTTTCGGAGAAGACGGTTTCGACCCCTTTGGTGGCGGCCCTTCCGGAAATTTCGGTGACAGCAATTACGGCGGCGGCGGCGATCGATTCGGCGGTGGCGATCGGTTCGGTGGCGGGGACAGGTTCGGCGGTGGCGACCGCGGCGGTCCGCGTGGCGGCGGTGGCGGTGGGGGCGGGTTCAACCGCATGCCCGCACAGGTCGTCGGCACCGGCAAGGGCGTCGTAAAGTTCTTCAACGGACAGAAGGGCTTCGGCTTCATCCAGCAGGAAGGCGGCGGGGAGGACGTGTTCGTCCACATCAGCGCCGTGGAGCGTGCGGGCCTCGAAGGGCTGGCCGAAGGGCAGGAGCTCGAATTCAACCTGGTCGATCGCGGCGGCAAGACCTCGGCGCAGGATCTCCAGATCGTCGGCGACGTCATCCCCGTGCAGTCGCGTGGTGGCGGCGATCGTGGCGACCGCGGCGATCGCGGCGGTGCCCCGCAACGCGAGCTGACCGGCGAGAAGGCGACCGGCACGGTCAAGTTCTTCAACGCGATGAAGGGCTTCGGCTTCCTCGTCCGCGACGATGGCCAGCCCGATGCGTTCGTGCACATCAGCGCGGTCGAACGGTCCGGTCTGAACGGCATCAACGAAGGCGAACGCTACGAGTTCGACCTCGAGGTCGATCGACGAGGCAAGCACTCGGCGGTCAACCTGGTGCCCGTACAGGGCTGACCCGCCCGCTTCCCTCCGGCGTTTGACCCGGCGGGCGCGAAAATCTAGACGGTGCGAATGGCGGCTCGGAAGGGCCGCCATTCGTCGTTTCCAGCTTGCGATTTTGAAGGATTTGCCGATGTCGATCACCCCGCTCATGCCCGTCTATCCGCGTTGCGGCGTGCGCCCGGTGCGCGGCGATCACTGCCACCTGATCGACGAGGACGGCACGCGCTATCTCGATTTCGCCAGCGGCATCGCGGTCAATCTGCTCGGCCACAGCCATGAAGGATTGATCGGCGCGATCCAGCGGCAAGCGGCGACGCTGATGCACGTCTCCAACCTCTACGGCAGCCCGCAGGGCGAAGCGCTAGCGCAGCGGCTGGTCGACACGACGTTCGCCGACACGGTGTTCTTCACCAATTCGGGTGCCGAGGCGGTCGAGTGCGCGATCAAGACCGCGCGCGCCTACCACAAATCGCAAGGGTCCGACCGGTTCGAACTGATCACCTTCAAGAACGCCTTCCACGGCCGCACGATGGCCACGATCAGCGCCTCCAACCAGGAGAAGATGCACAAGGGCTTCATGCCGCTGCTCGCCGGGTTCAAGTATGTCGAGTTCGACGATCTCGAAGCGGCGAAGGCGGCGATCGGGCCGCAGACCGCGGGTTTCCTGGTCGAGCCGATCCAGGGCGAGGGCGGTATCCGCCCGGCCTCGATGGAGTTCATGAAGGGCTTGCGCGCGCTGGCCGACGAGCACGACCTGATGCTGGTGCTCGACGAGGTACAGTGCGGCGTCGCGCGCACCGGCAAGCTCTATGCGCACGAACATTACGGCATCGCGCCCGACGTGCTCGCCACCGCCAAGGGCATCGGCGGCGGCTTCCCGCTCGGCGCGTGCCTCGCGACCGAGAAGGCCGCGCGCGGCATGGGCCTCGGCACGCACGGCTCGACCTACGGCGGCAACCCGCTTGCGATGGCCGCCGGAATGGCGGTGATGGACGCAGTGGCGAACGAGGAATTCCTCGCCGAGGTGACCGAGAAGGGCGAACGCCTGCGCAGCCGGCTCGAACAGTTCATCGGCAACTATCCCGAGCTGTTCGAACTCGTGCGCGGCAAGGGGCTGATGCTCGGGATCAAGATGAAGGTCGAAAGCCGGCCGTTCTTCGCGCACCTGCGCGACAAGCATCAGCTTCTGACGGTGGCCGCGGGCGACAACACGCTGCGCGTCCTGCCTCCGCTGGTCGCGGGCGATGCCGAGTTCGACGAGTTTTTCGATCGACTCTCGGCGGGCGCGGCGGACTACACGGTGCCCGAGACCGCCTGATGGCGATGCGCCATTTCCTCGACCTGTCGGATGCGGGGGCCGATGCGCTCGCGGCGATGATCGACGATGCGCAGACGCGCAAGGCGGCGCGCGCGGGCTGGCCCAAGGGCAAGCCCGACGCCGACGCGCCGCTCGCGGGCCACGTGCTGGCGATGGTGTTCGAGAAGAATTCCACCCGCACGCGCGTCAGCTTCGACATGGCGATGCGCCAATTGGGTGGGTCGGTGCTGATCCTCGATTCGGCCTCGAGCCAGCTCGGCCGCGGCGAATCGATCGCCGACACCGCGCGCGTGCTCGGCCGCATGGCCGATGCAATCATGCTGCGGACCGACGATCATGCCAAGGCGGAGGAGATGGCGCGCCACGCCGGGGTGCCGGTCATCAACGGGCTCACCGACCGCTCGCACCCGTGCCAGATCGTCGCCGACCTGCTGACCGTGATCGAGCAGGGCAAGCCGTTGCCCGGGCTCGAGTTTGCCTGGTTCGGCGACGGCAACAATGTGCTGCACTCGATCCTCGAGGCGGCGGGCCTGTTGAAGTTCAACGTCCGCGTGGCGACGCCGCAAGGTTACGAGCCGGAAGCGGAATTCGTCGAGCTGGCGCGCGCTGGCGGTGCGACTGTCACGCTGACCGCTGATGCGGCCGAAGCGGTCGAGGGGGCGGATGTGATCGTCACCGACACCTGGGTTTCGATGGGGCAGGATCACGCGCACAACAAGCTCGCCGCGATGGCGCCGTTCCAGGTAAACGAAGCGCTGATGGCGCGCGCCAAGCCCGATGCGCGCTTCCTTCACTGTCTGCCCGCGCATGTCGGAGACGAAGTGAGCGAAGGCGTATTCGAGGGCGCGCAATCGGCGGTGTTCGACGAGGCGGAAAACCGCATCCACGCGCAGAAATCCATCCTGCTGTGGTGTTTCGGCAAGCTCTGACGGCTGGTCCTTCCGGGCCGCTCCTTACTTTCGCCGCGCCGGCCCCCATATTCCGCGCATGACCGAACCGGCCGAAACCTACTCCGACACCCTGCTGGGCTTCACCATTCCCGGGCGTGACGCGCGCGGCAAGGCGGTGCGGCTCGAAGGAGCCGTCGACACGATCCTCGCCGCGCACAGCTATCCCTCCGCGATCAAGCATCTGCTCGCCGAAGCGCTGGTGCTCGCATCGCTTATCGGCGGGCTGCTGAAGGACGCGAGTGGCCAGCTGACGATGCAGGCGCAGACGGAAGGCGGCGTCGTGCGCCTGCTGGTGTGCGACTATCGCGATGGCGCGCTGCGCGGCTACGTCGATTTCGACCCGGAGCGGCTCGCGGAACTAGGCGCCAACCCATCGCTCTTCGCGCTGTTCGGCAAAGGCTATCTCGCGATCACCTTCGACATGGCCGACGGCAAGGGCCGCTATCAGGGTATCGTTCCGCTCGAAGGCGAATCGCTGGCGGAAGCGTGCGAAGCCTATTTCGCGCAATCCGAGCAGGTGCCGACGCTGATCCGGGTCGCGGTGCGCGCCGGTCGCGGCGGTTGCATCGCGGGTGGCCTGCTGGTGCAGCACCTGCCCGATGGCGAGGAAGGCCGCGAGCGGCTTCACGCGCGGCTGGATCATCCGGAGTGGGAACATGTCGCGGTGTTGGCTGGCAGCACGCGTCACGACGAGCTGACCGATCCCGGCCTCTCGCTCGAAGCGCTGGTCTGGCGGCTGTTCCACGAGGAGAGCGAAGTCCGCATCCAGCCCGGGCCCCACCTCGCGCGCGGATGCCGCTGCTCGATCGCCCACTATGAACAGGTGATCGCTCGCTTCCCGGAAGCAGATCGTGCCGACATGCGCGACGACGCGGGGAAAATCCTGGTCGATTGTGCGTTCTGTTCGAAAGTGTTCGAAATCGAGGCGTGAACGGCCTGTCGCGTATATGCAACGACTTGCCGTCAGAATTATGCTAATGGGATCGGTAGATGAAAGCTTTCGGAGATCGTGAAATGCGCAAGAGGACCGGCCTCGCGCTGGGCGCCATGGCGTTGACGGCGGCGATGGTGGGCGGCGCTGCGCTCGCCCCTGCTGCGGCGCAGGCGCCCAGCCTGGCGATGCTCGACGGGCTCAGCCCGGGTCAGTGGCAGCTGCGCTATCGCGACGGCAGTCCACCACGGACGATCTGCATGAAGAGCGGGCGCGAACTGATCCAGCTGCGTCATCCGCGCAACAATTGCTCGCGCTACGTGGTCGAGGACGGCGCGAGCGAGGTGACCGTGCAATATACCTGCAAGGGCAGCAATTACGGCCGCACCAGCATCCGGCGCGAAACCGGCTCGCTTGCTCAGGTCGAAAGCCAGGGCATCGCCGGCGGTCTCCCGTTTCAGTTCAGCGCGGAAGCGCGGCGGACGGGGGCCTGCCGATAGAGCACGGCGAAAAGGCGCGCGCCACGGTCGCGCTTTCGATTGCTCCGGCCCGCGTTTCATCCTAGCCGGGGCGCATGGGATCGGACATTGATAACCGCGCCGGGACGGCCGTCGTGCTGCTTTCCGGCGGGCTCGATTCGATGGTCGCGGCGGCTCTTGCGCGCGAAACCGGTTTCGAACTGCATGCGTTGACGATCGATTATGGCCAGCGCCATCGGATCGAGATCGAGGCCGCCCGCCGGATCGCCGTGAGCCTCGGATGTGCACGGCACGTGGTTCTGCCGCTCGACCTGCGGCAGTTCGGCGGCTCTGCTCTGACCGATGATATCGCGGTGCCGACCGAAGGTGTCGGAGAGAATATTCCGGTGACCTACGTGCCCGCGCGGAACATCGTATTCCTCTCGTTGACGCTTGCTTGGGCCGAAGCCTCGGGCGCGCACGACATCTTCATCGGCGTGAACGCGCTCGATTATTCGGGATATCCCGATTGCCGGCCGGAATTCATCGCGGCTTTCGAGGATATGGCGCGGCTCGGCACCAAGGCCGGTGTCGAGGGGCAGGGGGTAACCATTCGCGCTCCCCTGCAACACCTGACCAAGGCGCAGATCGCGGCGGAAGCGGCACGGCTCGGGCTCGACACCGGTCTCAGCTGGTCGTGCTACGCACCGGAACCGAGCGGGCGCGCCTGCGGGGTATGCGACAGCTGCCGCTTGCGCCAGAAGGGCTTCGCCGAGGCAGGGATAGAGGACGGGATCACGTATGAGCGATATGCAGACTGAGGCATCGGCGCGGGCGACCGGCGCGCCGCCGCCGGGCGAGCAGCAGGTCTCCGCTTACAGTTGGTACGCGCTCAGCGTCCTGGTCCTGATCTACATCCTCAACTTCATCGACCGTCAGATCCTCTCGATCCTGGCCAACGACATCAAGCTCGATCTCGGGGTCGAGGACGACTATCTCGGCTTTCTCTACGGCACGGCCTTCGCGGTCTTCTACGCGCTGTTCGGGATTCCGCTCGGGAAGCTGGCGGACAGCTGGAAGCGGGTGCGGCTGATGAGCCTCGGCCTCGCGCTGTGGTCGGCGATGACGGCGCTGTCTGGCTTCGCAAAGAACGCCGGTACGCTCACCGTCGCGCGGATCGGCGTCGGGGTCGGCGAGGCCACGGCCAGTCCGGCAGCTTATTCGTTGATCTCCGACTGGTTTCCCGCGCGGCTGCGCGCGACCGCGCTGGCGATATATTCGTCGGGTCTTTACCTCGGCGGGGGCATCTCGCTGCTGATCGGCGGGCTCGTGGTCGAGAACTGGAATGCGGCGTTCCCCGATGGCGGGCCGCTCGGCCTGGCGGGGTGGCAAGCGGCGTTTCTCGCGGTCGGGATACCCGGCCTGCTTCTCGCACTATGGGTGCTGACACTGCGAGAACCGGTGCGCGGCGCGATCGATGGCCTGCCCACGCCCGAGGACCCCCAGCCGTTCCGCGGCTTCGTGCAGGAACTGCTGCAGGTCATCCCGCCTTTCACGCTGATGGGTGCGGCGATGCGCGGATTGCCCGCGCTCGCGATCAACCTTGCCGGTGCGGCCTTCTTCACGATGCTCGCGCTATGGCTGTCGTCAGCGGTGCCGGCGACGTCCTCACTGGTCGCGGGCGTGTCCGACCAGTGGCTGTTCCTCGGGGTCGGCTATTACGCGGTGTTCAGTTGGGCGATGTCGCTCAGGTCCCGCGACCTGCCGACTTTCCGGCTCACCTGGGGATCGCCGGCGTTCCTCACGATCGTGCTCGGATACGGGACGGTTGCGTTCGTCGCTTATTCGGCGTCGTACTGGGGCGCCCCTTATGCGGAGCGCGCGCTCGGCGCAGACAAGAGCGATCTCGGCTGGTTCCTCGGCGCGCCTTCAGCGGTCGCAGGCTTTCTCGGCGTCATCGGCGGCGGACGCATGGCGGATTATCTGCTCGAGCGTCGCCCGACCGGGCGGGTCCTCGTTGTCCTGTTCGGGTTGGTGACCACCGTGCCGCCGCTCGTGATCGCATTCACCACCGCCAGCCTGCCGGTATTCTACGTCGCCAGCTTCTTCGCCCAGTTTCTGTCGGCTTCGGCGCTCGGCGCGGCGGCCGCTTCGAGCCAGGCGCTGGTCCTGCCGCGAATGCGCGGGCTCGCGACGGCGACGTTCTTCCTGTCGACCACACTGGTCGGCCTCGGGATCGGGCCGTTCATGGCTGGCTACGTGTCGGCCATCAACGGCGGCAACCTGTCGGTCGGAATGATGAGCACACTGGTGGCGGTGCCGGTTGGGCTGGTGCTGCTCCTCGCCGCGCTCAAGTTGGTGCCCGCAGCGGCGGCGAGCGTTGTGGAACGCGCCCGCGCCGCTGGCGAAAACCTGCCCTGAGGGCGCGCTTCAGCTACGCTCGAAGACGCCGCACGCGATGCGCGAACCGGCGTTGCCGGTGGGATCGGAGCGATAGTCGTCGGGGTCGGCGTGGATCACGATCGCGGTCCCGTCGGCATCGAACAGCCAAGCCATTGCCTGCTGGCGCGTGCCGTCGAGCTCTACGGTAGTCGTCGCCATTCCGTTGGACCCGATCACGAGGTTGGGCAAATCGCCGAAATGGCTACCCGCGGGATTCTCCTTGCCGTGCTCCTTGCTCGCAGGGTTGAGATGACCGCCGGCGGAGGTGAAGTCGGGCGCGGTGCAGCGACCGGTAGTGTGCAGGTGGAAACCGTGGGTGCCCGCCGGAATGCCGGTGACCGCCACGGCGAGTGAGAGGCCGTCGCCGCCGTCCATAAGCTGGACGGTGCCCGCGGGGGCGCCACTCGCCAGCGAGAGCGTGGCAGACCCGACCGGTTCGGTCGGCATCTCGGACATGGAGGTGCAGCCGGCGAGCGAGGCCGAGGCGGCAAGTGCTGCGATCAAGGTAAGACGGGTCATGGTGGGCTCCTGTTGCGATGGTTGCATGAGCCTAACGAAAAAGGGGCCGGATTGCTCCGGCCCCTCTCTCTAGAAGTATCGCTAGCGCGAAACTTACATGCCCGAATTCGGACCATAGGTGATTTCCACCCGGCGGTTCTGCAATTCGCGCACGCCGTCCGCGGTCGGAACACGCGGCTGCGATTCGCCGAAGCCTTCGCTCGAGATCCGCGCATCGGGGATACCCCGACCCGAGAGATAGGAGCGAACCGACGCGTTGCGACGTTCGGCAAGGCCTTCGTTGTACGTAACCGTACCCGAACGGTCGGTGTGACCGGCGAGCATGACCGCAGCGGTGCCGCAGTTGGTGTAGGCCGAAACCGCGTTGTCCAGAATGGTCGCTGCCTCGGGCGTGATGTCCGACTTGTCCCATTCGAAGAACACGATGTACGGGCCCTTGTTGCACACCGGCGGCGGCGGCGGCGGCGGTGGCGGCGGCGGCGGGGGGGGAGGCGGCGGCGGCGGCGGCGGCGGCGGCGGCGGCGGCGGTTCCGCACCACCGAAGTTGAACGTCAGCGTCCCCAGGATCGAGTGCGACCGAAACTTCGTTTCGAAGTCGCGACCCGCCGAGTCGACCAGCTGCACGTCTTCGGCAGTGAACATGCGATAGCGCAGACCGGCATCGATGCTGTCGGTCAGCGGAGCGCGAACGCCGGCGAGGATCTGCCACGCGAAGCCCGAGTCCGAATCGTCGAACGCGTCCGGACCGCTCGTGTCGATCGTCGCCTGGTAATCGGTCCGCGCGACGCCCGCACCACCACCGACGAAGCCCTGCAGGCCGTCGTCGTCGCCGAAGTCGACCAGACCGTTGAGCATGAAGCTCAGCACGCTAGCTTCACCGTTGGCGTCGTAAACGCCGGCCGGTGCCAAGGCGCTGCCGGTCCCGGCGCCTGCCAGAAGGCCGGAGGTGCCGACGGTCAGCGATTCGATATCGGCCTGACGGTAGCTGGCATCCGCCTCAAGACGGAAGGCACCGAAGTCGTAACCAACGACGCCACCGAAATCGTAGCCGGTGTCGTGATCGGCGCTGGCCACATCGACCTCGTCGCCATCGGCGTTGAGGATATCGAAGTCGGTGTCTTCGACGATCATCGGACCGCCCTGACCTTCGATATACCACTGGCCGTCACGTGCGAGGGCTGGCGATGCAAGAGCCGTAGAGGCCATCGCCATTCCTATGACGAGTTTCCGCATTATGTAATTCCCCTTTGTAGCGAAATAGAGAGCCACCGAGTGCTCTGTTTTCTAACTTTTCCCCAAGAGGGAGGCAAGCGGCCAATATCCCCAAACTGTTGCATGAATGCCTCGGTTTGGGTTGCTGCGACCGAAATCTTTAGTGAGTTGACCCTCCTGTGCCCCCACAACGCCCATCCTCCGATCGGGTTCCTGCATCAAGGGGTGCCGAAAATTCCTGCAGCGCGAAGGCTTTCGATCAGGTTACCGATCGCCGCGCGCGCTTCGGCATCGACGGTCGCGCCGCCGGTCGGCGCCGTGGTCGCCTGAGGGCGTTGCCAGCCGCCATCCCAGTAAACGATCTGTCTGGCGGCGCGGTCGAACACCCGCACCCCTTCGCGCGGTGCCACGAATACCCAGGCCTGCGCCTGCCGCCCCGCCAGTTCGCCCGCATGGCCTGCCCAATCGCCCGTCGGGCTGTCGCCGATGATCCACGCCTCGCCCGCCATCGGCGCAGCGGGCGGCTCGTCGGCCTCTCCCTCGACCGCGCAATGCAGCAGCATGTCGAGGCGCGACAGCGATTCGTTGACGATGAATTCCTTCTGCGCCTGCGCGGCGAAAAGCTGCGGCAGCCCGAGTCGCGGCGTGGCGGAGGCGAACGAGATCGGATCGGTCATGGGCGTGCTCCTCGTGGATTTCAGTCGAGATTGCAGAGATGGAGAGGATCGGACGCGGCGAAGCTGCCTAGCTGGCGTACCCACACAGCCGTGCCGGGATGCTCGGCCGCGAGCGCGGCGCGCTCGGCCGGGGCGATGACGAGAGCGGGTTCGCTCACTTCCCAGTTCGCGACCGGAGAACCGACCGGGCCTACTCCGACGCGATAGCGTTCGCTCTGCTCGACCAGGGGCGTCTCGATCCCGTCCGGCCAGCCCCACGCGCCACGTGCGCGCCGGATCCAGCGCAATTCGAGAGCGCCGGCCGAGGTCGACGCCGCCTGCGGATGAACGGGAGTGAGCGGCATACGAGTCGTACCCGCGCTTTCGACCATCGCCGTCACCGGCTCGCTTTCCGCCATGCCGATCGCGGCGATCGCCGGAATGGCGCCGCCTGCCGGCCCGTCGAGCGTTAGCGGAACGAGACTGTCGTCGAGCAGAGTCACGGCCGTTCCGAGGGGATGGCCCGCCTGCGCCGCGGCCTCGGTGCCGCCACGTCCGCGCAGCAGTCCGCTCAGTCGCCATATCTGCGGCGCGACCCGTTCGGCGCGCGCGAACTGGACGATTTCTCCTCCGATCAGCAGCCGGTTGGCCCCCGTTGCGAGTGCATCAAACGTGGCCGGGGCGAAGCCGAGATCGTCCGCCACTAGCTCTACCTGGAGCGCCGCCGTCCGCTCGAGCAAGAGTGCGGGCGAACCCGCCAGCGGCGTCGTGAGCGCGCCTGAGATGCTGCGCGCGCGCCCGGTCGTGCCGAGCGGCACGAGCGCGCCCGCGCGATCGGCGTGAAGCGCGGCGCCGCGCCATGATTCGCCGCCTGCGCTGGCGGCGGCGAACACCGCGGGGATCGACGGATCGCCGCTGCCGTTCCACGGCAGTTCGAACGCCCGCAGGCGTGTCGGCCAGGGCAAGGCGTCGGCCGGCAAGCCCGGTGAGCCGATCTCTCCGGGCGGCGCGAAGGCTCCGGCGGGCGGCAGCCGATGCAGTTCGAGCTCGACCGCGCCATCGCGCCATTCCCATGCCGCAACGCGCCACACGCCTGCGATACCGGGCGCGCGCACCAGCGCGCCGGGCCGGATCGCGGGATCGAGCTCGGCGATGCGCCAAGCGAGCCGGTCGCCGGTCCAGCGCGCGCGCTGGCTGGCGAGTGTAACTAGCGCCCGCGCGCCGTCCGCGTGCAGCGCGGCGGGAAATTCCAGCGTTCGGCTGGCGGCGGTCACCGCCGCGCCCTCGCTGCGTTGCAGTCCCGGCTGATAATCGCGCTCGATGTCGTAATAGCGCAGCGCGTCGGACACGGGTGTCGGCGAGGCGCGATCGTGATCGAAGCCCGCCTCGCCGCCGAAATCGTCGCGGTCGTTGCCGACCACGGCGGGCGGCAACAGCACCGCGGTCTCGGCCGCGCTGGTCGCCAAGCCGATCGACAGCGCCTTGCCACCGCCATCGCAAATCAGCGGAAAGAGCGCGTCGATCGCCTCGAGCTGGCCGCGCAGCGACCCCCCTTCGTGCGAATAGCCTTCCATCCGCGCGAACGAGACGCCCGTGGGGACGGCGGGGAGCGGCGCGATCAAAGCATCCAGCGCTACCGGCGCGGTGTCGGCGAAAACCTCGAAGGTCAGCGCGGGGATGCGGTTGCCGAAATCAGCGAGGTCGAGATCTTCGAACACCGCATAGGCACAGTTGCGGAAGGCCGGGCAAGCCACGCCTTCGGCCGAGGCGATCAGTGGGTCGGGCAGCTGGTCGCCGTGCCCGGTGTGGATGCGCAGCGTTCCCCCGGTCTTGAGGTCGCCCGCCGCGCCGCGCAGCAGGTCGCCGTCGGCCCAGATGCGCCCGACCCGCTCGATCGGACGGCTGGCGAGCGCGACCGCGAACGAGCTGGTGTAGCTGTAGGTGGTGGTCTTCGGCTTGCCCTTGCCCCCGCCGCTCGTCTCGCGGTTCTCGGCGAGGTCGGTCGCCCAGATCACGCTGCCGCCCACGCGCATGCGCCCGAAATGGCGCGGCAGCGGCTGGCCGTAGCTCGAGGTCGTGATCGCCAGATCCTTCAACCGCGGGCCTTCGCGCGCGCCGCCGCGGCCCAGCACCGCGCCGTCGACCTGCCGGCCAATAAGCGCACCGATCGCGCCGCCGACCGGCCCGCCGATCAGCGTGCCGACCGCGCCAAGTACCAATGTCGCCATGATGTCAGACCTTTCCGATCGCGCGCCAGCGGTGAAGCACCGGCCAGGCGGGTGCGCCGGGGCACGCGACGACGCGCCGCAGCCCGGCGTGGGCGTGGATGAATCCGCTCGTGGACGAGATCACGAGCAGGTGGACCTGCGCCGGCCCCGCACGCACGAGCACGATGTCGCCCGGCAGTTCGGCTCCCTGCGCCGCAACGAGGCCCGAGCGCTGCGCGAGGGCGACCGCATCGCGCGTATCGGCGTTGCGCAGCGCGTAGCCGGTGGGGGGATGCGTTTCGATTCCCGCCCCTTCCAGCGCCGCGGCGGCAAGCCCGATGCAGTCGAGCCCCCAGCCCGGATCGCGCCCGTGCAGCCGGAAGCGCGTGCCGACCAGCGCCTCTGCCGCCCGCGCCACGGCATGTCCGATCATAGCGCCCGGAACCGGCGCGCTCACGATGCCAACGGATAGCGCACGAGCAGGTCGTTGCCCGGCAGATAGGGCTCGCCCTGGAAGTTGATCGCGTTGCCGAAGCGCGCCGCGCAGGTGCTCAGCCGCTTGTCGCACCCTTCGCGCAGCGTGGCGCGAATCCCCGGCACGACCGCGGGATCGAGCGGCGCGTCGAGCACCAGCCCGTCCTCGCCAGCGGCGGCGACGCGCATCGTCGTGCCGACGTGCGGCCCGTCGATCCAGCGTATCCGTCCGCCCGCCATCGCTTGCCACGCAGGCCCATCGAAGGTTGCGGCGTTGGCCTCGAGATCGATCGCCGTCAGCACGGCCTCGTGCGTGAAGCGCGGTGGCGAAAGGCCGCATCCGGGGGCGCAGAAGTCCGCCCGGCAGGTCGGGCTGGTGCGCGGGATCGTATCGGCGTCGAGCGCCGCCTTGGCCGAGATCAGCTCGGCGGCGAAACGCCCGGCGCCGTGCGACACCTGGCCGAGCGTGCCGTGATAGAGCGTGGCGCACTCGCGCGTCTCCCAGTCCACCGCGCCCACCTCGACCCGCGCGTGATCGAACCGGCCCGCGGCGAGATCGGCGGCGGAGATGCTGTCGTGCGACAGCGCCCCGCGCACCTCGGCGCTGTCGTCGGCCAGCGCGGCGGTGCGGCGCAGCGCGCTCGGCACCATGCCCGGCGCGGCGCGGTGGAGCACGCCGTCGAACCACAGGTCGCGGTCGTGCCCGGTGAAGCCGAACGTGACCCCGTCGCGGCGATAGACGCGCCAGAAGGTCGCGACGCCTTCGAGTTCGGTGGCGAAGAACACCCGGCTCATGCCGCTTCCCTGATCTCGATCAGCGGCACCGTGGGCGCTTCGCCCGCGGCGAAGTTCGCCCCGGTCACGTCGATCCGGTCTTCGGCGAAGCGGACCGGCACGTCGAACAGGAACCCGGCGCGCACCTCGGCGCCCGGCGGCGGGGCATGATCGAGCAGCAGCCGGCCGCCCGGCGCGAGCGTCCAGCCCGCGGTCTCCACTCCGTCCACGCTGACGCGCACCGTCTGCGCGCGGGGGCGGGTGATCGGGCGCACCTGCGGTTCGTCGCCCTCGCCATAGGCCTTGACCAGCGCGAAGCCATCGCGCGCGCCGTCGCCGATGCCGAGAAGCTGGTCGAACGCGGTGGGCGTGCCGGTCATCCCGTGCGAGCTGAAATCGAACGGGTCTGCCAGGCGGAAGCCCCGCGCCGCTCCGCGCCGGGCGCGGAAGAATGCGATCAGCGCGCCCAGTTCGGCTTCCGAGCGGATGCCCGGCCCCACGTCGAAGCGCAGCCGCGCGTCGGACCACAGCGAATTGCGCCGCTCGTGCCCCGATGCGCCGACCGCGACCGAGGTAGAGAATTCGGGGCTGACCGCCGCATCGCGGCCGAGCGCGAGCGGGTACAGCACGTCGTCGAAAGCCTGCATCGATAGATCCTCTGTCGGGGGGAGCCGCACGTAACCGTCGCGCGCGATCTGCGGCTGCGCCCAGACGTAGCCGCGCGCGACCCCGCTTTCGCGCGCCTGATCGAGCCCGGCGTCGATCCGACGCCAGAACGCGTCCGCATCGCCCGCGTCGAGCACGAAGCCGGAAAGATATTCCTGCCGCTCGAGCGGATAGCCGAGCCTATCCTGTACGAAGGCGTAACCCTGCCTGCGCCGGGCATCGTGCGCGGTGGTCAGCCAGTCGTAGTCTTCCAGTTGCAGCCCGTCGTAGAGCGGCCAGCGCCAGGCGCGCGGCAGGTTGGCGCGATAGAGTTCGGGCATCGCCGGATCGAGTACCGTGGGGGTGAACACCAGCAGGCGGACGTCCGCCTCGGGCCCGGCCGCGTTGATGACGCGGTAGCGGATGCCCGAGGTCGATATCGCCAGCTCGCTGCCGGCGATGTCGAGCAACTGCTTCTGCGCCGCATCGAGCGGCTGGCGCACGTCGGCGATGATCGGGGGGTCGCCGCCGAAACGGGCCTTGGCCGCATCGTCGTAGAGGCAGATCTTGCCGTCGGTGGTGACCCACCACCACGGCTCGCCGATCTGGAACACCGGTCGCGCGCCGGCCTGCGCCATCAGGTCGACCAGCTTCAGCATCGCCACGCGCAGGAAATTCTGCGCCGCGATGTTGCACGGCGAAAGTAGCGTCGAAGGCGGCGACCAGCCGGTCAGCGCCGGGCTGCCGTCGTGCGCGCGCTGCATCCAGCCCGCCGGGCAGTCCTGCGCCAATAGTTCGTAGGACAGCGAGGGGACCGGCGCATCGCCCTGTGCCACCGCGCGCGCGAGGAAGTTGCGGTGCCACGCCAGCGCGGGCGCCGCGAACGTGGCGGATGCGGCGGCCTTCAGCCCCTCGGCGGTCCGCTCGAGTCGGTAATAGTGGCTCATCCCGACGTAGTGGACGAACGCGCCGCGATAGCCGAGGCCGCGCATCGTGCGCAGCAGCCGCGCGGGCGTCTGGTTGTAGCTGTCATCGTAGGCGGTGCACATGCCGGTGCCGTGTTCGGGCAGCATGACGTCGCCGATCGCGATCATCGCGCGGTGGCCCTCGCAGCGGATGCCGGACATCTCGGCCCAGCCGTTCGCGCGGGCGGGCAGCAGGGCCGGATCGGCAGGGTCGTAACCGGGCGGAACGAGCGAGACGAACATCCGCTCGATATCGCGCGGATACACCGCTTCGTTGCCGCCGCCGCCCAGTCCGTCCCACCCGCCGGCGATCGCGGAAAAGGGCAGCGCGATCGCGGCGTCCTCGGGGCTGCCGCTGGCGTAGTTCCACAGCCGCACGTACCAGCTGCGCGGCTCGCCCGCCGCATCGCGCCCCTCGATCGTCAGCGTCGGGCCGTGCGGCGCGTCGAGCGGCACGATGCCCGACGAACGCCAGCGGAAGCGCAGCGTGGTGCGCTCGTAATCGCGGTCGGTCGCATAGGCGAGCAGCGGGTGGTCGAGCGTGTCCTCGCTCGCCCAGATCAGCCCCGCCAGCGCGTCGCGGTGGTGGAATTCCAGATCGACCCGCAGCGCATCGGGCGACGTGGTGACGACGCTGGCGGTCATCGGACGCGGGAAGTCGACCGTCCAGAAGCGCGGATCGAACCGCTGGATCCAGTCGGAGTCCTGATCGCGGCGCTCGCGCGCCAGCCAGAAGGGCATGGTTTGTTTCTCCGGGTTGTATGGTCTGGCGAGCGGGATTCTTGGTTGCCGCGGAGTTTTTTGTTTTTCGAACGCGCATCCGCGCGTTCGTCCTCGGCGCTGTTCCCTTCCCCCGGATCAAGTCCGGGGTACGGGGCGCCTGCGGGCGGCCGTTCGGCCTTGCGGTCGGCTGGTCGCCGACCGGGATTTCGCCTGACGGAAATGACTTGGAATATTCCGGTGCCTGGCAGCTATGACTTGGAAGGGTCCGGTCGGCGACCAGCCGACCGCAAGCGCGAACGCGCGCCCGCAGCGACGCGCCCGAAGGGCGTATGAGCGAGGATAGCAAAGGGGCCGGATGGCCCCGCCGGCGCTTGAGGCGAACAAAAAACTCCGCGAGGGAGTCACCACCGCCACAATCACCCGCCCAACAAACTCCGCCGCACCGCGCTCGCGACCTGCCGCCCGGAGCGCTGCAACGCCATCGGCGCGCTTGCCCCGCGCGGGGCGGCGAGGTTGATCGACACGCGCACCTCGCGCGCAGGCGCGGCGGGCAGCGAGGCCTCGACCCGCCCGGCGCTCGTCGGCACGAACAGTTCGGGGCCGTGCTCGCCGACGACGTAGCCGCGCCCCGGAGACACCGGACCGCCGGTCGCGCGGCCCGGCAAGCCGAACAACGCTCCGGCAAGGCCGCCGAGCAGCCCGCCGATCCCGCCGCCGCCGCTCGCGCCGCCACCGCCGAGAATCCGGTCGAGCCCCAGTTGCATCGCCTGCGCGGCGATCTGGTCGAGCGCGGCCGACGCGGTGCGCTTCAGGTCGTCGAAACCCAGGCTGCCGCGCCGGATGGCGGACATCAGCCCGCGCTCCAGCACCGATCCCGCGTCGCGGAAGCCCGATACCAGCGCGGTGTCGAGCGACCCGCGCATCTGCGCGATATCGGCGGCGAAGCCCCGCGTCCCGGCGCGCACCTCGATCAGCATTTCCTCGATCTCATCCATCGCCATCGCGCTCCATCAATGTTGCGAGTTCGTCGCGGCCCATCGCCGCCGCAGCAGGCGTGCCCGGATCGGCCAGACACGAAGCCAGCTCCGCCGGAGTCGCGGCCCAGAAATCGCCCGGCCGCCAGCCGAGCCCGCGCGCCGCCAGCGCGCACAGCGGCAGCGCGGCGGCGGCGAAGGTGCTCACGCCCCCACTCATCCTGAGCCTGTCGAAGGATGCCCCTGCAATATCTGCCCGAGCAGCGCGCGCAGCGGGGCGGCGCAGGCGGCGAGGCCCTGCGCCGCGACCGCCTCGCCCACCTGCTCGCGCGTCGGCCCGCCCGGCTCGGCCAGGCAGTGCCAGAACAGCGCCGCCATCTCGGTCAGCCGCAGCCGCCCTTCGCCCGCCCGCTCGACCAGCGCGAACAGCGGGCCGAGTTCCTCCTCCGCCGCGACCAGCGCGGCAAAGGTCGGGCGCAGCAGATGCGCCTGCCCGGCGACGACCAGCGAAGCCTCTCCGCGCAACGGATTGCTTACGGTGGAGGCGCTCACGCCGGCACCACCGCGCCCGAGCTCTCCAGCTGCAGCGTGTAGTTCCGCTCGCCGTTGAAGTCCCCGGCATAATCCAGCCGCTGGACGAGGAAGCGCCCGCGCAGCCGCTCGCCGTCCTCGAACGACAGCTCGTAATCGTCGATCGTGCCCGCCAGCGCATGCGCGCGGATCGCGCCCTCGGCCTCGCTGCCGAGAAAGATCCCGCTCGCCGCGACCGAGACCGAGCGCGTCCCCGCGCCCGACAGCAGCTCGCGCCAGCCCCCGCTTTCCTTGTGGGTGACGACCACGGTGTCGCCGTTGATCGACATCTGCGTCGTACGCAGCCCGGCGACGGTGGCATAGGCGGGCGCTGCGCCGCCATCGCCGATCTTGAGCAGGAAGGCGGCGCCTTTCTGTGCGGTCATGAGTGTTACTCCTGTTGAAGAAAATCCTCCCCGGCACGGGGAGGGGGACCATGCGAAGCATGGTGGAGGGGCACATGCAGATGATCGAGACGGCGGCTGTGGTAACAGAGGCCAGTGCCCCTCCACCCCGCGCTTCGCGCGCGGTCCCCCTCCCCCGGTGGGGGAGGATCACGCCTCCAGGCACCGGAACCGGTATTCCAGCAGCACGCTGCGCCGGTTGTCCGCGCGCCGTTCGGCGCGCGCGCGCAGGAACATGGTCGAGACGATCGCGAAGTCCGCCTGCGCGCGCGGCAGCGCTTCCACCCGCCGGTCGATCGCGCTCACCAGCGCGGCATCGGCGGCGACCTCGCCGGCGCGGGTGTGCAGTTCCAACGCCACGCGCACTTCGCGGCCCTTGCGGTCCTTGGTGCTCCAGTCGATGCTCGCGCTCGCCGCGATGCCCAGCCACGGCGGGCTGGCGCGCAGCGGCGCCTCCTCGGTTACCGAATTGAGCGTATCGAGCGGCGCGGGGCCGGCGCGCAGCCAGCCGATCAGCGCCGCGCGCAAGTCGTGTTCCATAGTGCTAATCCCTCGATATCATCTTGGGCCCAGCAGCGGCCACAGCAGCGCCGCACGCCGCCAGCGCGAGGGGTCGCGGCGGCGCGTGCGGATCGCGCTTTCGCCCCGGGCCCGCGCCAGCGCGGCGGCCTTGCGCGCGAGGCGGGCGGCGAACCCCGCGGGGGAGGGGAGCTCGGCCTCGATCACGCCAGCCGCATCCTGCGCCACGGTTGCCACAGCGCGGCGACCGCGGCGGGCGGATGCGGCAGGGGCGCTCCGTCGCGCGCGCGATGAAGCTCGGCGGCGAGGCGCACCGTGCCGTGGCGCAGGCTTTCGGGCAGCGCGCTCCAATCGGCGGCGAGCCCGGCGGTGAAGCGCACCGCGATCCGCCCCGCCGCGCCCTGGCGGATCACCCGCACCCGGCCCGAGCCATCTGCGCCCAGGTCGATCGCATAGGCATCGGGCGCCAATGCGAAGCGCGGCCCCTCCGCCGGAATGCCCTCGACCCCGGCGATCGCCTGCACCGGCCGCGCGGCGAGCGATTGCCAGTCGCGGTGCGCGGGATGGATTTCCTCGCACTCGGCCACGAGCGGCATTGCGCCGGTAAACGCCTCGCAGGCATCGAGCGCGGCGGCGAGCAGGCCGGTCAGCGCCGCATCCTCGGCGGCGGACGAAATCGCCAGCCAATGCTTCAGGTCCACCAGCGCGCCCAAAAGGTCGGGCGGCGAGAGAATGGTCCGCCTCATGCGCGACCTCCTTTTGTTTGTGGGGCTTCAGGCGCCAGCGGGGCCATCCGCGCGGGGTTTTGTTTTCCGCAAGCGCATCCGCGCTCGCGATTTCCTCGCGCCTTCGGCGCTGCGGGCGCGCGTTCGCGCTTGCGGTCGGCTCGTCGCCGACCGAACTCTTCCACGCCATTTCTGTCTGGCGAATCCCGGTTCGCGACTAGCGAACCGCAAGGCCGAACGGCCGCCCGCAGCGGCCCGACCGAAGGGAGGAATAGCCGCGAGGACGCCCGCCCGGATGGGCGGGCGAAAAGCAAGGGCCTCGAACAGCGCCGAGGACGCAGATGCGGATGCGCCTGCGTCCACAGCAGTTCCTCTATTACTCCTCGATCTTCAGCAGCTTGATCGCGCCCGAATCCAGCACCTGCCCGCCCACGCGCTTGGTCGCGTAGAAGTGCACGAAGGGCTTATTGGTGAACGGATCGCGCAGGATCTGCGTGGCGCTGCGTTCGGCGATCAGGTATCCGGCGCGGAAGTTGCCGAAGGCGATCGGGAACGCGCCGCCGCCGATGTCGGGCATGTCCTCGGCTTCGACCACCGGATAGCCGAGCAGGCGATCGGGCTGGCCTGCCACCAGCCCCGGCTGCCACACGAACGCGCCGTCGGCGGTCTTCAGCTTGCGCACCTCGGCCAGCGTGGCGGAGTTCATCACGAAGCTCGCGCCCTGCCGGTGCCCGGCCTTCAAGGTGTGGACGAGGTCGATCAGCCGCAGGTCCGGGTCGCTGCCAAGCCCCGTACCGTCGCCGCTGCCGATGTATTGCAGCGTCCCGAACGGCCGCACCCCGTCCGCCGCCGTGGTGGCGGGGCTGGTGAGGAAGCCCTCGGGCTGGTCGAACCCGCTGCCGTTCACGAACGCGGCGCCTTCCGCGCAGGCGAATTCCATGGCGATTTCGCTCGCCAGCCACGCCTCGATATCGAACGCGGCATCGTCGAGCATCGCTTGGCTCGCCGCCGGATTGGCGTAGAGCTCGCCGGTCGGCGGGGCGACCTCGGCGAACTGCGGCGTGTCGGTTTCGGGCCGCCCGGCGGTTTCCGAAACCCAGCCCGAGGCGGTGCCGCCGGTGCTCACCAGCTTGCGGTAGCCCGCGGTGCCAGTCTGCACGACCTGGGCGATCGACCGGATCGGGCTGATCGCGGTCAGCTCGCGGGCGATCAGCGCGTCGATTGCACGCGGCACGGCATAGCCGCCGTCGGTCGGCACAGCGCCGGAGAGCGACTTGATTTCGGCAGTCGAGCCGCGGCGCAGGTAGCCATCGACGAAGCCCTTCACTTCGGGGGTGTCGGCGGCGGCGGCACCGGCCAGCACGGGCCGCGCGGCGGCCTTGCCGATCCGGTCGACCCGCGCCTTCACCTCGTCGACGTCGCTGCGCAGTGCGGCAATGTCGGTCTCGGCCTTGTCCTGCCGCGCGACCAGATCGAAGCTGGCGTCGAGCGGGTCGGCGGGCGCCGGTGCGGAAGTCGTCGTATCGATTACAGGCATATCCATGGGGCAATTCACCTTTCGTTGGGTGGAGAAATTTCGGACGGGCAAAATCCTCCCCGGCACGGAGAGGGGGACCACCCGAAGGGTGGTGGAGGGGACACGCCACACGCGCGGCGCGTGCGAAAAGTCCCCTCCGTCAGCCGCCGCTTACGCAGCGCCTGCCACCTCCCCGGTCCGGGGAGGATTTTGGGAAGTTCGGTCGCGAAGCGGCCGCAAGCGCGAACGCGCGCCCGCAGCGACGCGCCCGAAGGGCGTGTGAGCGAGGATAGCCAAGGCCGCGGATGCGGCCGCCGGCGCTTGAGGCTAACGAATCAAATGCACCCGCGCGCCGTGTTGCAGTGGGTGCGTCACGAGGCTGACCTCGAACAGTTCGACATCGAACAGCTCGCGCCCCGCATCCGAATGGCGAAACCTTCGCGCGCGAAAGCCGAAGCTCAGCCCGCTCACCGCGCGCCGTGCCAGCATCGTGGCCGCGCGGCCCAGCGGGTTGTCGAGCGCGGCGATCACGCGCAGCCCGCGCGCGTCTTCCGCGATCGCCTCGATCCAGCCGATCCGCCGGTCGGGCCGGTGCTGCCAGTAGAGCGGCAGCGGCCCGTCACGCTCGGCCAGGGTGCGCGCGAAGGCTCCTCGCCGGATCGTATCGCGCCCGGCGTCTGCCCGGTCGAACAGCGCCGCGTATCCCGCCAGCCTCATCGCAGCACCTCGCCCACGCCGAGCCGCACCGCGATGCCGATCAGCAGCAGCGCCATCGCGCCGCGCACCAGCCAGTGCAGCGCCGCCTTCCACGCGCTCGCCTTGGCGTCGCGCCAGGCCTGGAGCAACTCGCGCAACTCACCGAGGTCGCCGCCCGCCTTCGCATCGGCGAGGCCCAGCCGGTCGAGCGCGCGCACCGCGCCCTGTTCGCTCGCTTCCTCCACGATCGCGCGCAACGTCATGAGGTCGCACCCGTCCTCCCTCGCCTCGGCCATCAGCCGGGCGAGCATGTCGGTCCTGTCCATGTCGGTTACTCCAGCCCGAGCGCCGCGCGCTTCTCGTCGGCGCTGAGGAAATCGGCGGCGGTCACCCGCGCCCACAGCTTCTCGCGGTCCTCGGCGAGCGCGGGTATCCGGTCGAGATCGACCGCCAGCGCCGCATCGGGGAACCACGGCGCCAGCCCCTCGGACAGCCCGGACAGGATCTTTCCCGCCAGCGGCAGCAGCGTCAGCCGCCACAGCGCGCGATTGGCCTCGCGGTAATTGGCGTACGTATTGTCGCCCGGCAGGCCGAGCAGCATCGGCGGCACTCCGAAGGCGAGCGCGATGTCGCGCGCGGCGGCCGCCTTCAGCGTCGCGAAATCCATGTCGGCGGGGCTGAGCGCCATCGACTGCCACTTGAGCCCGCCTTCCAGCAGCATCGGCCGCCCCGCGTTGCCCGCGCCCTGGAAGCCGCTCGCCAGCTCCGCCTTCAGCCGCTCGAACTGCTCGGGGGCGAGGCCGCCGCCGTCACCGCCTTCGAACACCAGCGCGCCCGAGGGCCGCGCCGCGTTGTCGAGCAGCGCGCGGTTCCATGCCGAGGCCGCGTTGTGGATCGCCACGGCCTGCTCCGCCGCCGCCAGCGCGCCCGCGCCGTAATGGTCGTCGCCCGGATGAAAGCCGCGCAAGTGGATCAGGTTCGGCCACCCCGCCTCGTCCTCGAGCGGAATGGTGAAAGTGCGGTCGGCCAACTTGTACGAATAGGCGGCCGGCCATCCGTCCGCGCCCGGCACCACCGAAACCCGCTCGGGCCGTAGAGCGAACAGCTCGACCGGCTGGCCCGCGGCATCCTTCATCACCTGAACGTAGGCGTTGCCGTGCAGCAACAACTGTGCCGCGACCGTCTCGATCAGCGACTGCCCGGCGGACGTCGCGGTAACGAGCGCCGCGAGCGCCGGATCGCTCTCGCCCAGCGGCGCGGACCCGACCCCCTCCGCCACCAGCCGCACGCTGCGCTACGCGACCGGATTGTCGCAATAGGCCCGCCGTACGCTGCGCGAATATTCGTAAGGCGCCGCGCCGGGGCTCTCGAAGGCCAGCGCCCAGGGCGAAACGAACCCGCGCGCCAAAGGCACACGAGCACCGCCCCCGCCCTTGAAGGCGGAAGCGAGAGTGGTGAGGAAGGACATCGCTTTTCCTTTTAAGTTACGGAGCGGCGTGGCCCGCTCGCTAATAATTATCGACCTGATCGGAGACTGCCTCCGTCCCCTGCCGCTCGGCGTGACCGACCGCGTGATTGCCGCGACCAACGATCTCGTCGCGCTGTTCCGGCAGCGGGGGCTGCCCGTGATCTGGGTGCGGCAGGAGTTCGCGCCCGACCTCTCCGACGCGTTACTCGAAATGCGCAAACACGGCATCCACGCCTCGATCGCGGGCACCGAAGGCGCGGCGTTCGACCCTCGCCTCGCCGTCGATCCGGGCGACCCGATGATCGTGAAAAAGCGCTACAGCGCTTTCTTCCGCACCGGGCTGGACGACCTGCTGGCCAACCAGGGCACCGACGAGATCGTCTTGGCTGGGGTCAACACCCACGCCTGCATCCGCACCGCCGCGATCGACGCCTACCAGCGTGACCTAGAAGTCATCCTCGCGACCGACTGCCTCGCCAGCTACGACGAGGAACACGCCCGCGTCTCGCTGGCCTACATGGACGGCAAGATCGCGCGGGTGATGAGTAATAGCGAGATTGCTGGTTGAGCAGGGTAAGTTGATCCCGAGCTCGACTTTCAAATCACCGAAATTCTCGGCCGCACCCGCCGCCCCAGCAACAACTCCGTCAGTGCCCACACCAGCGCGTCCGCCCGGTCCGGCGAGCGGCCCGGCCCTTCGTAGCGGCCGCCCGCCAGCAGGCCGCACATCTCGTCCTCCAGCTTCGCGAACATTCCCGCGTGGCGCACGCGGCCAGCCTCGTACAAGGCCGCGACCGGTTCGGCGCGCGCCGCTTTGCCGCGCGTGGCGTGGACCAGCTTGACCGGCAGCGCCACGTCGGCGGCGCGCAGCACGCTTGCCACCATCGCGCCGCCCTGGTTGGCTTCGGCGACCACGCGGTCGGCGTGCCATGCGTGCGCCGCCTCGGCCACCGCGCGCGCCCAGCCTTCGGGGCTCGCGCCTGCGACCGAGCAATCGGCCAGCACCGCCGCGTGCCCGCCCGGCAATTCGGCCGCGACGACGATCCCGCAGGCATCGCCGCGCGTGCCCGCCGGGGGATCGACGCCGACCACCACGCGCACGAATTCCACCTCGTCCACCGCCGCAGCGCGCACCCGTTCCAGCAGCGCGCGCCTCCACAGCGCGCCCTCGATCTCGGTCAGCAGCTCGCCGCCCAGTTCCTGCCGCCCGAACTGGCTGCCCGCGAAGCGCCGCTCGACCGCCGCGATGAAGGTCGGCGGCAGGTTGCGGGCGTTCTCTCCCGTCGCGCCGCGCGTGACGGTGAAGTCGGCGTCCGCCAGCAGGCGCTGCACCAGCGGCACCGCGCGCGGGGTCGTGGTGGCCGCGACCTGTGGCAGCCGCCCCAGCCGAAGGCCGAGCACGAGATTGTCCCACGCGCGCACCGCGCGGTCGGCGGCGAGGTTCCATTTGCCGATCTCGTCGCACCAGGCGTGGCTGTGCTGCGGGCCGCGCAGGCTCTCGGGCTCCGCCGCCGAATAGAGCCGGGCTTGCGCTCCGTTCGGCCAGCGCAGCAACCTGCGCGAGGGTTCGTAGGCCGGGCGGCGGCGCGGGGAGGCGATCGCGAGCAGCCCGCTGTCGCCTTCGACCATCACCGCGCGTGCTTCGTCGAGCGAGGCGCCGACCAGCGCGATCCGCGCCGCCGGGTCGCTTTCCGCGACGGCGCGCACCCATTCGGCGCCCGCGCGCGTCTTGCCGAAGCCGCGGCCCGCCATCACCAGCCAGCCGAACCATTCGCCCGGCGGCGGCAATTGCCCCGCGTGCGCCCACAACAGCCAGTGCCGGTCGAACGCGCGTAACTGCCGCTCGCTCATCGCCTCCAGCAGCGTGCGCCGCTCGCCCGGCGGCAGCGATTCCAGCCACAGGCGGCGCGCCACGCCGCCGCGCATCACACGCTGCGTGCCGCACGCTGGCGCGCGGCCTCGCTGCGGCTGCGCATCCGGTCGATCATCGCATCGATCGAATCGAGCACCGCCTGTTCGTCCTCTTCCTCTTCGAAGGCGCGGGTTTCGGCCACCGTCTTGCGATGCGCGGCCAGCAGGCGGATGGCGTTGGCGACGTCCAGCTTGCGCTCGAAATCGTTGCCGCGCAGGCAGGCGAGCACTTCCATCTCCAGATGTTCGTAGCCCTCGCACAAAGCCTTGCGCCACTGGGCGGCGAACCCGGCGTGTTCGCGCCGCGTCTTGTAGGCGCGGCTGAGCGGGACGCCCGCCTCGTGGGCCGAGCGGGTGACGTTCGACGTCGCCGCCAGCGCCTGGAGGAAATAGGTCCGCCAGTGGCTGTCGAGATCGCCTTCGCCGTCGCGCGCCTTCTGCGCAGGGGTGATCTTCACCCGCTTGCGCGGGCGCTTCGCGTCGTTTCCGGCCATGATGTCGTGTCCCGTCCCGGTTGGAGAGGCGATGGCCCGAAACGCGAACGGGCGGCCGCCGGAACCCCGGAAGCCGCCCGCTTCGAATCACACCATCGCGATGTTCCGTTTCTCTAACCAAACAGCGTCACGATGTCAATAGAAAAGTGCCGTATAGGTTATTTCAGCCTGGGAATGTCGTCTCCAGGGTGATCTCGGCCTTGAGCAGTTTCGAGATTGGGCAATTGGCCTTCGCCTCGCCCGCCAGCTTCTCGAACTCGGCCTCGTCGATCCCGTCGACCTGGCCGGTCAGCGTCAGGTCCGAGCGGGTGACGGTAAACCCGTCCCCGTCCTTCTCCAGCGACACCTTGGCCTGCGTTTCCAGCGTGCCCTGCTCGTGGCCGGCCTTCGCCAGCGCGAAGCTCAGCGCCATGGTGAAGCAGCTCGCGTGCGCCGCCGCGATCAGTTCTTCCGGGTTGGTCCCGGCGCCGTCCTCGAACCGCGTGTTGAAGCCATAGGGCTGCTCGGAAAGCGCGCCCGATCCGGTCGAGACGAAGCCCTTGCCGTCCTTGCCCAGTCCTTCGTAACGCGCACTGCCGGTCTTGGTGATTGCCATGATGATCGTCCTTTCGTTCACCGAATGGACGCGGCGCGGCGATGGAAGTTCCGACCTTAGTCTCCCGCGACCGGCACCGTGTAGTTCAGCCCCAGCCGCCCGCCGTCGGGGTAAATCGTCTGCCCGGTGAGGTAGCTCGCCTCGTCGCTGGCGAGGAATACCGCGATCGCGGCCACTTCCTCCGGCTCGCCCGCGCGGCCCAGCGGGGTACGCGCGAGGATGCGGCCGCGCGCCGCCGGGTCTTCCGCCATGATCCCCGCGAGCATCTCGGTCGCGATCGAGCCCGGGCCGATCGCGTTGACCCGGATGCCGCGCAGGGCGAGCGCCAGCGCGGCGACGTTGGTCAGCTGCTTCACCGCGCCCTTGGAAACGGCGTAGGGAATCTGGTTCGGGATCGCGAGCACCGCGTTGACCGAACTCATGTTCACCACCGCGCCGCCTTCTCCCATCAGCCGCGCCGCCGCCTGCGTGCCCCACAGCGCGGACTTGAGATTGGTCGCGAACACGCGGTCGAAATCGTCCTCGGTCAATTCGTCGAGCGTGGCGGCGTGGGTGATCCCGGCGTTGTTGACCAGCACGTCGAGCGCGCCCCACAGCGCCTCGGCGCGCGCGATCACACCCTCGATCTCGGCCTTGCGCGACACGTCGGCGACCACTGCCTCGTGCCCAAGCGCGCGCGCCAGCGCCTCCACCGCGGGGTCGATATCGGCGAGCAGCAGCACCGCGCCCTCGGCCGCGAACCGCTCTGCGATCGCCTTGCCGATCCCGCGCGCCGCCCCGGTGATAATCGCGCGCTTGCCTTCGAGCCTTGCCATCGGGTCATCCTTTCGTGTCTGGTTGGGTATCGCGCCACGCGCGCCAATAGGGTCGCAGTTCGTCCGGAATCGCGTCCGCGAACGCCGCGTCGAGCGGATAGTGCGGCATCGCCTCGGCCACCGCATCGAGCACGGCGTTGCCCTGTCTGATATCCTTGCGCCGCTTGAGCGGATCGCGCTTCGCCTGATTGCCGAGCCACAGCTTGTGCAGCGCGAACCAGCGCGGATCGGGCACCACCAGCCGCGCCGCGCTGCCATCGCGGCAGGGCACGACCTGATCGACCGGCTTACCCAGCAACAGCCACTCCTGCTCGGGCAGCGGGATCGGGCGGGGCTTCTCGCGCGCGCTCATCGTCGCGGCACGGGAGGGCGCGACGAGCAGTTCGACCTCGTAGGATTTGCGGTTGCGGGCCTGGAATTCGCGTTCGCTGTTGAGGGTAAAGGTCGGATCGACGGCCTTGAGGGCGTTCCACAAGGCGGCGTCTTCCGCCTCCTCTTCGGCGGTCCATGCCAGGTCGAAATCGTCGGTTTCGTCCGGCGCGTCGGCGATCGCGCCGCTGGCCTCGACCGAAAAGGCCGGAATGCAGTTGGTGCCGACCACCAGCAGCGTCCCGTCGAGCAATCCGCTACGGTCGAGTTCGCGCAGCAGTTCACCCGCCGCGCTGGCCAGCGTGGGAAGGCGCAGCGGGCGGGCCAGCCGGCCGATTTCCTCGACCATTCCGCCGGCGATGGCCGCGCGATCCTGCAAGTCCGCCTTGGTCGCGCGATATTCGGCCAGCCGCTCCTCGTGCTCCGGCGTCATCGGGCCAAGGCTTTTGCCGTTGTTCGCGCGGTCGATCGCCTCGTAGAGATATTCGCGCTCGCCGACCCGCTTGCGCACGAGATTATAGGGCAAGCGCGCCAGCGCCCGCTCCGCTTCGATCAGCGATTCGTAGCGCGGGCGCAAATTGATGAGCGCGCGCGCCTGCTCGTCGGTAAAGGGGCGAACCCGGTCGGCCATCGGCCGTATTTATCCTGCAAAACCGCAAAAATGCAATAATGCAGGATAAATATCGTTTTTTCCGATATTTAAACTATCCCCACAGCCTCCCCCGCGCGTTCGAACATGCCGAGAATCGTCTCGACCTCCCCCTCCGAATGCTCGGCGCAGAGCGAGCAGCGCAGCAGGGTCATGTTAGCCGGGGTCGCGGGGGGGCGGGCGAGGTTGACGTAGAGGCCTTCCTTCAAGAGCGCTTCCCACATCGCCGCGCCGCGCTCGAGGTCGGGCATGATGACCGCGACGATCGCGCTCTGCGGTTCCTCGGTGCCGAGCGAAAAGCCCAGATCCTTCAGCCCGCCGTGCAGCCGCTTGGAATTTTCCCACAGGTGCGCGCGCTTGTTGCTGCCCTGCATCAGCTTGCGGATGCTGGTGGCGGCGGTCGCGACCACGCTCGGCGGCAGGCTCGCGGTGAACACGTAGGGGCGGCAGACCAGCCGCATGATCTCGAACTTCGGGTGGTTGGAAACGCAGAAGCCGCCCACCGTGCCCACGCTCTTGGAGAACGTGCCGATGATGAAATCGACGTCGTCGATCACGCCCGCCTGTTCGCACACGCCGCGCCCGTGTTCGCCGATGAAGCCCATCGAGTGCGCCTCGTCCACCAGCACCATCGCGCCGTGCTTCTTGGCGACCGCGACCATTTCGGCGAGCGGCGCCACGTCGCCGAGCATCGAGTAGACGCCTTCGAGCACGACCAGCTTGCCCGCGCCTTCGGGAATGCGGCCGAGCCGCTTGTCCATCGCCTCGATATCGTTGTGCTTGAAGGGCACGATCTCGGCCTTGCCCATCGCACACCCGTCCCAGATGCTGGCGTGGCTGTCGATGTCGAGCACGACGTAGTCGCCCTTGCCCGCGATCGTGGAGATGATGCCGAGGTTCGCCTGGTATCCGGTGGAGAACACCATCGCGTGGTCCATCGCGTAGAACTCGCGCAGCGCGTCCTCGCATTCCTTGTGGCCCTGATACGTCCCGTTCAGCACGCGGCTGCCGGTGGTGCCCGATCCGAAATCGTCGAGCGCCTGCTTGCCCGCCTCGACCACGTCGGGGTCGAACGTCATACCCATGTAGTTGTACGTGCCGAGCAGGATCGTATCGCGCCCGTTGCAGATCGCGCGGGTGGGGGAGAGGACCTTCTCCATCACCAGGTTGAACGGATCTTCCTGCCCGCTCGACAGCAGGCCCTCGCGCATCGCGATCAGATCGTCGAACTTGCTGAACAGGTCGGGCGTATCGCCTTCGCGGGTCACGGGCTTGTCGGGCTGGGAGACGCCTTCGCTCACTGGCCGGCCCGCATCGCGTGGACCGCATCCACGAGTTGGCCGTAGGTCTCGATCTCGGCCTGCTGGTTCATCGAGATGATCACGTCGAACTCGTCCTCGATCGCGGCGACGAAATCCATCACCGTCAGGCTGTCGAATTCCAGGTCGCCCGCGAACGTGGTCGAATCCGCGATGGCGACGCCCTTCTTGTTGAACGGTTCGATCAGGCGGCGGATGGTCTGGTCGGTCTCGGCGCGGTCCATGCGATATTTCCAATCTCTGCGTTCGGGCGGTTCGCCCGGTAAACCAATGGCGCGGCAAAGCGGCTCCCGCCCCCGCTTGTCAAGCGGGCAGCAGCTTCCGCACTGCTGCCATGAACGGGCCGATCGACACCGGCTTGGCGAGATAGTCCGCCGCCCCGGCGTCGCGGATACGGTCCTCGTCGCCCTTGCCGGCGTAGGCGGTCACCGCCAGCACGGGCACATCGGCCAGCGCGCCGTCGGCCTTCAGTCCGGCGATCAGGTCGAGGCCGGAAACGCCGGGAAGCTGGATATCCATCAGCACGAGATCGGGCGCGAAGGCGCGCGCGGCGTTCAGCACCAGCTCCCCATCGGCCACCGGCTCGACCGCGAAACCGTTCGCGCGCAGCACGTCGCAGAACAATTTGCGGTTGAGGTCGTTGTCCTCGACAACCAGTATTCTCTTTGCCACAGCCTCGCTCATTCCGGGCCCGCTCCTCAGCTTGCCCGGACGCCTTATGACCCCCGAAGGACGCTGACAAATCATTCGCGAACCCGCCCCCTCTTCGCAATCTTCCGCACATTCATCTGGCGACCCCGATTCGCTGGCGCTCGCCGCGCTCGGCTGGGTGCTGCAGGACGACGACCGCGCGCAGCGGTTGCTCTCGCTCACCGGCCTGACGCCCGATATCCTGCGCGAGCGGTTGACCGACCGGCAGGTGCTCGGCGCGGTGCTCGAATTCCTCGCCAATCACGAACCCGATCTTGTACTCGCGGCGGATGCACTGAATGTCGCGCCCGAGAAACTGATCGCCGCCCACCGGGAGCTGTCCGCATGAGCCGCCCGCTCGTCATCTCCGACTGCGACGAGGTCCTGCTCCACATGGTCGCGCATTTCCGTGACTGGCTGGGAGAGAGCGAAGGCGTCGATTTCAGCCTCGACAGCAACAATTTCGCGCAGGCGATGCGCTGGCGGACGAACGGCGAGCTGGTCGGCGAGCGCGATATTTGGCGCCTGCTCGGCAGCTTCTTCGATACCGAGATGCACCGCCAGCTCCCGATCGAAGGCGCTCTGGAAGGGATCAACGCGCTGGCCGATCATGCCGACGTGGTGATCCTCACCAACCTCACCGACGAGCGGCAGGCCCGCCGCACCCGCCAGCTCGCCGATCACGGGCTGGATGTGCGGGTGTTCACCAACCAGGGGCCGAAGGGCCCGGCGTTGAAGGCGATCGTCGAGGAATACGCGCCCTCCCGCGCGGTGTTCATCGACGACCTGCCGCAGCACCACCATTCCGCCGCTGAAACCGTGCCCGATGTGCGCCGCCTACACCTCTGCGGCGAGCCGCTGCTCGCCCCGCATATCGATTGCGCGCACCGCGCCGGGCACGCCCACGCGCGGATCGACACCTGGGCCGAGGCGACGCCCTGGCTCCTCGAACAACTGCAAACCGAAAACAGCAAGGAACAGGCATGAGCATCGACGCGAAACTCGGCGAACTCGGGATCACGCTACCGCAGGCCGCCGCGCCGGTGGCGAGCTATCAGCCGGTCGTCGTCCACGGCGGCTTCGCGCACGTTTCGGGCCAGCTCCCGTTCGTGGAGGGCGATCTGGTCAAGGGCCGGCTGGGCGAGGACGTCTCGCTCGAAGACGGCGCCGCCGCGGCGCGCGCCTGCGGGCTGATGATCCTCGCGCAGCTGAAGGCCGCGCTCGGCTCGCTCGACCGGGTGGAGCGCGTGGTCAAGCTCGGCGCCTTCGTCAATTCGGCGGCGGATTTCACCGACCAGCCCAAGGTCGCCAACGGTGCTTCGGACCTGATGTTCGAGGTGTTCGGCGAAATCGGCCGCCACGCGCGCAGCGCGGTCGGCGTGCCGGTGCTGCCGCTCGGCGTCGCGGTCGAGGTGGATGCGATTGTCGCCGTTCGCGCCGATTGATTCCTGGCGCGCGCCGCCGCCCGATCCCCGGCGCGTCGCATGGCTCGGGCGCGGGGCCTACGCGCATCGTGGGCTGCATGCGCCCGGCGTACCGGAGAATTCGCCCTCGGCCTTCGCCGAGGCGATGGTGCGCGGAATGGGCATCGAATGCGACGTCCAGCGCACCGGAGACGGGCGCGCGGCGGTGTTCCACGACTGGGATCTCGACCGACTGACCGATGACAGCGGCCCGCTGCTGCGTCGGCCGCTGGTCGAGATCGAGGCGCTCGCGCTGTCGGGCAGCAGCGACCGCATCCCCTCGCTCGAACGCCTGCTCAGCCAGATCGCCGGCCGGGTGCCGTTGCTGATCGAGCTGAAATCGAAGCGCGAGCGGCGCGTGTCTCCGCTGTGCCTCGCGGTGCGCCGCGCGCTCGACGGCTATCAGGGGCACCACGCGGTGATGAGCTTCGACCCGCGGGTGTCGCGCTGGTTCGCGGTCCATGCGCCGCGCATCGTGCGCGGGCTGGTGGTGACTGAGGAAGACGATCGCGGGATGGCCGGGCGTCTCCGCCGCCACGCCGCGCTGTGGCACGCGCGCCCCGATTTCCTCGCCTACGACGTGCGCGACCTGCCGAGCGCTTTCGCCGCCGGCCAGCGCAAACGCGGGCTGCCGGTCCTTACCTGGACGGTGGGCAGCGCCGAACTCCGCGAGCGCGCGGCTTCCCACGCCGATGCCGCCATCGCGGAGGGCGAGGGGATGGCGTGAGCGATTCCGGCCAGCGCATCCGCGTCGCCGAATCGGTCGGTTCGCTGCCGCGCGAGCAATGGGACCGGCTGGCGGGCGCGGGCAATCCGTTCGTCTCGTGGGATTTCCTCACCGCGCTGGAGGATTCGGGCAGCGTCGGGCCGGCCACCGGATGGCAGCCGCTGCCGATCGTGATCGAGCGGGGCGAGGGCAATCAACTCGCCGCGGCGATGCCCGCCTACGCGAAGTCGCACAGCCAGGGCGAATACGTGTTCGACCACGCCTGGGCCGACGCCTACGAGCGCGCGGGCGGCAGCTACTATCCCAAGCTCCAGATCGCCGCGCCGTTCACGCCGGCCACCGGGCCGCGCCTGCTCGCCGCCAATCCCGAAGACGCGCTGCTGCTGCTGCGCGCGGCGGAGGCGGTGTGCGGCCAGTTCGGCCTGTCCTCGGCCCACGCGACCTTCGTCGAACCCGCGCAGCGCGCGCTGTTCGAAGCGGGCGACTGGCTGATGCGCGCCGACATCCAGTTCCATTGGGAAAATCGCGGCTACGCCAGCTTCGACGAATTCACGGGTGCGCTCGCCTCGCGCAAGCGCCGCGCGATCCGCAAGGAACGCGCGGCCGCGCAGGAAGGGCTGGAGATCCGGCACCTGACCGGCGCGGAAATCCGCCCCGAGCACTGGGATGCGTTCTGGGTGTTCTATCAGGATACCGGCGCGCGCAAATGGGGCCATCCCTACCTGACGCGCGAAGCGTTCGAGCTGCTGGGGCAACGGATGCCGGACCGCATCCTGCTGGTCCTCGCCTACGACGGCGAAACCCCGATCGCGGGCGCGCTCAATTTCATCGGCGCAGACACGCTGTTCGGCCGCTACTGGGGTTGCACCGAGGAACGGCGCTTCCTCCATTTCGAGCTGTGCTACTATCAGGCAATCGACGCCGCGATCGCACGCGGGCTGGCGCGGGTCGAGGCGGGCGCGCAAGGCGGGCACAAGCTCATGCGTGGCTACGAGCCGGTCGAGACGTGGTCGGCGCACTGGATCGCCGACCCGGGCTTCCGCGATGCGGTCGCCGATTTCCTCGAGCGCGAGCGCGAAGGCGTGGCCGCCGACGCCGCGCTGATGGCCGACCGCGGGCCATTCAGAAGAGGTTAGAGTTTTTTTATCTTTCGGCGAAAGCCGAACGGAAAACTAAGCCGCTCGGCGCGCTTCGGTGTTCAGCCATTCGCGCGCGCGGCGCTGGGCTTCGGCGATCTCGCGTGCGGTCATCTCGTCGGAGATGTCGGCGCGGCATCCGGCGGCATCCTCGTGCCCGTTCACGGCGGCGAGGTTGAACCACTTGTGCGCTTCGATCAGGTCGCACGGCGCGCCGTGGCTGCCGGTCGAAAACGCCACGCCGAGGTCGAAATAGGCCACGATATCGCCTTGCGCCGCAGCGGCGAGGCAGCGCGCGACGAGCATGTCGGCGGCGATAGCACCCGCCGGAATGGCCATCCCGCCTTCGATCGGAGTCAAATCCATCGCAAGTTCCCCCATTCGTTCGGGCGGCCCCCTGTTTGCCGCCACGCTCCCAATCTCGGCAAAGATGGTCAACAATTGGTTAACGCGGTCCGGGGCGGCGTCTATCGTTCGGGCAGGCTTAAGATTTCCACCGCTAGGGGGCGCTCTCCGATTGCCGCTTGTGCCGGTCGGGGCCCCCGCCTATAGGCGCGCGCAATGCGAGGCCCCGGGCCGGGAACTGGCTCGCGGCGCGGTCTTGTTAAGGGTCGGCCCCGGCCGGCAGGGTTGAGAGGCACTTATGGCGTCGGCGATCACCACCGACCTCGATGTTCTTGAAAAGGCCAAAAAATCGATTGCGGCGGGCTATTTGCCCGACGACGACGAGCCTTACATGGGCGAGCGCCAGGCGAACTATTTCCGCATGCTGCTGCTCGAATGGAAGCGGTCGATCCTCGATGCGTCCTCGGCCACGCTCCAGTCGCTGCAGGACGGCCCGATCCGCGAGCCCGACCTCAACGACCGCGCCTCGAGCGAGACCGACTGGAGCATCGAGCTGCGCACGCGTGACCGGCAGCGCAAGCTCATCTCCAAGATCGATTCCGCGCTGCGCCGGCTCGACGCGGGCGAATACGGCTATTGCGAGGTCACCGGCGATCCGATCGGCATCCGCCGCCTGATCGCGCGTCCGGTCGCGACGATGACGGTCGAGGCGCAGGAAGCGCACGAGCGGCGCGAGAAGATCTCGCGCGACGATTGAGCGCGCGCCGGCCCCCGGCTTGCCCGGCGGGAAAACAGGCTTAAAGCTTCTTTAGCCTATCCGGGGGTAGGTCGATTCGTGTTCCGCGGGCGGTTCCGCGCAATGGATGGCACGATCGAAGGAAAGGACGGGATCGCGAATGTCCGGCGTCGACACCAGGCACATTCCGCGCGACAGCCTCTTCCTGATGGCGACCGTTCGCCTCGCCGGCGACGATGCCGAACACCGGGTCAAGGTACGCAACCTCTCCGCCGGCGGGATGATGGCCGAAGGCGATCTGCGGGTGGAGCGCGGCTCCCGCCTCGCGGTCGAACTGCGCGCGGTCGGCTGGGTCGACGGCGTGGTCGCCTGGGTCCAGGACAAACGCTTCGGCATCGCCTTTTCCGACGAGATCGATCCCAAGGCCGTCCGCGCGCCGGTCACGACGGGCGATGCGCGCGCGCCGCGCTACACTCGGCCCGCCGGACTCCCCGGCGCCGACGCCTCGCGCCTGCGCAAGCTTTAGAACGATCTTCCGCGCTGACCGCGCGCGCGTTCCTTGCTAGGGCGCGAAGCGCAATGCGAATCCGTCCGCTCGTCCTCGCGCTCGTCGCGCCTCTGACCCTGATCCTGACGGGATGCGGCGCGTCCGGCGGCGACGATATCGTCGACGTGGTGTTCATCGGCACGCCGGAGGATCTCACCGAAACCGGCCTGCGCCTGGCCCCGGCCGCGCAGCATCTGCGCGCCGCTACCGCCGAAGGGCTGGTCGCGCTCGACGCCGGGGGCAATGTCGTCCCGGCGGTGGCGGAGCGCTGGATCGTCACCGACGACGGCCTCAGCTACATTTTCCGCCTGCGCAATTCGGACTGGCCCGACGGCACCGCGATCGAGGGCGAGGCGGTTCGCGCCGAGCTGGAGCGCACGATCGCGCGCCTGCGCGGCACTTCGCTCGGGCTCGACCTCGCCAAGATCGGCGAAGTGCGCGCGATGACCGGGCGGGTGATCGAGATCCGGCTCGCCAGCCCGATGCCCGATCTGCTGCAGATCCTCGCGCAGCCCGAACTCGGCCTGCGCCGCGGCGGTGCCGGGATGGGGCCGATGCGCGCGGCGGAATCGGACAACGGCTGGCTCCTCACGCCGATGGCGCCGCGCACCCGCGGCCTGCCGGAAGACCCGCGGTGGGAGGACCGGGCGCGCCAGGTGCGCCTGCGCGCGCTGCCGGCGAGCGAGGCGATCGCGGCGTTCGATTCGGGCGCAGCCGACCTCGTGCTCGGCGGCTCGCTGGTCAACCTGCCGCTGGCCGACGTCGGGGCGCTCTCGCGCGGGACCGTCCGGCTCGACGCGGCGCTCGGGCTGTTCGGCCTGCAGGTCCACGCCGGGCGCGACGGCGAGAACGGCCTGCTCGCCGACGCCGCGCGGCGCGAGGCCCTGGCGCTGGCGATCGACCGCGAAGCCCTGCTCCAGCCGTTCAGCATCGGCGGCTGGATTCCGACCACGCGGCTCGTCCCGCCCGGCCTGCCCGACGATATCGGCACGATCGCCGAGCGCTGGACCGACCTCTCGATCGAGGAGCGCCGCGCGCTCGCCGCCCGGCGGATCGCCGCGTGGGACGGAGGCGAGGGCGGCGAGGAGGGCGGCAGTGCCGCACCGCGCGCCACGATCTTTCTCCCGCCCGGGCCCGGATCGGACACGCTGTTCACCCAACTGGCGCAGGATCTCGCGGCCATCGGAGTCACGCTGGCGCGGGTCGACAGCGCGGACGAAGCCGATCTCACGCTCGTCGACCGGGTCGCACGCTACGGCGGGGCGCGCTGGTTCCTCAACCAGTTCAGCTGCAGCCTCGACCGCGGACTGTGCGTGCCCGAAGCCGACCTGCGCGTGGCCGAAGCGATCTCCGCGCCCGATCCGATCACCCGCGGCGCGCTGTTCGCCGAGGCCGAAGCCGACCTGCTTTCGGCCAACGTCTACATTCCGCTCGGCGCGCCGATCCGCTGGTCGCTGCTGCGCGGCGGGGTCCAGGGGTTCGAGGAAAATCGCTGGTCGATCCATCCCTTGTTCCCGCTCGCGCTGCGGCCCATCTAAGGGTCGAAGCTCAATCAGGCCGCGGATCGAGATTGCCCATGAGAGCCCGCCGACAAGGAGTGCAGCGCAGTCGCCTAGCAGCGCTAAGCGCAAGCAAGCGACGCTGCTCGGCGGGCTCTCATGGGCAACCGCTGCGCGGCGGGCGGCTTTTGGCGCCATGCGGCGTCGCGCGTCGGTCACGATGGATATCCATCGCTCCCTCCTTGCTCCTTGCCTGGAGCCAAAATCCGCTCCGTCTCGACCGCGGCCTGATTGAATTTCGACCCTAGCAGGAAGGAGATCGCGAGAATGGACCAGCCGCCGCCCCGCCAGGCCCGCCCGATGGGAGGGTTCGACCTGCCCACCGGCAACGATCCGCATTCGGTGCGCCGCCGGATCGAGGCGATGGAGCACGTCCTCGAACGCAGCTTCCGCATCCCCGGCATCAACTATCCGGTTGGGCTCGATTCGGTCGTCGGGCTGGTGCCCGTGGTCGGCGACGTGGTGACCGCGGCGATGGGCGCCTACATAGTGTGGGAAGCGCGCAACCTCGGCCTGCCGAAGTGGAAGCTGTGGCGCATGGCGGGCAATGTCGCGTTCGACACCGCGGTGGGCGCGATTCCGATCGCCGGCGACGCGTTCGACCTGTTGTTCCGCTCGAACACGCGCAACCTCAGGATCGTGAAGAAGCATCTCGACAAGCACCATCCCGCGACACAGGTGGTCGAGGGATAGTTTCACTCGCAATCGGATCGCGCTAGGGCCGCAGGCATGGCCCGCGACGTAACCTACGCTTCCTACCTCGATCTCGACCGCATCCTGTCGGCGCAGCACCCGGTGTCGGGCGCGCACGACGAGATGCTGTTCATCGTCGTTCACCAGGCGAGCGAGCTGTGGCTCAAGCTGTGCCTGCACGAATTGCAGGCCGCGCGCGAATGCATCGCCGCCGATCGCCTGCGCCCGGCGTTCAAGATGCTCGCCCGCGTCGCCCGCGCGCAGGGGCAACTGATCCAGAGCTGGGACGTGCTCTCGACGATGACCCCGCACGATTATTCCACCGTGCGCCCGCACCTCGGCAATTCGAGCGGTTTCCAGTCCGCCCAGTACCGGCTGATGGAATTCCTCCTCGGCGGGCGCAACCCGGACATGGTGACGATGCACGAAGCGGTGCCCGAGGTGGCCGCGCAGCTTCGCGCCGAACTCGCGCGGCCGAGCATCTACCTCGAAACCGTGCGCCTGCTCGCCCAGCGCGGCTTCGCGATTCCCGAGGGCGTGCTGAACCGCGCGCACGCGGCGCCGTGGGAGATTTCCGAAGAGGTTGAGGCCGCATGGGCCGAGATCTACCGCAACCCCGCCGAGCACTGGGACCTCTACGAACTCGCCGAAAAGCTGGTCGATCTCGAATACCATTTCCAGCGCTGGCGCTTCGGCCATCTGAAGACGGTGGAGCGGATCATCGGCTTCAAGAAGGGCACCGGTGGAACGCCGGGCGTGCCCTATCTGGAAGGCGTGCTCAAACAGGCGTTCTTCCCCGAACTGCTCAGCGTGCGGACGGCGATATGAGCGTGTCGCGGATGGCTGGCGTAGCCGGACTTCACACGAAGACACGAAGCCACGAAGATGCCCCGCGGCACGAAGTGTCGCGCTCGAACCGCATAGCCCGAAGCACAGTCGCGGCGCTGCCGCAGGTACACGATCTTCGTGCCTTCGTGTCTTCGTGTGAGCAAAACCACATCGCCGGGACCCAAAAGGCGTGAGCGATCCGATAGATCAGGCCCGCGCCCTCGACGCCGCCGATCCCTTGCGCGATTACCGCGCTTGGTTCGAGCTGCCCGCAGGCGTGATCTACCTCGACGGCAACTCGCTCGGCGCACTCCCTAAGGCGACGGCCGAGCGGCTGGCGCAAGTCGTGCACGGCGAGTGGGGCGAAGGGCTGATCCGAAGCTGGAACAGCGCGAGCTGGATCGACCTGCCGCAGCGCGTCGGCGGCAAGATCGCCCCGCTGATCGGCGCCGGGGCGGACGAGGTGATCGCCGCCGACAGCACCAGCGTGAACCTGTTCAAGCTGATCGCGGCAGCGCTCCACATGCGGCCCGGACGGAAAGTCATCCTCAGCGAGCCGGGCAATTTCCCGACTGATCTCTACATGATCGCCGGGCTGGAGGCGCAGGGACTGGCCACCCGCCGCCTCGCCCCGCGCGACAACATTGCCGACGCCTTGGACGAGGACGTCGCGCTGCTGCTGCTGACCCACGTCCACTACAAGACCGGCGAAGTGTTCGACATGGCCGCGCTCACCCGCGCCGCGCACGAAGCCGGGGCGCTGGTGCTGTGGGACCTGTCGCACAGCGCGGGCGCGATTCCGGTCGATCTGAACGGGTCGAACGCCGATTTCGCGGTCGGCTGCGGCTACAAGTACCTGAACGGCGGCCCCGGCGCCCCGGCCTTCGCCCACGCCGCGCGCCGCCACCACGACGCGCTGCAACAGCCGCTGACCGGCTGGATGGGCCACGCCGCGCCCTTCGCCTTTTCCGACGACTACGCGCCCGCGCCGGGCATCGGCCGCCTGCTCACCGGCACCCCGCCGATCCTCGGCCTCGCCGCGCTGGAAGCGGGCGTGGACCTGATCGCCGAAATCGGCATCGACCGCCTGGCCGCCAAATCGCGCGCGCTGTCCGAATTCTTCCGCGAATGCCTCGCCGAACACGGCCTCGAGCTCGACCTCGCCAGCCCGACCGATCCCGCACGGCGCGGCAGCCAGCTCTCCTTCCGCCACCCGCAGGCTTACGCCGTATGTCAGGCCCTGATCGCCCGCGGCGTCATCGGCGACTTCCGCGACCCCGACATCCTCCGCCTCGGCTTCGCCCCGGCCTACGTCTCATTCGCGGATGTCGCCGAAGCCGCCCGCCATCTCGCCGAAGTGCTGGAGAACGGCGAGTGGGAGCGGGCGGAATTTCAGGAGCGGGCAGCGGTAACGTGAAGTCTGCGATAGGGTGGGAAGCTGATTGAAGCTTCAAGCCTGCTTGTCTCAAATGAAGCCTTGGCCCAATGGTGCTACGTTTCCGTTCGCTCAATTACTTCGTTCGACACTGATCGCTCTTCTTTACCATCGATCTTGATCTTTGTGGTTTCGATAGAGGTCACCTGCTTAGCAACTCGCCCAGACTCGGAAACTGTCAAGATCACTTCGATGGTCCCAGTGATCTGCTCGACCGTTCGTCGTTCATAGGCTTCATCGAAGGTGATCGGTTCACCCATGATTTCGCCCACGATGACGTCATTCTGCGCCGCAGAGCGGTGAAAATGCTCCTCGTCCACAACCATTCTCACCCGAAATTCAGACCCGACGTCATTGAGCTTTTGAAGACTACCCGGACGAATTGCCGCTGGATGGGAGAAACTTGCTCCGTCTTCCAAGTTTTCGGGTTGTATATTGATCCTACGGACAGTTTCGAGAATTGCTTCAGGATCGCACTCCACTTGAAACGCGTTCCAGGTGAAATACCAAGTCCCGCATGCTTCAAAGGGAATTTCGGCTGCCTCCAGCCAGGCATCACGGCGAGCTTCCATATCGCCACGATTGACGATTTCCATCTTGCCATCATTCGCCTCAAAAATTCGAACCGGAAATTGCCAATCGATCAGTTGGGATTTTTCGTCAGGTTGGCGAGTGATGTCGAAAACTCGCTCAACTCCCTCATTTCTGATGGCAACGATCCGCTCGATATACTCGTGTCGGCCGCTACTGCTGGACGAGCCAGTTTCCTCTTCACTTTTCGACTCGTGAAATACGGTGATGTGAAAACTTTCTCCGGCTCGGTCGGGTGGCTCCTGTGCCCAAACACAGTCAGAAAAAATTGCCAACAAAACTAGGAGCCAATAATGTCTCATGCTGGACTTGCTAGTTGGATTTACATGAAAGTCCAAGGCTCGCTGGCCGCATGGGAATGATTTCTACGAAGTCGTCGCTATCGCACATTTCCGAATTCACTGTCCTACATGCCGCGTAGCATGGCAGCCCCGTTCCATGAGCTCCGCAAACCAGATTGTCGCAGGATTCGCAAAGGTGACAACGGCGACCCGGAAACGCCGTGCAAGCTCTTGTTTGTCATTCAGAAAACCGGACGACAAAGTTGTTCAAAGCACCCCGGTCGGTGGTCCACCGCCCGGCTCACGCCTCCAGTTCGATGTCCCAGTAGAGCCAGTCGCGCCAAGTCTCGTGGAGGTAGTTGGGCGGGAAGGCCTTGCCGCGTTCCTGCAATTGCCAGCTCGTCGGGCGGATCGGGGCGACGAGCGGCATGTGCGCCTGCTTGGGCGTGCGCCCGCCCTTCTTCATGTTGCACGGCGCGCAGGCGGTGGCGATGTTCTCCCACGTCGTCCGGCCGCCGAGCCGGCGGGGCACCACGTGATCGAACGTCAGGTGTTCGCCGCTCCCGCAATACTGACAGGCGAAGCGATCGCGCAGGAACAGGTTGAAGCGGGTGAAGGCCGGGAACTCGGACTGCTTCACGTATTGCTTCAGCGCGATCACGCTGGGGATCTTCATGTCGAGCGAGGGGGAGTGGACCTCGCGCTCGTAGCTCGCCACTACGTCCACCCGGTCGAGAAAGATCGCCTTGATCGCAGTCTGCCACGGCCACAGGCTCAGCGGGTAATACGACAGCGGGGTGTAGTCGGCGTTGAGCACGAGCGCGGGGCAGGCCGACAGGTTGCGTGTCGGGTCGTCATCGGCGCTCCTGAACCGCGCCGCGCGTTCGATCAGTTCAGCCTTGAACACCCTTCAGCGTCCTCCCTGATGCGTCGAAGGGAGCACTTGCCGCAAAAGGCGTCAAGCCTGTTACAGGATGCGAATCCACAAGCTTTTTGCCGCGAGTCGCGGCATTTGCGCCACGGAGAGTCCCGCTGACCGTCACCCGCTTCGCCCCCAGCCCCAACGGATCGCTGCACCTCGGGCATGCCTTCTCGGCGATCGTGGCGCACGATCTGGCGGCGCAGAGAGGCGGGCGCTTCCTGCTGCGGATCGAGAATATCGACGGCGCGCGCAGCCGGGCGGAACTGGCGGACGAGTTCCGCGAGGATCTCGCCTGGCTCGGCCTCGCATGGCGGGAGGTCGCGCCGCAGTCTGCCCGGCTGGAAAGCTACTCCGCAGCGGCGGAAACCTTGCGAGAACAAGGCCTGCTCTACCCCTGCACCTGCACCCGCGCCGAGATCGCCGCCGCCGCCACGGAAGCGGGGCCGGAGGGTCCAGTCTATCCCGGCACCTGCAAGGGCAGGGCGGGGGCGGGGGAAGGGCCGGTCGCGTGGCGGCTCGACGTGGCCGCCGCCCTCGAACGCACCGGCCCGCTCGAATGGATCGACGAACTGGCCGGGCCGCAAGCCGCCGATCCCGCGCGGCTGGGCCCCTCGCGGCTGGGCGACGTGGTGCTGGTGCGCAAGGCCGAGCCGGCGAGCTACCATCTCGCGGCCACGCTCGACGATGCAGCCGACGGCGTCACGCTGGTTACCCGTGGGCGCGACCTGTTCGCCGCGAGCCATGTTCACCGCCTGCTGCAGGCGCTGCTCGGCCTGCCGGTGCCGACATGGCATCACCACCCGCTGCTGCTGGACGAGAGCGGCATCAAGCTCGCCAAGCGCCGCAACTCGGGCGAGGAGGGCTTTGGGCTGGCCGACCGGCGGCGGGCGGGGGAGGACGGCGCGGCGCTCGCCGCCGCGTTGCGCGCGCACCGCTTCCCGGCTGGCATTTCGCTCGGCCAAGGCCTACATCGCACGGCATGACCACACTTCTCGTCATCGTCCTCGTCGTCCTCATGGGACTGGTCGTCTATTCGCTCGTTCGCGGCGTGGTCGCGTTCCTCAAGAGCACCAAGATGGACCTCGAGCAGGAGGACACCGGGCAGGCCACCGAGATGCAGCTCCTGCAGAACAAGATGATGTTCAACCGCATCAAGTATCAGGCGCTGGCGGTGGTCGTGGTCGCGGTGCTGCTCGCCATCGCCAACTGACCGAGCGCGCACCGTACACATGGTCAAGCTCAACAAGATCTACACCCGCACCGGCGACGAGGGCACTACCGGGCTGGTCGACGGTTCGCGCACCGCCAAGCATTCGCCGCGCATCGCCGCGATCGGCAAGGTCGATGCGGCGAACAGCGCGCTCGGCCTCGCGGCGGTTTCGCTCGCGGGCGGGGAGCACGCCGAAGCGATGCATCGTATCCAGAACGACCTGTTCGATCTCGGCGCCGACCTTGCCACGCCGGGGGAGGATTTTACACCATCGGAAATGACGCTGCGCATCGTGGCCTCGCAGGTCGATTGGCTGGAGACCGAGATCGACCGGCTGAACGAAGCGCTGGCCCCGCTCACCAGCTTCGTCCTTCCGGGCGGGACCGAGGCCGCTGCGCGCGTCCACGTCGCCCGCGCCGCCGCGCGCGAGGCGGAACGCGCGATGACCGAACTGGCGGAGGCCGAACCGGTCAATCCCGCCGCGCTCGCCTATGCCAACCGCCTGTCGGACCACCTGTTCGTCCTCGCCCGCGTGCTGAACGACAACGGCGCGGGCGACGTGAAGTGGGTGCCCGGAGCCAACCGCACCTAGCCAGCCGCACCTAACCAGCTGCAACCAAGAAGAGATCATGCGATGCAAAGGATAGCCGTCATCGGGGCGGGCCAGATGGGCTCGGGGATAGCGCAGACGGTCGCGCAGCACGGGATCGACGTGCTGCTCGCCGATGTCGATCTGGCGGTCGCCGAGAAGGCCGTCTCGGGCATCGAGCGCTCGCTCGGCAAGCTGGTCGCCAAGGACAAGATCGCCCAGGCCGATGCCGATGCCGCGCTGGCGCGCATCTCCCCGGTCGCCGACTACGCGCCGATGGCGGAAGCGGATTTGATTATCGAAGCCGCGACCGAGCGCGAGGCGGTGAAGCAGGCGATCTTCGAGCAGGCGGGCAAGGTGCTCGCGGCGGACGCGATCCTCGCCAGCAACACCAGCTCGATCCCGATCACGCGCATGGCGAACCACGCGCCCGATCCCGCGCGCTTCATCGGGTTGCATTTCTTCAACCCCGTACCGGTGATGGGGCTGATCGAGGTCATCCCCGGCCTCGCTACCTCGGAAGATACGGTCGCGCGTACCCGCGCTTTCGCCGAGAGCCTCGGCAAGGAAGTGGTGCTGAGCCAGGACGAGCCCGGCTTCGTGGTCAACCGCATCCTCCTACCGATGATCAACGAGGCGGCGACGGTGCTCGGGCAGGGCACTGCCGGCATCGCCGATATCGACAAGGGCTGCCGGCTCGGCCTCAATCACCCGATGGGGCCGTTGCAACTGGCCGATTTCGTCGGTCTCGACACCTGCCTCGAGATCGTGAAAGTGTTGCACGACACCACCGGCGACCCGCGCTACCGCCCGGCGCCGCTGCTGGTGAAATACGTCGAGGCGGGCTGGCTCGGCCGCAAGACGGGGCGCGGCTTCTACGATTATTCGGGCGAGGAGCCGGTGCCTACCCGCTGAAGCGGGAACGCGGTGCCGTCGCGGCCCGTTTGGCCATGTAAAGGAGACTTCGCATGACCGACACCCCCGCAAAGAGCCAGGAACAGCGCCAGGCCGACCTCGCCCCCGAAACGCACAACGCCGAACAGGACGATCACCTGTCGCAGGCGCAGGAGGTGGCGAAGGACGCGCAGGAGCCGTCCGAAACCAGCCCGACCGAAAGCAAGAAAAGCGACAATTCGAGCGGCCTGATGAACGATTCGACGCAGGACACCGTCGATCACATGCGCGACATGGAAAGCTCGGGCCGGATCGACATGGACGCCTATCGTGGCGAGCCGAACCACGACGACAACGTCGACAAGTACGGCAAGGCGCGCAAGCCCGACGGGCTGCGCGGCGACGGCACCTGAGCAATCAGAAATCGAGTTCGCCGCCGGGCTCGATAAACATCGCCTCGCCCTCGTCTTCGAGCAGCGCGCCGTCGCTGTCCGCGGAGTCGGGAGAAATGGTCGGACCGCTGTCCAGCCCCGCCGTGTCGTCGATCAATTCCTCGTCGGAGGCGAACTCGCCTCCGCCTTCGGACATTCCGCTCATCTCGGCGGAAGTCTCGGGTGGAGGAACGTAGAGTTCGCGCGAGGGAAGCCCGGGCGACTCCTCGATGGGTCCGACCTCTTCGACGAAGTCTGGCTCGTTGCGCACGAACCGGTCGAGCAGGCCCGCGTCGCGCTCGCTGCCCACGAGCAATACCACACCGACCAGCACGAGGCCGGCGAAGGCGAGGGCAATGCCCCGGCTGCGGAAGAGATTGGGTTCCATCGCGGCATCGGCATAACCGCGAATGCTTAAGACTCGGTGGAGCCCGCGTCCTGCTTCAGCCGGTAGAGCGCATCGAGCGCGTCGCGCGGGCTGAGCGCGTCGACATCGAGTTCGCGCAGCCGCTCGCGCACAGTATCGATCGGCTCCTCGCGCACCACGCTGGCGGCGGCGAACAGCGGCAGGTCGCCGAGCCCCGCCGCCAGACCGCCGGTTTCCGCACGGCCTTTCTCCAGCTTGTCGAGCACCGATTTCGCGCGTGCCACCACTTGTTCGGGCACACCTGCGAGCCGCGCGACAGCGAGGCCGTAGCTGCGGTCCGCTGGCCCTTCGGCCAGTTCGTGCAGCAGCACGAGATCGCCCTTCCATTCGCGCGCGCGAACATGGTGGAGGCTGAGCGCGTCGCAGGTTTCGGCGAGGCGCGACAGTTCGTGGTAATGCGTCGCGAACAGGCAGCGGCAGCGGTTGGTCTCGTGCACCGCCTCGACCACCGCCCAGGCGAGCGCGAGCCCGTCGTAGGTCGAGGTGCCGCGCCCGACCTCGTCGAGGATCACGAAGCTGCGCTCGGTGGCCTGGCTGAGGATCGCGGCGGTCTCGACCATCTCGACCATGAAGGTGGAACGCCCGCGCGCGAGATTGTCCGACGCGCCGACGCGACTGAACAGGCGGTCGACCAGCCCGATCCGCGCGCTCGCGGCGGGCACGAAGCACCCGGCTTGCGCCAGCAGCACGATCAGCGCGTTCTGGCGCAGGAAGGTCGATTTGCCGCCCATGTTCGGCCCGCCGATCAGCCACAGCCGGTCGGCGGGCGCGAGCGTGCAGTCGTTGGCGACGAAGCGCTCGCCGGCCTTCGCCAGCGCCGCCTCGACCACCGGATGCCGCCCGCCGGCGATCTCGAGGCAGCGATCCTCGACGATCTCGGGCCGCGCCCAGTCGCCTTCCGCCGCGCGCTCGGCATTGCCCGCCGAAACGTCGAGCCGCGCCAGCGCCGCGGCGGTCTCGGCGATCGCCTCGCGCGCTACGGCCACCGCGCCGGTCAGCTCCTCGAAATGCGCTTCCTCCGCCGCCAGCGCGTGGCCGCCCGCCTCGGCGATGCGCGCGGCTTCCTCGTGCAGCCCGAGCGAGTTGAACCGCACCGCGCCCGCCATCGTCTGGCGGTGGGTGAAGCCGCTGTCCGCCGCCATCAGTGCGTCGGCATGCTTCGCGGGCACTTCGATGAAATAGCCGAGCACGCCGTTGTGCTTGATCTTGAGCGCGGAAATCCCGGTGTCGCCACGATAGCGTGCCTCCAGCGCGGCAATGGCGCGCCGCGCGTTGCCCGATGTCTGCCGCAACTCGTCGAGCCCGGCGTCGTAGCCTTCGGCGATGAAGCCACCGTTCTGCCGCTCGGTCGGCGGGGCGGGGACGAGCGCGCGCTGGAGCAGGTCGACCAGCGCGCCATGGCCGCCCAGCGCAGGCAGCAGCGCGTCGAGCAGCGCGGGGCGGTCGGGCTTGCCTTTCAGGTGATCCTGCACCCGCCGGGCCTCGGCCAGTCCGTCGCGCACCTGCCCCAGATCGCGCGGGCTGCCGCGTTCGGCGACGATCCGGCCCAGTGCGCGGCCGATGTCAGGCAGCGCGCGCAGTACTTCACGCAAGTCGGCACGCAACAGCGGGTCGGCGTGAAGCCAGCCGACCAAGGCCAGCCGCGCCTCGATCGCCCCCGCGTCCGTGAGCGGAGCGGAGAGATCTTCGGCCAGTTGCCGCGCGCCCGCGCCGGTGGCGCAGCGATCGACCGCCGCGATCAGGCTGCCCGCGCGCCCGCCCTGCTGTGCCTCGACGATCTCGAGGCTAGCGCGCGTCGCTTCGTCCATCGCCAGCGCGGCTTCGCCCGTGTGTGCGACCGGCGGCAGCAGCAGCGGCAGCTTGCCGCGCCCGGCGTGGTCGAGATAGGCGAGCAAGCCGCCCGCTGCGGCGAGCATCGGCCGGGTGAATGCGCCGAACCCGTCGAGCGTCGCGACGCCGTGCACCGCCTTCAACTGCGTCTCGCCCCCGTCGCTGGCGAAATCGCCGCGCGGGCGCGGGATCGCGTCGCCCGGCGCATCGTCCCAGTCCTCCGGCACCACCACCTCGCTCGGCCCCAGCCGCGCGAGCGCCGCGCCCAGCCGGTCGGGCGGGCATTCCTCCAGCGCCATGCGCCCGGTCGAGACATCCACTGAGGCCGCGCCGATTACGCCGCGCACCTCGCACACCGCGGCGAGCACGTTCGCCCGGCGCGGCTCGAGCAGCGCCTCCTCGGTCAGCGTCCCGGCGGTGACGAAGCGCACGATGTCGCGCTTCACCAGCGCTTTGGAACCGCCGCGCTTCTTCGCTTCCGCCGGGGTCTCGACCTGTTCGGCGATCGCTACGCGGCATCCGGCGCGGATCAGCCGGGCGAGGTAGCCCTCCGCCGAATGCACGGGCACGCCGCACATCGGCACCGCTTCCCCGCCGTGCTCCCCGCGCGTGGTCAGCGCGATGTCCAGCACGCCCGCCGCAACCCGCGCATCGTCGAAGAACAGCTCGAAGAAGTCGCCCATCCGGTAGAACAACAGGCAATCGCCAGCCTCGCGCTTCAGCGCATGGTACTGCTCCATCATCGGGGTCGATTTCGCCGTCATCGGTACGGGCCTAGCGCCGGCTCGCACGATTCGGAAAGGGCGTCCGAAGCGCCTTTCCCCTACCGCTCGTGCGGCGAGTTGGTTAGGGGGCGCACAAGAAATCAGGAGACATGGCGTTGGCCGAGGAAAAGCAGGCGACCTTCACCGCGCGCGAGGCGCTCTTCTACCACGAGACGATCCGTCCGGGTAAGATCGAGATCGTCGCGTCGAAGCCGATGGCGACCCAGCGCGACCTCAGCCTCGCCTATTCGCCCGGCGTCGCCGCTCCGGTGGAAGCGATCGCGGAAGATCCGGCCAACGCCGCGAAATACACCGCGCGCTCCAACCTCGTCGCGGTGATATCGAACGGCACCGCGATCCTCGGCCTGGGCAACCTCGGCGCGCTCGCCTCCAAGCCGGTGATGGAAGGCAAGGCGGTGCTGTTCAAGCGCTTCGCCGACGTCGATTCGATCGACATCGAACTCGCGACCGAAGAGCCGGACGCCTTCATCGAGGCGGTCGCGCTGATGGAGCCGAGCTTCGGCGGCATCAACCTGGAAGATATCAAGGCGCCCGAGTGCTTCATCATCGAGCAGGCGCTGCGCGAGCGCATGAACATCCCGGTGATGCACGACGATCAGCACGGCACTGCGATCATCGCCGCCGCCGGGCTCATCAATGCCTGCCACCTGACCGGCCGCAGCCTGAAGGACGTGCGGATGGTGGTGAACGGCGCGGGTGCATCCGCGCTCGCCTGCACCGCGCTGATCAAGGCGATGGGCGTGCCGCACGATCACGTCACCGTGTGCGACCGCTCCGGCCCGATCTATCGCGGCCGCACCGATTCGATGGACCAGTGGAAGAGTGCGCACGCGATCGACACCGACGCGCGCAGCCTGGAAGAGGCGCTGGTGGGCGCTGACATCTTCCTGGGCCTCAGCGCAGCGGGCGCGCTCAAGCCCGAGTGGGTCGAGAAGATGGCCGATCAGCCGATCATCTTCGCGATGGCGAACCCGGTGCCCGAGATCATGCCCGACGAGGCCAAGGCCGTGCGCCCCGATGCGATCATCGCCACCGGCCGCAGCGATTTTCCCAACCAGGTCAACAACGTGCTCGGCTTCCCGTTCATCTTTCGCGGGGCGCTCGACGTGCAGGCGACCGCGATCAACGAAGAAATGAAGATCGCCGCCGCGCGCGCCATCGCGCAACTCGCGCGCGAGCGGGTGCCGGACGAGGTCGCCGCCGCCTACGGCAAGAACCACGCCTTCGGCACCGACTACATCATTCCCGCGCCGTTCGATCCGCGGCTGATGGAGGTGGTGTCCTCGGCGGTGGCGCAGGCGGCGATGAACACCGGCGTGGCGCTCGCGCCGATCGCCGACATGGACGCCTACCGCCTGTCGCTGAAGGCGCGCCTCAACCCGACCACCTCGGCGCTGACCAACACCTACGAGCTCGCGCGTGCCAACCCGCGCCGCGTCGTCTTCGCCGAGGCGGAAGAGGACGTGGTGCTGCGGGCGGCGATCCAGTTCCGCGATTTCGGCTACGGCACCCCGATCCTCGTCGGGCGGACCGAGAAAGTCCGCGCCGCACTCGAGGCGCTCGGCGTCGACGATCCGGACGAGTGGGAGATCCAGAATTCGAACGATTCCGAGCTGGTGCCGGAAATGGTGGATTATCTCTACCAGCGGCTCCAGCGCAAGGGCCGGACCGAGCGCGACGTGCGCCGGATGGTCAACCAGGAACGCAACGTGTTCGCCGCGCTGCTCGTCGCGCTCGGCCATGGCGATGCGATGATTTCCGGCCTTACGCGCACGTTCTCGCAGACCGCGCGCGAAGTGAACCTCGTGCTCGATCCGAAGCCGGGACAGGTGCCGTTCGGTATCCATATGATGATCGGCAAGAACCACACCACGTTCATGGCGGACACGACGATCAACGAACGGCCGAGCGCCGACCAGCTTGCGCATATCGCACGCGAGACGGCGGCAGTGGCCCGGCGCATGGGGCACGAGCCGCGCGTGGCCTTCCTGTCGTATTCCACCTTCGGCAACCCGTCGGGCCAGTGGCTGACCAATATCCGCGAGGCGGTGGCCCTGCTCGACGCCGAGCAGCCCGATTTCGAATACGAGGGCGAGATGGCGCCGGACGCCGCGCTCAACCCCAAGGTGATGAGCCTCTATCCGTTCTGCCGCCTCTCGGGGCCGGCCAACGTGCTGATCATGCCGGGGCTGCAATCGGCCAACCTGTCGGCCAAGCTGCTGCGCGAACTGGGCGGCGACGCCACGATCGGGCCGATGCTGATCGGGATGGAGAAGCCGGTCCAGATCGCGCCGATGACCGCGATCGCGCCCGACGTGCTGACGCTGGCGGTGCTGGCGGCGGCGGGCGTCGTCGGCTGAGATACGAAAAAGGCCGCTCCCGAAGGAGCGGCCTCTTCATCGCAGTTCGACCGGTCAGTCCTGCTGCGGCCTGGCGGCGTTCTTGCCCTTTTCACCGGGCTGGCGCTGCTGGTCCTGCTGCTGTTCGCGCTGACGGTTCGCTTCCGAGCCGCCTTGCTGACTCGGCTGCTTTTGCTGCTCGTTGTTCTTGCTCTTTTCCATCGCACTTTTCCTTCTTCCGTCCCACGGTGGGGACAGCGAAGAAACGCCGGCCGACGAGGATATCTCCGCCGGTTTCGCCGAAACGAACCGCGCTTGCGACAAGCAACCCGTCGCCAACATTTGTTGCGTAAAGAAACCAGACGCTTGCAAACAACTCCAGCAGCGAGGCCAGTTGGAAAACTGGCGACTGAACAATCATTCCAAGCCTAGCAGCCCCAAAACATTGCAAGTTTGCCAGAGCAAGTTCTGGGCGTATGAGGGCGCCATGAAGAAATCGGAAAGGTCTAAAAGCAACGACGGGGAGAATGTGACACCCGTCGTGGCACGTGGTCGGTATGCCAAGTCCAGCGCTACCAAGAAAGCTACGCGGCGCAAACGCAGCGCGGAAGAAGCGCGGGAGGAAAGCATTGTCGCGGCCCGGTCGCTTTTGCTCGAAGGTGGGCCCGGCGCGGTGACCGTGTCGAATGTTGGGCAGCGGGTCGGTATGTCGCATGCGAACATCATCCACCATTTTGGATCGGCATCTGGTCTGCAGGCATCGCTCATGGGGGCGATGGTCGATGACCTCGCGGACGCGCTCGAGACCGCGGTCGAACACATCAGGGACAGCCGAAATGCTCAGCGTTCAGTGGTCGAACAGGTGTTCGATGCATTCGATTCCGGCGGAGCCGGTCAGTTGGCTGCGTGGATCGTGCTCGCGAGGGATTTCGAGCACCTGGAGCCGATCCGAGACGCGGTTCAGTCGCTCGTCAGTGCCTTTGCAGAGAAAATTCCGGGCCAACCGGCTGAAGAGCGGGTAAAGGGCGCAGTACTCATGATCGCCATCTCGGCCTTCGGAGATGCCGTGATCGGCCCGCATTTGCGCGAGATGCTCGATATGCGAGATGACGAGATGCGCAAGTTGACAGCCAAAATGCTTCCTTTGCTGATCACGATGCCCCGTTGAAAGCTTGCAGGCAGGACTTTTCTTTCAAAACTGAACGCTCGCCGCAAAGCGGATGGTCCGGCCCAGTGGATCGAGTTCGTCGCGCGAATACCCCTCCAGTCCGGTAGAAGATTCGATCGAGCGTCTGCTGTCGAAAACGTTCTGAACGTCCACGGACAACTTCAGAGCCTCGATCCATTCGTTATTGCTCTCTTTTGCCATCAATGATGCGGGCTCGACAAAGGCGCCGAGATTTACGGTCGTGGATGCAGGATAGCGATATTGGACTTCTGAACCGCCATTGACGCTGGCAGGGCCGGTCCAAGTTCCTCCGAGGGTAACTCCGAGGCCGTTGCGACCAACGTTGAGCTGAAATTCGGCGCTGTGGCGCGCCTGCCCCAGTCCTTCGAGACGATCGATAACGCCGAGGCCGGGACGAATTTCCGTTTCGTTTTCCAGGTCCCATTGAAATGTCAGCGAGCTCGTAATCGTCCACGGCGGTTTGGCATCTTCGAGAACGCCGGAGTCTTCCGACCAGCGAAGCGAAAGTCCACTCGTAAGCCGTCTCGTTTCATCGAAGCCGATGTTTATCGGCCGTGCATCGATCGCGACCAACCGCCCTGTTTGGTCTCGATAAATCCTTTCAGGAAAGGCGGTTTCCACATCAGGAGTTAATTCAGGGAAAGAGGCTACTCCGCCCCTCGCGATGGTGTGCCGGTATCCGAAATCTAGCGATACGAAATTTTGGCCGAAAGGGGTGGCGAAAAGATCGGCCGACAAGATTTTCAGGCTTCCGCCAGCGAGATTTTCATTCCCACCGAAGCGGAACAGCGGCTGCACGTACTCTCCCCGCGTAAAATCGAAGACACGGTTCAGGATTTCGACGCGCGGCGCGTAGAGCTCGTTGTAGGTGGGCTCGCTGTTCTCCCGCGAATAGGCCACTCGCAGATTGACCGACGTGACCGGAGACCAGTCGAGCGCGCTGCCGAGTCTGAAATTCATCGCCGCCCCGCTAACCTTGCGAAATGCGGCAGTCGTGCTGACCGTCAATTCTCCAAGAGGCTTCAGGAAATCAGCCGATGCACTGGCAACCGGAACCGACAGCGAGAGCAGGCCATCGAATTGCTCGCTGGCATTCGACGACGTTGTATTGTCGTTGGTGACTGTGCCGGCGCCGGTGACCTTGGACCGCAGATGATTTGCGTTGAACGACAGGCTCGCACGGGCCTGACCGGCGGGCACGGTGACTATGGAATTGCCCGAGGTCAGCGAAAGATTGTAGGTTTCAGTCGTCGAGCGCAACCGATCGGCCTGGGGCGTCCTTGAGAGCCCAGCGACGCTTGGGTTTGCATCCATATCGCCCGGCCGTGGCGACGTAATTTCCGCGTATCCTAGTTGTCGGACAGATTCCGCCCAATTGACACTGTATCGAAGCCCTATGTTGGACTGCCACCCCCCGACCGCGCCGGTTAGCGATATGCCGGTACTGAAGCTTCTGGAGTTTTGAAGGTATTTCAGCGCACTCCTCGAAGCTAAGCCTCGCCGGTCTTCAAGCAGTCTGGGTTCAAGAGGGTTACTCGCTGGACGGGAAATAACGACAGGAGGGCCGATTTTCAGCGTCGAGTTGTTGCGGTTCGCTGCAAGATTCAGCGTGCCACTGAAGGATCCCACGGGGTGAGTGACATTGGCGTTGAAGCCGATAGATTGTGCCCGCGGCAATAGCGCTGTGTCGTCGTCGGGGTCGAATTGTGCCCCCGCATCGTCCGGGCCGCCTGTCCACTCTAAAGGTGCTGCCTGCGCGGGAAGCGAGCGTTCGCTTCGCAAGAGTTCGGAGTCATGCGAGAAAGTCGCCCCGACGTTCCAACGAGTATCTTGATCGATCGTGAAGCGACCGGCCGTCAGGGCGACGCTTCGCCTGCCGCCGGATGTCGGCGTTTGCACCGCCGCTTCGCCGGTCCAGCTAGCAAAATGCTGCTTGAGTTCCAGGTTGACGACACGCTTATCCTGCTCGACCCCATATGCCGCTGCCGCTTCTCTCGGCAGCAGGGAAATCTGAGCCAACGCCTCCTTGGGATAATCCTCGAGTTCGGCAGGATTGGTAATTCGCTTGCCGTTGACCAACAGTTCCGGCTCGCCTCCGGAGGGGTCTAATACAGGAGAGATGGCATCGAGGAGCTCCCCAATGGTGTTTGCTCCAAACGATTCGATTTCGTTCTCTTTGATTGCCGCTTCGGCCTCGATATCGGCCTGCCCCCAGCGCTTTGCGCGAACGATTATCACGCCATCGTCGAGGGAGTCGTCATTCAGTTGAACGGGTTGGCCGGTTGGCTCGGCGACTTCGGCAGAGCCGTCCTGTGCAAATGCAGCGTAGGGCGAGCCGAGCGCCGCGATAGCGAGAATTGCTAAATATGTACCCGAAAAGCCTGACCTAGAGATAAAAGCGGCCTTGAGCCGCGTCGGCTGTAATGAGTTTTTCCGGTGAAGAGGCGCACTGACTTGAATAGGAATGCCCTAAGGGAAAACTTGTCACCACCTGACTGACAACGGGAAAAAGAGGCGCGCGTAATGACGCGCGCCTCTGCAGTTTGAGGAGCTTCTAATTGCCCTGAAAAGGTGTTTTCACGGAGTGATGCTGACCGGAGCACCCGCGGTTTGCGTCAGAGTGCCGGCCATTTTACAGGCGGCGCCGCTGGTTGCAGACGAGTTCGATAGCGGAACACTCAAGGTGATCCTGCGCGGCGACACCGAATTGCCTCCCCACACCGTTCTGATGGGGCCGGTGCACGTTCCCGAACTGATCGGCGGATCGATCACCAGACCCGAGATAGTCAGATTGGTGCCGTTGTAGAAGGCGGTGCCCGTGCCATTTACGGCAATCAGCGAGCAAGGAAAGGCACCACTCAGAGATCCGGTTACCGAAGCGCTGGATCCGGCCGTGGCATCGACGTTGACCGTCAAAGTGCAATTGTAGGCGAGACCGTCCTTTTGGACCGTAACGGGACCAGAGAACGTCGAAGTACTCGCGGGCGTGTAGGTGTCCGCCATCGCTGCGGGAGCGGCACAAAGCCCGACAGCGCCGACTGCGATTCCGAGTTTCTTTAACATACTGAATCCTCTCATTTTATTTGTTCCGCGCACTCAAAGTCCGCGACTCGATAATATTTACGCTGACATGAATGTCAATATAAATACTATGGATATATTATGTCTTTCTTCCGCATTTTAATTGCAACCTCATATAACTTGCCGGCCACTTTGCGGCGAGCGCCGTCCTGCTTTCTGCATTTGGGAGATGGCGCAGGCGCGACTCACGACAGAATTAAAACCGCTTGCTGACATTGAAGCCAAAAATCCTCGGATCGAGCGTGAATACATTCGTGCTCAGTCCGGAATCGTCACTGTTTGTGAAGAAATCCGTGATCGGCGTGTCGTTGAAGACGTTCTTCACGTAAAATTGGAAGGCGATCTGTGAAGCGGGCCTTTCAAGGGTTATCGCGAGGTTTGCATTATCCCAGGCCTTTAGGCGATCGTACTCGGTATTGTAGACCCGTGCGTAGCTCTTCGACTGCCGGTAATAGTCCCCGCGGAATGTCAGTTCCCAATCTCCGTCTTCGATAAAGAATGTGTATTGGGCGCCGATGTTGAAGGTCAGCCGCGGCGCATTGGGCAGCTCATTGCCTTCGAGATCGGCGTAGAAGCCGCGGCCTCCATTGGGCGCATCGGTCAGCGGGTTGTACGTGAAGCCATAGAATTGCGATAGATCGAGGCCGGTGGTGTCGGGGTCGTACGCACCCGTTTCCGCCGACCCACCGCAGAAAGCGCCTAGCGCGGGGAATCCGAGGCCGAACGCGGAAATCGGATTGGCCAGCACGGTTTCGACCAGTTCGCGCGGTGCAATGCAGTTCGATGGTATTTGCAACCAGGGCCGGATCAACACCCAGTCTTCATTACCCTGCGTCCGGTTCATCACGTCGATGGACTGCGCCCCTTCCTTGAGACGTGTTTTGAGATATCCCAGGTTGCTGTCTACACGGAAGGCACGCGACGGCCGCCAGGCGGCCTCAAACTCCAGCCCCCAACTCGTCGCATCGAAATTCTCGTTCAACGAGATTCGATCGACGATCTTGGAAATCTGGTAACCCTCATAATCGTAGTAGAAGCCCGTCGCGCTGAGAGTAAGCCGCCCGTTGTCGAAACTGTTCTTGGTGCCGATCTCAAAAGCCGTAAGATACTCAGGCTCAAAAGTCGCTGGCAGCGGCTGGAATTGCACTACGAACGGGTCGATATCCGGCTGGGGCGGATTGGTACCGCCGCCTTTATAGCCGCGCGAGATGGAAGCATAAACCAGCGTGTCGTCGGAAAAGCTCACATCAGGCTGCCAATCTACGACAAGCCTACCGGTGGGCTCCGACCATTTCTGGACAACATCAGGATCTTCGGGGTAACCCCCGGCGATCGACCCGCCACTCGTTCCGTTCGTGCCGGCCCCAAGCAGCAGCTGGCTGGAAACCGGCGTGGTTGTTTTCTTGTCTTTCGTGAACCGAATGCCGGCTGTGATTTTCACATTGTTCGTGACATTGAAATAACCTTCGGCAAAGGCGGCCCAGGATTCTGTCGTGACCAGGTTCCGGCTCAAAAAATAGTTATGGCCCAGCTCATTTAGATTACCCAGTGGGTTGGGGTCGACATAAACACAGTCGAATTCCGTGGTGTCTGGATTGCAGTCGACGTATTCCGGAGGAGCGCCCTTTCTATTGTAAAGGTTGTAGGCGATGTATGAGAAAGCGTTGTTCAGTACGAAATAATCATCTTGAGTTTTGAAATTCAGGTAGTTGGCACCGATATTGAAATTGAAAGGCCCGTCCCACTCCGATTGCAGGCGAAATTCCTGCGACCACTGACGGTTACGGGAACGGCTGATGTCGATTGCTAGAAGACGGTTCGACGCTCCAAGTTGGGGGTCGGTGAACACTCCTCCAGGTGCCGCAAACTCTTGGCTTATTGGTGCGCCGAAGAAAAGATCCACAAGGCCCGAGGTGTCATTGAAAATCGGATCCGACACGAACCTGTTATAGTCTTGGGACGAATAATAGCGATCGCGTGCGTATGCGGTCTGAGAAACAAACGTCAAACCATCCGAAACGTCGAAATCGGCATTGAATTGGACTAGATCATTCTTGGCACGAAAAACGGGGTCGTAACTGGTTTCGATTTCTCGAAGATTTCGCGATTGCACAACATTCGCAAAGGGATCGCCGGAGAGAAAGGCCGGCACTACCTCTCCGGTCGTCGGGTCCAGCCCCATAGTGACGACAAGCCGCCCGGCGGCGATGAATGCGAGCGCTTCTGCATTGGGCGCTCCGAAAGCGTCGTCGTCGTACAGTGATCGCGGCAGGCAACCCTGGCTGAACTTGGAGGATAGCGGGATCGGTTCGAACGGAGTGACACCCGGAACCGGCGTGTCGCCGATCATGGTCTTGCCCGGATCACGCGTGCACAGGTTCTTGCCCGTCCGCGATCTGTTGTCGTCCTCCTCGAAATGCTGCCAGATCAGATTGGCCCTGAAACGGTCGCTCGGCTCCCATTCGAGAATCGCTCTCGTCGACCAGAGATCGCGACCGTTCACATCGTTACGGGTGAACGTGTTGTAGTCGTAGCCCTTGCGCTTGGTCCAAGCTCCTGCCGCGCGAAAGGCGAGGGCGTCGCCGATCGGAATATTTATCATTCCGCCAAGGCGCCTGGTTTCGTAGCTCCCCACCTCTCCGCTGATTTCGCCTTCGAACTCCGACGTCGGCATCGCCGGAATGAGATTGACGACACCGCCGGTCGCGTTGCGACCGTAAAGCGTTCCTTGCGGCCCCCTCAGAACCTCGACCCGCGCCATATCGAAGAACTCGGATTCGAACAGGCGATTGCGAATCAGCGGGGTATTATTGAAACTCACAGCGACTGCCGGATCCGATGATGCGGAAATCGATTTCGTGCCGATGCCGCGGATCGAGAAATTGTACATGCTGAAGTTCGACTTCGAGAAGTTCACATTGGGAACGGCTCGCAGCAACTCCGAACCACCCTCGATCTTCTGATTATCGAGTGCTTCGGCCGATATCGCCGAAATGGCGATCGGCACGTCGAGAATGGATTCCTCACGCTTTTGCGCCGTGACGATGATCACGTTCCCACCCGGCTCGACTTCATCGCCGCCGATCGCGCCGATGGTCGCAGCAGGCTGCGCGGCGTCTTGCGCTTGACCGGGCACCGCGCCGAACGCGGCAATGGCAATAATGCTTGTCGTGCACGCTGCGCGAGCCAGGAAACTTCCCATCAAGTCCTCTCCCCGTTTTTTGCCCCATTGTCCGGACCGACGAGAGCCGACCCCGGCAGGAACGTATTTTCGTTGTCGTGTCGTGCAGGCCTAAAGCCAGAAGGCTTCCACCCACGCTCGGCGAAACCTGTCGCGCCCGCTACCGACCCAACGCTCCAAACGCTCCAAACGCTATCATCACTAACAACGATGTCAACAAGGATCGTTGTCGCGCTCGGTGTTGCCGTCACCGGTAATTTTCGGCTTCTGGGAAAATTCGCCTAAGGCCATGTAGTAGAAGCTTAAATTTCGTAGATGGATCTCGCTTCGAGCGGAAAGTGCGAAAATATCGCTTGCTACTGATCAGCGATTAGATATTTACATCAGTGTAAATATTGTACTGGAGCCCTCGACGATGTCCGCTGTGACACCTGAACCGGATAGCATCCACAGGCGCGACCTGCGATTTGGAAGGGATGTCGCCCTAGACCGCTGGTGGCACGGAGGAGATGCTGGCCGAACCGCCTTTTTCAACGCCCTGTCGTCGACATTCCCCGTGGGCGAGAAGTTCTTCATGACCGCGGTGCGCCACTTCAAGGACGAAACGCCGGAACTGCTTCGCGAGCAGATCGAGGATTTCATCTATCAGGAATCGATGCACACTCGCGAGCATGTCGTGTTCAATCGCCAGGCTGCCGAAGCAGGATTCGATATCGCACCGCTGGAAGAACGTGCGCGCCGCACAATCAGCTGGGCCCGGCGACGTTCACCCGTGCAGCAACTCGCCGCGACGTGTGCTCTCGAGCACTTTACGGCCACGCTCGCGAATGACCTCCTGGCCGACCCACTGCATCTCGAGGGTGCGTCCGAAGAACCTGCTCGCTTGTGGAAATGGCATGCGATCGAGGAAATCGAGCATAAGGCAGTCGCGTTCGACACCTATCTCGTCGCGACACGCAAGATGACGCGATTTCGCCGTTGGCTCAAACGCAGTGCGGTAATGGCCGTAACCAGCATGCGCTTCCACTATGTCATATATCGCAACACGGCGGATTTGCTCGCGCAGGATGGGAAGAATAACGTGCCAACGTGGGCGAAACTCCTGGCATATCTTTACGGCCGTCCCGGACCGATGCGGAAGCTGCTCGCCGAAGTTTTCATCTACATGCGACCGGGATTTCATCCGTGGCAGGTGGATGATCGTCACCTGTTGAAAGCCGCTCTTGCAGAGCTCGAGCTTGATACAGGCAAGGGAGTTACGACGTGAAGAGGATGATACTCGCTTTCGCGGTCGCTGGTCTGCTCGCTGTCCCCGCGATGGCCGAAGCCAGAGATATTACGGGACTATGGAACACCGGAAGCGAAGGCGGCAAAGTCGAGATCTATCGATGTGGCAACGCCTATTGCGGCAAAGTGGCGGCCGCCTCGCGACTTAAGACCAACCCCGATCTGCGAGATGTCCGCAATTCCGATGCAAAGCTCCGCTCACGTCGCATCAAAGGCCTAGTCGTGCTGAAAAATTTCAGCGGCGGACCGGCCGAATGGACGGGCGGTCCGGTGTACGATCCTGAGACTGGGGACGGGGGACGCTCGGGTAAGCTCACGTTACTTCCAAATGGAAATCTCCAGGTGAAAGGCTGTGTAATGATGTTCTGTCGGACCAAAGTTTGGACGCGGGCAGATTGACTTCGTTGAGGCAGTCGGCTGCCGATGAACTGAACGGGGCTTGGGAGGGATATAAAGAAATCCTTATATGCACTCTTGACGCGGTCGAGCAAAGCGCCGATTGCGCTTGCGTCGAGGTTCTCCGGCCGGTTCGCCGCGCCGGAGCTAAGACGGGAAGCCGGTGCGCCTCGACAGGGGCAAGGCCGGCGCTGCCCCCGCAACTGTAAGCGGCGAGCGGCGGTCCATTCATGTCACTGGGGCTCGCCTCCGGGAAGACGGACCGCTCCGTGTCGACCCGCGAGCCAGGAGACCTGCCTCCGACGCGATAACGTCCACCGGCGGGGTGCCCGGTCTGGTCGCTTGCATGGCGCGCGTCCGGGCTTCCCGCCGCGCGTCCGGCGCGCGCGCCCGATCGGTCGCCCCGTCTTCATCGGGGTATATGAAGATGACCGTTTCCGTAGCTACCATGGGGTTTCCCCGCATCGGCCCACGCCGCGAACTGAAGTTCGCGCTCGAGAAGTTCTGGGCCGGCAAGATCACGCAGACCGAACTCGAAGAAGCCGCCGCCGGCCTGAGGACCGCCGCCTGGGCGCGTCAAAAGGCGCTGGGCGCCGACTGGCTGCCGTCGAACGATTTCTCGCTCTACGATCACGTGCTCGACACCAGCATGATGCTGGGCGCCATCCCGGCGCGCTACGATGTGGAAAGCGCCGAGGACGCCGGGCTCGATACTTATTTCGCGATGGCGCGGGGCAGTACGGGCGGGGCGGATTGCGGCCACGCGCACGGCAGCGTCACCGCGGGCGAAATGACCAAGTGGTTCGATACCAACTACCATTTCATCGTCCCCGAGATCGAACCGGGCGCCAGGCTCCAACTCGGCAGGCTCGAGCCGCTCGAGGAATATCGCGAAGCCAGGGCGCAAGGCTTCGAAACGCGCCCCGTGCTGCTGGGCCCCATCACCTGGCTGAGCCTCGCCAAGGGGCAGGGCATCGACCCCTTCGACCTGCTCGACGATGTCCTCGCGCACTACGCCACGCTGCTTGGCCTGCTCCGGCACGCCGGGGCGGAATGGGTGCAGATCGACGAGTCGATCCTGGTTACCGATCTGTCCGAGCGCCAGCGCAGGGCCTTCACCCGCGCCTACGCCAAGCTCGGTCGCGCCGGGCCGAAAGTCATGCTCACCACCTATTTCGGCGGGCTGGAAGACAACCTGTCGCTCGCAGCCTCATTGCCGGTCGCGGGGCTGCACATCGATCTGGTGCGCGCGCCCGAGCAGCTCGACGCGGTGCTCAAGGCGGTGCCGAAGGATCGCCTGCTCTCGCTCGGCGTGGTCGACGGCCGGAACATCTGGCGCGCCGATGTTGCCGCGCTGCTCGATCGGCTGGAACCCCTGGCCGCGCAGCGCGACCTGATCCTCGCGCCATCGTGCTCGCTGTTGCACGTACCGGTCGATCTCGAACTGGAAGGCAAGCTCGACGACGAACTCAAGCAGTGGCTCGCCTTCGCGGTGCAGAAGATCGGGGAGCTCGACCTGTTGCGGCGGGCGCTCGACGACGGTCGCGACAGCGTGGCGGACGAACTGGCGGTCGCCGCACGTGCCAGCGCTGCGCGCAAGACCGCCACGCGCATCCACGACCGCGCGGTCGGCGAACGGATCGGGGCGCTCACATCCGACATGCGCGAGCGCCGCGCCGGGCACGCCGACCGGATCAGCGCGCAGGCCGAAGTGCTCGATCTTCCGGCTTTCCCGACCACCACCATCGGCTCGTTGCCGCAGACCGCCGCCGTGCGCAAGGCGCGCGCCGAGCACAACCGCGGCGTGCTCGACACGGCGAGTTACGGCGCGTTCCTGCGCGAGGAAACCGAGCGCGCGATCCGCTGGCAGGAGGAAGTCGGCCTCGACATGCTCGTCCACGGCGAGTTCGAACGCAACGACATGGTCCAGTACTTCGGCGAGAAGCTCGCCGGTTTCGCCTTCACCGTGAACGGCTGGGTGCAGAGCTACGGCTCGCGCTGCGTTCGCCCCCCGATCCTCTATGGCGACGTGTCGCGGCCCGAGCCGATGACGGTCGACTGGTGGCGCTTTGCGCAAGGGCTGACCGACAGGCCGGTCAAGGGCATGCTCACCGGCCCGGTCACGATCCTCAACTGGAGCTTCGTGCGCGACGACCAGCCGCGCGAAGCGAGCTGTCGCCAGATCGCGCTCGCGATCCGCGACGACGTGCTCGACCTCGAAGCCGCAGGCTGCAAGGCGATCCAGATCGACGAAGCGGCGCTGCGCGAAGGCCTGCCGTTGCGCCAGCGCGACTGGCAGCGCTATCTGGACTGGGCGGTGGACTGCTTCAGGCTTGCCGCCGCCGGGGTCGGCAATGCGACGCAGATCCACACGCACATGTGCTATTCGGAGTTCAACGACATCCTGCCCTCGATCGGAGCAATGGACACCGACGTGATCTCGATCGAGACCGCGCGGTCGCAGATGGAGCTGCTCGAGGCCTTCGCCCGCTACCGCTATCCCAGTGCGATCGGGCCGGGGGTCTACGACATTCACTCCGCGCGCGTGCCGGACGAACAGGAGATGGTCGCGTTGATGCGGTTGGCGCAGAAGCACCTGCGCCCCGAACAGCTCTGGGTCAATCCGGACTGCGGGCTCAAGACCCGCGGTTGGGACGAGGTCCGGCCGGCGATTGCGGCGATGGTGTCGGCCGCACGAACGCTGCGCGCCGAAGCACGAGTGGAGGCCTGATCCGATGAACGAGACAGAGGGCGCGCGGGCTGCCGTGCAATTGATCGACATCGTCTTCCCCGGCGATACGAACCATCATGGGACGCTGTTCGGCGGGGTCGCGCTGGCGCACATGGACAAGGTGGCGTTCCTCGCCGCCTCGCGCCACGGCCGCGCGCCCTTCGTCACCGCCTCGTCGGAGAAGATCGACTTCGCCGCCCCCGCGCAGGAGGGCGACATGGTCGAGGTGACCGGCCGCGTGGTGCGCGTCGGCACCAGTTCGCTCGATGTCGAGGTCGAATTGGTGGCCGAGGCGCCGGTATCGGGCGAGCGGCGGCTGTGCACCCGTGGCCGCTTCACGCTGGTGGCGAGAAAAGGGCCCGACACGCGGCTGCCGCTCCCGCCGATCGCTGCAGCCGGTCCCGCGGAACCGGGGCGTATCCTCCGGCTCGCGGAGATGGTCTTTCCGGGGCAGGCGAACCACTACGGCACGCTCTACGGCGGCGATGCGCTGCGCATGATGGGCAAGGCGGCCTTCATCGCCGCCACCCGCCATGCGCGCGAGGTCCTGGTAATGGCCTCGTCCGACCGCGTCGACTTCGTCGCGCCGATCCAGGAAGGCGACATGGTCGAGCTGGTGGCCGAGGTGAAGATGACCGGGCGCAGCTCGGTTCGCGTCGCGGTCGAACTGTGGTCGGAAGAGCTTCTGAGTGCAACGCGCACCCATGCTGCGACGGCGCTCTTCACGCTAGTGGCCGTCGACGAACGCGGCGCGTCAAAACCGATCCGCGCGTTGGAGGTGGGCGGCGCTGAGCGAGAGCCCTGACTGACGACGGCAGGCAAACAATCGGCTGCGCCGCGCTTTTCTTTATTGCTCTTAAGAAGCTGAAAAATTTTTGTTGCGTCGGCGGACGCGAATCCCTCTTCTGGCAATCACGCAAGCGGAAATCGCGGCGACAGATAAAGCTGCGAACCTCCGGGAATCTCCTGCGAGCTAAAGGCGGCGGAACCTGAAATACCACACCTCGTGCCCATAAACCGTGCGCGCCTTGTGTTCGTAGCGGGTTTCGGACCAGCCGCCGGGGCGATTTTCCCAGCTTTGCCGCCCTTCGACCCGCCATTCGAAGCTTTCCGTATGACGCCGCATGACCGACAAGGCGTGGCGCAGGTACACCGGGTGGTCGGTGCCGAAGCGGAATTCGCCGCCCGGCTTCAGCTTGGCGGCGAACAGTTCGAGCGGCCCGTCGTTCATCATCCGTCGCTTGGCATGGCGCGCCTTGGGCCACGGGTCGGGATGGAGCAGGTAGAGCATCGTCAGCGCACCGTCGGGGATGCGTTGCAGCACTTCGAGCGCGTCACCGTGATGCAGCCGCACGTTGGCGAGCGTACCGTCGCGCACGTGCCCCAGCGCCTGCGCCACGCCGTTGACGAACGGTTCGGCGCCGATGAAGCCGTGGTCTGGCAGCAGGTCGGCGCGCTGGGCGAGATGCTCGCCGCCGCCGAAGCCGATCTCGAAATGAAGCGGGCGATCGTGTCCGAACAGACTTTCCGCCGTCACCGGGCCCTCGGTAGGCACCGCGATCTTCGGCAGCAGGTTCTCGACCAGATCGGCCTGCCCCTTGCGCAGCGGCTTGCCCTGACTGCGGCCGTAGAGCCGGTTGAGCGTGGTGGGATCGCCTTCCTTGTGCGCGGTCATGCGTGCGGCGCATACATGATTTTTTTGGGGCCTCAAGCGAGAGTGTTTTGTTTGCGCCCGCCCATCCGGGCGGAGTTGTTTGCTTGGCCTCAAGCGCCGGCGGGGTCCTTTGTTTGCGCAAGCGCATCCGCGCTCGCGATATCCTCGCTCATGCGACCTGCGGTCGCGTCGCTGCGGGCGCGCATTCGCGCTTGCGGTCGGCTGGTCGCCGACCGGACCCTTCCAAGCCATCGCTGTCAGGCACCGCAACATTTCCGGCCACGGCTGTCTGGCGAAATTTCGGTCCGCGACCAGCGGACTGCAAGGCCGAACGGCCGCCCGCAGGCACCCCGTAGCGTAGCGGAGGGGACAGCGCCGAGGACGAACGCGCGGATGCGCGTTCGAAAAACAAGGATCATCAGGATAACGCCGTATATATCCCCCACGCGCTCGTCACGCTCAGCGCGGCGCCGACGAGGATCAGCATCACCTTCGGGCGGAAATGCTTCGCCGCCAGCGCGCCGAACGGGGCCGCGGCGATGCCGCCGATCAGCAGCCCGAGTGTGGCCCCGGCGAGGTCCGCGATACCGAGGTGGAAGATGAACGTGGCCGAGATCGTCACCGTCAGAAAGAATTCGACCGAGTTCACCGTGCCCACGACCTTGCGCGGTTCCGCCCCCTGCACAAGCAGGTTCGAGGTCACCACCGGCCCCCAGCCGCCGCCGCCCGCCGCATCGAGGAAGCCGCCGATCAGTCCGAGCGGGGCGATCCGCTTCGCCTCGCGAATCTTCGGCGGATAGAGCAGCCCGCGCGCGAGCAGATACAGCCCCATCCCCGCGAGGTAGGCGAGCACGAAAGGCTTGATGACCGAGGCGTCGATCGAGGTCAGCAGGTAGGCCCCCGCCACCCCGCCGATCACGCCGGGCACCAGCAGGCGGACGAACAGCTTGCCGTCGATATTGCCGTGCAGCAGGTGGCTGATCCCGCTCGTCGCGGTGGTGAAGCATTCGACCACGTGGACCCGCTGCGATGCCTGCGCCGGGGGCAGGCCCAGCACGCCCACCAGCATCGTGTTGGTGATGACGCCGAACGCCATGCCGAGCGCCCCGTCGACGAGCTGCGCGGCAAAGCCGATCGCGATGAACGGCAGAAGCCCGGAAAGGTCGATGCCCAGAAATTCCATCGCGGCCCTCGTGAAGAAGCGCGAGGGCTAACCGCGATCGCGCATGCTGGCGAGCGCGGAAAAGCTACCTGTGCTGAAAGAAAAGGGCTTGGAAGCGGTGCGCGCTCGCCCACCCACCAGGCAGCCGCGTTTCCAAAAAAATCGTGCTGGACCCTCGCCCGGCCGTGTGGTGAGCAGGCGCCATGCCATCCACGCAACTTTCGCGGCGCTCGCTTGCAGAAGAGCTCACCGGCAAGGAACTGGAAATCCTGCGGCTGCTGGCGGCCGGGCACACCGTCAAGTCCATCGCCGCCGAGTTGGACCGTTCGGAAAGCTCGATTAACGAGCGGCTGCGCGACGCGCGGCGCAAGACGGGCGTGGGCAGCCGCCGCGAGCTGGCGCGCCTGCTGAACGCCCAGAAAATCTGGCACAAGAAAACTGATCTATCGTCGCAAGGCCCCGCCGCCGACACTTTCGAGCAGCCCCAACCCACGGGGTTCGCATGGTCGAAAAGGACGATTATCATGATCGCATCATTACCCCTCGCTGCCGCCGGGCTCATCTTCGCGGCGGCGACTTCCACGCAACCGGGTGACGCAACCCAAGCAACTCAGGCCGAAACATCGAGCCAATCGCCCCTGTCCGGCATTTGGTCGCTGGACGTAAACCGGATTCCCGAAAACGAACGGCCCCGGCGGGTGACGATGACGTTCAGCGTTTCGCCCGATCGGAAATGGACGACCCATGTCGAAATCGTCGGACCGGACGGTTCGACCCTCCAGGCGGATTCGACAGCGGCGCTCGACGGCGTCCCCGTTCCCGTCACCGGCAACATACCGTCCATCGACACGGTTTCGCTGCGCCAGCCCGAGCCGGGCACGCTGGTGATGACGCTGGCGAAAGAGGGTTCGCCCGTATCCACCCGCGTCTACACGGTTGCGAAGGATCGCCAATCCATGACCGAGACGATCATCTGGGCGGGCGACGGCATCCCGCAACTGCCGACGACCTATTTCAACCGGATCGGCTGAGGGGTGTTTTGTCTGGCCTCAAGCGAGAGTGTTTTGTTTTGCCTCAGGCGCCGGCGGGGCCATCCGGCCCCTTAGCTATCCTCGCTCACACGCCCTTCGGGCGCGTCGCTGCGGGCGCGCGTTTGCGCTTGCGGTCGGCTGGTCGCCGACCGGCCCTTTCCTAGCCATGGCTGTCAGACGAAATTCCGGTCCGCGACCAGCGGATCGCAAGGCCGAACGGCCGCCCGCAGGCGCCCCGTAGCGTAGCGGAGGGAACAGCGCCGAGGACGAACGCGCGGATGCGCGTTCGAAAAACGAAACTCGAATAGCGCCGAGGACGCGCGCCCGGATGGGCGCGCGCAAAGCGAATTACGCCGCTTCGGCCTGGGCGTCGGGATCGCGCAGCACGTAGCCGCGGCCCCAGACGGTTTCGATATAGTTCTCGCCGCCGCAGGCATGGCTGAGCTTCTTGCGCAGCTTGCAGATGAACACGTCGATGATCTTGAGTTCGGGCTCGTCCATCCCGCCGTAGAGGTGGTTGAGGAACATCTCCTTGGTCAGCGTGGTGCCCTTGCGCAAGCTGAGCAGCTCGAGCATCGCGTATTCCTTGCCGGTCAGGTGAACGCGGGCGCCGTCGACCTCGACCGTCTTGGCGTCGAGATTGACCGCCAGCTTGCCGGTGCGGATGACCGACTGGCTGTGGCCCTTGCTGCGGCGCACCACGGCGTGGATGCGCGCGACCAGCTCCTCGCGGTGAAAGGGCTTGGTGACGTAATCGTCGGCGCCGAAGCCGAAGCTGCGGATCTTGCTGTCCATCTCGGAAATGCCCGAGAGGATCAAAACCGGGGTCTGCACTTTGGCCACGCGCAGCTTCTTGAGCACGTCGTAACCATGCATGTCGGGCAGGTTCAGGTCGAGCAGGATGATATCGTAATCGTACAGCTTGCCGAGATCCAAGCCCTCCTCGCCCAAGTCGGTCGAGTAGACGTTGAACCCTTCGGTCGTCAGCATGAGCTCGATGGCCTTCGCCGTGGTCGGCTCGTCCTCGATCAACAATACGCGCATGGGTGAGTCCCCCCTTATGCCCCCAAAACTCCGCGCGGTAATTTTCCGCTAAGAGGTGTTGCCCGGTATTAACCACACAAGGTCTGAACGGAAAAGGTTAATATGTTGTAAAGGGGTTGGAGTTCTTGTTTTTTTTTGCCTCAAGCGCCGGCGGCCGCCTCCGCGCGAAATTTGTTTGCGCAAGCGCATCCGCGCTAGCGATATCCTCGCTCACACGCCCTTCGGGCGCGTCGCTGCGGGCGCGCGTTCGCGCTTGCGGGCTGCTGTTCGCAGCCCGGATTTTTCCAGCCATAGCTGTCAGGCGAAATCCCGGTCCGCGACCAGCGGACCGCAAGGCCAAACGGCCGCCCGCAGGCGCCCCGTAGCGAAGCGGAGGGAATAGCGCCGAGGACGCACCCGCGGATGCGGGTGCGCAAAACTAAAAAGCTTCCAGCTTTTTAGCCCGGCGCCGCTGGACCGAACTGCCGATCCCCATGGCCTCGCGATACTTGGCCACGGTGCGCCGCGCGATGTCGAAACCCTCGGCCTTGAGCAGGTCCACCAGCGTATCGTCGGACAGGATCTTCTTCGCATCCTCGGCATCGGTCAGCGCCTTGATGCGCGCCTTCACCGCCTGGGACGATGCGCCTTCGCCGTCCGCGCTACCCACGCCGCTGGTGAAGAAGTATTTCAGCTCGAACGTGCCGCGGTCGCAATGGAGATACTTGTTGCTCGTGACCCGGCTGATCGTGCTTTCGTGCATGCCGATCGCCTCGGCCACTTCGCGTAAGGTGAGCGGGCGCAGTTCGGATACGCCGCGGTGGAAGAAGCCGACCTGCTTCTTCACGATTTCCGCTGCCGTCTTGAGGATCGTCTTCTGCCGCTGGTCGAGCGCGCGGATCAGCCAGTTGGCATCGGCCAGCTTCTCGCCCAGCCACGCCTGCGCCGCCTTGCCCGCGCACCCCTGGCGCAGTTCGAGGTAATAGGCGCGGTTGACCACGAGGCGCGGAAGCGTGTCTTCGTTGAGCGCGATATCCCAGCCGCCGTCCTTTCCCTGCGCGATCAGGATATCGGGTACCACCGCGCTTTCCGCCGCGCCGCCGAAGCGGCAGCCGGGCTTGGGATCGTACCCGCGCAGCTCGGCGAGCATCTCGGCGAAATCCTCGTCGTCCACTTCGCACATGCGCTTGAGCCGGGCGAATTCGCCGCGCGCGACCAAATCGAGGTTGTCGATCAACCGCGCCATGCATGGGTCGTAGCGGTCGGCTTCCTTCGCCTGCAGCGCCAGGCATTCGCCGAGCGAGCGCGCGCCCACACCGGTCGGGTCGAGCGACTGCACGACCGCGAGCGCGCGCTCGACCTCGGCCGGCGCGATGCCGAGCTCCGCCGCGACTTCGCCGAGATCGGCCGCGAGATAGCCCGCTTCGTCGAGCAGGCCGATCAGGTGGCGCGCGACGAACGCCTCGCGCGCGTCGCCCGAGGCGGCGCCGACCTGGTCCTCGAGGTGTTCGGCCAGCGTCGGGCCGTCATCACCGCGCTCGTCGATTCCCGGAAGGTCTTCGGACAGCCCGCTCGCGTGCGCCGCCCCCCATTCGCCGTCCCCGGTGTCGCGGTCGCGGTCGAGCGAACCGGGATCGATATCGAGTGCGCTGTCGTCGCCCGCCGCGCTGTCGGCGCTCGGTTCGTCGGAGGGCATCTCCGCCGCTTCGCCGTCCTCGCGCCGGACCTCGCCCGCTTCGAGCAGCGGGTTGGCTTCCAGCGCCTCGCCGATGAAGGTCTCGATCTCGAGGTTCGACAGCGCCAGCAGTTTGATCGCCTGCTGGAGCTGCGGCGTCATCACCAGCGACTGGGACTGCCGGAGATCGAGGCGCGGGCTCAGCGCCATGCGTCAGGCGATGGGGCGGGGCGGGCTCATAGCGAAAAGCTCTCGCCCAGATAGAGCCGGCGCACGTTCTCGTCGGCGACGAGATCTTGCGGAGTGCCGGCGAACAGCACCTGCCCGCCGTAGATGATGCACGCGCGGTCGACGATGTCGAGCGTCTCGCGCACGTTGTGGTCGGTGATGAGCACGCCGATCCCGCGCTGCTTCAGGTCGATCACGAGATCGCGGATGTCGCTGATCGACAGCGGATCGATGCCCGCGAACGGCTCGTCGAGCAGCATGATCGAAGGCTTAGCCGCCAATGCGCGGGCGATCTCGCAGCGCCGCCGCTCACCCCCCGACAGCGCCATCGCGGCGCTCTCGCGCAGCCGGGTCAGGCCGAATTCCTCGAGCAGCCGCTCCAGCTCCGCGGCGCGGGTTTCCTTGTCCGGCTCGACCATCTCGAGCACGCAGTTGATGTTCTGCTCCACGGTCATGCCGCGGAAGATGCTGGTTTCCTGCGGCAGATAGCCGAGGCCGAGGATCGCGCGGCGATACATCGGCAGATTGGTCACATCCTCGCCGTCCATCAGGATGCGGCCCGCGTCGGGCTTCACCAAGCCCATGATCGAATAGAAGCAGGTGGTCTTGCCCGCGCCGTTGGGGCCGAGCAGGCCGAGCACTTCGCCCTTGCCCACGGTAAGCGAGATGTCGGTCAGCACCGCGCGCTTGTCGTAGCTCTTGGCGATGGAGATGACCTCGAGCCCGCCGTCCGGCAATGGCGCGCTAGCATCTACGGAGGGGGCATCGACAGGGGGGGCATCGACGGGAGGCGCCTCGACGGAGCGGGCGTCGGCGGGGGGCGCGGCTTCGGCCATCGGCTTGTTGGTGTCCATTCTTCCGGCCATGTAGCATCGCTGCGGCGACAGGAAACCCCCGCACGGGCGATTTGGCAGGTTTCGTGCATAGCCTGCGACGGGAGAGAAGGGCGATCGCGCTTGATTGCTGGCGCGGGCTCTGGAATACTTCGATTCGGACAGAGGACATGATTGGGAGAATGCGCATGACCGAAGCGCTTCACCGCACGAAAGAGCCCGCGACGCCTTACGATGGCGCTCGTTACAGCGGCCCCCGCCCGCACACGCGCGACTGGCGCCGGGGCATGAGCGACAATGTCGCCTACGCGTTGCTTGTCTACACCGCGCTGCAGATTTTCGTCACCGTGCATGCGATGAAAGAGATCGGGGCCTCGATCCTGCCCTATCTCGCGCTCGTCGTGCTGGTCGCCGGCATCATCCCGGCCTGCCGCTGGTTCGAGAAGCGCTGGCGCAACCTGTCGCACGAAGAGGCGAGCGACCCGGCACTCGCCCCCGTCTATCGCCGCGACCGGCTGTTGCTCTGGGGCCTGGCGATCGTCTTGCCGCTGGCGCTCACCGCGCTGTTCAGGGGCATCGCCGCGGTCGCCTGACGGCGCGCGCTACGCGGCCGCCTTGCAGCGCTCGATCGATTCGAGCACGATCCGCTTCGCCTCGGCGGCGTCGCCCCACTGGCCGACGCGCACCCACTTCTCCTTCTCCAGATCCTTGTAGTGGGTGAAGAAGTGCTCGATCTGCTGGAAGATGATCGAGGGCAGGTCCTTGGTCTCCGCGACGTCCGAATAATACGGGAACGTGGTGTCGATCGGCACGCAGACCAGCTTCTCGTCCCCGCCGTGCTCGTCTTCCAGGTTCAGCACGCCGATCGGGCGGGCACGCACGACGCAGCCGGCGATGAACGGGCTGCGCGCGATCACCAGCGCATCCAGCGGATCGCCGTCGGGGCTCAGCGTGTGGGGGACGAAGCCGTAGTTCGCCGGGTAGCGCATCGGCGTGTGCAGGATGCGGTCGACGAACAGCGCGCCGCTGTCCTTGTCGAATTCGTATTTCACGGGCTCGCCGCCGGTGGGGACCTCGATGATGACGTTGAGGCTTTCGGGCGGATTGTCGCCCGTGGGAACCCTGTCGATGCGCATGTCTGTTCTCGCGTTGTGGTCGGCCCCTCTCCCAAAGGACTTTGCGGGCGGGCCTTTAGAGCGCGCCCGGACCACCGGCAACAGGCCGGGTGAGTTATTTTGCGCGCGGGGCCAGCAAGCGGTCGAGGCCTTGCATCCCCGTGCCGGCCTTTTCGAGCCAGGGATAGCGAAGCCCGCCGTGGTAATCGATCGCCACGGTGTCGTACCGCTCGCCCCGCTTGACCAGCAGCTCGATCGGCTCGCTGCCGTCCTTCGCGGCGGTGACGGCGTCCTTGATCGCGTCCTGCGAGTAGGCCTCGCCGCCGACGGCGACGACCTGCGCGCCGTTGACGAGCCCCGCGTCGAAGGCCGGGCCGTCCCACAGCGTGCTGCTCACCCTACCTTCGCTGTCGAGGTTCAGCCCGAGCGAATAGAACAGGTTGAGATACTTGCCGGCGGTCATGCGCCCTTTGTCGTAGGAATTGGGTTCGTCCTTCCAGACCAGGCGGTAGCCGGCCATCTCGATACCGCGAGTCGGCGCAGGCTGATTGGGCTGGCGCAAACGCGTGTCGAGGAAGGTCGCCCAGTCGTATGGGTAAACCGAATTCAGCGTCGCCGCGACCTCGTCGAAATCGTAGGTGAGCACGCCCCAGTCGCCATCGGTCTTGCCGAAGAAGGCCTTGGCGAAATCGTCGAGGCCCTTGCGGCCATTGGTGCCGTCGCGGATGATCTGGTCGGCCTCGAGCCAGACCAGCGCGCCTTCGACATAGTAATCCTCGCTGCGCTGGAGCGAGCTGTAGGGGATCGGACGGCGCGCGTTGATGATCGGATCGTAGGTCGTGTCCTGCACGGGGCGCCAGGCGCGGCCGGGCTGGCCTTCGGAATAGGTCGCGGTGGCGACCGCCAGCGTGTCGAGGATGGTCTCCTTGCTCTGCAGCCCGGAGCGGGCGGCGAGGATATACCCCCAGAACTGCGTCTGGCCTTCGTAGACCCACAGCAGGTCGTCCTGCATCGGGGTGCGATAGTCGGGGGTCCACAGCCCCTCGGAGCGGCGGAACTTGCCGTTCCAGCTATGCACGAGCTCGTGGCTGACCACGTTGTGGTCCCAGTCCATCTTGTCCCAGTCGATCAGCGAATTGGGCTCGTAGGAATTCTCGGCCGAGCGGTGGTGTTCGAGGCCGACCCCGCCCATCCGATCGGTCATCGCGAGCAGGATGTCGTAGTGGTCGAAGTGTCGCGCGCCGAACAATGCGTCGGCCTCGTCGATCAGCCGTTCGAAGCGGGCGAGATTCTCGGGCGCGAGCTCGAGATACTTGGGCGCATCCGCGACGGCATCGAGCCGGACGTCGTCGCCCACCTCCCACTGTTTCGCATACTTGCCGGCGAAGATCGGCGAATCGACCAGCGTCTCGTAATCGACCACGTCCCACCCGACGGTGTCTCCGCTGCGGGTCTTGCCGTCGAGCGCGGTGAAGACCTGCCAGCCTTGCGGCACCGTGACGGTGGGCTTGACCGCGATGCGGCGGGTATAATGGCCGGCGGGATAGAGGCTCATCTTCTCCCACTGGAGGTTGAGCATCTCCTGCGTCATCGTGACGCGTCCTTCGCTGCCGGTAATGGGCGAGGTGTGGACGAACTGCGCGGTCACCTCGCGCACGCCTTCGGGCACGGTGACGCGGAATTCGTAGACGTCGAGCGTGTTGCGGTGCCATTCGAGCGGCTGGCCGTTCGCGGTGAAGCGGATGTTGGACAGCAGCGAGATCGGTCCGCGCGCGGCGTGGTTGCCGGGCAGCCATTCGGGAAACAGCAGCGAAAGCTCGTTCGTCCCGGCGGGGACCGGGATCGTCTGGGTGACGCGATAGACGCCGCGCCGGGTGTCGGTCGCATCGATATCGAGCGCGATCGTGCCGCCGGGCCAGGGCGTGTCCTGCGGCAGCGGCGTCGTGTCCGACAGCTGCGGCGCGATCGGGGCCGAGTTGCCTTCTGGGCGGGCCTGGAGCGGCTGGATGAAGAGGACGGCGGCGGCGAGCGCGATCGGCGCGGTGCGGATTTTCATGCGCGCCTTCATGCGGGTTGGGCTCGACGAGCGCAACACACCCTTCGACGAGCGGCTTTCCCAGCTCCACCGAACGCGCTAAGCGCCCGCGCGCTATGAGCGCAAAGACACCACAGGCCATTCGCGGAACGCAGGACATCTTCGGTGCGGAGGCGGAGGCGTTCGCGCATGTCGTGGAAACCTTCGAGCGCGTGCGGCGGCTCTACCGCTTCCGCCGGGTCGAGATGCCGGTGTTCGAGAAGACCGAGGTGTTCAGCCGCGCGATCGGAGAGACGACCGATGTCGTCTCGAAGGAAATGTATTCGTTCGAGGATCGCGGCGGCGAGTCGCTGACGTTGCGGCCCGAATTCACCGCCGGGATCGCACGCGCCTGGCTCACCAACGGCTGGCAGCAGCACGCGCCGCTCAAGGTCGCGACGCACGGCCCGCTGTTCCGCTACGAGAGGCCGCAGAAGGGCCGCTATCGCCAGTTCCACCAGCTCGATGCCGAGATCATCGGCGCGGCCGAACCGCAGGCGGACGTCGAACTGCTGGCGATGGCCGATCAGCTCTTGCGCGAACTCGGCATCGAGGGGGTGACATTGCACCTCAACACGCTCGGCGATGCCGACAGTCGCGAAGCCTGGCGCGCCGCGCTGGTCGAGCATTTCCGGGGCGTGAAGGGCGAGTTGAGCGAGGATTCGCAGGAGCGGCTGGAGAAGAACCCGCTGCGCATCCTCGACAGCAAGGACCCGCGCGACAAGCGCTTCGTGGCCGATGCGCCGAAGATCGACGCGTTCCTGTCGGACGAGGCGCTGGCTTTCTTCGAAAGCGTCACCAGCGGCCTCGATGCGGCGGGCGTGAAATGGCAACGCGCCGAGAGCCTCGTGCGCGGCCTCGACTACTACCGCCACACCGCGTTCGAATTCGTGCCCGACGAAGGCTCGGCGGCGGCGAACGCGCTCGGCAGCCAGAGCACGGTGTTGGGCGGCGGACGGTACGACGGGCTGATGGAGAGCTTGGGCGGCGCGCCGACGCCCGCCGTCGGCTGGGCCGCCGGGATTGAGCGGCTGGCCATGCTGGTGGAGAAGAGCGGCGATTCTCAAATCGACGTAGCAGTGGTCGTTGAAGATGAAATACGCTTAAGTCATGGTATTGCGCTGATAAAATTTCTGCGTTCGAAGGGTTTTATCGCAGAGTTTATAGCCAATGGCTCTCCAAAGAAGAGATTCGACAAGGCTGTAAAACTTAACCCGAAAGCCATCGTTAATTTAGCCTTTGAAAGGCACGGATTTAGGATACAGGCCAGTAAGGCATTTAGTATCGCGCTCGAGACGGCGCTCGCTGAGTCCGAATCTCTTTGGCAATGACCATCCCCGCCGAACGGCTCGACCAGATCGCGCATCGCTTCGCCGAGCTCGAGGCGCGGCTGGCTTCGGGCACGCTCGAGGGCGAGGCGTTCGTCGCCGCAAGCCGCGACTATGCCGAGCTGGAGCCGGTGGCCCGCGCGGCGGAGGGCGTGCGCACGATGCGCGGCGAGCTGGCCGAGCTGGAACGGCTCGACGATGCCGATCCCGATATGAAGGCGCTCGCCGAGGAAGAGATCATGCGGCTGCGCAACGATCTTCCCGAGGCCGAGCGCGCGCTGGCGGTGGCGATGCTGCCGCGCGATGCCGCCGACGCGCGGCCCGCGATGCTGGAAATCCGCGCGGGCACCGGGGGCGACGAGGCCGCGCTGTTCGCCGCCGACCTGTTCCGCATGTACGAACGGTTCGCGAGCGAACAGGGCTGGCGGGTCGAGACGATCTCGGTCAACGCGTCCGACATCGGCGGGGTCAAGGAAGTGGTCGCCAACGTCGCGGGTGCCGGGGTGTTCGCGAAGCTCAAGTTCGAAAGCGGGGTCCACCGCGTCCAGCGCGTGCCCGTGACCGAGAGCGGCGGGCGCATCCACACCTCCGCCGCGACCGTCGCCGTGCTGCCCGAGCCCGACGCGGTCGACGTCCAGATCGAGGACAAGGACCTCAAGATTGACGTCTATCGCGCCAGCGGGGCGGGGGGGCAGCACGTCAACACCACCGACAGCGCAGTGCGCATCACCCACCTGCCGACCGGGACGGTCGTCACCTGCCAGGACGGGCGCAGCCAGCACAAGAACAAGGACAAGGCGATGCAGGTGCTGCGCGCCCGCCTGTTCGAAGCGCAGCGCGAGGCGACGCAGGGCGCCGAGGCCGAGGCGCGCAAGGCGATGGTCGGCAGCGGCGACCGTTCCGAGCGCATCCGCACCTACAACTTTCCGCAAGGCCGCGTGACCGATCACCGCATCGGCCTGACGCTGCACAAGCTGGAGGAAGTGCTCGCCGGGCCGGGCCTTGCCGAACTGGTCGACGCGCTGACCGCCGAGGACGAGGCCAAGCGGCTCGCGGCGATGGACACGTGACCACCGTCGGCGAGGCGCTGCGCGCGGCGGCCGAGCGGCTTGGCGAAACCTCCGACACCGCGCGGCTCGATGCCGAATTGCTGATGGCGCACGCGCTGGGCATATCGCGCTCCGCGATGCTGCTGGGGCATATGGCGGACACGGCGCCCGCCGGGTTCGCTACGCTGACCGAGCGGCGCGCGGCGCACGAGCCGGTCGCCTATATCGTCGGCGAGCAGGAGTTCCATGGCCGTCCGTTTCACGTCACGCGCGGCGTCCTGATCCCGCGCGGCGACAGCGAGACGACGCTGGCGGCCGCGCTGGAGGGCGCGGGGGAGCGCGGCCGGGTGCTCGATCTCGGCCTCGGATCGGGCGCGCTGTTGCTGAGCTTCATCGCCGAAAAGCCGGGCTGGGAGGGCGTGGGCATCGACCGTTCGCCCGCCGCGCTGGCGGTGGCGGTGGGCAATGCGGAATCGCTGGGCGTCAGGGGCAGGGCGCGGCTGGTCGAAGCCGACTGGCACCGCGCGGGCTGGTCCGATGATTTCGGCGGGTTCGACCGGGTCATCGCCAACCCGCCCTATGTCGAGGCCGATGCCCCGCTCGACCCCTCCGTGCGCGATTACGAGCCGGGCGAGGCGCTGTTCGCCGGGGCCGAGGGGCTCGACGACTATCGCGTGCTGATCCCGCAGTTGCGAGCCTTGCTCGCGCCGGACGGAGTCGCGGTGCTCGAAATCGGTGCTTCGCAGGCCGAAGCCGTCGGCGAAATCGCGCGCATGGCGGGGTTTTCCACCGATCTTCGCCGCGATCTCGCCGAACGCCCCCGCGCATTGATTTTGCGTTAGGGGTTGGCAAGCGGCATCGCGATAGCTAACTCTGCTGCCAAGGCCCCCGGTTCGCGGCGCGTTCGCCTCCCGGCCAGGCCTTGTTCCTACACTTGCAAACCGTCCGGGCGCTCAGGCCCGCGCACAGGTGCAGATGGAACGGCCGCGAGCCGCTCGGGAAGCGGACGCGGTGAGGGGTCATGCGACCGCACGGGCAATGGTGCCGGCAGGGCGGTCCCGAATGAGGAAGAGTATTCCTTGAACAATCATCGCAATAACAATCGCCGCCGCGGCCGCGGCAATCGCCCGCAGGGCGGCGGCAACCAGAGCAACCGGATCGACAGCAGGGCGCGCGGCAACGCGCCCCAGATGCTCGACAAGTACAAGAAGCTCGCGCAGGACGCGCAGCATCACGGCGACCGCGTGCAGGCCGAATACTACCTGCAGTTCGCCGATCACTATTTCCGCGTCATCGCCGACAACAAGGCGCGCCAGGACGAACAGCGCGGCAAGCGCCAGGACGAGCGCGACCAGGACGACGACGACGGCGAGGACGAGGGCGACAATCGCCGCCGCCAGCAGCCGCGCAGCACGCGCGGCCGCCGCGACGATGCGAACGGCCGCGGCAATGCGGGCGATCGCGACGACGATGCGCGCGACGACGACGATTACGAGCCGGCCGACAACCCGTTCAAGCGCCAGTCGCGTAGCGAAGGCCGCCCGCCGCGGAGCGAAGAGCGCCAGCCGCGCAGCGAAGAGCGTCAGCCGCGCGCCGAAACGCGCAAGCCGCGCAAATCGCGCAGTGCGAGCGAGGATCGGGACGGCAGCGAGATCGACGCCGCCGCGCTTCCTCCCTCGATCGCCGAAGCCGGCGACGGCGAGCCGCCGAAGAAGAAGCGCGCGCCCCGCGCCCGCAAGGCGGCCGAACCGGCCAAGGACGACGACGCGGTGCGTGCGGTCGGCTGACAGCGGCTATTAGGGGATCGGCCCGCAGATGAACCGGATCGACCGCTGGTTCGCCGCGCATCCGCGGATCGCGGCCGCGCTGTGCGGGCTGCTTTCGGCAACGGGCTTCCCGCCGCTCCATCTCTGGCCCGTCGCGCTGCTCGGCATCGGTGCGTTCGCGCTGGTCGCGCTGCGTGCGCCGACTTGGCGTAGCGCGCTGTTGAACGGATGGCTGTTCGGTCTCGCCCATTTCACGCTGGCGAACAACTGGATCGCGACCGCGTTCACCTATCAGGCGGAAATGCCTGCTTGGCTCGGCTGGCTCGCGGTGCCGCTGCTGGCGGTCTACCTCGCGGTCTATCCCGCGCTCGCCGCACTGATCGCCTGGGGCCTGGGCCGCAGGCTTGGCGCGGGAGCGGCGTCCTGCGTGTTCGGCGGCGCGTGGATCGTGACCGAATGGCTGCGCAGCTGGGTCTTCACCGGCTATGCGTGGGATCCGTTCGGCCTTGTCCTGCTGGGCCCGTTCGACCGGCCCGGCCTGGCCGCGGTGCTGCCGTGGACCGGCACGTATGCCCTTTCGGGCTTCGCCGCACTGGTCGGGGCGATGCTGATCGTCCTGCTGCGCGAGCGCCGGTTCGTGCCGTTCGCGGCGGTAGCAGTGCTGCTGGCGGCGGGCATGTACTGGCCCGCGCCCGCGCGCGAGGAAGGCACGATGCGTTTCACGCTGGTGCAGCCCGATCTGCGCCAGCCCGATCTCGACAACCCGGCCAAGTTCGAAGAGCAGTTCGCGCGCATCGCGCAGCTTTCGGTCCCGCGCGAACCGGGCACGCAACGGCTGGTGCTGTGGCCCGAATCGGGCGTGCCCGACTACCTGCGCGACGGCTATCCGCAGCGCTATTACGACCAGCTGACCGCTGCGGGCGACCCGCGCTATGCCCGCTGGCGGATCGGGCGGGTGATCGGCGAGGGCTCGATGCTGCTGACCGGTGCGGTCGATCTCGAGATCGGCATGGCCGAGGGGCAGGAACGCGCGGTCGGCGCCTACAACACGATCACCCCGATCTCTGCCGAGGGCACGCTGGGCGAGCGCTACGCCAAGGCGCACCTCGTGCCCTATGGCGAATATCTGCCGATGCGCTGGCTGCTCGAACCGCTGGGGCTGACGCGGCTGGTGCCCGGCGCGATCGACTTCCTCCCCGGGCCGGGGCCGCGCACGCTCGATCTCGGCGAATGGGGCAAGGCGGGCGCGCAGATCTGTTACGAGATCGTGTTCTCCGGCCAGGTCGTCGATCGCGGCGACCGGCCCGACTATATCTTCAATCCCTCGAACGACGGCTGGTTCGGCGCATGGGGCCCGCCGCAGCATCTGGCGCAGGCGCGGATGCGCGCGATCGAGGAAGGGCTGCCCGTGCTGCGCTCCACCACCACCGGCATCAGCGCTGTGATCGACGCGCGCGGCGTGGTGCGCGATCATATCGGCATGCACCGCGCCGACCGGATCGACGGCATCATCCCTCCGGCGCGGGCTCCGACGCTGTTTTCGCGGACGGGCAACTGGCTTGCGATCGCGTGGGCGCTGCTGCTGATCGCCGGATCGCTGGTTGCCACGCGGCTGCGGGGTCGCTAGGACGCTGCGCGAGACATAAAGCTATCTTTATATCGGAATATCAAGCATGCGCAGCACTTACCTCTTCACCTCCGAAAGCGTTTCCGAAGGCCATCCCGACAAGGTTTCGGACCAGATTTCGGACGCGATCGTCGACCTGTTCCTGTCGAAGGATCCCGAGGCGCGCGTTGCTTGCGAAACGTTGACGACGACGCAGCGCGTGGTGCTGGCGGGCGAAATCCGCGGCAAGGGCATCATGGACGCGGGCGGCGACTGGGCGCCGGGCGTCGAGGACGAGATCGAGCGCGTCGTCCGTGGGGTGGTGAAGGACATCGGCTACGCGCAGCAAGGCTTCCACTGGGAAACGCTGACCTTCGAGAACCACCTCCACGGCCAGAGCGCGCATATCGCGCAAGGCGTCGATGCTAGCGGCAACAAGGACGAGGGCGCGGGCGATCAGGGCATCATGTTTGGCTTCGCCTGCGACGAGACGCCCGACCTGATGCCTGCGGCGATCGACTACAGCCACAAGATCCTCCAGCAGATGGCGCACGACCGCAAGGCCGGCACCGCGCCGTTCCTCGAACCCGACGCCAAGAGCCAGGTCACGCTGCGTTATCGCGAGGGCAAGCCGGTCGCGGCGACCGCGGTGGTCGTCTCCACCCAGCATGCGCCGGGCTATGACGAAGGTGACAAGGAAGCCGAGCTCAAGGCTTACGTGAAGCGCGTCGTCGCGGGCGTGCTGCCCGACGGTTTCCTGTCGGACGAGACGAAGTGGCACATCAACCCCACCGGCACGTTCGAGATCGGCGGGCCCGACGGCGACGCGGGCCTGACCGGCCGCAAGATCATCGTCGACACCTATGGCGGCGCGGCGCCGCACGGCGGCGGCGCGTTCAGCGGCAAGGACCCGACCAAGGTCGACCGCTCGGCCGCCTACATCAGCCGCTATCTCGCCAAGAACATCGTCGCGGCGGGCCTCGCGAAACGCTGCACGATCCAGCTCGCCTATGCGATCGGCGTCTCCGAGCCGCTGTCGCTCTATGTCGACACGCACGGCACCGGCACCATCGCCGACGACCGCATCGAGGACGCGATCCGCGGCATCCCCAAGCTGGGCGGGCTGACCCCGCGCGGCATCCGCACGCACCTGGGCCTCAACAAGCCGATCTACCGCCAGAGCGCCGCCTACGGCCACTTCGGCCGCGCCGCCGAAGGCGACGCCTTCCCGTGGGAACGCACCGACCTCACGACCGATCTCAAGGCTGCGTTGGGGTGATTTCGTCTCAGACTTCTTCAGCGAAAAGTGGAACCGCATAACGTCTGATTTGTTCGCGGAGCGCTTCCGACGTGACCTTGTCCCATGGCACGACATCGACGAAAATCGGCAGGTCGCTCTCTTCGAACGCATCCATGAGATCGTACAGCTCTCGCTGCGCGATCGGAGGATATACGACCAGGTCGAGGTCCGACGAAGGCCGTGCCCGACCGGTCGCCCGCGAACCGAAAACTTTCACCTCGCCGATTCGTCCGGCCATGCTGCGGATGATTTGCTCGACTGTTGCGCGCTCGCGATCAGTGAGCGTCACGGCTGGCGATATCGGCATCATTAAGTGCTCCTGCCAGATCCTGGAATAAAGGCAGATAGTCGCTGGCTATTGTCGCCAACGCACCGGCCGCGCGATCCGGGCGATATTCGTGCGAAAGCGTATGGCGAACGTTGGCTGCATCGAGCCATGCTTGGGCATTCGCGACGAGGTCGATCTTGTGAGCCGTTCGTATCGCGCCTGTCGGCGAGTTGATGCCATCCGTGAAGCCGCGCGTGACGAGATAGTCGCGCATCGTTTTCCACCCCAGCTCCCAAGCGATCTCGAACAGTTGGATCATGCCGGCCTGTTGGACGATATCCATGTTCCCCTGCCGATACATACGGCAGGCTATCTCCAGATTGGCGATCGATTGCACGAAATCGGGCTCTCGCAGCTTCCAGCGAGGTGTTTCCCCACTCATGACACGTACTTCGCCGTCGTCTTCTCCGCCACTTCCTCGGCGCTCACGCCCGGCGCCAGTTCGATCAGCTTGAACGGGCTGTCGTGGTCGGGGCGCTGGAACACGGCGAGGTCGGTCACGATCATGTCGACCACGTTGGTGCCCGTCAGCGGCAAGGTGCATTCGGGGATGAACTTGGGGCTGCCGTCCTTCGCGGTGTGCTCCATCACCACGATGATCTTCTTTACCCCGGCGACGAGGTCCATCGCGCCGCCCATACCCTTGATCATCTTGCCGGGGATCATCCAGTTGGCGATGTCGCCGTTGGCCGCCACTTCCATCGCGCCCAGCACCGTCAGGTCGATGTGCCCGCCGCGGATCATCGCGAAGCTCGCCGCGCTGTCGAAATAGGCGCTGTGCGGCAGCTCGCTGATCGTCTGCTTGCCCGCGTTGATGAGGTCGGCGTCCTCCTCCCCCTCGTAAGGGAAGGGGCCTATGCCGAGCATGCCGTTCTCGCTCTGCAGGGTGACATGCATTCCCTCGGGGATGTGGTTGGCCACCAGCGTCGGGATACCGATGCCGAGGTTGACGTAATATCCGTCTTCCAGTTCCTGCGCCGCGCGCGCGGCCATCTGGTTGCGGTCCCAGGGCATGTCAGTCTTCCTTGGTGTCTTGAAGTGTGGAAACGAGGAACCAGCGGTCGCCGACCAGCGGCTCCAGATCCGCGGCGGCGGACGGGTCTTTGAGATAGCCGAACAGCTCGTCGAAGTCCGGCCGTTCGTCGCCCGCGATCGCGACCACGCAATGCGTCTGCGACAGTTCCTTGCGGCGCAACTGCTTGCGGTCGGTGGCGCGGCGCATGAGCAACAGCGCGTCGCGCGCTTCGGGATCGAGCCCGGTCTCGCGCAAGCGAGTGCGCAGCGCGCCCGCCTGACCGGCCGAGGCGTTGCTGATCCAGTTGACCTCCACGCCCTGCAGCCGCAGCGCGGCGAGGCCGCGGGCGAGCACGGGGTCGGCGGCCAGAGCGGCGATGTCGAGCGTCGCGCCGCGCGGATCGAGATCGATCACCACTGCCGGGGGCAGAATCGCGCATTCGGTGGTCGTAGGGGTGAGCGAGCCGGGCGCGGTGAGGATCGCCGAGCTGCGGGGCGCGGCGATCGGATCGCGCGCCGCCTGCGCCGTGGCGTGGGCGAGGAATGCGTCGTAGTCGCCGGCCCGGCCAGACGCGACGGCAAGCGTTGCGGCCTGCGCTTCGGCCGCGAGCGAACCGGGGGCCGGGCTCGCGGGTGCGGATTGCGGGGTATTCCCGAGGGTCGGTGACGGAGCGGCAGGCGCTTCGGAGCGTGGCGTCGCAAGGCTCGCGTCGCTGCGCTCCTCGTCTGTATCGCCGCGCGTCGCGATCGCTCCGCCCGCGACGAGCGGGATCGCCGCCGCCACGCAGCCGCCGAGCGACAACGCGAGCGCCGATACCGCGAGCGCGGCGCGGAGCCGCGATGCGCTCATGCCGCGGCGCGCTCCCGCACGGTGCGGAACTCGATCTTCTTGTCGTAGGGCGCGCCAACGATCATGCGTTGTACGTAGACGCCGGGCAGGTGGATGCAGTCCGGGTCGAGGCTGCCCGCGGGCACCACTTCCTCGACCTCGACCACGCAGGCCTTGCCGCACGTGGCGGCGGGCAGATTGAAGTTACGCGCGGTCTTGCGGAACACCAGATTGCCAGTCTCGTCCGCTTTCCAGGCCTTCACGATCGCGAGGTCGGCGAAGATGCCGCGTTCGAGGATGTAGTCCTCTCCGTCAAAAGTCTTGACCTCCTTGCCCTCGGCCACCTGCGTGCCGACCCCCGTCTTGGTGTAGAAGCCGGGAATGCCCGCGCCGCCCGCGCGCATGCGTTCGGCCAGCGTGCCCTGGGGGCAGAATTCGACCTCGAGTTCGCCGGACAGGAACTGGCGTTCGAACTCCTTGTTCTCGCCGACGTAGGACGAGATCATCTTCTTCACCTGCCGCGTGCGCAGCAGCTTGCCGATGCCTTCGTTGTCGATCCCGGCGTTGTTGCTGCAGAAGGTGAGGCCCTTCACGGCGCTGTCGCGGATCGCGTCGAGCAGGCGCTCGGGAATACCGCACAGGCCGAAGCCCCCTGCAGCGATCAGCATGTCGTCTTTCAGCAGTCCGTCGAGGGCTGCGGCGGCATCGGGGTAGAGCTTGTTCATCGGGCCTCCGTAACAGCCCGGCTGTTAGGCATCGTGCAGCCTGCTGTCACCCCCGCAGCGCAACCGTATGCGCAAATCCATGTTGCACTGCAGCAAAGCCGGTGGCGAGCCCGTTGCCGAGCCTTGCCACAAAAATGAAACAAAACAGCGCGATTTCGCTCTGGTTGCGAATTATGCAACAAAGAATGCGCTTTTCGCACTTGCACAATGACCTGCTGCGCTGCAAACAGGACGGGCCTTTACAGGCATCCTCTCCCAAGACTTTCCAGGCCCGGTCCTCGTGACCGGGCCTTTTTTCTTGTCTCGCGCAACCGGCAAAGCGGCACCGTTGCGGCATTCGTTCATTTGACTCGCAGCCAACGCTCCTTAGCTAGGGGCGAAGCCCGAACCATTGGACTGGAGAACATTACGGATGGCCGAAGTCGACGCGGCGGTAGAGGAAAAGGCGGTCCGGCTCCAGGTCGCCGCGGCACGGCAGGAAGAAAGCGGGCGCGGCATCGCGCGTTTGCCGCGTTCGGCCTTCCAGGCGCTCGGGATCACCGAGGGCGATGTGGTCGAGATCGAGGGTAAGCGGACCACCACCGCGATCGCGATGTCGGCCTACGACGAGGATCAGACGCTCGACGTCGTTCGGCTCGATGGACTTCAACGCAACAATGCCGAGTGCGGATCGGGCGAGCACGTCCGCATCGCCTCCGCCGAATCCCGCGCCGCTACGCGTGTGGTTTTTGCGCCCGCCAGCCGCGAGATGCGGCTCCAGGGACCGACGCAGGCGCTCAAACGCAATTTCTTCCGCAAGCCCCTGCTGGCGGGCGATCTGGTGGCGACCACCGGCCAGCAGCCGGTGCAGAACATGCCCCCGCAGGTCCAGCGCATGTTCAACGCGCCCGCCTATGCGCTGACGCAAATTCGCCTGACCGTCGTTTCGACCGCTCCCAAGGGAATCGTCCATATCGACGAGAACACCGAGGTCGAGCTGCGCGCCGAATTCGAGGAAGCGCCCACGGGTCGCGCGGTGGTGAACTACGACGATGTCGGCGGCATGGAAGACACGATCCAGCAGCTGCGCGAGATGGTCGAGCTGCCGCTGCGCTATCCCGAGCTGTTCACCCGCCTAGGCGTCGATCCGCCCAAGGGTGTGCTGCTCCACGGCCCGCCGGGCACCGGCAAGACCCGGCTGGCGCAGGCCGTGGCGAACGAGAGCGACGCGCAGTTCTTCACCATCAACGGGCCGGAGATCATGGGCTCGGGCTATGGCGAGAGCGAGAAGCGCCTGCGCGAAGTGTTTGAGGAAGCGACCAAGTCCTCGCCCGCGATCGTGTTCATCGACGAAATCGATTCGATCGCGCCCAAGCGCGCGCAGGTCCACGGCGAGGCGGAAAAGCGGCTTGTTGCGCAGCTGCTGACGCTGATGGACGGGCTCGAAGCGCGCTCGAACCTCGTCGTCATCGCCGCCACCAACCGGCCCGACGCGATCGACGAGGCGCTGCGCCGCCCCGGCCGGTTCGACCGCGAGATCGTGATCGGCGTGCCCGACGAGAAGGGCCGGCGCGAAATCCTCGCGATCCATACGCGCGGCATGCCGCTCGGCGACCGGGTGGACCTCGACGAGCTGTCGCGCGTGACCCACGGTTTCGTCGGCGCGGATATTGCCGCGCTCGCGCGCGAGGCGGCGATCGACGCGGTGCGTCGGATCATGCCGCGGCTCGACCTCGACGCGCGCACGATCCCGCCCGAGGTGCTCGACGATCTTTCGGTGACCCGCGAGGATTTCCTCTCGGCCTTGAAGCGCGTGCAGCCGAGCGCGATGCGCGAAGTCATGGTGCAGGTGCCCAATGTCGCGTGGAGCGATATCGGCGGGGTCGACGATGCGATCGACATGCTGAAGGAAGGCATCGAGCTGCCGCTCAAGAATCCCGACGCCTTCGGCCGTCTCGGCATCCGCCCGGCCAAGGGCTTCCTGCTCTATGGGCCTCCCGGAACCGGCAAGACGCTGCTGGCCAAGGCGGTGGCGAAGGAAGCGGAGGCGAACTTCATCTCGATGAAGAGTTCGGACCTGCTGTCCAAATGGTACGGCGAAAGCGAGCAGCAGATCGCGCGCATGTTCCAGCGTGCCCGCGCGGTCGCGCCGTGCGTGATCTTCATCGACGAGATCGACAGCCTCGTGCCCGCGCGCGGCAGCGGGCAGGGCGAGCCGCAGGTGACGGGGCGCGTGGTCAACACGATCCTCGCCGAAATGGACGGGCTCGAGGAACTGCAGTCGGTCGTCGTGATCGGCGCCACCAATAGGCCCACGCTGGTCGATCCGGCGCTGCTGCGGCCGGGCAGGTTCGACGAACTGGTCTATGTCGGCACGCCCGACGAAGCCGGGCGTGCGCGCATCCTCGGCATCCACACCCAGGGCATGCCGCTTGCGGCGGATGTCGATCTCGGGTCGATCGCGGCGCAGACCGACCGCTTCACCGGGGCCGATCTGGAGGACGTCGTGCGCCGCGCCGGGCTCAATGCCCTGCGGCGCGTCGGCCGGGAAGTGGACGCGGTGGCCACAGTCGATTTCGAGGAGGCGCTGAAGGATTCGCGTGCCACGGTCACCTCGCAGATGGAGGAAGAATATCGCAAGATGCGCGGCGAATTGAAGAAGCGCGCCGCAGAGGCGATGCCGATCGGCTTCATCAGCGAAGGGATGGTCGAACCGACGCGCGAGCGAAAGCACGGCTGACCCGGCGCGGCGCCGGGGACTGGTGCGTTATTCGCCCTGAACGCCGGCGTTCGCGTCCTCCACCCCCAGCCGGTGGCGGATCAGCGCGTCGGGCATTTCGGTGCGCAGCCATTCGATCATGTGCTCGCGCACCGCGCAGCGCAGCGTCCACAGGTCGGGAATCGTCGCTGCGCTGACCGCGATTCGCAGCTCGATGCTTTCCGGGTAAGCCTCGGTCATCAGCAGTTCGCCCGTGCGCCCGTCCCATTCGGCGCGGGTCGGAAGATAGCTCTCGAACTCGGCACGGATCGGCGCGACTGCGGCGGCGGGGTCGAGATGGAGGAACACCGCGCCGGTCAGCTGCTCGCTTTCGCGCGACCAGTTTTCGAAGCTCTTTTCGAGGAACGAGCTGGTCGGCACCACGATCGCCCGCTCGTCCCACGTGCGCACGATCACGAAGCTCATGCGGATTTCCTCGACCCGGCCCGAAAACCCCTCGATCACCACCAGGTCGCCGATTCGCAGCGGCTCGGTCAGTGCCATCTGCATTCCCGCGATCAGAGACTTGAGTGCGGGCTGCGCCGCTGCGCCCACTGCAAGCGCGGCGAGGCCGGCCGACGCCATCAGCGTCACCCCCACGTCGCGCACGCCGGGGATCGCCAGCAGCATCATCGCCACCGTCAGCATCACGATCAGGAAGCCTGCGGTGCGTGAGAGGATCGCGACCCGCGTGCGGCGGCTGCGCGCGGCGATCGGATCGGACGACAGCTCGCTGCGCATCTGCATCGCCGCGGCGAAGGCGCGCACCAGCGACAGCGCGACCCAGCCGACCAGCGCGGGCACCAGCAGCGGGGCGATCCATTCCCACACCGCGCGAATGTTGGGGTTGGTCTGCGCCACCGCCGCGATGGCGATCGCGACGACCGACCAGCGGATCGGCCGGGCGAGCCGGTCGAACACCAGCTCGTCGACGTCGGAGTGCGAGCGGCGCGCCAGCCGGCCCAGCAGGCCGAACACGATCTTGTGGATCACGAAGGCGATGACGACGGCAATCGCGATGGCGACCGCCGCGACCACGACCTCGTCCCAGGCGATCGACCAGTTGCGCGGATCGAAGCGTTCGAACATGCCGCGCGGATTATGGGTTCAGCGCGGCGCTTGCAAGCGGCAGACGCTAGCGCGTCATGCAGGGGGCAAGCGGCAGACCCTCAGGCGGCGTGCGGGATGGTGATCGTCACTTCGACGCCTTCTTCGCCGAACCGCCGGTCGATCTCGCCGCGTAGTTGCCGCGCGGCGCTGGTCATCAACAGGCTGCCGAAGCCCTTGCGCTCGGGCTCCCGGCCTTCGGATTCGCAATGTTCGCGCCATTCGATGACGAGCGAGCCGTCCGCCAGTCGCCAGCGCACTTCGAGCAGGCATCCCCGGCTCCACGCGCCGTATTTGACGGCATTGGTGGTGAGTTCGTGCAGCACGAGGCCGAGCGGCGTGACCTGCTTGGCCGGCAGCTCGATCTCGGGTCCGTCGATCTGGGCCGGGAGCTTGTCCGAGCGATAAGGGGCGAGCGTGGTCTCGACCAAAGCGCGCAGCGAGGCGACCGGGCGTTCCAGCGTCCCCTGGGTCACCTCGTGCGCGGTCAGGAGTGCGTGGATACGTTCGGAAATCCGCTCGATTACCGGCTTCGCCTCGGGTGTGTCCTTCGCGCTCATGCGCACGATCGCAAGGATGACGGCGAACAGGTTCTTGACCCGGTGGTTCAGCTCGCGCGCGAGCAGGTCCGCCCGGTCGCGCGCTTCGCCGAGCGCTTTCGCCTGCGACGCTTCGGCCTCCGCCCGCGCGGCGCGGGTGACGAGGCGATAGCCGAGCGCGAGCGCGACCAGCAGCACCAGCACGATTCCGCCGAGCAGCGGCAGCACGCGCCCTTCCGCGCGCGCGGTCTCGCTCGCCGCGCGCAGCAGGATGCGGTTCTCGATCTCCTCCATGTCGCGCGTCGCGCGGCGCAGCCGGGCCATGACCTCGGCGCCTTCGTTGTCGAGGACCCGTCGCCGCGCTTCGAGCACTTCGCGCCGCTCGATCAGTTGGATCGTCTCCTGCATCTCGGCGAACTTCGAGTCGGCGAGAGTCTCGATCTCGTCGAGCAATTCCTGCTGGCGCGCGGTCGCGTCCGGCTCGACGCGCGCGCGCAGCCGCGCCATCGCCGGCGGGTACTGTTCGCGGCCGACCAGATACGGGTCGAGATAGCGGCGATCAAGCGTCAGGAGATAGCCGCGCTGGCCGGTCTCGCCGTTGAGCGTGGCCCGGGTGATGTTGCGCAGTTCGAGCAGGATTTCGCTGGTCTCGCGCATCTGCGCGCGTTCGCTGCGCTCGGCCTCGATCGTCTGGAAGACGAAGAAGATGCCCAGAAACAGCGCGAGCGCGATCAGCCCCAGCACTGCCAGGTTTCCGAGATGCGCGCGGCGCAAACGCGGGCGGATCAATGCGCGGCGCCCCAGCTGTGGCCCGAACCGATCTCGATCCCGAGCGGCACGTCGAGCGCGACCGAGGGCAGCGCGGCTTCGGCCATCACCCGCTCGATCACCGGCGCGGCCGCGGCCACGTCGCCCGCGGGCAGTTCGAACACCAGTTCGTCGTGCACCTGCAGCAGCATCCGCACGTGCCCGAGACCGGCATCGTCCAGTGCGGGCATCATGCGCACCATCGCGCGTTTGATAATGTCGGCGCTGGTGCCCTGGATCGGCGCGTTGATCGCCGCGCGCTCGCTGCCCTGGCGCTCCGCCTGGTTCTTCGATCCGATCCGGGGAAACCACGTCTTGCGGCCGAACAGCGTCTGCGAATAGCCGCGCTCGCGCACGGTTTCGAGCGTCTCCATTATGTAGCGCTGGATGCCGGGGAAGCGCTTGAAATAGGTGTCGATCATCGCCTGCGCCTCGTCCGCCTCGACCTTGAGCCGGCCGGCGAGGCCCCAGCGGCTGATGCCGTAGAGGATCGCGAAGTTGATCGTCTTGGCCTGCGCGCGGGTGTCGCGGGTGACTTCGCCGAACATCTCGGCCGCGGTGCGCGCGTGGATATCCTCGCCGTTCGCGAAGGCTTCCTTCAGCTCGGGAACGTCGGCCATGTGCGCGGCGAGGCGCAATTCGATCTGCGAATAGTCGGCGGCGAGCAGCACGTTGCCGTCCTCCGCCACGAACGCGTCGCGGATCTGGCGGCCGATCTCGGTGCGGATCGGGATGTTCTGCAGGTTGGGGTCGGTCGAGCTCAACCGCCCGGTCTGCGCGCCGACGAGGCTGTAGCTGGTATGGACGCGTTCCGTATCGGGATTGATCGCGGCCTGCAGCGCGTCGGTATAGGTGCTTTTGAGCTTGGTGAGCTGGCGCCATTCGAGCACCTTGTCGGCGATCTCCGCACCTTGCGCGGACAGCTTTTCCAGCATCGCCTGATCGGTCGAATACTGCCCGCTCTTGCCCTTGCGCCCGCCCTTGTAGCCCATCTGCTCGAACAGCACATCGCCCAGCTGCTTGGGGCTGCCGATGGTGAATTCGGTCCCGGCGATGGTGTGGATTTCGCCTTCGAGCCGGCCGGTCTCGGCGGCGAATTCGTCCGACAGCTTGCCCAGCCGCGCTTTGTCGACGCGGATGCCGTGGCGCTCCATCCGTGCGACCACCGGGATCAGCGGGCGGTCGACCCGCTCGTAGATGCGCGTGCCGCCTTCCACCGCGAGCCGGGGCTTGAGCTGGCTGTGCAGCCGCCAGGTCACGTCGGCATCCTCGGCGGCATATTCGGTCGCGCGGTCGAGCGGCACCTCGCCGAAGGGGATCGCCTTCTTGCCGCTGCCGCACACGTCCTTGAAGGTCAGCGTGGTGTGGCCGAGATGGCGCTCGGACAGCTCGTCCATTCCGTGCCCCCCCCCGATCCCGTCGAGGCTGCGGCCCGCATCGAGCGCGAACGAGACGATCATCGTGTCGTCGACCGGCCCCATCGCGATTCCGTGGCGCGCGAGGACGTTGAGGTCGTATTTGATGTTCTGCCCGATCTTCGTCACCGCGTCGCTTTCCAGCAGCGGCTTGAGCAGCGTCAGCGCGGTTTCGCGCGCGACCTGTTCCGGCTTTTCGGCGAACATGTCGCTGCCGCCGTGGGCGAGCGGGATGTAGCACGCGTCGTTCGGCCCGAGCGCGAGGCTGACCCCGGCGAGATCGGCGCGCATCGCGTCGAGCGCGCTGGTCTCGGTGTCGATCGCCACCAGCCCGGCGGCGAAGGCGCGCTCGATCCAGTGTTTGAGCCGCTCGGTGCTCTGCACGCACTCGTAGGAGCTGCGATCGACCTTCGGCAGTTCGGGCAGCGCCTGCCGGTTTCCCTCAGGTGACGGCGCGGCGGCCTTGTTGACCGGCTTGGCGGGGTTGAGCTCGGTCGGGCGGCCCGGGCTGCCGCTGCCGGCGTCGAGCCGCCGCAGCAGGCTGGTAAACCCGTGCTTTTCGAGAAATGCGGCGAGCGGTTCGGGCGCGATGGATCGGAGCGCGAAATCCTCCAGCGCCATCGGCAGGTCGCAGTCTTCCTTGAGCTGGACGAGGACGCGGCTGAGCTCGGCCATTTCGCGCCCCTCGATCAGCCGTTCCTGCAGCTTCGACTTCTTCATGTCCGGCGCGGCGTCGAGCGCGGCGGCGAGGCTGCCGTGCTCGACGATCAGCTTGGAGGCGGTCTTGGGCCCGACGCCGTATATGCCCGGCACGTTGTCCACCGAATCGCCCATCAGCGCGAGCACGTCGCCGACCAGTTCGGGCGGCACGCCGAACTTCTCGATCACCTCGTCGCGCCCGATGCGCGCGTTCTTCATCGTGTCGAGCATGTCGATGCAGCCGCCCTCGGCCACGCCTTCGTCGGGCTCGGCGCACTGGCTGATCAGCTGCATCAGGTCCTTGTCCGAACTGACGATCGTTACGTCCCATCCCTTGCGCGTCGCGGCGCGGGCATAGCTGGCGATCAGGTCGTCCGCCTCGAGACCCTCCTCTTCGATGCAGGGCAGGCTGAAGGCGCGCGTCGCATCGCGGATGAGCGGGAACTGCGGCACCAGATCCTCGGGCGGATCGGGGCGGTTCGCCTTGTATTCGGCATAGATGTCGTTGCGGAAGCTGGTCGATCCCTTGTCGAGGATCACCGCGAGGTGCGTCGGCCCTTCGGCCTTGTCGAGATCGTCGGCGAGCTTCCACAGCATCGTGGTGTAACCGTAGACCGCGCCGACCGGCGTGCCCTCCGGATCGGTGAGGGGCGGAAGGCGGTGATAGGCCCGAAAGATGTAGCCCGAACCGTCGACCAGATAGAGATGCTGCTTGTCTGCCATCGCACGCGTGGTAGCAGCGCTTTTCGGGCCGGTCAGCCGGTTTCGTGTGCAGCGCGGAATGCGACGAATTGCGGCGCAAAAGTGTCAAATCGCTTGCATCGCCACAAAACGGCCATTATTTGGGGCGGCGAAGTCTGCTGCTTGTGGGCTTCGCGTTCCGGCTCCGGCCGGGATGAAAACCACTCGCTGTTCAAGGAATTCGAATTATGCGTAAGATCATTCTCGCCGCCGCCGCCGGCGCCGCCGCTCTGACCCTCGCCGCCTGCTCGGAAGGCACCCAGGACGCCGCTGGCGAAACCGTCGACAGCGCCGCCGCCGACGCCGAAGCCAATGCCGATGCCATGGGCACCGCCGTTGAAGACGCCGCGACCGACGCCGGCAACGCCGTCGAAGGCGCGACCGAAGAAGCGACCGCCGCTGCCGACGAAGCCGCCGCTGCTGCGGAAGCCGAAGTGCAGGACGAGTCGACCGCCGAAGCGCAGGCCGACTGATCCTCGCTATCATAGCGAAAACGGAAGGGCGGTGCCGCGAGGCGCCGCCCTTTCTGTTTATCCGGCGACGGTCCGGTCCGGTGCGAACGTGTCCTGCAGGTCCGGTTCTCAGGGGCTCGCGGCGACGACTTCGCCCGCGCCGGCATAGCTCGCGTCGGCCCAGGTGCGCCCGTTGGGATAGTCGTAGCCGGCATAGGCCGCGCGTGCGATCTGCGCGATCCGGTCTTCGCGCGCGGGGCGCGTGCCCTGGCCGGTGACATAGATCGCGACCGCGAAGGCGCGCCCGTCCGGCGTGTTGACGATGGCGATGTCGCTCGAGGTGTTGTTGAGCGATCCGGTCTTGTGCGCCACCAGCGCGCCTGCGGGCAGTAATGCGGGAATGCGGCGCTTGCCGGTGCGGCAGCGCTCCATCGCGCCGATGATGACCCGGCGGCTGCTCTCGTTCAGCCAGCGGCCCTGATAGATTCCGGCGAGCAGTTCGGTCATCGCGCGCGGCGTGGCGCTGTCGCGCAAGTCGATCGACCGCGCCGGATCGATCTCGCCGTCGTCTCGCACCAACGTGGCGATGTCGCGGGTGAGCTGGAATTCCTCGATCCCCGCGCGCTGCATCCAGTCGTTCACCGCCTGCGGTCCGCCGACCGCGGCGAGCAACGCGTCGGTCGCGGTATTGCTCGAACGCGTGATCATCAGCTCGATCAGTTCGTGCGCGGGCAAGTGGTTGCCGGGCCGCACCGGCGCCTTGACGCTGGAAAACGGTTTGGAGCGTACCGGAATCAGCAGCGGGAATTCGCTCGACAGAGTCCAGCGGCCCTTTTCGACCCCTTCCAGGAAGGTGGCGGCGATGGCGATCTTGCTGGTGCTGGCCATCGGAAAACGCTGGTCGCCGAGGACCGAGAATTCCTGGCCGGTCGCGAGATCGAGCACCGCCACGCCGATGCGCCCATCGGCCCCGTCCGCGGCGAGCGCGATGCGCTGTTCAAAGCCGCTCTGGTAGACTGCCTCGAACGTCTGCGGCGCGCGCTGTTCGGTGCCGAACGTGCTGTCGAACGCGGCCTCGAAATTCGCAGGCTGCGCGTAAGCCGGTTGCGTTGCAGCGAGGCCGAGCGCAAGCGCCCCCGCCAGTACCCTTGCGATTCGCGATCCCAGTGCCATGGTGGCCGTTGTAACCCTCCCTAGGTTTGCAACGGCTTAACGGTTTCGGATTCGCACGAACAAGGCCGCTGGCGACGAGCGGTTGCTCGTCAGCGGTGAATGCGATGGATTTGCCGTATCAAGCGGCGGCGATTGCACCCGCGATCCGGTCGCTGGTTTCGCCGGTCATCGTCTTGGCGATCTCGCCCACCAGCCGTTTTTCCAGCTCGCTATGATAATGCCGCCGCATTTCGCCCAACGTCTTCGGGTCCGCGATCACCAACACATTATCCACTTCGCCTGCGATCGCCTTCGCATTCAGCCATTCGGCCGCCGCCGCGCCATGCGCCAGTTCGTTGAGATCGGTACGCCCGTGTTGCTGGCCGATCGTATCCTGATGGCGCACGCCAGCGCTGAAATTGGTCGCATCGAGGTCGGGCTTTTCCACCGCCTCGAGCACGGGTTCGAATGCCTGGCCCTTGTTGCGCATGACCACGAAAGTATTTCCGTCGACCAGTGCGACGTACGCCTTGTGCGGCAATTTCATTTGTATCTTCTCCTCGTTGTTTCGTTGCTTTCATCCAACGGAGCAGTGCGCATTTCGTTGCGCGCGCGGGCAACCGATCGTCGCTGCTGGGGCGCGGAGGCCGATGAACCGCCCATATGTCTCGACAGGTGGTGACTTGACTTGGCGCGCAGAACTGGTGCCTTCTCGCGCGGGAAAATTTCAAGGGGACGCACCATCATGACCGCACGCCGTTTCGCTCGCCTGTCGCTCGCCGCCAGCCTGCTCGCCACCGCGACCACGCTCGCCGCGCAGGATGCGCCGATCGTTCAGCCCGGCGCGCCGGGGGAGGCGACCAAGACACTCAGCGCCGCGGACGCGACGAAGCTCGCCGACACCTCGTTCGCGCCGGCGGACGTTACCTTCATGCAGGGCATGATCGTCCATCACCAGCAGGCGGTGGACATGGCAGCGCTGGTGGCGGACCGGACGAACAACGCCGACATCGTCGCGATCGCCGGGCGGATCGACGGCAGCCAGAAGGACGAGATCGGCTTCATGACCGACTGGCTCAACGAACATTCCCAGCCGGTGGCGATGGCCGGAATGGGCCACGCGCATCACGACCACCAGATGAAGGGGATGGCGACGCCCGAGCAGATGGCGCAACTCGCCGATGCGAACGGCACCGCGTTCGACCGTATGTTCCTCGAGCTGATGATCCCCCACCACCTGGGCGCGATCGACATGGTCGAGGAACTGCACGAACAGCCCGGCACCGCCTACGAGCCGGTGCTGTTCGAATTCACCAACGACGTGGTGAGCGACCAGCAGGCCGAGATCGACCGGATGAACGGCGTCCTCGCCGGGCTCTCGACCGATCCGCGGGTGGCGCTCAAGCCGGGCCTGCGCGATGCGGGCGAAGCGATCAGCAACCTGCGCCATGTCGTCGCGCTGGCCAAGCCCGCCGGCTTCTTCGATCCCGCCAACCCCGGCCAGTTCCGCCCGATCAAGGAAAAGGACGAGGCCGAAGGCGCCGGCAAGGACGCCGATGCCGACAAGGCGGACGGCGAAGAGGACAAGCCGCAGTTCGGCGAACGCGGATCGCTGCTGTCGTTCGCCAACACCGATATGGCGTTCTCCGGCGATATGCTGGTGGCGGGCAGCTACCACGGCTTCAACGCCTACCGGCTGGGCGAAGACGGCGTGCCCGCGCTCGTCAGCTCCACCGTCTGCCCGGGCGGGCAGGGCGACGTCTCGATCGTGGGCGACCTCCTCATCATGAGCGTGGAGGACAGCCGCGGGCGGATCGACTGCGGGCTGCAGGGCGTCGACGGGCGCACCAGCCCCGAGCGGTTCCGCGGCATCCGCATCTTCGATATCTCCGATTTCACGCGCCCCCTGCAGGTCGGGCAGGTGCAGACCTGCCGCGGCAGCCACACGCACTCGATCGTCTCGGCCGACGACCGGCGGATCGTGGTCTACAACTCGGGCACGTCCTACGTGCGCGAGGAAGACGAGCTCGAAGGTTGCACCGATGCGCCGGGCGACGACACCGCGCTGTTCTCGATCGACGTGATCGAGATCCCGGTGGCGGATCCCGCGGCCGCGCGCATCGTCGATCGTCCGCGCGTGTTCGCCAAGGACGGGCAGATCGCGGGCCTGTGGCGCGGCGGCGACCACGGCGAGGGGACGCAGGACACCAACGTCACCAACCAGTGTCACGACATCACCGTGTTCCCGGCGAAGAACATCGCCGCCGGCGCCTGTTCGGGCAACGGCATCGTGCTCGACATCTCGAACCCCTTGAAGCCCGAGCGGATCGACGACGTGACCGAGAAGGGCTTCGCCTATTGGCACTCGGCCACCTTCAACAACGACGGCACGAAGGTGCTGTTCACCGACGAATGGGGTGGGGGCGGCCGACCGCGCTGCCAGGCCGGCGATCCGATGAACTGGGGCGCCGACGCGATCTATGCGATCGAAGACGACAAGCTCGAGTTCCGCAGCCTCTACAAGCTGCCCGCGCCGCAGACCGACATGGAAAACTGCGTCGCGCACAACGGCTCGATCATCCCGGTGCCGGGGCGCGATATCTTCGTGCAGGCGTGGTATCAGGGCGGGATCAGCGTGATCGACTTCACCGATGCCGAAAACCCGGTGGAGATCGCCTATTTCGATCGCGGGCCGGTGGACAAGGATCAGCTCGTCACCGGTGGATACTGGTCGGCCTACTGGTACAAGGGGCGCATCTACGCGACCGAGATCACCCGCGGGCTCGACGTCTTCGCGCTGGAGCCGAGCGAGTTCCTGACCGAAGCCGAGATCGCCGCGGCGACCGCCGCGGAATATCCGGGCGGCGTGTTCAACCCGCAGACGCAGACACAGGTGACGTGGCCGCAGGCCGCGCTCGACGCGGTGGAGGCGAGCCGCCGGGGCGGCTAGAGGCCGAAGGGCCAGGTTTCGGGAATGTTGCTGTTCGGTTCGTGCCGCTCCAGCGGCTCGAGCGCGCGGGTTTCGTCGAACCAGACGTAGCCGTCGAACTGCTCGGGCAGCACGACTTCGCTGTAGTGGCTCCAGCGTTCGCTCTCGGGGCGGTAGATCACCCCGATGAACCGTTCGAGCAGCGGCTCGGCCAGCCGCCGGGCGAGCGGGCCGTCGCCGGTCAGGTCGAGCAGGAAGCGCGCCACGCCGCTGTCGTGGCACAGCCGCTCGTAGCTGTCGCGGCGCGAGGGGACGATGCGCTTGACCTCGCGCTCACCGTCCCAGTCGCTCGCCGCCGAGACGGTGCCGCCATGCGTCCCGAACCCGATCAGCGCTACGTCGCGGCCCCACTTCTCGCGCGCCAGTTGGCCGATATCGTGCTCGCCGCGCACCGAGCCCATCTCGGTCGCGCGCGCGTCGCCGATATGGCTGTTGTGCGCCCAGACCACCGCCTTCGCGTGCGGCCCGCGCGCATCGAGCAGGTGTTCGAGCGTTTTGGCCATGTGGCTGTCGCGCAGGTTCCAGCTCTCCGAACCGCCATAGTACATCGCGCGGTAATAGCGTTCCGCCGAAGCGATCAGCCGCGCGTTCATCGCCGCGCCCAAGCCATCGCCGTCTTCCGCCAGCGCGGTTTCGAGCAGGTCGCGACATTGCGCGACCACCGCCGCCTCGCATTCGGCATAGCCGCTACGCAGCGCCGCGCGGCCGTAGGTCGCAGGGTCGGCCTGCCACGGGGTCAGGCAGCCGTAGCGCTCGCGCGCGACCGCCGCGGTGTCGGGATCGTGTTCGTCGAGATAGGCGAGCACCGCTTCGATCGAGCCCGACATGTTGTAGATGTCGAGGCCGTAGAAGCCCGCTTGGTCGCGCTCGTCGCGGTGCGCGTTGATGGCCTTGAGATCGCGCAGCAGGCCGGGAATCACGGTGTTGCGCCACATCCACGTCGGAAAGCGCTGGAACGGCGGCGGCGCGCCGGTGCGCTGCGGTTTGCTGCGGATGTAGCGGTCGTAGGCGGCGGCATCGGGCCAGTCGCCTTCGACCGCGATCACGTTGAACCCGTGCCGCTGCACCAGATGGCGGGTGATCGCGGCCCGCGCGGCATAGAATTCGTACGTGCCGTGGCTGCATTCGCCGAGCATGACCACGCGGCGATCGGCGAAGCGGTCGAAAGCGCTGGCGAAGCCGGGGTCGGCGATCTCGCCCAAGGGGATGGCGGCATCGGCGATCAGTTCGGGCAGCGTCCGGTCGCGCGCGGGCCGGTGGTCGGTGGCCGCCCGGGCGCCGTCTTCGGCCACCGCGCCGGGCAGCAGCGGCACGAACCGCACCGGCGCGATGTCGTGGCTGTCCCACGCATCCTCGGCTGTACGGACCACGCAACGTAGCTGCTGCACCGCTTCGTCGCCGATCGGGATGACCATGCGCCCGCCGACCGCGAGTTGGTGCCGGAGCGCATCGGGCACTTCGAGCCCGCGCGCGGCGACGAGGATCGCGTCGAACGGCGCTTCGCCCGGCAGCCCGTCCATGCCATCGCCCGCGATCACCGTACAGTTGCCGTAGCCGAGCGCTTCGATCCGCTCGCGCGCCTGCTGGGCGAGGATCGCGTGGCGTTCGATGGCGAAGACCTGACCGGCCAGGCGCGACAGCACGGCGGCGGCGTAACCCGATCCCGCGCCGACCTCGAGCACGCGATCCCCCGCTTCGATCCCGACCGCTTCGATCATGCAGGCGACGATGTACGGCTGGCTGATCGTCTGCCCCTCGCCGATCGGCAGCGGGCCGTCGTCGTAGGCGAACTCGGCGAGGTCGGCGGGCACGAAGCGTTCGCGCGGCACTTCGCCGAAGGCGGCGAGGATGCGCGGATCGGCGATCCCGCGGTGACGGATCTGGCGCGTGACCATCGCGCGGCGCTGACTGTCGTGATCTGCCGGCATCGCCTCTCCTGCCTCGCCCGCACCGTTTACCCGACAAGCGCCTGTATGAAAAGCAAAAGGCCCGGCGGATCGCTCCGCCGGGCCTCTCGTGTATCGATCCGGTTGGCCGAGCTTAGAAGCCCATGCCGCCCATTCCACCCATACCGCCCATGTCGGGCATCGCGGGGGCGGACGACTTGTCTTCCGGCTTCTCGACCACCGCGGCTTCGGTGGTGATCAGCAGACCGGCGACCGAGGCTGCGTTCTGCAGCGCGGTGCGAACGACCTTGGTCGGGTCGATCACGCCGGCGGCGACGAGGTTCTCGTACGTATCGGTCGCGGCGTTGAAGCCGAGCGATTCGTCGTTGCCGTCGTTCAGCTTGCCCGCGACGACGGCGCCGTCGTGGCCCGCGTTCTGAGCGATCTGACGGACCGGAGCCTGCAGGCCGCGGCGCACGATGTCGATCCCGCGCGTCTGGTCCTCGTTCTCGCCGGTCAGGCCGTCGAGCGCCTTGGCGGCATAGAGGAGGGCAGTGCCGCCGCCGGGAACGATGCCTTCTTCCACCGCGGCGCGGGTCGCGTGCAGCGCGTCGTCGACGCGGTCCTTGCGCTCCTTCACCTCGACTTCGGTGGCACCGCCGACCTTGATCACGGCAACGCCGCCGGCGAGCTTGGCGAGACGCTCCTGCAGCTTCTCGCGGTCGTAGTCGCTGGAGGTGTTGTCGATCTGCGTGCGGATTTCGCCGACGCGGGCCTTGATGTCGGCCTCGTCGCCCGCACCATCGACGATGGTGGTGTTGTCCTTGTCGATGGTGACCTTCTTGGCTTCACCGAGCATGCCGAGCGTGACGTTCTCGAGCTTGATGCCGAGATCTTCGGAAATCATCTCGCCCTTGGTCAGGATCGCGATGTCCTGCAGCATCGCCTTGCGGCGATCGCCGAAGCCGGGCGCCTTGACGGCCGCGACCTTCAGGCCGCCGCGCAGCTTGTTGACCACCAGGGTCGCCAGCGCTTCGCCTTCGATGTCTTCCGCGATGATCAGCAGCGGACGGCCCGACTGAACCGCGGCTTCGAGCACCGGCAGCATCGCCTGCAGGTTCGACAGCTTTTTCTCGTGGATCAGGATGTACGGGTTTTCCAGCTCGACCGTCATCTTTTCCGGGTTGGTGATGAAGTACGGCGAGAGGTAGCCGCGATCGAACTGCATGCCTTCGACGGTCTCAAGCTCGAATTCGAGGCCCTTGCTCTCGTCGACGGTGATCACGCCTTCCTTGCCGACCTTCTCCATCGCCTCGGCGATCTTCTCGCCGACTTCGCGGTCGCCGTTGGCCGAGATCACGCCGACCTGGGCGATCTCGCTGGAGCCCGACACGTCCTTCGAACGGCTCTTGAGGTCTTCGACGACCTTTTCGACCGCGAGGTCGATGCCGCGCTTCAGGTCCATCGGGTTCATGCCGGCGGCGACCGACTTCATGCCCTCGGTCACGATCGACTGGGCGAGCACGGTGGCGGTGGTGGTGCCGTCACCCGCGGCGTCGTTCGACTTCGAAGCGACTTCCTTGAGCATCTGCGCGCCCATGTTCTCGAACTTGTCCTTGAGTTCGATTTCCTTGGCGACGGTAACGCCGTCCTTGGTGATGCGCGGGGCGCCGAAGCTCTTGTCGATCACGACGTTGCGGCCCTTGGGGCCGAGCGTCACCTTCACCGCGTTGGCGAGGGTGTCGACACCGCGGAGGATGCCTTCGCGCGCGTCGCGCGAGAATTTCACGTCCTTGGCAGCCATTGGTGTTTCTCCTGGAATTCTGTGGGTTAGTTGAAGAAATGCGTTCGTGACAGGATCAGGCGGATCAGCCGATGATCCCCATGATGTCGCTTTCCTTCATGATCAGCAGGTCTTCGCCGTCGAGCTTGACCTCGGTGCCCGACCACTTGCCGAACAACACGCGGTCGCCCGCCTTCACGTCGAGCGGGGTGACCTTGCCGTCTTCCGCCTTCGCGCCCGAACCGACGGAGACGATCTCGCCCTCGCTCGGCTTTTCCTTGGCGCTGTCGGGGATGATGATGCCCCCGGCGGTCTTTTCTTCGGCTTCGATGCGACGGACCAGTACGCGGTCGTGCAGCGGACGAAATGCCATGGTGTGACCTTTCTGTAATCGAATGATGAAACTGCGGTCTGGCACTCCCGCGCGGAGAGTGCCAGCGGCGGGCATTTGGGAATGTCGGACGGGCGAGTCAAGCAGGCGTCGCGCAAAAATCCGCTCGCTGCGATCAGCCGTGCAGCAGGGCGACCTGAGAGAAAGAGGGCGTGAGGCCGAGCGCGTCGCGCCGCCGCCAGCGCCACACCAGCAGCGCGGCGGCGAACGTCAGGCCGGTGGCGAGCCCGATCCATACGCCGAGGCCGCCCAGCGGCGTCTTGAAACCGAGCACCAGCGACGTACCGATCCCCGGCACCCAGTAGGCGAACACCGCGATCCACATCGGCACGCGCGTGTCCTGCAGGCCGCGCAGCGATCCGGCGGCGACCGCCTGCATCCCGTCGAACAGCTGGAACGCTGCGGCGATCACCAGATAGCGCAGCGCGAAGCCGACCAGCACCGCGTTTTCCGGCGCCCATGGGTCGAGATAGATCGCCAGCAGCAGTTCGGGCGCGAGGATTATCGCCAGCGCCGTCAGCATCATGAAGCCGGTGCCCATCGCGATCGCCGTCCAGCCTGCGCGGCCCACGCCTTCGCGGTCGCGCGCGCCGTAGAAATAGCCGACGCGGATGGTCGCCGCCTGACCGATCCCGAACGGCACCTGAAAGGCCAGCGAGGCGATCTGCAGCGCCACCGTGTGCGCAGCGAGCTGCGCGGTGCCGATCGCGCCCATCAGGAACGCGGCGGCGCCGAAGATGCCCGCCTCGGCCGTAATCGTCAGCGCGATCGGCGTGCCGATGCGCGCGATCTGCGCCATTCGCCGCCAGTCGGGCCGCCAGAAGAACCCGAACACGCGGTAGCGGTGCAACCGCGGATCGAGCCGGATCGCGACGATATAGGCGGTCATCGTGACGAGCGTGGTCAGGATCGTCGCCACCGCCGCGCCGCGCAGGCCCAGTTCGGGCGCGCCGAGATTGCCGAACACGAAGGCATAGTTGCCCAGCGCGTTCACCAGAATTCCGCCGCCCGTGATCGCGGTGGCGAACACCGGGCGGCCCAGCGCGGACACGAAATTGCGCAGCACGTTGGCGATCAGCATCGGCACCAGCGACCACACGATCACCGTGTTGTACTGGTTGGCGAGCGCGATGACCTCGCCGTCCTGCCCGGTCAGGCGCATCACCGGATCGAGCAGCATGCACAGGCCCATGCCGCCGATCCCGGCGATCACCGCCAGCCACAGCCCCATGCGCGTGGCGCGGCGCACCGGTCGCAGCGCGGGCGCGCGCGCGCCGATCTCCGCCGCGATCAGCGGCGCGACCGCACCGGTGAGGCCGGACAGCGCCCACAGCACTACGCCGAACACCGCGACCACGATCGCCGAGGCGGCCAGCGGCGCTTCGCCCAGCCGCGCGATGAAGATCACGTCGATCGCGTAGGTCAGCATCTGCAGCAGATTCGCGAGCGCGAGCGGCCACGCGAGCCGGTAAGTCGCGGCGATCTCGGTGCGCCAGGGCGAAGAGGGGCGGGGGTCGGACATAAAGCCGGCCCGGATAGGCGCGCCGCGCCGGGGCGGGAAGCGGGATCGCAGGCGCAGCCGAATTTCGCCGGCAGGAGCGTCCGCCAGGACACACCGACCCTTGCATGCCCTCAGTGCTCGGGCGCTGCGCTCACTGAAGCACGGAAGCAGAGCGCGGCGGCCAGCCACAGCGCGGTGAACACGGCGGCGAAGGCCAGCGCGCTCGTCGGGCCATCGGGCGTCTGCGCGGTTGCCGGCGCGGTCGCGACCGCGATACCCAGCAACGCCTGCATCGCCGCGACGCCGAGCATGGCGCGCGCCATGCCCGCGGGCCGGAACCGCGCGGCGAAGGCGCTCGTGCCCGCCGCCATGACGATCATGAAATAAGCCATGCCGGTGCCGTCGTCGCGCACGATCGTCGTCCACACGGTGAGGAAGCAGGCGAGCAGCACGAGAGCGACGCCCGCGCGGTAGGCGCGGCTGTGGTTCAGCCGCTCGGCGAATTCGTAGAGCAGGATCGTCCCGCCGATCGCCGCGCCGGCAAATACGAAGCTGGCGGCGGTCCAGTGCCATTCGTCGCTGACCTGCATCATCGCCAGCGGAACGAGCAGCAGCACGCAAGCCGCGCTCCAGCGCCCGATCCGCCAGTAGTTTAAGGGCCGCCTTACCGTCCCCGCGCCGAATTCCGCCATTCGATCGCCTCCATCGTGAATTGGACGATCTTCTATCTCAGGGATCGCGGTGAGCGGCATGAGCACGGGATGAGGAAACGCTGAAGAATGCAGTTGCAGGGCGGGCAAACGAAAAGGGCGGCGCCTTGCGGCACCGCCCTTCGTGTTTCTCGAACGAGAAGAAGCTTACTTGAGCTCGACGGTGCCGCCGGCAGCTTCGATCTTGCCCTTGACCTCTTCGGCCTCGGCCTTGTTCACGCCTTCCTTGAGCGGCTTGGGCGCGCCTTCGACCAGTGCCTTGGCTTCGGTCAGGCCCAGGCCGGTGATGGCGCGGACTTCCTTGATGACCTGGATCTTCTTGCCACCGTCGCCGGTGAGGATGACGTCGAATTCGTCCTTCTCTTCGGCTGCGGGGGCATCGCCGCCCGCGGCGGGGCCGGCAACGGCGACGGCAGCGGCGGCGCTAACGCCCCACTCTTCTTCCAGCGCCTTGGCGAGTTCGGCCGCCTCGAGGACGGTCAGCTTCGAAAGTTCTTCAACCAGCTTGGCTACGTCGGCCATGATGTATCACTCCTAAAAAACAGGCTGGGGCAGGTGCCCCGGAAAAATCGCGTATCTTGCGAAAACCGCTTACGCCGCGTCCTTGGCGCCATAGGCACCGAACACGCGGGCGAGCTTTGCGGCGGGCGCGTTGACGACCTGGGCGATCTTGGTCGCCGGGGCGTTGACGAGGCCCACCAGCTTGCCGCGAAGCTCGTCGAGCGAAGGCAGCGAGGCAAGCGCCCGCACCCCTGCTTCGTCAAGCATCTGCCCGCCCATCGATCCGCCGACGATTTCGAGTTTCTCGTTCGTCTTGGCGAATTCCACCGCGGCCTTGGCGGCCGCCACCGGGTCTTGCGACCAGGCGAGCGCGGTCGGGCCGGCGAGGTATTCCTCGAGGCCTTCGTACGCGGTGTCTTTCAGGGCGAGCGTAGCAAGGCGGTTCTTCGCAACCTTGTAGGACGCACCGGCTTCGCGCATCTTCGAACGCAGATCGGTGGACTGCGCCACCGACAGGCCGAGGTTGCGGGTGACAACCACCACGCCGACCTCGTTGAAGACCGCATTGAGCTGGGCGACCGCATCGGCTTTCTGCGAACGATCCATGCCATACTCCTTCATATGGCCGCACGCGCTGGCGCGCCCGCGACCGGCTCACAATCGCTCCGCACCGCTGACCGGTACGGGGCAGTCCGTTCGACGAAGGGAAGGAGGTGCGCCGTGGCGCGGGCAGGGGCGGACCCCTGCGAAATCTCTGTCCCCGTCTAGGCTGGAAATTAAGACCGGCATATTCCGGTCACCAACTGTCTCGGACGGATGACCGGCGCAGCGCGAGGCCCCGGCGGTCGAGGCGCGCATCTAGCGGCGCGGCGCGCCAAGTCAAGCGCGAAGATCGGGCAAGGAAGCCCGAAACGAAAGAGGCCCGCCGGGTGGGCGGGCCTCCTGCCGGAAGAACCGGCGTCGTGCGTTGGCCGAGCCGATTACATCGGTTCGGTGGTTTCCTCGGCCATCGGATCGGCCGGCTCGGCGGTCATGTCGTCCGCGGGCATCGTGTCGTCGGCCATCGGATCGGTCATGGTGTCGTCGGCCATGGGATCGGCCATCGGGTCGGCGGCCGGATCGGTCATGGTGTCGTTGGCCATCGTGTCCGCGGCGGTGTCGGCCGACATCGTGTCGTCGGTCGTATCGGTCGCGGTGTCGCCGCAAGCGCCGAGCGCGAGGGCAAGCGGGAGGGCGGCAGTGAGTGCGAGCTTCTTCATGAGGTAATTCCTTTCTCTACCCGCCATATAATTGCCACAATCCGCATTGGTTCCCAATCGAAAAATCGCTACCGGCGAATATTTTTCCGTTCAGATATCAAGGCTCTGCGATGAACGTTCAGCACCTGCGCGGCGCGCGACACCGTTACTGCTCGAACTGGTTGGCGGTGTATTCGAGCAGGTCGCCCGGCTGGCATTCCAGTTCGCGACAGATCGCCTGGAGCGTGGAGAAGCGGATCGCGCGCGCCTTCCCGGTCTTGAGGATGGAAAGGTTGGCCAGCGTCAGGCCGACGCGCTCGGCCAGCTCGGTCAGCGTCATGCGACGTTCGTGGAGCAGATCGTCGAGCCTGACCACAATGGCGGTTCCTTCGCTGTCGTTGCTTTCGGGGGGCATTATACGGTCCCCTCGAGATCGTCGCGCATGGCGGCGCCGTGGCGGAACACGCGGGCGAGGATAAACAGGATGATCACCATTAGCATGCCGTCAAGATCATAAAAACTGACGTCGATGCTGGCTCTGCCGTTTGCGGCATCGTCCACGAGGTTCACAAGATAGAGGCGGAGTCCTCCGACCAGCACGGTCAAAACCTGCACACCGAGAAGCAGCCACGCCATCGCGTTGAGACGCCGTGCGTTTTCGGGGATGAAAGGGTCGCCCTCGCCGACGCTCTTAATAAGAGCGCGCATTTTGCCGAAGAAGTAGAACAGCGCAGCAAGGATCATTGCCAGCATGAGAGCTATGCTGAAAACCGAGAGGGGCGACGCCTCTATGATCGGAAGGTCGTTTAAATCAAGGAACTCGGGAAGCATATCTTGGCTGGCCAGCGGGACAATCGGGATGAGCAAGAGAGCAACACCTCCTGCCAGGGCGCACACCCCCTGAAGGATTAAAGCAAACGCCTTGCCGAAGCGGAGTAGGGCATCGTTAGGTCTATCAGTCATGAGAAAATTCCCGAGTTTTAGGACAGTGCAGGGTTGGTAAGCGCGTTTGGGTTCATGTGAATTCGGCGATAAGGATCGGGGAGGCGGGAACCTTAGCCGTAACCGTCGGCATACCGACGGTCGTCCCGATGGATGCGACGGCGAGGATGATGAAGCCGAAAGCGGCGCTGAAGAGACGAGACATATCGATCTCCTTGATTGTCGATATCGAAAATCAATAAGAGCGATTCGGAATATCGTCAATCAATAATATCGAAAAACGATAATCGGTCGTTTTCGTGTCGCAATCCGACCGGTCTTCTCCGGACGTGTGCATCTTGCCCGCGTTGACATCGCCGGGGGCAAATCCTACATAGCCCCTCGACCGCACGCTTCGAGCAAGGCCTGTTCATGCGCGGGAACAGGCCTCAGGATGGAAGCGGCGAATCCATAGTCGCGACGTTGATGTAGCTGCAGCAGGCCCCGCAAGGGTGCGATTTGCTGCGGCTTTTTGGCGTCTCTGGCGACATGGCGATCACGTGCACGAGCATGAACTTGGCCGGCGGCGCACCGCCCCGGCGTAGCACACGAAGAGGCGAATCACCTCCATGGCGACCAAGGCGAAGAAGACCGGGGCGAAGGCACTCCAGAAGGCCGGAACCAACACCGGGACCGCGAAGAAGCGCATCCGCAGGATTTTCGGCGACATCCACGAAGTGGTGCAGATGCCGAACCTGATCGAGGTCCAGCGCGAGAGCTACGAGTTCTTCCTGCGCTCCGATCCGTCGATCGACTACGTCTCGGGCCTGGAAAAGACGCTGCGCAGCGTCTTCCCGATCCGCGACTTCGCCGGCACCGCCGAGCTCGATTTCGTGCACTACGAGCTCGAGCCGCCCAAGTACGACACCACCGAATGCCGCCAGCGCGGCATCACCTACGCCGCCCCGATGAAGGTCACGCTGCGCCTCATCGTGTTCGAGGTGGATCAGGAAACCGAGACCCGCTCCGTCCTCGATATCAAGGAGCAGGACGTGTACATGGGCGACATGCCGCTCATGACCGGGAACGGCACCTTCATCATCAACGGCACCGAGCGCGTGATCGTCAGCCAGATGCACCGTTCGCCGGGTGTGCTGTTCGACCATGATCGCGGCAAGACCCACAGCTCGGGCAAGCTGCTGTTCGCCGCGCGGGTGATCCCCTACCGCGGCTCGTGGCTCGATTTCGAGTTCGACGCGAAGGACATCGTGAACGTGCGCATCGACCGCAAGCGCAAGCTGCCGGTCACCGCGCTGCTCTACGCGCTCGGCCTCGACAGCGAAGCGATCCTGCACCACTTCTATGACACCGTCGTGTGGGAGCGCGTCTCCGGCAAGGCGGGTGAAGGCTGGAAGATGCCGTTCGTGCCCGAGCAGTGGCGCGGCGCCAAGCCGTCCTTCGCGCTGGTCGACGCCAAGACCGGCGAGGAGATTTTCGCGGCCAACCAGAAGATCAGCCCGCGCGCCGCGAACAAGGCGCTCAAGGACGGTCTGGAAAACCTGCTGATTCCGACCGAGGAAATCATCGGCCGCTACGCCGCGAACGACATGATCGACGAGGCGACCGGCCGCATCTGGGTCGAAGCCGGCGACGAGATCGACGCCGACAACCTCGACGTGCTCGACAAGGCGGGCGTCGACCGGATCGAACTGCTCGACATCGACGACGTCAACACCGGCCCGTGGATCCGCAACACGCTTAAGGCCGACAAGGCCGAGAACCGCGACGAGGGCCTCGAGGCGATCTACAAGGTCATGCGCCCGGGCGAGCCGCCGACGAAGGAAACCGCCGAAGCCCTGTTCGAAGGCCTGTTCTTCGACGGCGAGCGCTACGACCTGTCGGCCGTCGGTCGCGTCAAGCTCAACATGCGCCTCGGCCTCGATGCCGAGGACACCGTGACCACGCTGCGCAAGGAAGACATCCTCGCGGTGGTCAAGGAACTGGTCGGCCTCAAGGACGGCAAGGGCGAGGTCGACGACATCGACAACCTCGGCAACCGTCGCGTGCGCTCGGTCGGCGAGCTGCTGGAAAACCAGTACCGCATCGGTCTGCTGCGCATGGAGCGCGCGGTGAAGGAGCGGATGAGCTCGGTCGACGTCAGCACCGTGATGCCGAACGACCTGATCAACGCGAAGCCCGCCGTGGCCGCGGTGCGCGAGTTCTTCGGGTCGTCGCAGCTGTCGCAGTTCATGGACCAGACCAACCCGCTGTCCGAAGTCACCCACAAGCGCCGCGTCTCGGCGCTCGGGCCGGGCGGCCTCACGCGTGAGCGTGCTGGCTTCGAGGTGCGCGACGTGCACCCGACGCACTATGGCCGCATCTGCCCGATCGAGACGCCCGAAGGGCCGAACATCGGCCTGATCAACTCGCTCGCCTCATTCAGCCGGGTCAACAAGTACGGCTTCATCGAGACGCCGTACCGCAAGATCGTCGACGGCAAGGTGACCGGCGACGTGACCTATCTCTCGGCGATGGAAGAGCAGAAGCACGCCGTCGCGCAGGCTTCGGCCGAGCTCAACGACGACGGCTCGTTCGTGGAAGAGCTCGTCTCGGCCCGGCAGGAAGGCGAGTTCGTGATGCTCCCGCGCGAGCAGATCACGCTGATGGACGTCAGCCCCAAACAGCTCGTCTCGGTCGCCGCGTCGCTGATTCCGTTCCTGGAAAACGACGACGCCAACCGCGCGCTGATGGGCTCGAACATGCAGCGCCAGGCGGTGCCGCTGGTCAAGGCCGAGGCGCCCTTCGTCGGCACCGGCATGGAAGAAACCGTGGCGCGCGATTCGGGTGCGGCGATCTCCGCCACCCGCGGCGGCGTGGTCGATCAGGTGGACGCGACCCGCATCGTGATCCGCGCGATCGGCGATGTCGAACCGGGCCAGTCGGGCGTGGACATCTACAGCCTGCAGAAGTTCCAGCGTTCCAACCAGAACACCTGCATCAACCAGCGTCCGCTGGTGAAGGTTGGTGACACGATTGAGCCGGGCGACATCATCGCCGACGGTCCTTCGACCGATCTGGGTGAGCTGGCGCTGGGCCGCAACAGCCTCGTCGCGTTCATGCCGTGGAACGGCTACAACTACGAGGACTCGATCCTGATCTCCGAACGTATCGTGAAGGACGACGTGTTCACCTCGATCCACATCGAGGAATTCGAGGTCATGGCGCGCGACACCAAGCTCGGGCCGGAAGACATCACCCGCGACATCCCCAACGTCGGTGAGGAAGCGCTGCGCAACCTCGACGAAGCGGGTATCGTCTACATCGGGGCCGAGGTGCATCCGGGCGACATTCTCGCGGGCAAGATCACGCCGAAGGGCGAAAGCCCGATGACGCCGGAGGAAAAGCTCCTCCGCGCGATCTTCGGCGAGAAGGCCAGCGACGTGCGCGACACCTCGCTCCGCCTGCCGCCGGGCGTCGCCGGCACGGTGGTCGAGGTGCGGGTGTTCAACCGCCACGGCATCGAGATTGACGACCGTACGCGTGCGATCCAGAACGAGGAAATCGAGCGCCTGCGCAAGGACAGCCAGGACGAACGCGCGATCCTCAACCGGGCGACCTACAACCGGCTCAAGGACATGCTGACGGGCCAGACCGCCTCGGCCGCGCCCAAGGGCGTGAAGAAGGGCGCCGAGATCACCGACGAGGTGCTCGAGGGCGTCGACCGGCACGAATGGTTCAAGTTCGCGGTCGCGGACGACAACCGCCAGTCGCAGATCGAAGCCGTCAAGACGCAGTACGACGAGGCGGTGAAGGGCATCGACGAGAAGTTCGAGGACCGCAAGGAGAAGCTCGAGCGCGGCGATGAGCTGGCTCCGGGCGTGCTCAAGATGGTCAAGGTCTTCGTCGCGGTGAAGCGCAAGCTGCAACCGGGCGACAAGATGGCCGGCCGCCACGGCAACAAGGGCGTCATCAGCCGGATCCTTCCGGCCGAGGACATGCCGTTCCTCGAGGACGGCACCCCGGTCGATATCGTGCTCAACCCGCTGGGCGTGCCGTCGCGCATGAACGTTGGGCAGATCTTCGAGACGCACCTCGGCATGGCCGCGCGCGGCCTCGGCCAGCAGGTCGCGGGCGCGCTCGACGAATGGCGCGCCGCCAATCCCGATCCCGAGACGGCCAAGGCGCCGAGCGCGGTCGTGGAGCGGCTGAAGGACGTCTACGGCGAACAGTACCACGACGAGATCGACGCGCGTTCGCCGGCCGAGATCGTCGAACTCGCGGGCAACCTCACCAACGGCGTGCCGATGGGCACTCCGGTGTTCGACGGCGCGCGCGAGGGCGACGTGACCGTGATGCTCGAAAAGGCGGGCCTGCCCGGTTCGGGCCAGGTGACGCTGTTCGACGGGCGCAGCGGCGAGGCGTTCGACCGCAAGGTGACCGTGGGCTACATCTACATGCTGAAGCTCCACCACCTCGTGGACGACAAGATCCACGCGCGTTCGATCGGCCCCTACTCGCTCGTCACCCAGCAGCCGCTGGGCGGCAAGGCGCAGTTCGGCGGCCAGCGCTTCGGCGAGATGGAGGTCTGGGCGCTCCAGGCCTACGGCGCGGCCTACACGCTGCAGGAAATGCTGACCGTAAAGTCCGACGACGTGATCGGCCGGACCAAGGTCTACGAGGCGATCGTCAAGGGCGACGACACCTTCGAGGCCGGCATCCCGGAAAGCTTCAACGTGCTCGTGAAGGAAATGCGCAGCCTGGGCCTCAACGTCGAACTCTCCTCGCTGAACGACGGCGAGGACGACGAGGACCAGTGGCCGGAGGCGGCGGAATAACGGGGCAGGGGGCGCCCGCCCTCTCCTCGTAACCGCCCGCTTTGGAAATTTCACCCGCAAGGGAATAAAGTCATGAATGAACTGACCAAATTCACCAACCAGCTCGCGAAGCCGGAAACCTTCGACCAGATCCAGATCGGGATCGCCAGCCCGGAGCGGATCCGCTCGTGGAGCTTCGGCGAAATCAAGAAGCCCGAGACGATCAACTATCGCACGTTCAAGCCCGAGCGTGACGGCCTGTTCTGCGCGCGCATCTTCGGCCCGGTGAAGGACTACGAGTGCCTGTGCGGCAAGTACAAGCGCATGAAGTACAAGGGCGTGGTGTGCGAGAAGTGCGGCGTCGAGGTCACCGTGACCAAGGTCCGCCGCGAGCGCATGGGCCATATCGAGCTGGCCGCGCCGGTCGCGCACATCTGGTTCCTCAAGTCGCTGCCGTCGCGCATCGGGCTGCTGCTCGACATGCAGTTGAAGCAGCTCGAGCGCGTGCTCTACTTCGAGAGCTACATCGTCACCGAGCCCGGCCTGACCCCGCTCGAGAAGTTCCAGCTCCTCACCGAGGACGAGCTGCTCGAAGCACAGGACGAGTACGGCGAGGACGCCTTCACCGCCGGGATCGGCGCCGAAGCGGTCAAGTTCATGCTGATGGACCTCGATCTCGAACAGGAGAAGGCCGACCTTCTCGAAGAGCTCGAGACGACCAAGTCCAAGCTCAAACCCGCCAAGATCATCAAGCGCCTGAAGGTCGTCGAGAGCTTCATCGAGAGCGGCAACCGCCCCGAATGGATGATCCTCGAGGTCGTGCCCGTGATCCCGCCCGAGTTGCGCCCGCTGGTGCCGCTCGACGGCGGCCGTTTCGCGACGTCGGACCTCAACGACCTCTATCGCCGCGTCATCAACCGCAACAACCGGTTGAAGCGCCTGATCGAACTGCGCGCGCCCGACATCATCGTGCGCAACGAAAAGCGCATGCTGCAGGAAGCGGTCGACGCGCTGTTCGACAACGGTCGCCGCGGCCGCGTGATCACCGGCGCCAACAAGCGTCCGCTGAAATCGCTCTCGGACATGCTCAAGGGCAAGCAGGGCCGCTTCCGCCAGAACCTGCTCGGCAAACGCGTCGACTATTCGGGCCGTTCGGTCATCGTGACCGGGCCCGAGCTCAAGCTGCACCAGTGCGGCCTGCCCAAGAAGATGGCGCTCGAGCTGTTCAAACCGTTCATCTACGCCCGGCTCGACGCCAAGGGCCTGTCGATGACGCTCAAGCAGGCCAAGAAGTGGGTCGAGAAGGAGCGCAAGGAAGTCTGGGACATCCTGGATGAAGTCATCCGCGAGCACCCGGTGCTGCTGAACCGCGCGCCGACGCTCCACCGCCTCGGCATCCAGGCGTTCGAGCCGGTGCTGATCGAGGGCAAGGCGATCCAGCTCCACCCGCTGGTCTGCTCGGCGTTCAATGCGGACTTCGACGGCGACCAGATGGCTGTCCACGTCCCGCTGAGCCTCGAGGCGCAGCTGGAAGCGCGCGTGCTGATGATGAGCACCAACAACATCCTCAGCCCCGCCAACGGCAAGCCGATCATCGTGCCTTCGCAGGACATGGTGCTGGGCATCTACTATCTCTCGATGGACCGCGAAGGCGAGCCGGGCGAGGGCATGCTGCTGGCCGACATGGCCGAGGTTCACCAGGCGCTGCACGTCGGCGCGGTGACGCTGCACTCCAAGATCGTCAGCCGCGTTCCGCAGGCGGACGAGCAGGGCAACGTCTCGATGGTTCGCTTCGAGACGACACCGGGCCGCATGCTGATCGGCGAATGCCTGCCCAAGAACCACAAGGTTCCGTTCGACATCGTCAACCGCCTCCTCACCAAGAAGGAGATCGGCGACGTCATCGATCAGGTCTATCGCCACACCGGCCAGAAGGACACGGTGCTGTTCGCCGACGCCATCATGGCGCTGGGCTTCCGCCACGCGTTCAAGGCGGGCATCTCGTTCGGCAAGGACGACATGATCATCCCGCACGAGAAGGACAAGCTGGTCGACGACACCAAAGCGCTCGTCGCCGACTACGAGCAGCAGTACCAGGACGGCCTGATCACCCAGCAGGAAAAGTACAACAAGGTGATCGACGCCTGGAGCCGTTGCGGCGACCAGGTGGCCGACGCCATGATGGACAAGATCAAGGCCCGCCCGAAGGACAAGGACGGCCGCGAGGCGCAGATCAACTCGATCTACATGATGAGCCATTCGGGCGCGCGTGGTTCGCCGGCGCAGATGAAGCAGCTCGCCGGCATGCGCGGCCTGATGGCCAAGCCTTCGGGCGAGATCATCGAACAGCCGATCATCTCGAACTTCAAGGAAGGCCTGACCGTTCTCGAGTACTTCAACTCGACCCACGGCGCCCGCAAGGGCTTGGCCGACACCGCGCTCAAGACGGCGAACTCGGGCTACCTGACCCGCCGTCTGGTCGACGTGTCGCAGGACTGCGTGATCGTCGAGGACGACTGCAAGACCGACAACGCGCTGGAAATGCGCGCGATCGTGCAGGGCGGCTCGGTCATCGCCTCGCTCGGCGAGCGCATCCTCGGCCGCACCACGGCTGAGGACCTCGTCAACGCCAAGACCGGCGAAGTCATCGTCAAGGCGGGCACGTTGCTCGACGAGCCGATGGTCAAGGCGATCGAGGAGGCCGAGGTTCAGGTCGCCAAGATCCGCAGCCCGCTGGTCTGCGAGGCCGAACAGGGCGTCTGCGGCACCTGCTACGGGCGCGATCTCGCGCGCGGCACGCCGGTGAACATCGGCGAGGCCGTGGGCGTCATCGCGGCGCAGTCGATCGGCGAGCCGGGCACCCAGCTGACCATGCGGACCTTCCACATCGGCGGCGCGGCACAGCTCAACGAGACGAGCCATCTCGAGGCGATCTCGGACGGCAAGGTCGTCTATCGCGACATGCCGACCATCGTCGACAAGAAGGGCCGCATCCTCAGCCTCGCGCGCAACGGCGAGCTGGCGGTGATCGACGCCGAAGGGCGCGAGCGCGAAATCCACAAGGTCCCCTACGGCACCGTGCTGATGCACAAGGACGGCGCCAAGGTGAAGGAAGGCGATCGCCTGGCCGAGTGGGATCCGTTCACCCTGCCAATCATCACGGAGCAGTCGGGCGTCGTCCGCTATCAGGACCTGATCGACACCAAGACGATGGAAGAGCGGGTCGACGAGGCGACGGGCATCGCCCAACGCGTCGTGACCGAGAACCGTTCGACCGGCCGCGCCAAGAAGGACGATCTGCGTCCGCGCCTCACCCTGCTGGGCGAGGAAGGCGACGGCAAGGGCGACGATACCGAGGCGGCGCGCTACATGCTCGCCCCGGGCACCACGCTCTCGGTCGAGGACGGCCAGCAGGTCAATGCGGGCGACATTCTCGCCCGTGCGAGCCGCGAAGCCGCCAAGACGCGCGACATCACCGGCGGTCTGCCGCGGGTGGCCGAACTGTTCGAGGCGCGCATGCCGAAGGACAACTCGATCATCGCCAAAATTTCGGGCAAGATCGAATTCGTTCGCGAATACAAGGCCAAGCGCAAGATCGCGATCGTGCCGGAGGAAGGTGATCGGGTGGAATACCTGATCCCCAAGACCAAGGTGATCGACGTTCAGGAAGGCGACTTCGTCAAGAAGGGCGACACGCTGATCTCGGGCTCGCCCAACCCGCACGACATTCTGGAAGTGATGGGGGTCGAGGCGCTGGCCGAGTACCTCGTCAACGAAATCCAGGAAGTCTACCGGCTTCAGGGCGTGAAGATCAACGACAAGCACATCGAGGTGATTGTTCGCCAGATGCTGCAGAAGGTCGAGATCACCGACAGCGGCGACACCACGCTGCTGCCGGGCGAACAGGTCGACCTGGAAGAGATGAACGAGATCAACGCGAAGCTCGGCAAGGGCAAGGCGCCGGCGGCGGGTAACCCGATCCTGCTCGGCATCACCAAGGCCTCGCTCCAAACGCGTTCGTTCATCTCGGCCGCTTCGTTCCAGGAAACCACCCGCGTGCTCACGCAGGCGGCGGTCGAAGGGAAGAAGGACACGCTGATCGGCCTTAAGGAGAACGTGATCGTCGGCCGTCTCATCCCCGCCGGCACCGGCGCGGCGATGAACCGGGTGCGCGTGACCGCCTCCAGCCGCGACGCCGCGCTGCGCGCCGCGTGGAAGAAGCAGCAGGAAGCGCTGGTCGCGGCGCAGACCGCTGCGGAGGAGCACGAAGCCGAACTGGCGCAGGGCCCCGAAGCGGCGATCGGCGACGATCCGCTGGCGCGGGTCGAAGGCGAAACCCACGGCACCGACGCCGACGCGGGCGAATACCTGCAGCAGTCGGACGAGGGCGAAGCCGCCGAGACCGCGACCGAAGCGGCGCCCGAGGCGAGCGAGGAGCAGTAATCTCCTCCCACGCCGAGGCGTAACCGAACGAGCCCCGCCGAAGCGATTCGGCGGGGCTTTTTCGTATCCGCTTTCGCGCGTATCGTGGCGCGCGAAGGAGACCGACCATGCGCACGATCCTCGCCGCCCTTTCGCTCGCCACGCTGGCCGCGTGCCAGACCGCGTCCGGCGATACCGCCCCGGAAACCGAAGCGCCCGACACGGCCGAAGCGCCGGCCTCGCTCGTCGGCGAATACCGCGTCGCCGGGATCGACGGCACCGAAGTCGGCGGGCAGATCGGCATCGCGCTGTCGATCGAGGACGAGCGCATCCACTTCGAGCCGCGCTGCGCCGGGTTCGACTGGACGTACACTTACGATGGCGGCGCGCTGGCGACCGATCGCCCGGCCAACCGCCCGACCTGCCGCATCGCCGTCCATCCCGAACAGCAGCGGCTGGCCACTGCGCTCGATGCAGTGACCACGGCGCGGCGCACGCCCTCGAACGGCGTCGAACTGTCTGGCGGCGGACACGGCGTCACCCTGTTCTCGCAATAGCGGCGGCGCTCGGCTATCGGGCCGGGCATGACCACGATCACCCGCTTCGCGCCGTCGCCCACCGGGCGGCTGCATGTCGGCAATATCCGCACCGCGCTGCACAACTGGATGCTGGCGAAGCAGGCGGGCGGCCGTTTCCTGCTGCGGATCGACGACACCGATGCGGAGCGCAGCCGCGAGGAATATGTCGATTCCATCCGCGCCGACCTCGCCTGGCTCGGTCTCGACCCCAACGGCGAGGAGCGGCAGTCGGCCCGGCTCGCGCACTACGAGGCGGCGTTCGAAACGCTGCGTGCGGCGGGGCGGGTCTATCGCTGCTACGAGACGGCGCTGGAACTGGAACTGAAACGCAAGATCCTGCTCGGGCGCGGGCTGCCGCCGATCTACGACCGCGCGGCGCTGGCGCTGACCGAGGCCGACCATGTGGCGAAGGCGGCGGAGGGCATTGCGCCGCACTGGCGCTTCCACCTCGACCACGACGAGCCGATCGCGTGGGACGACGGCGTTCGCGGCGCGCAGAAATTCGATCCCGCGCAGCTGTCCGATCCGGTCGTACGCCGCGCCGACGGCTCATGGCTCTACATGTTGCCGAGCGCGGTCGACGACATCGAGATGGGCGTCACCGACGTGCTGCGGGGCGAGGATCACGTTTCGAACACCGCGGTACAGGTGCAGATGTTCACCGCGCTGGGCGGGCCGGTGCCGCGCTTCGCGCACGAGGCATTGCTGGTCGGCAGCGAGGGCAAGCTGTCGAAGCGGCTCGGCGCGCTCGGCTGCGATGCCTTTCGCGAACGCGGGATCGAGCCCGAGGCGCTGGTCGCGCTGCTCGCGCGGATCGGCACCTCGCTGCCGGTCGAGCCGATCGCCGACCGCGATGCGCTGGTGGCGACGTTCGACCTTTCGACGTTTGGCCGCGCGCCGGCGCGGTTCGACGATGCCGAACTGGAGCGGGTGAACGCCGCGATCGTGCATCAACTCGGTTTCGCCCCTGTGCGCGATCGCCTGCCCTCGGGGATGGATGAGGCGGGCTGGCATGCGGTGCGCCCGAACCTTTCGCACGTAGGCGAGGCTGACGAATGGTGGCGCCTCGTCACCGGCCCGATCGCGCCAGTGGATTTCACGGATGAAGACCGCGCGTATCTCGACGAGGCCGCGCGTCTGCTCGAATGGGGTGACGACCCGTGGCACGCGCTAACCGCCGCGCTCAAGCAAGCGACGGGGCGTAAGGGCAAGCCGCTGTTTCTCCCCCTGCGCCGGGCGCTGACTGGCATGGATCACGGTCCCGACATGGCCGAGTTACTGCCGCTGATCGGGGAGAACGAAGCGCGAGCTCGGCTGGAAAGCGCCGCTAGATAGGGCTCAGCGCGGCGCGGCTTCCGGCGCCTTCAACTGCGGCACGGCCTCGCGCAACACCCGCAGCGCCGAGCGCAGGATGACGAAGGCCATGGCGAGCCCGATCACGATATCGGGCCACGGCGAATCGAGCTACGCGACCGCGCCTGCGGCGATCAGCACGCCGAGATTGGCGATCACGTCGTTGCGCGAACATTCGAAAGTGCTCGACATGTTGATGTCCTGCTCGCGAAAGCGCCACAACAGGCGCAGGCATACGAGGTTGGCGACGAGCGCAAGGCCGCCGAACACTAGCATCAGCGTGGACGAGGGCGGCACCCCGGTCGCCATCCTGATCCCGACAGTGACGAGGATGCCGGTGCCCAGGATCAGGATCACCACGCCTTTCAGCGTCGCCGCGCCTGCTTTCCACCGCGCACGGTGATCTCGGCCGGCCATGCGACCAGTTCGATGGCGACCGCGCCGCAGTGGCAGCGCGCGGCGGGCTGGCCCGCGCTCATCCGCCGTGCTTGTCCAGTTCGTCGCCGGTCAGCGTCACCACGTGGAGGAGGTTGGTGCTGCCCGGAGTCCCGAACGGCACGCCCGCCAGCGCGATCAGCTTGCTGCCCGCGCGGGCGAAGCCGTGGCGCAGCGCCATGCGCTTGCCCTTGGCGATCATCTCCTCGAAGCTGCCGATGTCCTTCGTCGCGACCGCGTGCGCGCCCCACAGCAGGCCGACGCGCCGGGCGGTCGCCATCGAGGGGGTGAGCACCAGCATCGGCACGCCGGGCCGCTCGCGCGCGACGCGGCGCGCGGTGCTGCCCGATCCGGTGAACACCGTGATCGCGGCGACCGCGACGGTATCGGCGATCGTCATGCAGGCATGCGCCAGTGCATCGGCGGTGGTGCGGTCGGGCGGGGTTTCGAGGAAGCGCACGCGGCCGATATAGGCGTCGTCGCGTTCCACCTGGGTGGCGATCTTGTCCATGATCGTCACCGCCTCTTCCGGCCATTCGCCCGCCGCGGTCTCCGCGCTGAGCATCACCGCATCGGCCCCGTCGTAGACCGCGTTGGCGACGTCGGAGACTTCGGCGCGCGTCGGCGCAGGGCTCTCGATCATCGATTCGAGCATCTGCGTCGCCACGATCACCGGCTTGCCCGCGGTGCGCGCCATGTTGACGATCTTCTTCTGGAGCGGCGGAACCTCCTGCGGTTCCAGCTCCACGCCCAGATCGCCGCGCGCCACCATGATCCCGTCGGCCAGTTCGACGATCTCGGGCAGGCGGCGCACCGCCATCGGCTTCTCGATCTTGGCGCAGAGCGCGGGGCCCTGCGCACCCGCGCCGCCCATCAGCTTGCGCGCCTCGGCCAGATCCTCGGGCCGCTGGACGAACGACAGGCCGATCCAGTCCGCCCCTTCCCTGACCGCGAAGGCAAGGTCGCGCCGGTCCTTTTCGGTGAGCGCGGGGATCGGCACTTCGGCGTCGGGTACGTTGACGCCCTTGCGGTCGGAAATCACCCCGCCGACTTCGGCCGAACACAGGATCGCGTCAGTATCGGCCTTGATCACCCGCAGGCGGATCTTGCCGTCGTTGATCAGCAGGCGCTGCCCTTTCTCGAGCAGGCCGAACAGTTCCGGGTGCGGCAGGTGGACGCGGGTTTCGTCGCCCGGCGCGGGATTGCGGTCGAGCGTGAAATGGCCCGAATGGCGGATCACCGCCTGCCCGTCCCTGAATTCGCCGACGCGCAGCTTCGGCCCCTGCAGGTCGCACAGGATCGCGATCGGGCGGCCGAACTCCTTTTCCAGCGCGCGGATCGCCTTGATCGTTTCGGCATGGGTGGCATGGTCGCCGTGGCTCATGTTGACGCGGAAGGCGTCGGCCCCGGCGCGAAACAGCTTGCGCAGCATCTCCGGCTCGCGGCTGGCGGGGCCGGTGGTGGCGAGGATCTTGACCTTGCGGGCGCGCGGATCGAGCTTTTGCATGGCCTCGGGCTATGCCAGAGGCTGATTGCAAGACAAGGAAAAGCGCCCGATGGATACGAATTCGCCCGACCCGCTCGACGATCTCGATGACGCTACGGCAGCCGCGGCGTTCAGCCGGCTGGTGCGCCACCTGCGCCACCGGCACGATGCGCAGAACATCGATCTGATGGGCCTCGCCGGGTTCTGCCGCAATTGCCTCGCCGACTGGATACGCGAGGCCGGATACGACGGGGACAAGGCCGCCGCGCGCGAACTGATCCACGGCATGCCGCAGGAAGAATGGAAGGCCAAGCGCCAGTCCCCCGCGACCGAGGAGCAACTCGCGCGGATGGAAGCGAGCGTGGCGAAGAACGCACGGGAATAATCGCTCGGGCGGGGTTCACCGAATCCGACGGGATGGCTATCGGACGCGCCGAGCGATTCTCGCACACATATCCGGAGCATCCCTGAAATGGCCGAAACCACCGACGACCGCCTGCGCCTGCTGATCGAGCGCATCGAACGCCTCGAGGAAGAGAAGAAGGGCATCGCTGACGACATCCGCGACGTCTACGCAGAGGGCAAAGCAGTTGGTTACGACACCAAGATGATGCGGCAAATCTACCGCCTGCGGAAGATGAAGCCGGATGACCGTGCCGAAATGGAAATGCTGCTGGAAACCTATAAGGCAGCTCTGGGGATGAGTTGAGGCGTCAACTCTCGTCGCCGGACTTGGCGATGTATTGATAGAGCAACGTTGTCTCGGGGTCGCCAGCCTTGAGCTTCTCAAGCACATCTTTGAAGAGGCCGAGGTAGCCATGCACCGCGACGTTGGCGTGTTCCATAGCGCTTGAAGCCGCTTCACCAAACCAGAAGAACGCTGAGACGCTTCGATCGACATCGCCTTTGCTCAGTTCAAGATCGGCGGTGGTCTTGGGATGGGTGATGCGATTGCGGACTCGCACCGCCTCGCGCATACTCTTCCAATCCGAGCCCGAGAAATCGATTTCCGCTTCGGGAGCGATCCTGGCTGCAATACGAGCAATCAACCGCACCTGCGACAACATCGGCAGGAACTTGGGTTGTGCATTGATCCTGCCTTGATCGTTCACCTGATAGGAATTCTCGGCGAGAACTTGGCTTTCTTCTTCCGTTAAGCCGTAGGTGGAGTCTGCCGCTTCGACAATGTGCTCACGAAAGATCCATACGAAGCCTTCGATCGCGGCAAAAGACGTGCGAACCAAGTCTCTGCGCGATGCCTGACTGTCGTGAAGCTCGCGCCGATGCATCGAGGCAAACACGTCACCTACCAACATGGCAGCGAAACTTTGCTTCGAATTCTCAGACATTCCACTCAAACTCTCTTTCACAGCGCAACTTTGCGGCCTCGTTATGCTGAGTAGAAGAATTAAGCGAGAGACTGCAGAGTCCGTTCGTGAGTGATCTTCTGAGCTGGCGCTCGGGCTCGGCTGAGGCGTGCTGCGTGCATTGATGCAGGAACCGTAATCTCGAACCGCGCTTTCCTTCCATGCAACCACCTGATTGCATGGAAGGAACGCGCATGTCCGGAACCACCGAGCCCGTCGACAAGGCTTTCGTCGAGGAAACCGGCGAAGAGCCGAAGATGCCCGGCCACGAAGCCGCGATGGGCGATAAGCCCGAGTGGGAGCCGCGCTATCCGGGATCGGGGCGGCTGAAAGGCAAGGTCGCGATCGTCACCGGCGGCGACAGCGGGATCGGGCGCGCGACCGCGGTGCTGTTCGCGCGCGAGGGGGCGAACGTCGCCATCGCCTATCTCGAGGAAGACGATGACGCGCGGATCACGGCGGACGCGATCGAGCAGGAAGGCGGCGAGGCGCTGCTGCACGAAGGCGATCTGGGCGATCCCGCGGTCGGCAAGGCGCTCGTCGCCAAGGTGATCGACAAGTGGGGCCGGCTCGACGTGCTGGTCAACAACGCGGGCGAGCAGCATCCCGACAAGAACATCGAGGACATCACGGTCGAGCAGCTCCAGCGCACGTTCCAGACCAACATCTTTTCGATGTTCTACCTCGTCCAAGCGGCGCGCCCGCATCTGAAAAAGGGCGCCGCGATCGTTAATTGCACCAGCGTGACGATGTACCAGGGCGCAAGCGAGCTGCTCGACTATTCGGCGACCAAGGGCGCGATCACCGCCTTCACCCGCTCGCTCAGCGAAAACCTCGTCGGCGATGGAATCCGCGTGAACGCGGTCGCGCCGGGGCCGATCTGGACCCCACTCAACCCCTTCGGCGGCGCGAGCCCCGAGAAGATGGAGCACTTCGGCGAAGGCACGCCGATGGGCCGCCCCGGCCAGCCGAACGAAGTCGCGCCCGCCTTCCTGTTCCTCGCCTGCGAGGATTCGTCCTATATGTCGGGGCAGGTCCTGCATCCCAACGGAGGAACGATCGTCAATGGCTAGCCCCTGGAAAGACGCGCGCGGCATCATCGTCACCACCACGCACACGATCGAGGGGCGGCCGATCCAGGACTATCTCGGCGTGGTCACCGGCGAAGTGATCGTCGGCGCCAACCTGTTCCGCGACCTGTTCGCCAATATCCGCGACATCGTCGGCGGGCGCTCGGGCAGCTACGAGCGCATCCTGCGCGACGCGCGCGAACAGGCGATCGAGGAATTGCAGGCCGAATGCGGCGCGCGCGGCGGCAACGCGGTGGTGGGCGTCGATCTCGATTACGAGGTGATCGGCGACACCGGCTCGATGCTGATGGTCTCGGCCAGCGGCACGGCGGTGAAGGTCTGACCGGCACGGCGGAGTTCGCCGTCGCGCGGCTCGGGCCGGGCGATCTGCCGCGTTTCCGCGCCATGAATACGCTGTTTGGCGCTGCGTTCGACGATCGCGAGAATTACGCTGCGAATCCTCCTGACGATGCCTATGCCGACGCCCTGCTCGCGCGTGCAGAAACCGTGCTGCTCGTCGCGGAGGGCGAGGGAAAGATGGTAGGCGCGCTCGCAGCCTATGTGCTGCCCAAGTTCGAACAGGCGCGCAGCGAAGTCTACATCTACGATCTCGCGGTCGCCGAAAGCTGCCGCCGCCGCGGGGTGGCCACGGCATTGATCGAGGCATTGCGCCGCATCGCGCGCGAGATCGGCGCATGGATGGTCTACGTCCAGGCCGATACCGCGCCGGAAGACGAACCCGCCCGCGCGCTCTACGGCAAGCTCGGCACGCGCGAGGAGGTGCTGCACTTCGATATTGCGCCCTGATCAGCCGCGGCGCGATTGCCCGGCACGCCCGGCTTCGCTAGGAGCGCGGGGACGATGCGGCGCGCCGCTGATCCACACGTTTCGCGAAGGTACCCATGGCAGGCCATTCCAAGTTCAAGAACATCATGCATCGCAAGGGCGCGCAGGATAAAAAGCGCTCGGCGATGTTCTCCAAGCTTTCGCGCGAGATCACCGTCGCGGCCAAGATGGGCATGCCCGACCCCGACATGAATCCGCGCCTGCGGCTGGCGGTCAACGCGGCCAAGGCGCAGTCGATGCCCAAGGACAATATCCAGCGCGCGATCGACAAGGCGAGTGCCAACGAAGGCGACGACTACGAAGAGGTCCGCTACGAAGGCTACGGCCCCGGCGGCAGCGCGATCATCGTCGAGGCGCTGACCGACAACCGCAACCGCACCGCCACCAACGTGCGCACGGCGTTCAGCAAGAACGGCGGCAATCTCGGCGCATCGGGCTCGGTGGCGCACGGCTTCGAGCGGCTCGGGCTGATCTACTATCCGGCATCGGCGGGCGGCGAGGACAAGATCCTCGAGGCGGCGATGGAAGCGGGGGCCGAGGACATCCAGTCGGACGACGACGGCCACGAGATCTGGACCGCGGCGGACGACTTGCACGAAGTTTCCTCCGCGCTCGAAAAGGCGCTGGGCGAGGCCGAGACGGTCAAGCTGGCGTGGAAGCCCAACCTCACGGTCGAACTCGACGAGAAGGACGCCGGCACGCTGCTCAAGCTGGTCGACGCGCTCGACGACGACGACGACGTGCAGACGGTGTGGGGCAACTACGAGATTTCGGATGAGATCATGGAGAAGCTCGACTGATCCGATGCTGATCCTCGGGCTCGATCCTTCGCTCAGCTGCACCGGCTGGGGCGTGGTGCGGGTCGAGGGCGCGCGGCTGTCGCATGTCGCAAACGGCCAGATCGCGACCGATGCGAAGGCGCCGATGGCCGCGCGGCTCGCGGTGTTGCAGGCGGGCGTGGCCGAAGTGATCGCGGCGCACCGGCCCGATCGCGCGGCGGCGGAGGAAGTGTTCGCCAACAAGAACCCGCAATCGACGCTCAAGCTCGCGCAGGCGCGCGGCGCGGTGCTGGCGGCGTGCGGCGTGGCGAATATCGAGGTGCGCGAACATGCCGCGCGGCTGGTGAAGAAGGCGGTGGTCGGCACCGGCGCAGCGGACAAGCGCCAGGTCCAGGCCATGCTCAAGGTCCTGCTGCCCGGCGCGCAAGTCGCGGGCGCCGATGCGGCGGACGCGCTGGCGGTGGCCATCGCCGACGCGCATCTGGGCGGGCGCGGCTGATGTTCCTCGTCGTGTCCCGCAACCGCAAGCGCGCCGATATCGACTACGCGGCCTACGAGGCGGAATCCGAACGAATGCTCGCACTGGCGCAGGCGCAGCCCGGCTATCTTTCGTTCAAGAGCTACACCGCCGACGACGGCGAGGTGATCGCGCTGTCCGAATGGGCGGACGAGGCCTCGGCGCGCGGCTGGGGCAGGCTCGCCGAACATCGCGCAACGCAGGCGCGCGGGCGGCGCGAATTCTACGCCGGATATACGCTGTTCGCCTGCGACGATCCGCGCATCCACGAATTCCGCATCGAGGACGACACATGAGCATCGAGGTCTACGGCATCCCCAATTGCGACACGGTGAAGAAGGCGAGGCTGTGGCTCGAGGCCGAGGGGATCGACTACACCTTCCACGACTACAAGAAGGAAAGCGCCGATCCCGCGAAGCTGCGGCGCTGGATCGCCGCCGCAGGGGTGGATACCGTTCTCAACCGGCGCGGGACGACCTTTCGTAAGCTGTCCGATGCGGAGAAGGCCGATATCGACGCCGACAAGGCCGTCACGCTGCTGCAACAGCATCCGAGCATGATCAAGCGGCCGGTGGTCGAACATCCGGGCGGGCTGCTGGTGGGGTTTTCGCCAGACGAATGGGCAGCGGCGCTTCAGTAGGTCGAGCCGGAGCCCCAGCCGCCGTCGTCGGCCGGGGTGAAGCCGCGCGCATTGTCGTTCGCCGCGCCGAGCATAGCGCGCTTGACCGAGGCCAGATCGCTGCCAGACCCGTAGATGAGCCCGATCACGGCAGCCGCCACGAAGAGGAGCTTCTTCAACATGACCGGATCACTGTCGCACACCATGGTCAAGATTTGGCTAACGGCGCTGCTCGCCTGCCTCGCGGCCGCACCGGCGCTGGCCCAAGGCGGTGACGGCGTGCTGGTGATCGCCCACCGCGGTGCGAGCGGCGAACGGCCCGAGCATACGCTGGCGGCCTACGAACGCGCGATCGACCAGGGCGCGGACTATATCGAACCGGACCTGGTGGCGACCAAGGACGGCGTGCTCGTCGCGCGGCACGAGAACGAGATTTCGGGCACCACCGACGTCGCCGATCATGCCGAATTCGCCGATCGCCGGCAGACGAAGGACATCGACGGGCAGAGCGTGACCGGCTGGTTCGTGGAAGACTTCACGCTCGCCGAATTGCGCACCTTGCGCGCGAAGGAGCGGCTACCCGCGCTGCGGCCCGCGAATGCGCGGTTCGACGGGCTCTACCCGGTGCCGACGTTCGCCGAGATCGCGGCGCTGGTAAAGGCGAAGGAGGCCGAGACGGGCCGCCGCATCGGGCTCGTTCCCGAACTCAAGCACCCGACCTTCCTGCGCGAACAGGCGGGGCTCGACACGGTCGCGCTGATGCTGCGCGCGCTCGCCGACGCCGGGCTGGAGCCGGACGATCCGGTGCTGATCCAGAGCTTCGAGGTCGCGCCGCTGAAGCGGCTGGCGCGCGAAAGCGATTACCGGCTGGTGCAGCTCGTCACGGTCGAAGGCGGCCCGGCGGAAGCGCCCGACATGCGCTATGCCGACATGGTGACGATGGCCGGGATGGAGCGGATCGCCGAATACGCCGACGTGGTCGGCGCGGACATCCGGCTGGTGCTGGAGGGCGACGGGACGCCGAGTGGGCTCGTCACCGCCGCGCACGCCGCCGGGCTGGATGTCCATGCATGGACACTGCGCAAGGAAAACGCCTTCCTGCCGCCGCCGCTGCGACGTGGGGAGAGCGATGCCGCGCGCGGTTGCCCCGAACAGATCTGGACCCTGCTGGCGCGCGCGGGGGTCAAGGGAATCTTTACCGACGATCCGGCGATCGGCGTCGCTGCGCGCGATGGCGCGCGCTGCGCGGCTCCCGTGAGCGACTGACGCTGTGACGGGGGCGGGGGCGCATCCGGTCGTGGTGTTCGACGGCGACTGCATCCTGTGCTCGGCCAATGCGCGCTTCATCCTCAGGCATGACCGGCGCGGGCATTTCCGCCTCGCGACGATGCAGGGCGCAGCGGGCGCGGCGCTGATGGCGCGCTTCGGGATCGACCCGCTCGACCCGGAAACCTTCATCCTCGTCGAAGGCGACCGGGTGCGACGCAACAGCGATGCCGCGCTCGCCATCGCCGAAGGGCTCGGCTGGCCGTGGAGGGCGCTCGGCGCACTGCGGATCGTACCGCGGCCCTTGCGCGATGCGGTCTACGGCCTCGTCGCGCGCAACCGCTATCGCTGGTTCGGGCGGCGCGAACGCTGCTTCGTGCCCACGCCCGAGCAGGCGCGGCGGGTGCTGCCATGAACCGCGTGCTCATCCTCGGCGGCTACGGCGGGTTCGGCGCGCGGCTGTCGCGGCGGCTGGCGGGCGACGGGTGGACGGTGATCGTCGCCGGGCGCGACATTGCGCGAGCGCGAGGATTCGCCCGAACGCTGCAAGGATCGGAGGCCCTGCGCGCCGATCGCGAGGGCGATCTCGTGCCCGTGCTCGCGGAGGCCCGGCCGGACCTGCTGATCGACGCGGCCGGGCCGTTCCAGGGCAACTCGTACCGCGTGCCGCAAGCCTGCATCGCCGCGGGCGTCCACTATACCGATCTCGCCGACGCGCGCGATTTCGTCTGCGGCATCGGCGAACTCGACCACGCGGCGCGGACGGCTGGGGTCGCGGTGCTCGCGGGCGCCTCCACCGTGCCTGCGCTGACCGGGGCGGTGCTGCGCGAACTGGCCGCGCCGCTCGACCGGGTCGACGCGGTCGACATGGCGCTCGGAGCCTCGACCGCGGCCACCGGTGGCGCCTTGATCGCCGCGGCGGCGCTGAGCTATGCGGGCAAGCCGATCCGCGTGTGGCACGGGCGGCGCTGGAGCGAGGCTTTCGGGCTGCACGGATTGCAGCGGCGCGTGTTCGCCGTTGCCGGGCGGCGGCCGGTGACGCGGTGGGTCGCGCTCGCCGACATTCCCGACCTCGAACTGGCGCCGCAGGCGCTGCCGGGCGCGCCCGCGGCGTCGTTCCGCGCCGGCAACGAAAGCGCGGCGCAGATGATCGCGGGGCGCATGTTGTCGGCGCTCGTCAGGCAGGGCTGGCTGCGCTCTTTAACCGCGCTCGGCGGGATGCTGCTGCCGCTCCAGCGCCGGCTCGCGCGTTATGGCAGCACGCGTTCGGCGATGTCGGTCGAAGCCGCCGGGTGGCGGGGGGACGAGCCGGTGCTGCGCCGGTGGACGGTGATCGCCGAAGACGGCGACGGCCCCGAGATACCCGTGCTCGCGGCGCAGCTCGTCGCGCGGCGATTGCGCGACGGGGCGCTCGAGGCCGGTGCGCGCGACACGTCGCGCCTGTTCGCGCTCGGCGATTTCGGCCCACTGCTGGGCGGCCTGCGCGCTGCGACCGAGATCGAGGAAACGGCGCATCCCCCGGTCTATCGCCGGGTGATGGGCGCGGGCTACGATCGGCTACCCGAACCGGTCCGCACGATGCATGCGATTGTCGGGGACGGCGGGGCCGAGGGCGAAGGCACCGTCGAACGCGGGGCCGCCCTGCTCGCGCGGCTGGCCGGCGCGATCGGGGGCTTTCCGCCTGCGGGCCACTATCCGGTCCACGTCGCCTTTGCCGAGCGGGACGGGATCGAGCGCTGGACCCGCAGCTTCGGCCTGCATCGTTTCCACAGCCACCTGAGCCAGGCGGGGCGCAGGATCGAGGAGCGCTTCGGCCCGCTGCGCTTCCAGTTCGATCTGCCGGGCGATGAGCTCGGCTTGCGCATGGTGCTGCGCGGATGGAGCGCGTTCCGCATCCCGCTGCCGCGATTCCTCGCGCCGCGGATCGTCGCGACCGAGCGCGCCGAGGGCGACGATTTCGTATTCGACGTGGCGGTGGCGCTGCCGCTGGTCGGCCCGGTGGTGCACTACCGTGGGCGGCTGCGGCGGGTTTAGGCGCGCGTCGCGGTGGCGATATAGTTCAGTGCCAGATCGCCCGATAGGTGCAGGCCCTTCGATGGCGAGAAGGCGATGCCGCGCGGCTCCCCCATCGCCAGCCCGGCATCGGCCAGCAGCTCGCGCAATTCGTCGGGCGTGGCGAAATCCTCCCAGTGATGCGTCCCGCGCGGGATCGCGCCAACCGCTTCGGCCGCGCCGACCAGCAGCAGGCGCGATTGCGGGGTGCGGTTGGGGGTGGAGAGGACCATCAGCCCGCCGGGCGCGAGGCGGGCCGCCAGCGCGGCGATGAAGGCGGGTTTGTCCGCGACGTGTTCGATCACCTCGAGACAGGTCACGAGATCGAACCTGCCGAGGTCCAACGCGCCGATCTCTCCCGAGACGTAGCGGATATCGAGCCCGGCGCCCTCGGCATGGTGCGCGGCGGCGGCGACGTTCTCGGGCGCGGCGTCGACCCCGGTCACGTCCGCGCCGAGGCGGGCGAGCGGTTCGCACAACAGGCCCGCACCGCAACCGACGTCGAGCGCGCTCTTGCCGGCCAGCGGTCGCAGCGCCGCGTCGACGCCCCAGTGCGCATCGATCGCTTCGCGCACGAAGCCGAGCCGCACCGGGTTGAGCCTGTGGAGCATGGCTGAGGAGCCCTTCGGATCCCACCAGTCGCGCGCCAGCTTGCCGAAATGCGCGGCCTCGCCGGGCCGGATGGTTTGCCCGGCCGTAGTTTTGGTTTCGCCCTGTGGTGTTGCATCGCCCATGAGGCCCCCTTAACAGCGCGGTTCGACCGAAACCAGCGGGAGGCTCGGGGTTCTTGGCGCGCATCGTGATGAAATTCGGCGGCACCTCGATGGCCGGGACCGAGCGCATCCGCCGCGTCGCGAACATCGTGCGCAAGCAGCAAGCCGCCGGGCATGAGGTCGCGGTGGTCGTTTCGGCCATGGCGGGTGAGACCGACCGGCTGGTGAACTTCTGCCGCGAAGCGAACGCGCTCTACGATCCGGCCGAATACGACGTGGTCGTCGCCAGCGGCGAGCAGGTGACGAGCGGGCTGCTCGCGCTCACGCTCCAGTCGCTCGGTTCGAAGGCGCGCTCGTGGCTCGGCTGGCAGCTTCCCGTGCACACGGTGGAGGCGCACGCCAAGGCGCGGATCGACGCGATCGATTCCGACAAGCTCACCGCCTCGATGGCGGCGGGCGAGATCGCGGTGATCCCCGGCTTTCAGGGCATCGGCGCGGATGGCCGCATAACGACGCTGGGGCGCGGCGGCTCGGACACCTCGGCGGTCGCGGTCGCCGCGGCGGTGGGGGCGGACCGATGCGATATCTACACCGACGTGGACGGGGTCTACACCACCGATCCGCGGATCGTCGCCAAGGCGCGCAAGCTGAAGGCGGTGACGTACGAGGAGATGCTGGAGCTCGCCAGCGTCGGGGCCAAGGTGCTCCAGACCCGTTCGGTCGGCCTCGCGATGAAGGAAGGCGTGCGCCTGCAGGTCCTCTCCAGCTTCATCGGCGACGATGCGATCCCGGCGGACGACCTGCCCGGCACGATGATCGTGTCGGAAGAGGAAATGAACCAACTGGTGGAGAACGGCGACATGGAACGCCAGCTTGTAACCGGCATCGCGCACGACAAGAACGAGGCGAAGGTGATCCTCACCCGCGTGCCCGACAAGCCGGGCGCGGTGGCGCATATCTTCGAGCCGCTCGCCGCCGCGAGTATCAACGTCGACATGATCATCCAGAACGTCGGGCGCGACAAGGGCGAGACCGACGTGACCTTCACCGTGCCCCAGGCCGACCTCGCGCGCGCGCAGGCGCTGCTGGAAGACAGGCGCGGCGAGATCGGCTTCAACCGCATCATCACCGACAGCAAGATCGCTAAGATCAGCGTCGTGGGTGTGGGTATGAAGAGCCATGCGGGCGTCGCCAGCACGATGTTCCGCGCGCTGTCGGATCGCGGGATCAACATCCAGGCGATCTCTACCAGCGAGATCAAGATCAGCGTGATGATCGACGAGGACGAGACCGAACTCGCGGTGCGCGTGCTGCACACCGCCTACGGGCTCGACGCGGGCGACGAGGCGTGATCGGACACGGTTAGCCGCATTCGCCGCGCCGCCTAACCATTCCTTAACCCCCAGCGCCGACTGCCGCTTCAGGAAAGGAGCGGCGCATGGCGATCGCGGCACATCTCGAGGGCAACACGCAGGGCGAAGGCAAGCGGGGCTCGCAGCGCCGCACGCTCCGCTTCGAGACCGTCGGCGGCCGTGCCGCGGGCGACGTCCAGCCGGTGCAGGTCCACAACGCCTCGGCGACCGGACTGCTGCTCGAGAGCGACGATGCGCTGGCGGTCGGCGATGCGATCGACATCGATCTGCCGCACGTTGGATTGACGACCGCGCACGTCGTCTGGGCCAGCGGCGCGCTTTATGGCTGCCGTTTCGACACCGCGATTTCCGAGGCAGCGCTCGCCGCGGCGCAGTTGCGCAGCGACATCGATCTCGAGCCGCGCCCGGTTAACCAGCCCGGCGAATCGTTCGGCATGCGGCTCCAGCGCCTGCGCAAGGCGCGCGGGCTTACGCTCGCGCAGCTCGGCGACCGGCTGGACGTGAGCAAGCCGACCGTCTGGGCGTGGGAAAAGGGCAAGGCGCGCCCGATCGACAGCCGCATGGACGCGCTCGCAGAAGCGCTGGGGGTGTCCGAGGCCGAACTGGCCGACGTCCACGACAATGCCGAGGCGCGCGAGCTGCTGATGCGCAGCCGGGAGGCGATCGCCCGTGCCTTCGGGACCGAGCCGGGCAAGGTCCGGATCATGATCGAGCTTTGACCGCATCGCCCCGATGCGAAATGACTCCAACAATCCACGTGCCTTGGTTAATATCGCTCTAAAGTCGATTCGGTAGTCAATTTAGTTAGCTAACCGTATTAACTTTGAGCTGGTATGTATCGGGGTTGTGCAAATACCGGCTTGTTAAATCATTGTTGCGCGTGATTTCGTTTGTTCGCTGAATGGATGAACCGGGCTTCGGGGGCATGATTTGCATGGTGGAAGATTTCACCCTTCACGAAGGGGCCGCACTGTATGGCCTGCTCGCGGAGACGGATTCGGATATAGTGATCAAGCTCGATCGCGAGGGACTCGTGATCCATGCGTCGGCCGCGATCGACCGGCTGGGGATCGAGCTTCCCGGCATGCTCATTCGTCCGCATCTCGCCGACCTCGCCGAGCCGGCCCAGGCCGAGAAGCTTCGCGCGTTTCTCGAAGTGGTGATGCGCGGCGGCAGTGCGACGGGCTGGTTCGAATTCGCCGCCCGGACCGCGGACGGGGGCGCGAACTGGTACACGCTCCAGCTTCGCCCGCTGCTCGACGGAACCGGCGAGGTTTGCGGCGCGCTCGGCATCATGCGCTCGATCGAGGAACGGCGCGCGCTCGAGCAGAAGCTGTTCGCCGCCACGCTGACCGATCCGCTCACCGGGCTCGCCAACCGGCGCGCGTTCCGCATCATGCTGCGCCATCTCGCGCGGCACAGGTCCGGCGGATCGCTGGCGATCCTCGACATCGCGCAAGTCCGCCGGATCGGCCTGCGCCACGGCGCACGCGCGGGCGACCGTGTGATCACCGTCTTCGCGGTGCTGCTGCGCGACCTGCTGCGGCGCGAACACATCGTCGCTCGTATCGGCGACGAGCGCTTCGGCGTGCTGCTGCCGAACGATGGCCCGGCCGCCGCCACCTGCGTGGTGCGGGCCGTGCTCGACGAACTGGCGGAAGCGACCCATGCGCCGGGCTCGGAAGACCAGATCGACTTGCGCGCCTGCGTGGGCATCGCGCCCATAGGGGCGAGCGCCGACGCCACGATGCAGCACGCCGATCTCGCGCTGATCCGGGCGCGGGCGCGCGGGCGCGGCAAGATCGAATGCGCGCAGGACAGCGAGCCGCAGCGCCGCCGGGCGTGACGCGCCCCATTGCCAGCCACGGGCCTCGCCCGTAGTCGGCGGGTATGGCCTTTACCGCGAAAATCCTCCTCCTCGGCTCGGGCGAACTCGGGCGCGAATTCGTCGTCTCCGCCAAGCGACTGGGCGCTTACGTCGTCGCCTGCGACGCCTACGACCACGCACCCGCGATGCAGATGGCCGATGCGCGCGAGGTGTTCTCGATGCTCGACGGCGCGGCGCTGCGTGCGGCGGTCGAGAAGCACCGGCCGGACTACGTCGTGCCCGAGATCGAGGCAATCCGCACCGAGGTTCTCGTCGAACTGGAGGCCGAAGGGGTCAACGTCGTGCCGTCCGCGCGCGCGACGCAGCTCACCATGAACCGCGATCGCATTCGCGATCTCGCGGCGGATGAACTCGGCCTCGTGACCTCGCGTTACCGCTATGCCGAGACGCTGGAGGAGGTTCTCGCGGGCGCCGGGCACACCGGGTTTCCCTGCGTGATAAAGCCGGTCATGTCCTCGTCGGGCAAGGGCCAGAGCAAGGTCGCGGACGCCGCCGGGCTGGAAGCTGCGTGGGACTACGCCACGGCGAACATGCGCGGTGATCGGCGGCGAGTGATCGTCGAGCAGTTCATCGATTTCGATTACGAGATTACTCTGCTGACGGTGCGGACGCGGGACGGCGTGTTGTTCTGCCCGCCGATCGGCCACCGGCAGGAACGCGGCGATTACCAGGAAAGCTGGCAGCCCACGCCGATGTCCGACACCGCGATCGCCTCCGCGCAGGACATGGCGCACAAGGTGGTCGACGACCTCGGCGGCTATGGCCTGTTCGGGGTCGAGTTCTTCGTGAAGGGCGAGGAGGTGATCTTCTCCGAACTGAGCCCACGCCCGCATGATACCGGCATGGTCACGCTGGTGAGCCAGAACCTTTCCGAATTCGACTTGCACGCGCGCGCGATCATGGGCCTGCCGATACCGCAGCCGATCCGCGCGCGGCCTTCGGCGAGCGCGGTGATCCTGGCCGACCGCGACAGCGAGCAAGTAGGCTATTCGGGGCTGGCCGAAGCGCTGGACACCTCCGGCGGCACGGTGGACGTCCGGATCTTCGGCAAGCCCGTGAGCCGCCCGCACCGCCGCATGGGCGTGGCGCTGGCGAGCGCGGGCGACACCGGCACCGCCCGCCGCGTCGCTGCCGAGGCGGCGGGCAAGGTGCGGATCGACTACGGCTGAGCCGGGGCGTTACTCCCCGCCCAGTTCCGCCACCAGCGCGGGCGCCGGATAGATCGTCTCGAGCGCTTCCTGCACTGCCGCGGTGGAGACCGCCACGGTACGGTTCATCGTCCCGTCGTAGCCGTAGTTGCCGCCCAGCGAGTGGATGTTCCCGTCGAACGCCGCGCCGATCACCGTGCCCGCGCGGTCGATTACGGGGCTGCCCGAGTTGCCGCCGATGATGTCGTTGGTGGTCACGAAATCGTAGGTCGTGTTCGCGTCGATCTGGGCCTGCTTCGCGGCGAAGGCGGGAGCGAGATCGAACGGGGCGTTGCCGGTCGCGCGATCGAAGGTGCCGCCCATCGTGGTGTGGATCGGGACCTCGTTGCCGCGCTGCGTCCAGCCCTTCACCGCGCCGTAGCTGATGCGCAGCGTGAAGGTCGCGTCGGGATAGAGCGTGTCGCCATAGGCGGCGAAGCGCGCATCGGCGAGCTTGGCTCCGGCGACCGCGAGCGGGCCCGAATACTGCTCGTCCGCCAGTTGCTCCAGCTCGCGCTGGCGCGGGGCGAGCGCGAGGGCATACTGGATCATCGGATCGTCCGACGCCTCGATCGCGGCCATGCCGCCGTCCCACAGCGCCTTGCGCACCGCCGGGTCGGCCAGCTTCGATCCGTCGATCAGTCGCTCGGCGCGCTGCTCGGGGCTTTCCTTGCCGAGCAGGAGCTGCGAATCGGGATCGTCGACGCCGAGGTATTCGCGCGCCTTGCTGAGGCTCCACTCCATCGTCAGCTTGTCGAGCCACGGATAGACCGGGCGCTCGTCCAGCACCTGCTTCTCGGTCAGCGGCAGCGCGCTGTCGGTGAAGCCGGGCAGCCGCTCGGCATTGGGCTTGGCCCGTTCCTGCGCGGCGAACACCAGCGTGCGGGCGTAGCTGTAGAGATCGCTCGAAGGCTGGGTGAAGCGCAGCGGGAAATAGAGCGCGCGGTAGTTCGCCAACGCCTGATCGACCGCCGCCCACGGATCGCCGATCGCGGCATCGTTCGCGCTGCGCGCCTTGAGGTCGGCCTCGGCCTCGGCGAGCGTGGCGGTGAACGCCGGATCGCCCAGCGCGCCGGTGCGGCCGATGTAGACCTTGAGCGAGTTTTCCACCCCGCTCAGCAGGTCACCGCCCTCGCGTGCCTTCTGCGGGCTCTCGTCCATCGCGCGGATCAGTCGCCCGCGCAGTTCGGACATCGTGGCGACCGTGACGGGCAGGCGCACCTCGCGCTCGAACGCGCGCTGGCTCTCGGTCCACAGCCGCGCGGTGGAGCCGGGGTTGCCGACCACGAAGGTGATCTCGCCTTCTTCCGGCGCGCGCGGGTTCCAGGTGAGATGCTCGGGCGTGGAGACGGGCTCGCCGTTCTCGTAGGCGCGCAGGAAGCTGGCATCGAGCGAATAGCGCGGGAAGTTGAAGTTATCCGGGTCCCCGCCGAACGTCGCCGCGCGATCCTCGGGCGCCCAGGCGAGGCGCACGTCCGAATACTTGCGGTAGGTGTAGAGCTTGTACTGCCCGCCGCCGAACAGGGTGACGACCTGGCAGCGGGTGGTTTCGGTGTCGGGGCAGCCGGCCGATTCCAGCTCCGCGATCTTCGCGTCACGCGCCTTGGTCAGCGCCTCGCCGGTGAGCGTGCCGATCGCGCCGGTCACGTCGTCGGTCACATCGGTGATCATGGTCACGACCTCGGCCTGCTGGCCGGGGCACTTCAGCTCGCGCTCGCGCCGGTCGGCGACGTAGCCGTTGAGCAGGTAGTCCGTCTCGTCGTTCGAATTGTCGAACAGGCAGCTCGCCACGCAATGGTGGTTGGTGAGGATCAGCCCGTCGGGCGAAACGAAGCTGGCCGAACAGCCGCCGGTGAGGCGCACGGCCGAGTTCTGCACCTTCTCGAGCCATGCCGCGTCGGGCGCCCAGCCGTAGGCTTCACGCACCTGCTCTGCTGGAAAGCCGTCGAAGGTCCACATACCCTCGTCGGCGCTGGCAGGCGCGGCGGCGAGCGAAAGTGAGCCGAGCGAGGCGGCGGCGAGAAGAATGGTGCGGCTGGTCATGAGACTCTATCTCCCGGTGGAATTTCTGGGCGCTGTCTCTGCCTCGCGCGTGACATTGTCCAGTAGATTCCCCGAGATAGACGGCTTCAGCCAAGGAAAAAGGCCCCCGGCATTGCTGCCGGAGGCCTCGTTTCGCCAATGCGGGTGGATCAGGCCGCCTTGTGGTATTTCGCGTAGGCGAGATCGAACCGGTCGGCGTCCATCACCTTCGTCCAGGCCGCGACGAAATCCTTAACGAACTTCGTTTCGCCGCCCTTCTCGGCATAGACCTCGGCCACCGCGCGCAGCTCTGCGTTGGAGCCGAGCACGAGATCGGCGCGGCTGGCGCGCCATTTCTCGTGGCCCTCGGCACGGTCGGTGGCGACGTATTCCTCGTCGTCCGACCCATCGACTGCCTTCCATACGTTGGTCATGTCGAGCAGATTGACGAAGAAGTCGTTGGTCAGTTCGCCGGGCCGATCGGTGAAATGGCCGTGGCCGCGCTCGCCGTGGTTTGCGCCGAGCACGCGCAGGCCCCCGATCAGCACGATCATTTCCGGCACCGACAGCCCGAGCAGGCTGGCGCGGTCGAGCATCAGTTCCTCGGTCTTCACCGCCAGCTTCTTGGGCAGGTAGTTGCGGAACGCGTCGGCCTCGGGTTCGAGCCAGTCGAAGCTCTCGACATCGGTCTGTTCCTGCGTCGCGTCGCCGCGCCCGCCGGTGAAGGGCACGTCGCCCGCACCCGCCTTTTCCAGTCCGACCACGCCGCCGAGCACGATGGCATCGGCGAGGCTCAGGTTGCCGCGCAGACCCTCGAGCGTGTCGAGCACCTTCTTCAGTTCCGCCGGTTCGTTGACGTCCCAGTCCTTCTGTGGGCTGAGCGCGATGCGCGCACCGTTAGCGCCGCCGCGGTAGTCGGTCTTGCGGTAGGTGCTGGCCGAGGCCCAGGCGGCCTTGACCAGTTGCGCGACCGAAAGTCCGCTGTCGGCGATCTTGGTCTTCACCGCCTTCACGTCGGCATCGGACGGCGCGGTTCCTGCGGGCACCGGATCCTGCCAGATCATCTCTTCGGCGGGGACTTCCGGGCCGAGGTAGCGCACCTTGGGCCCCATATCGCGGTGGGTCAGCTTGTACCACGCGCGGGCGAAGGCATCCTTGAACGCCTCGTGGTCGTCCCGGAACTTCTCGCTGATCGCGCGGAATTCGGGATCGCGTTTCAATGCCATGTCGGCGGTGGTCATCATGGTCGGCACCTTGATGCTCGGATCCCACGCCGCCGGGGCCATGTCCTCTTCCTTCTGGTCGATCGGCTGCCACTGGTTGGCGCCCGCGGGCGACTGCACCAGCTCGTAATCGTAATCCAACAGCAGGCGGAAATAGTTCTCGGTCCACGTATCGGGCGTGTTGGTCCACGCGCCTTCGATGCCGCTGGTGACGGTGTGTTCGCCGATCCCGCCGCTTTCGTGTCCGCTGACCCAGCCGAAGCCCTGCGCGGCGAGGTCGCCGCCCGAAGGGGCCGCGCCGAGCAGCGAGGCATCGCCGTTGCCGTGCGCCTTGCCGAAGGTGTGCCCGCCCGCTGTCAGCGCGACGGTCTCCTCGGGGTCCATCGCCATGCGGGCGAAGGTTTCCTTCATGTCGCGCGCCATGCCCTCGTCGTCGTGCGGGTTGCCCTGCGGGCCCTCGGGATTGACGTAGATCAGGCCCATCTGGATCGCGGCGAGCGGGCCTTCGATCTCGTGCATGCCGTGTTCGGGCGCGATGCGGGTCTGGACGTTCTCGTTGACCCACTTGTCCTCGCTGCCCCAGTAGATGTCGCGCTCGGGCTCGAACACGTCGGGGCGGCCGCCGCCGAAGCCGAGCGTCGGGCCGCCCATGCTCTCGATCGCGACATTGCCGGTCAGGATGAACAGGTCGGCCCAGCTGATGGCCTTGCCGTATTTCTGCTTGATCGGCCACAGCAGGCGGCGCGCCTTGTCGAGGTTGCCGTTGTCGGGCCACGAGTCGAGCGGAGCGAAGCGCTGCTGCCCGCTGTTGGCGCCGCCGCGGCCGTCGGCGGTACGGTAAGTGCCCGCCGCGTGCCAGGCCATGCGGATGAAGAACGGGCCGTAGTGCCCATAGTCCGCCGGCCACCACGGCTGGCTGTCGGTCATCAGCGCGGTCAGGTCAGCTTTCAGCGCCTTGTAGTCGAGCGTGTTGAACGCTTCGGCGTAGTCAAAATCCTCGCCGTGCGGGTTGGTCGGGCCGTTGGGATTGAGGATCTCGGTCGCCAGCATCTCCGGCCACCAGTCCTTGTTGGTGCGGCCGAGCAGCGCGCGCACGCCGCCGTCTCCGCCGACCGGGCAACCTCCTGAAATCGAACCTGTCTTCGCGTCCATCGTGGCATCCTCCAGATTGGCGGCCGCCGGATGAACGGACTGGCCGCATGAGTCGTTTGTGAGCGAAGGCTACGCTCGCCCTTCAATCGGTCAAAGCTATTAACTCCTGTCAGGCTTATCGGTTCACTCGATTGAACTTGTCGCGGCCTCTTGCCGCCCCGCGATGCTGGCCGTAAGCGCGCGGCGATGAGCGATTATCCCAAGACGAGCCGGCTGATGCAGCGCGGCACCGATTTCCTCGGCTGCGAAACCGCGATCCTGTGCGGCGCGATGAGCTGGGTGTCCGAACGCAATCTCGTGTCCGCGATCAGCAACGCGGGCGGCTTCGGCGTGATCGCCTGCGGGGCGATGACTCCCGAACTGCTTGATGCCGAGATCGCCGCGACGAGGGAACTGACCGAAAAGCCCTTCGGCGTGAACCTCATCACGATGCACCCGCAGCTGTTCGACCTGATCGCGGTGTGCGAGAGGCACGCGGTGAGCCACGTGGTGCTCGCGGGCGGCATCCCGCCCAAGGGCAGCGTCGAGGCGATCAAAGGCGGGCAGAATCCGGCAAAGGTGATCTGCTTCGCGCCCACGCTGGCTCTGGCCAAGAAGCTGCTGCGTTCCGGTGCCAACGCGCTGGTGATCGAGGGGATGGAGGCGGGCGGCCATATCGGCCCGGTCTCGACCAGCGTGCTGGCGCAGGAAATCCTGCCCGAACTCGCCGCCGATCATCTGGTGTTCGTCGCCGGTGGGATCGGCAAGGGGCAGGCGATCGCCGGTTACCTCGAGATGGGCGCGGCGGGCGTGCAGCTCGGCACGCGCTTCGCCTGCGCGACCGAATCCATCGCGCACCCCGATTTCAAGAAGGCGTTCTTTCGCGCCAGCGCGCGCGACGCGGTCACCAGCGTGCAGGTTGATCCGCGCCTGCCGGTGATCCCGGTCCGCGCGCTGAAGAACAAGGGCACCGAGAGCTTCACCGCCAAGCAGCGCGAAGTCGCGCAGCGGCTCGACGAGGACGGCATCGCGATGGACGAGGCCCAGCTCCAGATCGAGCATTACTGGGCCGGCGCGCTGCGCCGCGCGGTGATCGACGGCGACGTGGAGGGCGGCAGCCTGATGGCGGGCCAGTCGGTCGGTATGGTGAAGGAAGAGGAACCCGCCGCGCAGATCGTCGCCACGCTGATGGCCGAATGCGAAGAGGCGCTGACACAAAGGTAGCATGGGCGAACCGCTGGTCCTCACGCTGAGCTGCGCCGACCGGCCGGGCATCACCGCGCAGGTGGCCGGGCTGCTGTTCGAACGCGGCGGCAACATCCTCGAGGCGCAGCAGTTCAACGACCGCGCGAGCGACGCGTTCTTCATGCGCATCGCGTTCGATCCCGGGCAGGCGAGCGCGGACGACCTGCGCGCGGCCTTCGCGCCGTTCGCCGAGCGCAGCGAAATGGCGTGGAAGCTGGTGCGGCGCGACCGTCCGCGCCGGGTGCTGATCATGGTCAGCAAGTTCGACCATTGCCTGGCCGACCTGCTCTATCGCTGGCGGATCGGCGAACTGGCGATGGAGCCGGTGGGCATCGTCTCCAACCATCCGCGCGAGGCGATCCGACACACCGACATCGGCGATATCCCGTTCCATCACCTGCCGGTAACCGCGAACTCGAAGATCGCGCAGGAAGCGCAGGTCCGCGCGATCGCGGAGGAGAGCGGGGCGGAGCTGGTCGTGCTGGCGCGCTACATGCAAATCCTGTCGGATGAACAGGCCGCGCATTTCGCGGGGCGCTGCATCAACATCCACCATTCGTTCCTGCCCGGCTTCAAGGGCGCGCGACCCTATCACCAGGCGCATGCGCGCGGGGTCAAGATGATCGGCGCCACCGCGCACTACGTCACCGCCGACCTCGACGAAGGGCCGATCATCCATCAGGACGCCGAGCCGATCACCCATGCCGACGGCCCCGACGATCTGGTGCGCAAGGGCCGCGAGATCGAAAGCCGGGTGCTCGCCGAAGCCGTCCGCCTGCATATCGAGGAGCGCGTGCTGACGAATGGCGCGCGCACGGTGGTCTTCGCGGGCTGACGGGCTTGCATGATCGGCTCGCCGCGCGCAGCATGGCGCACGAACCACCGGGAGGAACGATCATGTGCGACCAAGACAAGCTGGCCCGCTGGGCGCGCGAGGGATTGAATCGGCGGCAGTTCGGCGCGCTCGGGGGCATGGCCGCGCTGGCGGCCTGCACGCCGATGGATGGCGCATCGGGCGGCGCCGCGGGCGATATGTCCGACCTAACCGAAAGCGCCGTCAGCTTCGCGACCGCCGACGGAACGATGGATGGCATTTTCGTCCATCCCGCGTCCGGCGCGGCCCCGGCGGTGCTGTTCTGGCCCGACATCGCGGGCCTGCGCGAAGTAAAGCGTCAGATGGCGCGGCGTCTCGCGCACAGCGGCTACGCGGTCTTCGTCGCCAACCCCTATTATCGCGACGTCGCGGGCCAGCAGTTCGCCGATTTCGCGGATTTCGCAGGGAATGGCGGTTTCCAGAAAGTCGGTCCGTGGCGCGAGAAGCTGGGGCCCGAGGCGATCATGCGCGATGCCGAGGCCGCGATCGGCTGGCTCGACGCGCAAGAGGCGGTCGACACCGCGCGCGGGGTGGGTACGCAAGGATACTGCATGGGCGGGCCGTTCACCGTGTGGAGCGCGGCCGCGATGCCGGAGCGCGTGCGCGCGGCGGCGAGTTTCCATGGCGGCGGGCTGGTGCGCGACGGCAACGCGATGAGCCCGCACGCGCTGCTCGACGATACGCAGGCGAGTTTCCTGATCGCGATCGCGCAGGACGACGATGCCAAGGCGCCCACCGACAAGACCGTGTTCCGCGAAGCCGCCGCCGAAGCGGGCCGCCCGGCCGAGATCGAGGTCTATGCCGGCGATCACGGCTGGACCGTGCCCGATTCCCCCGCCTACGCCGAAGCGGAAGCCGAGCGGGCGTGGGCCAACCTGCTGGAGCTTTACGGGCAGACGCTCGCCTGATCGTTGCCTGTTTTCCTACGCAGGCGGGAATCTCAGGCTGTCGAGGAGCCGCAACCGGCCTGAGACCCCCGCCTTCGCGGGGGCTCGGTCATGCCTTAGGCCAGGCCGATATGGGCGAGCCTGGCGCGCAGCGTCGCCTCGTCGAACGGCTTTATCACGTAGTCGTCCGCCCCGGCGTCGATCCCCTTGTGGATCTCGGCCGCGCCCGAATTCGAGGTGCAGAACACCACCCGCGGCACGCGGTCGGCGGGCATCGCGCGCAGCCGCTCGACGAATTCCAGCCCGCTCATCACCGGCATGTTCCAGTCGAGGATCACGAGGTCCGGCATCGCCGCCTTGCACCGCGCGAGCGCTTCTTCGCCGTTCTCGGCCTCGGCGGTCTCGAAGCCCATGTCCTCGACGATCCGGCGCGCGACCTTGCGGATCATGCGCGAATCGTCGACCACCAGGCAGCGGCGCACGCGCGGCTGGCCGTGGCGCGCGGCGTGGGCCGCCTTGGCTTCCTCGACGATGCGCTGCGTGCGATCGGCCGCCACCGGCGCTTCGGCAGGCGCTCGCGCGGCCGCTTCCTTGCCCGGCACGTTGCGTTTGATCAGCCCGTGAATGACGACACCTCCTCGTCCTCGCCCAACACGGGCGCGCGCACGGCAGCGAGGCGGGGGCCGCCGATCGCGACATGGATCGGGGTCGGCGCCGCGGCGTCCACCGGTTGCGGCTGCGCGGGCGGCGTGACCGCCTGTTCCTCGGGCGTCATGCAGACGTGGAGATAGGGCATCCACACGTCGCCGAACTCGGCCTTCTGATACCACACGTCGAGCACGTCGTAGGAAGCCCAGCAGCCGTCGGGCTCGCGCAGGCGGATGCCTTCGCCGATCCGCGGCACCGAGGCGAAGCGCAGCCGGTCCTGCGTCTGGTGGGTCTCGTTCTGAACCTCGATCTCGATCACGCGCGCGTCCCCGGTTCGTCTTTTGCAGGCACGCTAGAGCGCATTCCTTGCCGAAAGGTAACGGGGCCCCGTCCGCCGCCGGTTTCGCTTGCCCCGGCCTGCCCGCGCGTTACGATGCCGGGAACGGAGACGAGGAGAGAGCGATGGGCATCGCCCTGATAATGTTGCTGGTGCTGGCGGTGCTGTTCCTGCTGATGGCGGTGCGCGTGGTGAAGCAGGGTTACGTCTACACGATCGAGCGGCTGGGCAAGTTCACCCTCGCGGCCGAGCCGGGGCTGCACCTGATCGTGCCGTTCATCGACCGCGTCGGCCACAAGATCAACGTGATGGAGCAGGTGCTCGACATTCCGGGGCAGGAGATCATCACCAAGGACAACGCGATGGTCGGGGTCGACGCCGTGGTGTTCTTCCAGGTGCTGGACGCGGGCAAGGCCGCTTACGAGGTTTCGGGCCTGCACAACGCCATCCTCGCGCTCACCACCACCAACCTGCGCACAGTGATGGGCAGCATGGACCTGGACGAAACGCTGTCGAAGCGTGACGAGATCAACGCCCGGCTGCTCTCGGTGGTCGATCATGCGACCTCGCCGTGGGGGATCAAGATCACCCGCGTCGAGATCAAGGATATCCGCCCGCCGCTCGACATTTCCGAAGCGATGGCGCGCCAGATGAAGGCGGAGCGGCTGAAGCGCGCCGAGATCCTCGAGGCCGAGGGGGACCGCGCCAGCCGCATCCTGCGGTCCGAAGGCGAGAAACAGAGCGCGATCCTGACCGCCGAGGGCAAGCGCGAGGCCGCCTTCCGCGATGCCGAGGCGCGCGAGCGCGCGGCGGAAGCGGAGGCGACGGCCACGCGGCTGGTGTCCGACGCGATCGCGCAGAGCGGCAACGCGGCGATCAACTACTTCGTGGCGCAGGAATACACCAAGGCGGTCGGCAAGTTCGCCACCAGCCCCAACGCCAAGACGATCCTCTTCCCGGTCGAGGCGACGCAGCTCATCGGCTCGCTCGGCGGGATCGGCGAGCTGGTGCGCGAAGCGATCGGCCCGGCGGACGGCAACGTGACTGCGCCCGCGCCCGATGCCGGGACGCCGCTACCCTCCCAGCGCGAGCGGGTGCCGCGCTCCAGCGTGCCGCGCAGCGGCGGTAACGGATAGCCGATGGACGGGCTCGACAGCCTCGACGCGCACTGGCTCTGGGTCGCGCTCGGCCTCGGGCTGGCGACGCTCGAGCTGCTCGTGCCGGGGGTCTATCTGATCTGGCTGGCGGCGGCGGCGATCGCCACCGGCGTGCTCACGTTCGTGCTCGATCTCGGGCTCGCCGCGCAGGTGATCGATTTCGTGTTCCTGGCGCTGATCTTCGCCTTCTCGGCGCGGCGTTTTCTGCGCGACAAGCCGATCGTTTCCGCCGATCCGATGCTCAACAACCGCATGGGGCGGCTGATCGGCCAGACCGGCACCGTTGCGCTCGCGATCGAACAGGGCGAGGGGCGCATCCGGCACGGCGACAGCGAATGGATCGCGCGCGGGCCCGATCTCGCCGCCGGAGCACGGGTGCGGATCGTCGGGTTCGAGGGCGGGACCGTGCTGGTCGAGCCGCTGACCTTGCTGGCCGACGAGGGGACGATGCCGCCCGCCGAACCGTCCTGAGCGGGCCTTAGGCCGCGCCGCGCGTCTGCGGGGCAAACCTGCCGTGCTTGCGGTAGCGCGTCATCCACCGATCCAGGAACAGGCCGAGCGGGCGCGGCTGGATGCCCAGCCTGTCGAGCCCCGGCTGCTTGCCCGATGCGGTGTTGCCGTGCTGCAGCAAGGCCCACTGGTCCGCATTCATCGGCGTGCCCGGCAGCATCGCGAACAGGCCCGACAGCGCGTCGGGCACGGGCATGAAATACCGCTTGTGCCCCTGCGCGGCAGCGATCCGCTCGTGCAGGTCCATCATCCCGATCGCTTCCGGCCCGGCGATCTCGTAGGTCCTGCCGCCGTGCTTCGCCGGATCGGCGAGCGCGGCGGTCACCGCGTCGGCCGCATCGTCGACGAACAGCAGTTGCAGCTTCGCCTGCGGCGCGAACACCGGCACCAGCGGGAACGTCGCGATCGTATCGGCGAGCAGGCGTACGAAGCCGCCGCTGTCGGCGAACAGCAGCGACGGGCGCAGGATCGTCGCACCGGGAAACGCGGCGAGCACCTCGTCCTCGGCACAAGCCTTGGCCTGCGCATAGGTGGCGGGCGATCCGGCATCGGCGCCGATCGCGCTGACGTGGACCATCGCGCCCGCGCCGGTTTGCTGCGCCGCTTCGGCGACGTTGCGCGCGCCGCCGCAGATCAGCTTCATCAGGTTGCCCTCGAACGATCCGACCAGGTTGACCACCGCATCGGCCCCCGCGACCGCCGCGGTGGCCTGCGCCGGATCGCGCACGTCGCACCGCGCGAATTCGATCTGGCCGAGGTTGGCCAGCGGCTTGAGCGAAAACGCCTTGCCCGGCTCGCGGCTCGCGATCCTGAGGCGTGCCCCACGTTCGAGCAGCGCCTGCGCGACATGCCGGCCGAGAAAGCCGCTGCCGCCGGTCATCGCCACCAGCTTGCCGTCGAGCGCCGTTTCGCCCGCAAAACCCTGTGCCGCCATCGCCTTCGCCGTCCGTCGTGATTGCCGCCCGCGCCCATGCGCGAATCCGTCGCCGCCTTGCCCCAATGCGCGCCCCGCCGCAACCGCCGTCACAAGTCGTTGACAACCTGCCACCGCCTTCGCTACTGGCCCGCCCCTACCCGCGAGCCGGATCGAGACGACCGGCCCGCACCGTGCCCAGATGGCGGAATTGGTAGACGCACCGTCTTCAGGTGGCGGCGCTCGCAAGGGCGTGGAGGTTCGAGTCCTCTTCTGGGCACCACTTCTGGTCAAAGATGGGAACGCTCCATCTTCAGGCTCTTTCGAGGGCGATTTTCGTCCCGGAGATGCGAATCTCGTGGGATGAAAGTTCGACGCGATCGACGAACAGGTGAACATACTCGCTACGGAACCGATTGTTACCGTCGCGAAGGGTATGCGCCATCTTGTCCCCGAACGGGGCGATCATCTCGTCGGTGATTCGAATCTTCGAGGTGGCGAGCTGGCGTTCCAGGCTTTGCACATCAGTTTCGAGCGCGGCCTTGCGGGCCTTATTGTGAGCCATCGCTGGATGAATAACGGGTCGAGGCGCAGATGGAATGCACAAACAATTCAAGAACGGCGACCTGATGACGATGCGCGGCGAAACCTTCGCGAGCCGTGCAATCGTTGGGCTTCGGCCAGACCTCACCACGACTACGGCGTGACGCGCTTGATGGCGCGTGGTAGCGCCGCTCAATGCAGTTCGACGACCTCCACTACCAATACTTCGGCTCCCGCTCGTTAGACGCTCCAGAGGAAGTGCCACGCGTTTCCGGGATCGAAAGGATGCAGGTCGATTTCGAGCTGTCGCGCGGTCGTGGGCAGCGGTTCGCGTTGTGGTCGATCCACTCCTGCTCGGCGCCGCGCCGGATGTCGAAGTCGCGTTCCCCGATGAAAACGACCGGGATGCGGCCCGCAATTTCATGGGCCTGATGGCCACGGCCGACAGAGAGACAGAATTCTAGTGCTGTCCCTACGCACGTTCGACACCGCGCGGTTCCTTGCCGACATCTGGCAGAAACGCCCGCTGCTGATCCGCGGTGCGTGGGACGACTGGACCAACCCCCTCGAACCCGAGGCGCTTGCCGGACTGGCGTGTGAAGCGGAGATAGAATCCCGTTTAGTGCAGCAGCCGGGGCCCAACCGTTGGGAGCTCGAACATGGCCCCATCGCTCCCGAACGCTTCGGCGCGTTGGGCGATTGCCCGTGGACATTACTGGTTCAATCGGTCGATCATCACGTGGCGGAGGTCGCTGCGCTGATCGAGTCGTTCCGCTTCATCCCCGACTGGCGCATCGACGACGTGATGGTCAGCTATGCCGTCGACGGCGGCGGGGTGGGGCCGCACTTCGACCAGTACGACGTGTTTCTCGTACAGGGGCTGGGCCGGCGGCGCTGGCGTGTCGGCCCGCGCTGTGACGATACCGCGCGCCTGCTGCCACACGACGGCCTGCGTTTGCTCGCCGATTTCGAACCGGTGAAGGACTGGGTGCTGGAGCCGGGTGACATGCTTTACCTGCCGCCCGGCTTCGCACACGAAGGCGTGGCAGTGGGCGACGGCTGCATGACCTATTCGATCGGTTTCCGTGCGCCATCGCGCGGCGACCTCGTCTCCGCTTGGGCGGACCACATGCTCGACCGGCTGGACGAGGACGACCGTTATACCGATGTCGATCTGAATCCGGGTGCCGACCCCGGCGAAATCTCCACCGCGGCTCTTGCGCGCCTGCATGACATGGCCGTGGGCGCGCTGGCGGACCGGGCCGCCTTCGCGACCTGGTTCGGCGCATACATCACGGCGCCGAAGGACGAGCGGCTCGATTGGGCACCGGAGGAGCAGATCTCTGCCGCCGACCTGGGGAGCGGCGCAGCGGGGCCTCTCCGGCTCGAGCGCAATCCGGCCATCCGATTTTCCTTCATCCGGCAGAACGCGGGTGAAGTGACCCTGTTCGCCGCCGGACGGACGTATGCCTGCAACGGCCCAGCAGCGGCGGTCGCCCAACGGATTTGCGCCGATGCGCGGTTCGCGCTGGACCCCGAAGTCACAAGTGCCCGGCCGTTGCCGACCTGATTGTCGAACTGGTCAATCGCGGCTGTCTGGCCCTTGGCGAGCGCGACTGACGCGCTCCGGTCAGGTCCGGCGCCATTCGCCGGGTGCCAGCCCGGCGAGCGACCATTGCCCCACCGACCAGCGAACCAACCGCAAGGTAGGATGGCCGACGGCCGCGGTCATGCGCCGGACCTGCCGGTTCCGCCCCTCGGCTATCGTAAGCCGTAGCCAGCAGTCGGGAATGGACTTGCGCACCCGAATCGGCGGGTCGCGCGGCCACAGTGCCGGATCCGCCACGCGGTCCGCTGCGGCAGGCCGCGTCACGCCGTCCTTCAAGCGTATGCCTTGCCGCAGAGCGTCCAGCGCAGCCTCGTCCGGCTCGCCCTCGACCTGCACGAGATAGGTTTTCGTCAGCTTGAAACGCGGATCGGCGATGCGCGCCTGCATGCGCCCGTCGTTGCACAGCACCATCAGCCCCTCGCTGTCGAAATCGAGCCGCCCGGCCGGATAGTACCCCGGTGCGTCGATGAATGCGGCCAGCGTCGGGCGAGCAGCGCCCTGCCGTTCGTCGGTGAACTGCGAGAGGACGCCGAAGGGCTTGTTGAACAGGATGATCCCGGTCACCGGGCCAGCCCCCCGGTCGCCGGCGGACGCGGGATGCGCTTGCCCTTGCGGCGGCTGGTGAGGCGGTATGCCCCGCACCGATCGCAGCGGTAATGCCTCAAGTCGGCCTCCGTCTCGCCTGCCGCCGCCAGCGCCTCCGCGTCGGTGCCGAAGCGTCGCTTGCGCGCGCAGACGCTGAGGCGGGTGCGCATCCCGGTCAGGCCTCGGCCTTTTCCAGGCGCTCCTGCGCGTCCAGCCATTCCACCTCGGCTTCCTCCAGCCCCGAGGCGACTGCAGCCCGCTCGCGCATGAGGTCGGCAGGGGTCTTGCCGGGTGTGCCCGACGGATCGGCCAACGCGTGGTCGAGCGACGCGAGCCTGTCCTGCAGGCGTGCGATTGCCTTTTCGCTCGCCGTGACGCTGCTGCGCGCGAGGCGCACGGCCTCACGATCCTTGGCAGAGGCGCGCTTGTCCTTCTTCGGTTTCGCCCCGCCGCCTTCTTTCGGCTGGTTCCGCCCGAGCACGAAGTCGATGTAATCCTCAATGCTGCCGGCGTATTCCTTCGCCGTGCCGCCATCGACGAGCACCAGCCGGTCGGCGGTGAGTTCGACCATGTGGCGGTCGTGGCTGATGAGGATGACGGCGCCATCGAACGCGTTCAACGCCTGCACCAGCGCCTCGCGCGCGTCGACGTCGAGGTGGTTGGTCGGTTCGTCGAGGATGAGGAGATGCGGCGCGTCGCGGGTGATGAGCGCGAGCGCCAGGCGCGCCCGCTCGCCGCCGGAAAGCGTACCGATGCGCGCGGTGGCGCGGTGCCCGGAGAATCCGAACCGCCCGAGTTGCGCTCGCACCGCGCCGGGCGAGGCACCTTCCATGGCGCGGACCATGTGGTCGAGCGGAGTGCCATCGGGCGACAGCTCTTCCACTTGGTATTGCGTGAAATACCCCACCCGCATCCGGCCCGATGCCTGCATCGCTCCGTCCATCGGCGCGAGCTGGGCGGCGAGCAGCCGGGCGAGCGTCGTCTTGCCGTTGCCGTTGCGGCCGAGCAGGGCAATCCGGTCGTCGGGATCGATCCGCAGGTTCAGGCGCTGCAGGATCGCCGTTTCGCCATAGCCCACCGCCGCGAGATCGAGCGTGATGAGCGGCGGGCGCATCTCGTCGGGGCTGGGGAAGTCGAAGCTCAGGCTCGGGTCTTCCATCAGCGCGGCGATGGGCTGCATCTTCGCCAGCATCTTGGCCCGCGACTGCGCCTGCTTGGCGGTGGAGGCGCGGGCGCTGTTGCGCGCGACGTAGTCCTCCAGCCGGGCGCGCTGAGCATCCTGTGCCGCCTTGGCCGCCGCCAGCTGCGCGGCGCGTTCGGCGCGCTGTTTCTCGAATGCGTCGTAGCCGCCGGGATAGAGCGTCAGCTGGCCATCCTGCAGATGGAGGATCGCCGTGACGACGTTGTTCAGCAAATCGCGCTCGTGGCTGATGACCACTAGAGTGCCCTGGTATGCCTTGAGAAAGCTCTCCAGCCATAGCGTCGCCTCGAGATCGAGGTGGTTCGACGGTTCGTCGAGCAGCAGCACATCGGGGTTGGACAGCAGCAGCGCGCCCAGCGCGACGCGCATCTTCCACCCGCCCGAGAAAGTGTCGATCGGCTGTGCCTGCATGGTTTCGTCGAAACCGAGGCCGGTCAGGATAATCGCCGCGCGGGAGGGCGCGGCGTAAGCGTCGATCGCCAGCAGCCGTTCGTGGACATCGCCCAGACGGTCCATGTCGGTGCACGTCTCCGCTTCTTCCAGCAGGTGCGCGCGTTCGGCATCGCCTGCCAGCACCGCCTCGAACGGCGTAATCGACCCGCTCGGCGCTTCCTGTGCGATGTAACCGACGCGGGCGCGGCGGGGCATTTCGATCGAGCCCTGATCCGGCTCGATCTCGCCGATCAGCGCCTTCATCAGCGTCGATTTGCCGGCCCCGTTGCGACCGATCAGCCCGACGCGGGCACCCGGCGGAATGGCGGCGGAGGCATCCTGCAGGATCGGGCGCCCGCCCAGCCGCACGGTGAGTTTGTCGATGGTGATCATTGCGGCGCGGGCCCTAGCAGGGAGCGCCGAAGAGCCCAAACTGTTAAGAGGCGCAGCTCTTTCGCGCGCTATGCTTCGTTACCCGCCGGGAGTGGCAGGGAAAACGACCGGTTCATCGCCCGGCTGCCAGGGCTTGGAGCGAACCATGACCGTTTCGAAAAGCGCAGAGGCAAGGTGGCCCGCGAGCCACGCTTGCAAATTAGGGAGTGGCTGGGCGGCAAACCATTCGTTGTCGACCGCTGCAAACTGTCGCACGAAGGGCATGATCGCGGCGTCCGCAAACCCGCGATCTTGTCCGCACAGCTGCCCGGCGTGCGCGAGCCGAGCCTCCAGCTCGTGCAGGAACGCGGCGCCAGCAGCCCGATGGGTCGTCGGGTCTCCATCGTAGCGATCGGGGTATTTGTAGCGATCGAGGTCGTGCTTGAACGACGTGTCGTTCCGGCCGATCAGCGCGGCGTCGTTCCGCCGCAGCCAGCCCTCCGGATCGTTTGCACCCAGCGCCCACTGCATGATATCGAGGCTTTCATCGATTACCTCGCCATCCGGCAGTACGAGCACGGGAACGGTGCCCTTGGGTGAGGCGGCAAGCATCGCATCGGGCTTTGCCGACAGCTTGACCTCGCGCAGCTCGCATCGCTTCGCGCTGACAGTCAGCGCCAGCCGCGCCCGGATTGCGTAGGGGCAGCGCCGGAAGCTGTAGAGGATCGGATCAGTCGACATGGCGCTTCTTCGGCTCGACCGGCGAGGCGCCGACATGCGCCTCGCCGCGCGCGGCGGCGAGCGTCTCCTGACGGTGGCGTTCGCGATATGATGCGCGCTGATCGTCCGTACGCTCCGCGTAGCAAGCCGGGCAGCTCACGCCCGCTTCATATGAGGCCGCTGCACGGTCTTCGGCCGTCACCGGCCGGCGGCAAGCGAAACAGAGCGTGTGGTCACCCTCTTCCAGACCATGGCCCACCGCCACGCGCTGGTCAAAGACGAAGCATTCGCCCCGCCACAGGCTGTTTTCCTGCGGGATCGTCTCGAGATATCTCAGGATGCCGCCCTTCAGATGATAGACGTTCTCGAGCCCCTGCCGCTTGAGAAAGGCCGTGGACTTCTCGCAGCGGATGCCGCCGGTGCAGAACATCGCGATCTTCGGCGGCGAGGACTGACCCGCCAGCTTGTCGCGCTGGCTGCGGAACCACTCGGGAAAATCGCGGAATGTCCGGGTCTCGGGATCGATCGCGCCCTCGAACGTGCCCAGGGCCACCTCGTAATCGTTGCGCGTATCGATCACGATGGTGTCCGGATCGGAAATCAGCTCGTTCCAGTCCTGCGGCTCGACATAGGTACCGACGCTCGCTCGCGGATCGATATCGGGAACGCCCATCGTCACGATCTCGCGTTTCACGCGCACTTTCATGCGGTGGAACGGCATGGCGGATGCAGTCGAGAACTTCACATCCAGATCGGCGCAATCCGGCAAGGCGCGGATGGCATCGAGCACGTTCGAGATTCCATTATGCGTACCGGCAATCGTGCCGTTGATACCTTCCGGGGCGAGCAACAAGGTGCCGCGGATTCCCTGCTCGCGACACAGGCGTTCGAGCGGCGCGCGCAGGCAAGCGCAATCGCCAAGACGCGCGAAGCGGTACAGCGCGGCAACGGTCAGCGGTGCGGGAGGTTCGGAAATTGACATATCCGATGCCCCATAGCTGCAAGCCGCTCGCACGTCAGCACAGTGCAGGGGATCGGGGCCGGCAACGCCGGCACGACCGCTACGCGTGGGCGAGCATTTTGAGTCTGCCGGCGCCGCAAGTGCATGCCTCGCGAATGGTGTGAAATGGGCCGGCAATAGACTGCCCGCTCGGTAAGCACGCGGAACGAGAAGCGGAGATGGCTCCTCACGTCCGCCTTTTCCTTCCCTGTTTCGGTCGTGGTCGCACCTTGACCCCGTGGGCGGGCTGCTTCTTGCGGTTGTTCGTCCGTGCAGTGGCGCGGGGCGGTTCGGTGGCGCGCTCTATCGCCAGATCGCTCCCATCTCCGTCGTCGCCCGCCGTTTTCGCGGCGGCGCGTGCGAATGTGTCGGCGACTGCGCGCGGTATCTGGAAGTGCGTTTCGCCCTGCCCGATACGGATCGCGCCGATCTCGTTTCGCGTGATGTGGCCGCGCCGGCATAGAATCGGCAGGATCCAGCGCGGGTCCGCGTTCTGGCGTCGCCCGATGTCCATGCGAAACCAGACGATGTCGTCGAACCCGGGGCGGTGCCGTTCCTTTTGCGCGGCGCGGTGCGCTTCGGCGGAATTCACCAGCAGCTCTTCCGGTTCGGGCATCCTGGAACGGTGCGCCTGGATCAGCAGCGTCGCTATCTCGCGCGGGGTGCGCTGTTCCAGCAGGGCATCGGCGAGTTCGCGATCCGCCTCGTCCGCCTCGACCGGCTGAAGCATCGTTTCCAGCAAACGGGCGCGGTCCTGCGCGATGATCGCATCGCGATCCGGCGCCGCGATCCATTCGGCCTGAATCTTGGCGTGCCGCAGCATGCTCTCGACCCGCTTGCGCCGCGGATAAGGCACCACGATCACCGCAATGCCCTTGCGGCCCGCCCGGCCGGTGCGGCCCGAACGATGCTGCAAAGTCTCGGCATCGCGCGGAATCTCCACATGGATCACCAGGCTCAGACTCGGCAGATCGATACCGCGCGCCGCCACATCGGTAGCGACGCAAACCTTGGCGCGCCCATCGCGCAGGGCCTGCATGGCCTGATTGCGCTCGGATTGGGAATGTTCGCCGGAAAGGGCGACGACCTCGAAGCCCCGTTCCTGCAAGGTCGCATGCAGATGGCGCACCTTTTCGCGGGTGGCGCAGAACAATATCGCGGTTTCCGCTTCATGGAAGCGCAACAGGTTCACCACCGCATTCTCGATCTCGGACGGCGATACGGTGACCGCCTGGTAGGCGATGTCACCGTGCCCGCGCGCCGCCCCCACCGTGGCGATCCGCATGGCGTCCCGCTGATAGCGGCGGGCCATCGCCTCGATCGGGCGCGGCATGGTGGCAGAGAACATCAGCACGCGCCGCCCATCGGGCGTGGCGTCGAGAATGTGTTCGAGTTCATCGCGAAAGCCCATGTCGAGCATCTCGTCCGCCTCGTCGAGCACCACTGCGACCAGCGACGACAGATCGAGCGTACCGCGTTCGAGATGGTCGCGCAGCCGCCCCGGCGTGCCGACGACGATGGTTGCGCCCGCCTTGAGCGCGCGGCGTTCCTGCTGCGGGTTCATGCCGCCGACGCAAGTGGCGATACGCGCACCTGCTGGCCGGTACAGCCAGTCGAGTTCCCGGCTGACCTGGAGAGCCAGCTCGCGCGTGGGCGCGATCACCAGCGCCAGCGGCACGCTCGGCGCGCGCACGCTTCCGTCTTCGCCCAGGACCTGCGCCGCGAACGCCAGGCCGAAAGCTATCGTCTTTCCCGATCCGGTCTGTGCCGACACCACCAGATCGCGTCCGTGCGCGCCGGGTTCCAGAACGGCCTGTTGAACCTGAGTCGGCTTTTCGTAGCCTCGTTCGGCAAGGGCGCTGGCGAGGCTGGAAGGCAGATCGGGAAAGGGCATGGGGTAAGACTTTCGAACGGACGCGCGTAGCACGCGATGCCGGCTGAGCCCGGGTCGCTTGACGGCTGAGGGGATAGGGATGGCCATACGTCTAGCGCGGCCATCCCTGTCCTTACACCCAAACGGGCCGAAATGCCCTATGTATTATGTCACAGGTTCGCCATTGCGATCGGACGGCGGATTCGCGTCGAAAGGTGCCCGGCGTCCGAGCATCGCGTAATGGAAAGCTGGCATCCGAAACGCAGTACTAGGACCTGTCGCGTGAAGGCTCGTCAAGAAAGCTTCAAGGCGGTTGATCCAAATTTGATCTGCATAGCCCATTTCGATTGTCAACTGTGGCGCAGCCTTTGGTTTGATTGTTCAGACCAGAGGCTAGGTCTAGAAGGAACGCCGAGTGGGTCAATCTCTTCAGGCGTAAATTTGATCTCTCCGCAAAGGCCCGTATTGTAGGGATCTTCCTTACCCACTGTTCGCCGAACCTTGGGAA
>NZ_JAYSGI010000003.1:0-274040 GCF_041912895.1 Pelagerythrobacter sp. | reverse complement strand
CCAGTGTGGCTGATCATCCTCTCAGACCAGCTATGGATCGTCGCCTTGGTAGGCCTTTACCCCACCAACTAGCTAATCCAACGCGGGCCCATCCAAAGGCGATAAATCTTTGGTCCGAAGACATTATCCGGTATTAGCTCAAATTTCTCTGAGTTATTCCGAACCTAAGGGCAGGTTCCCACGCGTTACGCACCCGTGCGCCACTCCCTCCGAAGAGGGCGTTCGACTTGCATGTGTTAGGCATGCCGCCAGCGTTCGTTCTGAGCCAGGATCAAACTCTCAAGTTTGTGTCATACACCTTGTCGGCACGGCGAACCGCTATCCGACGAGGCATAAGCTTCAAGGAGCCGATACCTGCACTGTCAAACGTAATGGATACGAATGGACATGCATCACCCAGCGCCCGCGTGGTGCGAGCGAAGGATGTGGCGTCGGCTTAGGTTGACCGGTTACCGGAGCCTTGAGGTCCCCGGACCGGGCGCCGTCGCCCACATGTCCCTTCATCAAAAACCAACGATGTCAAAGAGCCGCCGAGACAGTTATAGCGGACAGCGAATGGTTCCCCGATTTACACCGGGGGACCGGCTGTCCGTTCTGTTGGCGACCGATGCGGTGGGCGGTGGAAGCCGCCAGCGCCGCGTCGGTGAGAGCCATCTAGGCGGGGGTCGGGATTCGGTCAACGGCTTTTTGCAATTTTATTTCGCCAGCGAATTAACCAGCTGAAAACATGAGGATATTTTCGCTTCATTTGGGATCCACCAGTCGCCCGGAGCGACGGACGTCCGCAAGAATACGCCATCTGCAGCACCGGAAACCCCGAATGCCGTCTCGAATCCGAGTCTGCCGAGAGAGGGAATCGTGGTCGGCCACCTCGCGTTCGCGCCTCCGGCCAGCAATTCTTCACCTTTGCCCGGTAACGCGCGCTGCGTGAGCGATACGAATCCTTCCGTGACCGCAGGCGACGCCGCGTTCGCGCAGCGCGTGCGCCGCGCGCTCGCGTGGCGCTGGGGGACGCAGGTGCTGGCGCAGGCGATCACCTGGACTTCGACGATTCTCGTCGTGCGGCTGCTGGATCCGACCGATTATGGCCTGTTCGCCATGGCGCAGACGGTCATCACCGCGCTCGCCTTCCTCAACGGACAAAGCTTCGCGACCTCGCTGATCCAGGCCGACAAGATCGACGAACGGCGAATCGGGCAGGTCTTCGCACTGCTGCTGATGTTGAACGGCACACTCGCCGCGACGCAGTTCCTCATGGCTCCGCTCGCAGCCGACTACTACAATCAGCCGCTGATCGCCGACATGCTGCGCATCCAGGCGGTGATATTCCTGACCATCCCCTTCTCCGCGCTCCCGCAGGAACTGCTCGCGCGGCGAATCGAGTTCCGCAACCAAGGCCTCGTCAATCTCGCCTGCGCGGCGATCGGGGCCAGCACCGCGCTGGTGCTGGCGTGGCACGGCTTCGGCGTCTGGGCGCTGGTCTATGCGCCGATCGCGATGTTCGTGACGCGCGCCATCGGGCTTACGGTGGCCGCGCGCATCTTGGTGAAGCCGGTGTTCGACCTGCGCGGTGCGGGCGATCTCATCACTTTCGGCGGAGCGCTCACGCTGTGTCAGCTATTCTGGATCGTCCAGAGCCAGAGTGACATCGTGATCGCCGGCCGCATGCTCGATACGCACGATCTCGGCCTCTATGCCGAAGCGCTGTTTCTCACGCTGATCGTCACCGGCCGGTTCCTGCCGCCGATCAACGAGGTCGCGTTTCCCGCCTATGCCGAGCTGCACAAGGCCGGTCGTGCGCTCGCACCCTATTTCCTGCGCACCGCGCGCACCGTGATGCTGGTGGTCGCACCGATCTACGTCGGCCTCTCGCTCACCGCCGAACCGGCGATCCTCACGCTGTTCGGCGACAAGTGGGCCGAGATGGCCCCCTTCGTCGCCGGCCTCGCGCTGGCGATGCCGTTCTTCGCGCTGCAGATCATCTGCTCGCCGGCGACCAATGCGATCGGGCGCCCGCGAATCTACCTGACGACCGCGTTCACCGGCGCGATCGTCTTCCCGGCGCTGTTCCTGATCGGCATCCGGTTCGGCCCGATGGGGCTGGTCCATGCCTGGTGGATCGCCGCGCCCACCCTGCTCGCGGTCACGCTCGCGCTCACCCTGCCCGCGATCGGCGCGCGGCTACGCGATCTCGTCATAGCGATCGCTCCGGCTGCAGCGGCGTGCGCGCTGATGGCGCTGGCGGTGCTCGCTGCCCGTGGGCTGGTAAGCGGCTTCCATCCGGTCGCGCAACTAGCCGCGCTCGCCGTTCTCGGAGCGACGGCTTATGCGCTCACGTTGTGGTTGGCCTGTCCGGCCGTCGTGCGCGACGCCTGGACGATGCTGCGCCGCCAGCCGGAGATACCGCACGATCCCACCGAGCCGCCTGCGGTTGCGCTCGGCACCGCGCAAGGCTGATCCGATCGACGAACGGCGTTCCGGCTTGCTGGCGACTCCCCGCGCGCTGTGGTATTCTGTCCCCCGACTGTCGAATGGGAGATCGCCATGTCGCTTCTCGCTCTCGCCGCCGGCGCTCTGATCCAGATGTCGAGCCCCGAGCCGACCGAACCGCCCGTCGACAGCCCTGTGCCCGCGCCCGCGCCGATCGAACCTGGCTCGCTGATCGAGCAGCTCGTCGGCGCCGGCGGCGACACGATCGAGAGCATGACCGACTACTACGAGCGAATGACGGTGCCGGTTACGATCGGTGGCGAAGGCCCTTTCCGCTTCATGATCGACACCGGCGCGCAGGCCACGGTGGTGACCCGCGGACTGAGCGACCGGCTGGCGCTCCAACCGCTCGGCAGTGCCACCGTGGTCGGGATGGCCAGCAGGCGGCAGGTGGAACTGGTCAAGCTCGATGGCCTCCAATTCGCCGCCCGCACCTTCGACGATCTCCATGCGCCGCTGCTCGAGGCGCAGCACATCGGCGCCGATGGCATCCTGGGGCTGGACAGCTTGCAGGATCTGCGGGTCCTGATCGATTTCCGCGACGGCTCGATATCGGTCGACGACGCGGAGTCGCTCGGCGGCAACCGCGGCTACGAAATCGTCGTGCGCGCCAAGCGCAAGCTGGGCCGGCTGATCATCGCCGATGCGCGGATCGACGGGGTCAGGACATCGGTGGTCATCGACACCGGCGCGCAGGGGAACCTCGGCAACCTCGCTTTGCAGAAGCGACTGCGCGCGAAGAAACTCGAACAGGTGAGCACGACCGACGTCCACGGGGTCGAACTGATCGGCAATCTCGATTTCGTCGAGTCGTTCAGGATTGACGATTTCGAGCTTCGCAACCTGCCGATCGCGTTTGCCGACGGCCCGGCCTTCGCGGCGCTGGGGCTTGATCGCAGGCCGGCGCTGATCCTGGGCATGCGCGACCTGCGGTTGTTCGACCGCGTCGCGATCGATTTCGAGTCGCGCTCCGTATTGTTCGATCTGCCGGGCGGGGTCGCGCACGGCAGCCGTATGCGTGGGCTGCGCGACCCAGTGCGCTTCTAGCCCAGGCTGCCAGCATCCCGTTGCGAAGGGCACGGCCCGTCGCCACATAGCGCGCCATGCCGCGCGCCAAGCCTTCCCCCGACCTTGCCCGATACGACGGCTGGGCGACGATCCGGCGCTTCCTCCCCTACCTCTGGCCGAAGGACAATTCGTCGCTGCGGCGGCGGATCGTGCTCGCGGTCGTACTGGTGCTGGCGGCCAAGGCGGTCACTCTCGCGCTGCCGTATGCCTACAAGGGCGCGGTGGACGCGATGGCCACGCCGAGCGACGCGGCCACCTCGCTCGCGCTGGCGCTGGTGATCGCTTACGCCGCCGGGCGGCTCGGCTCGCTGGTGTTCGACAATCTGCGCAACGTCGCGTTCGAGCGCGTCGGGCAGGAGGCCACACGCCATCTGGCCGAGGACACCTTCGACCGGCTGCACCGCCTGTCGTTGCGCTTCCACCTCTCGCGCCGCACCGGCGAGGTCACCAAGACGGTCGAACGCGGAACCAAGAGCATCGATTCGATGCTCTATTTCCTGCTGTTCAACATCGCACCGACGATCATCGAGCTCGTGGCGGTTGGGGTGATCTTCTACCTCAATTTCGGCTGGGGCCTCGTGCTGGCGACCGCGGTGACCGTCGCCGCCTATATCGCCGTCACCCGCTGGATCACCGAATGGCGGACCAAGCTGCGCAAGGAGATGAACGATCTCGACGGGCAGGCGCTTTCGCGCGCGGTCGATTCGTTGCTGAATTACGAGACGGTGAAGTACTTCGGCGCCGAGAGCCGGGAGCGCGAGCGATACGGCCGCGCCGCGCGCGCCTATGCCGAAGCGGCGATCCGCAGCGAAAACTCGCTCGGCCTGCTCAACGTCGTCCAGTCGGTCATCACCAACCTGCTGATGGCGGGCGCGATGGCCTATACAGTATGGGGCTGGAGCCGGGGCGAGCTGACCACCGGCGACCTCGTGTTCGTGAACAGCTACCTCGTCCAGCTCTTCCGCCCGCTCGACATGCTCGGCTGGGTCTATCGCACCGTGCGCCAGGGCTTGATCGACATGGCGGCGATGTTCGAACTGATCGATACCGAGGCGGAAATCGAGGACGCGTCCGGCGCGCCCGCGTTGGTCGTACGTCGCCCCGCGCTCGCGTTCGAGAACGTGACGTTCGGTTACGAACCCGACCGCACGATCCTCCACGGCCTCAGCTTCGAGGTCCCCGCCGGTGCTCATGTCGCCATCGTCGGCCCATCGGGCGCGGGCAAATCGACCATCGCGCGGCTGTTGTTCCGCTTCTACGATCCGTGGTCGGGCCGCATCCGCATCGACGGGCAGGACATCGCGCAGGTCTCGCAAGTCAGCCTGCGCGCCGCGATCGGCATCGTGCCGCAAGACAGCGTGCTGTTCAACGACACGATCGGCTACAACATCGCCTACGGCCGCGACGGCACGACGCACGACGAGATCGTGCGCGCCGCGCGCGATGCCGCGATTCTGCCGTTCATAGAACGCCTGCCCGACGGCTTCGAAACCGAGGTCGGCGAGCGCGGGCTGAAGCTGTCGGGCGGAGAGAAACAGCGCGTCGCCATCGCCCGCACGCTGGTGAAAAACCCGCCGATCCTGTTGCTCGACGAAGCGACGAGCGCGCTCGATTCGCGCACCGAGCAGGACATCCTCGCCACCCTCCACCGGGTGAGCGAGCATCGCACTTCGATCTCGATCGCGCACCGCCTGTCGACCGTGGCCGATGCCGACGAAATCTTGGTGATGGAGCATGGGCGGCTGGCCGAGCGCGGCAGCCACCCGGCACTGCTGCGCGCGGGCGGCCTCTATGCCGAGATGTGGGCCCGCCAGCGCGCCGGGAAGGAACCCGAGAGCGCGCCGGCGGAGTAGGTTATTCCGCCGTAGCCGCGCCCGTCAGGTCCGCCCTGCCGAGATCGAGCGAGGCCGCCGGGATCACTTCGAGGTCGGGCCGGATCGCTCGCAGGTCGTCCACGAACGCCGCCGCGTTGCCGACCACGACCAGCGAAGCCTGCTCGGGCGTCACCAGCCGCCGCGCGACGTCCGCCGCCAAGTCGGGCGAGATGGCCGCGAGCCGCTCCGCGATCATCCCCGCCTCGTCCGGCTCGATGCCCTGCAGCATCAGCCCGGCGACGATCCCGTTGAAACCGGAACTTGTTTCCAGCGCCCGCTCGTATGACGCGCCGACAAACAGCCGCCGCTTCTGCAACGCTTCCTCGTCTGCCGGCTCGGCGCCGAGCCGCTCCATCTCGCCGAGGATGACTGCGGCCACCTCGTCCGCGCTCTCGTTCTTGGTCTGCGCGCTGGCGGTCAGGATCGAATCGTCGGCCCGGTCGCCGAAGCCGCTGTAGGCGCCGTAGCTGAGGCCGCGCTTGGTCCGCACTTCCTCGAACAGGCGGCCGTTGGAGCCGGAACCGAGCACCGAGTTCGCCAGCGACAGCGCGTAGTAATCGTCGCTCTGCCGCGACGGCGCGCGCACGCCGGCGAGGACCGCGGCCTGCCCGGCATCGGGCATGTCGATCACCAGCGTGCGGACCGGCAACGGCTCGCCCGCCGGATCGGCCGGGGGCGTCGGAGCCGGAGCTGCGCTCGCCCAGTCGCCGAACAGGCCGTCGGTTATCGCACGCGCCTGTTCGGGCGCGATGCCGCCGCTGACCACGATCTTAGCGGTGCCCGGATGCCACCAGGCCTGCCGCCACGCGATCAGCTTGTCGCTCGTAACCTGCGGCAGGGTATCGACGGTGGTCACCGAACCGTAAGCCGCGTCGCCGTAGAGGACGCGCGTGGCGACCAGTTCCGCGAGCGCGCCCGGATCTTTCAGCGCCACCTGCAGGCTGTCGACCGCGCGCTTGCGTTCGCGGTCGAGTTCTGCGGCGGGGAAATCGGCATTGCGGATCACATCGGCCAGCACGGCGCCCGCTTCGGCAAGGTTCGCGGTCGGCGCGGTAAGGCTGACGTACGTACCATCCACCCCGGCACTCGCCCCCATCGAGGCGCCCAGCCCTTCCAGCGTCGCGGCAATCTCGGTCGCGCTGCGCGTGGGCGTGCCCTTGTCCGCGACGGCCGCGACCATGTCGGTCAGCCCCGCGTCGCCTGCAGGCACGGTCGCGCTGCCGCCGGGGAAGACGACGGTGATCGTGGCGATCGGCACCTCGCCGGTCTGCGCCGCGACCAACGGAATGCCGTTCGACAGTGTGGTTTCGGTCAGCGCTGCGCGGTCTACCGCCGGAACCTCGCCCGGACCGGGCGGCGCCTGCCGCTCGCCCTCGGCGTTCAGTACGGCCGGTTCGCCCGTTGCGGGCGGCACCGTGGCGAAAGTCGGCATCGGCACGGGATTGGCCCAGCTCTGCGGATCGTCCGCGCCCTGCTCATAACGGATATCGACCACGCTTTCGGGCGTGAGATAGGTCTGCGCCACGCGCTGCACGTCGGCCGCGGACACCGCCGCGATCCGTTCCAGCCGCACGTCCGCCGCGCGCGGATCGCCGGTGGAAACCAGTGCTTCGCCCAGTTCGAATGCGCGCCCGCGCGCCGTCTCGCGCCGCCGCAGCGCGGAAGCAAACAGTTCGTTCTTCGCCTCGCGCAGTTCGGCCTCGCTCACAGTCGAATCCCGCATACGCGCGAATTCCGCGGCGATCGTCGCGGCGACGTCTGCCTTGTCGGCGGCGGGGTTGAGGATCGCGAAACCGGCGAGATAGCCGCCCTCCTCGCTCGCATTGACGAATTCGCTGTAATCGACCGCCTTGCCCGAACGCACCAACGCCTTGTGCATGCGGCTGTTGTCGCCGGCCGACAGGATCATGTCGAGCACCTCCAGCGGGGCGCTGTCGGGATGATCGACTCCCGGCACCTTCCACAGCGATCCGGCGACGGGCAGCGGCACGTTGGGCGCCGTGGCGACCACGGTGCGCGGGCTGGTGCGCGCCGGTTCCTCGCCCTCGATCGCGAGCGATATCGGGTCGGCGCGCCGCGCGATGTCGCCGAAGTATTCGTCCACCAGCGCGCGCAGGCGATCGACCTCGAAATTGCCCGCCACGATCAGCGTCGCGGTGTCGGGCCCGTAGTAGGCCTGGTGAAACGCGCGCGCATCGGCGAGCGTGGACGAATCGAGTTCCTCCAGATTGCCGATTCCCGGTCGCCGCTGCGGCAGCACGTCGTAACCGTTCTCGGCGAACACCAGCCGCACCCGGCCATACGGCGGGGCGAGAATACGCTGGCGCAGTTCCTCCTTCACGATCGAGCGTTCCTTTTCGAACACCTCGTCGTCCACCACCGGGCGGGCCATGCGCTCGGCATGGGTCCACAGCATCGTTTCGAGATATTCGGCCGGAACCGTTTCGTAGTAATTGGTGCGGTCGTCGCCGGTCGAGGCGTTGCGCTGGCCGCCGACATCCTCGGTCAGGCGATTGATCATGTTATAGGGCATGTTCTCGGTCTTGCGGCTGAGAATATGCTCGAACAGGTGCGCGAATCCGCTGCGCCCTTCGGGATCGTGCTTCGATCCGACATCGTACCACATCGAGGTGGTGACGGTCGCCGTGCTGGGATCGGGCAGCGCGATGACCTTGAGCCCGTTGTCCAGCGTCCATTCGGTGAATTCGATCTCGGGCGCGGAAACCGCTGCGGGCTCGGCGTTCTGGGCCAGAGCCGGAGCAGCGGCGGCAAGCGCGGCCAGCGTGGTGCCGGCGGCAAATACGGTACGAAGCATCGATGTCCCCCTGATATCTCGGCAGTCAGCCTAACCCGCACGCGCTGCACCGATCAACCGCCGAGTTCGACGAAGGGCGCACCTCACTCTGTGAACGGTGATCTCATGCCGAGGGATAGCGATCGAAGCGCGGCAGATCGGCCAGCTTGCCTTCCCACGTCAGCTCGTCGGCGGTCTGCACGTGGATTTGCGGCGGGTGGCGTTCCGGGTCGTCGAGCGTCGCGATCTGGATGTCGACCAGCCCGGGCAGAACCTTCTCGTTGACGTAATAGAGCCCGCTGCCGCACGTGCCGCAGAAATAGCGCTCCGCGTCGGGCGAGGAGCGGTAGAGCGCCGGCTCACCCTCGACCACCGAGAACTTGTCGCTCGCTACCGCCATCCACGCGACCCCGGTCGCGCCAGCGCACTTGCGGCAATCCTCGCAATGACAGACCGAGGCGTGCCTGGGCTCACCCTCGAAGCGATAGCGCACCGCGCCGCAATGACATCCACCGTCAGCCATCATCGTTCTCCTCGACTCACGATGAGAACATATCGGGCACAAAGCTATATCACAAGATGTATTTGGACAGGTCGCTGTCGCTGGCGAGTTCCTCCAGCCGCTCGCGCACGTAAGCGGCGTCGATCGTGATCGTCTCGCCGGTGTGCTCCTCGGCGGCGAAGCTCAATTCCTCGAGCAGCTTTTCCATCACCGTCTGCAAGCGCCGTGCGCCGATGTTCTCGACGCTCTCGTTCACCTGCGCGGCGATCCGCGCGATCTCGGCCACAGCATCGTCGCCCAGCGTCAGCGTGACCTGCTCGGTGCCGAGCAGCGCCTTGTACTGGGTCACGAGATTGGCCCGTGTTTCGGACAGGATCCGCACGAAATCCGCCTCGGTCAGCGCCTGCAGTTCGACCCGGATCGGCAGGCGGCCCTGCAATTCGGGCAGCATGTCGCTCGGCTTGGCGACGTGGAACGCGCCAGAGGCGATGAACAGCACGTGGTCGGTCTTCATCGGGCCGTACTTGGTCGAAACCGTGGTGCCTTCGATCAGCGGCAGCAGGTCGCGCTGCACGCCCTCGCGGCTGACCGAGCCGCCGCGCACGTCGCTGACGGCGATCTTGTCGATCTCGTCGAGGAACACGATCCCGTTGGTCTCAGCGTTCTCCAGCGCGACGCGCGCCACGTCGTCCTGGTCCATCCGGCGTTCGGATTCCTCCTCCACCAGCTTGTCCCAGGCGTCGGGCACCTTCAGCTTGCGCCGCTTCATGTTCTGCTTGCCCATTGCCTTGCCGAGCATGTCGGAGAGGTTGATCATGCCGACATTGCCGCCCATCCCCGGCATCTCGAACGGCATCTGCGGGCTGTCCTCGACCTCGATCTCCACTTCGGTGTCGTTCATCGCGTTCTCGACGATGCGCGCGCGGAAGCTCTCGCGCGTCGCCTCGCTGGCGTTCTCGCCGACGAGCGCCTTCAGCAGCCGGTCCATCGCCGCCTTGCTCGCCGCCTCGCGCACCGCCTCGCGGCGGCGGTCCTTCTCCAGCCGGATCGCCTCTTCGACGAGATCGCGCGCGATCTGCTCGACATCGCGGCCGACGTAGCCGACCTCGGTGAACTTGGTGGCCTCGACCTTCACGAACGGGGCATCGGCGAGCTTCGCCAGCCGGCGGCTGATCTCGGTCTTGCCGCAGCCGGTGGGGCCGATCATCAGGATGTTCTTGGGCGTCACCTCGTCGCGCAGGTCGGGCGCGAGCCGCTGGCGGCGCCAGCGATTGCGCAGCGCCACCGCAACGGCGCGCTTGGCTTCCTTCTGGCCGACGATGTGTTCGTCCAGCGCGGCGACGATCGCCTTCGGGGTCAGTGCTTCGGTCATATTCTCAGAGATTTCCGGTAAGCGGAGTTCAGACGGTTTCCACCGTCACGTTGCCGTTGGTGAACACGCAGATATCGGCCGCGACGGCCATTGCCTTGCGCGCGATCTGCTCCGCGTCGTTCTCGTAGGCGTCGATCGCGCGGGCCGCGGCGAGCGCGTAGTTGCCGCCCGATCCGATCGCGGCGATCCCCGCTTCGGGTTCGAGCACGTCGCCATTGCCGGTCAATACCAGCAGGCTGTCCTTGTCGGCGACGATCATGAGCGCTTCGAGGTTGCGCAGATACTTGTCGGTGCGCCAGTCCTTGGCCAGTTCCACCGCGGCGCGCATCAGCTGGCCGCTGTATTGTTCGAGCTTCTTTTCCAGCCGCTCGAACAAGGTGAAGGCATCGGCGGTCGCACCCGCGAAGCCGGCCACGACGGCGCCATCCTTCCCGATGCGGCGCACCTTGCGCGCGTTCGGCTTCATCACCGTGTTGCCCATGGAAACCTGGCCATCACCGGCAACGACGGTCTTGCCGTCCTTCTTCACCCCGATGATGGTGGTGCCGTGCCACTGGACCAGGCCGTGGCTTGCTTTGTCGTCACTCATGCCGCGCGATATGGGGGCATGCGCGCGCCGGTCAAGCGAAGCGGGCGCGCGAAAGGCCGATGCGCCCGATCAGACGCCCGGGCCGCCCGCCGGAGCGCCCATGCCGCCCGCGCCGACCTGCCCGATATTGCCGAACAGATCCTCGAAGAAGCCGCGCTCGCGGCCCAGCGTCGGAGTTTCCTTGCCGTCGGGATCGAGGAACACGACCTGTTCGAGACCCGACTCCTCGGCCGAGACCACGTTGCCCTGTGTATCGAACTTGACCGCGAGCACCGAGTGCTCCTTGATCGACGGGCTCACGAAGGGCCGCCGGCCGGTGATGCTCGAGACGTAGTACCAGGTCGGCTGGCCGAACTGGCTGGTAAACGAAGGCCGCCCGAGCGTCGCGGCGACCGATTGCTGGTTGTCGATGCCCGGCTGAACGGCGGACACGAGCGTCGCGTCGCGGATGTAGCCGCGGCTCTCGCGGATCGAGCTGCACCCGCCCGCCGCCAGCGCGACTGCCAGCACCGCCGCCACGCCCAAAGCCTTACCTGCCTTCATCGAGAAACCTTCCACGCCGGCCGCCCGCGGCTTTGCACGGGCGGCGAAACTGTCTATCGGCGCGAGCCTTACGGCGATGCGCGCGCGCTTGCAACTTTGCCGCGCGCGCCTTCACCGCCGCGGCTTGAATTGCCGCTGAACATTTGAGGCGAGCGAAACCGGCGATGTCATTTCTTGCAAAGATTTTCGGGCGTGCGCCCGATCCGAGAGCGGACTTCGTGCCGCTTTACCACGCGGTCGTCGCCCTCGCCCGGCAGCCGGAATGGTATGCCGAATGCGGCGTCGCCGATACCGAGGAAGGGCGTTTCGACATGCTCAGCGCCGCACTCAGCATGGTGATCCTGCGGATGGAGGCGAGCGAGGATCTGCGCCCGGCGGCATCGCTGCTGACCGAGCTGTTCGTCGAGGATATCGAGGGGCAGCTGCGCCAGCAGGGCATCGGCGATCCGACGCTCGGCAAGCGCATGGGCAGGCTGATGAGCACGCTGGGCGGGCGCATCGGCGCTTACCGCGCGGGGTTCGCCCGGGATGACGACGGCACGCTGGCCGAAGCGGCAGCGCGCAACGTCACGTTGACAGAGCACGGCGATCCCGCTTGCGTGGCGGCACGGCTGCGCAGGTTGCACGAAGCGCTGACCGCCTTGTCCGACGACGCCCTGCTTGCGGCGGAGTTCGCCCGATGACTGCGAGCGAGATGCCCCGCCCGGTGAAGCTCCGCCAGATCGCCGGGGAAACGATGCAAATCACGGCCGGCGCGGGCGAGCGCGCGGCGCTGGCCGAACGCTTCGGCGTGGTCGCGGTCGAACGCCTCGCCGCCGAAATCTCGCTCGAACGCGAAGGCGACGAGGTCGCGGCGACGGGCCGGATCGAGGCGGACATAACCCATACCTGCGGTGTTTCGGGAGAGGATTTTCCCGTCCGCATCGAAGAACCGATCGCCCTGCGCTTCGTCCCGGAAATCGCGCGCGGCCCCGGCGATGAGGAGATCGAACTGGAGGCAGGCGACCTCGACGAGATCGAATATGCCGGCGACACCTTCGACCTCGGCGAAGCGATCGCCCAGACCCTCGGCCTGGCGATCGACCCTTACGCCGAAGGCCCGAATGCCGACGCTGCGCGACAGGAAGCGGGCCTTGCCTCCGACGACACGCCCAGCGGCCCGCTCGCCGAAGCGCTCAGAGCCTTGAAGAAGGACTGACTGGCGGGGCGCCCCAGATCGTCAGAACGGAATGTCGTCGTCGAGATCGTCGTAGTTCGAGCCGCCGCCAGACCCCTGGCTACCGCCCGACGAACCGCCGCCACCCTGGTTCCAGCCACCGCCGGCAGCATTGTTGTTGCTGTTGCCGCCGCCCGAGCCGCCGCGGTCCCATCCGCCGCCGCCACGCTGGCCGCCGCCACCCCCGGCACCACCGCCCGGAGCACCGTCGAGCATCGTCAGCGTGCCGCCGAAGCCGCGCAGCACGATTTCGGTCGAATAGCGATCCTGCCCGTTCTGGTCCTGCCACTTGCGGGTCTGGAGCTGGCCTTCGATGAATACCTTGCTGCCCTTGCGCAGATAGTTCTTGGCGACGTTGATCAGCCCTTCGGAGAAGATCGCCACGCTGTGCCACTCGGTGCGTTCCTGGCGCTCGCCGGTGTTGCGGTCCTTCCACTGTTCGCTGGTGGCGATGCGCAGGTTGCACACCGCGCCGCCGTTCTGGAACTCGCGCACTTCGGGATCGGCGCCGAGGTTGCCGATGAGCATGACTTTGTTGAGGCTGCCGGCCATGGGACTCGCTTTCGTTCTTGAAATTCCGGCCAGCGGCTTAACCGCTGGCTACCGGCGGCGCCACCCCGGCACCTAGGCAAGCTGCGGATATTTCCGCTACAGCCCCGCCGCCACTGCGATCCAGTAAGTCAGCCCGGCGAACACGTAGGCCAGCGCGAACAGGTAGCCGACCATGAACATCGGCCATTTCCACCCGTTCGTCTCGCGCCGGGCGACGGCGATGGTCGAGAGGCACTGGGGCGCGAACACGAACCAGGCGAGGAAGGCGAGCGCGGTCGGCAGGCTCCAGCGCGCGGCGACCTGCTCCTCCAGCGCGATTGCGGTCGCCTCCTCGTCCTCCGAATCGACCGCATAGGTCGTGGCGAGCGCCGACACCGCCACCTCGCGCGCGGCCATCGCGGGGACCAGTGCGAGTGACATCTCGCGGTTGAACCCGATCGGCTCGACCACCGCATGCACCCAGGTCGCGATCGTGCCCGCGAACGAGGCGTCGATCTGGCTTTCGCCCGGCTCGGCCTGCGGGAAGCTCAGCAGCACCCACAGCGCGATCGTGGCGGCGAAGATGATCGTTCCCGCGCGGCGCAGGAACACCCATGCGCGCTGCCACAGTCCGATCGCGAGATCGCCGAGGCGCGGCATCTGGTAGCGCGGCATTTCCATGATGAACCCGCTCGCCGCCCCTTGCGCCACCGTGCGGCGCAGCAGCAACGCGGCCGCCATCGCCCCGACAATGCCCGCGAGATAAAGCGCGAACAGCACCAGCCCCTGCAAGCCGATGCCGGGGCCGACCGTGGTGCGTGGAATCACCGCGGCGATGATGAGCGCATAGACCGGCAGCCGCGCCGAACAGGTCATCAGCGGCGCGATCAGGATCGTCGTCAGCCGGTCCTTCGGGTCGGCGATACTGCGCGTCGCCATGATGCCGGGAATCGCACAGGCGAAGCTGGAGAGCAGCGGGATGAAGCTTTTGCCCGACAGGCCGACATACGCCATCATCCGGTCCATCAGGAACGCGGCGCGCGCCATGTATCCGCTCGCCTCCATCACCAGGATGAAGGCGAACAGGATCACGATCTGCGGCAGGAACACCACCACCGATCCCACACCCGCGAGGATGCCTTCGGTCACCAGATCGCGCAGGAAACCTCCGGGGAAGGTCGCCACGACCCATTCGGAGATCGCGCCGACGCCGCCGTCAAGCGCATCGGCGAACGGAGTCGCCCAGGCGAACACCGCCTGGAACATCACGAACAGCAGGCCGAACAGGAAGACCGGGCCGGTCCACGGATTGAGCAGCACCTTGTCGACCCCGGCGTGGAGCCGGCGCTGCGCGCTTTCGGACAGGATCGCGCCATCGGCCATGTGCCGCGCCGCCAGCCGCCGTTCGGGCAGCGTGAGGTGCTGGCGCGGGTGCGCCGCGGGATCGTCGGCAGCGCGCACCTCGGCTTTCGTGATGGCTTCAGCCAGTTCCGCCAGCCCCTTGCGCCGCACCGCGACCGTGGGGATCACCGGCACGCCCAGCGCCTGCTCCAGCGCCGCCGGATCGAGCGTCAGCCCGTCGCGTTCGGCGAGGTCGATCATGTTGAGCGCCACCACCGTCGGGCGGCCGAGTTCGATCACCTCCTGCGCGAAGACGAGATGATGTTCGAGGTTGTTGGCGTCGAGCACCAGCACGATAACCTCGGGCACCGCTTCGCCAGGGAATTCGCCGTGGACCACGCGGCGGGTCACTTCCTCGTCCGGGCTCGCGGCGTCGAACGAGTAGCTGCCCGGCAGGTCGATCAGTTCCAGCGGCTCGCCCGAGGGGAGCACCAGCCGCCCCGCCTTGCGTTCCACCGTCACGCCCGGATAGTTCGCGATCTTCTGGCGCGCGCCGGTCAGCGCGTTGAACAGCGCGCTCTTGCCCGCATTCGGGTTGCCGACCAGCGCGGCGGTGCGTTGGCGGGTCATGCCGGGTCTATCTCCATAGCCGCGGCGTGGAGGCGGCGGACCGCCACCGTCATGCGGCCCACGATCAGCGCGATCGGATCGGCCCCGCCGAACACGCCGCGATGCGCCACCGCCACACGCGCGCCAGCGTCGATCCCCATCGCCTGCAGGCGCTTGGCATCGTCGGGAGCGATGGCCGACCAGTCGACCGCGAGTACGGTCGCGCGCTGGCCGCGGTCGAGCTGATCGAGTGTCATGCCCGCCGCGCTATGGGATGCGCGGTATGTTTGCAACTGATTGTCAATAAGAGGCGCGGGGCCTATCTTGCGGGATAGCGCAGGCGCCCGAGGAAGCGCGCCATGCTGAAATGCTCGCGCTCTCCGCCCAGCAGCTGCGCCTTGGCCTTTTCGAACCGCATCACCCCTTCGATCCGCCGATCGAGAAACGCCCGGGTTTCGGCCTTTCCGTCGCTGTCGTCGCCAACGAACACCGTCAGCGTCGCACCGTAGATGCCCGCCAGCAGAGCCCGCTTGGTATAGTGGTTGTAATCGGTCGCGGTATCGCCCGCGAGCCGCCACATCCGGTCGGCGCTGCGCCAGCCCAATCGCAGCGCGCGGCCCGCGTTCTGCGGCATGGCGAGCACCGCCAGCGCGCGCCGCAGCGCCTCCTCGCGGCCGGCCATCGCATCGAGCCTGGCGAGCACCAGCGCCGCGATCTTCTCGCGCACTTTCATCGCCGCCAGCCGCTCGGGCGGCAGCGCCTGTACCATCGCCGCGTCGACCGCTTCGATCCAGCCGTCGATCATCTCCATCGCGCCGCCGTTATAGGCGAGCGCGGCGACATCCGGGTCGACGCCCTCGGCCTCTGCCGCCGAACGCACTGCGGCATCGCTCCAGCCGTCGAACACCGCAGCGTCGGCGACCGCGGGCGCCAGCGCCACGCGCAGTTCGTCGAGCGTCAGGTCGGCAGATAGCGCCATGTCAGATTTCCGGCCCGTAGGTCTTCTGTGCGACGCCGCCGTCGCCGGCAGCTTCGGCCTCGGCGATTTCCGCGAGCATGCGATTGCCGGGCCCTCTGAGTTCGGCATAGTCACGCGCCGAACGCCCCGAATTATCCGTCCGATCGGGGTTGGCGCCGTTCGCCAGCAGCATGCGCACCATCGCCGCGTCGCGCCGGTGGATCGCTGCGATCAGCGGGGTTTCTCCGGTCGCGCTGGGCTCGTCCACCCGGGCACCCGCCTCGAGCAGCGCCTCGACACCTTCGACGAAGCCGAGGTTGGAGGCGATGGCCAGCGGCGTGACGCCGTTCTTGTCGGCGATGTTCGGATTGGCCCCATTCTGCGTGAGGAACTTGATCCACACCGCGTCGCGGCGCTTGGCGACGATGTGCAGCCCGGTTTCGCCCGTCGTCTGGTCGCGCGAGTTGACCACGACCGAACCCGGCTGCCGCAAGGCGTCGGTCGCGACCGTGCCATCACGATCGCGCACCGCCTCGAGAAATTCGTAGCCTTCGGACTTCATCTGCGCCGCCGCGGGCATCGCCGCTGCGGCCAGTCCGATGGCGATCGCCATGCGCATTGCGGCGCGAGCCATATGCGTGCCTGCCTTTCGTCTTGTCGTCTTCATGGGAGCGTTCAAAAATCCTCGCCCCGCCCTTGCCCGACACGGATTAGCAGAGCATGAAGCACCGCGCCATGCTTCTCCCCCGAAACGCCATCGCTTCGCTGTTCGCCGCCGCCACCCTCACGCTCGCCGGCTGCGGCGGCGAACAGCAGCCCCCTCTCGAAACCGCGCCGCTGCACGGGGCCGCGATCGGCGGTCCGTTCACGCTGACCGCCGCCGACGGCCAGCAGCGCCGCTGGGCCGATTTCGAAGGCCAGTGGCGGATCGTTTATTTCGGCTTCACCTATTGCCCCGACATCTGCCCGACCGACGTCCAGCGGTTGTCGCAGGGCCTCGGCCTGTTCGAGAAAGAGCACCCGGAGCTCGGCGCGCAGATCACGCCGATCTTCATCAGCATCGACCCCGAACGCGATACGCCCGGGGTGGTCGGCCAGTTCGTCTCGAACTTCCATCCGCGCCTCGTCGGGCTGACGGGCACGCCCGAACAGATCGCCGCGACGGCCAAGGCCTTCGGCGCGTTCTATTCGCGCGGAGAGGAAGGCGCGAACGGCGCCTATCTGATGAACCATTCAAACCAGACCTACCTGTTCGCGCCGGACGGGTCGCCGGTCGCGCTGCTGCCGACCGACGAGGGGGCCGAAGCGGTCGCCGCCGAACTCGCCCGATGGGTCCGGTGACGGGGGGTTCGCTAAGGCCCCGTTTCTGGGAGCTGCCGCTCGCCGACCTGTCGCGCGAGGAGTGGGAGGCGCTGTGCGACGGCTGCGGCCGCTGCTGCCTGCACAAGATCGAGGATGCCGACACCGGCGAGATCGCCGACACCAACGTCGCGTGCAAGCTGCTCGATACGCAGACCGCGTGCTGCAGCGACTATCGCCACCGCAAGGCCTATGTGCCCGATTGCCTGCGCCTGACGCTGAAGATCGTCGGCGAGGTCGAATGGTTGCCCGAAACCTGCGCCTATCGTCGCCGTGCGGCAGGCCAGCCGCTACCCGACTGGCACTACCTGCTCAGCGGCGACCGCGACGCGGTGAAGCGCGCCGGCGTCTCGGTCGCGGGCCGGGTGATCGGCGAAACCGAGGCGGGGCCGCTCGAACACCACATCGTCGAATGGCCCTCCGGCCGCACGGACGCGGCATGATCGACTGGCTGCGGCGCGATCCGGACGACGCGCCCGAGGTCGAACTGGGCACGCACCGCCTGCCGATCGTGATCGTGCGCCATCCGCGCGCGCGGCGCATGGTCCTGCGGCTCGCGCCCGAAGGCGACGCGGTGCGCGTGACCGTGCCGCGCTGGGGCCGCACCGCCGACGCGGTCGCCTTCGCCCGCTCGCGCGCCGAATGGCTCGCGGCGCAGATCGCCGTGCTGCCGCGCGCCGCGCCGCCTGCACCGGGCGGAACGCTGGCCTATCGCGGCGCGGAGATCCCCATCGGCTGGTCGGCGGACGCGCCGCGCACGCCGCGGCTGACCGGCGACACACTGTTGATCGGGGGCCCCGAACACCACCTCGTCCCCCGGCTCGAACGCTGGCTGCGCGCGGAGGCGGAGCGGCTGATGGCCGCCGACCTCGCCGGATACTGTGCCGCCGCCGGAGTGTCCGCCCCCGCGCTGCGCCTGTCGCGCGCGCGTCGGCGCTGGGGAAGCTGCGCGCACGACGGCACCGTGCGGATCAACTGGCGGCTGGTCATGGCGCCCGACGCGGTGCGCCGATCGGTCGTCGCGCACGAGGTCGCGCACCTGCTACACTTCGATCACGGCCCGGCGTTCCACGCCGCGCTTGCGCGCATCTACGAAGGCGATCTTCCCGCAGCCGACCGCTGGCTGAAAGCGCATGGCCGCACGCTCTACGCGGCGTTCGGATAGGTCCCGAGGGCAACGAGCCACTGGCGCTCCGCGCCGCGAAGCCCTATCTTGCTACCCATGCGATTGATCAGCCGCCTCAATCCCGCCGAAGGCATCGGCGACTTCTGGGCCTATATCCGCCGCCCGCAGCCCTATCGCTGGCCGATTCTGGGGGTCTCCATCCTCATGAGCGGCACGCTGCTGTTCTGGGTCATGGGCGAAAAATACTACCTTCCGCCCGAGCGCCCCCGGGTGTCCTACATCACCAGCTTCGCGCCGGACCGCACCGATGCGGAGATCATCGCCTCCAACCGCGAGAACCAGGCCCGCAAGGAAGCGCTCGCTGCCGAGCAGGCCGAACGCGAGGAAACCCGACGCGAGATCTACCGCGCCTTCGGCCGCGCCGCGGGCATGGATGTCGAGGAAATCGAGCGCGAAGCGGCACAGGAACGCGCGCAGGAACAGGCGGCCGAGCAGGCGCGCCGCGAGGCGATGACCGGCGATTCCATTGCCGACCGACCCGAGTGACGCGCGCTGGCTCGCCGCGGCGGCGCGTCTCGCCGCGCGTGGCCGCCCACTAAGCCGCCCCAACCCCGCCGTCGGTTGCCTCGTCGTCGCACACGACAGGCTCGTCGGGCGAGGCTGGACCCAGCCGGGCGGACGCCCCCATGCCGAAGCCGTCGCACTCGCTCAAGCTGGCGATACCGCACGCGGCGCGACGGTCTATGTCACGCTCGAACCGTGTGCCCATCGCTCCGATCGCGGACCGGCATGCGCCGACCTGATCGCCGAGGCGGCCCCGGCGCGGGTGGTGGTCGGCGTGACAGATCCCGATCCGCGCACTTCCGGCCAAGGCATCGAGCGGCTGCGCGCGGCGGGTATCGCCATAGAGACGGCAGATTGTGCGGCATCGCGCGCCAGCCTCGCCGGATATCTCGTGCGCGCCGAACACGGCCGCCCGCATGTCACGCTCAAGCTCGCGACCTCGCTCGACGGATGCATCGCGGCGGTTACCGGCGAAAGCCGCTGGATCACCGGCGAGATCGCGCGCGCGCACGTCCATTCGCGCCGCGCACGGGCCGACGCGATCCTCGTCGGCGGCGGCACATGGCGCGCGGACGCCCCCCGGCTCGACGTGCGCTTGGCCGGGCTGGAAGCGCGCGGCCCGCGCCGCGTGGTCCTGTCGCACGGGGCGATCAACGGAGTGACGACCATCGCCGCCCCCGCCGCGATCGCCGGGCTGGAGGGCGTGCAATATCTCTATGTCGAAGGCGGCGCACAAACCGCCGCGGCTTTCCTCGCCGCAGATCTGGTCGACCGGCTCGAACTCTACCGCGCGCCGATCCTGATCGGCGGCGGCACCGCAGCGCTGGGCGACATCGGCCTTCCCACCCCCGCCCCAGTTGCCTTGGCCGACACGCACGGCCGCTGGCGGCTCGCCGACCGCCGCCAGCTTGGCAGCGATACTTGGGAAGCCTATGAGCGCGCGCGAACAGGGAGCGAGTAGATGTTCACCGGAATAGTCAGCGCGGTCGGCACGATCGAGGATGCGCAGCAGCGCGGCGATCTGCGCCTGCGCATCGCCTGCCCCTACGATCCCGAAAGGATCGTCATCGGCGCATCGATCGCGTGCTCGGGCGTGTGCCTGACGGTGGTCGAACGCGGCGGTACGGCGGGCGACGCGTGGTTCGCGGTGGACGTCTCGGGCGAAACCGTCTCGCGCACCGTCCCGGGCATGTGGGCCGCCGGGCGCAAGCTCAATCTCGAAACCGCGCTGCGACTGGGCGACGAACTCGGTGGCCATATCGTCACCGGGCATGTCGACACCGTGGGCGAAGTGCGCCTCGCGCGCGCCGAAGGCGGCTCGACCACCGTCGCGATCCGCGTGCGCGCCGAATTCGCTCCGTTCGTCGCGCCCAAGGGCTCGATCACGGTCGACGGCGTCTCTCTGACGGTCAACGACGTGCGCGACCGCGAAGACGGCGCGTGCGATTTTCTGCTCAATCTCATCCCGCACACCGCGGAGGTCACCACGCTGGGCGATCTCGCCGAAGGCGATAGGGTCAATCTCGAGATCGATGTGCTCGCACGCTATCTCAAGCGCATGCAGAACCTTCAGGTCTAGTCCGGCCGGCAAACCATCACGCCGAAGAAATCGCGGCACTTTACGGTTCGCTGCACGCAGGCGTTTACCCAAAATTGGCTATTTTCGGATACCTCGACGTCCGGGAGGCAATGCCAATGCTGCGGCGTATCGAACCGTCCGACGTCGAACTGGGGATGTTCATCCACAAGCTCGAAGGAAGCTGGTTTTCACATCCGTTCTGGAAGCGCCGGTTCGTGCTCGAGGATCCCAGCGATCTCGCGGCGCTGCGCTGCAGCTCCGTCGCCGGCGTGGTCATCGACGACACGCTCGGCGCCACGTCGCGCATGCCTGACGCCGCCGCATCCGCGACATCCCCCGCGCCCGCGCAACTCGCGGCGCACGAAGCCCCGCTTCACCGCAACGTGCCGTCTGCGCGAACCGGATTCGCCCGCGCGGCGAGCAAGGATGCTGGGGGCCCGCCGCCCATCGCGCGCGAGTTCGGCGCGGCCCGCAAGATCGCCGACCGCTCGCGCCGCCATATCTCGCAGGCCTTCCTCAAGGCGCGGCTCGGCAAGGGCGTCGCCGTGGGCGACGTCGAGCCGGTCGTCGAGGAAATCTACGGCACTGTACAGCGCAACCCCTACGCCTTTTCCGGGTTGCTGCGCTGCCAGCGCGACAAGGAGGAAACCTATCGCCATGCGCTGTCCGTCTGCGCGCTGATGATCGCGCTCGCGCGTCGCATGCGGCTGTCACATACGGAAACGTGCGAAGCGGGCATGGCGGGTTTGCTGATGGACGTCGGCGTCGGCCAACTCCCCGAATCGCTGGCCTCGGTCGAAGGCGACTATCGCTCGCTCCGCCAGCAGCTGCTCGACCAGCATGTCCTGTTCGGTCACGACATGCTGTGCGTCGCGGGCGATATCCCGGAAGCCGTGCTCGCGGTGTCGCGCAACCATCACGAGCGGATGGACGGCAGCGGCTATCCCCAGGGGCTCCGCGGCGAGGAGATTGACCTCCTGTCGCGCATGGCGGCGATCTGCGACGAATTCGATTATCTCGTGAGCGGCGGCTTCGAGCGGCCTCCGCTCGATCCGGCCGCAGCAATCGAGGCGCTGGTCGCCGAAAGCGGAACGTTCGATCCGGACATCCTGCGCACCTTCATCGAAAGCGTCGGTGTCTATCCGATCGGCGCCTTCGTGCGGCTGCGTTCGGAACGGCTGGCCATGGTAGTGGATATCGACCCCGACGATCACGCTCTGCCGGTGGTGCGTACGTTTCACTCGCTCGCCAGCGGCAAGCCGGTGCGCGGCGAAACGATCCGGCTCGCGCAATGCTGGGGCGCCGATGCGATCGAGGGGATCGCCGACCTCACCGATATCGCGATGCCCGCGTCTGCGGCCTTGCAGGAACGGTTGCTCAAGGCTGCCTGCCGGAGCTGACCGCCGCGATCAGCCGGTAACGGCGCTGAGCGCCTCGACGAACCTGTCGATATTGCCCTTGTGCAGTCCGGCGACGTTGATCCGCCCCGAGCCCGCCATGTAGATCGCATGCTCGGTGCGTAGCCGCTCGACCTGGTCCTTGGTCACCGGCAGCATCGAGAACAGCCCGTTCTGCCGTGCCAGCGGCGCGAGGTCGATCGAGCCCGCCTGCCCCGCCCCGGCCAGCCGCTCGCGCACTTGCCGCATCCGCGCGCGCATCGTGTCGAGTTCTTCCAGCCACAGTGCCGTCAGGTCAGGATCGCGCAGCACCACGCGCACCGCTGCGCCGCCGTGATCGGGCGGCATCGACCACGCCGCACGGGCCAGCGCGTTGAGGTTCGACTGGATCACCGGGAGCTGCCCCGCCTCGCTCGCCAGGACATAAAGCGCGCCGACCCGGTCGCGGTACATGCCGAAGTTCTTGTCGCAGCTATAAGCGATCAGTGCTTCGGGCACTGCGGCGAGCACGCGGCGCAGACCGTAGGCATCCTCGTCCATTCCGTGACCGAGCCCCTGGTAGGCAAGATCGAGGATCGGCAGCGCCGCACTGTCGGCGAAGGCCTCGGCGATCGCGTCCCATTCTTCGGGCGTGTAGTCGATCCCGGTCGGGTTGTGGCAGCAGCCGTGGAGCAGGACCGCTTCGTTCGCGCCCGCCTCGCGGATCGCCGTCAGCACGGCTTCGGCGTTGGCGGTGCCGTCCGCATTGGCATGGTCGAAGTTCGCCGCCTCGACCCCCACGTCGGCCAGGATTTGCGCGTGGTTGGGCCAGCTCGGCGCGCCGAGATGCACGCGCGCCACGCCCGCGCGCTGCGCCGCCGCGACCGCCAGCCGCACCGCGCCGGTGCCGCCCGGCGTCTGCATGCCTTCCAGCCGGCCGCCCATCGCACCGTCGCGCCCGAAAGCGTGCGGCATCAGCGCATTGACGAACCCCATGTCGCCCTCGGGCCCGAGATACGACTTGGAATCCTGCTCTTCGAGCAGTCGTGCCTCGGCCTGCTTGATCGCCGCGAACACCGGCGTCTCGCCATCGTCGGTGCGATAGACGCCGACGCCGAGGTCGATCTTGTCGGCGCGGTCGTCGCCCGCGTAGAGCTTGATGAGCGCCAGCAGCGCGTCGGGGGCCTGGGGTTCGAGTCTGTCGAGCATGGCCAGCGCCATGCCCAGACGTGGGAAGGGTCGCAACAGGAATCCCGTCGCGGCCCTCCTTCTCCGGCAGAGTTTTTTCTTGGCCCGCGACTAGAAGGGCAACCAGCGCTGCTCCTTGGAGAACTTCATGTAGCCCGCGTTGATGCCGAGCCGGAGCCCCGCACCCACGCGGATCGGGATCAGCACGACATCGCCCTTGCGCAGATAGCTCGCGGTCAGCCCGCCGACGACATAGGCCTGACCCTCGCCCGCCGGATAGCGCTCGTAGAGCTCCTCGCTGTCGTAGAGGTTGTAGACCAGCACGAAGGTGTTCCCCGCGTTGGCCCCAACGTCGAAGCCGATCGACGGGCCCGTCCAGTAGACCGGCCGTTGCCCTTCGACCTTGTGATAGAGCGTGCCCGACCCGTAACGCGCGCCGACGACGAATGCGCCCCCGGCTTCGCGCCCGACGATGTAGCCGTTGGGCTCGCCCTGCTTGTCGAGCAGGTTCTCGATCATCCGCGCGACGCCTTCCGCACCTTTGCCGAACACGCCCTCGGCGGCGCCGATCAGATCGTCTTCCTTGTAGGTGTCGCCCTGCGCGGCGGCGACTTCCGGGTTGCCCGCGGCCTGGCTCGCGGCCGCGGACGGCTCGCTCGTCGTGACGACCGGGTCGGACCATGTGGGCGCGACATCGGTGTCGGCGGGCGGCGTCTGCGAGTAAGTGACCGAATTGTCCTGCGGCGGGGCGGGGTCGGAATATACCGGCTGCGCGCCGGGCGCTTCCTCGAGATCCGCGTCGATCGCGGTATCGGGATCGAACGTCTCGATCGATTGCGCGGCAAGCGGCGTGGCCGCGACGGCGGCAGCCGCGGCCAGCGCGGCGATCGTGCGGCGAATGACGGGAAAGCTCTTCATTTGCCCCTCCTGATTCGAAAAACCCGGGCCCGGAAATCCGGACCTGTCCAGCCGCCAAGAGAATCCCTTGCGCGTGAAGCGGCAATGAACCGGCGACGAAGCGAATCGAAATTACGGCGAACCGAGTCGGATCGGCCTCGTCCGCCGCTGCATCGCATCCCGGTCAGAGCCCGCTTGCAGCGGCCCGCCACCGCCGTTATAGCGCGCCCCTCGCGATGCCGACCGGCATGCGGAGACGTGGGTGAGTGGCTGAAACCAGTTCCCTGCTAAGGAACCATACTCTTTACCGGGTATCGAGGGTTCGAATCCCTCCGTCTCCGCCAGCAACCGTTCCGAGGGGACCGAGGAGGTCCTGCCCGCGGATTTCCTCCAATATTCTCCGGCTTTAGGATTCCCTCAGGATCCGACGGGGCCAGTACCGTCCGGACGCAAGTGAGGCGTAAGCGGGCCTGCATGCGATGCGGTCGGTTAGTCGCGTCGCCATTCCGTCGACGGCGCGCGATGGACGCTTCGATATCTTCAGCCAGAAGCCGGTATTCGGAGATCGCTCGGCCATGCCGAAATTGCGCTGGTGCTCACGCGGCCGCTAGCAAGGTTCGTATGACCCGATAGCCCGGCCATAGAGCCTTTTCGGTGCGCCCCAGGCTTAAATCCAGAATTTCGTCTTTGCCCGCGCGTGCCGCTTGACGGAGCACAACGCCGTGCGGATCGTCGACGAAGCGGCCATCGGCGAGGTGCCAGCACCACGCGTCGAACGCTTCGCGGATCGCCGGCGTATCGCCGCCCCGGTCACTGTGCCAGAGCACAGTATCGAGCCAGCGCTGGGGAATCTTCTGCGTCCCGTCCATCGCGATCTGGGCGAGCCGGTGGCGCAGCGCGGGATCGGCGAAGCGCGCCAGCAACTGGTGCGAGTACGCGGCGAGATCCTGCCCCTCTGCGGCTTCGACTGTCGGCGCGGCTTCGTCGGTCATCAGCCGTTCCGCCAGCGTGCGCAGTTCGGGATCGGCCACCGCCTCGTGGACGAACGTATATCCCTTGCGCAGGCCGCAATAGGCGAGCAGCGAATGCGCGCCGTTGAGCATCCGCAGCTTGGCCAGTTCGTAGGGCGCGACATCGTCCACCATTTCGGCCCCGTGCCGCTCCCATGCGGGCCGGCCATTGGCGAACCGGTCCTCGATCACCCACTGGCTGAACCGTTCGGTGAATATCGCGCCTTCGTCCTTCTGCCCCAGACGGCGCTCGAGATCGGCGAGATCGTCGGACGCAGAGCGCGGCACGATACGATCGACCATCGTCGAGGGCGTGGTGCAGCGATCCTTGAACCAGTCGATCGCATCGGGCGTGCGGGCGCCGAGCCAATCGCGCATCAGGCGGCCGAGCACCGCGCCATTGTCCGCCAGATTGTCGCAGCACAGCAGGGTGATGCCGGGAAGGCCGCGGCTCGCGCGAAGCGCCAGCGCCTCGCCGAGCAACGGATAGAAGCTCGCTTCGGCCAGCGCGAGGTCCAGTTCGCCCCCCTCGGCGCGGCAATAGCCCTTCTCGGTCACCGTGAAGCTGACGATTCGGCATTCCGGCGCGGCGATGCGGTCGATAACCTCCCGCGCATCCTCGGGCGCGAACAGCACTTCGCGCACCGCCCCCACGACACGCGTTTCCGCCATTTCGCCGGATCGCTCCGTCAGCGTGTAGAGCCCCGATTGCGGGTTCAACTGCTCCGCGACCGCGCGCGAGCGCAGCGAAACGCCGCTGAGCGCCCAGTCGCGTTCCCCCGCGCTCATCGCGAGATCGGTGTACCAGGCCTGATGCGCCCGGTGGAACGCGCCGATCCCGAAATGGACGATGCCGATCGCCTGCCGGTCACGGTCGTATCCGAACCGCATCACTTCGCTGGGCAGCCGCTCGATCGTTTCGGGCAAGAGCCTCACAAGCGGTAGGCCTTGCGCGCCAGATCGCAGGCGAGCTCGCGCGCCAGGTCCGCCGCTTCCCAGTCCTCGATCCGGTGTTCGGCGACGAGTTCGGCCAGGAAACCGCAGTCGATCCGGCGCGCGACATCGTGGCGGGCGGGGATCGAAAGGAAAGCCCGCGTGTCGTCGTTGAACCCGACAGTATTGTAGAACCCGGCGGTCTCGGTCGTCATCCGGCGGAAACGCCGCATGCCTTCCGGGCTGTCGTGGAACCACCACGCCGGGCCGAGCTTGAGGCACGGATAGTGGCCCGCGAGCGGTGCCAGTTCGCGCGCATACGCGCTCTCGTCGAGCGTGAAAAGGATGATCGACAGGTCGCTCTCGGTCCCGAAGCGGTCGAGCAGCGGCTTGAGCGCATGGACGTAATCGGTCCGGGTCGGAATATCCGCGCCCTTGTCGCGCCCGAAGCTCTCGAACAGGCGGGCGTTGTGGTTTCGGAAGCTGCCCGGGTGAATCTGCATGACCAGCCCGTCGTCGAGGCTCATCGCGGCCATCTCGGTCAGCATCTGCGCGCGGAACAGCTCGGCATCGGCGGCATTCGCATCGCCGCCCTTCACGCGGTCGAACAGCGTCTCCGCCTCGGTCGCGGAAAGGTTCGCGGTGGCCGCTGTCGGGTGGCCGTGATCGGTCGAAGTCGCCCCGGCATCCTTGAAGATTTCGCGCATCGCGCGGTGCGCGGCGAGATAACCGGCCCAGGTGTCGCAATCCTTTCCCGAGACCTGCGAGAACCGGGCGAGGTTCTGCGCGAACCCCTGGAACTCGGGATCGACCACCGGATCGGGCCGGTAGGCGGTCAGGACCCGCCCGCCCCAGTCGCTCGCGGCGATCGCGCGGTGGTGGTCGAGCGTGTCGAGCGGGCTCTCGGTCGTCGCGATTGCCTCGATGTTGTAGCGGTCGAACAGCGCGCGCGGGCGGAATGCCTCGGTCGCCAGCATGTCGGTGATCGTGTCGTAGTAATGATCGGCGGTTTCGCCATCCAGCCGCACGTCGATACCGAACGCCTCGGCGAAGACCCAGTCGAGCCACAGCCGCGACGGCGTGCCGCGGAACAGGTGATAGTTCTCCGCCAGAATCCGCCAGGCCGCGCGCGGATCGGCCTCGCTGCCGCCGATGCCGAGATCCGCGAGCCGGACCCCTTGCGAGTAGAGCATACGGAACAGGTAATGGTCGGGCACCAGCAGCAGTTCGGTCGCATTGCCGAACGCCGCGTTCGTCGCGAACCACGAAGGGTCGGTATGGCCGTGCGGGCTGACGATCGGCAAATCCGCGACCGAGCGGTAGAGTTCGCGCGCCAGATCGCGGATGCCGGATTCGGTCGGCAGCAGCCGGTCGGGGTGGAGATGCAATTCGCGGAGCATGAATGTCCTCTGTCGCGCCGGTTCGAAGCCTGTCCCATATGCCACTTGGCGAAGCATATGGAAACCGGTATCATAAACGCAATTCCGCGATTCTATGGCTATGGCACCCCATCGGTAGGGAGACACCAGTGGAGGCAATTCGCGCCCATCCGGTGGACGATGTCGCAACCGCACTGCGACCGATCCCACTCGGCACGGACGTCGAGGCCAACGGAGTGAGCGTCCGCGTGCGCTCGGAAATTCCGCAGGGTCACAAGTTCGCGCTGACGCCCGTCGCCGCGGGAGCAGCGGTCCACCGTTTCGGCGCGCGGATCGGGCGCGCCACGCAGGCAATCGCGGCGGGCGATCACGTCCACACGCACAATCTCGCCACCTGCCTCTCGGGCGAACTCGCCTACCGCCCCGTTGCGGCGACGGGCACCACCGGCGACGCCCCCCCGCTGCCTTCGTGGCGCGGCTATCGGCGCGCCGACGGCCGCTTCGCCACGCGCAACGAGATCTGGCTCCTGCCCACCGTGGGCTGCGTCGCGCCGCTGGCCGAGGACGTGGCGCGCGAGGCCGCGCTGTTGCATTCGGGCAAAGTCGATGCGGTGGCCGGATTCGGCCATCCGCACGGCTGCTCGCAACTCGGCGACGATCTCGCCGGCACCCGCTGCGCGCTCGCGGGCCTCTGCGCCAATCCCAATGCGGGCGGTGTCGTGCTGATCGGGCTCGGCTGCGAATCGAACCAGCTCGACGACCTGGTGGCCGCCGTCCCCGCCGAAGCGCGGAGCAAGCTGCGGATCATGCGCGCGCAGGAGCCAGGCGACGAGCGCGACCGCGCGCTGGCCTTGGTCGGCGAACTGGCCGAGGACCTCGCCTTGGCCCGGCGCGAGGAAGCGCCCGCCTCCGCGCTCGCGATCGGCCTGAAATGCGGCGGCTCGGACGCGCTTTCGGGGCTCACGGCCAATCCGCTGCTCGGACGCTTTAGCGATCGTCTCGCCGCATCGGGCGCGCGGGCGATACTCACCGAAATCCCGGAAATCTTCGGCGCGGAAGACGCGCTGTTCGGGCGCGCGGCCTCGCCCGAGGTGTTCGAGGATGCGGCGGCGCTGCTCAACCGCTTCAAACGCTATTTCCTCGATCAGGGGCAGCCGGTTTCGGAAAACCCCTCGCCGGGCAATATCGCGGGCGGGATCACCACGCTCGAGGAAAAGTCGCTCGGCGCGGTGCAGAAGGGCGGACAGGCGCCGCTGGTCGACGTGATCGACTATGGTGCGCAGGCCACGGAGCCCGGGCTTACCCTGCTCGAAGCCCCGGGCAACGACGCGGTGTCCTCGACCGCGCTGGCGGCGGCCGGGGCGACAATGATCCTGTTCACCACCGGGCGCGGAACCCCGTTGGGCTTTCCCGTGCCGACGGTGAAGGTCGCATCGAACTCGAAGCTGGCCGAGGAAAAGGCGCGCTGGATCGACTTCGACGCCGGGCGGGTGCTGAGCGAAGGCCAGGATGCCGTGGCGGACGCCTTCGCCGATCACCTGCTCGCCATCGCCAGCGGAGAGCCGACCGCCGCCGAGCGCAGCGGGCAGCGCGTGATCTCCATCTGGAAGCGCGGCGTCACGCTCTGACGGCCACTACTGCGCCATCACCCCCGGCAGCCACAGCGACAGGGCCGGAACGTAGGTGACGAGCGCCAGCGCGGCGAGCAACGTGGCGTAGAACGGCCAGATCGTGCGCACCAGCGCGGTCACCGGAATGCCCCCCACCGCCGATCCGACGAACAGGACCGATCCCACCGGCGGCGTCACCAGACCGATACCGAGATTGAGCATCATGATGATCCCGAAGTGCACCGGATCGACCCCCACGCCCATCGCCACGGGCAGGAAGATCGGCGTGGTGATCACGATCAGCGGCGCCATGTCCATGAACGTGCCCAGCGCCAGCAGCATCAGGTTGATGATCAGCAGCGTAAGCAGCGGATTCTCGGTGATGAAGCCGATCAGCGCGCCGAGCGCCGCGGGCACTTCCAGCAGCGCCAGCGCGAAGCCGAAAGCCGTCGCCGCCGCGATGATGAACAGCACCATCGACGCGGTGCGCACCGATTTGCCCGCCGCTTCCCAGAAACCTTTCCAGCCGAGGCTGCGATATACGAAGACGCCGATCAGCACGGTGTAGATCGCCGCGATCGCCGAACTTTCGGTCGCGGTGAAGAAGCCGCTCAGGATGCCACCCATGATGATTACCGCGGTCATCAGGCCGGGGAAGGCATAGGCGGCGGCGCGGACGAATTCGCGCCACCCGGGGAACCGGCCGAACGGAAGGCTGCGCCGCTTGGCGACGATCCAGGCCATCGCCATCAACATCAGGCCGGTCAGCAGGCCGGGAAATACGCCGGCCAGAAACAGGTCGCCGATCGACACGCCGATACCCGAAGCGGCCGAATAGATGATCATGTTGTGCGACGGCGGGATCAGCAGCCCGACGATCGCCGCGGTCACGGTGACGTTGACCGCATAGTCGCCCGGATAGCCCTTGTCCTTCATCAGCGGCACCATCGTCGATCCGATCGCCGAGGCGCTCGCGATGGCCGAGCCGGACACCGCGCCGAACATCATCGAGGCGCCGACATCGACGATGCCGAGCCCGCCGCGCACGCGCCCGACGGCGGCGTCGGCAACGCGCACCAGCCGCTCGGCGATGCCTGCGCGGTACATGAGGTCGCCCGCGAAGATGAAGAACGGGATCGCCATCAGCGTGAACACGCTGATGCCCGCGCCGACCCGCTGGACCGCCACGATCGGGGGAATGCCCATCGCGAGGAAGCAGGCGAGCGAGGCGGCGAGCAGCGAGAACGCGACCGGCACGCCGATCGCGAGCATGAGGAACAGCACGCCGAAGAGGATCAGCAGTTCCATTAGGCGGCCCCTTCCTCTGCCGCCCGGTCGGCGGGATGCCGCCCGGTGAGGATCTGCGGCAGCGCGAACAGCGCCATCAGCAGGCCCGAAACGGGCAGCGGGAAATAGGCGACCGCGCGGCTGATCCCGAGCGAGGGGATCACGTTGCCGCGCACGATCCAGCACATCTGCGCGCCATAGACGAGCAATACGAGGCCGATCGCGGCCACCACCGTGGCGACGATCCGCGCGAGCGGCCGCGCCTTCTCACCCAGCCGTTCCTCGAGCAACGCGATGCGGATGTGGAAGCCTTCCCACACGCCCGCGGCGGACGCGAACATGACGTACCAGATCATCAGCACGAGCGAGGCCTGCTCGGTCCACGAAGGGCTTGCATCGAGCACGAAGCGCCCGAAGACCTGCCAGCCGATGACCGCGGTCATCGCGACCAGCCCGGCCGAGCCGAACGCCACCAGCAGGCGCGCAATCGTCGCGGCCATTTTCACCCCTCCCCCATTTCGAGAATCCGCGCGACCATCGCTTTCTGCGCCGGCGTGGTGATGAACCGGTCCCACACCGGCCGCATCAGCGCCGAGAAGGCCTCCTTGTCGACCTCGTTCACCTCGACCGACGATTGCGCGATCGTCGCCTTCGCTTCCTCGACGCGCGCGTCCCACAGGCGGCGCATTTCGGCGACCGACAGCTGCGCGGCCTGCCGCACCAGCGCGCGATCGCCGGGCGGCATATTGTCCCAGCTCGCCTTGCTCATCACCAGCGCTTCGGGGGTGAGCAGATGCTCGGACAGGCTCAGGTAGTTCGCCACCTCGTAATGCCGCGCGCTGACGAACGAGGGCCAGTTGTTCTCCGCCCCGTCGATCACGCCTTGGGCGAGCGACTGGTAAACCTCGTTGTAAGGGATCGGCACCGCGTTCGCGCCCATCGCGTTGATCATCGCGACATAGAGGTCCGACGCGGGCACCCGCAGCTTGAGCCCAGCCATATCCGCCGGGGTCCGGATCGCGCGGCGGGTGTTGTAGAAATTGCGCGCGCCCGAATCGTAGATGCACAGCCCGATCAACCCGTGCGGTTCCATCGCGGCGAGCACCTCGTCGCCCACCGCGCTGTCGACCACGCGCCGCATGTGCGCGACCGATTCGAACACGAACGGCAACGAGAACGGCAGCGTCATCGGCTCGACCGAATTGAGCGGCGCGAAGTTCACCCGGTTGATGTCGAGCCCGCCGAAGCTGGTGATCTCGAGCGTGTCGGTTTCGCTGCCGAGCTGTCCGCCGGGGAAGACCTTGATGCCTAGCCGTCCGGCGGTCCGCTCGGCCAGCCAACGCCCCATGAATTCGACCGCGCGCACCGTGGGATAGTCTGCCGGATGCGCGTCGGCGCTGGTGAGAAGCCCGGTCATCTGCGCCTTGCACCCGGGCAGCGCCACGGCTGCCGAAAGCGCGATGCCGCCTGCCAGCAGCGAGCGGCGCGAGATGTGGCTACGGTCCGGCATCGGTGGGTGAGCGTCCTTTTCAGTCGTCGAGCGCGGTGAAGCGGAAATCGCGGAACTTCGCTTCGCCCGGACCGGCAGCATAGAGCCCCGGGCGCAGCATGAGGAACCCGCCGCGCACGTTGTGATGATAGCCCGACACCTCCATCCCGCGGTCGAACCGGTGCCAGGTGCGCCCATCGTCGCCGCTCGTGTCGAACGTCACGATGTTCTCGCGGTTGGTGACCCGCATTCGCATCCGGCCACCGTGCGGGTTATCGGGGCGCGCGCGCTCGATCCCGTACTGGTGCGTCACGAACCGCTCGCCGTCGAAGCCCAGCCCGCAATAGAGCTTGTCGTCGTAGAACAGGATCAGCCCAGCGCGTCCGCCCGGCGCGATCTCGATGTCGCATTCGAAGCTGTAGCTGCGGTCGCCCGCGGTGAGCAGCAGCGGCGAGCCGGTCGAAGGGGCCTCGCCCCGCCCGGCGAAGTGCAACGCGCCGTCCGCCACGCGCACGCGCGCCTCTTCGTCCGCGCCGGGGCGGAAGAACGCCCACTTGCTGCCGAGCGCCAGCGGCCCCGAGAAATCGTCGCTCAGCGTCATGCCGTGCGGCTGCGCCTCGCCGCCCTTGGGCTTGGCGATCGGGCGCGACAGGTCGCCACCGGTCATCTCGAACCAGCCGTCGGGCGTGAAGCGCACCGGATCGAGCAGGCACTGGCGGCCCAGCGTCCAGAAGTCGTTTTCATAGCCGTGATAGAGCGACCACCAGCTCCCGTCCGGCCCTTCGACCAGCGAGGCGTGGCCACGCGACCACCAGGCTTCGTCGATCGAGGTCGTGCGCACCAGCGGATTGCCCGGGTGATGCTCCCACGGCCCGTGCAGCGAGCGCGAGCGGGCCGCGATCACCATGTGGCCGGTGGGCGGCCCGGCGGTCCCGCCGATCGCGGTCAGCATGTAGAACCAGTCGCCGATGCGATGGATCTTCGGCCCTTCCGGCGCGAAGCCCTCGACCACCCAGTCCGACGGATAGCGCCAGGGATCGTAGACGTGCTCGATCTCGCCCGCGAGCGAGAGGTTGTCTTCGGACAGGCGCACCCGGTCGCCGCCCGACAGGAACAGCCAGCGGCTGCCGTCTTCCGCCACGGCATGGCAAGGGTCGATGTGATCGGGCAGGCCCAGCGGGACGGGATCGCTCCACGGCCCTTCGATGCTGTCCGCCCAGGTCACGAACGTATCGTTCGGCTGCGCCTTAACCGGGATGTAGAGCAGGTAGCGCCCGCGATCCTTGTGCAGGCTCGGCGCCCAGACCGAGCCGATGTTGCGGTAGAGCGCGGGCTGGAGCGGCCGCCAGTTCACCAGATCGCGCGAATGCCAGATCGTCAGCCCCGGATAGGCATCGAAGGTCGAGAACGTGACATAGTAGTCGTCGCCGTCCTTGAGCACCGCGGGATCGGGCCGATCGCCGGAGATCAGCGGGTTGAGGAACGTGCCATCACCCTGATCGGGCACGCGCTGGTTGTCGAAACCGCGGCGGTAGGAGCGCTCTGTCGAAGCGCCTTGCGCCGACGCCTGCGCGCGCGCCGCGCCGGGTGCAAAGCCGACCGCCGAAGCGAACCCCGCCGCACCTGCCCCTGCCAGAAGCGATCGCCTGTCTGCGCGAAAATTCATCCCAGTCCCGCCCCTTTCGTCCATGCGCGCCAGAGTTCGGGCCACGCCTCCACCGGCTTGCCGACCGCCTTGCGCAGCCCGAAGCCGTGTCCGCCATGCTCGAACAGATGCGTTTCCACCCGAATGCCGCGCGCCTTCAGCCCGGCACGCAACAGCAGCGTGTTCTCGACCGGCACAACGTCGTCGTCTTCCGCATGGAGCAGGAAGAACGGCGGCGCGTCGCCGGGCATCATGCGGTCGGGCGAATGCGCCGCCTCCAGCTCTGGCGACGGGTCGGCACCGAGCAGCAATTCGCGCGACCCGGGGTGCGCGTGCGGCAGGCTCATCGATACAACCGGATAGATCGGCGCGGCGCAGACCGGCTTCGCGCTCAGCGCATCGGCATCGTCGACCGGCGCGTATGTCCTGCGCGCGAAGCGGGTGCCGAGATCGGCGCAGAGGTGACCGCCGGCGGAAAAGCCCATCGCGGCCACGCGCTCGGGATCGATCGCGAAGTCGGCGTGGCGATGGCGGATCAGCCGCATGGCGCGCTGCGCGTCCGACAGGCAGACATCGGGCCCTGCCTCCCAGCCGTCGTAGGGCAAGCGATAGAACAGCACGAAAGCGGTGAAACCACGCGCGGTCAGCCAGCGGGCCATCTCGTAGCCCTCCTTGTCGACCACGACATGACGGTAGCCGCCGCCCGGCATCAACAGCACCGCCGCCCCGTTGGGCCGGTCGGGCCGGAACACCGCCATGCGGGGCACCGTGATACCCAGCACCGCGCGGTCGGTCACGAGCGCGTCTTCCGATCGCTCGGTGGTTGTCTCGACCGGTGGCTGCGCGGGCATGCCCGGCGCGCCGTTCGGCCAGAGATCGATGGTTTCCCCGGGCTGCGGCAGGCCGGGGGGAAGCTCCCCCCCGGCCGCCGGCGGCGCGGTCTGCGCCGCAAGCCTGGCCGACCCGAAGATCGACATGAGCACGCCAGCTCCGAGCAGTGTCCTGCGATCGCTCTTCATCTGCAGACCCGCCTTGTTTGCGACCCTCGGGGCCCGTCAGAATTCGACGCGTGCGCCGGCCATGATGATCCGCCCGAAGTGGTTGTTCTCGTAATTGCGGCGGGCGAAATCGTCGACCCAGCGATAGCGGTATTCGTCGGTCAGGTTGTTCCCGTCGAGCGTCAGTTCGATGTTGTCGGTCAGCTTGTAGCGGATCGAGGCATCGAGGTTGAACGTCGGGTCGAACCCTTCGTAGATGTTGTTGTTGCCGCTGCTGCCGGTGATGTACTCGCTGCGGTAGGCGCCCGAGACGCGGACCGAGAAGCGGCCGTTGTCGTAATAGACCGTGCCGTTCGCCGAATACTTCGACACGCCGAAGAACGAGCGGGTGAGAACCCCGACATCGCCACCGAAATCCGTATCCGCCGAGCTGTCGACATACGTCACGTTGCCGAGCACACCGAAGTCGCTCAACGCGTCGCCGAAGACCGAGAACGGCAGGTTCAGGCCCAGCTCGGCGCCCTTTATACTCGCGCCCTCGCCGTTGATCGTCGTACGCGATTCGAACAGTCGCCCCGGATCTTCGCCGTCGACCACCGCCTGGTAGGCGGGCGTGCCGGGCGTGAGGAGCGAGAGCGGCAACCCGCTCTGGGCGTAGGTGATCTCGATCGAATCGCCGATCGGGAAACTCTCGACGTCCTTCTGGAACAGCGCGAGCGAGAGCAGCGCCCCCTGGTCGAAGTACCATTCGAACGACAGGTCGTAGTTGGTCGCTCGGTAGGGCTCGATGAACGGGTTGCCAGTCGAGATACGGAAGTTGAACTGGTCGACCGAGCCGCCCGGCGTGAGGCTGCCGAGCGACGGACGCGTGAGCACCTTGGCGATCGCCCCACGGATGATGAAATCGTCGGTCGGAAAGACGTTGACGTTCACCGCGGGGAGGAAATCGTCGTAATCGCGTTCGATCGTGACGTACTGCCCGCTGACGAACCCGCGCGAGCGCTGGTCGGTGCGAATGTACCGGACGCCGAAGTTGCCCGTTATCCTCACGCCCGGATCGATGTCGAAATCGGTCTGGAAATATCCGCCCTTCGTCTGCTCGCGCACCTCGCGCTCGTCGCCCTGCGCGGTGACCGCGGGGATGCCGTAGAGATCGATCAGGTCGGTGATCGCGTCGAGATCGGGGACGACCCACGAATTCGTGTTGCCGTCGGGCTGCCCGGCGTCGCCGAGCTCGAACAGTTCGGCGATATCGGCGGTGACGGGAAGCCCGTTGGTGCCCGGCGCGCAGTCGAAGGCGGCGCAATAGGTGCTGTCGCGCCGCGCGCCGGTGGTGAAGAAGTCGTACTGCCGGAAGAACGGCCCGGCCGACAGCACCAGCCCGTCGGTCGCCTCCCACTCGAGGTCGAACGAAACGGTCTTGAACTTGTTCTCGACGCTGCTCGGGCGGTCGCGGAATTCGGCGAGCTCGAAATTGGTCGGATCGGTCACGTCGGTGCCGAACACCAGCAGCGGGAATTCCATGTCCGTGTAATCGTAGCTGTAGACGCCGTCGAGATCGTCGAACATCAGGCTCGTCTCGACCGGAATCGACGCATCGGATTTGGAAATCCCGCCGAACAGGGTGGCGTTGAAATCGCCGAAGCCCTGCTCCAGCTTGCCCGAAATCTGGTAGAAATCGGTTTCGCTTTCGCGGTGATAGCGCTCGTTGCGGATATAGGCATTGTTCAGATCCGCGCGGATGAGATTGTTGTCGCCATCGATGGTGTAGTTGGTGACGTCGATCCCGTCTTCCTCGGAGCGCAGCAAGACTTCGCCCCAGTATTCGTCGCGATCTTCCTTGAAGTTCGAATAGAGCGCGTTGACCTCGATGTTGGTGCGGTCGGATGGGCGGAACTGGATCGCGCCGGTGGCGCCCAGGCGCTCGCGCTCGTGGTTGACCAGGCCGTAGCGCGGAATGCGCGGGTGGAAGGCGTCGGCGACTTCGGCGCAACCAGCGTCGGCAGGGTTCGCGGCGCAGTCGACCCCGTCGACCGAGCGGAATGCGGCCTGCGCCCAGCGCACCGAATTGTTGCCCAGTTCGGGCGTCTCGTACTTCGACCAGGCAACCGAGGCCGAAACCCCGAACGTTTCGTCGGCATTGGTCCACGCGGCGAGGCCGGCGAGACGCGGCGAAATGTCCTCGTTCAGCGTGTTGTAGCGCGCCTGCGCCGAAGCGACGAGCTTGGTGCCCGCGCCATAGGCGAGCGGGCTGCCGGTGTTGAGATCGATCACCGCGCCGAGCGAACCCTCGTCGAGCTTGGCCGAAGCGGTCTTGTTGACCACGATCGAGTTGAACAGTTCGGACGCGAAGACGTTGAAGTCGAACGCGCGGTCGCGGTTGAACGAAGCGCCGTCGACCGAGGTCGCGATCGTTTCCATTCCGTTGACGCGCACACGCGTGAACTGCGCGCCGAGGCCGCGCACGGTGATCTGCCGCCCTTCGCCCGCATCGCGTTCGATGGCCACGCCCGGAATGCGCTGGAGCGATTCGGCCAGGTTGGTGTCGGGGAACTTGGCGATATCCTCGGCCACGATCACGTCGACCTGGCCGACCGCGTCGCGCTTGGCGTCGATCGCGGCGTTGAGCGATTCGCGAAAACCGGACACGACGATCACGTTCTCGGTGGCGGCGACGTCGGCGACGGCCTCCTCACCGACTTCTGCGGGATCGAGTGTCGCGCTATCCTGCGCGGCTGCGGCGCTCGGCAAAAGCACGGCGCCGCTCGCGAGCAGCAGGGCCTTGGCACGACGCGAAACGAAACGGCTGTTCATAGCTCCTCCCCAAATTGGCACCGGTGTCTTTTGGGGGCGGGCCATGCGACGGGGCTCTTCCCCGCCGGCCCATCCGACATCCGATAACTCCCATCCCGGCTTGTTTGGTAACCGGTGTCATTTTTCATTGCATATACGTCCAAGGCTTGTCAAGTTGTGTTGGAGAGGAGAACCGATGAAAAAGAAAATCACCGCCGTGACGCTGGGGATCGCAGCATTTTCGCTCGCCCTTGCCGCACCGCTCGCGGCCCAGCCGGCCGATCCCACTCAAGGCGGCGCCGGGGGCCGGATCATCCGCGTGACCACGCTCGACAAGGACGGGCCGGGCAGCCTCGCCGAAGCACTGGCGGCCGAAGGGCGGCGAATCATCGTGTTCGAAGTCGGCGGCGCGATCGACCTCGAACGTTCGGTGCTGTCGATCGACGAGCCGTTCGTCACCATCGCCGGGCAGACCGCGCCCTCCCCCGGTATCACGCTGCTGCGTGGCGGGATCGACCTCAAGACGCACGATGTGAAGATCAGCCACTTGCGCGTGCTCACCGGCGCCGACGGCCAGCCGCGAATGAGCGGATGGGAGGCGGACGCCTTCTCCACGGCAGCGGCGGCGAACGTCCTGATCGAGAACAACACCTTCATGTGGGCGCTGGACGAGAACATGTCCGCCAGCGGCCCGCGCTTTACCGGCAACACGGTCGAGGAATGGCGCGCGGGCACCAGCCACAACGTGACCTTCCGCCTCAACCTCGCGGCCGAAGGCCTCGCGAATTCGAGCCACCCGAAGGGCGAGCATTCGAAAGGCTCGCTGATCCACGACAACGCCACCGGCATCGTCTTCGACCGCAATGTCTGGGCGCACAACGTCGAGCGGCATCCGCTGGTGAAGGGCGGCGCGCAGGTGCTGATGGTCAACAACCTGATCTACAATCCGCAGCACCGCGCGGTACACTACAACCTGATGGACCTCGAATGGGTCGATCATCCGCACGTCACCGGCGAGATCACCGCGGTCGGCAATGTTATGCGCGGCGGCAACGACACCGACGAGGGGCTGCCGTTCCTGATGCTCGGCGGGGTGGGCGATCTCGCCTACTACGGGCGCGACAACCTCGCGGTCGATCGGCACGGCAACGCGCTTCCCGAGTTCGGCCGCTACGGCGAGACGAGGGCCGAGCTGATCCGCGCGGACGAGCCGCTTACCGACCTGTCGGGCTACGACATCCTGCCGGTGCAGGACGTCGAGACGACGGTGCTCGCCACAGCCGGCGCGCGCCCGTGGGATCGCGGAGAGGAGGAGATCCGCGTGCTCTTCTTCATCGCCGAAGGTCGTGGCGACGTGATCGATTCGGAAGACGAGGTCGGCGGCTATCCCGAGATCGAGGCGACCAGCGCCCCGTTCCGCGAAGCGGACTGGAACCTCGACACGATGACGCCGAAGAGCGGCCATTACCCCGGCCAGAGCGAAGGCGCACAGGAGCACTTGTCGCCGCGCGACCGTGCGATGCGCGAGGTCGAGCAATGACCCGCACGATCGCCGCGGTCGCGCTCGTGGCCGCGTTGCCCGCCTGCGCCGCCGCGTCGGGCAGTCCCCCGGCCGGGGCGGCCCCACCCATGGTCGTCGTAACCGAAGCCGAGGTGGCGGTGCGCGAGGCGCCGCCCCACGGCGCCATCGGCATGTCGACCGCCTACCGGATCAGCGACGCCGCGCCCCAGCCGCGCACGATGGAATTCCGCCGCCGGGTGCTCGATCCCGGCGCGGCGATCGGCGAACATCCGATCGCGCACGACGAGGTCTATTACGTCACCTCGGGCCGCGGGGTGGTCGTGTCGGACGGCGTCGAGGCCGAACTCGGCCCCGGCATGGCCGCCTATCTCTATGACGGCGCGGTGGTTGGAATGCGTCAGGTCGGGCCCGAGCCACTCTCGATCATCATCGCCTATCCGGTCTCGAAGCCGGACTAGGCCCGATCGACGTTCAGATGATGGCGTGATGAAAATGTCGGTTTTGCGTGACCCGGAGCGCAGCGGGCTTTCAGCCCGTGAGTACCGGAAGCGCGCAGAACGGACATTTGCAGGCCGTCAGGGCTGAATGTCGATTGGGCCTAGATTCCCGGCTGGATATAAGGCGCGGTCGCCCACAGTTCGCGCTGCCAGCGGCGGGGATCGTCGCGCATCGCGATGGCATCCTCGCCCACGACGAGCGTTTCACGTGCCGGCACGGTGTAGGGCGTCCACGCCGCCAGCCCCGGGCGGCCGGTGCGGGCGAGGCCGGCGAATGCGGCGATCATCGTCTTGCTGATGTCGCGTGCGCGCCAACCCGTGCCGGAATAGCTGCGGGGCGCGGCGAGCGTGCCGAAGACATAGGGAATGTCGTCGGTATGCGCCGCCCCGCGCAACGGATCGACGGGCGACGGGCGATCGAGCTGATAGACCCAGGTCTTCTCCGCGCCCGCCTTCGCCCGCTCGTCGGCTTCGATCACCTGGCCCGGCCAGCTCCTTCCGGCGGTGGTCGCGGCGTAGAACACCTCCTCCGGCGACCATGCGGGGAACTGCGCGCGATACTGCGCGACGACCCAATCTGGCGCGAGGTCGACCTTTATCTGCGGCGCGATGCGCTGCGCGAGGTTGCTCCAGTCGATCCCCTCGAGCACGGGGCCGCGCGGGTTGATGAAGGCACGGGTTTCCTGCGCGGTGTTGCCGAGGATCATGGGGATCCGCAGCGATTGCGGCGCGGCGTCGGGCCAAAACGGATGGCGCGGCAGGTTGGTCATGTCGAGCACCGGCCCGAAATAGACGCCGCCGCCCAGCACCGGATCGGTCGCCTCCAGCCCTTCGACCAGCCGTTCGACCGGCAGCGTCAGCAAGGCCTCGATATCGCCCTCGCCCAGCCCGATCTGCGCCAGGAAGGCGCGGGTCCGCTTGAGCGCGTTGCCCGGCCCGCTGGCGGTTACCTGCTGTCCGCTCATCGTCGCAGCCGAATGAAACAGTCCGTCGGCGGCAGGCATCGCCATCAGCGTGGCGATCTTGGCCCCGCCGCCCGATTGGCCGAATACCATCACCCGCGACGGGTCGCCGCCGAACGCGGCGATGTTGTCGCGCACCCAGCGCAGCGCGCAGATCAGGTCGAGCTGCCCCAGATTGCCGCTGTCGGCGAACCGCTCGCCGAACGGCGCGAGCCAGCCGTAGCCGAACACGTTGATGCGCTGGTTGACCGAAACCACCACCACGTCGCCTTGCGCCGCGAGATGCTGGCCGTGTGTCAGCGGATCGGTGACCGTGCCCGAATTGTAGGCCCCGCCGTGGAAATAGACCATCACCGCGCGGCGCGCGCGGCGGTCGGCGTCGGGCGTCCAGACGTTGAGGAACAGGCAGTCCTCGCTCTGCGCGAAGTCGCCGAGCCCTCGCTGTGGCGCGATCGGCCCGAAGGCGGTCGCGGACAGCGGCTCGCCGGCGAAAGGCTCGGGCACCGGCGGCGCGAAGCGGGCGGCGCGCGCGTAGCGGATGCCGAGGAAAGCCGCCACGCCGCTGGCGTTCATGCCGCGGTATCGCCCGACGCGCGGGTCGCCTTGCGCGAAAGTCGCCTGCGAAGCGAGCAGCGCGCCGACGGCTGCTCCCGATCTCACGAAGGTCCGTCTGTCCATTCTTAGCGCCTCACGTCGCCACCGGGATCGAACCCGTCGAGTTCCGCCCGGCTCGCCAGGATCATGTCGCCGGGCGTGCCGTGCTTCATCACCGCCATCGCCAGCGCCGACTTCGCCATGTCTTGCGCCGACGCGCCTTCGAGGTAGCGTAGCAGTAGCCCCGCGGCGAAGGCGTCGCCGGTACCGATGCGATCGACGATGCCCTCGATCCGCACCTCTTCGGTCTGCCAGTGCCCGCCCCGCAGATCTACGCGCGCGGCGAGGCGATGGACCTGCCCCGTCTCTACATGCCGCGCGGTCGAAGCGATCAGTTCGAGCTTCGGAAAGGCTTCGAACGCCGCCTCCGCCGCCTCGCGACGCCGGTCGGGCCCATCGCCCGAAAATACTCTGCCGAGCAGGAGCGAGATGTCGCGATGGTTGCCGATCAGCATCTGTGCGTGCCCCACCAGTTCCTGCAATATGCCCTGCGGATCTGACTCCCACGCATCCCACAGGTTCGCGCGATAGTTACCGTCGAAGCAGATCGGCACCCCGGCGGCCTCTGCCGCTGCCGTGGCGGCCCGCGCAAGTCCGACGCCGCCCGGCCCAAGCGCAGGCGTAATGCCCGATATGTGGAGCAGCGCCGCGCCTTCGAGCGCGCCGGCGAAATCGAAGTCTTCCGGCCGCGCCTGCGCGAATGCGCTACCGGCGCGGTCGTAAGTGACGCGCCCGGCGATCGGCCCGGCGGGCGGCTCGTAGAAATAGAGCCCCATGCGCCCGACGCGCGAAGCAACGTGCGCGGTGTCCGCCCCGGCCGAGGCGAGCGCCATTCGCGCCATCCGGCCGAGCGGGTTGTCGGGCACCGCGGACACCATCCGGCATGGCTGCCCGAGGCTCGCCAGCGCGGCCGCGACGTTCGCTTCGGCCCCGCCGACGTCGACCCCGCATTCGCGCGTGCGGGCGAGCGCCACGCCGTTCCGGGTCGAAAACCGCAGCAGCAGTTCGCCGAAGCAGACGACCGGGCTGCCGGCAGCGGCGTTCATCGCGCCAGCCAACCGCCGTCGACCGCGAGCACGTGGCCCTGGACGTAGTCGGCCGCCCTGCTCGCGAGGAACACCGCCGCGCCGCCGATATCCGCAGGGTCGCCCCAGCGGCCTTCGGGAATACGCTCGACGATCTGGCGGTTGCGCGTCTCGTCCGCCTGGAGCGCGGCGGTGTTGTTGGTCGCGATATAGCCCGGCGCGATCGCGTTGACGTTGATGCCCTTCGCCGCCCATTCGTTCGCGAGCAGCTTGGTGAGGCCGCCCACGCCGCTCTTGCTCGCGGTGTAGCTCGGCACGCGGATGCCGCCCTGGAAGGTGAGCATCGAGGCGATGTTGATGATCTTGGCCCGCTCGCCGTCCTGGCTCGACCAGCCGACCATGTGCCGCGCCGCGGCTTGGCACAGGAAGAACAGCGACTTGAGATTGGTGTCCATCACCGCATCCCAGTCCACTTCCGAAAAATCGAGCGCGTCGTCGCGCCGGATGATCCCGGCGTTGTTGACCAGGATGTCCAGCCGGCCGAGCCGCGACACGACCGTGTCGACGACATCGCCCACCGGCGCGATCGACGACAGGTCGGCCGAAACCAGTTCGCACTTGCGCCCCAGCGCGCGAACCTTCTCGGCGGTTTCACCCGCCTCGCTGCGGCCGACCGCGGCGATGTCCGCGCCCGCTTCGGCCAGCGCCAGCGCGATGCCCTGGCCGATGCCGGTGTTGGCCCCGGTCACCACCGCGACGCGCCCCGTCAGATCGAAAAGGCTGTTTGCCATCGGCTCCCCCTCGTACTTTTCCGCCTTCGGGCGCGATCAGGAAAGGGCGGGTTCGGCCACGCCTTGCGTGGCGGCATCGGCCGAGAGACCGCGGAGATAGTCGCTGATCGCGGCGTCCTGCGAGTTCGCATAGAAGTATTCGCCGAAACGCTCGCCCGCGATCGCCGTCTTCAGCAGATCCTGATCGACGTTCTTCAGGACTGTCAGCATGTCGTGGCACGATGCCGCCTTGAGGTCCTTCAGAATGCCGCGATTGGCGCGCATGATCTCGGCCCGCTCCTTGGGATAGCCGAGGCCGCGCTCGCCATCGAACAGCTTGCGGTAGACATCCTGCAGGTTGAGCTCGGCAGCCCAGCCGAAGCCCTTGGCGTAAGGCATCGAAATCGCGTTGCCGTCGTTGATCTGGCCGAACAGGAAGGCGTCGGTCGGGTCGATCACCAGCCCGCAGAAGACGCCCGGCATCGAATTGCAGGCCAGCATCGAGCCCATTCCGGTGCCGCAGCCGGTGACGACGAAATCCGCCGCCTTCGAATTCAGCAAGATGCCGGTGAGCAGGCCGTTCATGACGTACGTCAGCGATGTCGCGTCTTCGGGCGTGTACATGCCGTAGTTGAACACCTCGTGCCCGAGGGGTTCGGCGACGGTCGTCAGCGCATCGTGGATCACGCCGTTCTTCGCGGCCTGGCTGTTCTCGGTGATAAGGGCGATCTTCATGGGAACCTCTCTCTCCGGCCCGCGCCGGGCCAATTTGGAAACCGGTGTCATAGACGTATTAGCGCCGATCACCCCTCGATTTCAACCTCTAGCATCTCAAGCCGTCGAATTGGGCCGCGAAACCGAGCTGCGGCGCACGAGATCGGACAAGAAATGCGATGGCTGCTCGGCCGCTTCCGACGGGTTGATGAGCTTGAGTGCGGCCGCGTTCGCCATCGCCCGGATCGGCCAGCGCACCGTGGTGAACGGTGGCCAGATATGCGCCGCGATCGCCGAATCGTCGAACCCGACCAACGAAAGGTCGTCGGGCACCTGCAGGTCGTGGCGGCGCGCGACATGGAGCGCGCCGGCGGCCATCTCGTCGTTGCTGGCGAAGATCGCAGTCGGCCGCGGCAACATGGCGAGGAGCGTTTCCGCCGCGGCCATGCCCGAATCGAAGGTATATTCCCCCGGGGCCATCAGTTCGGGGCGGATTTCGAGCTCGTGGCGCTTCATCGCCGCGAGGAAACCCTCGCGCCGCTCGTACGCGGAACGGAAGCCCTCGGGGCCCAGGATCATCGCGATGCGGGTGTGGCCCATCTCCACGAGGTAGTCGACCGCACGCTCGACCGCCTCGCGATCGTTCGATTCGACCATGTGTTCGCCGCTGTCGAGCTCAGCCGAGCCCATCCGCACGTAGCCGCAGCCGATCTCCCGGCACAGCGCCGCGAGATCGTCGTTCTCCGACACCGGCGGCAGGATCAGCACGCCGTAGAGGCGTTGCTTCTCCAGAAACTGGCGGATGTCGTCGAGCATGTCGGGCGAGTGGCGATCGACCGGGCGTACGACCAGCGCGAATTCGGTGTCGCGGATCGCGTCGAGCACGCCTTCCTGAGAGTTGAGTACCGTCTGCGCGTTCGGATTGTCGTGCAGCAGGCCGAGCAGGAAATTGCGCCGCAGCGCGAGCGCGCGCGCCTGTGGATTGGGCACGTAGCCAAGCTGCGCGATCACCGCCTCGACCTTCTCGCGCGTGTCGGGCTTCAGCAGCACCGAGCGGTTGATGACCCGGCTGACGGTCTTCTTCGACACCCCGGCGATCCGCGCGACATCGTTGATCGTCGGCTGCTTTTCGGACTTCGCCATCGGCTCGAATTTCCCCTCAACATGGCTTGGCGACCGACGATAGAGATTCGGCGCCGTGTGTATAGCGCACTTGGCGCGCCTGTCGTCCTCGCCCGGTCATAGCCGCCGGACAAACATTTTGACACCGGTTTCCCAATGCGCCAAAGCATGTCGTGTAATGAGCATTTCAGGGGGAGATACCGTTTTGGGTGTGGCCGCTCGGGAGGTTGCCGAAGCTTTCGTCCATGCCAGGCGATCGGGGCGTGCGCTGCCGGCTTATCCGGGGACGGCGCCCGCCGACCTCAGCCAGGCCTATGCCATCCAGGATGCCGCGCTCGCGCTGTGGGACCGTCCGGTCGGCGGGTGGAAGGTCGGGCGGATCAACGCGCCCGACGACGAGCGATTGGGCGCGGATCGCCTTGCCGGCCCGATCTTCTCCGACAGCATCTTCGAGGATTTGGGCAGCCCGCGCTCGATGGGGGTCTTCGATGGCGGTTTTGCTGCAGCCGAAGCCGAATTCATGTTGCGCATCGCCCGACCCGCTGAGGCCGCCCTCCCCTTGACCAAGCAGGCAGCGATGGAGTGGATCGGCGAGATTCGCGTCGGAATCGAGATCGCCTCCTCTCCTTATCCCGGGATCAACCGGGACGGTCCGTGCGTGACCGTGTCCGATCACGGCAACAACGCTGGCCTCGTGCTCGGTCCACGTGTCGATCCGAGCTTCTGGGCCGATCTGGACTCGGTCGAGGTGATCCTTTCGATCGACGGATCGGAAGCGGGGCGTGCAAGCACCCTCTCCATGTTGGACGGCCCATTCGGCGCGGCGCGCTTTCTGCTCGAAAACCTTCATCGCCGCCAAATCGAACCGCGCGATGGCTGGTGGATTTCGAGCGGAGCAATCACCGGGGTGCACGAAGTCGGGCCGGGTCAATCGATCACCGCGGATTTCGGAAAGCTGGGGCACGTGAGCGCCAAAATCGACCTGCTTTAGGTCCTTGATCTAGAGCCCGCGACGAGCCCTTGACGAATTCCTGCGTGTGCAGGCCCTTCGACCAGGTGGATATTGGGAAAATCCCGGGCACGGGATAGGCAGCGTCGCGATCCTCGGGCTCATCGTGATGCTTATGTAGCTACCCGCATTCCAAATAACTCATCCCGCTGAAGTCGCGTTGCGCTGTTCCGCATCCTAATGCGCGTGTCCGGTAACGAACTGATGGCATAAGCCTTTTTCAATCTTTGGACGTTACATCACCTTACATGTGCGGGGCCAGAAAGCGGGTTGCAGCCGGGCTCCGGGAGGAGGAGCGATGCTGACGGCCATCCTTCTCGCTGTTGTGGTCTCCATCGGCTTTGCGGTTCTCGTAACCTACCGTGAGCACTGTCTCCGCGCGCCGGTCGAGCGCGCGGAAGAGCTGTTGGGCGAAGCGACCGAAGGCCGCATTACTCGCCGTGCTGCTGCCGCGCTGCGCGCGTTTGCAGAACGGCCCGCTGTTCCGGAACAGCGGCTCCTTCACATCCATGCCTTATCCGGATTACCCACGCGCGAGCCGTTGATATCTCGCATGTCTGCCGACGGTAGTGGTATCCTCGCACTCCTCGCACTCAGGGACTACGATCGCTTGTGCGCGTTCGATCCCGCCCTTGCGGAGCGGTTTCTGCTGGCAATTGTGGACCGGCTAGGAGTGATGCTCCCGCCGGAGCGGCTATTGGCACAAACGGATCGCACGCATTTGGCCATCTGGCTCGGGCACGAAGAACCCGTTCAAGCCGAAGCCGAAATAGCTGCGATGGCCTATGCACTGGGCGATCGCTGGAGCGACGGTGATCGGGACATGTTCCCCGAAATCGCAGTCCGCACGGGTCGTTTCGATCCTTCGGCCACATCACCGCAAGCTCTGCTTTCGCAGACGCTGTCATCCTTTTCAGTCCCCTTGATTAGCGACGTACGCGAAGAGATCGCCAGTATCGATCCCGGCGTCCAGGCTAGGGAGCGCTATCAGGTTGAGCAGGACTTGCGCCAAGCCGTCGCGCGGGACGAGTTGCGGATGCAATTCCAACCGCTAATCGATGCGATGCACGGCCGGGTATGCGGCGCCGAGGCGCTGGTCCGGTGGCAGCATCCCGAGCGCGGTCTCGTGCCGCCCGGCCGCTTCATTCCGATAATGGAAGCCGCCAATCTGTCGCACGAGATCGGGCTCTGGGCGCTCAATCATGCTTTGCGAGAAGCGCGGCACTGGCGCGGTGCGGGGCATTCCGATCTTCGGATGGCCGTCAACATATCCGGTCACCAGCTCGATGACGAGGAGCTGCCGATATTGATCGAGCGAACGCTCGCGCGGCATGGCCTCGGCGGCGACGCGCTCGAGATTGAGCTCACCGAAAGCGTCGCGCTTGCCGATGGAGACCGTGCGCCCCGCCTGTGCGAAGCGCTGCGCGGAGCCGGAATTCGCATCGCGATCGACGATTTCGGCACCGGTTATTCGAGTTTCGCATCGCTCACCGCGGTCGGGTTCGACAAGATCAAGATCGATCGCGCCTTTGTTACCGATGTGGATTCGCGGCGTGACAGCCAGGCGATCTGCGCCAGCATCCTCGCGCTTGGCCGCGGGCTGGGAATCAAGGTTCTAGCCGAAGGTGTCGAGACCGCGGCGGAGTTCGGCTGGCTGCGCGCGCATAGCTGCGAACTGTTCCAGGGGTTCTATTTCTCCAGGCCGCTCGACAGCGCGGCATTCCTCGATTTCGTCCACCATAAGGGCTCGCTCGACCGGTTGCTTCGGCCGGCTGCTTCTGCTCCCTCCGAAAGGCTCCGTGCATGACCGTTTACCGGCGTCCCTCCTTCCTCGCTGCCGCGGCTGTCGTCGCTCTGGCACTCGCCGGATGTTCGAGTGGGCCAAAGAATCTTCCGGCGGCATCGGCAGCGATGCCAACGGGTGCCGACGAGGTTGAAGAGATCGCTGCCCTGCTCGATCGGGGCGAACGCCGCGAGGCTGAAAAGCGGATCGAGAAAGGGCTGGCGCGCGACCCGATGAACGCTTCGCTCATGGTTCTGCTCCAGGGGATCGAAGGCGACGCCAAGGCCGACCTGGGCCCGAAAAACTATCCCTATACGGTGCAGCCGGGCGAAACGATGGCCGAACTCGCCGAGCGGTTCCTCGGCAATCGGCTCAAGTCGTATCAACTTGCCCGCTACAATGGCATCGAAGTTCCGTCCGATCTGGCAGCGGGTAGCGAGCTGCGCATTCCCGGTCAGTTGCCTCGTGCAGCTGCGGAGCCGCGAACTTCGCCGCCCCCCTCAACCCCGCGGACGCGTCCGGCGGCGGTCGCCCTGGAACCCAAGCCGGCTCCGCCCGCGCGCCCGACCGCCGACCCGGCCGCTGCGCAACGCGCGCGCTCGGCGGGGCTGACCGCACTTAACCAAGGCAAGATCCCGCAGGCCCTCACGTTGCTTCGTCGTGCCGCCACGCTCGATCCCGGCAACGCGACGATCGCCAGCGACCTCGCGCGTGCGGAGCGCATCGCAAGAACGGTCCGATCGCGGCGGTAATTGGTTGCTAAGGCCTTGACGATAAAAGCTGCAGCCCAGTGATTGATTAGGGGCGCAGCGGAAGAATGACGACGACACTTGGCCGCTATCGATTGGAAAGCCGCCTGGGCGAAGGCGCGATGGCCGACGTCTACCGCGCGCATGACCCGGATATCGGACGGACGGTAGCGATTAAGGTTCTGAAGCCGCAATATGCCAGCGATCCCGCGCTGGGCGAACGGTTCATCCGCGAAGCGCGCGCGGCCGGGGCGCTGAGTCACGCAAACATAGCGACGATTTACGATGTCGGCGAAGTTGAGGGCGTCGCCTACATCGCGATGGAACTGGTCGAAGGTCAGCCGCTCGATCAATGGCTCCATGCGCATGGCCGCATGCCGTACGAGCGCGTCCTGCGCATCGCGGTGCAACTGGCCGACGCACTTGCCTATGCCCATCGCTCCGGGGTGATCCACCGGGACATCAAGCCGTCCAATATCCTGATCTCCGCCGACGGCAGGACTGCGAAGCTGCTCGATTTCGGTGTGGCGCGCGTGGGAGAGGCAGATCCGGAGGCTTTGGCCAAAACGCAGGTCGGCCAGCTCGTCGGCACGCCGCGCTACATGAGCCCGGAGCAAGCGCTCGGCTTGCCGGTCGATGCACGCTCGGACCTCTTCTCGCTCGGCGTGGTCCTCTACGAGATGGTGACGGGCAGGCCCGCATTCCCCGGAACCGGTCTGGCCATCCTCGCAATCCAGATCGCGCAGGAGAAAGTCGCTCCGATCGGCGATGCCGCCGGTGACTGTCCGCCGGGCTTCTGCTTCATTATCGACAAGCTTCTGGCAAAGAAGCCCGACCAACGCTTCGCCGACGGCGCCGCGCTTGTCGCGGCGATGGAGCGTGAGCTGAATGCGGAGCAAGACGCTGCATCTTCCCGGCGCGGGCTGCCGCTGCGGTTCAAGCTGCCTCTGGCGCTGTGCGCGGTGACGGCGCTCGCCCTCACGGCGTGCGTCTATACCATTCTCGAACGCGAAACGCGCGCGCTGGAGCAGATGGCAGCCGTTTCGGGTAACAGCATCGCGGCATTCGTTACGGGGAATGCAGCCGTCACAGCGGCAGACAATGCGGGGTTGCCGCCAGACGAGCAGGACTGGACGGCGCTACAGGCATTCGTGTCTGCGGCCGCACAGGACGAAGGCATGCGCGACATCGTTGTCGCCGATGTCGACGGGATTGTCCGCGCGGCAAGCGACGGAACACTGATCGGCGCACCCTATCGCCCGGCAGCAGCGGAACCGGCGATCATACAGCAGGCCGGCCGGCGGGTTACCAGCGCACCGGACATCGGCGCGGGCGCCGGCCTGCGGTTCGTTCGTCCGATCACCTACGCGGGCGCACGGTTCGGAACGGTCGACCTGGTTCTCAGGCGCGATGCGCTCGATGCCGCGATCGCCACGTCCAAGACCCTGCTCGCGATAGTGTCGGCCATCGTGATGGCGGTGGTGCTGCTGGTCGGCTATCTCAGCGGTGCGCTTGTCGCGCGTCCGTTGCGAAGGCTTCGCCGGGCACTCGACGATGCAGCGAACGGCGACTTCGCATTTCGCATTTCGCACAAGCGGCGCGACGAATTCGGCGATGTGTTCGATGCTTTCAACCGCGCCGCCGGAGCCGCAGAGGCGCGGATGACCACGACCGATAAAAGCGTCGAGGCCAGTATGCTGGCCACCCGAATCGCCGCCTGAGGAGCACGTCGATGTACATGCTCCAACTGTTCGATGCCGACGATGCGATCCAGCCGATCGATGCGCGGCTGCTGCAGACCGGCGTGCTCACGATCGGACGCGACCCGCAGGCGGATTGGCCGATCGCCGACCCCGATCGCGCGCTCTCGCGCACCCATTGCGAACTGCGCGTCGATCGCGACGGCCTCACTCTGCGCGTGATAGGGGCCAACGGTGTATTCGACGACATTGCAGGATCGCGGTTTCCCGACGATGTCGAGAGCCCGGTCTCGTTGCCCGGTGCGCTGCGCCTGGGGCGCTTCCGCATCGTCGCGACCGTGGCGCCGCACGCGGCCGTTGCCGGAGTTCACGGCGATCTGACCATGGTATTGAGCCCCCCGCTTGGCGAATCGATCGATGTTCCTAGTGATTGGAGCGGACCAGCCCCTCAACCAGCCACTGGAGAAGGCTCCCTGCTCGAGGCGTTTTGCGAAGGGGCAGGTCTCGATGCGTCGCTGCTGTCGAGCGAGGATCCCGAGGAGATCATGCGCCGAGCCGGTGCGCTCTACCGTCAGATGGTGCTCGGAATCGGCGACCTGATGGCCGAACGCAATCGCGCACGCGCGCGATATCAACTCAACCGCACCACGATTTCGGGTGAGGGCAACAATCCGTTCAAATGGGCGCCGTCGCAGCGGCTTGCCGTCGATCTGCTTCTCGCCGGCTCGTCGGGATTCCTCTCCGGCCCGGCGGCGGTTCAATCTTCGTTTCGCGACGTCAAGCTGCACCTCGTTGCGACTTTCGCCGGGATGCAGGGCAGCCTGCGCTACGCCGTCGGCCGCTTCGACCCCGAGGCGATCGAAAATGCGGTCGCTGCGCGCCCCACCCTCCTGAAAAGTCGCGCGTCGCTGCTCACGGAAGAGGCCGGGCAGCGCCACGCCGGCCTTGCCGCCGAAATGGATGGCGGCGCCCCGGGGGCGCTGGATCATGCATTCACGGCCGCTTACGATCATACCGAGGCAGCGCTCAATCGCGGCGATTCCCTATGAATTCGCTCTTTCGGCGCTTCGGCCCGCACAGCCAGGCAGCAACCGGGTTGCGGTGCAACTCGACCGTTCGCAGCCATGTCGGGCGCGTGCGCGAGGTCAACGAGGATCGTGTCCTCGAACGGCCCGATGTCGGGCTATGGGCGGTTGCCGATGGAATGGGCGGACATAGCGGCGGGGGCGAAGCCGCAGAGACGCTCATCGCACATCTGACGCGGATCCCCTCTCCGATCTCGATGAGCGCGATCGATCAGGCGCTGGCCGCTGCCAATGCGGCAATCCTCGACGCGAGCAGCGGCCAGAGCGGAACCACGGCGATCGTGTTGCACACCGAAGGTCCCACAGCATTCCTCTACTGGGCCGGGGACAGCCGCGCCTACCTCATCCGCGAAGGCGCACTTCATTTGTTGACCCATGATCATAGCGTGGTGCAGCAACTGATCGACGCTGGAGCGCTCACCCCTGACGAGGCGGCGCATCATCCGCAGGCCAACGTCATCACCAATGCGCTGGGTGTCGGGGAGACGTTGACGATCGATCGTACGTCTTGCCACCTTCTGCCGGGAGACCGGCTGCTATTGTGCTCCGACGGCCTTTCCCGCTCGCTATCCGATCGCGACTTCACCTTTGTCGAGCCGCTCGCCGCACAGGCCGACAGGCTGCTGACGAACGCCCTGCAACGCGACGGCAGCGACAACATCTCCCTGGCCCTCGTGGAGCTTCGGGGTGGAATCGCGCCGCAAGCGCGAACGCAGGGCCGGCGCGGTTGAGCAGACCAGGGCAACGCGCGTGCTCGCAGCGCTCACCGTGGGCGTTCCACTCAGCTGCATCGCGGGAATTTCCGCGATGGTCGCCGCCGCCAAGCCGCTCGGTATCGACGCGACCACCGGGATCCACAGCGCGATCTACTATGCAGTGTTCCTCGCGTTTACCGCCTGGGCCTTGCTGCGCGGCGCGCCGCGCGCGGCGATCGAACTCATACCGATGACCGGCGCGGCATTCACGCTCGTTCCCATCGCGACGCTGTTGTTCGGCGCGAACTTCCCGGCGAAGGTCTGGCTGGTCGATGTGCTGGCGTTAGTCAGTGCGCTCGCATTGATTCCCGCATGGCGAGCAGCAGTGCGGCGGGCAAAGGCCTTGCCACGCGACAGTGTATGGTCTTTCGGTGACACGCCGGGCAAGTTCGCAGTAACCGGATAGCAATCGCGAAACCAACCGGGCGCGCGCCGATCTCGGCGTCGGCGCGCGCCTCGGATTCAGCGACGGACCACATCGCTCCCCTAGCGCCAGCGTAGCGATGCTGGAGACTGCGATACTTCAATCGGCGATGAAGGTTATCGTCACCAAATCCGAATATTGACCGGCCGCGGCGATTTCCGCTCCGTCGACCGCGATCGTCATCGGTAGTGCGCTCTGCTGGGTCTTGGCGGGCGTGACGTCGATCTCGGCGTTAGAGCTCGAAAGATCGACCGGCACTTCGCCGACCATCATTCGATAGGGAATCCCCGGCGCACCGGCGAAATGGGTCAGCGTACCGCGATTTTGCGAGGCGATCCGCGCTCTTACCGAAGCGTTGCTGCGGATTTCGAACAGGACGGAGCGTTCCATCGACCTCGACAGCGAACCGAGGTCCACGTCCATCGTGCGAACGCCGGGCGCGGCGTCGGCGAGTTCGACGTTCAGCACCGATTCGACCGGCACCGAAATCGCCACGCCGGCCTCGTCGGCCAGCGCCGGCCCGTCGCTGTCGTCACGAAACACCCTCAGCACCGCCTGGCCGGTATAGGTCCCCCCGCCGACGAGCTGGCTCGACGGCACCGCGAGATAGAGCTGGTACGTCTGGCTCTGCGCGCCCGGCCCGAACTGGCCATCGATGCGCGAAAACTCGCTGCCGAAATAATCGGGCGACAGGATAGAAGGGCCGTCGGGCATTCGCCGCAGATCGTAGAGCAGCTGTTCCTGCGGCCCTTCGAGCGCCGGGCTGCCGCTGCCGCCCAGCGGCGCGGCAGACAGGAAGAAATTGCATGCCGGCCCTTCGTGCCGCACCTGCACCGCCACCACTTCATAGTTCTCGGCAGGTTCGAAGACTTCGTAGCCGCGGCCATACAACCCGCGCCAGTCGATCGCGTTGTCGGCCGACACGCTGAGCCGGCACACTTCGAGATCGACCAGTTCCTGGGCGAGGGCCGGCTGCGCGACAGCGATTGATGCGATCAGAGAGCCTGTACGGGCGAACGATTTGAAGGCCATCATCACTTTTCTCCTGTGCGCGGTTCGGCCGAAAGCGAAACGGGGGTTTCGAGCCGGTAAAGCCCGACGACATCATCCGGCACCACGATCGTGGCCGTGAGCTGCGCGCCGTCGACGGGAACCGATATTTCGTATGTCGAGCCGGCCGCGACTCCTTCGAGGAAGAACCGGCCGGCGCCGTTGGTGAAGGCCGGCAAGGGCGGCTCGTCCGCCCCGGCGCCGACCCGGCGCGCCTCGCCCGTGGCGAGCGAGAGCGGATTGCCCGCCGGATCGACCAGCGTGGCCAGGATCGAAACGTTCTGCGCGTTGCCCACCTTCACGCGATAGCCCGAGCGGAACCCGGGCTTGAGCGAGAACACCTGCCCGCCGAGCGACGTGCCCACCGGCGCGCCGGGGGCGGCCACTTCGATCGTGCGCTCGAAATAGGCGGGCAGGTTGGGCACCACCGCCGGACCGAGCCCGTCGCTGAGCGCGGTATAGCGCGTTTCCGACGATCCGAAGCCCGTGCGCGGCTCCACCGCGATATGATAATCCGCCGCGCCCGCGTCGACTTCGAAGATCGCGAAGCTGTTGGTGATCGGCCGCGAGATTGCGAACGTGCCGTCGGCCATCACCAGCGCCGAGCCGAGCGAGAAGCCGGTGCGGATGTCGCTCTGCCCTCGCCCGGCCTGCCGCACCTGGTCGACCGTCCCTTCGAAGCGATTGCCGATATAGGTCATGCGCGCGAACTGGCGGTCGAAATCGTCGCGCCGCTCGATCCCGGCGCCGTAACCGAACGATCCCACGCCGAGCGCGGCCAGCCGGTTGTATTCGAGCCGCGCGGCATTGCGCTCGCTGGCATAGCTCGAGCTGAGCGTGCCGCGGCCCAGCGGGATGGTCGCCGAAAGCTGCACGCTCGGGCCGCTATCTTCCGGGTTCCAGCGATAGTCTGCGTTGAACGATACCGAGCCCCACGGAAACTGCCGCGACAGGCCCGCGCCGAGGTAATAATTCTCTCCGAAACCGCGAACATCCTCGTAGCCGCCGAAGACCTGCGCGCGCATGCGCGGCCCCAGCATTTGCCCGGCGCGGGCGGTGGCGGAAACGCGGGTCAGGTTGCCGCCGAAGACCTGATTGAGCGTGCGGTAGTCGGCGCCGGTCAGGAACACCTGCGCATCGATCGAGCGTCCGCGTGTCAGTTCGGTGTCGCGCCAGGCGTAGCGCACTGCGGCGCGCCCGCTGCGCCAGCCGGGATCGTTGATATTCATGCCCGCGTTGAACGCGAACGACCCGATCGGCGAGGCCCAAACCACTTCGCCGCCGACGAGATTGAAGTCGCTGTTGCCCTCCCAGTTCACGCCCGCGGTCAGGATCGGCGAGATCCCGTAGCGTGCATAGCCGAGCACGTTGTAATCGCCGGTGTCGTACACGCGTCCGCGATCGTCGTCGGTGAACGGCACCCCGACGTTGATCGCGAAATCGAGCAGACCCGGTTCCAGCAGTTCGATGTCGTAGAACGCGGGAAAGACGATCACCGTCACTTCGCCGGTGGCATAGGTTATCCGCAGTTCGACATCGTTGGCCGCCGAGGGGACCAGCGGGAAATCCTGCAGGTTGAAGCGCCCTGCCGGCAGGTCGTAGGTCCGCACGGGCGCGCCGTTGATGAGGACCTCGACCCGCGCCGGCTGTTCGAGCGCGAAGCCCTGTTCCGACTTGGGCCGCACGTTCCGGTAGGGATCGATCGGGAATTCGCGGAACGCCGCCACGCCCGCGATCCGCGGCGCGATCTGATAGGGCCGGCGCCCCACGCTCAGGTCGCCCGCTTCGTAGCGGATCAGATTGTCGATGTCGTCGTAGGTCAGCCGGACATCGCCGCGCGACCAGCGGTTTCCCCGCCGCTCGTCGTAGCGGAACCGCGCCTGCGCCGCGACGCCGCCGACATTGGCCCCGAAATCGAACACGCTCGCCAGCCCGCTGAAGCCCGTCTCATCGGTCGTCGAATGCTCGACCAGATCGACCCCGGCCCGAAACGAGGCATAGGCCGAAACGCCTGCCTGCTCGGCGAACGCGATATCCGCCCGGCGGCGCGCGCTGCGCAAGCGAAGCTCCTGCGCCTGCCGCAGATCGATGGGGAATCCGATCTGCAAAGCGAGGCGATAGGCATCGAAGTTCACCTCCAGCCCCGCCGCGCGCAGTTGTTCGAAGGTCACCCTGTCCCGTTCCACCAGCGGCTGCAGGCGCGTCACCATTTCCGCTTCGGCCACCGGCAGCAGGACGGCACGGACCAGCCTCGCCTCGACCGTTCCTGCCGCCCCATTGGCCGGGTCGACCGCGAATTCGCCGACGTTCACTCCGTCGACCAGCACGACGTAATCGTCCGCGATCACCGGCGGCCGGTCCTTCCCGAACAATTCCCTGAATAGGACGTCGGGATCGGTCGAGCGCGGCTGCGGCCGGGCGGCGGGCTGCTGCGCGTCTTCGGTCGTGGAGGCCGTGGCGGCGGGCGCCGCCGGCGGATCGGCCGGTTGCGGCGAGGCATCGTCCGGCTGAACGCCGCCCGCGTGCGCTGCCGCGTGCCAGGCCACCGCCAGCGCGAAGTGACACACCACGCATCTCAGGGCCCGGCGATGGATCGAGGAAGTCACGGCCCGGGCCCGCTATCGCAGCTCGATATAGCTTGCCTGCAACTGTGCCGGAACGGGCCCATCGCCGATGCCGGACGGCGCCGGAATGCGCACGACGCGTTCCACGCCGGGCAGGATATTGAGCCCGACGAGCGGTTTGGTGTCGTCGCCCGACAGCGTGATCGGCGCGCCGGACGCGGGGCTGAGCACCAGCGTCGGATCGTCCAGGATCGCACGCATGGTGCCTTTCGAGGCGATGTGCAGTTCCAGCATCCGCGTGCCGTCCTCCGCCGCGACGGACGTGGCCGAGACAAGTTCGGCAAGCGGCGTGGCGCCATTCGGCATGATGTACAGCGCCGCTTCGTAGCGATAGCGCATGGTCAGGTCGGCCTTGCGGCCGTCCACTTCCTGGCTCTCGAACTTGATCGGCAGCTGTTCGGTCACGATGCGATAGGCGAGCTCGCGTTCGGGGTTCGGCTCGCCGACCCACTGCACCTTGAACGTCTGGCTCTGCTGCGCGGGGATGACCATCTGCGGAGGATAGATGATCAGATCCTCCTCCTCCGGCACGAGCCGGTCGGTGCCATCGGGCTGCTGTTCGCGCCGGTAGGCCTTGACCTCGATCGCGATCGGAACCTCGTGCGTGTTGGTCAGGGTCAGCATCTGGCTCGACCCGGCGCCGGCCGGGCTCAACTGAACCACGATCGGCTGGAGATTATAGGCCAGGGCGGGAGGAGGTATCGCTACCGCGCTCCACACGGCCGCAGCCAGACACAGCTTCAAAAACCTTTTCATGATCGGACCCCCCAGGTTCCTGCGTATTACGGAAAGGAATGGACCGGGGGAGAAGCGCCTCCCCCCCGGTCCTGCCACAAATACCCAGCGGGGGGAGCTCAGTAATCTGCGGCAAGCGTGATGGTCAGTTCATCCTCGTAGGTACCGGCCACGGCGTATTCCGCGATGCTGTCGAACGACAGGTCGAGGTTGCCGGTGCGGGTGCCGCCGTTGAGCAGGATGTTGGTCCAGTCGTTGTCGGTGACGATCACGACCGGCGCAGCCTGCATCGATGCGGAATTGGTCGACGTGGCGCCAATGCCAAGGCCGAGGAAGCTGGCTTCGACGTCGTAGTCGATGTTGACCGCGCCGCCGCTTTCCTGATGCTCCATGCCGCCGTTCAGCGACTGCAGCGAGACCGTGTAGGGCGAATTGCACGAATAGACGATCGTCAGCACGCCCTGGTTGCCCTGATCGAGCATGTCGACGGCATAGCTGCCGCTTCCTTCGGGAACGAGCTCGCAATTGCTGTCGACCGAGCCCGACAGGCCGAGGACGAATTGCTCCGAATCCTGCGCTGCGGCAGGCACGGCGGCGAGCAGGGCCGGAACGGATGCGGCGGCGAGCAGTTTGGTGATCTTGGACATGATATTCCCCTTCGTTTGCAACGGTTGATCGAGGTCGCAGAGGAAAGGCCGATCCAGCACCCTCCCAACCTCGCCTTGAAGATTAACCGGAGACTAACGCGCCGCTATTCGTATGAATTGGCAGGGGGAATCGGTACGTATTTTTAGCCACTACACTTCGTGATTGCTGCCGTCCGAGTCCCGAAAGACGGGGAGAACCCTAAAAATTGTTCAGGAATGGGCAAGGACACGAAGACATCTTGCCTGGCGCATGAAGTTAGGCGTAGTTAGGCATCAATAGCGAATCGGTGTCGCCTTAAAACGACTATAAACCAGGCTTTTTCATGCCAAGGCGGTACCGAGCGATGAAACTGATAACCGACGACTATCGTTTGACGGAGAGGGAGCTGGCGGTAATCCAGCTCACGGCCGCAGGCTATTCGGCGAAGGAAGCGGCCAGCCAGCTGCATATCGCCCCGCGCACGGTGGAACGCCACCTCGACAATTCGCGAATGAAACTTCGCGCGCGCAACCGGGTCCACTTGGTCTACAAGTGCGCCGAGCAAGGCTTCCTGCACGCCAGCAACAGCTAACTGGCCGATTTCATACCTGTCGGAGCTTAGGGGCGGACAGCGCGAAAGGCCAGTTCACCCCTTGCAGGAACCCGCCCCCCGCGGATAATCGGGCAGGCGCCACGCAATGTCCGACAGAACCCAACCGAGCGGCCTCGAGCAGGCCTTTCTCGACAGCCGCGAGCGGCTGCTGCGGTTCTTTGCCGCGCGCGGAGCGGGCGACGCGGCGGAGGATTTGCTGCAGGAACTGTGGCTGAAGGTTTCCGCCGGCGGCAGCGGCCCGATCGCCGCGCCGCTGCCCTATCTCTTCCGCGCGGCGAACAGCCTGATGATCGACCGCTACCGCTCGCAGGTGCAGGCCGCCCGGCGCGATCACGACTGGAGCGAAGCGAATACCGGCGCGGTGCCCGGCATGACGGACAGCCCTTCGGCGGAGCGGGTTGTCGCCGCGCGGCAGTTCGCCCGCCTGGTCGACGAGACGCTGGCGACGCTCGAACCGCGCGCCGCCACGGCTTTCCGCCGGCATCGGGTGGACGGCATCGGCCAGCGGCAGGTGGCGCAGGAACTGGGCGTGAGCCTGAGCACCGTCGAAAGCGACTTGCGCATCGCCTACCGCGCGCTCGCCGAACTGAAGGAGCGCATGGATGAGGCCTGACCCGATCGACTCCGTCTTGCGTGCAGGAGGTTCGGCCCATGCCGCATGACGATTCGATTCGCGACGAGGCGGCCGCCTGGGCCGTGCGCACCGGCGATCCCGCGTTCGAGGATTGGGACGGGTTTACCGCCTGGCTGGAGCGGGATGCCGCCCATGCCGAGGCCTACGACCGCGCGAGCCTCGCGGTGGCCGAGGCGGCGGAAGCCCTCGCTTCGGCCCCGGCGAACGACGCCGCGATCGCCGCGCCGCGCGGCAACCGGCGCTGGTTCGGCGCGGCACTGGCGGCGTGCCTCGCCGGGCTGGCCGCGGTCGGCGTGTGGCAGATGGGCGGCGACGGTCGGGTCTACGAGACCGCGCCGGGCGAGACGCGCAGCATCGCGCTGGGAGACGGCAGCACGATCGAACTCGCCGGGGGCTCGCGGATCACCGTCGACGAAGACGATCCGCGGTTCGCCCGCCTCGAATCCGGCCAGGCGCTGTTCGATATCCGCCACGACGATGCACACCCGTTCCGCCTCGAAGCGGGGGACGACACGCTGGTCGATGTAGGCACGGTCTTCGACGTCCGCCTCGACGCCGAAAATCTCGCGGTGGCGGTGTCCGAAGGCGTGGTACTGTTCAATCCCGCCCAACAGAACGTGCGGCTCGAACCGGGCGACCGGCTGACAAGCGCGCGCGACTCTGCCGACTACGTTCTGTCCGAAGTGCCGCTCGCGCAAGTCGGCGAATGGCGAGAGGGCCGCCTCACTTTCGCCGATGCCGATCTTGCCGACGTCGTCGCCGATCTCGCGCGGGCGACCGGCGTGCCCTATCGGGTCGCGCCCGGCAGCGCCGTGCAGCCGGTCAGCGGTAGCGTGGTGGTCGCCCCGTTGCGCGGGAACCCAGCCGCGCTCGGCCCGCTGCTCGGCGTATCGGTGCGCAAGGCGGGCGAGGACTGGATGGTAGAAGCGCCATAACGATGCGCCCCCTCGCCTGTCTCGCAATAGCCGTCGCCGCCGTGGCTCCGGCGGCCGCGCACGCCCAGCGGGTCGCGATCGACGCGCCTGCGGGTGCAGCGGGCGACGCGGCGATCGCGATCGCGCGCCAGACCGGCACCAGCATCGTGATCGCCGACGCGCGGACCGCCCGCCGAAACGTCCCGCGGCTTCGCGGAACCATGGATGCGGCGCAGGCGGTCCGGCGGCTGGCACGCGCGGCTGGCGGGCGGGCGGTACCGGCGGGGCCCTCGGCCTGGCGGATCGTGGCCGAGCCCCGGCAGGCGCGCCGCGCGCCGCGTGCCGCCCCGCCCCCGACCGCCCGGCCGCCGACGCTCGCCGCGCCCGCGCTACCCGCGCCGCCGATCGTGGTGATCGCGAGCAAGCGCGACACGCCGCGCGGCGAATTTCCCGGACAGGTCTCGATGATCGACGGCGAAACGCTGGAATTCGGCGGGATCGGCGGCACCGAGAAGATCGTCCAGCGCGTCGCCACCGTCTCCTCGACCTACCTCGGCAGCGGGCGCAACAAGCTGTTCATCCGCGGCATCGCCGATTCGAGCTTCACCGGGCCGACCCAGGCCACGGTGGGCCAGTATCTGGGCGACTTGCGGCTCAGCTACAATGCGCCCGATCCCGACCTGCGCCTGTCCGATCTCGAACGGGTCGAGGTGCTGGAGGGGCCGCAGGGCACGCTCTACGGCGCGGGCTCGTTGGGCGGAATCATCCGCCTCGTCCCCAACGCGCCGCAGCCGGGCGTCACCAGCGTGTCGGGCGCGATCGGCGGCGAACTGGTGCAGCACGGCGAACCGGGCGCGGACGCCAACGCTACGTTCAACGTGCCGCTCGCCCCCGACGGTGCCGCGCTCCGCGTCACCATCGATGCCGCCAGCCGCGGCGGCTACATCGACAAGCCGGCGCTCGACCGGACCGACGTCAACCGCACCGATATCCTCGGCGGGCGGGCGATGGTCCGCGTCGAGGTGGCGCCCGAATGGACCGTCGATCTCGTCGGGCTCGGCCAGTCGACCCGATCGGTCGACAGCCAGTACGCCGACCGCGGCGGCGATCCGCTGACCAGCTCGGCCAGCGTGCGCGAGGGTTCGCGCGCCGATTACCTCCACGGCCAGTTCGTCGTCTCAGGCCGGATCGGCGACGTCCGCCTGCGTTCGACAACCGGCGTGGCCTCGCAGGACTTGCAGGAACGCTACGATGCGACGCCGCCGGGCGGCCCCGACCGCCTGTTCGTGCAGGACAACGACACGCGGATGATCGCCAACGAGACCCGTCTGTGGCAACCGCTGGGCGAGCGTTTCGGCTGGCTCGCCGGGATCAGCTTCACCGACAACGACACCCGCCTGACCCGCTCGCTCGGCACCCCGGACTCGCAGATGAGCGCGACCGGCGTGCGCAATACCGTGACCGAAGCGACCGCCTACGGCGAGGCGAGCCTGCGCGTGGCGGAACACCTCGTGGCGACCGCAGGCGCGCGCTACACCCGCTCGCGATTGGGCGGCGCGGGGGAAGACGTGCCGCTGGCGCTCGCCGCCGCGCGCGCGGAAATCACCGCCAGCCGAACCGAGACCGCGTTCCTCCCTTCCGCCTCGCTGCTCGCGCAAGTCGCGCCCGATACCGCGCTCTACTTGCGCTATCAGGAAGGCTTCCGCCCCGGCGGGCTGGCGATCGAAGGCGAATTCGTCCGCCGTTTCCGCAGCGATCATGCGACCACGTTCGAATTCGGCGCGCGCCACGGCACGCCGGGCTTCGGCCCGTTCGATCTGTCCGCCAGCCTCTCGCACACGCGCTGGAGCGACATCCAGGCCGACTTCATCGACGATCTCGGCCTGCCCAGCACCGCCAATATCGGCGACGGACGCGTATGGACCGCCAGCGTGTCGGGCGGGGTCGAGGTCCTGCCCCATTTCCGGCTGAACGGCGGGCTGACCTACAACGACAGCCGGGTCGACGAGCCGCGCTTCCTCCTTCTCGCCCGCGCCACCCACGTCCCCAATATCGCCGGGGTCGCCGCGCGGCTCGGGGCCGATTACCGGACCTGGCTGGACAGCGGGCTGGAGCTTCGCGCGACCGGCTGGGCGAGCTACGTCGGCAAGTCGCGGCTCGGCATCGGGCCCGAACTGGGCGACCTCCAGGGCGACTATCTCGACAGCGGGATGGTCGTGCGCCTCGGCGGCGAGCGCATGGGCGTCACGCTCTCGCTCGTCAATCTCGCGGACGTGAAGGGCAACCGCTTCGCGCTCGGAACGCCGTTCGCGATGGGCCGCGATCAGGTGACGCCGCTCCAGCCGCGCACGATCCGCCTCGGCCTCGACGCGAGATTCTAGGAATATTTTTCCGCCCGCGCCAAGGCTGCGCGGCGATGCCTCCGTCCTGTGTCTCGAAACGGACAAGGAGGACCCATGCTTCGCACCCTGTATGCCGGCACCGCGCTCGCGGCGCTGGCCACCCCGCTCGCCGCGCAGACCGTGATCGACGACGACCGCACCACGCCCGTGCGCACGTCCACGGTGAACGACGGCGCGCCCGGTGCAATCCGCATCGACGAGGACGGCTCGATCAAGGTCGGCGGCGGCGCGGCGGTGACGGTCGATTCGAACCACGACGTCACCAACGAGGGCGCGATCGCGATCTCCAACGCCGATGGCGCGAGCGGCATCGCGGTCGACGGCGACCGCACCGCCGATATCGTCAACTCGGGCACGATCACGATCAACGAGACCTATACGCCCGAGGATGCCGACAAGGACGGCGATCTCGACGGGCCGTTCGCGGTCGGCAGCGACCGCGCCGGCATCCGCGTGCGCGGCGCGCTGACCGGCAACATCGTCAATTCGGGCACGATCGCGGTCGAGGGCAACGACTCGGCCGGAATCGTGGTCGAGGACCGGCTGACCGGCAAATTCACGCACGACGGCAAGACTACGGTGGTCGGCGATGGCAGCACCGGCGTCGCGCTGGACGACGTGACCGGCGATGTCCGCCTCGCAGGTACGATCGGCGTGCAGGGCGAGGACGCGGTCGGCGCGCGGCTGTCGGGAGATATCGGCGGCACGCTCACCGTGCAGGGCGGAATCAGCGCAACCGGATACCGCTCAGCCACTGCACCGTCCGACGCTTCCAAGCTCGATGCCGACGATCTCCTGCAGGGCGGCAGCGCGCTGATCGTCGAGGGCGATGTGGCCGAGGGCATCGTATTCGCTGCCGCCCCCCCGAGCGACGACGAAGACGATGATGCCGATGGCGACGAAGGTGAAGAGGGCGACGAAGACGGCGATGGCGGTGAAGACGGCGAGGGTGGCGATGACGTCCCCGGCGCAGGCACCGGCCGGGTCGTCTCCGCCGGCGCGGCGCCCGCCGTCGTGATCGGCGGCGCGGAGGATATCGCGGTCGGCGCGGTGCCCGCCACGGGCACCGGGTTTGGCGTGATCGTCCAAGGCGAGATCGCCGGAAGCGGCGTCTACGCTGGCGTCGACGGCAACGGCCTGGTCGTCGGCGGCCAAGGCGGCGCCGTCGCCATCGCGAACGGCATCGGCGTGTCGGGCAAGGTTACCGCCGCCTCGCGCGATTCGGCGGCGACCGCGATCCGGCTGGGTACCGGGGCCGATGTGCCCGAACTGCGCAATTCTGGCACGATCGCCGCGACCTCCGGCAACGACGACGACGCGCTCGCCACTGCGGTGGCGGTCGATGCCGGCGCGGACATGCCGCTGCTGCGCAACACCGGCACGATCTCCGCCAAGACCGGCGCGCGCGGCACCGCCGTGGCGATCGTGGACGAAAGCGGCACGCTCACCACCATTGAGAATGCCGGCGAGATCGTCGCCTCGGGCGCGACCGAGGGATCGGGGCGCAATGTTGCCCTCGACGTGACCGCGGTCACCTCGGGCGCGACGGTGCGGCAGACCCAGGTCGCCGAAGGTATCGACGCGCCCTCGATCGTGGGCGACGTTCGCTTCGGTTCGGGCGCCGACATGTTCTCCATCGCCGATGGCACCGTGAAGGGCGACGTGACGTTCGGCGCCGGAACCGACCGGCTCGAGCTGTCGGGCGACGGCAGCTACCAGGGCGACGTGGATTTCGGCGGGCAGGCCGACGAGCTGGCGCTCACCGGGGCCTCGCGCTTCTCGGGCGAGGCCGATTTCGGCGGCGGCGCGGGCTCGCTCTCGCTGGGCGACACCGCGGTGTTCTCCGGCGCGCTGACCGGCAGCGACAACCTCGTGGTCGACCTGTCGGGCGGCGTGCTCGATCTGCGGGGTTCGACGACGATCGGCTCGCTTGATGTCGGCGCGGACGGGGTGATCGTGGCGACGCTCGACCAGTCGGGCGATGCCGGCACCGCCATCGACGTTGGCGGCACGGCCAGCTTCGAGGAAGGCGCAAAATTCCGTCTGCGCGTCACCGACATCGCCAGCGCCGAGGGCAGCTACCTCGTGCTCACCGCGGGCGATCTCGTCGGCGCCGACGGGCTCGATACCGACAGCACGCTGGTGCCGTTCCTCTACGACGCCTCGTTGGCGATCGACGATGCTGCTGGTGAGATCGCGGTCGACATCACCCGCAAGGCGACCGAAGATCTCGGCCTCAACCGCTCGCAGGCCTCGGCGTTCGACGCATTCTACGCCGCGCTGGCGAACGACGACGATGTCGCGAACGTCTTCCTCGGCGTCACCGATGGCGAGCAGTTCGGGCAGTACGTCGCGCAGATCCTGCCCGACCATGCGGGCGGCTCGTTCGAAGGCGTGAGCCTGGGCGTGCGCACTTTCGCCCGCCGGCTCGCCGATCCGCAAGGCCCGTTCAAACCCGAGGACAAGCTGCGCGTCGTGCTCGATTTCGCGGGCTGGGATTCGCAGAAGGATGCGGGCGAAACCGCGTCCTACGATCTCGACGGCCTCGGTTTCTCGGGCGGGCTCGAGACGACCACCGGGGTCGGCGATTTCGGCGTCACCGGCAGCTGGCTATGGAGCCGGCACGACAGCGGCTACGAGAACACCGTCATCTCCAACACCTACGAGGCCGCCGCCTACTGGCGCGGCACCTGGGGCGGCCTGTCGGGCTTCGCGCGCGGATCGTACGGGTTCGTAGATTTCGAGGGCTCCCGGTTCTTCACCGGCGAGGACGGCGAGGAAACGCTCGAACGCCTGATCGACCGCGACTGGTCGGGCAACGTCGTCTCGTTCATCGGCGGCGCGTCGTTCGAAACCGGCTCGCAGTACCTGTTCGTGCGCCCATCGGTCATGCTCGATTACATCCGGCTGAGCGAGGACGGCTATACCGAAACCGGCGGCGGCGAGGCGCTCGACCTCACCGTGTCGGACCGTACCAGCGACGAGACCGGGCTCAACCTCGCGCTCGCGGCGGGTGCGGACCTGTTCGGCATGGGCCGCCGCGACGACACCTGGCTGCGGCTCGAGGCCGAGGGCGGCTGGCGCGAGATCGTCGCGGGCGAGCTCGGCGGCACCACCGCCAGCTTCGCCGACGGCGACAGCTTCACCTTGCTGCCCGAACAGCGCGCGAGCGGCTGGTTCGCCCGCCTGCGCGGCATGGGCGGCGACGAGTTCTATTCGATCGGCGGCGAGCTGTCGGCCGAGGAGCGCAACGAGGAGATCGGCTACGCGCTGCGCGCGACGCTGCGCTTCGGGTTCTGACCCCCTCCTCGCACGCCTGCCGGACTATGCCCCCCGCATCCGGCAGCGTGCATCCTGGGCCCGGCCCGGTCGCCCCCGACCGGTCCGGGCCCTTTTTGCGTGTCAGTCCTCCCACCAGTACGGCAGTCGCTGCGCGTCGCCGGTCTCGACCTCGTTCATCGTGCGCGCGTCGTAGAGGCGGCCGCCCAGCATCACCCGCTCGATGTCGTCGCTCGCCATGATGTCCTGCGACGGGTCCGCCGAGAGGATGACCAGGTCGGCCAGCTTGCCCGGCTCGATGCTGCCGATGTCGCGGTCCATCCCGAGCGACTGCGCGGAGACGATCGTACCCGCGCGCAGCGCCTCGACCGGGCTCATCCCGCCGCGCACGAAGCTCCACAGTTCCCAGTGCGCGCCCACGCCCGCCTGCTGCCCATGCGCACCGATCGCGACCTTCACCCCGCGCTCGGCGACCTTGGCCGCCTCGCGCGCGTTGTTGTCGTCGACGAAGGCCCACTCGGGCGCCTTTACCCGCCGCCCGGTCGCCGCGAGCAGCGCGCGCGGCGGAGTGTGGACCATCAGCGGATTGGCGAACACGTCGGTCGCCTGGCGCCAGTAGGGATCGCCCGCGAGCCCACCGTAGGTCACCACCAGCGTCGGAGTGTAGTTCGTCTGGCTCTGCCCGAAGAGCTGGAGCACGTCGTCGTACATCACGTCGACCGGCACGTTGTGTTCCAGCGTCGAATTGCCGTCGGCGATGATCGTCATGTCCATCCCGAACAGCGATCCGCCCTCGGCCACCACCAGCATGTCCTCCGCCCGGCTTGCGGCGACCACCTGCTGGCGCTGTTCGCGGCGCGGCTGGTTGTAGTTCTTGATCGAAATCCCGCCCTGCGCCTTGATCCGGCGGACGTGCGCCAGCGCATCCTCGTAGCTGTCGATCCGGGCATAGACCCCGGCCGCCTTCGCGCCGTAGACGATCTCGCCGGTCGAGAAGATGCGCGGACCCAGCAGCATGCCGGCGCGCTGACGCTCGGCGGCGGCGAAGATCATGCTCGCGCTCGACGAGGGATCGTGGATCGTGGTCACCCCCATCGCGAGGTTCTGGACCAGCGACCAGTTCTGCTGCGGCACGAGATCGCCGGTGCCCTGCGGCCCGTGCGCGTGCGCGTCGACCAGGCCCGGCATGATCGTCTTGCCCGCGGCGTCGATCACCGTCGCCCCGCCCGGCACCTGCACCGAGGCGGCCGGGCCGACCGCGACGATCCGGTCGCCTTCGATCACCACCGTGCCGTTCTCGATCGCTCCGGCGTCGTCGCCGGTCATCGTCAGGATGCGCGCGCCGGTGAGCGCGACCGTGCCTTCGGGCGCGGCGGCGCGGATCGTGCGCGCGATCGAGATGCCGCTTTCAGGCGGCGTGAAAGCGGGCGCACCCTCGGCCTGCGGCGCGCGCGGGAACAGCGCTGCGGTGCTCGCGCGGTAGACCGTCGGCCCCATCGACCAGTAGAGCGTGTCGCCGCCGCCCGACCAGCCGATGTAGTCGGCCCCGCTGCGGCTGGCCTCGACGGTCGGCAGCGCCTTGGCCTGCTCGTCCACCGCGACCGCCTGCCCGCCGGGCATCAGCGGCATCGCGAACACCTCGTAGTTCTGGCGGAAGGCGAAGAACTGGCCATCGGGCGAGACGCGGTAATCGTTCACCAGCTCGCCCTGCGCATGCACCCGCCGGGCCTCGCCGTTCATGTCGGTGGAGACGAGCTGGAGCTTGCCGTCGGCCTGCGCCATCATGAACACCCGATCATCCGCCGCGCCGAATTGCGGCGCGGCCAGATCGCGCACGATCAGCTCGGCCTCGCCGCCCGCCACGGGCATGCGATAGACGCCGGGGTTTTCCGAATATTCGGGCGCGGTCATGTCGCCGCCCGCACGCTTCTCGAACACCAGCGTGCTTCCATCGGGAGAGAACTGGGGCACCGCGTAGTGGCCCGGCGCGGTCGTTACCACGCGCGCATTGCCGCCGTTGGCATCGGCGACCACGATCTCGCCCAGCCCGGCGTCGGTCCAACGGACCCACGCCAGCCGCCGCCCATCGCGCGACCACGTCGGCCACAGCTCGAGCGCCTCGTCCTGCCGGGTCAGCCGGCGCGGCTCGCCGCCGTCGACGTTCTTGACCCAGAGTTTGCCGAGGCTTTCGAACACCACTCGCGCGCCGTCGGGCGAAAGCGTGGCGAACTTGGGCATCTTCGCCTCGAACGTGTCTGGCGCGACCGCGATCGCTGGGTGCGGCGCACCGGCCACGCCGCGCGTATCGTCGATCGCGAAGGGGATTTCGGCGAGCCCGCTGCCGTCCGCGTTCACCCGGCGCAGCTTGCCGCCCGCCCAGAACACGATCGCATCGCTGCCGGGCGTCCAGTCCATGTTCGGATAAACCCCGTAGACCGCCCAGGTCTCCTGCAGGTCGAGGTCGAGGTCGCCGTAGATCATCCGCTCCGCGCCGCTGGCGATATCCTTGACCCACAGCTGCGACTGGTCCTTGTTGCGCCGCACGAAGGCCAGCATCTCGCCGTCGGGCGAAGGCGTCGGGCGGACCGAGCCGCCGTAGCCGGAAACCGCGGTGGTCACTTCGCCGGTCTTGAGGTCGTAGCGTTCGATCTCGAACAGGCTCTGCGTCGAATCCTGCGCGTACTCGAACACGGGCCCGGGGCTGACGTTGCGGGTGTAGTAGATCGCGCTGCCGTCGGGCGCGTAGATCGGCTCGCCCAGTTCCTTCTGCAATTGTTCGCTCGCGCGCTCGACCAAGGCGACCCCGCTGCCGCCCGAGACGTGGTAGAGCCAGACCTCGCCGGTGCCCGCCGAGCGCCCGGTGGTGAAATGCTTCTTCGCTGCGATGTAGCGCCCGTCGGGGCTCCAGGTCGGCTGGTTGAGCAGGCGGAAGTCTTCTTTCGTCACCTGACGCTTGTCCGAACCGTTGGCGTTCATCAGCCAGATGTTGTCGCCGCCGCCACGATCGGAGGTGAACGCGATCCGCGTGCCGTCGGGCGAGAAGCGCGGCTGCACCTCCCACGCCAGCCCCTCGGCGATCCGCGTCGGCGTGCCGCCCGCGATCGGCATCGTATAGATGTCGCCCAGCAGCGCGAAGGCGAGCATGCCACCGTCGGGCGAGACGTCGACGTCCATCCACGTGCCCTCGCTGGTGCGAATCGGCACCTGCCGGACCGTCGCGCCACGCGGCGCGGTCACATCCCACTTTGCCTCGCCCGCATCGCTTTCAACCGGATCGACCGGGCTGGTCGCGACCGGCTCACCGCTGCCTTCAGGCGGCAGCGCGTCGCCCTGCGAGGCGTCGACCTCCTGCTCCTCGACCGGGTTGGGCGAAGGCTGCAGCTCGGCTTCCTGCGCGCTGAGCGCGGCGCTGAACAGCAAAGTGGCGATGACCGATGCGACGCTGGCTTTCATTATGATCTGTCTCCCCTGGGAAAGCGCGCGTTCTAGCAAGCTGGGGGCCAAGGTCCATGCCGTCCGTCGATCCCCTTCCCTTTTGCGCGCGAACGGCTAGCAAGCGCCGCATGGACCGGGCGACGATCGTGCACGAGAACTTCCTGCGCCGGGTGGGCGCGGGCGATTTTCCACAAGGCGCCGCGCCGAGTGGCGTGCTGGGGCGCGCGGCGGCGGTGCGGCTCTACCGCTCGGGCTGCCTGACGCGCGCGCTCGATCTCGCCAGCCGGCGGATGCAGGCGGCGGGGGAAGGGTTCTACACGATCGGCTCCTCGGGCCACGAGGGGATGGCCGCAGTCGCCGCCGCGCTGCGCCCGACCGACATGGCCTTCCTCCATTACCGCGACGCCGCGTTCCAGATCGAGCGGGCCAATCAGGTGCCCGGCCAGTCGATCCTGTGGGACATGCTGCTGAGCTTCGCCTGTTCGAGCGACGATCCGATCTCGGGCGGGCGGCATAAGGTGCTCGGCTCGAAGGCATTGAATATCCCGCCGCAGACCTCGACCATCGCCAGCCACCTGCCCAAAGCGGTCGGCGCGGCGTATTCGATCGGACTGGCGAAGCGGGTGAACCCCGAGCACCGCGCGATGCCGGACGACGCCATCGTGATGTGCAGCTTCGGCGACGCCAGCGCCAACCACGCAACCGCGCAAGGAGCGATCAACACCAGCTGTTGGACGGCCTACCAGAAGGTGCCGATGCCGGTGCTGTGGGTATGCGAGGACAACGGGATCGGCATCTCCACGAAAACGCCCAGCGGCTGGATCGCGGCCAACTTCGCGCACCGCCCCGGTCTCGGCTACTTCGCCTGCGACGGGCTGGATATCTACGATACCTACGCCACGGCGCGCGCGGCGGCCGAATTCGTCCGAACCCGGCGCAAGCCCGCGTTCCTGCACGTGCGCACGGTGCGGCTCTACGGGCATGCCGGGGCCGACATGCCGACGACCTACATGGCGAAGGCCGAGGTCGAGGCGGAGGAAGCGAACGATCCGTTGCTCCACACCGTCCGCCTGCTCGGCGAGGCCGGGGCGCTGAAGGCCGAGCAAGCGCTGGCGATCTACCGCGAGACGCTCGACCGGGCCGAGCGCGTGCGCGTCGAGGCCGTCACTCGGCCGCGTTTGAAAACCGCGAGCGAGGTGATGGCGAGCCTCGTCCCCCCCCGCCGCGACAACGCGCCGAGCAACGGCCCTTCCGCCGAGGCGCGCGCGGCCGCGTTCGGCGGCGATCTCAAGGCGATGGAAAGCCCGCAGATCATGAGCCGCTGCATCAACTGGGCGCTCACCGACCTGATGCTCGAACACCGCGAGATCGCGCTGATGGGGGAAGACGTGTGCAACAAGGGCGGGGTCTACGGCGTCACCCAGAAGCTCGGCGCACGGTTCGGGCGGGCGCGGGTGATCGACACCCTGCTCGACGAACAGTCGATCCTCGGCCTCGGGCTCGGAATGGCGCAGAACGGGCTGTTGCCGATCCCCGAGATCCAGTTCCTCGCCTATTACCACAACGCCGAGGACCAGATTCGCGGCGAAGGCGCGACGCTGCCGTTCTTTTCGAACGGCCAGTTCACCAACCCGATGGTGCTGCGGATCGCCGGGCTCGGCTATCAGAAGGGCTTCGGCGGGCACTTCCACAACGACAACTCTTTCGCCGCGCTGCGCGACGTGCCGGGTGTGATCCTATGCTGCCCCTCGAACGGCGCCGACGCCGCGAAGCTGCTGCGCGAATGCGTGCGGCTCGCACGTGAAGAGCAGCGGCTGGTGATCTTCCTCGAGCCGATCGCGCTCTACCCGATGCGCGACCTGCACGAGCCGGGCGACGGGGCATGGCTGCGGCACTATCCGCCGCCGGGCGAACGGATCGGGTTCGGCGAAGTGACTACCCACGGCGACGGCAGCGACCTTGCGATCGTCAGCTACGCCAACGGGCTGCATCTCTCGCTCCAGGCGCAGAAGCGGCTGGCCGAAGCAGGGGTGACAAGCCGGGTGATCGACCTCCACTGGCTGAACCCGCTCCCCGAAGAAGCGCTGCTCAAAGCTATCGGCGATGCGAAACGTGTCCTGATCGTCGACGAGACGCGCCGCACCGGCGGCCTCGCCGAAGCGCTGATGACGCTGCTGACCGAACGCACCGATGCACCGCACGCGCGCTACGTCGCGGAGGACAGCTTTATCCCCACCGGCCCGGCCTACGCCGCGACGATGCCGAGCGTCAACGGAATCGTCGATGCCGCCCGAACTCTCGTGGGGGACGCGGCATGAGCAAGAAAACCGCAGTCGTCGTCTGCCCGGGTCGGGGCACCTACAACAAAGCCGAACTCGGCTACCTCGGGCGCCATTTCCCCGACGCCGGCATGCTCGCCGCGTTCGACCGCCAGCGCGACGCGGCAGGGCAGGACACACTCTCCGCGCTCGACGGGGCCGAGCGGTTCTCGATGGCCACCCACACCCGTGGCGACAACGCCTCGGGCCTGATCTTCGCCGCGACGCTGGGCGATTTTCTTTCGATCGACCGCGAGGACATCGAGGTCGTCGCGGTCACCGGCAACTCGATGGGCTGGTATTCCGCGCTCGCCTGCGCCGGGGCCCTCGCGCCGGAAGAGGGCTTCCGCGTCGCCAACACGATGGGCACGCTGATGCAGGCGGCGCTGATCGGCGGCCAGCTCGTCCACCCCTTTCTCGGCGACGACTGGCGGCCCGATCCCGCGCGCAAGACCGGGCTGCTCGGCGTGGTGGCGGAGATCGACGCGCGGCCCGATCACACGCTGGCGCTGTCGATCGATCTCGGCGGAATGCTCGTGCTCGCAGGCGACGAGGCCGGGCTGAAGGCGTTCGAAGGCGCGGTCGAACCGGTCGACGGGCGTTTCCCGATGCGGCTCGGCAACCACGCGGCGTTCCACACCCACTTGCAAGCCCCCGTGGCAGAGCAGGGCCGCGCCGCCTTGCCCGCCGACCTGTTCGGCCAGCCCGCGCTACCGCTGATCGACGGGCGCGGCGCGGTCTGGTGGCCCCATGCAACCGACAACCAGGCGCTGTGGGACTACACACTCGGCCATCAAGTGACCGAAAGCTACGATTTCACCCGCGCCATCGCGGTCGCCGCGCGCGAGTTCGCGCCCGACCTGTTCATCGTCACCGGCCCGGGCACCACATTGGGCGGCGCGGTCGCGCAGTCGCTGGTGCTCGCCGACTGGCGCGGCATGGGCGACAAGGCGGGCTTCAAGGCGCGGCAGGAGGCGGAGCCGCTGCTGGTCTCGATGGGCATGGCCGAACAGCGCGGGCTGGCGACGGGTCAGTAACCCCAGCGCAGCCCCGCCCACACGGTACGAGGGGCGCCGAGGTCGATCGAGCCGCCGGAATTGCGCGTCACCACCGTTTCGCCGGTCAGGTTCTCGCCCCGCAGCACCAGCGACAGCCTGCCGCCGATCGGGGCCTGCGCATAAGCGCCGAGCGTGGTCGCGGCGGGCAGCACGTCAGCCTCCAGATCGTCCTCGAACTGCGCGCCGACGTGGCGCAGCGAGGCCGAGAGCAGCCAGCCTTCCGCCGGCGTCCATGCCAGCGAAGCGCCCGCCGCCCAGCGTGGTGTCTGCGCGGGGCGGTTGCCGTCGAGATCGGCGGACGGCCCCTCGCCCTTTACCTCGGCATCGGTGTAGGCGAGCGTCCCGTCGAAACGCAGGGTGCCACGCGTTAACCCGACCCCGCCTTCGAGCCCGCGCGATTCGATCGCGGGCAGGTTGCGCCGCTGGCGCAGGTTGGGCGAGAGCGTGACGTTGGCCACCGCATCCTCCACCCGATTATCGAACGCGGTCAGGGTGAATTCCATCCCCTCGACCGGCGCGAAATCGACCCCCGCCTCGAACCCTTCCAGCCGCTCGTTGGCGAGCGCAGCGTTGGCCTGCGTCACCACCGGGAAGACCACGAAGGGCCGGTAAAGCTCGTTGAGCGTGGGCTGGCGCAGCGCGGTATAGGCCGCCGCGCGCAACCGCACGCTGTCCGCCACATCGAACGCGGCGCCCGCGCGCCAGCCGAGCGTCCAGTCCGAACGATCCGGCGCGATGGTTTCCTCGACCAGCACGCCGCCCGCATCGACCGCGCGGTAAAATCCGTCCGAAATCGTCGTGCGATCGAGCCGCAGTCCGCCGCTCAGCACCAGCCGCTCGCCGAGCGACCAGTCGTGCTCCGCAAACAGCCCGAGATCGCCGTTGGTGCCGCCCGCGCGCCGCCGTTCGGTCAGCGCACCAGACATCGCGCTATAGGCTTCCTCCTGCAACTCGCCCGAGGCGCGGCGGTAATCGACGCCGACGCGCAGCACATGATCCGCGCCCAGCGGCGGGCGCAGTTCCAGCTTGCCGCCGAGCCCGGTCGAGGGCGTGTTGCGCTGGTCGAGCACGCGGGTGAAGCTGCTCGAACTGACGACGACGTTGGAGAAATTGCGCGCCTGCACGTATCCCAGCGCCTCGAATTGCCAAAGCCCGCGCCCGACCACCCGCAAGCTCGCATCCTGCCCCTCGCTCGCCGAATCCGCGCCTGCGAAACGCAGCGTGCGATCGTCGCGGAAGGCCAGCGCGCGTGTCTGCAATTCGATACTCTCACCCAGCGGCGCGCCGCTGCGCACGCCGACCGACCAGCTATCGAATGCCGCCCTCGCGGTCGCGGGAACGCGCTGGTCCTCCGGCGTGGTGAAGAAGCCCTTGCCGCGGTCCCAGCGCCCGTCGATCGTGGCAAAGCCTGCGCCCAGTTCCTGCGCCACGCCGAGGCTCGCCTCGGTTTCCCCGCGATCGTTGGCAAGCAGCGAGGCCGATCGCGGCGCGAGTTGGCCCGGGCCCGCGCTCTCCAGTTCGATCCGCCCGGCCAGCGCGCCCGCGCCGAACGGGCCTGAGCCGCCTCCGCGCGTCACCCGGACCGCGCCGAGCCGTTCGGGCGCGAGCGCGCTCAGCGGGATATAGCCGAAGAACGGATCGGCCATCGGCACTCCGTCGAGCAGCACCAGCGCGCGGCTGGTCGCGTTGCCGCCCAATGCGCGCAGCGTCACCCCCTGCGCGCTCGGGTTCGACGAGCGGCTGTCGGAGCGGCGGAACTGCTGGAAGCCCGCCACCGCGCCGAGCACCTCCTCGATCCGCCCCGAAGGCGCGGCGACGATCTGCTCGCGCGCGATCTCCACCGCGTCGTAAGCCGGGGCGGCGGGCGTCTCCTCCAGGCCTTGGCCGGTGACGACGATGACCGGCCCCACGCTTTCTTCCGCCGCGGCGGGCACGGTGATCGCGAAGGGGACGCTGGCGGCAAGGGCAAGGCGTGCAGGCATGCCCCGCGCCCTATCCGATCGCGCGGCGCCAGTCAGTTGCAATTTGCCATCGGGGACTCGCCAAGCCCGGCGCGATGATTTACGTTCGCGTCAAGAGGAGAGAGGCATGCTGGCGACGAATCCCGACTTCGACGTCCTGATCGTAGGCGCGGGCATTTCCGGCATCGGCATGGCCGCGCACATGGAAACGCTGTGCCCCGGCCGCAGCTACGCCCTCGTCGAGCGGCGCGAGAACCTGGGCGGCACGTGGGATCTGTTCCGCTATCCCGGCGTCCGGTCCGACAGCGACATGCACACGCTCGGCTTCAATTTCGAACCGTGGCGGCACGAGAAATCGATCGCCGATGCGCCCGCGATCCTCGACTATCTCCACCGCATCGTGGACGAGCGCGGCATCCGCGAGCACATCCGCTTCGGGCACAAGGTGCTGAGCGCAGACTGGCGCGGCGACGAGGCACGCTGGCATGTCGAGATCGAGCTGGCCGACGGCAGCGTGACGCGGCTGACCGCGAACTTCCTCTACCTCGGCTCGGGCTATTACGACTACGACGAGCCGTTCGACCCCGGCTTCGATTTCGGCGAATTTTCCGGGCAGGTCGTCCATCCGCAATTCTGGCCCGAGGATTTCGATTACGCCGGCAAGCGCGTGGTAGTGATCGGATCGGGCGCGACTGCCGTGACCATCGTGCCCGCGATGGCGCGCAAGGCCGGGCACGTCACGATGCTCCAGCGCACCCCGACATGGATGTTCTCGCGTCCGGCGAAGGATCGCATCGCCAACTTCCTGCGCCGCGTGCTGCCCGAAAGGCTCGCCTACCGGATCACCCGGTGGAAGAACATCAAGATGCAGGACATCGGCTTCAAACGCGCGCGGGAGAAGCCGGAGAAGGTCAAGGAATTCCTCCACAAGCGCATCGACAGGGCGTTCGGCGGCACGGGCTACGACGTCGCCGCGTTCACCCCGCCCTACAACCCGTGGGACCAGCGGCTGTGCCTCGTACCCGACAACGACCTGTTCGAAGCGATCCGCGGCGACCGGGCGACTATCGAAACCGGGCGCATCGCTGGCTTCGTGAAAGAGGGTATCGAACTCGAAGGCGGCAAGGTGCTGCCCGCCGACGTGATCGTCACCGCCACCGGCCTCAAGCTCGCGGTCGCGGGCAAGATCGCGATCAGCCAGGATGGTGCGCCGGTCGATTTCGCGCAGCGCTATTACTACAAGGGCTGCATGTTCTCGAACCTGCCCAACCTCGCGGTGGTGTTCGGCTATCTCAACGCGAGTTGGACGCTGCGTGCGGACATCAACTCGGACTACATTTGCCGCCTGCTCAACGAGATGGCGGCGAAGCGCGCGGACATAGCGGTGCCGGTGCTGACCGAAGCCGACGAAGCGAAGCTGGAGGAGGACGACATCTTCGATTTCTCCTCCGGCTATATCCAGCGCTCGCGCCACATCATGCCGAAGAACGCGGTCGCCTTCCCGTGGCGGCTCAATCAGGAATACGTGCTCGATCGCAAGCGCATGGCGACCGACCCCATCGAGGACGGCATCTTGGCACTGCGCCGCGCGGATGCCGCCGCCGAACCGCAGCTCGAAGCGGCGGAATAAGACCCTTCCCCGCATCGCCGCCCTCGCCTAACCCTTCCGCATGAGCGAGCGCATCTACACCGCCGGCCTCGTGGTGATCGGCGACGAAATCCTCTCGGGCCGCACGCACGACAGGAACATCGCGCAGATCGCGAGCTGGCTTCAGGTGCAGGGCATTCGCCTCGCCGAAGTGCGTGTGGTGCCCGATGTGCAGGGCCGGATCGTGGAGGCGGTGAACGCGCTGCGCCAAGCGAACGACTATCTCTTCACCACCGGTGGGATCGGCCCGACGCACGACGACATCACGGTCGATGCGGTCGCCGCCGCGCTCGACGTGCCGGTGGTGATCCACCCGCAGGCGCGCGCGATCCTGGAACGGTACTACGCCGACAAAGGTGGAGTGAACGAAGGGCGGTTGCGCATGGCCCGCGTGCCCGAAGGCGCGGACCTCATACCCAATCGCATGTCGGGCGCGCCGGGGATCAGGATCGGCAACGTCCACATGATGGCGGGCGTGCCGCACATCGCCGCGCAGATGCTCGACGCGCTGACTGGCACGCTCGAAGGCGGCGCGCCGCTGCTGAGCGAGACGGTCGGCGGGTTCATCCCCGAAAGCGAGGTCGCCACCTTGCTGCGCGAGGTGGAAAAGGCGCACGAGAACTGCCAGATCGGCAGCTACCCCTTCTTCCGCGAGGGGAAGGTGGGCGCGAACTTCGTGATCCGCTCGACCGACGCCGACGCGCTGCAAAGCTGCATGCACACGCTCTGCGAGGGGCTTGGCGAACTCGGCTTCGATTTCACGCCGGGCGGCATCTAACCGGGCTTTAACCTCGTCGCGCTACGAACCGCGGCATGACCGCGGTCTACATCACGATCGACACCGAATACGCGGCGGATTTCGCCGGGCTTGGCCGGGCGGAGAACTTCGCGCGCTCGATCGCCTGCGAGACGCCGAGCGGCGCGGTCGGCGTGTTCCATAAAATGGACGTGATGGAGCGGCACGGCATTCGCGGGGTGTTCTTCGTCGATCCCATGCCCGCGCTGCTCTACGGGCGCGAGGCGATCGCCGACGTCGTCGGGCCGATCGTCGAGCGCGGGCACGACGTGCAATTGCACTGCCACACCGAATGGCTCGCGCTGGCGGGTGCGGCAAGCCCGGTGCGCGGGCGGAGCGGCCGCAACCTCGCCGATTTCACGCTGGAGGATCAGCAGGCGATCCTCGACTGGGCGCGCGGTGCGCTGGTCGCGGCAGGCGCGCCCGCGCCGGTCGCTTTCCGCGCGGGCAACTACGGCGCGAACGACGACACACTGCGCGCGCTCGCGGCGATCGGGCTGCGCTACGATACGAGCCACACACCGGGAATCGAGGGCGGCGCGTGCCGCATCTCGCTCGCGCGGCGGCATCGCCGACCGCTCCGGCATTGCGGCGTGATCGAGGTGCCGACCGGGTGCATCCGCACGCTCGGCGGACGGCTGCGCCATGCGCAGGTCACCGCGATCTCCTCGCGCGAGATGCTCGCTGCGATCCGCCACGCGCGCGATCACGATCTGGCGAGCTTCACCATCGTTTCGCACAGCTTCGAGCTGCTCTGTCGCGAGCGCCGGCGCGCAAACGCGATCGTGCGCCGCAGGTTCGCGGCGCTGTGCGAAGGGTTGGCCTCGATGCCGGGGGTCGAGAGCGCGACTTACGCCAGCCGCCCGCCCGTTGCCGACGCGATGGACGCGCCGCGCCCGGTGCTGCCGGTCAGCTCGATCCGCGAAGGGCTGCGAATCGCCGAGCAGATCATCGCGAACGGACTCTACGGCGCGCGCTGATGGGTGCGGCGACGCCGATCCGCTTCGTCGCCGGTTCGCGCGAACTGTTCGCGGTGCCGCGCAAGCTGGTGACGGTGCGCCATTCGCTGGAGGACCTGGTCGCGGGCGCATCGCGCGCCTTGCCCGATCTCGCAGCCGAGGCCGACGGCTACCGCGTTCTCTCCGCACCGTTGGAGACCGCCGAAGCGCTGATCGCGGACAATCCGGACATGATCCCCGGCGGCTTCCAGCGTTACCGCCGCCACTACATCGCGATGGACGGCGGCTTCGACGCTTATATGGCCGGATTCTCGAGCAAGACCCGTTCGACGCTGCGGCGCAAGCAGCGCAAGTTTGCCGAAGCGGCCGAGGGCACGCTGGACCTGCGCGAATATCGCGGCGCGCGCGGGTTCGACGAATTCCTCGCCGCCGCGCTGCCGCTTTCGCGCGAAACCTATCAGGGGCGCCTGCTCGATGCCGGGCTACCCGAAGCGCTCGAGGCGCAGGCGGCGTTGCGCGAGGCGGCCGCGGACGACCGGTTGCGCGCCTTCATCCTGTGGCTGGACGGCAAGCCCGCCAGCTACCTGTGCCTGCCGGTCGAGGGCGAGACGCTGGTCTATGCCTGGCTCGGTTACGCCCCCGCACTGTCGCACCTCTCGCCCGGCACCGTGCTCCAGCTCGCCGCGCTCGAAACGCTCTACGCCGAGCGGCGCTTCCGGTTCTTCGATTTCACCGAGGGCGAAGGCGCGCACAAGGCGCTGTTCGGCACCGCGTCGGTCGAAGCCGCGAGCTTCTTCCTGTTGCGCGGCCGCGCCGCCAACCGCCTGCTCGTAGGCGCGCTTGCCGCGTTCGACGGATCGGTCGCTGCGGCTAGGCGGATCGCCGAGGGCAGCGGCGCGCTGGCGGGCGCGCGGCGCATGCTGCGGGGCTGAAACGCGAAAGGGGAGAGCCGGCGCCTGGCCAACCCTCCCCTTTTCGATTTCACAGTCCGCCGCAGCGGGAAGGCGTCAGGCGCCCTCCACCTCGGCGAGGTCGAGCTTGAGGCCCGGACCCATCGAGCTGGTCAGTGTGACCTTGCGCACGTACTTGCCCTTGGCACCGCTCGGCTTGGCCTTCACCACCGCGTCGGTCAGCGCCTTGAAGTTCGTCTTCAGGTCTTCGTCCTTGAACGACAGCTTGCCGATGCCCGAGTGGATGATGCCCTGTTTCTCCACGCGGAATTCGACCTGGCCGCCCTTGGCGTCCTTCACGGCCTGCTCCACGTTCGGCGTCACAGTGCCGAGCTTGGGGTTCGGCATCAGGCCCTTGGGGCCGAGCACCTTGCCCAGACGGCCGACGACACCCATCATGTCCGGCGTGGCGATCACGCGGTCATAGTCGAGGTTGCCGTTCTGCATGTCTTCCATCAGGTCTTCCGCGCCGACCTTGTCGGCACCGGCGGCAAGCGCCTTCTCGGCGTTGTCGCCCTTGGCGAACACCGCGACCTTGACGTCCTTGCCCGTGCCCGAAGGCAGCGAGACCATGCCGCGCACCATCTGGTCGGCATGGCGCGGATCGACGCCGAGGTTCAGCGCGACTTCGACCGTCTCGTCGAACTTGCTCTTGTGCTCGCGCAGCGTGGCGATCGCCTCGTTCACGGTGTAGAGCTTCTCGCGGTCGAGTTCGGCGAGCGTCTTCTGCTTCTTGGTCTGCTTGGCCATCGGTTCAGCCCTCCACCACTTCGAGGCCCATCGAACGCGCGGAGCCTTCGATGATCTTCGTCGCCTGATCGATATCGTTCGCGTTGAGATCGGCCATCTTGGTTTCGGCGATCTCGGCAAGCTGCGAGCGCTTGATCGAGCCGGCCTTCACCTTGCCCGGCTCCTTCGAGCCCGACTTCAGCTTGGCCGCGCGCTTGATCAGGAAGCTGGCGGGCGGGGTCTTGGTGACGAAGCTGAACGAACGATCCGCGTAGACCGTGATGATGGTCGGGATCGGCATGGACTTTTCCATGTCCTGCGTGGCGGCGTTGAACGCCTTGCAGAATTCCATGATGTTGACGCCGCGCTGGCCCAGCGCGGGGCCGATCGGCGGGCTGGGGTTCGCAACCCCGGCCGGCACCTGCAGCTTGATATAGCCGTCGATCTTCTTGGCCACGATTGGCCTCCTTTTCTCACTGTCGGCCCCGCCGCAAGCGGAGCCTCATGGTAAGCGGTCAAGCAGCGGATCGCTCCGCCTCCCGCACGGGGTTCCCTTTCGGGAAGCGGCGCCTCTAGTCCAAAGGGGCGCCGAAAGCAATGCGATTACTTGACCAGTTCGACCTGCTCGAAGTCGAGCTCCACCGGGGTCGCACGGCCGAAGATCGAGACGCTGACCTTGACCTTGGCCTTGTCGAAATCGAGCTCTTCCACCACGCCGTTGAAGCTGGCGAAGGGCCCGTCGAGCACCTTGACCTGATCGCCGATCTCGTAGTCGACGCTGATGTCGCGCTTGGGCGCGGACTTGGCCTCTTCCACACCGCCGAAATAGCGTGCGGCCTCTTTCTCGGAGATCGGCTGCGGCTTGTTGCCCGAGCCGAGGAAGCCGGTGACCTTAGGGGTGTTCTTGACGAGGTGGTAGACGTCGTCGGTCAGCCGCAGCTTGGCCAGCACGTAGCCGGGCATGAACTTGCGTTCGACCTGGACCTTCTTGCCGCGCTTGATCTCGGTGACGGTTTCGGTCGGCACCTCGACCTCCTCCACGGCTTCGGACAGGCCGAGCCGTTCGGCTTCCGAAATGATCGCGTCGCGAACCTTGTTCTCGAAGCCGGAATAGGCGTGGATGATGTACCAGCGAGCCATTGTGATCCCTGTCGTGTCCTGTTGCGTGTCGATCAGGCGATCGTCAGCAGCCAGCGCACCACCGCGCCGAAGGCCGAATCGATGCCGAGGAAGAACAGCGAGAGGATCACCATCATGATGCCGACGAAGATCGCGGTGCGGACCGTCTCCTCGCGGGTCGGCCAGACCACCTTACTGCCCTCGGCGCGGACCTGGCGAAGGAATTCCCCGGGGCTGGTCTTGGCCATGTGCTCTCTCGCTCTTGCCTGAATTCGTATCGTGCCTTCCGGGATGGGGTCATCGCCGCCCCGATGCAAGATCGGGAGGGGCTTTTCGATGCTCCGATGTCGGAAGACGGAGCCGCATTTAGGCGGCGCGGCGCGCAAAAGCAAGGCAGTGTGGCGAACGGGCCGCGCCGCGGCGTTTCTTTCCGCGTGGGGCTGGCCATGCCGCGCTGTGGGCACTAGCCTGCCGCGCTTCGAACACAGGGACGCATCGAGGGGACAACCGAATGGCGACGAGCCAAGCACCCGCCACGCTGGGTGACAGACTGGTGCAACCAGTCACCAACGTATCCGATTTCATCTGGGGCGGCACATGGAACGGCGAGCAGCTGATCCCGATACCGCCGCTGGCGGTGATCCTGCTAGGCGTCGGCCTGTGGATCATGATCGGGCTGCGGTTCTACCCGATCGTCAAGTTCGGCGCGGCGGTGCGCGGCCTGTTCGCCAGCCGCAAGGGTTCTGGCAAGGGCGAGATCAGCCCCTTCGCCGCACTCTCGACCGCGCTGTCCGGCCAAGTCGGCACGGGTAACCTGGCGGGCGTCGCGACCGCGATCGCACTGGGCGGGCCGGGCGCGGTGTTCTGGATGTGGATCACCGCGCTGTTCGGCATGGCGCTGGCCTTCGCCGAAGGCAGCCTCGCGATCCGCTATCGCGAGACGACCTCGGACGGTGTCTCGCGCGGCGGGCCGATGAGCTACATCATGATGGGGCTCGGGCCGAAATGGACCTGGCTCGCCATCGTCTTCTGCCTCGGCACGCTGTTCTCCGCGCTGGTGACGGGCAACTCCATCCAGGCGAACGAGGTCGCGAGCGGGCTCAACGAACTGTTCGGCTTCGAACGCTGGCTCGGCGGGCTGATCGTCGCGGTGGCGGTGTTCGTCGTCATCATCGGCGGCATCAAGTCGATCGGCAACGTGGCGGAAAAGGTAGTCCCGTTCATGGCCGCGACCTACATCGTCATGGCGCTGACCGCGCTCGTGCTCAACTTCGGCGATCTGCCCGAGACCTTCGGCCGCATCTTCGGCGGCGCGTTCAACGCGCAGAGTGCGAGTGGAGGTTTCGTGGGGGCGGCGATCATCCTCGCAATTCGCGCCGGCGTCGCGCGCGGGCTGTTCTCGAACGAGGCCGGTCAGGGCTCGACCCCGATCGCGCACGCCGTAGCGCAGACCGACGATCCGGAACAGCAGGGCCGCATGGCGATGCTCGGCACCTTTATCGATACAATCGTGATCTGTACCATGACCGCGCTGGTGATTCTGACCGTGCAGGGCGACTTCACCTATCAGGGCCAGCCGGTCGACCACGTCTGGCAGTCCGATCTCGGCACCACTGCGATGTCGGGCTTCGTGACCACCTCGGGCGCGTTCGCGGCGGCCTTCCCGTTCGAGATCGCCTCGATCCCGCTGGGCACGCTGATCGCCAGCATCGCGCTGATCCTGTTCGTGTTCACCACGCTGCTGACCTGGTCGTATTACGGCGAGCGCGCGATCACCTTCATCTACGACCGCGTGCCGGGCTCCACCCGCGGCGGCGAGAAGGTGCTGCACATCATCTGGCGCGTGATCTGGTGCATCGCGATCTTCGTCGGCGCGACGCTGCCCTCACAGCTCGTCTGGCGCTTCGGCGACATCTCGAACGCGACGATGGCGCTGCCCAACCTGCTCGCGCTCGCGCTGCTCTCCGGCGTGGTGTTCAAGCTCGCGCGGGGCGACCGCACCGCCGGGCGCGACTTCCACCAGGAAACGCCGGAAGAACCCGAAGAGTACTGACGCTCGTCGGGCGCCGACGAACAGGGGGCCGGCCGAGCGATCGGCCGGCCCCTTTTCACGTGGCGAATCGGGTTCAGCGCGCCCCGAACAGGCGCGCGAAGAAGCCAGGCTGCTCCATCGGCTGGATCGGCCCGTGCGTCATGTAACGAAGCGACGCGTCGCGATGCGGGCGGGGGTGACTCCACCCGTCGGGGTTGCTGCTGCGGAAAGTCGGACTCGACATGGCTACCTCCATCGATCGGTTACGAACCCACCGTTCGACGCTGACAATGCCCGGTTCGCCGCGCCGTTCCCGCGCTTCAAAACGCCGATTCACGCGGCGTGCAAGAAATGCAGCCGAAGCCAGCTTTTCCTAGGTGGTTCCCCGATGTCGTAAATTTCGCGAAGGCGTGGCGCGCGTGTCCATCGCGCCCGATCGCCTGGCAGGGGTGACAGGATTCGAACCCGTGGCCCTCGGTTTTGGAGACCGATGCTCTACCAACTGAGCTACACCCCTGCAGGCGGAAGCGCCCTCTAGAACCAAGCACCGCCGAACGCAAGGCGGCGCGCGCGCAACATCGGCCTGCGCGCTATGAACTTGCCGCGCCGCGCGCTAGGGGCAGATCGCGATGCACGCCCCCGCCACCGGCCCGATTCCCAGCGACCTCCTGCTGCTCGCCTATCGCAACGGAATCTTCCCGATGGCCGACGCGCGCGACGATCCCGAGGTGTTTTGGGTCGAGCCGCGCGAGCGCGCGATCATTCCGCTGGATGGATTCGCCGCTTCGCACAGCTTGCGCAAGGTGCTGCGCCGCAGCGCGTTCTTCGTCACCTGCAACCGGGCGTTCGGCGACGTGCTTCGCGCCTGCGCCGCGCCGCGCGGCGACAGGGAAGGCACCTGGATCAATCGGCGGATCGAGGCGAGCTTCGCTGCCCTCCATCGCGAGGGCCACGCCCACTCGCTCGAATGCTGGCGCGATGGAGAACTGGTCGGCGGGCTTTACGGACTGGCGATCGACCGCGCGTTCTGCGGCGAAAGCATGTTCAGCCGGGCCGACAACGCCTCAAAAGTCGCGCTGGCGTGGCTCGTCGCGCTGTTGCGGCGGGCCGGATTCGTGCTGCTCGACTGCCAGTTCATGACGTCGCACCTCGCCTCGCTCGGCGCGGTGGAGACTTCGCAGGCGCACTACTGCGCGCTGCTGGCGGACGCTGGCGGCGCGCCCCGGCTGAGCCTGCCCGAAGCCTATGCCTCGCTGCTGTCCGAAGCCGAATCGTCCTCGTCCTCGCCAGGAAAGCTCATCGCGCAGTCCTTGACCCAGACATCGTAGATCGGGTGCTCGACAACGTTCAGGCTGGGCGAATTCTTGAACAGCCAGCCCGAGAAGATCTTCGACCATTCGCCCTCGTCGCCTGGGCTGCGAATGAAGACCTGCACGAAAGCACCGGTTTCGCGCGGCACCTCCCACGGTGCGGTGCGCTCGCACGCGGCCATGCGCACGATGACATCGCCCGCGCGCTGCGCCTCGCCGGGCGACAGTTCGAAATCCTGCGACAGGTTGTTGCGCTTGTTGAGTAGCCCGATCGTGCCGACCCGGTCTTCCATCGGCGTGCCTGCCCCGCCCTCGCCCACGACTTGCGGCGGCGCGGCCTGGCGTAGCGCCTCGGGAATCTCGGTTTCCTCGGGCTGCGGCGTGGGGGCCTGCTCGGTGCATCCGGCGAGCGCGATCGCGAGCGTCAGCGCGGCGGCAAGGGCGCGCATGCTCAACTGTCCGGCGACCACGCTTCGTAGTCGCCGGTCGCCACGGCACGGCGTCCGCCACGCTGAAGCGCGCCCTGCGGCAGGTATGCCGATTGCGTGCCGGTGGCGTTGGGCGAATAATCGACTTCCCACACGCGGGCGGGCGGCAGGCGGCTTTCTGGCACGTCGTCGAACGCGCCGTGCAGCCAGCCGTGCCATTCGGACGGCACGCGGCTGGCATCGTTGGCGCCGTCGTAGATCACCCAGCGGCGCTCGCGCCCGTCCGGCGATTTCTTGCGCGCGCGGAAATAGCGGTTGCCTTGCGCATCGATGCCGACCTGTTCGCCATGCCGCCACGAATCGAGCAAGGTGCCGATCGTGGCGCCGTTCCACCAGGTGAAGATCTTGGCCAGGAAGTTCATGGGCTGGCCGGTTAGCCGATTCGATCCCCGCGGCCAAGCGGGCAATCGCTCACCATTCCACGGTATCGCCCGGTTCGATGCCGAGTTCGGCCGCACGGCCGCCCGCAAGCTCCAGCACCGCTGCGGTCAGACCGGCGGCGGAAACCGATTCGAGCGAATACGGCTCGGTATTGGCGGCGATGTTCAATATCTTCCGGTCGCGCCCGATGAAAATGATGTCGAGCGGCAGCGGGGTATTCTTCATCCAGAAGCTGGCGACGTCGGGCGGAGTGCGCGGGAACAGCATCCCCTCGTTCGGGCCGAGCTCGGTACGGAACATCAGGCCTTTCGCCTGCTCCTGTGGAGTGCGCGCCATCTCGACCGCGAATTCGTGCCGCGTGCCGTCACTGACCACCGCCAGCGGGGCGATGTCGAGGCCTGATATGGGGTGCTGCGCGGGCGCGGCGCTCTCGGCCGTGGCGGGCGCGGCGGTTCCGGCGCCGGCCTGCGGCGAACAGGCAGCGATCAGCAGAGCTGTCGAAAGGGCTGGCAACAGGCGCATCTATCGCTCCTCGTGCGCGGATGCCTCGGCAACCCAGCCTTCGGCCTCGTCCACGCTCGCTGCATCCAATACCGCGCGCGCTTCGTCAAATCCATGCCCTGCGCGAACCATCGCGGCCATCTGCTTCTCGCGCCGCTCGCGGTCGGGCGCTTCGGCGGCGAACGGGCCGAAGCGCCGCTTGCGGGCGAGGGTCAGCGCCGCCGCGCGCCGCGCGTGTTCGCCGGGCTCGACTTCGGCGCGCACCTCTTCGCCGATCCCCGCGCCCCGCAGCGACTGCTCCACCCGCCGTGCCCCGTAACCGCGCCGCAGCAGCCCGCCAGCGCGCGAACGGGCGTAAGCCTCGTCGTCGATATAGCCGAGATCGACAAAACGCGCGGCGATCGCGGCCGGATCGGCCGCGCGCTCCCCTTCCCACCCGCGCTCCCGCAACTTGCGCGCCAGATAGCCTTCCAGCTTGGCTGCACTGGTCGCGAACCGCGCGACGTAGGCCAGCGCAAGTTCTTCCAGCCGGGCCGCATCGAGCGGCTTCGGCGGGCGCCGTTTGCGCCCTTCATGCGTTTCCTTGCGAACCATCGGCCTTATTGGTGCCACAGTCGTTAGGAAATGGGAAAGTTTGAAACGACGCCGGCCACGGGATAAGGGCGCCTACAAGCAATAATGAATGCGCAATGTTGCGCTCTAGTGACGGGTAACGCCTCCAGCATGACCGATTCGAACCAGCTTCCGACGCCGAACGACTGCGCCCTGCCGCGCCGCCGGTCGGACTTCGCGACCTTCAACGAGGCGATCGACTATGCCGCGCGGAGCGAAAAGGGCCTGAACTTCCACGATATGCGCGGCACGCTTGAGTGGGCCTACAGCTATCGCGAAATGCGCGAGGACGCGCTGGCGATGGCGCGTCGGCTGGTGGCCGCCGGGATCGGCAAGGAAGACCGTGTGGCGCTGGTCGCCGAGACGGGGCCGGAATTCGCCGCGCTGTTCTGCGCCTGCGCCTATGCCGGCGCATGGCCGGTGCCGCTGCCCCTGCCGACCAGCTTCGGCGGGAAAGACGGCTATATCGAGCAGCTCGTGATCCAGCTCGAAAGCTCGGACCCCAAGCTGTTCATCTATCCGCCCGAAATCGCGGAGATGGCGCAGGCCGCCGCCGACCGACAAGGCTGCGAAGGGATCGACTGGGACGCCTTCGCCGAGCGCGAGGCGCCCGAATGCGACCTCCCCGAAGCGCAGCCGGAAGACATCTGCTATCTCCAGTACTCCTCCGGCTCCACGCGCTTCCCCACCGGCGTCGCAGTGACGCACGAGGCGCTGCTGCACAATCTGTTCGGCCACGCGACGATGGTCGATCTGGGCGAGAACGACCGCGTGGTGAGTTGGTTGCCGTGGTATCACGACATGGGGCTGGTCGGCTGCTTCCTGTCGCCGATCGCCAACCAGGTCAGCTGCGACTACCTGAAGACCGAGCATTTCGCGCGCCGCCCGCTCGCCTGGCTCGACCTCATCAGTCGCAACGAGGGCAACAGCCTCAGCTACTCGCCCACCTTCGGCTACGACATCTGCGCGCGGCGCATTTCCAGCCAATCGAGCGTCGCCGAGCGGTTCGACCTGTCGCGCTGGCGCACCGCGGGCAACGGGGCGGACATGATCCGCCCGGACGTCATGCAGAGCTTCGTCAACGCCTTTGCCGACGCCGGCTTCCGCGCGAGCGCGTTCACGCCCAGCTACGGCCTCGCCGAAGCGACGCTGGCGGTGACAGTGATGCCGCCGGGCGAAGGCATCCGCGTGGAACTGGTGGAGGAAGAGCGCCTGTCGGGCACGCGCGCCGATTTCAGCCGCCCAGCACGCTATCGCGCCATCGTCAACTGCGGCAAGCCGCTGCCCGGCATGGACGTCGAAATCCGCGGCGAGAATGACCGGCCGAAGGGCGATCACAAGATCGGCAAGGTCTGGTGCCGCGGCAAGAGCGTGATGCATTCGTACTTCCGCAACGAGGAAGCGACGAACGACTGCCTCGTCCCGAACGAAGATGGCAAGGGGGCCTGGCTCGACACCGGCGACATGGGCTACATGGCCGGCGGCTACCTGTTCATCGTCGGCCGGGCGAAGGACATGATCATCATCAACGGCAAGAACCACTGGCCGCAGGATATCGAGTGGGCGGTGGAGCAGCTTCCCGGCTTCAACCACGGCGATATCGCCGCGTTCTCGGTCGAAACCGAGGACGGCGAGGAAGCGCCTGCCGTGCTCGTCCACTGCCGCGTATCCGACCCGGAAGAGCGCGTGCGCCTGCACGAACAGATCCGCGACAAGGTCCGCTCGGTCACCGGCATGAACTGCGTGGTGGAACTCGTACCCCCGCGCACGCTGCCGCGCACCAGCTCGGGCAAGCTCAGCCGGGCGAAGGCCAAGCGGCTCTACCTCGCGGGCGAGATCCAGCCGCTGCAATTGATGGAAGCGGCGTAACCCTCAGCTTTCGGCGTCGGCCCATGTGAGCCGCAGTTCGCCACCGTCTTCGCCGATGCTCGCCTGCGCCCCCTGCCCGGCGAGCATGTCGCGCACCGCCGCCGCCTGTTCGGCCGGGCCGGACACCGCTACCGGGCGGCCCAGGCGCTGCGCCGCCCAGCCTGCCAGCGCGATCGCCTCGCGCGCGGCATCGTCGGGTTCCTCGCCCTCGTAGGCAATCTGCGGCAGCGTGGCGGTGGGCGGGACGAGCTCGATCCGCCAATCGGGCTCGGTCGCCGCGATGCGCCGTTCGAGCGCGGCATAAGTGGAAAGCGTCGCGCCGGGCAGGCTCTGCGCGCGCACCAGCGCCCGGCGGCGCTGGCGATCGAGCAGCACGTCGTCCTCCGACACACCGGCGGCGATGGACAGGCGCGCCGAAAGCTCGTTCAACCGATCCAGCGCCGCCTGTTCTTCCGCCGCCTTGGCCGAAGCGAGTTGCGCCTCTTCCGCACTCTGCTCGTCGCGCACGAGGAACTGCTTGAGCTGGATGTCCACGGGGGTGCCGAGCGCGCGGGCGAGGTTGTCTTCCGCGCGCGTTTCCGCATCCGCCTTGATGCTGGTGGTCCACACGAAGGCGGAAACGCGCAGCGGCTCGGTATCGAATTCGATTTCGGGCTGCGACAGGCGCGAGGCGCTGCCGAACTGCGCGGCCAGTTCGCTCTTCACCTGCCGTGCGGCGCTCGCCTCCCAAGCGAACTGGCGCAGCGAAAAGGCGAGCGGAACGGCGAGCGCGACGAAAACCACCACGATCGCGAAGTTCTGCCAGCGGGTCTGCTTGCCCGTCTGCATCGCACTGAAGCCATAGAGCCGCGCCATCGCCCACACGGTGAGCGCGATGGTGACGAAGTTGGTCACATAGAGCAGCAACGCACCCGAAAACACCGTCCAGTTGAACGTCGCGAGCCCGAAGCCGACCACCGCCAGCGGCGGCATCAACGCGGTGGCGATGGCGACGCCGACGATCGTGCCCTCGCGCCCGCGGATCATCGCATAGGCGCCTGCCAGCGCGGAAAACAGCGCGATCAGCAGGTCAAACAGGTTGGGCCGGGTGCGCGCGGCGATTTCGGAGGTGATGTCCTGCAACGGCGACAGGAATACGATCGTCGCGCACAGCCCCACGGCGATCGCCGTGCCCCACGCCAGCGACTTGGCCGACTGGCGCATCCAGCGATAGTCGCCGATGGCCAGCGCGAAGCCCAGCCCCATGATCGGGTCCATCAGCGGCGAGAGAAGCATCGCCCCGATCACCACCGCCGGCGACGACAGCAGCAGGCCGAGCACCGCGATGCCCGCAGACATCGCGGTCATGAACAGATAGCGCGAGGACAACGCGCATTCCTCGCGCCGCCTGGCGATCACCGCATCCTGCTCGACGGTGTTCACCATCGCACCGGCCCACCAGCGGCGCAGGCTCACCCACACGCGCAGGAACGACCAGTGGGGCTGCCTGTCGGCGGAAGCGGGTTCGGGCGAGGTGGTGCTGTTCATGAAAACGGCCTTAGCGCTTGCCATGGGCGGAAAAAAGCCGACATTCCGGACGCGGGCGAGAGGCGCGGTCGTTGAATTCCGTGTCTTACGCCCTTAATACAGTAAGCGAACCGGGGATTTGCCCCGTGCGAGGAGCTGACAGCAGGCATGGCAACCGAAACCAAGACCGCCACGGCGACCGATCTGGAGCTGACGCCGCCCGACCCGGTGCCCACCGTTTCCGCGGAGAAGGCCGCCGGGCTGGTGCCGGTGAGCGAGGAGAAGAAATCGAAACTGGACGAGAAGGTCGACAGCTTCGTCGCCGATCTCGTTTCGGTCGACGCCAACTCGCCCGAATTCGGCCAGAAGGTGGATCAGCTCACCAACATGGGCCGCAAGGAAATCATGGCGGCCTCGCAGCATTCGAACCGCTTCCTCGACCGCCCGATCCGCGCAATGGACAAGGACGAAGGCGTGGGAGCGAACCTGGCCGAGCTGCGCCGTACGGTGGAGGAACTCGACCCCTCGCGCCGCGGCAAGTTGACCGGCCCCAAGAAGTTTCTCGGCATCATCCCCTTCGGCAACAAGCTCAACGACTATTTCCGCAGCTACCAGAGCGCGCAGACGCACATCCAGCAGATCCTCGCCAAGCTCGGCAACGGCAAGGACGAGCTGCTGATGGACAACGCCGCGATCGACGTCGAGCGCGCCAAGCTGTGGGAGGCGATGGGCAACCTCGAACAGATGATCCATATCTCCAACACGCTCGATGCGCGGCTGGAGGACAAGGCGGCCGAACTCGACGCGACCGATCCGGCCAAGGCCAAGGCGATCCGCGAGACCGCGCTGTTCTACGTCCGCCAGCGCACGCAGGATCTGCTGACGCAGATGGCGGTTTCGGTTCAGGGCTATCTCGCGCTGGACCTGGTGAAGAAGAACAACGTCGAGCTGGTGAAGGGCGTCGACCGCGCGAGTACCACCACGGTGGGTGCGCTGCGCACCGCCGTCACCGTCAGCGAGGCCATGACCAACCAGCGGCTCGTGCTCCAGCAGATCACCGCGCTCAACACGACCACCGCAGGGATCATCGATTCGACCAGCACCATGCTGCGCGACCAGACCGGCAAGATCCACGAGCAGGCGGCGTCGAGCACGATCCCGCTCGAGACGCTCCAGCGCGCGTTCCAGAACATCTACGACACGATGGACGAGGTCGATCAGTTCAAGCTGCGCGCGCTCGATTCGATGAAACAGACTGTCACCACGCTGGGGCAGGAGGTCGAGAAGTCGAAAGGCTACATCGCCCGCGCCGAGGGTCAGGCGCAGGCGCGGGCCAAGATCGGCTCGTCCGAACCCTCGCTGCTGTCGCTGGAGGGCTGATGCCGGACACCACGCACGAAAGCGACGCGATCCTCTCGGGCGCGCGCCGCTCGCTGGCCGACAACCGCGCGGGCGGCTATCACCGCCGCGCCTCGATCGGGCGCGAGGCGGCGGCGCTCAAGACACGGCACCTGATGGGCAAGCTCAAGCGCGTGGTGCTCGCGGTCGGCGCGGTCGTGGTCGCGGCGGCGGTGGCGGGCATGATCGTGGACGGGATCGGCTTCGTCGGCGTGATGTTGACCCTGCTCGCGATCGTCGTCGCGATCGGGGTATTCACCGCATTCCCCAAGATCAAGGTGCCGCAGCGCGCGGAACTCAACACCGGCGATGCGCGCCAGATGGTCGGCCGCACCGAGCTGTGGCTGGAACATCAGCGCCCCGCCCTGCCCCCGCCCGCGGCGCGCATCGTGGACGATCTCGGCGTTCAGCTCGACGCGCTCGGCCTTCAACTGGAGACGGTCGATCAGGCGCATCCGGCAGTGCGCGAGGTGCGCCAGCTGGTCGGCGAACACTTGCCCGAAATGATCGATTCCTACCGCAAGGTGCCCGCACACCTGCGCGGCGAGAGGCGCGCGGGCGCCTCGCCCGACGAACAGATCACCGAAGGCCTCGGCCGGATCAGCCGCGAGATCGACAGCGTGACGCGGCAACTCGCCGACGGCGCGCTCGACGATCTCGCCGTGCGCCACCGCTACCTCGATTACCGTTACGGCGAAGGCGCCGGAAAGGACGAAACCTGATGCGCGTCGCCATCCCCCACGATCTCCCGCGCGAAAAGGTGCGCGAGCGGCTGCGCAACCGCAGCCACGAAATGGCCGACCACATTCCCGGCGGGATGGCCAAAGTCGACACCTCGTGGCCCAGTGAAGACCGCATGGCGATGCGGGTGAGTGCGATGGGCCAGAACCTCGACGGCTACGTCGATATCGAGGAGGGGCAGTTGGTATTCGAGATCGACCTGCCGCCCGCGCTCGCCTTCGTCGAGCCGATGATCGCCGGCGCGGTCCGCCAGCAGGGGCAGAAGCTGATCGCCAAGAGCTAGGAACGCGCACCGATCTCGTCGGTTCTTGCATGACGGGACATGGAGGCCTTGCGTTTCGGTTGCGGTGGGGCAATTCAGGCAAGGCCCGGATACGGGATTCTTAGGGACGCATTCTTGGACAGTTCACCCCACACGGAAAATCTTCGGGCACATTTGCGCAGCGCGACCGCCGACGCCCACGATCGGCTTGATGGCGGCATGGAGCGGTTCGATCTCGCTTCTCCGCGCGACTACGCGGCGTTCCTCTCGATCCAGCTTGCCGCGCGCGAACCGATCGAGGAATGGTGCGCCGCGCATGCGCCGGACGGGCTGACCCCGCCCGCGCAATCCGCGCTGATCCGCGCAGATCTCGCCGATCTTGCTTTCGATACACCTGCCGATGCGCCCGCAAGCGAGGCCGACTTCGGCGAACCGCTCGGCGTCGCCTGGGCGCTGGGCGGATCGTCGCTCGGCAACCGCGCCATGCTCGCGCATCTGAAAAAGCGCGTGGGTAACGACTGGCCGGTGCGTTTCCTGGCCGACGAGGCGATGCCTGCCTACTGGAAGACGTTGCGCCCCACGCTCGAAGGGCCAGCCGATGCCGCGACTGCCGAAGCTGCCACGCATGCGGCGCTCGCGGTCTTCGCCCGCTTCGCAGCCGCGCTCGCCGCGCACGAACGGCAGGCCGCGGCATGAGCGGCGCGGGACACACGGTCGACCTGACCAACTGCGATCGCGAGCCGATCCACAAGCTGGGCCAGATCCAGGATTTCGGCGCGCTGCTGGCGGTCAATGCCGACTGGATGGTGGTGCACCATTCGGTCAACGTGGGCGAGGTTCTTTCCCCGCGCGCACCGGTAGAGCCGGGCGTGCCGGTGCGCGACCTGTTCGCCGCCGAAGCGGCCGAACAAATGCGCGACGCGCTCTCCGCGATCCGCGACAGCGACGGGATAGAGCGGCTGTTCGGCATCGACCTCGTCGGCGACGGCAACCGGTTCGACGTGGCGCTCCACGTATCGGGCGCGCTGACCGTGATCGAAATAGAACCGCACGCGGGCGAGGCATTCGCCAGCCACATCGGCTCTTTGCGGCCGATGATGGCCGATATCGAGAAGCAGGGCGATGTCGAGGCGCTGTGTCAGCGCGCCGCCGAGCAGATGAAGCGCCTGCTTGGGTTCGACCGGGTGATGGTCTACAAGTTCCACGAGGACCAGAGCGGCGAAGTGATCGCCGAAGCGCGCGAGCCCGAACTCGAGGCGTTCCAGGGCTTGCGCTATCCCAAGACCGACATTCCCGCGCAGGCGCGCGCCCTGTACCTGCGCAACCTGCTGCGCATCATCAGCGACGTGAACGCCGCCCCGGTCCCGATCGAGCCCGCGGTTTCGCTCGAAGGCGTCCCGCTCGACCTCAGCCTGTCGACGCTGCGCTCGGTCTCGCCGATCCACATCGAATATCTGAAGAACATGGGTGTCGACGCCTCAATGTCGATTTCCATCGTGGTGCGCGGCGAGCTGTGGGGCCTGTTCGCTTGCCACCACTATTCGCCGCGTGTCCTGCCCTATTCGCTGCGCACCGTGGCCGAGCTGTTCTCGCAGCTGTTTTCGCTGCTGATCGACCGCGCGCTTACCGATGCGCGCAACGAACAGGCGCGCAAGGGCCGCGCGATGCACGATCGGCTGATGGCGCGCATGGCGGGCGGCGCGCCGCTGGTCGAGAACCTGACCACGATCGAATCGGTGATCCGCGAGGTCATTCCGCACGACGGATCGAGCGCGATGGTCGAAGGCGTCTATCAGGCGCGCGGCAAGGCCCCGGCAGAAGACGAGTTCCGCGCGCTGCTGCCGCTGCTCAACAGCGGATCGACCAGCCGGGTGTTCGCCAGCCGCGCGCTCGCCGAGCAGATCCCGGCCGCGCACAAGTTCACCGATCGCGCGGCGGGCGCGCTGGTGATCCCCCTCTCGCGCCGCCCGCGCGACTATTTCGTGCTCTGGCGGCGCGAGCTGCCGCAGGTCGTGACCTGGGCGGGCAATCCCGAAAAGCCGGTCGAGCACAGCTCGCATGGCGCGCGGCTGACTCCGCGCAAGAGCTTCGAGGCGTGGCAGGAATCGGTCAGCGGCGAAAGCGCGCCGTGGACCGAAGCCGAGATGCAGATCGCCGAATCGCTGCGCGTCACTCTGCTCGAGGTGATCCTGCGCCTGACCGACGAGGCGATCCAGGATCGCGCCCGCGCGCAGGAGCAGCAGGAACTGCTGATCGCGGAACTCAATCATCGCGTGCGCAACATCCTCAACCTGATCCGCAGCCTCATCAACCAGTCGCGCCACGAAGCGCACGACGTGGGCGCCTTTGCCGACCTGATCGGCGGACGGATCGGCGCGCTCGCCGCGGCGCACGACAACATCACGCGCGAGAACTGGTCGCCCGCTTCGGTGCACGAGCTGATCGAGGCCGAAGCGCAGGCCTATCTCTCGGGCAAAGTCGACCGCCTGACGATCGAGGGTGACGACGTGCTGATCGCGCCCGAAGCCTACACGGTGCTGGCGCTGGTCTTCCATGAGATGATGACCAATTCGGCCAAGTACGGCGCGCTGTGCGACAGCAGCGGCACGCTGTCGATCGGGCTGGAGCGCAACGGCGGCAATCTCGAGATCAGCTGGCGCGAGCGCGGCGGGCCGCCGGTCAAGCCGCCAGAGAGGCGCGGCTTCGGCACGATGATCATCGAGAAATCGATTCCCTTCGAACTGAAAGGCGGGGCCGACATCCGCTATCGTCTGCAAGGGGTGGAAGCGGATTTCACCGTTCCCGCGCGCTACGTCGCGGCACAGCCCGCAGGCGGCAGGGCGTCACCTGCGAAGAAAGCCGACGCGAAGCCGGATGCCGGGCCTGCAGGCCAGATGCCGCGGCACGTGCTGGTGGTGGAAGACAGCATGATCATCGCGATGGATACCGAGGATTGCCTCCGCCAGCTCGGCATCAAGACCGTCAGCATCAGCGGCAACGTCGCCGCCGCGCTGGACACCATCGCCGACGATCGTCCCGAATTCGCCATCCTCGACTACAACCTCGGCAACGAATCGAGCGAGCCGGTGGCGCAGAAACTGCGCGAGCTGGAGATTCCGTTCTACTTCGCCACCGGCTACGGCGAGGCGAATGACGCGCTCACACAAGCCGGCGCGCTCGGCATCCTCAAGAAGCCTTACGGCAAGGACGAGATCGAGGGTGCGCTGTCGGCCTTCGCGGGCGAACAGGGCTAGGCGGGCTGCGTCAGCAGCGCGCTGCGGCAAGCGCCGAGATCGACCGCTGCGATGTCCGCCGCCAAGCCACAACCGCCGGCCTCGATGCGTTCGCCGCCGATGTCCGCGGCGCCCGCCAGCGGCATCACGAGCAGCGGCCCGGCATAGCGCGCAGCCACCGCTTCCGCCGGAGCGCCCGCAACGCGGTCCAGCCGAAAGTGCGGCCCTTCGACCAGCGTCGCCGCGCCGCTTTCGCCGACCGGCCTCATGTTCGCCGGATCGCACGGCGCGCCGCTGGCGACGGCGATCCCCTCGTCCAGATGCAGGTCGCGCGGGCGCCCGTAATCGTAGAGGCGGTAGGTCACGTCGCTGTTCTGCTGGATTTCCACCAGCGACAGGCCCGGTCCGATCGCGTGGACGGTGCCCGCCGGCAGATAGAAGAAATCGCCCGCCTGCACCGGATGCCAGGCGAGCAGCCGCTCGATCGAACCGTCGAGCGCGGCGGCGCGCATCTCGTCGGCACCGACCGAACGTTCGAACCCGATCGCGAGCGTCGCCCCCGGCTCCGCATCGAGCACCAGCCAGCACTCTTCCTTCCCGCGGCTGCCAGCAGGCGCCTGCGCATCGGATGGATGGACCTGAACCGAGAGCTTCTCACTGGTGAACAGATACTTGGCGAGGATCCCCGGCAGCTCGGGCGGCGGTTCGAACCAGATCTCGCCGATGCGCTGGCCCTCAGGCGCGGCGAAAGGCGGCGGCAGGTGGGTGCGGCCCCAGACCTTCTCGACCATCTTCATCGGCAGCCCGCGCCCGCTCATCGGCCACTTGCTCCGCCGAGTTTGCCCACCATCTGCGCCCCGTCCGCACGCGCCACGAGCACCTCGTCGCCGTCGACCACCACGATCACGTCGTCGAGCCCGATACACGAAACGCGGGGCCCGTCGCTGTCGACCATGACGTTGCGGCATTCGATCAATTCCGCCTTGCCGCGCACGACGTTGCCAGCCGCATCGGCCTGCCGCGCCGCGCGCAGCGCTGCCCAGGTGCCGATGTCCGACCAGCCCATCTCGACCGGCACCATCGCGGCGCGGCGGGTGTTTTCCATCACCGCGTAATCGACCGATTCCGCCTTGATCGCTGCGAAGGCCGTTGCCTCGGGCTGGAACCGCCGCCCCTCTTCGCTCCCCTGCGCCACGCTCTCGCGTATCGCGTGCGCCATGGCCGGGCGGTGGTGCTCCAGTTCGGCGAGGAACGCGCCCGCGCCGAACGCGAAGATGCCGCCGTTCCAGGCGAACGTGCCCGCGGCGAGGAATTCGCGCGCGCGCGCCGCATCGGGCTTCTCGACGAATCGTGCGACCCTATAGCCGCCGTCGATCGGCTCGCCGCGCTCGATATAGCCGTAGCCGGTCTCAGGCCGGTCGGGGGTGATGGCGAACGCCACCAGATGGCCTTCGCTCGCCAGCGCCGCGGCGGCTTCGGCCGCGGCGTGGAATGCGGCGGTGTCGGCGATATGATGGTCGCTCGGGCACACCAGCATGATCGCGTCAGCCGGCAAGCGCGCGGCGGCGAGCGCGATCGCGGGCGCGGTGTTGCGCCCTTCGGGCTCGACGACGATCCGCATGTCCGGCGGCCCCTGGTCCTCCGCCAGATCGAGGTGGTGTGCGCCCGCGACCACCACCGGCGGCGCGAAGCGCGCGCCGGTGCAACGCGCCAGCGTCGCCTCGAACAGCGAGCGTTCGCCGAGCAGCGACAGGAACGGCTTGGGCCGCTCCGGCCGGCTGCGCGGCCATAGTCGCGTGCCGCTGCCGCCGCACAGGATCACCGGATGGATAAGGCCCGTCATGCTCCGCCGTCATCGGCCAGCTTGGACGCGAGGGCAACCTAGAACCAGCGCTGCTGCCAGTAGAACGGCGCGGCGACCGGGTTCCCTGCGGCATCGGTCGCCGGGCGGAAGCGCAGCCGCTCGACCACCAGGCGGCACGTCAGGCGGTCGGCTTCCGGATCGGGGCTCGCGCGGTAGATCGTGCAGTTCGAGGCGCGCCCGTCGATACCCACGGTCACGCGGACGATCACGTCGGTGCCGCGCCGCGCCGCGCGGCCGCCTGCGGGCACCGGATAGTCGCGCGCGTCGTCGATCGAGCCGGAGACGTGGACCGGCCGGTTGACTGCGCCGCCGCCCGGCCCGCTTCCGGCTTGCCCGCTGCCCGTACCCTCGCCCTCGCCGCCCGCGCCGGTGCCGGCGCCAGCCTCGCTCGCGCCCGAGCTGTCGGCGGTGCCGGTCGAGGACACGCGCGGCGCCGGGGTCGGAAGCGGTAGCGCGATGGGCGGATCGGGCGCGGTAACCTCACGCGCGGTCGCCTCGCGCCCCTCCTCGCCCGAATCGCCGGCGTCGGGTTCGGGTTCGGGTTTAGGTGCCGGCGGCTGCTCGGGCGGCGCGGTCACCGTGACGGTGATCGCCTCGACCACGCTCCGTTCGACCGAACTGATGAGATCGGGCGCGAACGCCCGCGCCAGCCCGTAGATCGCGAGCAGGTGCAGCAGCGCGATCAGCACCAGCGTGCCGAGGCGAGGCTTGCCCCGCCTGCTCGAAAATCGCGTCGTCCCGGACATCGGCGGCATCATAGCGCAAACCGGCAGACAAAGAAAAAGCGGCGGCACCCGGATGGGGTGCCGCCGCCGTTTGAGCCAGGCTTATGCCTGCGAGTTAGTAGCCGAGCAGAAGCGAAATGCTTGCCGCGCGCGGCGGGCCGATCTGCGCGAAGCCGACGCCGTCCAGATCGCCGCCGAACCCGCCAATGTAGAATTCATCGAGGATGTTGGTGAGGTTGATCTGGATCGCCGCATCGCGGCCATTGATATACTCGCCGAGCCTGATGCGAATGTCCGCATCAACCAGCGTGTAACCATCGACCTCAAGCGAGTTGATGTCGTTCACGAAGCGCTCGCCGGTATGCTTGGCCTGGATACCGAATTCGACCGGGCCGAACTCGAACTGCGCCCGCCCGCCGACCGAGAACTTCGGCACGCCGCTCTCGCGGTTGCCCGAGGTGTCGATGAAGATCGGCGCCCCGGCATCGTCCTCGCCGACCTGCACATCGTCCTTGATTTCCGAGTCGTTGTACGAACCGAAGACGTAGAACAGCGTGCTGGGCGTCGGCTGATAGGCGACCGAAACGTCGATGCCGTACTTGTCGACGGTGCCCAGGTTACGAGCAATCGATTCATCGAGCACGGGATCATAAGCGATCGCGCGGCGGTTCTGATATCGGGTATACCAACCCGCGACCTGCGCCTGAAGCCTGCCCATCTGGTAGCGCATGCCGAGATCGAAGCTGTCGGTCGTCTCCGGCACTGGCTGGAAATCGTCCTGCTTGCCGAAGAAGAACAGCGAATCGTAAAGCTCGTCCGTGCCCGGGACGGACAGTCCCTTGGCATAGTTGGCGAACACCGAAGCCTGACCCAGATCGTAGGTGAAGCCCACGTTGGGAAGAAGCTTGTCGTAGTCGTATTCGACCGAGACCGGCGCCACCGCATTCGGATTGGCTGCGGCATAGGCGGTCGCGTCCTGATCGCCGAGACAGTCGACGAAGCCCGAGGCGCTCGTGGTGAAGCAGTTCTGGTTGAGCTCGCGCTTGAAGAACGGCGCGCGCAGACCGACAACTGCGGTCAACGGGCCGAAATTGCCGCGATATTCGCCCGAAACCTGGTGCAGGATGGCGTACGAACGGCGGTCGCGCTTGTTCAGTTCGAACCCGTCGGCGGTCAACAGCGGATCATTCACCGGGAAGACATCGGGAATCTCGCCGTTGAGCAGCGCCATCGAGGTCTGACCGGTCTGGCGGTGACGTGCACGGTCATAAGTATACGCGAGGCGGACGCGGTGATCGTCGCTGATGTCGTAGATCAGGTTGCTGATCACGCCGTAGCGGTGCGTCTGCGTCTGGCTGGGGTCGAAACCGCTGATCTCATCCAGCATGTCGCCGTCGCCGTTGAGGTCGCGCCCAAAGTAATAGCCACCGCGCAGGAAACCGGTGTACTCGACGCCGTTGTAGCTACGCGTGCCTTCGAGCAGCTCTTCGTTGCCGCCGCCGTTGGCCTTGACATATTGATAGCTGGGATCGACCGTCAGCGTCAGGCTGTCGCCGAGGCTGAAGCGCGACGAGCCGCGGATGTTTCCGGTGTTCGACGGGTTGTAGCGGCGATCGAATTCCGCGCCGCATCCGTTTACGCCGTCGGGGTCGACGTAGCCATCGGCAGCTACCTGCTCCGGTGTCTCGAACACGCCGTTTACGCTGTCGACGGTGCAGGGATAGTTGATGTCGTAAAAGCGGTCGCCCTTGTCGAACGCCTGCAACTCGGTGATGCTGAACGAGCCGAAGAAGTTGTTACGGGCTTCATTGTAGTGGCCGGCTACGGCGACGAAATCGCCGTTGCTGCCCAGTTCCTGGAAGATGCGGCCGTTGTACTGCTGCTTCTCGACCACGCCGTAGTTGTTGAACGGATTGTCGTACCGCAGGTAGCTGGCCGAGAAGAACGCTTTCGTTCCGATGCCGGTGAGATCGCCGGTGTCGACCATCGCAAAACCACGCATGTAGGGGCGATCGCCCGCGCCGTCCGCAAGGATATTGCCGTAGGACAGCGAGGTGGTGAGGTGGAAATAGTCGAGCGGTTCCTTGGTCCGCAGGTTGATCGTGCCGCCCACGGCCGAAGCGGTCGGACTGTCGACATCGGTCGAGCCGAGGTTCACGTTGACCGATTCGAGGATCTCGGGGTCGACCTGCTGGCTGGTGTAGAGCGCGTAGTTGCCCGAATCGTTCAGCGGAAGACCGTCGAGCGTCTGCGAAATGCGATCGTCGGCAAAGCCGCGAATGGTGAACGAACCGCCCGACGCGCCCCACGGATCGTTGTTCTGGAAGCTGACGCCGGGGACCAGATTGATGGTGTCGTTGATTGCCTGTCCGGGGCGCTGGCGCCGGATCGCTTCTTCGGTCAGCACCTGCTTGGCCTTGGGCTCGGCGGGAATGTCGATACCGCCGACGTCGGTGGCACGCTCGCCCGTCACGATGATCTCGTTGTTTTCGAAATCGACCGAACCGGTGGACTGGGCTTGGGCTGCGGTCGGCATCAGGGTGGTAACGGAAAGACCGGCCACGCTGGCAGCCAGGAGATACTTGAGCTTCATGATTACGATCCCTTTGATGAGGCTCTGGGAGGAACGAATTCGATGCGCGCCCGTTAGGCACGAACGGCGACGCTAGGAAGGCGCTTTTGTTGCAGGAATGTGACAGTGCGGCGGAATGTGAACACGCGTTGAAGCGCACGGGTCAAAAAGCCCGGAAACCTTGGCGTTTCCAGCTGTTGCTGCAATGCAACATATCACGAGATTATCTGCGGCTTGGGGACAACCGCCGTTCGATCACGCGAGATTTATCTCGCGCAGCCGCTGCATCAGGAAATCGTGGCTCGAAATCGGCGCCGGATGCGACTCGGGCGAGCCGGGATCGATGCAGCTTTCCAGCGTCTCGATCGTGAAGTCGGGCCGGAAGTGCAGGAAGAACGGCATCGAATAGCGTGAACGATAGGCAGCTGCGCCGCGGGGATTGACCACGCGGTGCTGGGTCGAGGGCAGCTTGCCGTTGGTCAGCCGGTCGAGCATGTCGCCGATGTTCACCACCAGCGCACCTTCGGGCACCTCGACAGCTTTCCACTCGCCGCTCGCGGTCAGCAGCTCGAGCCCTGCCTCCTCGGCACCGAGCAACAAGGTGATGGTGTTGATGTCGCCGTGCGCGGCGGCGCGGATCGCGCCTTCGGCATCGGCGCTGTCGAGCGGCGGGTAGTGGAGCAGGCGCATGATCGAGTTGCCGTCTTCCACCGTGCGCGCGAACCATTCGCGCGGCAGGCCGAGGTGGAGCGCGACCGCCTCCAGAACGCGCGCGCCGGCCTTCTCGAATGCGGCGTAGAGCGCTTCGAACGTTTCCTCGAAATCCTCGATCTCGGCGGGCCAGAGGTTGGGCGCCATGTATTCCGCCAGCGCGTGGCCTTCGGGCAGCGAGCGGCCGACATGCCAGAATTCCTTGAGATCGTGGATCGCCGCGTCCTTGGCCTTCTCGGTGCCGAACGGCGTGTAGCCGCGCGCACCGCCGCCGCCGGGGATGTGATAGGCGCGCTTGGCCGCGTCGGGCAGCGCGAAGAACGCCTTCGAGAGCCCCTCCGCCTGTGCGATCAGCTCTGCGGGGATGCCGTGGTCGCGGATCACCGCGAAGCCGTATTCCTCGAAGCTCCGGCCGATCTCGTCGGCGACTTCGCTCAGCGGGCGGGCGATGGAAACGGAGGCGATGTCTGACATATCTGGCGACTCTTGGGCTTGCGACTCAGTAAGGCAGGAACAGGCCCGCGAGCGCCGCGCTCATCAGGTTGGCGAGGCTGCCTGCGGCGAGTGCGCGCAGGCCGAGCTTCGCGATGACCGGTCGCTGGTTCGGGGCAAGGCCACCCGTAACCGCCATCTGGATCGCAATCGAGGAAAAATTGGCGAAGCCGCACAGCGCGAAGGTCACGATCGCACGGCTGCGATCCTCCAGCCCCGCCAGTTGCCCCAGTTCGATGAAGGCGACGAATTCGTTGAGCACGATCTTGGTGCCGAACAGGCCGCCGGCGATCTGTGCCTGGCTCCAGTCGGCGATGCCGATCAGATACATGATCGGCGCGAAAACCCAGCCGAGGATCTGCTGGAACGACAGCTCGGGATAGGCGAACAGCCCGCCGAGCCAGCCGAGCAGGCCGTTCGCCAGCGCCACCAGCGCGACGAAGGCCAGCACCATCGCGCCCACCGCCACCGCCAGCTTCACGCCGGTCTGCGCGCCCTGCGCCGCCGCCTCGATCACGTTGGCCGGGCGCTGCCCGTCCTCGAACGTCTCCGCCACGGCGACTTCGTGCGCCTTGCCACCTTCGACCAGCGAAGCCGGGCCTTCGGAACTGATGCGGCTCTGGGGCAGCGCGATCTGCCCTTCCGCCTCGGGCGAGGCTTCGGCTTCGTCGGGCATGACGATCTTAGCCATCAGGATGCCGCCCGGCGCGGACATGAACGCGGCGGCGAGCAGGAACGGCAGGTAATCCTGCCCCAGCAGCCCGGCATAGGCAGCGAGGATCGTGCCCGCGACGCCCGCCATGCCGACCGTCATCAGCGTGAACAGCCGGCTGGGCGCGAGCGCGGCGAGATAGGGGCGCACCACCAGCGGGCTTTCGGACTGGCCGACGAAGATATTCGCCGCCGCGCCCAGCGATTCGACCCGGCTGATGCCCGTCACCCAGCCGATCGCCCCGCCGACCCAACGCACGACACGCTGCATGATCCCGAGATAATAGAGGATCGAGACGAGCGCGGCGAAGAACACGATCACCGGCAGCGCGCCGAGCGCAAAGGTGTTCGCCAGCGGATTGTCCGCCCCGAACAGGAATTCCGTCCCTTCGTTGGCGTAGGAAAGGAGCGCCGAGACCCCGTTCGACATGCCCCTGATGCCAGCGACGCCCCATGGCGTGCGCAGGACGATGAATGCGATCAGCGCCTGCAACGCGAAAGCCGAGGCGACCACGCGCAGGCGGATACGCCGCTTGCCGGTCGAAAGCAGGAAGGCGAGCGCCAGGATCGCGACGATCCCGATCAGGCTGGTGAGAATTGGATGCATCGGGCGAAAGAGTCCGTTCGCGCTGGAATGGCAAAGGCGCTCTCTCGCCTGCCTCGCATCCACAGTCAAACGCGGGAGGCGGCTTAGCCACGCTTCCCTTTTCCCCCGCCAACCAATAGGCGGTGGTCATGAACGACGCCCCCGCCCAGCCCGCCGCCGCATTCCCGATCGCCCGATCGCTGTTCGTATTCGCGCTGGTCTATGGCGGGATGACCGTCCTCGCCGGGTTCCTCGCGGTCAAGCAGGTGATGCTCGGGCCGACGGGTCTGGGCGTCGAGGCGGGCATCTTCGCCTTTCTCGTGCTCGTCGTGCTGTCGAGCGCGACCGCGCAGCTCCACGGCGCTTCCACCGCGAACCGGCTGGTGGTCTGGGGTTTCCTGCCGCTGGCGATGTCGATCGTGCTGATCCTGCTGGTGCTGCGCCTGCCTGCCGATCCCGAGATGTGGCCGCAGGGGCTGGAGGCGTTCCAGCTGATCCACGCCACCACGCCGCGGATCATGGCCGCCGGGCCGGTGGCCTACCTCGTCTCGCTGCTGCTCAACGTGTGGATCTTCTCCAAACTGCGCGGCAGCGGCGAGGGCTCGGGCAGCGTCGGCCTGATGATCCGTGGCGCGATCGCCTCGGCGCTCAGCCAGGCAATCGATTCGGTGATCTTCATCACGCTGGCGTTCGGCGGAGAGCGCGAGATCGGCACGCTGATCGCGGGCCAGGCGCTCGCCAAGATCGTGCTGTCGTTCGTGCTCGTGCCGTTCCTGATCGCACTCGTGGTGCGGTTCGCGCGGTGGCTCGATCGCCGGCCTATCCGGTAAATCGGCGGGCGCGGCGCAAGCATTTCGTAACCATGCCGCTGCCACAACCCTGACACAGGGGGAAGGAAGTGGACGTGGTCGCCCAGTCAAGCTGCGCTCGGAGCGAGCCGCGCACCAACATGTTCGTCATGGCGACGATATCCGGGCCGACGGCATCGGGGGCGGTCAGGATTCGCAACCTCTCGCCCGGCGGCGCGCTGATCGAAGCCGGCGCACTGCCCAAGCCGGGCGAGCGGGTGATGCTCCGCCGTGGCGAGGATGCGATCAGCGGCGAAGTGGTGTGGAACGAAGGCGGCAAGGCCGGCCTGCGGTTCGAGGCCAAGATCCACGTCGCGCGATGGCTTCCGGCCGGCCAGTCGGGGCAGCAGCACGTCGACGAGACGTTTCAGCGGATCAAGCACGCGGCACCGGGTTCGCCGCCCTCCGCCAGCACCGCGCCGCTGCAATCGCAGATGCCGTCCGCGCTCGAATTCCGCCGGCTGGCGCGCGCGATCGATGCGCTGGCGGACGAACTGGCCGACGATCCGGCGGTGGTGGCGCGCTACGGGACCAAGCTCCAGGCGCTCGACATGGCCGGTCAGGCGCTGCGCAAGGTGGCCGATCTCGACCGTTGATCGCCACTAGGCGGCGTCGATCATATCCATGAAATCGCGCGCGGCCTCGCGCGCGGCCGGATCGTCGAACACCTCGCTCAGTTCGGGCGCCGCTCCGAGCATGTAGAGCATGGCCCACAGCGCGAATCGCTTGCCCTGGTCGGTCTCGAGGCCGAGATCGACCTGGCAGCGCTCGACACCCGCAGCCAGCGCGGCGGGCGCGACCGATGCGAAGTCGCCGGTGCCGAAATAGCGGCGCAGAAGATCGTCGAATTCCATCGCCGCTATCTCATTCCGGCAGGAGCCCGCGGCCCTCGAAGCGCGCGACCGCGTGGCGCACCACCTTGTCCAGCGCCTCGTCGGAAAAGAATCCGCCCGGAATCAGGCAGCGTTCGACCAGCACGCGCCGGAAGGCCGCGAACGTCTCGGGATCGGGCGCTTGAGGGTCGGTCCAGAACCTGTCGAGGCCGGTCTGGTGCGTGATGTCCGCGATATCGTAGACCGCCTGCCCCAGCGCGACGACGGGAACGCCCATCGCCAGCGCCAGCGTGCCGCTGGTGCTGTTGATCGTCACCGTGCCGCGCGCGCGCGCCGCCACCGGCACGATGTCGCCCCACGGCAGATAGTCGACCCGATCGGCCACCTCGAACAGCTTGGCCATGCTCTCGGTCTCGCGCCGCCAGTCGACCACCCCGTTGTCCAGCGGGTGCTCTTTGACGACGAGGCGCGCGTTCTTCGGCGCGTTGCGCGCGAAGGATTCGAGGATCAGCCGCAGCGCGTCGCCGACCCCGGCAAACGGGGAATGCAGGCGGATCTGCGCATCCGATGCGAGCTGGAGCGGAAACAGGAAATACGGCTGCTCCGAGGTTTCGAGCCGCGCGATCAGCTCCGCAGCGCTCTGCCGCTTGCGCTTGCCCCGCGCGAGTTTGCGGACCCAACCCATGCCCTCGACCAGCGGGTGCCACGGGCGATGGGTCGTCCAGTGCGGATAGCCGCCCCGGGTGAACACATCGGCGACGTTGTACGCCAGCCCCTCCAGGGCGCGGCGACGAAAGGACGAGGGCACCTGCGCGTGCTTCGGCACCGGCGGGAGCGCGGCGGCGGTGCGGCGATACCACTCGGGATCGCGCGGCAGCGAGGAATGGCCGTTCACCCCGCCCAGTTCCAGCGTCACCCAGTCGGGCCGGACATAGCCTTCCTCGAACACATGGACCGGCACGTTCAGCTCGCGGCATACCTTGGTGGCGACCAGATGATGCGCGCGGCAATCGCCGAACAGGACGACGTCGGTCACGCCGCGTTCGCGGATGATCTCGGCGAGACTGTCGGGCCATTCCTCCAGCGATCCGCGGTATTCGATGCCGCCGGGCAGGCGCCAGAACAGGCGGTCGCCCCCGTTGAAGTTGACCTTGTAGACGCGGTGCCCGGAGCGGATCAGTTCCTGCCCCAAGCGGCGGAACAGCCGCCCCATCAGGCCCTGTAGCAGCAGGACAACCCGCTTGGAGGGAACGTCGCTGCCGCTGGCGCGCGCGGGATCGAGCGGTGCCGAGTCATCGTCCCGGCCCGGATCGACTGCGCGTGTTTGGCGAGAAGCAGGCATGCGAACCTGCCAATCGTGCATGCGCTGCGATAGAGCAACCCCTTGTAACCGCCGGAACCGCCCGATGGTGCATCCGGAGCCGACCAAGCGATCGGCACTGTAACGAACTTGACCTATTGTGTTCCGGGGACCAACGAGCCGCTCTCATGAAACGGCCCCCGAGCCAGAGAACGGCGCCGAGGTGACGGACGCCGCCTTGATCGCCCTCGCGGGGCTGGCCGCTGCGTTCCTGATCGACAGCACGGCGCTACCGCGTCGCGCACGCCCTTCAAGGCCGTGGCGCAGCCTGCCGGGCTCGTGGCTCCTGCTGCTGATGAATTGCATCCTCTTCGGAGGTTTCCTCGCGCTTTGCGGAAGCCCCGTGGTGGCTGTCCTGCTGGCGCTGGCGCTGCAAGTGCTGCTGGCGCAGGCTTCGAACGCCAAGCGCGCGATGCTCGGCGAATCGCTCGTGTTTTCGGATCTCGCGTTGATCGGCGCGGTTTTCCGCCATCCGCAGTTCTATCTCTCCGCCCTCAAGGGCTGGCAACTCGCCTGCGCGATCGTCGCGGCGCTCGGCCTCCTGGCCGCGCTGGCCTGGCTGTTCGTGCCCGCGCCCGCGCCGCACATCGCCGGAGCGACGATTTTCGCGATCGGCTTGGTGCTTCTGGTGCTCAGCCTTCGTCTTGCGCCGTTCCGCGCATTGGCGCGCGAGCCGCGCGCCGAGGCCGACCTCGTTCGCCTGGGGCTGCTTCCCACGCTGCTGCTGTACTGGCTGCGGTGGCGCGAGAGCGTGGACCCGCCCTCGTGCCCCGCCTCCGCAACGCCTGCTCCGCTTAAGGATTCGCAAGCCGCCGCTCCGCTGATCGTGGCGATCCAGTGCGAATCGTTCGCCGACCCGGCCGAGTTGTTCGGCGATCGGCAATTCGCGCTGTCGGGGCTGGCGCGCGCACAGGCGAACGCGGTGCGGTGGGGCAACCTGCTCGTCAGCGGCTTCGGTGCATATACGATGCGCACCGAATACGGGGTGCTGTTCGGGCGCAGCGAGGACGAACTGGGCTTCCGCCGCTTCGACCCCTTCCTCACCGCGCGGGGCGAGGCGTCGTACGGACTGCCGAACAGGCTGGGCACGGAGAGCTGGCGCAGCGTGTTCGTCCACCCGCATGACATGCGCTTCTACGGCCGCGACCGGAGCCTTCCCGCCGCCGGCTTCGCCGAACTGGTCGGGCCGGAAAGCTTCGATCCGCCCACGAGGGACGAGGGAATCTACGTCACCGACGCGGCGATCGCGCGCAAGGTGATGATGCTGGCCGAACAAGCGCGCTCGCCTACGTTGCTCTACGCGGTGACGATCGAGAACCACGGCCCCTGGTCGTCGAGCGGAGGCCGCTCGGTCGGCGACCTCGTGCGCAACTACAACCAGCTCGTCGGCGCCGGGGACGTGATGCTGTCCGGCCTCGCCGACGGGCTCGCCGCGCTGAAGCGCCCCGCGCTGCTGGTGTTCTTCGGCGATCATCGCCCCAGCATCCCCGGCGCGAGCGAACCGGGCTCCGCACGGCACACGCCCTATGTCATGCTGCGCTTCGACGAACGCGGGCGGATCGTGCCGGGCGAGAATGCGCGGCGAGACCTGACTCCGGCCGAACTGCACCACGCCATCCTCGAATACGCGCCCTAGCCACCCTCGGCGTCGGGCAGGGGCAGCGCGGCCAGCACCCGATCGCGCAGCGCGCGCGGCAGCAGCGCATCGACCAAGTGCAATGCCGCGAACGGCCACGGTGTCACGTAATGCGCCTTGCCCGCGCGCGCGGCGCGGACGATCCGCCGCGCGGCTTCCTCCGACGACAGTAGCAGCCGCTGCCCCCCCGGGGTGCCGCGCCCGCCCGGCGCATCGAGGAAGCCCGGCGCGGCGAGCGTGACGGTAACCCCGTGCGGCTTCACTGCGATGCGCAGCGCGTCCGCGAACCGCGCGAGCCCCGCCTTGCTGCCCGAATAGGCGGCGGCGAACGGCAGTGCGTGGTGGCCCGCCGCCGATCCGATCAGGATGATCCGCCCGTGCCCGCGCGCGGCCATGCGCCCGGCCAGCGCCGCGGCCATCGCGGCGGGCGCGGCGAAATTGACCTGCGCCAGCCGCAGGACGAGCGCCGGGTCTTCCACCACGTCGCCCGGCGCGCGCACGTCGCCGAGGCCCGCGACGAGATAGGATTGCGCGAAGGGCGCGGCGGCATCGTCGGCCAGCACGGCATCGACCGCGCCCGGTCCGTCGGTCAGGTCGAGGCGGCGGGTCGAGGCCTCCGCTCCCGCGGCGCGGACCTGCCCCGCCACGACATCGAGCCGGGCGGCATCGCGGCCCCACAGGCTCAGCTCCACCCCCGGCCGAGCGAGCAGGCGCGCCAGCGCGCCGCCCAGCGCGCCCGAGGCGCCGGTTACGATGATGCGTTCTTGATTTCGCGAGGAATACATTGTGGTCACCGTGTCACAGTCCTCGTCGACTGACCGATAATCGAAGTTATTTTGTCGCGCCATCGGGCCTTCATCGCTTGACAGAAATCCGCATGTTCTGTCGAGAACTGATGGACATGACCGGTCGCAATGCATCTTTCAGACGGCTGAGCCTGTTCGGCACTGCCTGGCTCGAGGGACTTACCGTCATCTCGTTCCGCTGGTTCGCGGTGCTGTGGAGCGTGCTGCTTCCGCTGATCGCGCTGGCTGGCTGGGGCACCGTTTCTCCGCTCGCGGGCGTCGGACTGATCCTCGCCGGATGGGTGGCATGGTCGCTGTTCGAATATGCGGTGCACCGCTACCTGTTTCACTGGAAGTCTCAGTCGCGCGTGGTCAACTGGCTGATCTTCGTGCTGCACGGCAACCATCACGACGAACCGCGCGATCCGCTGCGCAACCTCATGCCGCCGATCCTGAGCGTGCCGATCGGGGCGTGCATCTGGGCCGCGATGGCCGGCGCGTTCGCGGCCGCGGGCACTTGGCTCTTCCTCGGCTTCATGATCGGCTACGTCGTGTACGACACCGTGCATTACGCGTGCCACCAGTGGCCGATGCGCGGGCCGATCGGACGCGTGCTGAAGCGCCACCACATGCGCCATCACTACGTCGATCACGACAGCCACTACGCGATCACCGGGCTGCCCTGGGATCGCGTGTTCGGCAGCAGGATCACCTCGCTCAAACGTTGAGATCGGCCGATCCGGGCATCGCGCCGTCGATCACCTTCGCCGCAATCGCCATGTGCGTATCCCAATCGAGCGCGGGGCGTTGCGGAACGCGCGCCACCTGCGCGGCGTGGAGCGGTCCGCGCGCGGCATGGTCGAGGATCGCCGCCTGCCAGCCCGGCCCGTCCAGCGGATCGAGGAAATCGGGCACCGGTCCCCCAACCTCGCGATGCGCGGGCAGGTCGCTGGCGATCACCGGCGTTCCCACCGAGAGCGCCTCCGCCACCGGCATCCCGTAGCCTTCCGCGAACGACGGCATCACCAGCGCGCGTGCGCCGCGGATCAGCCCGGCCAGTTCGCGGTCGGGGCACGTGTTCACCTCGGCGACGTGCGGCGACAATGCCGGGCACCGGTCGAGCAGGTCGACGATCTGCTCGTTTTCCCACCCCCGGCGGCCGACCACCACGAGGCGCGGCACCGCCTCGGCCGGCAGGCTTTCCGCCATGCGCCGCCAGAGGTGCAGCAGCAGCAAGTGGTTCTTGCGCGGCTCGATCGTACCGAGACAGAGGAAATACGGCCGCCCGTCGGGCGAAGGCGCAGGCGCGGCCTCGGCCACCGGCTCGGTCCCCAGCAGCGCGACGTGGATCGGCGGCGGCGCCATGCCGCAGCCCTCGGCCCAGCGTGCGAAAGAATCGCCGGTCGCCGCCGAATTGACGATCACCGTATCGGCCAGCCGCGCCACCGTCTCCATCCGGCGCTCGTGCAGCGCCGCGCCGCCGGGACGCGCGTATTCGGGATATTCGATCGGCACCAGATCGTGGACCATGCACACGAAACGTGCCTTCTCGCGCGCGAGGATGTGGCGCACCTGCCGCTCGCGGGTGAGGTGATGCGGCGAGACCTGCACGTAGACGCCGCCCGATCCGATCCCGCTGCGCACTGGCGCAAGCCGCGCCATCCAGCGCGCGACCGATGGCGACAGCATCCGCCGCTCCGCCTGGCCCTCGTGCGACCAGCGGCGCTCCAGTTCGTCGAGATAGGCGAGCGCGGCTGCGCGCGGGAGCCTGCCGTATATGCCCGAGGGATGCACCGCCGCGAACGCCAGCGCCTCGCCATAGATGCGCGAGAGGCCGCGGGCATAGGCCATCTCCACCCGGTCGACCCCGCTCGGCGTCGAATAGCGCACGCGCGAGATGAGCCGCGAGATGTCGAGGATCGGCCCGGTCATCGCACTGCACCCCGCCGCCGCAGACGCGCCATCACGCGCCCTTGGAACCGGCGCACCGGCCCGATCCAGCCCTGCCGGTTCACCATCCGATTCTCCGCCATGCGCCGCACCAGCACCTCGGGCGGGCACGGCAGCCCGCTGACCGGGTCGAGATAGCGCGGGTAGAGGATCAGCACGCCCGCCACGAGCTCGTCGAGCGACAGCTTGCGCCCGCGCCCCTCGGGCACCGTGCCGAGATCGCGCGTCAGGCCCCATCCGGCGTAGAACGGCGTGCCGTGGCAGGTGACGTCGCGCCCGCGCAGCAGCGCCTCGAACCCGGTAAGCGAAGTGAGCACATGGAGCCCGTCCACCCGGTCGAGCAGGTGCGCGATGCTGCCCCCGCGCACGATCCGGTCGGCGTATTCGAGCGCGGCCTCGTCGGCCACCGCGCCGTTGCGGTGCCCGGCATCGACGTCCGGATGCGGCCGCCACCAGATTTCGGCGTCGGGTTCGAGTTCGCGGACGCGGCGCAGCAATTCGAGGTTCGAGGTCAGGCCGCCGCCCCCCGCGAGCACCGACATGTCGTCCTCCACCTGCCCCGGCACCAGCACGCGCCGCACGCCGTCGGCGCGGTCCGGCAGGTCGCCGGTCGCGCCTGTCCCCGCAGAATATTTGCTGATCCCGCCTGCCACGATGCTTTCCGCCAGCCGGCGGGCGCGCGTCAGCAGGTCTGGCGCGAAGCGGGTCTGCGCGAGGATCGCTTCGAGATCGCTCGGTTCGCGCGGGTCGAAATGGATGCCGTGGCGGTCGACCACGATCGAGGCGGGCGGCACCAGATCACTCCCGAGGCCGACCGAGCGGACGAACCCGTCCTCGACCCGCACGAGCGGAACACCGCGCTGCTTCGCCTCGGCGATCAGTGCGGGCGACACGCGCGAGGGCCAGACCGCCAGCGCCCCGCCCTTGTCGCGGGCGATATCGAGCGCCCGGCGCGCGTCGGAAACGAACGCCAGCGATATGCCCGGCACCCAGAGGAACCGCCGGATCTCGGCCTTCTTCCACCACGCCATGCCCAACACGGCGACGATGGCTTCGCCCGGCGCGCCGCGGTTGGCGTCGATGACCGTGCGCCATTCGGCCAACAGCGCGATCGCGTCGAGCGGCGCCAGCCAGCCGTCGCCGAAAGGATCGCGCAGCGGCCTGCACAGCGCGGCCGCTGCGCGCGCGTCGAGGTCCGTGTCGTCGTCTTCCGGCGAGCCGAACGCTCCGGAGGAAACCACCCGCACCGGAACGCCCGCGATCCGCGCGATCGCCACCCATTCGTCATCGCCGTGTGCGACGAGACGGCCCGCGCCGGGCAGAACCGACCACGGGTCGGTGTCGTCTCGCCCGATCCACGAGGCGGGTTCAGCATCGCCCTCGCGCGTCGGCTCGGGCGCGTTATCCGCGCGCACGACGATGCGGGGCGGCTGCGCGAGTGACGCGGGCTCGCCCCAGAACCGCCCGCCGACCCGCGCGCGGCGCGCGGCTTCGAACAGCGCGGCGCGCTCCATGCCCTCGAAAGCATCTTCGATCGGGGGTGCGGAACCATCTTCGTCACGCCATTCCGGAAACGGCGGCGCGCGCAGGAGCGGCGGCACGGCACGTTCGGTCACGGCACCGCACCCCAGGTGTGGATCGCCAGTTCTCCAGCCCGATCGCGCGCGATCACGCCGTAGCTGCCGGTCGCCAGCTTCAGCGACGGCAGCGCGGCGGCGGCGCGCTGCAATGCCGGATCGGCCATCAGCGCGAAGCGCGCCGCGCCGTTGCTGGTGACGAGAAGCACCGGGCCTGTCTCCGCGTCCATCCCGGCAAACAGCACGCGCCATGCGGCAAGGCGCGCCTCGGCATCGACGATCCAGCCCGGCGGCGGCTCGGCACGGTCGTCCCACGCCGCCAGCGCCGCTTGGCCGATACGCGCCAGCACCGCGTCCTCGCGCGCGTTCTCGTCGGGTCCATGGTCGATCTCGCGCAGGAATTCGGCGTCCTGCGGCGCTGGCGCCGGATCGGGCTGCGCGGCGAGGATCCCTGCCGCGGTCTCGCGCGTACGGCGCAGCGGAGACGCCAACACTCGGGTGAACCGCCAGCCCTCGTCCGCGAAATGGCGGCCAAGCGCGCGGGCTTGCTCGGTCCCCTTCGCGGTCAGCGGCAGGTCGGTGCGCGCGCCGATCCTGCGCGGCGGCTCTCCGGCCTCGAAAGTGTTGCTATGGCGGACGACGACGAACATGCGCTGCCAGCCCTAGCGGCTGCCGCTCCAGCCGCAAAGACGCCGCTTTCCTGAGGGCCTTCTTCCGGACCTCACCCCGGAAACGGATCGCCTAACCGCGCGATGGCTTCCTCGGCCAAGGCGACATCGGCAGGCGTGTCGATACCCGACAGGGCATGTTCGGGCGGATCGACCGGCACGGTAGCGATCGCGCGACCGTTTTCGAGAAAGCGCAACTGCTCGAGTCCTTCCAGCACCTCGTAGGTACCCGGTGATGCCGCTGCGAACCAGTCGAGCGCTTGCATCGTATAGGCATAGAGCCCCAGGTGCTGCCACACGGGCGACATCGCCTGCCGTTCGCGCAAGACAGCTTCGTCACGGATCGCGGGAAGGATACGCTTGGAAAACCACAGCGCACGGCCGTCCGCGGCGCGCAGGCAGGTCGTGCCGCTGAACGGCGTCGTCCGCTTGTGCGCACGCAACCGGTCCAGCCGATCCCAGTCGAGCGGATAGACCGGCGTCGCGACATCGGCGTCGCCCTGCCGCAGCGTTTCGATCATTCGCGCTACGACCTGCGGCGCGATGAACGGCGCATCGCCCTGCAGGCAGACGACGCGTTCGGGCAGGCTGGCCTGCCGATGCGCAGCCGCGCGGGCTCGGGCGGAGCCTGAATCCAGCGTTGGATCGGTCAGCACGGTCTGTGCGCCAAGCGCCTCGGCATGATCGGCGATGCGCGTATCGTCGGTCGCGACGATCACCGCGCACTCGCCCGCCAGACGCGCGGCCTCCACGGCATTGGCCAGCACGCGCTCGAGCAACGTCCGGCCCGCGATGGGAACGAGCGGCTTTCCCGGCAGCCGGGTGGAGCCGTATCGCGCGGGAATGACGATCAGATCGGCCGCCGCAGCGGCCGCGTCACGCGTGCTATTCAAGGCCCAGCCTGACGATGTCGTGCATGTGGACGATGCCGAGCAGCTTCTCCGCCTCGGTGACGAAAAGCACCGAAACGGCGTTCTCGTTCATGATCGCGAGCGCCTCGCTGCACAGCATCGCGCCATCGACGGCCATCGGACTGCGCGACATGTGCGGCTCGATCGGATCGTTCAGGTCGTAGACCGCGATGCAGCGGCGCAGATCGCCGTCGGTGAAGGCGCCGACGAGCTTTCCGCCATCGTCGACCACCGCCGTACAGCCGTAGCGTTTGCGGTTCATCTCGATCGTCGCGCTCATCAGCGTGGCGTCGTCGAGGACTTGCGGCACCGCCTCGCCCGTCCCCATGACATGCGCCACCGTGCTCAACTGCGCACCGAGGCGGCCGCCGGGGTGGAAAACCCGGAAATCGCCGGACGAAAAGCCCCGCGCTTCGATGAGGGCGACCGCCAGCGCATCGCCGATAACGAGCTGCAAGGTGGTCGAAGTGGTCGGCGCCAGCGCATTGGGGCACGCCTCGCGTACTTCGGGAAGTTTGAGGCAGACATCGGCGGCCCGCGCGGCCGTGCTGTTCTCGTTGGCGGTCGCCACCACGAGGGGCATGCCGTAGCGCTGGCAGAAGCTGAAGATATCACCCAGTTCGCTCGTTTCGCCCGACCAGGTGATCGCCAGCACGACATCGTTCTTCGCGATGATGCCCAGATCGCCATGGCTGGCCTCGGCAGGATGGAGGTAGAGCGCCGAGCTGCCGGTAGAGCACATCGTCGCCGCGATCTTGCGCGCGACGTGGCCGCTCTTGCCGATTCCCGTGACGATGATCCGCCCCTTGGTCGCGGCGAAGAGGCGAATGGCTTTCCCAAGCTCGCGGCTCAGTCCCGAATCCTCGAGCGCGCGCCTGAGCGCCATGAGGCCTTCGAGTTCGATATCCAGCGTTTGCAACGCGGATTTCGCGTAATTATGCTGTGCGACCTCGACATTCATGGCGTGCTTCAACTCTTCAAATTGTCCGGCTTCCATCGCGGTTCTGCGAGCCGGGTGAAACCTGCGGCGACACGTTTCCGGCCATGAGCAGGGCGGATTTCATGTTGCAACGCATTGCCTTAGGCTAAAGGCATGGCAAATTGCAATTGCGACCAATATCTTACGGGGTGGCGCAACGACAGAAGAAAGCACGCATGATACTCTGCGGACACGATATTTCAGCCACCAGCCCACTGTTCGTCATCGCAGGTCCGTGCGTAATCGAGAGCGAGAGCCATGCACTCGGCGTGGCCGAGGCGCTTGCCGGGGTCGCCGACAGGCTAGGCCTGCTCGTCATCTTCAAGAGCTCGTTCGACAAGGCCAACCGCAGTTCGGACGCGTCCTTTCGCGGCCCGGGCATCGAAGAAGGACTACGCATCCTCGAAAAAGTCCGCGCCGAAACCGGGCTGCCGGTGTTGACCGACGTGCACGAGCCGGCGCAGGCCGCGCCGGTCGCCGAAGTGGTCGACGTGCTCCAGACCCCCGCTTTCCTCGCGCGCCAGACCGATTTCATCGCCGCGGTCGCCGCTACGGGCAAGCCGGTAAACATCAAGAAGGCGCAGTTCATGGCGCCTGCCGACATGCAGCACGTGGTCGCCAAGGCGCGCAACGCCGCCGCCGCCGCCGGGCATGAACAGGATAATTTCCTGCTCTGCGACCGTGGCACATCGTTCGGCTACAACACGCTCGTCTCCGACATGCGCGGGCTGTCCATCATGGCGGAAACCGGGTGCCCGGTGGTGTTCGACGCGACCCATTCGGTGCAGCAGCCGGGCGGGCTGGGCGCGAAATCGGGCGGGCAGAGCGAATACGTGCCGCTGCTCGCACGCGCGGCGGTGGCTGCCGGTGTGTCGGGCGTGTTCATGGAAACGCATCCCGATCCGGCGAACGCGCTGTCGGACGGGCCGAACGCGCTTCCGCTCGACCGGTTCGAACCGCTGGTGGCCCGGCTCCAGGCGATCGACGCGCTGGTCAAGAGCAGCGAATGACGATCGCAACCCGGGCCAGAGATATCGCCCTGCTGCCGATCCGGGTGGCGCAGCTCGCCACTTCGGCCAAGAGCTTTCTCGACCATCCGCTGATCGGTTCGCAGCGGCTCAACCGCATGGGGCTGCATCGGACGCGCACTGCGGTCGCCGATGCGCTATGCCGCTGGCGCCGCCGCCGCCTCGCCCGCCACGTGCCGCGCGAATGGCGAGAAGCGTTCGACCGCGACGGCTTCGTGGCGATCGAGAATGCCGTGCCCCCGGAAGAATTCGCGGCGCTTCGCCGCGCGATCCTGAGCTATGTCGGTCCGGCGCGCGAGATGCGGCAGGGCGATGCGATTACCCGGCGCATGGCGATCGATCCCCTGATGCTCGATGCCATCCCGGAACTGCGGCGGTTCCTCGCGCGGCGCGATGTCACCGCATTGTTCCACTACGTCGCCAGCTTCCGCATCGCACCGCTGCATTACGTGCAGACCATCACGAGCAACGCGGGCGGTACCGAGCCCGACCCGCAGCAGGCGCTCCACGCAGACAGCTTCCACGCCTCGATGAAGGCCTGGCTGTTCCTCAACCCGGTGACACCGGAAGATGGGCCGTTCACCTATGTGCGCGGATCGCATCGGTTCACACCCGAGCGGCTGGCGTGGGAACACCGGCGCAGCCTCGCCGATCCCGCGGCCATCGACCGGCTCTCGGGGCGTGGATCGCCACGGGTCGGCGACGACGACCTCGCTGCGATGAACTTGCCCCCGGCCGAAGGGCTGGCGGTTCCCGCGAACACACTAGTGGTCGCCGATACCGGCGGATTTCACGCGCGCGGCGCTGCCGCCGAACCGAGCGAGCGGGTCGAAATCTGGTCCTACGCCCGGCGCAACCCGTTCTTGCCGTGGCTCGGCGGCGACGTGCTCAGCCTGCCGGGCCTCGCCGAGCGGCGCGTCGGCTGGCTCTGGGCCGTCCGCGACCGGTTCGAGAAGCGCATCGGTCAGCCTTGGCAGCCTGCGGGTAATCGCCGTCCGATGAGCGAAAGCGAGGATTGACGGCGCGCTATCGGCGGTGTCGGCGGCGTTCCATCATGAATGCCAGCGGAACCGTCACCATCATCGGGCCGACGAGATCGGCCACCTGGTCCGCCCGCGGCCAGGCGCGCGGGTCGAACGCGCCCCACCACGGCATGTTGCCGCGCAGCCCTTCGCCCAGATGCTCGATCCAGCGATATTCGGCCTGCGAAATTTCACGCCCGATGAAATAGCCGCAGGCGAGCGCCGCGCCTGCCCACCAGTTGCGCGTCAGGAGGCCGACCGCGATCTGGATCGCCAGCGCGGCGAGCGCGTGTTCGATGAACGGCATGCGGCAGGTCCTCCAGCAATTGCTGCGCCATCCTGCGCCCGCGAACGCGCGGGATCAATCGAGCAGGCGCGCGAGATAGCTGCCGTATTCGGACTTGCCGAGGCGCGCGACCGCCTGCTCCAGCCCCGCCGCGTCGATAAAGCCGTTGTGGAAGGCGATCTCTTCGGGGCTGGCGATCTTGAAGCCCTGCCGCTTCTCGATCACGCGCACGAATTCGGCCGCATTGAGCAGGCTGTCCGGCGTTCCGGTGTCGAGCCAGGCGAAGCCCCGGCCCATTATCTCGACGCTCAACTGCCCGCGCTTGAGATAGGCGCGGTTGACGTCGGTGATCTCCAGTTCGCCGCGCGGGGACGGGGCGAGGTTCGCCGCGATGTCCACCACCTGTTCATCGTAGAAATAGAGCCCCGTCACCGCCCAATTCGATTTCGGGCTGGCGGGCTTTTCCTCGATCGAGAGCGCCGTCATTTCGACATCGAAATCGACCACGCCATACCGTTCCGGATCGGTGACGTGATAGGCGAACACGCTTGCCCCGCTCGTCTTCACGCGGGCCCCACGCATCAGTTCGGGCAAGCCGTGCCCGTAGAAGATATTGTCCCCCAGGATCAGCGCCGAGGGTCCGCCGGCCACGAAATCCGCCCCGATGACATAGGCCTGCGCCAGCCCGTCCGGGCTCGGCTGTTCGGCATATTCGAGCGCCATACCCCACTGCGACCCATCGCCCAGCAGCTCGCGGAAGGCGGGCAGGTCGCGCGGGGTCGAGATGATCAGCACCTCGCGGATTCCGGCCAGCATCAGTGTGCTGAGTGGATAGTAGATCATCGGCTTGTCGTAGACCGGCATGATCTGCTTCGACGAGGCGAGCGTCATCGGATAGAGGCGCGTGCCGCTGCCTCCGGCCAGGATGATCCCCTTCATCTGGTGGTCCTCCTCAAGATGGTTGGCGGCAATGGCTCAGGCCGTCTCGGCCAGCAGCCGTTCGACGACCGGGGGCAACGAATCTCGCCAGTCGGGCAAAGCGACGCCATGCGCCTCGGCCAGTCTGGCGCAATCGAGCCGCGAGTTGGCGGGACGCCGCGCGGGCGTGGGATAGTCGGCGGTGGTGATGGCGTTCACCTCTGCCGATGGCCCGCCCCGCTCGGCCGAGGCGGCGAAGACGGCGCGTGCGAAATCGGCCCAGCTCGCCTCGCCAGCACCGCTCATATGGAACACCCCGCGCAGCGCGGGATCGCTGTCGGCCGCGAGGTTACGTGCCACCGCAAAAACCCCGTCGGCGATATCGAGCGCGCTGGTCGGATTGCCGATCTGATCGGCGACCACCGAAACCTCGTCGCGTTCGGCCGCGAGTCGCAACATGGTGCGCACGAAATTGGCTCCGAACGGGCTGTAGACCCAGGCGGTGCGCAGGATCGCGCTGCCGCCCGGATGCGCCGCGAGCACCGCCTGCTCCCCGGCCAGTTTGGTCTCGCCATAGACCCCGGTAGGCCCTGTCAGGTCGCTTTCTGTCCATGGCTGCACGCCGCTGCCGTCGAAGACGTAGTCGGTCGAAAGGTGAATCAGCGGCACGCCCATATCGGCCGCTACCGCCGCCACCGCGCCGGCGCCAACTGCATTGACGGCAAGCGCGAGATCGCGCTCGCTCTCGGCCTTGTCAACCGCGGTATAGGCGGCCGCCGACACGATGGCGTCTGGCCGCGCGGCGGCGAGAGGCGTGGCGACCGAGGCGGGATCGGCGAGGTCCAGCTGGGGCCGCCCGATGGCGACGATCTCGTCACCGGCGAGCTTGCCGCGCTCGATCAGGCTGGTGACGACCTGCCCCGATGTCCCGGTGACCGCGATCCTCATTCCGGGGCCTTGTCCCCGTTCGCCGCAGCGAGGCCGAGCCGCTCGCCGTCGTAACGGTCGCGCAGCGGGCGCCACCACCATTCGTTGTCCAGATACCAGCGCACCGTCTTCTCGATCCCGGTGTCGAACGTTTCTTGCGGGCGCCAGCCCAGTTCGCCTTCCAGCTTGCTCGCGTCGATCGCGTAGCGCGCATCGTGGCCCGGGCGGTCGGCGACGAATTCGATCAGGCTTTCGCGCGGGTCATTGGCAGGGGCCAGTTCGTCGAGCACGGTGCAGACCCGCCGCACGACGTCGATATTGCGCCGCTCGTTGCGCCCGCCGACGTTGTATGTCTCGCCCACACGGCCCCGTTCGGCGATCAGGTCGAGCGCGCGGGCATGATCGTCGACATAGAGCCAGTCGCGCACGTTCTCCCCTTGGCCGTAGACCGGCAGCGTCCGTCCCGCGAGCGCGTTAAGGATCGCGAGCGGGATCAGCTTCTCGGGGAAGTGGTAGGGGCCGTAGTTGTTCGAACAGTTCGAGACGACGACCGGCAGGCCGTAAGTGCGCTGCCACGCCTTCGCGAGATGGTCCGACGCGGCCTTCGATGCCGAATAGGGGGAGCTGGGATCGTAGGGCGTGGTTTCCTCGAACAGCCCCTCATCGCCGAGCGAGCCGTAAACCTCGTCGGTCGAGACGTGGAGGAAGCGGAACGACGCCTTCGCATCCCCCTCCAGCCCTTCCCAGTATCCGCGCGCGGCCTCGAGCAGCGTGAAGGTGCCCATCACGTTGGTATCGATGAAATCCGCCGCGCCGGTGATCGAGCGGTCCACATGGCTCTCGGCGGCAAGGTGCATGATCCGGTCGGGCGCGAAACCGGCGAGCGCCGCGTCCATCGCCGCGCGGTCGCGAATGTCGGCTTTCACGAAACGATGGGTGCGTTCGCCCTCGACCGCCTTCAGCGAAGCCTCGCAGCCCGCATAGGTCAATGCGTCCACGGTGAGGACGTCGTATCCCTTGTCCAGCACGAGATGGCGCACGAGCGCCGATCCGATGAACCCGGCGCCGCCGGTGACGATCACGCGCATCGGATCACGCCCCTTCGTAGCGGAAATGGTCGGGCAGATCGGCCAGCTTCGGCTGGTTGCGGTCCTTCGCCGACAGGGTGGCGGGATCGGCCGCTTCGGGCCAGTCGATCGCGATCCGCGGATCGTCGAACGCGAGCCCCATGTCGCATTCAGCGCTGTAGTAACCGGTGACCTTGTAGCAGATCACGGTATCGGGCTCGAGCGCACAGAACCCGTGCGCGAAGCCGGGCGGCACCCACAGCTGGCGGCCGTTCCCCGGCGTCAGCGTTTCGCCCACCCATTGGCCGTAGGTCGGCGAACCGGCGCGAATGTCCACCGCCACGTCGAACAACGCCCCTGCGGTGCAGCGCACCAGCTTGCCCTGCACGTGTGGCGGGATCTGGAAATGAAGCCCGCGGATCGTCCCGCGCGCGGCGCTCAGCGATTCGTTGTCCTGCACGAAAACGTGTTCGCCGCAGTGCTGCGCGAAGACGTCGGCGCGGAACGTCTCGGCGAAGTAGCCCCTGTCGTCGGCGATCTTCCTGGGCGTGAACAGCGCCACATCGGGTATGTCAAAGAGCTCAACCTGCATGATCCGCTTCTGTTTGCAGGGGGAAGCCGGGCATTCGGTCAGTTGCCGAAATTCTCGGCCACTGCGGTCGCCGTGACGACGGGCGCGAACAACTGGCTGATCGCCTGGATCAGGGCGCGCGGCTGATTGGCGGCGGCATTGCCGAAATAGAGAATATCACCGTCGCGCAGCGCGAATTGCTGCGCGAGGAAATAGGTCGCGGTGTTCATCATGTTGAAGTGATAGACCACCGGGCGGGTGTTGCCCGGACCCAGATAACGGAACAGGAACACCGCCTCGGGATCGCCCGAACCGGCGTTGGGTCCACCCGCCGCCGAGATCGCCTCGACCACGGTCATCGTGTCGCGCGCGAATGGCATCTGCTGCACGCGGCCTGACGCGCCGAGTACGGAAAAAGTGTGGGGATCGGCGAGGACAGTCAGGCGGTCGCCGGGATAGGCGACCGCGTTCTCGTAATCGCCTGCCAGAATACTGCTCAGCCGGATGTTCGCCTCGTCCGATCCGCGCTCTATACGTAATACGAGATCCTTGGCCGCCCCGCGGTATCCGCCCGACAGGGCGATCACATCGCCTATGGTTTCGCGATTGGTCTGGAGCACGAGCCGACCCGGTCGCACGACTTCGCCGCCCACTATGACCGAGCTGCTGACCACTTCCTCGCGATTGACCGTGACCTGCGGGTCTTGCGACAGGAAGCGTAGGGCGACGCGAATCTTTTCCTGCACCTCTCCCACGGTATTGCCAAGCACGCGAATGCGCCCGGCGTAGGGGATGTTGATGTCGCCCTCGTCGTTTACACGGACTGGAGGAAGCGCACTCATGCGAACCGAGGGATCGAAACCGCTGTCCGTCAGATTACCGCTGGCGCCGTTGCCACCGAACAGCGAAACGCCTGCTTCGAACACGTTGATCGTCAATACGTCACCGGGGCCGATCATATCCGTCGGCGGCGGCTCACGATCCGGCAGATTCCACGCAACGGGCGCAAGCCGCGGCGGGACCGCTGCGACACTGTCGACCTCCACGATTTCGATATCGAGGTCGGCCGACGCTGCCGTATCCTTGATACGCGACCCGGTCGGACCGCTCGACGGCAGCGTGGAACATGCGCCCAGCAGCACGAGCAGCGCCACCATGATCAAATTTTTCACGTGCATGGATGAGTTTGCATAATCTTCGTTCGAGGATCAGCGCCCACTAACGAAATTCGCCGGACAGGCCTAGCCCTAAGAAAACCTGTACGCTTCTCCCAGCGTTCTGTTAGCATCGCACCCACCCGATTATCTGCCATGCCTGCGTGGCGCGAAAGACTATCTTCTTCGATGAACCCGCCGGCCGATGGACTGAAACCCACGCTAAGCGACATCTTGCTGCTCATGGTCTGCCGACCCGATCGACTCGCCGCGATCGGCTGGTGGTGCCTGTGCGGCAAGCGACTGCGCGCACGATATCGCCTTGAGGCAGCGATCGCCGCGCTGCCTTTCGCTTATCAGCGGCGCATGACAGCCCATGGCCGGCGAGATCTCGATACGATTTCGGCAGCGAACGGAACTATTGGGAAAGGCAATTTCTCAGGAACCGAAATCTGCATCCATATCCATCTGTCGAGCGACTCCGATCGCTCCGCTGCCCAGCAGGCAGCGAAATCCGCGCTGCGGCAAAGCATCGCACCGCTGCGTGTGATCGTTACCACCGAAAATGACGCATCGCTGCCCATTGAATCCGACAGGATCGAGCATGTCGCCGCGCCGTACGCAAGCAGGATCGCGGCACTGCATGCCGCTCTGGGAATCGCCAAGAAGGTAGGCGCGTCGCTCCTCATCCCGCTGGCCTCGGACGCCGTCTTGCCGCGCCATGCGCTGGCCGCCTACGCCGCGGATCGTGCGCGTGCCGACATTTCCAGTGACGAGCAAACTGTGCTTTACGGCGATCAGGACGAGATCGGACGCCGCGGAGCCGAAGGCGCCGCATGGTTCAAGCCCAATTGGGATTCGCGGATGTTCCTTTCGCAGGACTATGTCACCGCCGCATGCGCCTTGCCGGTAGAATCCACACTCGCCCGCCTCGATAGCCGCGACGGCCTCGCGCCGGAAACGCTGCACGAACTCGTTTTGCATCTCCTGTGCGGTGCCAGCCCCATATCCGTCCGCCACGTGCCCAGAGTCACGACAAGCACAGCTCATGGGGAATGGCGCAAGCCATCTCAGCAGCGGGCCGCGGCGATCTCGCGGCTGGTCGCTCCCTCGGCGCAAGCCAGTGATGGACCGTTCGGTACTGTCGCCCTGCGCTGGCCCATGCCTGCACCCGCCCCCGTGGTCAGCATATTAGTCGCCACGCGCGATCGGGTAGAACTGCTGCGGAAATGCGTCGATGGGCTGCTGCATGAAACCGACTATCCCGACTTCGAAGTCATTATCGCCGACAACGATAGTCGCGAAGCGGAAACCTTGGCTTACATGAACTCAGTCGCAGCCGATCCACGGGTGCGCGTCGTGCGCTGGCCGCACCCGTTCAACTATTCCGCAATCAACAACTTCGCCGCGGGTCATGCGCGCGGCCAATTCCTCTGCCTGCTCAACAACGACATCGAGATCATCGATCCCGATTGGCTGAGCGAAATGATGCGCGAAGCGGTACGCCCCGGCGTCGGCGCGGTGGGCGCGCGCCTGCTCTATCCAGATCGCTCGATCCAGCACGCCGGGGTCGCGATCGGCATCGGCGACGCCGCGGGCCATGCCCACCGGGGGCTACCCGAAGGCGAGCCCGGCTACTTCGCCCAGGCGCTCGTCGCACGCGGCGCCACCGCCGTCACCGGAGCGTGCCTGCTGGTGGAAAGGCAGCATTTCGACGCGGTCGACGGGCTGGACGAGGAGAGCCTGGCGGTCGCCTACAACGATGTCGATCTGTGCCTAAAGCTGCGCGAACGCGGCCTGTCCAACATCTACACGCCCGCCGCCACGCTGATCCATCACGAAAGCAAGTCACGCGGACTGGATTTCGCTCCCGAACACCGAGCGCGTTACATGCGCGAACTCGCCGTGTTTCAGGCGCGATGGGATACGAAGCGGGCGATCGATCCGTGGCACCACCCGCTGTTGGATCGCAACAGCGAAACCTACCGCTTTGCCCGATGATCGCGGCGGACCGCGGCTGATGGCTCCGCGCTAGAGACCGACGACGTCGATCAGCGAGGCCTTGCCGTGAAGCTTCTCGGCCAGACCAGCGAAAGCGGAGTGCCTGACGAGAACGCAGACGACGTCGGCTTGCGCCAGCGCCTCGTCCACCGGCGTGAGCGATATCGGCAAGTCCGAAAAGCTCTCCGGCAGTTCGTCGATATGCGGTTCGACCGCGAGGACCCGGCATCCCAGCGCGCCGAAATCGCGCGTGATGCGAAGCGCTGGGCTTTCGCGCAAGTCGTCGATATCCGGCTTGAACGCCAGGCCGAGACAGGCGACCTTGATGTCCGACATCGTCCGCGAAGGATTGGCCGCCAGCGCGGCCATGATGGCATCCTTACCCTTTTGCAGCACCCAATCCGGTTTCGCATCGTTAACCTCGCGTGCGGTGCGGATCAGCCGCGCCTGGTCGGGCGCGGAGGACACGATGAACCACGGGTCCACGGCGATGCAATGGCCGCCGACACCTGCGCCGGGTTGCAGGATGTTCACGCGCGGATGCCGGTTGGCGAGCGAGATCAGCTCCCACACGTCGATCCCGAACTTGTCGCAGATGACACTGAGCTCGTTGGCGAAGGCGATCTGCACGTCGCGCGAGCTGTTCTCGGTCAGCTTGCACATCTCGGCGGTGCGGGCGTCGGTGACGACGCAGTCTCCGCGCACGACCTTCTTGTACATTGCGACCGCCATCTCGCTGGCGCGTTCGGTCATCCCGCCGATGATCCGGTCATTCTCGATCAGTTCGCTGAGAACATGACCGGGCAAAACCCGCTCCGGGCAATGCGCGATCTGGATGTCGGCATCGTTGCCGGCGTCTTGCGGAAAGCTGAGGTCGGGGCGGGCTTCGGCCAGCCATTCGGCCATCTTGTCCGTCGCGCCGATCGGGGACGTGCTTTCCAGCACCACCAGGTTGCCGGCCTCAAGGACCGGAGCGATCATGCGCGCGGCCGAAGCGATATAGCTGAGATCGGGCTCGTACCCCTCGTTGAAAGGCGTCGGCACCGCGATGATGAAGGCGTCGGCCGGCTCCGGCTCGAGCGTCGCGTGCAGGCGACCTTCGCTGACGACCTTGTGCACCACGCCGTCCAGATCGGGTTCCACCAGATGGATCTTCCCGGCGTTGATCGTTTCGACCACATGGCTGGAAACGTCCAAGCCGATCACCCTGGTTCCGTGAGCGGCGAACAGCGCGGCAGTCGGAAGGCCGATATAACCGAGACCCACCATCGAAATGCGATCAAACATCAATTCGTCCTTCAATCTCGTCGGCTTGCGCTGCCAGCGCGGCGGCGATCCGCTCGGCCGCCTTTCCATCGCCGTAGGGGTTCGTCGCACGAGCCATCGCATCGTACGCGTCCCGATCGTTCAGCAGGGAAAGCGCGGCATCGCGAATGCGCTCGGCATCGGTTCCCACCAGCCGCACCGTGCCTGCATCGACCGCTTCGGGCCGCTCCGTAGTCTCGCGCATCACCAACACAGGTTTACCGAGCGAGGGCGCTTCCTCCTGCACCCCGCCCGAGTCGGTAATGATGAAGTACGACCGCCGCATCAGCCACACGAACGGCAGATACTCCTGCGGCTCGATCAGATGAACGCCATCGGTGTTCCCCAGAATACGCTTCACCGGGCCCTGCACGTTCGGGTTGAGATGCACGGGATAGACAATCTGTGCATCGCCCTGCTCGCTGATATCGCGCAAGGCCCGGCAGATGTTCTCGAATCCCTCGCCGAAATTTTCCCGGCGATGCCCGGTGACGAGAATCAGGCGGCGACCTTCTTCCAGAAACGGAAAGCGCGCCCGCATCTGTGCATCGAGTTCCGCATCGGCGTCGAGGCGGGCCACGATTTCATGCAGCGCATCGATGACCGTGTTACCGGTCACGAAGATGCTCCGGTCGGCGACACCTTCGGCAAGCAGGCTCTGGCGCGAGGTTTCCGTGGGTGCGAAATGCATGTCCGCCAGCCGGCCGACGATCATCCGGTTCGCCTCCTCCGGCCATGGCGCGTAGAGGTTTCCGGTCCGCAATCCGGCCTCGACATGGCCGACCGGCACCTGTGCATAGAACGCTGCCAGTGCCCCGGCCATCGTGGTCGTTGTATCCCCATGGACAAGCAGCCGATCATAGCTGCGTTGCTTCAACACATCGCGCAGCGCGAGAACGATACTGGCCGTAATGTCGGTCAGATCCTGTCCCGGTTTCATCACATTCAGATCGACGTCTGGAACGATATCGAAAAGCGAAAGCACCTGATCCAGCATCTCCCGATGCTGAGCCGTAACGCAAACTTCCACCTCGAACGCTGAATTGTCCCGGAGCCGGTGAATGACGGGCGCCATCTTGATTGCTTCCGGGCGTGTACCGAATACAACAAGTAATCTCACACCAACTCCTCTAGGCACCTCGCTACTCGGGCCGACGCGCTATGCTAAAATTCGGGCAACATACAACCCCCAGCGGAACCAGAGAGCCGCAGCCGGTGTCGAAGCCTAATCCGACGCTTGGCAAAGGCCCGTCTGTCCAGGCAACATATGACGCCATCGGGGCACTGGGCACCTGCGATCAACCGCGTGACAGGACCATTTTGGCAAAATGATCAGGGAAAAGCACCGCAAACAGGATATCGCGAGCGGCCTGTCGACAGCCGCGCTCCATCTTGCGGCGAAGGGGCGCATGTCTGCCATCGATATCGCGCAGGAAGCAGCCGCCTTGGACCGGTCCCCTGCCATACTTGCTGCGCGCTGCAAGGTTTCGCTCAACCTGTATGATATTGACAGTCTGAAAGAGAGCGTGGCGGCGATCGAAGCGGTCGCGGGCGCAAGCGGCGCGTTGGAGTCTTTGCTCGCCGATATACGGTCAGGCCCATTCGCCGTGCAGACGCTTGCGGACAGACTTTTACAGCGACGACCACTGGCGTTGCAGCCCGTTCCCGGGCGGATTCTCTATGTCCTTCACAAATCGCTCCCCGAGGCAAACGATGGCTACGCTATGCGAAGCCACGGGATAGCGCAGGGGCTTTTGGCGCAGGGTGCCGATGTCGTCTGCGCGACACGGCCCGGATTTCCGAGCGATCTCGCCGCCGGCAAGCCCAGTGGATATCAGCTTGATCATGCCGAGATCGTCGACGGCGTGCATTATCATCGGATGACATCCCCCATGCGTGGCGACGCGCCCGCCGCCGCTTACGAGTACATGACCTATGGGTCGCTGGCATATCTTGAGGGCGCCACCGCCCGCCTCGCCCAGTTGATGCGACAGCATCGGCCGGCATGTGTCGTGGCCGCGTCGAATTTCGCAACCGCCCTGCCGGCCTGTCTTGCGGCGCACGAGTTGGGGCTGCCCTTCGTCTACGAGGTACGCGGCTTTTGGGACTTGACACGTGCAGCGCGCGATCCGTCCTATCCGTTGACGATCACGGGCCGTCAGGAACGGTTTCTCGAAGCCGCTACAGCTCGAGCGGCGGCGCATGTTATCACGCTGACTGCCCCTATGCGTGACGAACTGGTTGCAAGGGGCGTCGCTCCGGAGCGGATTACACTGGCCCCCAACGCTTGCGATCCCGAACGCTTTTCGCCCGCCTCGCGTGACGCCAATTTAACGCAGCGGTTCAATCTACCATCCGATATACCGATCATCGGCTATGTCGGCTCGTTCAACCAATACGAAGGACTGTCCGACCTCGTTCACGCTTGCGGCACGCTGCAAAAAGAAGGGTTCGATTTTCGCCTTCTGCTCGTCGGAAGCGAGCCTGCCGACGAGGCCGGGCAATTCCCCGTTACGCAGGAGATCCAGCTGGCCGCTGCGAAAGAGCGGTTGGGAGATCGGCTCGTTATGCCGGGTCGCGTATCACATGACGAAGTGTCTAACTGGTACTCGCTCATCGACATTGCCCCCTTCCCCCGCAGGGCGCTACCGCTGACCGAATTGGTATCTCCGCTCAAACCGTTGGAGGCGCTGGCGATGGCAAAGGCCGTGATCGTTTCGTCGACAGGCGGAATACTCGGCATGGTGCGCGATGGCGAAACGGGGCTGGTCTTCAAAAAGGATAGCGTCGAAGCCCTTACCGATACGCTTCGCATGATGCTGTTGGACCAAGCCATGCGCCGGAGGCTCGGTGCGGCCGGGCGTGCATGGATCGTCGAGCAGAGAAGCTGGCGGCACGCCGCCGACGAAATTCTGGGCGCGGTACGACCGTTGGTTCGATGAAGGAATTGGCGCACCAACCGGATCTCACGCTTGCCGTATTGATCCGCTGATAGCCGTTCTTTAAATCCCGCCGACGAGTGCGGTCGACCCAAGGTCGCTCGTCGAACAAGCCGAGGAATGCAAGGTTTTGAAATTAGGTTCAGGCAGAAATATCGGTCTGTTGCGCGCAGCCCGGGCGCTTCAAATTTCCGGACGGTCGCATTCCGCAGAGACGCTTCTCGAAATTGCGTCCAGCGCTACGGGCGGCCCCGATTTCTTTGGCGCCCTTTTCGATGCCGCGTTTGAAATGCGGAAGTACGATGTCGCTCTCCGCTCGTTGGTGTCGTATTCCGGTCTGGAAAAGAATGACGCGAGAAAAGCGCAATTCCTCCGGACATCATTGACGCGTTTGCAAACAAATTCCGTCGATTGGTTCGACGGTCTGGATTTAGCGGATGCCGCTCTTCGATCCGAACTCGGGTTCGATAGTGATGATTTTCTCGTTGGATTGATTGAGCCGTCATGGACAAATCAACCCATGGAAAAGGTGGTCGAGGCATGCGCCGACTTGGCAGGAAAGGATGAAAAGCTCAAACTGGTCTTGATCGGCGATCAGCCGGCATTGCACGGCCTATTGGCGTCGGAGATCGGCAGGCGCGCGCTCGCGCAAGAGCCAGCTTGGCTGATCCATGTCGACCCCGGCTCTCCAGCACGCGTTGCGGATTATTATGCGGTGCTAGATGCGTTGATTGTCTCCGGTAAGACCCTTCAGGGATATGAGCTCGCGACGCGCCTTGCCGCCGCCGAGGCCGGCATTTATGGCAAACAGCTCATCGTAGGCGACAAGTCGTTGACGACCGATCTCGTAGGGAAAAATGCGGGATCGGTTAACTTCGAGGCGGGCAGCACTGCTGACCTAGCGTACGCTATACAAAGTTCGATGAAGCGTTCCGCGCCAAGGGGAAGCGCCAAGTCGATATTTTCGGCGCTTATCGATCTCTTGCCCAGGGCACCGGCAGCAAACACCGCACTGCTAGCCTCTTCGAAAACCGCGAGCAAGAAAGCTCGAGAAACGCACCGGCGCGACGCTATCGCGCGTCAGGCGTTCTATCGCGAAGGCAAAGTCACCGAAACGCTAGAAATGTTGGAAAGCCTGCGGTCGCGGGGCAGGCCTTTCGACAAGACCGAACGCGACTTCGAATCCTTCGTCGCCGGTGTTGAAAGGCTGCGCAACGGCTGGTCACTGCCGCCACGCCAACCCGATCCGGGCCTTCTTACGCAGCGTCGGCACGTACTATACTGCCTAAACCAGTCGATGCCGCACGCTAGCAATGGCTATGCCACGCGTTCGCATGGCGTGGCGGTAGGCCTGCAGCATGCAGGCTACCGGGTTCGCGCTACGACACGGCCCGGCTTTCCCTGGGACGCCGGGGCACATGGCCTCGGGACGGGCTATTACGATACCGAAGTCGAAGGGATCACCTACGTCGCTTGCTCGGGCGCGAACCTGAACAAAACGCCGCTGGATCGATACTTTGCCGAAGCCGCAGACCATTTTTTGCGCGAAGCACAGGCGTGCGGTGCCGAGATTATCGTCGCAGCCTCCAACCATATTGTCGCATTGCCCGCCTTGATGGCAGCGCGTCGCCTCGGCCTCCCGTTCGTATACGAAGTGCGCGGCCTTTGGGAAGTAACCCAGGCTTCGATACAACCCGAATGGTCCGATTCCGACCGCTATCGGATCGCACGAACACTGGAGCGGCAGGCCGCACTTGAAGCCGATCTGGTCGTCACGCTCACGGAGGAACTGGCGGCAGAGCTGGCTGCGTGGGGCGTTTCGCACGAGCGGATTCAGATCGTGCCGAACGCAGTTGATGAAAAGCGGTTCAAGCCCATGGCACCCGACGCCTCGATAGCCGAAATGCTCGACCTGCGGCCGGGAGTGCCCGTCATCGGCTATGCAGGCAGTGCCGTGGCTTACGAAGGCTTGGAACTGCTGATGGAAGCCTTGGCCCAACTCAAACAAGACGGTCAGCCCTTTCACTTCGTGCTCGTGGGTGACGGCAAGGCGATCGATACCGTGAAGGCGAAAGCGGGCACGCTTGGGATTGCGGACGAGTGCCGTTTTGCAGGGCGAGTCCCTTTCGAGCAGGTGCCTCGCTACCTCTCCTGCATGGATATTCTGCCGATTCCCCGCTTGTCATCGGATGTCACGGAAATGGTTTCCGCGCTCAAACCGCTGGAGGCGATGGCCATGGGCAAGGCGCTCCTCCTTTCGGACGTTTCACCCCACATCACGATGGCTGGTCCCGAACGGCAGCGCGCACGCCTGTTTGCGAAAGACAACGTCGAGGCGCTCAAGGAAGGACTTCAATCGTTGATCGATTGTCCTGACGAGCGCCACCGTCTCGGCCAGTCCGCCCGAAAATGGATCGAGCAGGAACGCACCTGGAGCGATGTGGCACGTCGCTACGCAGACGCCTTGCAACACACTTGCAGCGAATCGCATCTAGTCGCGACCGACACTCGCTCCACTGCCAAATCCCTCGATCGCATTACCCTGGGCCTGATCGGCGACCAATTCACGACGGACACGCTGGCTGCCGAAGTAAAGATCGTTCCTCTCTCGCCGGAGAACTGGCGCGAGGAACTGGCCGCGACGCCGATCGATGCGCTGTTTTTGGAATCGGCCTGGAAGGGAAACGACGGGAAATGGTTCCGCAAGGTTGGCTCCTACAGCGAAGAGGAATTCGCTCTGCTGAGAGGACTTTTGACGCATTGCCGGACGGAGGGGATTCCCTCGCTGTTCTGGAACAAGGAAGACCCGGTTCACTTCGAGCGCTTCCGCAAGGCTGCGTCGCTATGCGATCACGTGTTTACCACCGACAGCCGACGCATCGTTCCCTATCTGGCTAACCCCGGCGCCCTGACGCAGTCTGCAAGCAGTGCCCCGTTTTATGCGTCGCCGAAGATTCACAACCTCCTTCCGTCTAGGAGAGATTGGCAGGCTACGGCAGCCTATGGTGGCACGCATTACGGCAAGCGGTATCCTGAGCGCACCGAGTATATGGACAAGATTATGAGCGCTGCCGCGCCGCTCGGCCTCACCATCTACGACCGTCAGCACGATGATCCGGACTCGCCATATAAGTATCCGTCCGGACTGGGCAGCTACGTCGCGGGCGGTTTGACTTATCAGGAAATGATTCAGGCCTACAAGGCGCATCCGGTACAGATCAATGTGAATTCCGTGCTGGATTCGCCGACGATGTTTTCCCGCCGCGTAGTCGAAGCCGCTGCCTGCGGTTCGCCCATCATTTCCGGCCCTGCAGCCGGCATGAACCGCTGTCTCGACGACACTGTTCACATAGTGCACACGGAAAGCGAGGCTGCGAAGACACTGGAAGATGTGATGCATCATCCAGCCTATCGCTGGCGCACGGCCTTGAAGGCGGCAAGGGCCGTGATGCGTGCCCACACCGCCGAACTGCGCTTGGTGCAAATGCTGCGAACGGCAGGCATGGTTATATGTGCCCCACAGCCGCCGTCCTGCCATTTGGTGACGACCGAAGTCACTACCGCCGCGGCAAACCGGCTGCTGGCCCAGACCTTGCGCCCCGTTCGCGTCCTTGCCAAAAGATGGCAGACCGAAGCGCAGGACAAACTGCAGGCGGCTGGCATCGAATGCGGCAGTTTCGAGGAGCAGAATGCCGAAGCCGGCAGCCTATGGTTCCTGGCCGATACGGGCGCGCTCGAATGCCTGGAAGAGCATGATCTCGAAGACCTTGCTTGGCCGACATGTTACGCGAAACATCACCGCATCGGCTTTTGCCGTGATGCGGAGCCCAACCCGAACGACTGGCCGGGCGTCGCATACGAGACTGATGCAATTGCCCCGGGATTGCAACTCGTGCGCCCCATCGGGGACCACAGGCTGAAAGACTTGAGCAACTGGGCTAGTGGGCAAGTCACGCTGGCGATTCGAAAGCCATCGTCAGACCACGAGCTCTCCCCCGTGGCCGCACCGAAGAAGACATTGCTCATCGCCGGCCATGATTTAAAATTTATCAAGCCGTTTTATCCGCACTTCACGGCAGCCGGCATGCGTGTCCTTCTGGATTTCTGGACCGGACACAACCAGCATGACAAGGCCGCAAGCGAACGGCTGATACGACAGGCAGACATCGTGTTTTGCGAATGGATGCTAGGCAATGCCATTTGGTACGCGAGACATCAAATCGATGGGCAAAGGCTGGTAGGTCGCTTCCATCAACAGGAAATTAATCACCGGCTTTTTCCAGAGGTCCCCTTCGAAACGTTCGATGCCGTCATCTTCGTGGGGCCGCACGTGCTTCGCCGCGCCGTGGCCAAGAACCCAGCACTCAAGGATAACGGGTGTGTGATTCATAATGGCGTGGATATCGACGGTCTGCAATCGGTTCCACGAAAGACACCGTGCGGCAAAGTTCTGGGAATGGTTGGCATTGTTCCGCAAATGAAGCGCTTCGATGTCGCGCTCGATATTCTCAGGGATCTACGAAGAACCGACGCAGAATATATATTGCGGATAAAAGGCAGGCGCCCGGAAGAGTATGGCTGGATGGCCAACCGGCCCGATGAAATGGCTTGGTACGAAAGCCAATATCATCGCCTCGAAAACGACCCGTTGTTGCGAGGCGCGGTCTTTTTCGACCCCCACGGAGACGACATGCCGGATTGGTATGCCGGAGTTGATTTCGTGCTTTCCACCAGTGATTTCGAAAGTTTCCACCTGACCGTCGCCGACGGTTCAGCCGCCGGCTGTACGCCAATCGTCTTGCCGTGGGAGGGCGCTGATGAGATATATCCGCATGACTGGGTGATCGATAATCCCAGGGCTGCAGTCGAAAGAATAATGGCGGGTCCTACAAAAAAAGAAAAAATAGCGATGTTTTCAAAAGAGAACTTCCATAATCAGTTAATATCTAAAAAAATATCCAACCTTCTGCTAGACGTTTAGCTTCTTCCCGAGCGGCACCCTTAAGCTCATCGAGCGACAAAATTCTCAAATGGTGAGAGTTCTTAAATGGCAAAAGTGTCTATAAAGACATCATCCAGTCCGGACTTGAGCAACTGTGTAATCGCGAAACTTCAGCAATTGATTGACGATCCGATCAGATGTAAAATGGGCGAAAGACTGGTCCGAAACCGCGAGCTTGAGCTCGCGCCCTTTGATGCAGTCACGATTTCTGAATGGAATGACTGGGAACAAAATCCATTTAAAAATCGAACCTGGCAATGGCGCCTGAATTGGCTTTCTTTTCTACCAAACCTTATGGCTTATCACCGGTCGTCCGGCGAACCAGCCGCTCTCGACACGGCTTGCGAAGCAATACGGTCCTGGACTGACGCCTACCTGAAGACCGACACAGATCATCCGTTCGAGTTTATTTGGCATGACCACGCCACCGCGCTGCGTGCCGAACAATTGGTATTTTTCGCATATTATTACATTCAAAGCAAAAAAAATTCTGACTTGACAGATGATGGATTTTTAGTTCATTTGAAGAATGCCTTATTAGTTCATGCCAAAATACTTGCCAGAGAAAATTTTTACTCAGCACATACTAATCACGGATTGGAACAATCTCGGGTGCTGCTTTTGCTTGGCACTGTCTTGGAGCATGACCAAGCTCTTCAATGGCAAGGCGTAGCTATTCGCCGGATTGCTAGCGAGCTTAGATTCTCGTTCACGACCGAAGGTGTCCACGTCGAAAATAGTCCTGCCTACCACATCTTCGTTTTCAAGGTCTTTCTCAGTATAATTAACGACTACAGGAACGTTATTTCTGATGATTTTATCGAAAACTTCGATTCACTATCGTCTAAGGCGCTGATCTTCATAACGCATATTCTAAGACCAGATGGGGCATTACCGCCCATCGGAGATACAGAACAACTTCCTACTACCGACGTATATGGGGGCGTGTTCGGTGATAAGTTGGAATATCAGCACTTACTTTATGCATTGACCCAAGGCAGAGATGGCTCAGTCCCGAGTGATGTAAATCAAATATATCCGCGCTCCGGCTACGCTATTTTTCGTGATAGATGGCACTCTAGGAAAGCCTATCGACAAGCATGCCACCTGATCGTCAAGGTCGGATGCTCTAGCCGATACCACCATCAGCAGGATGAGGGGCACATCAGCCTCTACGCCGGGGGTGAAGACTGGTTAATCGATTCCGGCCTCTACAACTATGATAATACAGACGCGGTGCGCAAGTACATGCGCGGACGCCGCGGACACAATGTGCCGATTGTCTCTCACGCAAGCTATGGCAAAGAATTCGAGCACCGATTAAGCGCTTGGAAGGTAACAGAATATTCAACCGATGAGTTAAATCCGTATTTAACTATGAAGCTGAATATTCTACAGCCAATCAATCATGAACGTCGAGTCGACTTCGACGCAGCGAAGAAAATCGTAAATGTTTTCGATAGTATTTCTGCTGATGATAATAAAGATCGAGATATAATCCTGCAATGGCATTTTCCAAAAAACAAGCTAATACAGATCAGTGGGCATAAAGTTATAATTGCTAGCTCTAAAAATAATAGGATGGTTATTGAATTTAAAGGAGATGTACCAGACAACTTATCGGTCGAGCGAGGTCGAAAATTGGACGATATTCGCAGCTGCATTTCATACAAAGTCAACCATCTCGAATCCAGTCAAGTGGTGAGGGCAGCGTTTAGAAAGCGCCGTGAACTGAGCGTTCTGACACAGTTCAATTTATCGATCGCCGACCCATCGGAATCTCGCAGAATTCAGCGAGCTCAGCAGAGCCTGAAGGCTGATGGCACACCTCGCATGCAGGAAGATGAGGTCACCTATGTGACATGCAATTATCAAAACGCGGACGTTATCCTCGAATACGGGTCCGGAGGATCGACGCGGGTCGCGGCACATATGCATGGCAAACTCGTCATGAGCGTCGAATCCGATCTTGATAGGGCGCGTCAATTGCGGCGCGATCTGGCAGGCGCAGCTTCACCAGTTATTCTTCAACATGTCGATATCGGCGAGGTGGCGCCTTCTGGGCGCCCCCTGACGGACAGATCCTGGCGAAACTCTCATGGCTATGCCAATTCGGTGTGGGACCAGCCTTGGTTCCGCCAACCGGATATTGTGCTCATCAATGGCCGATTTCGCACCGCTTGCTTGGCATCGGTCATCTTGCGCACCAACCGTCCGGTGAAGGTCCTGTTCGACGATTATGGCGAGCACTTCCAACTCATCGAACGGGCGGCCAAGCCAGTCAAGACGGTAGGGCGAATGGCTGAATTCCTGATAAAGCCCGGCGCATATTCGCAGCAGGAGGTGGGATTACTGATCGAGCAGTTTTTTCTGGGTGAAGATCCATAGCGCTGCCGAAAGGATCTGCCGCCGGCCTAGTAAGGAAAGGTGACGTAGCATCGTCCACGGCAGAGCCGCTGTCAGTGAAACGGCGAGATGCCGCGACTTCGCCGGTTGTAATCGAACGGCGGATCAAAGATAGAAAGCGCCCTGTCACCACAGCCACCTTTTGAAATAGGATCACCATGGCGCAGCGTCCAGCGCAGGAATTGCAATCGAACCAGGAAGATACCGCTCGCCAGGACCTTGATGTCCTCGGTCGCGAGATACTCAATCCGGTGTCGAACTGGGCGCTGTTCTGGAAGCCGCGCTATCTCGCCGCATCGTCCACGCTCGTACACCTGCCCTATTTGTTCTGGCTGGTCGAAAACCACGCGCCGTTGCGGGTAGTGCAACTCGGGATAGGCGACGGGGTGGCTTACCTTGCGGTTTGCCAGGCGATTGACAAGCTGCGCCTCGACGCAGCCTGTTGGGGCATTTCGCCGCCAGGAAGCGACACGGAGGCAACCTCCGCCGCGCTCGAAAGCAATAAAAGACTCTATGACGATTTCTCGATAGTGAAGATCGAGAAAATGGCGACTGCGCATCGGCATTTCCGTAATGCCGGCATCGATTTGCTCATCATCAATGCGCCGCTGGATGACGAGACTGCCAACCTGCTCAAAAGTAACTGGGAGGGACTTCTGTCCGACCGCGGGCTCGTCGTCATTCTCGACAGCACGGTCAGAATGACCGAGAGCGGCGCAACGAGTTGGCTTGATCCGCTGCTTGCCGCACATCCAGGGATCGAACTCGACCAGGGCGAGGGCCTCGTGACGCTCCTCATAGGCGACGATCAGAATAGTCGGGTAAAGCGGCTTGCCGATCTCGAGCTCGGCGTGGCGGGCTATCGCGAGTCTCGGCAGGTTTTCAGATCGCTGGGCGACGGCATCGTCGCGCAGGCCAGGGTCGGCGACCTCGAGGACACACGCCAAGCCGACAGTGAATCACTTACCGGCGCGCGCGACGAGCTCGACAAGAAGCGCCAAGAACTGGCCAATGCGCGAAGTTCGGAAGAAGATGCGCTTCAACAGCTGGCAGCCGCACGGGCCAAGAATTTCGATTTTCAGACCGAGTACGAGGAAGTTCAAGCTAAGCTTGCCGACGCTGAACGGTCGGCGGCCGAAATCCAGAAGGTCAAGTCCGCACTCGCCGATACGGAAGCCAGACTGTCAACGACCGAACAGGCGCTGACGGAGGCCGAACTGAAACTGACAGAGGCTGCGGAAAAGCACGCAGATCTCGAAACGCAGCTCTCCGTCAAGGACCACCAGGCTGAAGCCAAAGATGCCGAAGAGTTGGCCCTGTTAAAATCGCAGTATCAAATGCGATTAGCCGATATTGCGGAATTGGGACACAGCATCGCGCGCAAAGACGATGAATTGCAGCGCCTGAAGCTCCAGCATGACGACGATGTGATGCAGCGCTATATCCTCGCCAAGTTGGGCGAAACGCATTTACATCTCCACACGGTGCTCAACCAGCCCCACCGCTTTCGCGCGAACAGGCGTGCCAAGGAAAAGGTTGCCGATGAAATCCGTCTCGTCGATTCTTCGGGCCTGTTCGACGCGGAGTGGTATTGTGCATCCTATCCCGACGTAGAGGATAGTGGGATCGAACCCGTTCGGCATTTCGCGACCCAGGGCGCTTACGAACTACGCAACCCGGGGCCCGACTTCGATTCGTTCGAATATCACAAGTTCTACCCGGATGTGACGGCAGGAGGGGTCGCCGCGCTAATACACTACGCACGCAATGGGAAAAGCGAGGGCCGACGGACGTTCCCGGTCGGAGAGGGCAGCTAACGCAAGGTTTGCACCGAAAAACTCGCCAGGAATATTACGCCAGGGCCTGATTCTGTATCTCACGCGCGCGGCGGCGGGCTGCAAGGCTCATCTTGCCAAGTTGCAGCCGCGCTGCGTCCAGGGCCAGCACGGCAGCAGCGACACCGCCAGCCGAATCTGGCGGCACCACCAATCCGGTTCGGCCGCTGATCACCAGCGACGGGGGGGCACCCCGATCGTAACAGATGACGGGGCGGCCCGCCGCCATCGCTTCGACCACGGTCCGACCGAAGCTTTCGGCAAAGTGCGACAAGTTCAGAACGATATCGGCCTGTCTGATTGCCTCGACGGGGCTAGATGCATAGTCGCGAAACTGCACGTTCGGCGGGACGGGCTGCAACCGATGCAAATCGTCTGTCCATGGTCCGATCAGCAGGAATCGTACGGGCCGCCCGGTCGCCGCGACCATTCGCGCGGCAGCGACGTAATCCCCGATACCCTTTTTGGCGATGTTGCTGCTGATCAAAGCCACCTTCAGGTATCGTTCCGGCGCGAACTGCAGATCGAACAGCGCCTCCTCGACCGCATTGGGCCGTACCGTGCAGCGACCGGGGCATTCAAGCCAGTCGGCTACGGCCTGAGATGGCATGACGAAGCGGTCCGCCTGATCCAGCAACCGGCGACGCAAGGTTGCGGCATTCATGCCCAAGGCGCGGCATAGCGCCGGATCTTCAGCAGGCATTTCCCGCACGTAAACGACGCTCGGCACATTTTCCGCCCGCGCTGCGATCAAAGGTGTTTCCTGAACAACGGTGTTCACATGAACTTCGCAGGGACGATATTTTCGTACCAGCGCCCGAGTGGCATCAATCGTGCTGTCACTTGGCGGATGTAAGCCACTGCGCCAGATCTGTGGCAGCACCTCCACCGCAGCGCTGATTTCGATCAGGCGCTCCAGATAGACGGCATTCCGCAAGGCCGGCAGGACGACGATCGGGCAAAACCCGTCACGGGCTGTGCGCTCGACTACATCCAGCAGGCTACGCTCGGCGCCGAACAGGGTTTCTCCCGATGTATGGGCGAAAATCAGGACGCGCGGGACATCCGATATCGTTCCGGGCAGTTTTCCTTCGAATTCCTGCAGACAATCCGCTCCATCGGCGCGCCCTTTGCGCAAATAATGGATCAGCGGATTATCTTCAGGCTTCAGTCCGTGCACTCTCCGGTAACCGCCTGTACTGAACAAGGGCCCGGGATCACGGTTCTCACTCGCCCCTGCTGTGAGGTAATGTCGTGCCGCCCCCATCTCCGTAGCCACAACGTCCGGATTGGCCTGTAAATACCAATCGGCGTCCAGCAAATCCGAGCCGACCACGAGATCGTAATCGCTCGGCGGGCCTTCGAGATCGCCGAGGGAGATCTCCGCCGGCACGCGAAACGGGCGTTGCGCGGGCTGCCGAGGCAGATAGAGATCGCCCTTGTCGGCTGCCCGTCGATGCCAGTCATGCGCCGCCTCGAGATAGTCATGTCGCACACCGTGATACTGGGTGCGCATGTGCGTCACGCTTCTATTGGTCAGTGATACAGGTAGCGTTCGGCCGAACGCCAACGGCACGCCCGGACATACTTCCTCGATCGCACTAGCGCCGTAAGCGCGCAGTATACGGTAATAATACTCCGTATCCGCATTGGCTCTGGCGCGATCCCAATAACCGATTTCGTCACGCAGTTCCCTGCGGATCATCAACGAGGAAACGTTCCGGTAAATCCAGCTGTTTTCCAGCCGCCAGCGTGTCATTTCCAAGCCGTTGCTTGCACGAACCCAATGGGACACCGAGGCCTTTAATGCCGCATTTTCCATGAGCACCCGCGCCTGGCTTTCGATTTTCTGAGGGTGAGACCAGTCGTCGGCGTCGTGCACGGTCACGAATACACCCTTCGCTCGCTCGAAACCTGCATTGCGAGCGGGATAGGCTCCTTCGTTGTCATTCAGGGCGATCACGTCGATACGCGGGTCTTCCGCGGCCGCGGCGCGCGCGATGGACAGCGTGTCATCCGATGATCCGTCATCCACTATGAGGATTTCCAACCTCGGCCAGCTTTGCGCTCTCAGACTGCGCAAGGCCGTGGGAAGTTCATTAGCAGCGTTATGCGCCGGCACAATCACGCTAACCAGTGGTAGTCCTGCCGGGTCTTTGGGGGCAGGTGCCTGATCGGTTTGCAACTGGTCGAACAGGTGGCCTCCCCCACCTGACAACGTCACTTCCATCAACCCCGACGCGGCGTGGACGCGTGGCAAGATAGACGACAAATCCGGAATCTGCGAGCCTTCCTCATTTGCCAACAGGATCCGCGCCAAGACGAAATCCGGTAGCTCGCCAAACCTCTCGACACCCTTCCGAAGGATTTCGCGCGCGCCCTCTAAATCGCCACACGCCAGACTCGACTGCACCGCCAGCAAGTAAGGTCCTTGATGTTGAACAGCGTGCATTCCCTCCGGATGCGCATGAAACGTCATGATCGCCTGATGTGCGGCTTGATAATTCTGCCGGTCCATTTCCCAGCGGGCGAGCACCCAGCCCGCCGAAGCCTTCTCAATGGCGGGCCCATGTTCGATGAGCCTCCGAAGCCGGCCTACGATTCGCTCCTGATGGCCGCGCCATAGCCAGGGATCCAATTCCAGCGCATGTACTGCGACCGCGCTTCCCACGTGGGAATCTGGAACGGGCCGCAACCATTCGAAGGAATCATCCTGCGTGAAGTGGCTAGGCTCTGATTTGAATCGCGACATCTAGACGTGTCTCCGTCAGCCCAAAGGTCGTCCTTCGACCTGTCCGAAATGCGCGTGATGGATGAGGGCTGGCCAGCCCGCCCGGGCCACGTCCGGATTGGCGAGATAATAGGCCATCGTGTCGAAATCCGGCCCCGGGTTGCGCCCTTCGAACGCACCTGCCCGGACGTAATGCTCGTCGGCGGGCATACCGCTCTCGGCAACATCGGGATAAGCGGCCAGATACCATCCCTCGTCGAAGAGAGGACTTCGCGCTATGATATTCAACTGATCTTCGACTGTCGGCATGCCCTCTCCAGGACCGTTCCAAGCCATCGCGTAAGTTGCGTGAAGCAGAGCGATTTCCAGATCATGCCGCTTCTGCAAATCTCTGATTTCGGCGCGAAGGATCGCCTGGATTTCCAAATCGCTCTGCTTGGCATCCATCGTCATTTCCGGAACCTCTGCGAAATCACCTCGCGCACCGTCGTTCTCTTCTCGACACGAAACAAGACTTCGATCGTCATAGCCGACCCCGTCCTGCTCAGACCGATCCACGCAAACGACGCAGCCATCTCCGCACGAGATCGCCTTTGGATGGACGGCCAGCAGGGTCCTGCAACGCTTCCCTCAAGTATAGATTGGGCCTTGGTGCCCGGTCATTTACGGCAATTAAGTTGCGTGTAGCCAGCCGACCAAGCGCCTCATCCGAAAAGGCGGGGGTATAATAAATGCAGTCCTCGAAAAAATAATGCGTAACTTGCGACCAGCGCGTGAGCGTGAGATCGGCCTGTGTGCTTCCCCCATGCAGGAGGTTCGCACACCAGATCAATGCCTGGCCTTTTCGAGCGAGAAATGGTTTCTCGACCGCGTTTTCCGCCTCGCAGATCGCGCTCCAAGCGTTAGCAAACGGTGTTTGCGCCGACGCTTCCTCGCTGCCAAATCCCCGACGTCCGATCATGGCATTGCTGATGATAGGCCAGCGATGCGATCCGCGAACGTAGACAAGCGGCCCGGCCTCTGCGGCACATCCTCCATCGCGAGCCACACTCCGCACATGAACCGCTCTGGGAGGCTGGAAAAATGCACGGAGTCTGAATGCGCACGTTGCTGCGTTTCTACGGGGAAATTCAGCGTCTGGAAGGGGAATGCCGTGCGTCCGTATAGCTTACCCAACAAATCCAGGATCGCCTGATTCGAGGCGATCGCACGCACGTCTTCGTCGAAACTCCAGGCGTCCTGAATGCGTCGCTCCCCGCGGGTCTTGTCCGCTGTAGGATCATCAAAGGGGATATCGAAACGCGGCGTCAGATTCGCTTTGATACGTGCTATTCGCGCATCGAGTTCGGAATCGGGGAAATCGATTATCGCATAGCCATTTTCGTTGAGATCCCGGGCCGTGGTGCGCTCCGCCTCGGAAAGGTCCTCCATCTTATCGGAGACGAAGATCGGCGATTCGATGCGCGGTACGCCTGGGAAAATCGCTTCGTTCATCCGTAAATCCCCTGCCTGTAGCGTTATCCTAAAGACCTTCGTAGACAGCGATCGCTTTGCCGACGTCCTCGTACATCGTCGCGACACCATTATGGAGTACAACCGCCCGGTTGCAGTATTGCCGGACTGCCGAAAGACTGTGCGACGCGAGTAGCAACGACCGATCCTTTCGCTTCTCGAAAAATTCGGCCTTGCACTTGTCCTGGAAGTTCTTGTCGCCGACCATGATCACCTCGTCGATCAGATAGCATTCGAACTCGATCGCTAGCGAGAGCGCGAAAGCAAGCCGCGCCCGCATACCCGACGAATAGATCTTCACCGGCATGCGCAGTTGGCTGCCTAGTTCAGTGAATTCTTCGATGAACTCGCGCATCTCGCTGTAGGATTTGTCATATATCCGAGCGATGAAGCGGGCATTGTCGTAACCCGTAAGGCTACCCTGAAATGCACCGTTGAAGCCGAGCGGCCAGGAGCAAGTCATGCGCCGCACGATCTTGCCGGAACTGGGCATTTCGACCCCGCCGATGAGCCGGATCAGCGTGGATTTTCCCGCTCCGTTGCGGCCGAGCACGCCGATCCGATCACGAGGGTTGATGGTGAAATCCACGCCCTTGAGCACCGCCTTGGTCACGTGACCGGTGCGGTAATGCTTATGGACGTCGCGGCAATGAATCATGAGACGGACAGCGTACGACGGACACGACGGCACAGGATGAGCCCGGCAAGCAGGCAGCAAAGCGATACGCCCAGCGCTTTGGAGACATCGTAATAAGGTGTCACGGCGTCACCGAACAATCCGTATCGCATCAGTTCCATCCCGCTGACGAGCGGAGACCACATAAGCGCTTCGCGCACTTCCGGCGACAGCCACGAAGCCATGTTGAAAACGCCTGAAAACGGAATGGAGATATAAACGCTGATCGGCACCAGCTTCTCGACCACTTCCGAAACCTCCGACAGCGGGGCGAGCACGGTACAGATCGAAAAGACGAAGAATACGTAGATCCCCCAGCCGGCGACCAGCGATCCAAGGTTAGCCGGCATCGGAAAGTATCCGAAGAACGACAGCACGATACCGGCGAAGATATAGGCCATCATCGCTCCGATCGCCTCGATCAGCACGCGTACGAAGATGAAGTCCATCACCTTCACTTGACGGTGATAGAGCAGCGCGCTGTTAGCGACGAAGATGCTCGACGACCGGCCGAAGGAATGGCGCAGGAACGTCAGCGGAATGTAGCCGCTCACCACGAACGCGACAACGCTGATGCCATGGCTCACGGGCCCCTTCATGAAGGTCCAGACGATCCCTACGAGCCCCGCGAACAGCAGCGGCTCGACCATGACCCACAAAAACCCGATGTTCTCGCGGCCGAACCGGGTGACCAGCTCGCGAATCATCAAGGCCTTCACGACCTTGACTTGAACCCGCAATCCATCGCTGAAATTCGCCATCGGCTCAGTCGTCCGGCGCGTGCTCGAGTATGCCGACGACCAGCATCCAGCCGACCAGGTACAGACAAAGGCAGACGAACACGACCGCGAGGATATTCGTCAGGCGCGCAGGCAGAATGGCATCGTCGGGACGGTTGGGTTCGACCACGCGCGCAAGGTAATATTGCTGCTGTAGTGCTTCGTTGCGAGCCTGTTCCAGCGTGGCATTCGCTGCCATCAGCATCTGGGAGGCGAACTCCTGTTCGGCGAGCAAGCCTTCGTATCCGCTCATCCGCGAGGCCAAACCGCTGGGCGTGCCGACGGCGCGCCCGGTCTGTTCGGCCACCTGCCGCGCCAACGCGCTAGCCCGTTCACGCAATGCGGGAAGCGACGGGTGGTTCGGCGCTGTACGCTCGACTTCCACGAGTTTCGCCCGCAACGCAGCTTCTTGCGAAATTAACTCATTGGAAACGCTGAGGACGCCCATTCCCTGCTGCTGTGGGTCGAGAATCTCGAACCTGTTGCGATAGTCGCTCAACTGGATGCGCGCATCTCGCACGCGATCCTGCGCCACCTTAACGCGCTCTTCCGCATCGGTAATGGCCTCGGAATTGATCCGCTCGTTCAACCGGTTGACGAGTTGTTCGCTCAAAGCGAGCAGACCTGCGTTCAGCGCCTGCGCATCCTCTGGCCGGAACGCCTCGACCGTAAGGACGGTCAATCCCGTCTGAGCATCGGGTTCGGCGGCGACCCGATCACCGTAATACTGGTAAAGATTTTCAAATGTTCTGGCTTCGAAAGGTTGAGGATATTGGCTGAAGATATCCGCTTCCGGCACCGAATAAGCCGCAGCCACATCGACCCGGCGGGATAGGTCGCGCAATCCATCTCGCGAGCGGATGTAACCGAGAATCTCGTTGTTCTGCTGCGCTCCGCTGCCGAGACCGGTGCTCTGGATCAGGCTGCTCAGCGCGGAAGGCGACTGCGAACGCGAGTCCGGCGCCTTGATGACGAAGCGAGATTCGGACACGTAAACGTCCGACGCGATCAGCCCGTAATAGACCGTCGCCAACAGCGATGGCAGGATAACGAACAGTGCGAACCAACGCCAGCGCCCGAGCCAGTCCTTCACCCGCGCCAGCCTGTCGGTTCGCTCGGCCAATCGCGAGAGTGTGGATTCATATTGCATAATCAGTCTTCTAGACCTGTCAGTCCCGGAGGCAAAAAGGCTGGTGAATTCCGTGCGCTGCTCGCATGCGCCCAACCTTGCCGCCCGCGTCTAGCGCCATTGGCTGGCAAAGCCCAAAGGATTTTCGTTTGGCTCGCATTCACCCATTGTCATCGGGTGTGGCTGAATGCGAAATCGATGACACGATTTGCGGCCATCCGCAGCGAACGCAAGGCCGGACTTGGGCCGCTTCGCAGGGCTTTGACGATATCGGAAAAATCGCGCCACAGGCTCGAGCGTTCGTCGAGCGTGCGATAGATGCGCCAGAACCGGTCTGCACCGAGGACGCGGGGCATCAGGAACACGCCATGATATCCGAAGCTCGTCGCGGGATCGCCGGCGCGTTCTGCGGAGAACCGGTCGGCCAGCGCGGCCGGGGCGAAACGTAGGCCCATGCCTTCCAGCAAGCCCCTGTTGGTGCGGCAGATCGCGAGGTCTTCGGGATGATGCGGCGCGAATTCGGGGGCACGGCAGGCTTCCATCAACCGGCGGCTGCGGAGCGAGAAACCGCCGTTTCCCACATCGCGTCCATCGTCGAACTGGGGCCACCGCGCGCCGATGTAGTCGTAATCGAGAAATTCCTGCTGCCATCGCCCGCCGTCGATCACATGGCCGTCCCACTGCACGATCAGGCAGTGGCTGGTGCGGACGTGATCGACCATTTGGGTGAGCACGAATTGCGAATAGGCTGCGGACGAACCGATCCTGTCGATCCGCACGACGCGAAGATCGGGATGCATGACGGCGCGGATGGCACGGGTGTCGGCATCGGTGAACAGGATAGCCTCACCGAAAGAAGCCTGCGCCAGGCTGGCTTCCATCGCTTCGATCGTGGCTGCCACATTCGATGAACTGACAGCACAAAGCGTCACGTTCGGCAGCGACAGACGTTCGCGCGGCGGAGAAAGCGAAAAGCCGTCTTCGGACATCGCGCCGCGCTTAGGCCGGTCGGTCCTGGCTGGCAATGTCCGGCATCCCGAACATCGCGCGGCAGACGAGATATCTGGTTGAAACAATGGGCCGGCCGACGCAGACTTCTGACAACGCCTTCTTCGTCGGCCAAAGAAGGCGAGGAAGCAGGAGAGAAAAATGAAACGCACGCGCACGATGCTCGCCATTGCGATATCGGGTTTGCTTGCCATGGCGGCATCGGCGGCGGCTCAAACGGCGGAGCCGACCGCCAGGATTGACACGGGTGCGATTTCCGGCACCGCCGAAGGCGACGTGCAGGCCTTCCACGGCGTGCCCTATGCAGCACCGCCGGTCGGCCCGCTGCGCTGGAAGGCGCCGCAACCGCCGACGCCGTGGGACGACGTCCGCGACGCCACGGCCTTCGGCAACGCCTGCCCCCAGCCGCTGCGCGAGGAAGCGTGGGCCCAAGTGGGGGCGCAGAGCGAGGATTGCCTGTTCCTCAACGTCTGGCGCCCCGCTCGCTCCGGCAAATATCCGGTCATCGTGTTTCTTCACGGAGGCGGCTTCACCTTCGGCGCCGCGGGCGTCCCGCTCTACGACGGTACTGCGCTGGCCGCGCGCGGTGCGGTGGTGGTGACGGTTAACTACCGGCTCGGCCGCCTCGGCTTCTTCGCGCACCCCGCGCTCACCGCCGAAGACCCCGACGGTCTGCTCGGCAACTATGCGATGATGGACGCCATCGCCTCGCTGCAATGGGTGAAGCGCAACATCGCGCAGTTCGCGGGCGATCCCGACAACGTCACGATCGTCGGCGAATCGGCGGGCGCCGGGATGGTCCAGTTGCTGATGGGCACGCCCCTCGCGAGCGGTCTGTTCCACAAGGCCGCTTCCCATTCGGGCTCGGGCAGCAGCGTGCTGGCGCCGATACGCGGCGGGCCGGTCAACGCCGAACTGCTGGGCAAGATGTGGACCGATCAGCTTGGCCTGGAAAATGCCACCGCGGCGCAACTGCGCGCGATTCCGGTCGAAGAGGTCATCAAGGGACGGGCTTTCCCGTTCATCGACGGCAAGGTGGTGGTGCGCAGCCCCGGCGAGGCCTTCTACCAGGGCAAGCAGGCCCCCGTCCCGCTGATCATCGGCTCGAATTCGAACGAAGCGACGCTCGGGGGGATGGACGAGGCGGCGGCGCGCGGCGTGCTCGGCGACCGGTTCGATGCGCTGCGCGATGGCTACGTCGAGCTGACCGGGAAGAGCCCCGATGACGCCACCGTGGATCTCGCCGAGGATCTCGGGTTCGTCCTGCCTTCGCTCGCGCTCGCCGACCAGCATGCCAAGGCGGGCAATCGCGCTTACGCCTATTACTTCGATCAGGTCCATGTCGATGGCCGCGGCACGTTGCCCGGCACCGAGCATGGCGGCGAGTTGGAATACCTGTTCGACACCAAGGCCGCCGAGCACGATTGGGATGCGCAGGACCGTTCCGTATCCGATCTGATGGGCGATTACTGGGTCCGCTTCGCCACGACCGGCGATCCCAATGGCGCCGGCGCCCCGCGCTGGCCGGCGGTCGGCACCCCGCCGACCGTCTATCTCCACATCGGCGCGGAAACCCGCGCCGAGCATCTCGGCTCCGTGCAGGAAAAAGCGAAAGCCGCAGCGATGGAGAAGGCGATCGCGCAATGGGCCGCGCCTGCCGCGGACTGAGACGATCGCGCGGCTCGCACACGACCGCATAAACCCCGCCGCTCGCAACGTCTCACAGGAATTCGAAAACTGGCGGAGCGGGTGGGATTCGAACCCACGATACGGGGTTACCGTATACACACTTTCCAGGCGTGCGCCTTCGACCACTCGGCCACCGCTCCGCATGCCTGATCGGGCAGAGGCGCGCACCTAGCTGCGGATCGCGCGGGGCGCAAGCGCCGGACGGTGCGTGCGCTGCGCCGCGATGCGTTCGGAGAGTCCACAGCCGTTCGGAATCATGGTAACCGTTGCCCTGGTGGCAGTGCTGCGCGGATCGGCATTCCCTGCGAACGCTGCCTTCAGAGCCCCTTTCCGCCCCCGAAAACGCGTGGAAAGGGGCTTTTGCTTGCGTGCTTGCGGTGGCAGGTTCGCCAGTATGAGGACCTTCGCCCTGGCAGCCGGCGCCGCCGCGCTCGCACTCGCCCTTCCCGCAACCGCGCAGGACGATGCGCCCGCGCCGCCCAGCCCCGGCGAGATCGCCGCCGCCGCGCCCGCCACGGACTGGACCGCGATCGCGCCCGAGGACCTGCTGGTGATGATGCTGGCCCCCGCGCCCGACGGCATCGAGCGCACGGTGGTGATCCAGCTCATGCCCGCGCCGTTTTCCCAAGGGTGGGTCGAGAACATCCGCACGCTCGCCCGCGCCGGGTGGTACGACGGGATCAGCGTAAATCGCGTGCAGGATAACTACGTCGCCCAATGGGGCGATCCGAACTACGACAATCCCGAAGCGACCGGCGAAGCCAAGCCGCTGCCCGGAGGTTTGCGGACGATGGACGAAGCGGCCTACGTCTACCCGCGATCCATCGACCGCCCACGCGCGCTCGACCCACTGTTCTGGCCACCCAACGATATCCATCGCTGGACCAGTTTTCATGAAGGATTTCCCGTCGCCGGCGTCGGCACGCCTGATACCGAACGCAATTGGCCGGTCCATTGCTACGGCACGGTCGGCGTGGGCCGCGGCATGTCGCCCGACACCGGCTCGGGCGCGGAACTCTACACGGTAATCGGCCACGCGCCGCGCCATCTCGACCGCAACATCGCGGTCGTGGGTCGGGTGATCGAGGGGATCGAGCACCTCTCCAGCCTGCCGCGTGGTTCGGGCGATCTCGGCTTCTACACCGCCGAGGAAGCGGGCAAGCGCACGCCGATCGGTTCGGTCCGGGTCGCCGCCGACCTGCCCGCAGCCGAACAGCCACGGTTCGAATACCTCTCTACGGCAAGCGACAGCTTCGCCCGCTATGCCGAGGCGCGCGCGAACCGGCGCGATCCGTTCTTCATCGTGCCCGCGGGCGGCGCCGACATCTGCAATATCACGGTGCCGGTGCGGCGGGCGGACGAAGCGGGCGGATGACCGGCATCCGCCTGCGCGAGGCCGCGCCTGGCGATGCCCCGGCGATCGCCGCGCTCCACGCCGCGAACTGGCGCGGCGCCTATGCGAACGTGCTCGATCCCGCCTATCTCGCCGGGCCGATCGATGCCGACCGGCTGGCGGTGTGGTCGAAGCGGCTGAGCGATCCGCCCGCCACGCAAGAGGTCGTGCTGGCCGAAGACGAAGGCGACGCGCTGGCCGGTTTCGTCTGCCTCTATCACCGCGAGCACCCCGTCTGGGGCGGGTTCGTCGACAATCTGCACTCGGCCGCCGCCGTTCGGGGGCGCGGTGTGGGCACGGCCCTGCTGCGCGAAGCCGCGCGCCGGATCGCGGCGCGCGATGCTGACGCCGGGCTATGGCTGTGGGTGTTCGAGAAGAACTCGCCGGCGCGCGGATTCTACGAAGCGCTCGGCGCCCGGATCGTCGAGCAGGTGGTGTCGGACTGGGACATTGCCCGCGGCGAAATGCGCCTGCGGTGCCACTGGCCGGACGCGGCACGGCTCGCCGCAGAGCCCGACCCTAGCGCAACCGCTCCATCAGCTCGATGCGGTTGCCGAACGGATCGGCCACGTCGCCACGCGCGTAGCCGTCAAGCGGCTTGCCTTCTGTGAACACGACATCCGCCTCCTCCAGCTGCGCGACGAGCGCACCCAGATCGTCGACCAGCAGCGCGGGATGCGCCTTGCGCGCCGGGCGGAAATCCCGCTCCACGCCGAGGTGGATATGCGCCCCGCCGCCCTCGAACCAGCACCCTCCGCGCGCCGCGAGATGCGACGGCTTGGGCACTTCGGCGAGGCCCAGCGCATCGCGGTAGAACGCGCGCGCGGCATCTTCCCCGCCCTCCGGCATCGCCAGTTGCACGTGATCGAGGCCGATAACGGCTCCCATCAGATTCGCTCGGCCTGGGCGACCGCATCGCTCGCGCGCAAGGCGCTGAGGATGCGGGTGAGGTGCGCCAGATCCTGCACCTCGAGATCGAGTTCGTAGGTCTGGAACGGATTGTCGCGCTGGGTCTGGTCGAGCGCGACGACGTTGGCGTGGTTCTGCGCGAAGATCGCCGCCATCTCGGCGAGCGTGCCCGGCCGGTCGTAGAGGATCACGCGCAGCCGCCCGACCGCGCCCTGCGAGCGCTGCCCCCACGACAGGTCGAGCCAGTCAGCGTCGATCCCGCTTGCAAGCTCGAAGCAGTCGATGGCGTGCACCTCGACGCCCTCGCCCGGCTTGCGCAGGCCGACGATCCGGTCGCCCGGCACCGGGTGGCAACAGGTCGCAAGTTGGAAGCCGACGCCCGGGGTCAGACCGCGGATCGAGATCGCGTGATCGCGCCGCGCCCATTCAGCTTCGCTCGCCATCTCCGCCGTGCAGCCGGGGACGAGAGCCTCCATCACCTCGCGATCGGCCAGCTTGGCCGTGCCGATCGCGTACATCAGGTCTTCCTCGTCTTCCAGTTCGAGCCGGCCGACCGCGTCGCGGATCGCCTTCTTGCCGATCTTGGCGGGCACGCGCGCGGCGATCTCGTCGAACAGCTTGCGGCCGATCTCGGCCACTTCGGCACGTTCCTTCAGCCGCACCGCGCGGCGCACCGCGGCCCGCGCCTTGCCGGTGACGACGAAGCCGAGCCACGACAGTTGCGGTTCGGCGCTCTTGCCCTTGATGATCTCCACCACGTCGCCGTTTTCCAGCCGTGTGCGCAGCGGCATGTGGCGCCCGTTGATCTTCGCGCCCACGGTCTGCGCGCCCAGATCGGTGTGGACGGCGAAGGCGAAGTCCACCGGGGTCGCGCCGATCGGCAACTGGAACAGCGCGCCCTTCGGCGTGAAGGCGAAGATGCGATCCTGGTAGATCGCCATGCGCGTGTGCTCGAGCAGTTCCTCGGCGTCGTGGCTGGCGTCGACGATCTCGATCAGGTCGCGCAGCCAGCCGACCTGCCCGTCGGGCCGGTCGCCCTGTTTGTAAGCCCAGTGCGCGGCCAGCCCGTATTCGTTGGTGCGATGCATCTCGCGCGTGCGAATCTGCACCTCCACCCGCATCGAATTCTCGTAGATCAGCGAGGTGTGGAGCGAGCGGTAGCCGTTGGTCTTGGGAGTGGAGATGTAATCCTTGAACTTGCCCGGGATGAACTGCCAGGTCGTGTGCAGCAGGCCCATCGCGGCGTAACAGTCGGCCTCGCTTTCGCAGATCACGCGGAAGGCCATGATATCGCTCACCTGCTCGAACGGCATGTGGCGCTCGGCCATCTTCTTCCAGATCGAATAGGGGTGTTTCTCGCGCCCCGTCACTTCGACCTTGAGACCCGCTTCGGCGAGCGACTGCTTGATCGCGAGCGCGATCGCATCGACCTGCCCGCCGCCCTGCCGCCGGATCTGCTCCAGCCGGCCGGTGATCGTCTTGTACGCTTCGGGCTCGAGCTGTTCGAACGCGAGCAGCTGCATCTCGCGCATGTATTCGTACATTCCCACCCGTTCGGCCAGCGGGGCGTAGATGTCCATCGTCTCGCGCGCGATGCGGCGGCGCTTTTCGGGGCTCTTGATGAAATGCAGCGTACGCATGTTGTGCAGCCGGTCGCCCAGCTTGACGAGCAGCACGCGGATATCCTCGCTCATCGCGAGCAGGAACTTGCGCAGGTTTTCCGCCGCACGCTCGTTTTCGGGCATCGCCTCGATCTTGGAAAGCTTGGTCACTCCGTCGACCAGTCGCGCCACGTCGGCCCCGAAATGCTCCTCGACGTCCTCGATCGTCGCCAGCGTATCCTCGACCGTGTCGTGGAGCAGCGCGGTGATGATCGTCTCCTGATCGAGCTGGAGATCGGTCATCAGCCCGGCCACCTCGACCGGATGGCTGAAATAGGGATCGCCCGAGGCGCGCTTCTGCGTACCATGCTTGTGCACGGTATAGACATAGGCGCGATTCAGCAGCGCCTCGTCGGCGTCCGGGTCGTAATCCTTGACCCGCTCCACAAGTTCGTATTGCCGCAACATCGCTGGCGACGATGTGAGGATTGCCGGGCCCGCCGCAAGTGTTTTCGTGCACGGCGAAAGCGATTGCATGATGGTATAACGAACGTTATAACACTCGCATGAACGCCACGCTCAAAATCACCCGCATCGGCAACTCCGCCGGAATCATCCTGCCGAAGGAGGTTCTGGCACGCCTGCGCGCGGGCGTGGGCGATGCGCTGTTTCTGTCTGAAGCGCCCGATGGCGTTCGGCTCAGCTCGGTCGACCCGGATTTCGCCGCCAAGATGGAGGCAGCCGAGGCCATCATGCGCGAAGATCGTGATATCCTGCGGGTTCTTGCAAAGTAGGTAATCCGATGGCGGGAGATCGAACCGAGCCGATTTGGCTGGGGAACGACATCGCACTTGCCGTGCACGATCGGCAACTCGCCGAGCATGGCGGAGGGAGCGGCCTGCGCGATGGCGGTGCGTTGGAATCGGCGCTCGCTCGCCCAATCAATCGCTGGTCCTACGGCGAGGATGATCTGTGCGCGCTCGCAGCCGCTTACGCTTTCGGCATCGCGCGCAATCATCTGTTTGCAGATGGCAACAAGCGCACGGCCTGGGTCATCGCGCGACTGTTTCTTCAATTGAACGGCGCGAAAGTCGCATTTGCCCCCAGCAATGCGATAACCACCGTTCTCGCTTTGGCAGCAGGCGAATTGGGCGAGAACGAACTCGCCGACTGGTTTCGTCAGCACATCACCTGAACGGCCCGGCAGCACCGATATCGTTGCATCTACCGCAACACCTGTGCCCCTAATTCCAATTCACGCGGGCGCGCATCTGCGCTAGGGCTCGCGCCCGCGATGTTGCAGGACCTCGACGCCATTCTCCTCGCGCGAATCCAGTTCGCGTTCACCGTCAGCTTCCATTTCATCTTTCCCGCCTTCTCGATCGGGCTGGCCAGCTATCTCGCGGTGCTCGAGGCGCTGTGGCTGAAGACGGGCAAGCAGCGCTACCTCGACCTGTTCAAGTACTGGATCAAGATCTTCGCCGTCGCCTTCGCGATGGGCGTCGTCTCGGGCATCGTCATGTCCTACCAGTTCGGGACCAACTGGGCGGTGTTCTCCGACAAGGCCGGGCCGGTCATCGGGCCGCTGATGGCCTACGAGGTGCTGACCGCGTTCTTCCTCGAGGCCGGCTTCCTCGGCGTGATGCTGTTCGGGATGGAGAAGGTCGGGCGCAAGCTGCATTTCGCCGCAACCTGCATGGTCGCGGTCGGCACGTTCATTTCCGCGTTCTGGATCCTGAGCGTCAATTCGTGGATGCACACGCCCACCGGGTTCGAAATGGGCGCGAACGGCCAGTTCCTGCCGGGCGAAAGCTGGTGGGACATCGTGTTCAATCCCAGCTTTCCCTTCCGCCTCGCACACACGCTGACCGCCGCCTACCTCACCACGGCCTTCGCGGTCGGCGGCGTGGGCGCGTGGCACCTGCTGAAGGACAGCACGAACAAGCACGCGCGCACGATGTTCTCGATGGCGATGTGGATGGCCGCGATCGTCGCGCCGATCCAGGTCGTGGTGGGCGACCTGCACGGGCTCAACACGCTGGAGCACCAGCCGGCCAAGGTCATGGCGATGGAGGGACACTACCAGAGCCATCCCGACGGCGCGCCGCTGATCCTGTTCGGCATCCCCAACAGCGCGGAACAGCGGGTCGACTACGCGGTCGAGATCCCCAAGGCCTCCTCGCTGATCCTCAAGCACGATCCGAACGCGCCGCTCGCGGGGCTGGACACGATCGCGGAGGAAGACCGCCCGCCGGTGGGCATCGTCTTCTGGTCGTTCCGCATAATGGTCGGGATCGGCACGCTGATGGTCCTGCTCGGTCTATGGAGCCTGCTCGCGCGCTTTCGCGGCAAGCTGTTCGAATGGCGCTGGCTGCACCGCGCCGCGCTGGTGATGGCGCCGTCGGGCTTCGTCGCCGTGCTCGCCGGGTGGATCACCACCGAAGTCGGGCGTCAGCCATGGACGGTCTACGGCCTGTTGCGTACGGTGGACAGCGCCAGCCCGCTCGCCGCGCCTGCCGTGGCGACCTCGCTGGTGGCGTTCGTCATCGTCTATTTCGCAGTCTTCGGCGCGGGCGCCTGGTACATCCTCAAACTGATGAGCAAGTCCCCCCATCGCGGCGAGCGCGGGGTCAAGACGGGCGAGCCCGGTCCGATCCGCACCGCCGGAATCACCCCGGGCCCGACGCAGAACCCCGGAGACCCGGACGCGCTGCCGCGCAATCGCGAGGAGGCCGAGTGATGGAAATCGACCTTCCGGTGATCTGGGCCTTCATCATCGCTTTCGCCGTCTTCGCCTACGTCGTGATGGACGGGTTCGACCTCGGCATCGGGGTGCTGTTCCCCAGCTTCGCCGTCGGCGCGGAGCGCGACAGCGCGATGAACTCGGTCGCGCCCGTGTGGGACGGGAACGAGACATGGCTCGTGCTCGGCGGCGGCGGGCTGTTCGCCGCCTTCCCGCTCGCCTACGCGATCGTGCTGCCCGCGACCTATCCGCTCATCATCGCGATGCTGCTCGGCCTCGTGTTCCGCGGGGTCGCGTTCGAATTCCGCTGGCGCGATCCGGCGCACCGCGCGTTCTGGGACCTGGCGTTCAGCGGCGGCTCGATCGTCGCCGCGATGACGCAGGGCATGGTGCTTGGCGCGCTGCTGCAAGGCATCGAGGTGGACGGGCGCGCCTACGACGGCAGCTGGTGGAACTGGCTGACGCCCTACACCCTGCTCACCGGGCTCGGCACCGTCGCGGGCTATGCGCTGCTCGGCAGCACGTGGCTGGTGTGGAAGCTGGAAGGGCCGGCGCAGGCCCATGCGCGGCGCATGGCCGTGCCCGCCGCGATCGCCACGCTGCTGCTGCTCGGCGCGGTCAGCCTCTATACGCCGTTCCTCGAAGCGCAGTATTTCGACCGCTGGTTCTCGATGCCCAGCGTGCTGTTCGCAGCCAACGTGCCGCTGCTGACCGCGATCATCGCGGTGCTGCTGTTCCTCGGGCTGGCGCGAAAATGGGAAGCCGCGCCGTTCTGGCTCAGCCTCGGGCTGTTCCTGCTCGGCATGGCGGGGCTCGGCGTGTCGATGTTCCCCTTCATCGTGCCCGACGAGATCACCATCTGGGACGCCGCCGCGCCCGAACGCAGCCAGTCGTTCATGCTGATCGGCGTGGCGCTCACCATGCCGCTGATCCTCGCCTACACCGCGTGGACCTACTGGGTCTTTCGCGGGAAGGTGGGGCACGAAGGTTACCATTGATGGCCGAGCCGGGGCGGGCGGCCGAGAGCACGCCGCTGTGGCGCCGGCTCGCGTGGATGGCCGCGATCTGGCTCGCCAGCGTGACCGTGCTCGGCGTGGTGGCCTGGCTGCTCAGGTTGTGGATCGCCTGACCTGTTAGTGGGCAGCGTTGTTCGGCGGCGGGATTTTTTCTGGTTCACGCGGAGACGCAGAGGCGCGGAGATCGAGTGCCAGCGGCGCAGCCGCACTCCACCATTAAGGGTGGTAGCAGACGAACTGCGCCGGCTTGAGAATGCCTGCGGCGCTTGGCGCTATTCCTCTGCGTCTCCGCGTCTCCGCGTGAACCAAAAATCCGCTACCCCACCACTGACGCGACGTTCGCGGTTTCAGCCCCCCTCCCAGCCGACCACCCGATCGACCCCGGCGCGCGTAACCGCGTGATAGCCGGGGCGCGTCTCGGCGTAGATGCGCTTGGCGATCGGCTGGCCCCAGTCGCCTTCGCCCATCAGAGTGGCGAACAGCGGGCGGACGAACTTCGCGCGGCCGACTTCGGCGAGGAACGTCTCGGCCTGCGGCACTGCGGGCTGATAGCGATTGGCCAGCGCCAGATCGAGCCACAGGAACAGTTCCTCGTTGTTGCCCGTGCTCGACAACGCGAGTTGGCGGTCGAGCGCGGCGAGCTGCTCGGATGTGCGCTCGCGCGGCAGGTTCTGCAGGAAGCGCTGGCGCTCCGCGGAACTCCACTTGCGCCAGTCGGCGGCGGACGGAACCGCGCCCGAACCCGCATAGCCGCGCGAGGCGGCATCGACCGTGGCGAACGCCGCCGGATCAGGCCGGGCGACATTGGCGGGCAGGCCCGGCGCGAAGATCCATTCGCGCAGGCGCAGGCGCTGCGCCTCGGCCTCGTCGCGCGCGAGGTTGGCGCGCATGTCCTCGTAGATCATGTTCGAGGTCGCAGGCTCGAACGCGTGGTTGTCGAACCACTGGCGCAGCCAGGCGTCGAGCCGCTCGCGCCCGACCTCGTGCTCCAGCGTGCGCAGGAAGGCCGCGCCTTTGTCGTAGACGATCGCGCTGCCCGCGCCCTCGGTGCCGTCGGGCTGGTGCAGCGCGGTGCCCGGCGCATCGGCGCCTACTTCGGCCAGCGTATCCTCGATCGCAGCGAAGCTGAGCGCGGCTTCCTGCTCGGCGCGCTTCTCGCCGTAGATTTCCTCGATGATGCGGTTCTCGAAATAGCTGGTGACGCCTTCGTTCAGCCAGCTGTCGGCCCAGACGGCGTTGGTCACGAGGTTGCCCGACCACGAGTGCGCCAGTTCGTGCGCGACCAGGCCGGTGAGGCTGCGGTCGCCCGCGATGAAGGTCGGCGTGAGGAAGGTCATGACCGGGTTTTCCATCCCGCCGTAAGGGAAGGCGGGCGGCAGCACGATCATGTCGTAGCGGCCCCAGCGATAGGGCCCGTAGAGCGTCTCCGCCTCTTCCACCATGTCCTCGGTATCGGCGACCTCCCAGTGCGCGCGATTGAGGATCGCCGGCTCGGCCCACACGCCGGTGCGCCGGCCGATGGCGCGGAAATCGATGTCGCCCGCGGCGATCGCAATCAGATAGGGTGGCACCGGCTTATCCATGACGAACGTGAACGCACGCCGCCCGTTGCCGAGATCTTCCGGCTCGCCCTGCCGCACGCCCGACATCACCACGTCGAGCGGTTCGGGCGCGGTGATCCGCGCTTCCCACGTCTGGCGGATGCCGGGGCTGTCCTGCGTCGGGATCCAGCTGCGGTTGAGGATCGCCTGCCCCTGGCTGAACAGGTACGGATATTGGCCGCCCGCGGTCTGCTCCGGGCTCAGCCATTGCAGCGCGTCGGCTTGCGGGTTGGCGGTGTAGTAGATGGTGATCTTGCGCGCGTTGCCGATCGTCACCGTCAGCGGGGCGCCCTTGCCCTCCACCGTCTCGCCGATATCGAAATCGAGCTCGTTGCCGCGCGCGTCGACCACCCGGCTGACCTGCAACCCGTCACTGTCGAGCACGATCTGCGAGGCGTCGTCGCGCGCGAGAATATCGAGCGTCGCCATGCCGCCCACGCTCTTGCGCTCGAAATCGAGCGCGAGGTCGAGATCGACATGCGTCACCCGCGCCACCTGCGGCTGCGCGAAGGTGGAGGTGTCGAGCGCATCGGGCGTCGTCAGGATCGGCGCGACCATCCGCTCGCCCGAGGCTGCGGGCGGCTGCGTGCCCATCGTGGTGCAGGCGGTGGTGGCGAGCAGCAGCGAAAGTGCGGCGGCGACAGGACGCATGGAAATTCTCCCCGTTGGCATGTGCCCCTCCAAACGGCGGTGACCGGCGGAAGTGCCGGGGCACGAAAGGTTTTCGTATAGTTCGGCGCGGCGGTCAGTTCCACTCCGCCTGCGGCGGCAGGCTCATCAGGATCGCATCGATATTGCCGCCGGTCTTGAGGCCGAACAGCGTGCCGCGATCGTAGACGAGGTTGAATTCGGCGTAGCGGCCGCGCCATTCGAGCTGGGCGCGCTTGTCCTCCGGCGTGAATTCGGCACCCATCCGGCGGCGCACCAGCTTCGGGAACACCGCGAGGAAGGCGCGGCCGACGTCCTGCGTGAACGCGAAGTGGCGCTCCCACGCCGCCGCGCCCCCATCATCGCCGTCGCATTCGAGGTGATCGTAGAAGATCCCGCCCACGCCGCGATGCACGCCGCGGTGAGGGATGAAGAAGTAATCCTCCGCCCACTTACTGAAGCGATCGTAATAGGTCGGGTTGTGCCCCGCGCAGGCGGCGCGGAAGGCGGCGTGGAATTCCTGCGTGTCCTCGTCGTAGGGGATCGGCGGGTTGAGGTCCGCGCCGCCGCCGAACCACGCCTTTGCGGTGGTCAGGAACCGGGTGTTCATGTGGACGGCGGGCACGTGCGGGTTGGCCATGTGCGCGACCAGGCTGATGCCGGTGGCGGTGAACTCGGGGCTATCCTCCGCCCCGTGGATCGTGCGCGCGAATTCGGGCGCGAAGGCGCCGTGGACGGTCGAGACGTTGACGCCGACTTTCTCGAACACCTGCCCCTTCATCACCCCGCGCACCCCGCCGCCGGGGTTCGCGTTGCCCTCTTCCTCGCGCGCCCAGGGAATGTATTCGAACGCGGCGTCCGAGCCGGCTTCGCGCTCGATCGCCTCGAATTCGGCGCAGACCTGGTCGCGCAGGGTCTCGAACCAGTCCTTCGCGCGGGCGGTGTGGGGTTGCCAGTCGGTCATCGTGCGAACCCTTGCCAAAGCGCCGGGGACACGGCAAGAGCGCGGCATGGTTCCCCTTTCGTTCGCAGGCGAGGAGTTCGCCCTGACCGGCGGCAACGCGCTCTACTGGCCGCGCGAGCAGGCGCTGCTGGTGGCGGACCTGCATCTGGAGAAGGCGAGCTTCTACGCCCGCCACGGCCAGATGCTGCCGCCCTACGACAGCCGCGAGACGCTGGAGCGCGTGGCGCTGGCGATCCGCGAGACGGGCGCGCGCCGCGTCTATACGCTGGGCGACAATTTCCACGACAGCCACGGCAGCACGCGGCTGGAGGAACACGCGGCCGGAATGCTTGCGGCGCTGACGCGCGCGACCGACTGGGTGTGGATCACCGGCAACCACGACCCGGCGATGGAGGCGCGCAGCGGCGGCACGATCGCGGAGGAACTGGAGATCGCCGGGCTGATCCTGCGTCACCGCGCGCTGGGCGGCGAGACGCGGCCCGAGCTGTCGGGCCATTACCACCCGCGCCTCCAGCTCACCGTGCGCGAGCGGCGCATCCGCCGCCCCTGCGCGGTGGTGGCGCAGGGCGCGGGCACCGGCGGGCGCATGATTCTGCCCGCGTTCGGCGCGCTGACCGGCGGGATGGACGCCGCCGATCCGGCGATCCGCAGCGCCATGCAGCCTGCCCAGCGGATCGACGCGGTGTTGCCCGTGCGCGGCAGGCTGGCGCAATTCCCGCTCTGGCGCAGCGCCGCATAGCCGTCCCCCCTAGCGAATCTTCGCCGATCCGCCTACATGGGCGGCTGGAATAACGGCAACACTCAGGAGACTGCCCCATAGCCCGTCCCCCTCGGCGCTCGCTGCAACCGCCCGTGAAAAGCGGCCCGCGCTTCGACAACATGATTCAATCCGACAAGGTTCGCGTGATCGACCACGAGGGCGAGAATCTGGGCGTGATGTACACGCGCGAGGCGATCGAACAGGCGGCCGAGGTCGGCCTTAACCTGGTCGAGGTGTCGCCCAACGCCGATCCGCCGGTGTGCAAGTTCCTCGACGTAGGCAAGTACCGCTACGAGGCGCAGAAGAAAGCGAACGCCGCGCGCAAGACGCAGAAGACCCAGGATATCAAAGAGGTCAAGATGCGTCCCAACATCGACACACACGATTACGACGTGAAGATGCGCAACGTGAACAAGTTCATCGAACAGGGCGACAAGGTGAAGGTCACGCTGCGTTTCCGCGGGCGTGAGATGGCGCACCAGCAGCTCGGCATGAACCTGCTCAAGCGCGTGCAGGACGATGTCGAGGAAATCGCCAAGGTCGAGGCATTTCCCCGCCTCGAAGGGCGCCAGATGCTGATGGTGCTTTCACCGCGCTGAGCCGCACCGCCGACCGGCGTTCACTCCACCCGGAAATCGAGGATCGTGAAGCGCGCGGGCGCGGTGGCGAACACGCCGTGCCCGCGCCCGCCGCGCGATCCCAGCACGAAGCCGACGCGCGAGGCGTTCGCGAGCGATGCGGCGAAGTCTTCGGGCGCCTGCGTCCGCGTGGCGCTGTGGACCGATTTCCATTCGGCATCGAGCGGCACCGAGACCTCGTGCGTCCCCGGCGTTAGCGGTGCCATCGTCGCGGCCGGAGCGTACCAGCGATAGGTGCCGTAGCGGCCCCGCGCGCTCCAGTCGTCGCCGCGGCGCTGGAAATAGAGCGTCAGCTCGCCTGCCAGCCGGCGGTCCTGCTGCGACAGCACGCGCACGCCGGGCTCGCCGTCGATGCGATAGCGCAGGACGATGCGCTCCGCCCCGGTGAGCGGCCCGGTCGCGCGCGTTACGTAATGCACGTGCCCTTCGCGCGGGCTGGGCGAAGGGATGTCGAACACCGCGGCCCCGCCTTCGTGGCGCGCGCTGGCGGGCATGCCCGGCGACAGGCTTCGCCCGCGCACGATCGGTCCGATTTCCCATGCGGCCGCCTCGGCGGGTGCGGCATGGGCGGGTGCAGGCACGGGCACCGCCGCCATCAGCAGCGCGGCGAGCGAGGTGGCAAGGGCGAGGAAGCGCAACATGCAGCGCATCTGCCACTGCCCGGTTTATCCTTCGCTTAACCGCCGGTTCGGCGCTCCGACAGGATTTCGCGGCGGAACGCCCGCGAACCGCCCGGCGGTGGCGGAACCGCACGGCTGGCCGGACGGTTGGTCGGGCATTCCCAATATCGCAGGATTTGCCATGAAATACCTCCCGGCCCCCGCCATTTCCCTCCTGGCCGTTCCCCTGTTGCTCGCCGCTTGCGGCGACCCCGGCCCCTCCTCCGAGGCCGCGCCCGATACTGCGCCCGAAGCGCCTGCACCTTTGCCGGAAACACCGGCGCCGGCACCTTCGGCGGACATGCCCGACGACGGCAGTCCCGACCTGACTCCGGCCGAACTGGTCCCCGAGGCCGAGAAAGGCGAAGCCGGCGCGCGCAACGTGCTGTTGAGCTTCGCCCGCGCGATCGAATTGAAGGAATTCGGCCAAGCCTACGCCATGCTCAGCGACGCGCAACGCCAGAACACGACCCGCGCCGAGTTCGCGCGCATGTTCGACGGCTTCGGCGAGATCACCGTCGCGGTTCCAGGCGGAACGAGCGAAGGCGCGGCCGGCTCGATCTATTACGAAGTGCCGACCACGATCACCGGCAGCAACGGCCAGACGCTCACCGGCACCACCGTGCTGCGCCGCGTGAACGATGTCCCCGGCGCGACCGCCGAGCAACTGCGCTGGCACCTCGACCGCTTCGACGTCGCGCCCGGCTGACCGCGCAAGATAACGGTTGCGCGCCCCGCGCGTGCGTTTCACTGTGCCGCGGGGACGACCTCCGGCAAGCGGAGGCGCTAGGGGAGCCGGGCATTTGAGCGCAAGGCGGATCGGGCTGGCCATCGGCGTGGCGGCGCTTGCCGCGAGTATTGTCCTCCCTCCGCCCGCGGGCATGCCGCGCGAGGCGTTCGTCATGGCCGGGCTCGTGCTGCTGATGGCGGCGTGGTGGATGACGGAGGCGATCCCGCTCACCGCCACCGCGCTGATGCCCTTCGTGGTCATGCCGCTGGCCGGGGTGATGGGCGCCGCGGACGCCGCCAGCGCCTACTACGAACCGATCCTGTTCCTGCTGCTGGGCGGCGCGTTCATCGCGCTCGCCATCGAGCGCACCGGGCTCCACCGGCGGTTGAGCCTCGCGATTCTGCGCTCGGTCGGCGGCGGCGGCAAGAGCAGCTCGGCGCGGCTGCTGCTCGCCTTCATGGTCAGCGCAGCACTGCTCTCGATGCTGATCTCGAACACCTCGACCGCGCTCATCATGATGCCGATGGCGCTGGCGGTGCTCGCGGGTGGGGGTATCAGGTTCTCGAACAGCGAAGCGATAGGACCAACTGGAGCTTCGTCCTCGAGCAGCGAAGCAATAGGGGAAACGGCTAACACCGAAGGTCTCGCGGGCGCGCTGCCGATGGGCATCGCGTTTGCCGCCAGCATCGGCGGGCTCGGCACGATCGTCGGTTCGCCGACCAACGGGATCGCGGTCGCGCTGGTCGCCAACATGACCGGAACGCAGATCACCTTCGCCCAGTGGATGATCTACGGCGTTCCGGTTGTGATCCTCGGCATCCCGCTCGCCGCATGGATCATCGCGCGCGTGCAGCGGGTGGCCGAACACCCGTTCGACATCGACGCCGCGCGTGCCGCGATCGACGACCACTTGCCGTGGACCAGCGCGGAAAAGCGGCTCGTGCCGGTGATCGCGATCACCTTCGCGCTCTGGCTCACCCAGCTTCTCGTCGCACCGCTGCTGCCCGCGAACTCGTGGACCGACGGGACGATCGCGATCATCGCCGCGCTCACGCTGTTCGTGCTGCCCGACGGCACCGGTCGCCCGCTGCTGCTCTGGAAGGAAGCCGACCGTGCGCCGTGGGGCGTAATCATGATGTTCGGCGGCGGGCTGGCGCTGGCCGCGGGGATGCAGGCCTCCGGCCTCGCCGACTGGCTGGGGCAGGCACTGCTCCCGCTCGAGGCGCTGCCGCTGGTGGTCGTCGCGCTGGCGATGGTGGCGATGGTCGTGCTGATCACCGAATTCGCCAGCAACGTCGCCACCGCCAGCGCGATCATCCCGGTCGTCGCCAGCCTCGTCGTCGCGCTCGGGGCCGATCCGGTCCTGCTCGCGATGCCCGCCGCGCTCGCGGCGAGCTGGGGCTTCATGCTGCCGGCGGGGACCGGGCCCAACGCGATCGCCTGGTCGACCGGACATATCCGAATCGAGCGCATGGTCGGGGCGGGCGTGCTGCTCGATATCGCCGGAATATTCCTGATCGTCGCATGCGTCTGGGGGATGGCCGCGCTCGTCGGCTGACGCGTGTTGAAAATCGCCCCGCCCGGCGATATTCGCCATCGCCGTTACGGCATCCATGCGGAGAGGCGTTCCTGCGGAGGTTAGGAGCGGGCGCCGCGTGGCCCGCCATTCGGCTCCTGCCTTCCTGGGAGCGTGACGCAAGGAAGGACATCCCATGCCCGACGCGATCGATTCCATCGACAAGCCCACTCCGCGCCGCAACCCGAAGCCGGAGGTCACCAAGATCGACGGCCGTCAGTTGAAGCCCAGCACACTGATGATGGGCCACGGCTACGAGCCGACACTGTCCGAAGGTTCATTGAAGCCCCCGATCTTCCTCACCAGCACGTTCGCGTTCGAGAGCGCGGCGGCGGGCAAGCGCCACTTCGAAGGCATCACCGGCCTGCGCCCCGGCGGCGCCGAAGGCCTCGTCTATTCGCGCTTCAACGGGCCGAACCAGGAAATCCTCGAAGATCGTCTCGCCATCTGGGACGGGGCGGAGGATGCGCTGTCGTTCTCCAGCGGCATGACCGCGATTTGCGTGCTGATGCTGGCCTATTGCTCGGCGGGCGACGTGATCGTCCATTCGGGCCCGCTCTACGCCGCGAGCGAAGGCTTCGTCGCCAAGGTGCTGTCGAAGTTCGGCGTGACCTACATCGATTTCCCGGCGGGCGCGACGCGCGAACGGCTTGACGCGGTGCTCGCCAGGGCGAAGGCGCAGGCCGACGAAAACGGCGGCAAGGTCGCGATGATCTACTTGGAGAGCCCCGGCAACCCGACCAATGCGCTGGTCGACGTGGAGGCCGTGCGCGACGCCCGCGACGCGGCGCTCGACCCGGCGATAACCCCGATCGCGATCGACAACACCTTCCTCGGCCCGCTGTGGCAGCGCCCGCTCGACAACGGGGCGGACATCGTCTGCTATTCGCTGACCAAGTACGTCGGCGGCCATTCCGATCTCGTCGCGGGCAGCGTCGCGGGCGCAAAGACATGGATGGACCCGGTGCGCGCGCTGCGCAACACGATGGGCGGCATCGCCGATCCCAACACCGCGTGGATGCTGCTGCGTTCGCTCGAGACGGTCGAACTCAGGATGCAGCGCGCGGGCGAGAATGCGGCGAAGGTCTGCGAATACCTCGCCGGGCACGCCAAGGTCGAAGGGCTCGGCTACCTCGGCACGATCAAGGACGCGCGCCAGCAGGACATCTACGAGCGGCACTGCTCGGGCGCGGGGTCGACCTTCTCGCTGTTCATCCGCGGCGGCGAGGCCGAATGCTTCCGCTTCCTCGACGCGCTGAAGGTCGCCAAGCTCGCGGTCAGCCTCGGCGGCACGGAGACGCTCGCCAGCCACCCCGCCTCGATGACGCATCTCTCGGTGCCGCAGGGGCGCCGGGCGGAGCTGGGCATTTCGGACAACCTCGTGCGCATCTCGATCGGGATCGAGGACGCGGACGACCTGATCGCCGATTTCGAACAGGCGCTGGAAGCGGTCTGACAGCCGTGCGCCGGGTCGGCTTCCTCGCCTGCGCGGAAACGCTGCCCGGTTCGGCCCCGCGGCGCGGCGACGCTTTCGAGCACGATCTCGAGGTCGCCGCGCTGCGGCCCGCCTTCGCCGATCGGGGCATGGACCTGGTGGAGATCGACTGGCGCGCGCCGCTGGCCGATTTCGACGGGCTGGCCGCGGTGCTGCTCGGCACGGCGTGGGACTATCAGGATAGCGCGGCGGAATTCGTCGCCCGGCTCGATGCGCTGGCGGCGCGCGGCGTGGCGGCGTGCAACCCGCCCGAGGTCGTGCGCTGGAACCTCGACAAGCGCTACCTGCGCGCGCTCGCCGATGCCGGTGTGACCGTGATCCCGACGAAATGGCACGATGATCCGGGCCGCGCCGAGATCGTAGCCGCGATGGATGCGTTCGCCGTCGACCGCGTGGTGGTGAAGCGGCAGGTCGGCGCGGGTGGCCTCGGCCAGCACAGCTTCACGCGCGACGCCTTGCCGGATGAAGGCTGGCGCATGGGCCGCGCGGCGATGATCCAGCCGTTCCTGCCCGCGATCGAAAGCGAGGGCGAATTCACCTTCGTCTTCATCGGCGGGCAGTTCTCGCACGCGGTCCAAAAGCGCCCGGCGACCGGCGAATACAGGGTCCAGTCGCTGTTCGGCGGCGCCGAAGCGGCCCATTACCCGAGCGAGCAAGACCTCGCCACCGCGCAAGCCGTGATCGCTGCGCTCCCCTTCGCCGACCTGCTCTACGCCCGCGTCGACATGGCCCGCCTGCCCTCGGACGAACCGGCGGTGATGGAATGCGAACTGATCGAGCCGTATCTCTATCCCGACCAAGGTCCCGAACTGGGCGAACGACTGGCCGAAGCGCTGGTGGAGCGGTTGGAACTGGCGCGCCTTCAGTAGGCGGCGATCGTTTCCTCGTTCTCGGCGCTCCGCCCGCGCGTGGGCATCTGGAAGAGGACGCGGTCGACGCATCCCGTCATGCCGCTGGTCGAGGCCGGCAACTTCGCCATCGCCAGCATCTGCACCGCCTGTTTGCCGAAGTCTTCGCTCGGTTGCGCGTCGATCACTTCCACGTTCCCGATGTCGCCCCACGTGGCGACGTCGTAGCGCACGATCGCCCAGCCCTCGATCGCCCGGCGGCGATAGGCGTCGGGAAGGATCAGCCTCGGCGGTTGGGTAAATCCCGCCCTATCGGAGCATGCTGCGCTTTCCGCCATCTCCGGCGCATCGCGCGACGGCATCGCAGGCGCCTCCAGCACGGCCGGGGCCAGCCAATAAGGGTATCGGCACCCGGTGCGCGAACCTTCCGTGAACCGGGAATCGCCGACTGCCTCCAGCGCCGCTTGGTCGAGCGCCGCGTTGCCCGTGCCGGTGACGATCCGCGTGGCGATCGGCGCGCCCGCGGCGTCGAGATCGTAGCCCACCATCGCCCAGTCTCGCGCGCCCGGGGTTCTGCGGATCGCCTCGAAATCGGGATAGGCCCGCAGCAGCGGCGCGGGGAATGGACGTTCGATGCAATTCCCGTCGCCCCCGATCCGCTCGGACGCTTCGCGCGGCAGCCGCTGTGCGCCCGGGTTCATGGTGTAGGACACGAGTTCGGGCACCGGCGCGGCGGACAGACTGGCGGTTTCGGGCGTGAAGGTGACGATGCACCCGGCGCGCGCGCGTCCGAGGGCAAACCGGCTGGCCGCCAGCGCGGGCGCGACATCATCGACCATGCGATCATTGCCCTCACCGATCTTCGCGATCGACCGGGTGCGGCCGCGCGAATCGATCTCGAAACCGTAGGTGACGGCCTCCGGCTTCAGTCCCCCTTCCAGCACCAGTCGGTTGAGCGGGCGACGGAGCGCTTCGGGTTGGGCGACGCCGTCGTTGCAGCGGGCCTCGCCGGCGCGCCATGTCAGCAGCAGACGCTGGTTCTCCCCGGCGACAGGCGAGGCGACGATCGGCGGCGGCGGCGTGCGGGCAGCCGCCGTGCCCGTCGCTCCGCTCGCCAGCGCCAGCGAAATCGCAATCCATCCTCTCATCGTATGTCCCCCGGTTGTCGCCTCAGCCCTTCCACTCCCGCCGTTCTTCGGCCTGTTTCAGCACTTCGTAGGCGGTCTGGTAGGCCTGGAAGCGCTTCGCGGCTTCGGCGTCGCCGGGCCGCACGTCGGGGTGCACTTCCTTCGCGTGGGCGCGGTAGGCTTTCTTGACGGCGGCGATGTCCGCATCCGCTTCCAGCCCCAGCACTTCGAGCGCGCGCATCTCGTCCGCCGAGCGCGAGCCGTCGCCGCTGCCGCTCCAGCCGTAGTGCTGCGCCTCTGCATACCCTGCGCTCTCGGCCTGCTCCGCCTTGGCGCGCGCGGCTTTTTCCGCCTTGTCGAGCCCTTCGAAGTAGTCCCACTTCGAATTGTATTCGGCCGCGTGGCGCTGGCAGAAATACCACCGCTCGGGGCTGTTGGGGGACTTGGGCGCGGGGCAATCGCCCGGCTCCTCGCATCCGTGGCGATCGCACAGGCGCACAGTCGTCGCCTCGCGCGATGCGCCATAGGGGCGCCAGCGCGGGAAGCCCCAATCGAGGGAGCGGCGCGCGCGGCTCATGCCGGCGCCCGCGACGGGTTGAGAGCGAGGATCATGCGAGGCAAATTGTAAGGATCACCGGCGCGGCGGCAAGGTGCAGACGGACGGAAGCGAAAAAATATTGCACCGCAACACGGCGTTCATGTTTGCGCGGCTAGCACGGCGCGCAAAGACGCCACCGGACACGACATGAGCCGCCAACTCGCCTTTTCAGCTACCATCTGCGCGCTCGTGATGGCGCTGTTCGTGCTCGCGAGCGGCTCGGGCACGAACACCATCGCCGGCGATGCGGACGTGGTGGCGCCGCTGGCGATGACGGCCGCCATCGGCGGCTGAACCGGCCGCGCCACGCCACGGGGCGCAGCGCGACCGGCTCCGATCAGTTGACGACGACGCTGACGGCGCGGCGATTCTGCGCCCATGCCTGCTCGTTCGAACCCAGCGCGACCGGGCGTTCCTTGCCGTAGCTCACCGTGCGCACGCGGTTCGCGGGCACGCCGATGCTGACGAGGTAGTTCTTGGCCGCGTTCGCACGGCGCTCGCCCAGCGCGAGGTTGTATTCGCGCGTGCCGCGTTCGTCGGCATGGCCTTCGACGGTGATCATGATGTTCGCGTACTGCGCCAGATACTGCGCCTGCGTTTGCAGAGCGGCCTGATCGGCGCTGTCGATGTTGTAGCGATCGGTATCGAAATAGATCACGTTCTGCCCGTTCACCGCATTCTCGAAATGCTCCTGCGTGCCGAGCACCGGACCGGTCGGCGTGGTGGGTGCCGGGGTCGAAGTCGTCGGAGCGGGCTCGGGCGGAAGCGATTCGGGCGGTTCCTTCTTGCACCCGGCCAGGGCGGTGGCGCCGGCAATAACGGCGATGGTGACGAAGCGTGTGTTCATGGACGTTTCCCTCATACCAAAAATTGGGTGCGACCCCCGCAGTACTTTCTCAAATGCTTCTACGGCAGAATCGGTCCCCATGCCGGGTCCGACGCATCCACTGGTGTCGGCAGACGCCGTTCGTTGCGCCCCGTCAGATCGACCTGCCACAGCTGACTCTTGCCAGAGTTGCGCTCGGTGCGGAAGAACTGGATGATCCGGCCGTTGGGGCTCCAGGTCGGTGCCTCGTCCTGCCAGCCGCCGGTCAGCGTGCGCATGTTGCGGCCGTTGGGGCTCATCACGGCGACGTTGAAGTCGCCGGCGATGCGGGTGAAGGCGATCTGGTCGCCGCGCGGGCTCCATTCCGGCGTCGCCGCGCGCCCGCCGAAGAACGAGATGCGCTGCTGGTTCGATCCATCGGCGTTCATGATGTAGATCTGCTGCCCACCCGAACGGTCGCTCTCGAACACGATCCGGTTACCATCGGGCGAATACGATCCGCCGATGTCGATGCCCGGCGCGTTGGTCAGCCGCACGCTTTCGCCGCCCTGCACCGACACGCGGTAGATGTCGGTATTGCCCGCGACCGCCATGGAATAAAGGATCCAGCGTCCATCCGGGCTCCAGCGCGGAGCGAAGGTGGGATTGGCGCTCTCGGTCACCAGCGTCTGACGGCCGCTGCCGATATCGTAGATGTAGAGCCGCGGATTGCCGTCGACGTACGAAAGGTACAGCAGCTTGCGGTAGTCGGGCGAATAGCGCGGGGTGAGCGCGGTCGAACGGCCGGTGGTGATGAAGCGGTGGTTCGCCCCGTCCGAATCCATGATCGCCAGACGCTTGACCCGGTTATCCTTCGGCCCGGTCTCGGCGATATAGGCGATGCGGCTGTCGAAGAACGGGTCTTCGCCCGACAGGCGCGAATAGACGAGATCGGAGCACTTGTGCGCCGCGCGCCGCCAGTCCGCCGGGGGCACGACCCAGCCTTCGCGCACCAGCTCGCTCTGCAGCGCCATGTCGTAGAGATAGCAGCCGACGATCAGCTGCCCGTCGTCACGCGCGCGGACGTATCCGTGGACGAGCATTTCCGCGCCCCGGCTCGACCACGTGGGCCAGTTGGGCGCGGTGATCTGCGGGAAAGTCGGCTGGGGTAGCGAATCCGGCCCGACCGGCTTGAACAGCCCGTTGTTGCGCAGATCGTTGAACACCACGCGCGCCAGTTCCTTGCCCAGCGCGGCGGTACCCGAGGAATTGGCCGGGGTCGGCGCATCGCGGTCGGTCGCGAAGCCGGGGATCGCGATGCCCAGATCCTGCCACTCGCTCTCGTCGGTGACGGTGAAGGTCAGCCCGCTGTCCTGCTGCTCGATCGTCTCCACTTCGCCGCCGGTCGGTAAGGGCGTGCCGAGGTCCTGCGCGGACGCGGTCGGCGCGGGCTGGGCCGGCACCGGTTGCGGCGGCGGTGCATCCTGCGCGGCGGCGGGCGCGGCGAACAGGGCGAGGGAAACGAGGGCTAGGATCGGCTTCATCGCGAAAGGTTCCTGTCGAATCTGGCGCCGTCGATCGACTTCCAGGCGTTGTAGTATTCGGGCGGCAGGTCGAACGGTGCGGCGAGCTGCACCGCGCGCACCGCGCGTTCGGCGTGGAGCGCCTTCTGCGGCCGGTTCGATGCCGTTTCGCCCGATTGGCTGACTACGCGCGGGGTGCCCGAAAGGCTCCCGTCCTCGTTCAGCCGGAAGGAAAGGATCGATACGAGCTGGTCCGCGTCGGCCCCCTGCGGGGCGGACCAGTGCGGCTTGATCTGGCGGATGATCGCCTGGATGATCGAGGCCTTGGCGCTCGCGCCGATCTGGCTGGCGGGAACGCGCGTCTCCTCGGTCGTCGTGCTCGATCCCGAACCGCCGAGGAAGTCGCTGCCGATCCGGCTGCCGCCGCTGCGCTCCTGCGCCGGGCGCGGCTCGGGGCGGGTTTCGCGCCGGGGCGTAGGTTCGCGGCGCGGCGCGGGCCGTTCGCGCGGCGCGCTGGTGGCGCGCGGCTGCGGGCGTTCGGGCGGTGCGGGCCGCTCGACTTCCACCGGCCGCGGCTGGTCCTGCACCGGCTCGGGCATCGGCATCGGCCGCTCGCTCAGCGTCGGGGCGATCGCGGCGCGGCTTTCGGCCACCGGATCGGGCGAGACCGAAACCGGCCCCACGTCTTCGGCCAGGCTCACCGTCATCCGTTCGGGGATCGGTGGCGGCTCGGCGACGCGCGGCTGGATCAGCAGCAGCACGACGAGTGCGACATGCAGCACCACGGCGATGCCGAGGCCGATCCTTTCTTCGCGGGTCAGAGCGACGCTTGCCATCTTTCAGCCAGCTATGGAGCCGAAACTGAACCGTGGGTGACCAGCGAGATGCGGTTGCAGCCCGCGCGGTTGAGCTCGCCCATCACGCCCATCACCCGGCCGTAGTCGAGCGTGCGGTCGGCGCGCAGCGTTATCTGCCGCCCTTCGCCCACGTCGCAGCCCGCGTTCGCGAGCCGCTCGGGCAGTTCGCCCGGCGCCAGCCCGACATCGTCGAGATAGATCATGCCGTCGCCGGTGATCGAGACGGTGATTTCCTGCTGCTCTTGCGGCAGCGCGTTGGCGCGGCTGTCGGGCAGGTCGACCGGCACGCCCGCGGTCAGCATCGGCGCGGTGACCATGAAGATGATCAGCAGCACCAGCATCACGTCGACGAACGGCGTGACGTTGATCTCCGCCATCGGCGTGCGCCGGCTGCCGCGCCCGCGCGCACGCCTGCCCGATCCGGCCAGTCCCATCGCCATGTTACATCCGCTCCAGCTGGCGGCTGAGGCTGGCGTGGAAGCGATCGGCGAAGCGCTGCAGGCGCGCCTCCATCGCGTTCACCGAATGGCTGAAGCGATTGTAGGCGATGACCGAGGGGATCGCGGCGAACAGGCCGATCGCGGTGGCGAACAGCGCTTCCGAGATGCCCGGCGCGACGACCGCGAGCGAGCTCGATTCCTGCGCCCCGATCTGGAAGAAGCTGTTCATGATGCCCCACACGGTGCCGAACAGGCCCACGAACGGCGCGACCGAGCCGACCGTGGCGAGGAAAGTGAGCCGCGCGGCGAGCGTGTCCGCCTCTTCCGCGACCTGCCCTTCCATCGCCTGCGCCACGCGCTCGCGCAGCCCTTCGCGGTCCTTCACCCCGCCCTTGGTCGAGCGGCGCCATTCGGCCATCCCCGCGCCCGCGATCCGCGCGACCGGGACGTTCTGCTTGGCATGATGCTTCATGAAACCGTCGAAATCGTCGGTGCGCCAGAATTCCGCCTCGAACTCGCTGGCGCGGCGGTGGATGCCGCCCATGCGCATCGAGAACGAGACGATGATCGTCCACGTCCACACGCTGGCCGCGAGCAGCCCGATCATCACGAGCTGGACGATGATGTCGGCATCGAGGAACAGTTGCACCGGGTCGAGCCGGTTGGGCGCGGCCGCGGCGAGTTGCGAAAGGATCATAGAGCTTCTTCTTCGCTGGTGAGTAGAGTCTGGAAAGCGTGTTGCCACGACTGCGGCTGGCGGCGCGGGCGGCCGTCGGGCGCGACGAAGCCGACGCGCAGGGTCGCATCGGTCAGCAGGTCGTCGCCCCTCAGCGCGCGCTGGTGCATCCGGCAGCTCGCCGCGCGCAACTGCGTGCAGCGCGTCTCGATCGTCACGTCGTCGTCGAGCTTCGCCGGGCGCAGATAACGGATCGCGAGGTCGGCGACCGCATAGGCGCCCTCGCCCGCCTCGATCGCGGCGCGCTGGTCGATCTCCAGCAGGCGCAGCAGATCGGACCGGGCGCGTTCAAACCAGCGCAGATAGTTGGCGTGGTAGGTCACGCCCGACAGGTCGGTATCCTCGTAATAGACGCGCACCGCGTAGAGGTGGCGCGTGCCGTCGATCAGGCCGCCGGGGGGTGTCGGGCTGTTACGCATCTGCAACGCCCCTAGCGGAAGCGGGACTCGCCGAGCAAACGAAACCGTGACCCGTGCCTATTTCGCGATCATCCGCCCCAGCGGCTCGCCACCGAAGACGTGGACGTGGAGGTGCGGGATCTCCTGCCCGCCGTGCTGCCCGAGGTTGACCATCAGGCGATATCCGGGCTCGACCAGCCCCTTGTCGCGCGCGACCTTGCCCACCGCGCGCACGAACCCGGCGATCTCCGCCTCGCTCGCCTTGGCGGTGAAATCGTCCCAGCTCACGTACCTGCCCTTGGGGATCACCAGCGTGTGAATCTCGGCCTGCGGCGAGATATCCTCGAACGCGAGCGCCCATTCGTCTTCGTAGACGGTGTTCGCGGGGATCTCGCCGCGCAACACTTTGGCGAACACGTTGTCGTCGTCGTAGGGTCTGGTCGCGTCGATCGGCATCATTCGCTCCGGCTGGCTTTTTCCTCGAGACCCGAGACGCCCTCGCGCCGGTCCAGTTCCGCCAGCACCTCGGCCAGCGGAATGTCCTTGGCCGACAACAGGACCATCAGGTGGAACAACACGTCGGCGGCTTCGCCCACCAGCTCCTCGCGGCTGCCCGCGAGCGCGGCGACGGCGGCCTCGACCGCTTCCTCGCCCACCTTGCGAGCGATCACGGGCACGCCGCGGTCGTGCAGCTGCGCGACGTAGCTGGCTTGTGGATCGGCGCCGCGGCGCTCGGCGATCGTGCGTTCGAGGCGGGAAAGCGCGTCCATCGCGCCATCCATGCGGACGGCGCGGTGGCGGGTCAATCCCTGCCCGACCGATCCTTGTCGGGAGACTTGCGGCGTGCCGCCATGCGCCGTCCGATCACCAGCCCGGCGAGCCCGAGGCCGAACAGCGCGAGGTTCGACGGTTCGGGAATCGGCGTCCCGGCACCGGCCTGCACCGGAGCGGCAATCAATAGGAGGGCGAATGGTGCGGCGCGCATGACGGCTGCGGAAGAGCGCGTTTGTCCGGACCGGACAAGCGCGAACCCAGCCCCGTCCCGCCATGGCACTGTCGGCGCCAGCCAGTTAACCGCGCGCAGGCAGCCCGGCGGCGCGCAGCGCGGCGTGCGCCTCGGCGATCGAATGCGTGCCGAAGTGGAAAATCGAGGCGGCGAGCACCGCGCTCGCATGGCCCTCGGTCACGCCATCGACGAGATGCTGCAAGGTGCCCACCCCGCCGCTGGCGATCACCGGCACCGGCACCGCATCGGCGATCGCGCGGGTCAGCGCGAGGTCGTATCCGCCTTGCATCCCGTCGCCGTCCATCGACGTGACGAGCAGTTCGCCCGCGCCCAGTTCCGCCAGCCGCGCGGCATGTTCGATGGCGTCGATCCCGGTGCCCCGCCGCCCGCCGTGGGTAAATACTTCCCACCGACCGTCACTCACCCGCCGCGCATCGACCGAAGCGACGCAGCACTGGCTGCCGAAGCGCGCGGCGATCTCGGCCACGACCTCGGGCCGCGACACCGCCGCGCTGTTCACCGCGACCTTGTCCGCCCCCGCCAGCAGCAGCGCGCGCGCATCCTCCGCCGTGCGTACCCCGCCGCCCACGGTGAACGGCATGAAGCACACTTCCGCCGTGCGCCGCACGATATCGAGCAACGTCCCGCGCCCTTCGTGGCTGGCGGAGATATCGAGGAAGCACAGCTCGTCCGCCCCCGCCGCATCGTAGGCCTGCGCCTGCTCGACTGGATCGCCCGCGTCCCGCAGATCGACGAAGTTCACCCCCTTCACCACGCGCCCCTGGGCCACGTCGAGACAGGGAATGACGCGAATGCGAACCGTCACGCCCCGCCCGCCATAGCCAGCGCCGTCGCCAGATCGAGCCGTCCGTCATAGAGCGCGCGGCCGGTGATAACGCCTTCGATCCCGTCGCCTTCGTGCAGCGCCAGCAGGCGGATGTCGGACAGGCCCTTGACCCCGCCGCTGGCGATCACCGGAATGTCGACCCGGCGCGCGAGGTCCACCGTCGCATCGACGTTGCAGCCTTTCAGCAGCCCGTCGCGCCCGATATCGGTGAACAGCAGGCTCGCGACCCCGGCATCCTCGAACCGGCGCGCGAGATCGGCCACCGGCACGTCCGACACCTCGGCCCAGCCCTCGGTCGCGACCATGCCGTCCCTCGCATCGACCGCGACCACGATGCCGCCCGCGAACTCACCCGCCATGTCGCGCACGAACTGCGGGTCCTTCAGCGCGGCGGTGCCCATCACGATGCGCGCCACGCCGAGATCGAACCACCCCTCCACCGCCGCGCGCGTGCGGATGCCGCCGCCGAGCTGGACGTAGCCGGGAAAGGCCGCGACGATCGCCTCGACCGCCGCGCGATTCTCCGCCCGCCCGGCGAACGATCCGTCGAGGTCGACCACATGCAGGTGGCCCGCGCCCGCCTCGGCGAACAGCATGGCCTGCGCTGCGGGATCGTCGCCGTAGACGGTGGCGCGCGCCATGTCGCCTTCGGCCAGGCGCACGACCTGCCCGCCCTTGAGGTCGATCGCGGGGAAGACGATCATGGCTTCCACTCCATGAAGCGGGCGAGCATCTCCAACCCGTAGGCCTGGCTCTTTTCGGGATGGAACTGCACGCCCAGCACAGTGTCGCGCGCGACCGCCGCGACGATTCCGCCGCCGTGGTCGGTCATCGCCGCGATGTCGTGCGGCTCGGACGCGGCGAAGTGATACGAATGCAGGTAATAGGCCTCGCCCGCCGCCAGCACCGGCCCGGCGTGCGCGCTGGGGGCGACGTCGTTCCAGCCCATGTGCGGCACCTTGATCGCCGGGTCGGTCCGCGCGATTTCGCGCACTTCGCCCGCGATCCAGCCGAGGCCGGGCGTCGCGCCGTGCTCCAGCCCGCGCTCCGCCAGCAGTTGCATCCCCACGCAGATACCGAGAAACGGCGCGCCGCCGGCGCGGACCCGCTCCTCCAGCGCCTCGACCAGCCCGTCGATCGCCCGCAGGCCGTGCGCACATGCCGCGAAGGAACCGACGCCCGGCAGCACGATCCGCTCCGCCCCGCGCACCGCATCGGGGTCGGCGGTCACCCGCACATCCGCGCCCACGGTGCGCAGCGCGTTCTCGACAGACCTGAGATTCCCCGCGCCGTAATCGATCAGCGCGACGCGCTCAGCCACCGAGCTGGCCCTTCGTCGAGGGAATCGCGCCGCCCTTGCGCGGGTCGATCTCCACCGCCTGCCGCATCGCGCGGGCGAAGCCTTTGTAGATCGCCTCGCAGATGTGGTGGTTGTTGGTGCCGTAGAGCAGCTCCACGTGCAGCGTGATCCCGGCGGCCTGCGCGACCGAGTGGAACCAGTGCTCGATCAGTTCGGTGTCCCACTCGCCCAGCCGCGTCTGGCTGAAGCCCGCGCGCCACACGAGGTAGGGCCGCCCCGAGATATCGAGCGCGACGCGTGCCAGCGTCTCGTCCATCGGCGAATAGGCCTGGCCGTAGCGGGCGATGCCCGCCTTGTCGGCCAGCGCATCGCTCAGCGCCTGGCCCAACGCGATCGCGCTGTCCTCGGTCGTGTGGTGCTGGTCGACGTGCAGGTCGCCCTCGACCGTCATCGTCACGTCGATCAGCGAATGGCGGGAGAACTGCTCGACCATGTGGTCGAGGAAACCGATCCCGGTGGAAACCGAATAGGTGCCGCTGCCGTCGAGGTTCACCTCGACCGCGATCGCGGTTTCCGCCGTCTTCCGCTCGATCCTGCCCTTGCGCATGTCTGCGGCGCTATACGCAAGCCCGGGCATCGCGCAAGCATTGGCGCTTGACCGGCGCGCGAAGCCTCGCCACCAAGCGGGCGAGATGACCGACGAAACACCCGACAGCCTGATCCCCTACGACGAAATCGTGCAGGAGGCCCTGCGCGCGGTAGTCGGCCGCGTGCTCGGCGAAATCCAGGCGAACGGCAGCGAGTTGCCCGGCGGCCATCACTTCTACATCACCTTCAAGACCCACGCGCCCGGCGTCTCCATCCCCGCGCACCTGCGCGAGCGGTTCCCCGACGAGATGACGATCGTGCTGCAGAACAAGTTCTGGGATCTCGACGTGGGGGAGGATGGCTTCTCCGTCGGCCTCAGCTTCAACCAGCTGCCGTCGAAGCTCGATATTCCCTATGCCGCGATCACCGCCTTCGTCGATCCGGCGGTGGATTTCGGGCTGCAGTTCCAGGCCAGCGTCGCCGACATGGCGCCCGAAGCGCACGACGATGCCGAAAACGACGGGCCGGAACGCGGCGACCGGCCGACCGTTGGCGAAAGCGAGGACGGCTCGAACGTCGTCACGGTCGATTTCGGCCGCAAGAAATAAGGTCTGGCCGGCACTGCCCGCCGGAACAAGCAAGGGGCACGGGCATGGCGAGGCGCAAACGCACCACACACGCGAGCGATCGGATCGCGAAGGCGGTCGACAAGACGGGCGATCGCATCGTGCCGGACGATGACAAGGTCGTCGGCCCCAGCCCCAATCCCGCCACCAACCTGCTGATCCACGATATCCTGCTGCGTGGCGGCGGGCGGCTGATGCGGCTGGGGCTGGAAAAGGGCTTGCTCCGCAACCGCTACGGCGGATCGACCGCCAAGGATATCGTCGAGAACCGCACGCTGCTGCAGACATTGGGCTCGGTGGTCGTGGCGCGCGTCGCCACCCGCTCGATCCCTGGCGCGGTCGTGGTCGGCGGCGGATTGCTGGCGCGCGCGCTGCTCGATCGGCGCAAGTCCCGCCTGTCCGCCCAGCGCAAGGGCGACAAGGCGCTGCGCAAGCAGGCGAAGCGGAAGAAATAACCGCCTTCGCCCCCGCGCGCGGGGCTTGATTTCGCCGCACCGCTCGGCGCATGAGCGCGCATGGCCGAACCCGACACCCTCCATCGCCGCGGGCTGATGTTCATCCTCTCCTCGCCCTCGGGCGCCGGCAAGACGACGATCTCGCGCATGCTGCTGGAGGCGGAGAGCGAGATCCGGCTGTCGGTTTCCGCCACCACGCGCCCGATGCGTGCCGGCGAGATCGAGGGGGTGCATTATCATTTCGTCGATGACGCCGAGTTCGACCGGATGATCGAGCACGACGATTTCTACGAATGGGCGCCGGTGTTCGATCATCGCTACGGTACGCCCAAGGGCCATATCCGCGCAGGCCTGAAGGACGGGCAGGATTTCCTGTTCGACATCGACTGGCAGGGCACTCAGCAGCTCTACCAGAAGGACCAGCAGGACGTCGTCCGGGTGTTCATCCTGCCCCCCAGCCTCGACGAGCTGCACCGCCGCCTCAAAGCGCGCGCGACCGACAGCGACGAAGTGATCGACGGCCGCATGGACCGCGCCCGCGCCGAAATCAGCCACTGGGACGGCTACGATTACGTCGTGGTCAACGACGACGTGAATGTCTGCTTCGAGAAAGTCCGCCGTATCCTCCATGCGGAACGCATGAAACGCGCGCGGCAGACCGGGCTGATCGGGTTCGTGCGGGAATTGATGGGGTGAAGCGTAGGGGTGGGTCTCGACCCCATTGCGAACATAATCACTACATTCTAGCCTTAAATGATGAGCATCGTTCCTCAGATCATGCTTGGGGTTTTCATCGCGGCATGGTGCGTGGCTGCGGTTGCCCGCATCTATGCCACTCGATTTTTCCTTCCCCGCTGGGCAGCAGGCTTTAGGAAGCGGGAAGGCCACGAAGGATACGGCCGGAAAATTCTCATTGGCTACGGAATCTTCCTCGCCGCGATAGCCGTGGCCTTCGCGGCAGGCGGTATTGCTGAACTGGCGGGTGGTTGGGGTTGAGTCCGCCTGCCACCCGTTAGTCGCCGCTCCCAAAATCCATTTTCCTACACGCGCCAAATCTGCCTTACCTTCGCGGATGCGCAAACAGGCCGCCCATCGCGTCCGTCGCCGTCCGCCGTTCTTCCAGCCGGTGCCGCTGCGTGCACGGCGCGACGGGTGGAGCGAGGTGCGGCAGTGCGCGTTCCTCGCAACGCTCTATCTTACCGGCTCGGTTACCAACGCGGCGCGCGCGGCGGGGATGACGCGCAACAGTGCCTATCGCCTGCGTTCGCGGGCCGATGCGTCGAGTTTCGCGAATGCTTGGGATTACGTGCTCACGCCGCCCGGATCGGGGCGGCTGGTCGCGCCGAAGGCCGATTTTCGGAAGGTGACAAATGACACAGTCTTCCGGCAGGCCGAAGCGGGCCTCGTCCAGCCGCTGCTCCAGCGCGGCCGCATGGCCGCGATCCGCCAGAAACCCGAAAATTCCGCGCTTTTCCGGCTGCTGCGGCGGTTCGATGCAATAGACCGTCAAGCGCTGCTCGCGGGAAGCGGACGGTGACGGCAGAGTTTTTCAAAAGGGGTGGGTCAGCGGTCCACCACGCTCCCTCAACCCGGCTCTGCGAAGTGCGTCGGCAGGTGCGCGTTCACCACGCCGCCGTCCACCGTCAGCGTCTCGCCGATCGTGTAGTCGCCCCCGCGGCTGGCGAGGTAGACGGCGGTGCCGCCCATGTCGCGCACGTCGCCCACGCGCTTCGCCGGAATGCCCGCGGCCGACCGTTCCTCGTGATCACGCGCGGCGCGGTTCATGTTCGATGGGAAGGCGCCCGGCGCCAGGCTGGTGACGTGGACATGATCGCTTACCAGCCGCGCTGCCATGCGGCGGGTCAGGTGGATCAGCGCGGCCTTGCTCGCCTGGTAGCTGTAGGTTTCCCACGGGTTAACCCGCTGCCCGTCGACCGAGGTGATGTTGATGACCTTGGCCGGCCGCTCCGCGCTCGCGGCGGCGGTCAGCAGGCCGTGCAACTTCTGGGTGAGGAAAAACGGGGTCTTGACGTTGAGGTCCATCACCTTGTCCCACCCGGCTTCGGGGAACTCGGTGTAGTCCGCGCCCCACGCCGCGCCCGCGTTGTTGACGAGGATGTCGAGCTTGCTCTCCTTCGCGGAGATCGCGGTCACCAGTTCGTCGATGCCTTCCATCGTCGAGATGTCGCCCTGGATCGGCACGACCTTGTCGCCCAGTTCCTCGGCAGCCTCGTGCAGTTCGCCGCCCTTGCGCGCGGTGATGTACACCCGGTCGATCCCGGCGGCGAGGAAGCCTTCCACGATCATCCGCCCGATCCCGCGGCTGCCGCCGGTAACGAGCGCGACGCGGCCCTTGAGGCCGAACAGGTCTTCGAGGTTCATGTGGATTCTCCGTCAGTATCCGCTCAGTTCGGCCACCCGGCCCGCGTGGTAGTAGACATCGCCCATGAACTCGGCGAGCGCGCGGTCGCGCTTCATGTAGAGGCCGATGTCGTATTCGTCGGTCATCCCGATGCCGCCGTGCATCTGCACGCCTTCCTTCACCGCGAGGCCCGCCGCCTTGCCGACCTTGGCCTTGGCGACCGAAGCCATGAGGCTGGCGGCGTCGGCCCCGGCATCGAGCAGTTGCTGCGCCTTGATCGTCGCCGCACGCGCGATCTCGACTTCCGAATAGAGGTGCGCGGCGCGGTGCTGGAGCGCCTGGAACTCGCCGATCACCTTGCCGAACTGCTTGCGCTGCCGGAGGTAGTCGACGGTCATGTCCATCGCCCCGCGCGCGACGCCGACGCCCTCGGCGGCTGCGCCGACGCGCCCGGCGTCGAGCACGCGGTTCAGGACTTCGCGTCCGCCATCGACCTCGCCGATCACCGCGTCGCCGTCGAGTTCCACGCCGTCGAGCGTCAGGTGGCTCGCCATCGAGCTGTCGACCAGCCGCACCGCGTCGTGGCTGAGGCCCGCCGCGTCCTTGGGCACGGCGAACAGGGTGATCCCCCCGGCATCGTCGTCGGCGCCCGAGGTGCGCGCGGCGACCACGATCATGTCCGCGCTCGCGCCCTGCACCACGAAGTCCTTGCGGCCCGAGAGCTTGAACCCGTTGCCCGACTTCTCCGCGCGGCAGGCGATCCGCTCGGGCCGGTGCTTGGCGCCTTCGTCGATCGCGACCGCGAACACGCTGTCGCCCGAAACGAGGCCCGGCAGCCAGCGCCCGCGCAGTTCGTCACTCGCGCCCTTCAGCGCGCTCGCCGCCATCACCGAGCTGGTCAGGAACGGCGAGGGGGTGAGGTTGCGGCCGATCTCTTCCAGCACGATGCCCGCCTCGACATGGCCCATGCCGAGCCCACCGTCGGCTTCGTCGAGCAGGAGGCCGGTGAAACCCATTTCGGCCATCTGCTTCCACAGCGCATGGCCGAAGCCGTCCTTGCACTCGCGGTCGCGCCAGTGGCGCAGCTGTTTCGCGATCGCGCCTTCTTCGGCCATGAACTGGCCCGCGGTGTCGGCGAGCATCGCCTGATCGTCGTCGTGATAAAGCGGCATTCGATTCTCCCTCTCCCCTTCAGGGGAGAGGGCCGGGGAGAGGGGAAATCCGCACCCCGGCCCTCGTTGATCCTGCCAATAAAGGGAGCGCGCGGCCCCCTCTCCCAACCCTCTCCCCAAGGGGAGAGGGTTATTACGCCCCCGGCAGTTCGAGGATGCGCTTGGCGATGACGTTGAGCATCACCTCGCTCGTCCCGCCTTCGATCGAGTTGGCCTTGGTGCGCAGCCAGCTGCGCGCGGGCGCGCCGCCGCGGGTCTCCTCGCTGTCCCACTCGAGCGCGGTCGAGCCGCCCGCCGCCATCACCAGTTCGTGGCGGCGCTTGTTGAGCTCGGTGCCCGCGTATTTCAGCATGTTGGGCTGCGCGGGGTGGCCCTTGCCCACCTTCACTTCGTCGAGGAACTTCTCGCTCATCGCGGTGAAGGCCAAGGCGTCGATGTCGAACAGCGCGATCTCGGCGCGCAGCACCGGGTCGAGCGCGCCCTGCCGGCTCGCCACCGCGCCGAGCGAGGTCGCCCGGTCGCCGCCGCCGGTGGCCGAGATCATCTCGCGCTCGTGGCCGAGCAGGTACTTCGCCACGTCCCACCCGCGATTGATCTCGCCGACGTAACCGGGCACGTCCTCGCCGTAGCTCTTGGGCACGCTCACGTCGTCGAAGAAGGTCTCGCAGAACGGGCTGTTGCCGCTGATAAGCTTGATCGGCTTGGTGGTCACCCCGGCATTCGCCATGTCGAACAGCATGAAGGTGATGCCCTGATACTTGTTCGCCTTGTCGGTGCGCACGAGGCAGAAGATCCAGTCGCATTCGTCGGCGTAGGAGGTCCAGATCTTCTGGCCGTTGACCACCCAGTGATCGCCCTTGTCCTCGCCGAAGGTCTGCATCGAGACGAGGTCGGAGCCGCTGCCCGGTTCCGAATAGCCCTGGCACCAGCGGATCTCGCCGCGCGCGATCTCGTTCAAAAAGCGCCGCTTCTGCCCCTCGGTGCCGAACTGGAGCAGCGCCGGGCCGAGCATCCAGATGCCGAAGCTGGAAAGCGGCGGGCGGGCGTTGATGCGCGCCATTTCCTCGCGCAGCACCTTGGCCTCGGCCGGCGAAAGGCCCGCGCCGCCGCAGTCCTTCGGCCAGGCGGGGACGGTGTAGCCCTTGTCGCGGCACGCTTCGAACCACGCCTTTTGCGCGTCGCTCTTGAAGGTGGCGTTCCGCCCGCCCCAGTAGACGTCGCCTTCGTCCTTCACCGGTTCGCGCATCTCGGGCGGGCAATTGGCTTCGAGCCAGGCGCGCGTTTCGGCGCGGAATGCGTCGAGGTCAGCCATGACCGTTTCCTCTCGTAAAAAGCGTTCTCTTGACGCTTACGTTAGGGTGATTCGGAGCCATACCGCAAGCTCGAAGATGCCGGACGGCGATTCCGTAACGTCATCGAAATCGCGTTGACGCGGCCTTACGTTCCCGTAAGCTTGGCGGTAAACCACGGGAGGAGAGGCCCGCATGCGAATCCATTGCCTGACGAGCATACCCGGTCTCCTGCCGCAGCGATCGGCACGGGGCCGCGCCACAGCATGACGGCATCCGATCACACGCGCCCCCTGCCGATGCGGGTCAAGCTTGCCAACGGCATCGGCTCGATCGCGTTCGGAGTGAAGGACAACGGTTTTTCGGTCTTCCTGCTGATCTTCTACAACCAGGCGCTGGGCATGGAAGCCTGGCTGGTCAGCCTCGCGCTGGTGATTGCGCTGGTGGTCGATGCGTTCGTCGATCCGCTGCTCGGCAACCTGTCGGACCGGACCTATACCCGCTGGGGGCGGCGCCTGCCGTGGCTCTATCTCGCCGCGGTCCCGCTCGGAATCGCGTGGTACGTGCTGTGGTCGCCGCCGGTCGACGGGCCGCCCAGCTTCGCGCTGCTGCTGGGCATGGCGATCGTGATCCGCCTGCTGCTCTCGGCCTGCGAGGTGCCCTCGGTCGCGCTGGTGCCCGAGTTGACACGCGACTACGACGAGCGGACCACGCTGTTCCGCTTCCGCTACCTGTTCGGCTGGACAGGCGGGCTGGTGCTCCTGTTCCTCGCTTACAACGTGTTCCTGCGCGACGGATTGACCGAAGCGGAGAGCTATCAGGTCTACGGCCTCGTCGGCGCGCTGGTGATCGTGGTCACGACGCTGATCTCGGCGCTCGGCCAGCACACGTATGTCGCCCGCTACCCCGAAACCCGTCCGCCGCCGTTCAGCCTGAAGACCGCCTTCGCCGAAATCGTCGAGGCGTTTTCGGAACGCGCGTTCCTGATCCTTTCGGCGGGCGCGGTCGCCGCCTACGTGAGCCAGGGGATGACGTTCTCGCTGTCGAACTACCTCTACCTGTTCGCGTGGGAATTCGACGAAGCGGCGCTGGCGGTCTATCCCTTGATCCTGTTCGCCAGCGTGGTGATCGTGTTCGTCACGCTCGGCGCGCTTCACCGGCGCTTCGGCAAAGTGCGGGTCGCTGCGGCAGCAACTCTGCTGTCGATGACCTTCTGGCTGATCCCCTATGCCTTGCGCTTCGCCGGCCAGTGGCCCGAGGTGGGGAGCGATGCCTCGAACATGCTCCTGTTCGCCTTCATCCTGGTGAGCAACAGCCTGAGCGTCATGATCCTGGTGTCCGCCTCCTCGATGGTCGCCGAGATCGTCGAGGCGTTCGAGGAACGGACCGGGCGGCGCGCCGAAGGCTCGTTCTATTCAGGCAACTGGTTCGTGCAGAAATGCGCCACCGGGGCCGGCATCCTGATCGCGGGCATCATCATCTCGGTCTCGGGCCTGCCGACCGGGGCGGAGCCGGGCACGGTGGCCGCGCCGATCATCGACAGCCTGATCGCGCAATACTGCGTCGCGGTCGCCATTCTGGGCCTGTTCTCGGCATGGTGGCTGGCGCGCTTCCCGATCAGCCGCGAAGACCACGAGGCGCGGCTCGCCACGCTCGACGCCGCCGCACGGGGAGACGTCGACGCCAGCGGAGCCACGCCCTGACATCGCATAACATCGCCGGTTGGCGGGGCTGTGCGCCTCTGCCAGCTTCCTAGCGAAACCGACCTAGAGAATTTGAAAAAGGATACGATAGATCATGGATTTCGAACCCACCGAACGGCAGCAGTACTGGCGCGACCGGGTGCGCGACTTCATCGAAGCAAACGTACGCCCGAACGCCGCGACCTATCGTGATCAGGACGCCGAAGGCGACCGGTGGAAGGTCATCCCGATCGTCGAGGACATGAAGGCCAAGGCCAAGGCGCAGGGCATCTGGAACCTGTTCATGCCGCCGCAGGGGCAGTTGAGCCACGTCGACGACAGTTTCGAGTTCGACGGGCCGGGCCTCACCAACCTCGAATACGCGCTCTGCGCCGAGGAGATGGGCCGCATCGGCTGGGCGAGCGAGGTGTTCAACTGCTCGGCCCCGGACACCGGCAACATGGAGGTGTTCCACCGCTACGGCACCCGCGCGCAGAAGGACCAGTGGCTGAAGCCCCTGATGGAGGGGGAGATCCGCTCCGCCTTCCTGATGACCGAACCGCGCGTCGCATCGTCGGACGCGACCAACATCGAAACCCGGATCGAGAAGGACGGCGACCACTACGTCATCAACGGGCGCAAGTGGTGGTCCTCGGGCGCGGGCGATCCGCGCTGCTCGATCGCGATCGTCATGGGCAAGACCGATTTCGGCGCCCAGCGCCACGCGCAGCAATCGATGATCGTCATGCCTTTGGATGCCGAGGGCGTGACGATCGAGCGCCACCTGCCCGTGTTCGGTTACGACGACGCGCCGCACGGCCACATGGAAATCGCGCTCGACAACGTGCGCGTGCCCGCCGACAACCTGCTGCTCGGCGAAGGGCGCGGGTTCGAGATCGCGCAGGGCCGCCTCGGGCCGGGCCGCATCCACCACTGCATGCGCACGATCGGCGTCGCCGAGGAAGCGCTGGCGAAGATGTGCCGCCGGCTGCAGGAGCGCGAGGCGTTCGGCAAGCCGATCTACAAGCATTCGGTGTGGGAGGAACGGGTCGCCCGCGCCCGCATCGACATCGACATGACGCGCCTGCTGTGCCTCAAGGCGGCCGACATGATGGACAAGGTCGGCAACAAGACGGCCAAGCAGGAAATCGCCATGATCAAGGTGCAGGCGCCGAACATGGCGCTGAAGATCATCGACGACGCGATCCAGGCGCACGGCGGCGGCGGCGTGTCGGAGGATTACGGGTTGGCCAAGGCTTATGCCCACCAGCGTACGCTGCGCCTCGCCGACGGGCCGGACGAGGTCCACGCCCGCTCGATCGCGCGCATGGAGTTCGCCAAGCACGCCCCGCAGCCGGGTAGCGACCGCATGAGTTCGGGCGACATGGGAGCGACGCGCTGATGGCGAAGGCGGCAATTCTCGAGAGCGTCGGCAGCCTGACGATCGGCGAGGTCGAACTGGCCGATCCCGGCCCGCACGAGGTCCTGATCGACACCAAGGCCTGCGGGCTGTGCCATTCGGACCTGCACTTCATCGATGGCGCCTATCCGCACGCCGTCCCCGCGATCCCGGGCCACGAGGCGGCGGGGATCGTGCGGGCAGTCGGCAGCGAAGTGAAGATGGTGAAACCCGGCGACCACGTCGTCACCTGCCTCTCGGCGTTCTGCGGCCACTGCGAGTTCTGCGTCACCGGGCGCATGGCGCTGTGCATGGGCGGCGACACCCGCCGCGCGCAGACCGACGCGCCGCGCATCGCACGCGCCGACGGTTCGGGCCCGGTCGCGCAGATGCTCAACCTCTCGGCGTTCTGCGAGCAGATGCTGATTCACGAGCACGCCTGCGTCGCGATCGACAAGGAGATGCCATTGGACCGCGCCGCGGTGATCGGCTGCGCGGTCACCACGGGCGCGGGCACGATCTTCAACGCCTGCTCGGTCGTCCCGGGCGAGACGGTCGCGGTGGTCGGCTGCGGCGGAGTGGGCCTTGCGGCGATCAACGCGGCGAAGATCGCCGGGGCGGGCAAGGTCATCGCGCTCGATCCGATCGCGGAGAAGCGTGAACTGGCGCAGGTGCTCGGCGCGACCCACACGATCGACGCCATGGCCGACGACGCGGTCGAGCAGGTCATGCGCATCACCGGCGGCGGGGTGCACCATGCGATCGAGGCGGTCGGACGGCAGGCGAGCGCCGACCTCGCGGTCAAGCTGCTGCGTCGGGGTGGTACTGCGACGATCCTCGGCATGATGCCATTGGACTGCAAGGTTGGGCTGGGCGCGATGGACCTGCTCTCGGGCAAGAAGCTGCAGGGCGCGATCATGGGGATGAACCACTTCCCGGTCGACCTGCCGCGCCTGGTCGATTTCTACATGCGCGGGCTGCTCGATCTCGACACGATCATTGCCGAGCGGATCCCGTTGGAAGAGATCAACGCCGGGTTCGACAAGATGCGCAAGGGCCACAGCGCGCGCAGCGTGGTGGTGTTCGACTGATGAGCGATGCCGATACGCCCGCGATCGATTACGAAACCGAAATGGTCGGCACTGTCGCGGTCCCCGAGCGCGACAAGCTCGACGAGTCTGCGCTTGCAGCATGGATGGGCGCGAACGTCGAAGGGTTCGCCGGGCCGCTGACGCTGGCGAAGTTCAAGGGCGGCCAATCGAACCCGACCTACTGCGTCGATACCCCCGGTGCGTCCTACGTGTTGCGGCGCCAGCCCTTCGGCAAGCTCCTGCCGAGCGCGCACGCGGTCGACCGCGAATACACGGTGATGGCCGCGCTCGGGCCGACGGGTTTTCCGGTGCCGAAGACCTACGGGCTGTGCGAGGACCCGGAGGTCATCGGGTCGAAGTTCTTCGTCATGGGCCTCGCCGACGGCCGCTCGCTGTGGGACGGCGCCTTGCCGAAGTCCGCGCCCGCCGACCGCCGCGAAATCTACCATGCGATGATCGACACGATCGCCGATCTCCACCTGAAAGATCCGGAGGCAATCGGCCTCGGCGGTTTCGGCAAGCCGACCGATTACTGCGCGCGCCAGATCGCGCGCTGGAGCAAGCAATACCGCCTCTCCGAAACCGAGCCCATGCCCCAGATGGAGCGGCTGATCGAATGGCTGCCCCAGACGGTGCCGGCGCAGCACGAAAGCTCGGTCGTCCACGGCGACTACCGGCTCGACAACATGATCTTCGCGCATGGCGAAAACCGCGTGATCGCGGTGCTCGACTGGGAATTGTCGACATTGGGCGATCCGATCGCGGACTTCGCCTATCTGATGCTCAACTGGCACAACCCGACCGACGGACGCGCCGGGCTGCTCGGGCTCGACCTGCCCGCGCTCGGCATTCCCACAGTGGACGAGGCCGTCGAGCGCTATGTCGCGCGCACCGGCTATCCGGTACCGCCGATGGACTGGTACTTCGCCTACAACCTGTTCCGCCTCGCGGGGATCATGCAGGGTATCAAGAAGCGGGTGATCGACGGCACCGCGTCCTCCGCCCATGCGAAACAGATGTCCGAGCGCGTCGGCCCGCTGGTCGAGCGCGCCTATCAGTTTGCGCAAGCCGCGGGGCTCGACTAGCAGCCGGTCGAACCGCAACGACCGGAGCGCCAGCACAATGACCGCAGACCTCGCCGCCGCCATCGAAGCCGCCTGGGAAAACCGCGCCGAAGTCGGCCCGCACTCGGCGGAAATTCGCGAGCAGGTGGAGGCGGCGATCGCGCTGATCGACAGCGGCGCGGCGCGCGTCGCCGAGCCGGATGGCAGTGGCGGCTGGCAGGTCAACCAGTGGCTCAAGAAGGCGGTGCTGCTGAGCTTCCGCCTGCGCGACAACGCGGTGATCGAAGGCGCGGTCGGCGCGCCCGCGTACGACAAGGTGCCGAGTAAGTTCGCCGGGTGGGATGACGCGCGCTTTTCCGCCGTCGGCTTCCGCGTGGTGCCCGGCGCGATCGTGCGCCGCGGCAGCCACATCGGGCGCGGCGTGGTGCTGATGCCGAGCTTCGTCAATATCGGCGCCTACGTCGGCGACGGGACAATGATCGACACCTGGGCCTCGGTCGGCAGCTGTGCGCAAGTCGGCGCGAACTGCCACATCTCCGCCGGCGCGGGTATCGGCGGGGTGCTCGAACCGTTACAGGCCAACCCCACGATCATCGGCGACAATTGCTTCATCGGCGCGCGTTCCGAGATCGTCGAGGGCGTCGTCGTCGGCGAAGGCAGCGTCGTGGCGATGGGCGTGTTCGTCACGCAATCGACCAAGATCGTCGACCGCGCGAGCGGCAAGGTCGTGCGCGGCCGTATCCCGCCCTATTCGGTCGTGGTGCCGGGCACGTTGCCCGACCCGAACGGCGGCCCCTCGCTCGCCTGCGCGGTCATCGTGAAGACCGTCGATGCGCAGACCCGCGCGAAGACCGGAATCAACGAGCTTCTGCGCGACTGATCCGCCGCCCGGAGCAGGAACATACGCCCCGCCCGAACGTAATTCGGCTAGATTTAGCGGGAGCATGCGAATGGAACGACGGGGCGAACAGGTTCACACCACCGAGACCGAGGTCAGCGGTGGCTCGAAAGAAGGCGTGGTGAGGTGGATCCTGCTGATCGGGCTTGTCCTGGTGATCGGGTTCCTCTCGATCATCTGGATGACCGGCGCGCTGACGCAAGACGAGGCCGAAAGCCAGGCGACCGCGAGTGGTCGGATCGAGGCCGCGCAGTCGGACAGTTCGACCGACAGCATCGTATCCGATGATTTCGACCAGATCGACGAGGCGCCCGAAGGCACCGCAGCCGACGATCCGGGCCGCGTCGGCACCTGACGGCATGAGCGAGGCCAACAGCTTTCGCACCGGCCAGCATGTCGCGTGGAAATGGGCCTCCGGCACCGCGAACGGTCAGATTGCCGAGCGCTTCGAGCGCGAAGTCACGCGCACGATTGAAGGATCGGAAATCAAGCGCAACGGCAGCGAGGACAATCCCGCCTATCTGATCAAACAGGAAGACGGGGGCGAAGTGCTCAAGCTGGGGTCCGAACTCAGCGCAGCGTGAAGGAACGTCGATATGCCTGCCAAGTCCAAGGCCCAGCAGAAAGCCGCCGGCGCGGCGTTGTCCGCCAAGCGCGGCGACACCAAGGTTTCCGACCTGCAAGGCGCATCGAAGGATATGTACGATTCGATGAGCGAGAGCGAACTCGAGGATTTCGCCGAGACGAAGCGCAAGGGCCTGCCCGAGAAGAAATCGGATTGATCGGTTGCCCGGCCTGAGCCGCTTCGTCGAAGCCCAGTCGGGCGGTGTGTACGAGCGGGCGCTGGCCGAACTGAGAGCCGGCGAAAAACGCAGCCACTGGATGTGGTTCGTCTTTCCCCAGATCGCGGGCCTCGGGCGCAGCGAAACCGCACGGTTCTACGCCATCGCCAATCGTGCGGAGGCGCGGGACTATCTCGACCACCCGCAGCTAGGCCTGCGCTTGCGCGAGGCTGCCGCAGCCTTGCTGGTCTGGCAGGGCCGCCGAAGCGCGGAGACGATCCTCGGCGGAATCGACGCGCTCAAGCTCGCCAGTTCGATGACCCTGTTCGAAGCCGTGGCGGATGAACCGGCGCCGTTCGCAGCGGTGCTCGACACGTTCTACGATGGCAAGCGCGACCCGCGAACGCTCGCCCTGATCTAATCGGTCACCGGCGTTTCGATCGGCTGCATCTCGGCCTGCGCCGCCGCCACAGCCTCCGCCCCGCGCATCGCGCGCAACACGTTGCGCATCGCGATCTTCTCGAGGTCTTCCTGGCCATAGCCGCGCCGCGCCAGTTCGACGAACAGCGCCGGATAGCCCGAGACGTCCTCCATGCCGACAGGGCCGGTCGGCATCCCGTCGTAATCGCCGCCGATGCCGATATGGTCGATCCCGGCGACCTCGCGGATATGGTCGATATGATCCGCCATGTCGGAGACGGTCGTCGCGGGTTCGGGATTGGCCGCGTCCCATTCGGCGAGTCCGGCCTCGACCCGCTCGGGCTGGCCCTGCCACAGCGTCGAGAGCCGCGCGTCCTCGGCTTCGCGGCGGGCGTACCACTGGCGCGCCTCCTCCCCCAGATAGCCGGGCAGGCCGACGACCATCACCACGCCGCCGTTCTCCGGCAAGCGGCGCAGGATCGCGTCGGGCACGTTGCGCGCGTGGCCGTTAATCGCCCGCGCACCCGAATGGCTGAAGATCACCGGCGCGGCCGACACGTCGAGCGCGTCGCTCATCGTGCCCTCGCTCACATGGCTGAGATCGACCAGCATGCCGATCCGGTTCATCTCGCGCACCACGTTCTCGCCGAAGTCGGTCAGCCCGCCGTGCACCGGATCGTCGGTTGCGCTGTCGGCCCACGATAGCGTGGTCGAGTGCGTCAGCGTCATGTAGCGCGCGCCCAGCGCATACATCTGGCGCAGCACGGCGAGGCTCGATCCGATCGAATAGCCGCCTTCCATCCCCATCAGCGAAGCGATCCGGCCCTCGGCCAGTGCCGCCTCCACCTCGTCGGCGGTCAGCGCCAGCGCGAGATCGTCGGGATAGCGAGCGATCAGCCGCCTGGTCACGTCGATCTGCTCGATCGTCGCCTGCACCGCCTCGGGCTCGGGCAAGGCGGCGGAGACGTAGACCGACCAGAACTGCGCCCCGACCTTGCCTTCGCGCAGGCGGTTGAGATCGGTGTGCATCGTGCGCTTTTCGGAATGCTCGGGCCCGGTGTCGGTGGTGTCGACGAAATCGAAATCGCCGATCATGTTGCGCCAGCGGCCGCGAAGCTGGATCGGCACGTCGTTGTGCCCGTCGAACACCGGCGCGGCCTCGAGCGCGGCTTCGGCCACCTGCTCAGGCGATTGCGCCAGCGCGCCCGGCGCCAGCACCAGCGCCGCTGCGGATACCAGATAGGCAAACCTCATCATGAACCCCCGAGCTTTTCGGCGAGCGCCATCGCGGCCGCCGGGGCGCGTTCCTTCGCGCCATTGATCATGAAGGCGAAGACGTCGCCGCCCTCCCCCCGGCTGTCGGCGCGATCGCCAAAGTGCGGCGCACCCTGCGGCGCGTGCCCATCCGCCCACGCGCGGCACAGGCGCGCGATGCGGTCTAGTCCGTCCCCGTCGTAGCCGGTCGTGCATTTGGAGCGCATCTTCTGGCAGCGCAAGTAAGCGAAATCGGCGGTACGGTCGGCGATTTCGGCGCGCCCTTCGTCTTCCGACCACACGATCGCCGCACCGGCCTCGCGCGCCAGATCGACAAACTCGGCGCAGGCGAAGCTCTCGTGCCCCACCTCGATCGCATGGCGCAGCCGCAGCCCAGCATGCTCGCGCGGCAGGAGGGCGAGGAAGGCGCGGATTTCGTCCGCATCGAAGCGTTTGGTCTTGGCGAGCTGCCAAAGGAGCGGGCCGAGCTTGTCGCCGAGCTCGCCGATCCCCTGCCCGACGAACTTCCCGATCGATTCACCCGCCTGCGACAGGTCCTTGCGGTTGGTGACGAAGCGCGATCCCTTGAGCGCGAAGACGAACCCGTCGGGCGTCTCGTCGCGCCACTTGGCGAAGCTCTCGGGCTTCTGCAAACGATAGAAGGTGCCGTTCACCTCGATCGCGCCGAGCCGCTCGGCGGCATAGGCGAGTTCGTCGGCCTGGCGCAGCCCTTCGGGATAGAAGGCCCCGCCGCGCCATTCGGGATAGGTCCAGCCGCCTATGCCTGTTCGGATCGTCATGCGCGGTCTATGGCACGCGGCATGGCTTCGACCAATCCCGCAAGCACCGCGCTGACCTGGCGTCGCGCCCTGCGCTGGCTGCTCGCGGCATTCTACGCTTTCGCGGGGTACGTGCACCTCGCCCGGCCCGAGCCGTTCCTGTCGATCATGCCGCACTGGGTGCCGGCGGCCGGGCCGGTGGTGTTCTGGACCGGGATCGCCGAACTGCTAGGCGCGCTGGGGCTCGTGCAACCGTGGTCACCGCGCCTGCGGCAAGCGGCGGCGATCGGCCTCGCGCTCTATGCGGTGTGCGTGTTTCCCGCCAATATCAATCATTTCGCGCTCGACATGGCGCGCGCGGACAGCGGGCTGGGCCTCGCCTATCACGTGCCGCGCATGATCGCGCAGCCACTGATCGTGTGGCTCGCGCTATGGGCCGGCGGCGTTACGGACTGGCCGTTCCGCCGCCGGAAACCCGCTTAGCTGAGGTGCTTGGAGACCGCAGCCGTCATCTTGAACATCGAGATCTGATCCTTGCCGATCACCGCGCCCAACTTGACGTCGGGATTGATCATCCGCTTGTCCTTGCTGTCCTGCAGGCCGTTGGCCTTGATGTAATCCCACACCTTCGAGGTGACCTGCGCGCGGGTCATCGGACCCTTGCCCACTACATTCTCGAGGTCGCCCGAGAGATTCACGGGCTTTTGCAGTGCATTGTTCTTGCCAGCCATTTTAGGTTCCTTTCCTGGTCTTGGCGTGTTGTTGTTCAATCATCGTCCCAGGCGTCCGCCCCGGCATCCTCCGGCTGACGCTTGTACTTTCCCGTCAGCACGGCCGTGGCGACGACGTGGTCCTTCATCTGGGCGGCGAGCTCGTCGCCGTCCGCGCCGGGCATCAGGGTGAGCGGCAGGTCGAGCGCGAAGAGCTGGAACACATAGCGATGCGCCGCGTCCTCGCGCGGCGGCTCGGGTAGCAGCCATTCGGAATTGCGCTGCGCGTTCTTGCCGACGCGCGGCGGCACTTCGCCTTCCAGCAGCTTCGCCCGCTGCGCCGGCAAGCCCCAAACGAGCCAGTGGCACGCCGGCGCGCCGGCGGGAGCGTCGGCATCCTCGACCACCAGCACGAGTTCCATCGCGCCGGGTGGCGGCGCGGTCCACTCGAGCGGCGGCGCGACCGCATCTTCCTCGTCAGCGGTGAAGCAGGGATCGAGATCGCCGCCATCGGCGAACGCCGGGCTCGACAGGGCGAAGCCCCCGCGCCCGAGCGCCCGCTCGTCGCCGAGCCGCGCGAGCAACAGCCGCCCATCTCCCGGACCCGAGCCCTTGAGCGCTCCGGCAAGCCACGGGGGGACGGTATCGGGCATTCGAACTCCTGCTGGTTTCAGGCGAGGCAATCTAGGGACAACCGCAGGCTCTCGCGAGGGCGGAGTGGGGCAAAAGGAGGGTTTTCCACCGATGAGACGCGGTTTGCGCCCCGTTTTCCTCCCGAAATCGTGCATTTTCACCCGGTTCGCGGCATTCGCCTTGCCCGTTTGGCGGATGGCGGGCATTCTGGCGGGCGAACCCGGAGCCGGAATCACGGCAGTTCGATCCGGGTCTGGAGGGGGAGACATCATGGGTATCGGTCGCACGGCGCTCAGCATCGTTCTGGCAGGATCGCTCGCGGGATGCGGCGGAGGCGGTTCGAGCGACGGGGGCGGCCCGATCGGCACCAACCCCACGCCGACGCCGACGCCTACCTCGTCCGGCTGCTCGCTTTCCGCCAGGCAGGATTTCGTCCGCGCGGTGCTCGACGAATGGTACCTGTTCCCCGACCTCCTCGACACCGGCGTGAACAAGGGCAGCTTCAGCGATCTCCAGAGCTACATCGACGCGCTGGTCGCGCCCGCACGCGCGGAATCGAAGGATCGCTTCTTCACCTACATCACTTCGATCGAGGAGGAGGAAGCGTTCTTCAATTCCGGGGCGAGCGCCGGGTTCGGTGTTCGCCTCGGCTACGATACCGGCGCGAACCGGGTGTTCGTGATCGAGGCGTTCGAAGATGGCCCCGGTCTCCCGCAAGGCCTCGACCGCGGCGTCGAGCTGCTCTCTGTCGGCCGCAGCGCATCGTCGCTCCAGTCGATCGCCTCGCTGATGGCCGCAGGCGGCCCCGACGCGGTGATCGAAGCGCTCGGCCCCTCCGACCCCGGGCTGCAGCGCGTCTTCCAGATCCGCGAAGTCGACGGCACCGAGCGCCAGATCACCGTGATCAAGGCGGAATTCCCGCTCGATCCGGTGTCCGACCGCTACGGCGCGAAGATCATCGACGATGGCGGCAAGAAGGTCGGCTACGTCAACCTGCGCACCTTCATCGACACCGCCGAGCCCGACCTGCGCGCGGCGTTCGCCGATTTCCGCCAGCAGGGCGTGACCGAAGTGATCGTCGACCTGCGCTATAACGGCGGCGGGCTCGTGCGGATCGCGGAACTCATGGGCGATCTCATGGGCCGCGATCGTGTCGGCCAGGTGTTCAGCTACACCACGCTGCGGCCGTCGAAATCGAGCGAGAACGAGAGCGACCTGTTCGGCACCCAGGCACAGGCCATCGCCGCGACCAAGATCGCCTTCATCGGCACCGGCGGCACCGCTTCGGCGAGCGAACTGGTGACCAACGCCTTCATCCCCTACCTCGATACCGACATGGCGCTGGTGGGCACCAACACCTTCGGCAAGCCGGTCGGCCAGTTCGCGTTCGACAAGACCGAGTGCGACGACCGGCTGCGCGCGGTGACCTTCAAGACCGAGAACGCCGACCGTCAGGGCGAGTACTTCACCGGGCTCGCCAGCGTGGTGCCCGTCACCTGCCGCGCCGACGACGACATCTTCACCCAGCTCGGCGATCCGAACGAGGCCTCGGTGGCGCAGGCGCTCGCCTTCCTGCGCGGCGGCGCGCCGGTGTGCAGCCCGATCGGCGGGCGCAGCGCAACCGCGACGCTGCGCGATCCCGCGGCGATGCCGCTCACCTCGCGCCGACAGGTGCTCCAGCCCGACACGCCGAGCCCCGCGCAGCGCGAGGTGCCGGGGCTGTTCTGATGGCGCGCGAATACACCACCTTCGCCGCGTTCTGGCCGTTCTACCTGCGCGAGCATTCCAAGCCGCGCACGCGGACGCTGCATTATATCGGCACCACGCTGGTGGTGGCGATCGCCGTGTTCGCGATCGTCACCGGCCGCTGGTGGTGGCTGCTGGCGCTGCCGGTGGCCGGGTACTTCTTCGCTTGGGTCGCGCATTTCGGGGTGGAGAAGAACCGGCCCGCCACGTTCACCTATCCGCTGTGGAGCCTCGCGGCCGATTTCCGCATGTGGTGGCTGTGGCTGACCGGGCGGCTCGGGCCCGAGCTGGTGCGCGCCGGGGTCAAGGATTCTCCGGGCCGGTAAACGGCGCACGATCGGTCCAGGCGCAGCCGCCCCGCTGCTCCGCGCCGATCTTCAGCGTCACCGTGAAGGGGAACGTGCGGTCGCTCATCCCGTCGGAGCACTCGCCCGGGGTGATCGCCATGTCGAACGCCTCGCCCTCCAGCGTGCCCGAATACCCGAGCCCGTTGTTGCCCGCGAACCGCTCCACCGCGATCTCGAACCCTTCCTGGTTCTCGACTGTGGTGTAGAGCAGCCGTTCACCGCTCGCCTCGCCGCCCCAGAAGGGTTCGGTGCCGACGAAGCGCACGGTTTCTTCCGGGCCGATGGCGGCGAATGCCGCGCCCGGGCTCTCGCGGGTGGTGCCTTCCGGGCCCTCGGGGCCGGGCTGGCACGCAGCCAGAGCGAGGAACGAGGAGGCGGCGATGGCGAGGCGAAAGGTCATGCGGCCGGGTCTAGGGCTTTCGGGCACCGAGCGCCAGCGGTCGGAACCGGCTGCGGTCCGGTGGATTGAGCGAAAAGACCCGACGAAACGAGGAATGCCGTCATGAAGACCCGCTATCGCTACGCCATCCTTCCCCTCGCGCTCGCCGCGCTCGCCGCCTGCGAATCGCAGGCCGAACGCGAAGCCGACGCGCTGGAGGACCAGGTCGAGATGCAGGCCGAAGCCAGCGCGGTCGCCGCGGGCGGCGCGATCGCCGCGCTCGGCCTGACCGAAGCGCAGCTGCTCGAAGCCGATCTGGTCACCGCCACCGGCGCCGATCTCGGCGACGTCCAGCAGATCCGCCGCAGTTCCTCCGGCACGGTCGACGGCCTGCTGGTGGAGATCGAGGACAGCAATCCCGACCGCTACGTCATGGTGCCGCTGGACGGGCTGGCCACCCAGCCCGATGGCGACGACATCGATATCCAGACCGCGATGACGGCGGCCGAACTGGCCGCGCTGCCCGATGCCGAGATGATGCCCGCGGCCGCTACGCCCGCACCCGCGGCGGCCCCGGCCCCGGCGGCCACCCCCGCGACGCAGCAGTAAGCCGAGAGCGCGCGGCGGTCGCAATCCCGCCGCGCGCTTCTCAGTCACGGCCACCCCAGCGCGAACCTTCCTCGTCCGCGCCCAACTTCCTGACCATGCGCACCGGGCAACTGCGCGGCCCGAGCGCCGCGTCGGGCACGATCAGGTCGACGTCGAGCCCGTCGCAGATCTGGCCCGGAATCCGCTGGTCGAGCCCGATGCGGTAGGAGAAGTCGAGATCCGGGCAGCCCCCGAACGTCTCGAACAGATAGGTGTCGCGGCCCACATCGATATAGACCTGCTCGGCCCCGCTCGCGCTTTCGGGCGCCTCGCGGAAACCGCTGACGAGGCGCGGCGAGAAACAGCTACGCCCTTCCGGCTGCGTATGGGCAGATGAGCCTTCCATCGTGCCGCCAGGATGCTCTGGGGCTGGTGCGCAAGCCGCCAGAGCCATGGCGAACGCTAGGTTTGCAGCAAACAACCTCGTCATCGCAGTCTCCGGTCTTCGCAATACGTCCTTCCCACCCTGCCTAAACGAACGGAAGGGAATATTGGCGCGGGACGAGCGGCCACCGCGCGAGTTCGCGGTGGATCGTCTTGCCGACAACGCTGTGCACCAGCACGAAATCGCACGCCTTCCATTCGATCGGCTCTACACGCGTCCTGAACGGCAGCCCTTGGCGATAGCCGAGCGTGACGTGCGGATTGAATTGCCATCCGCTTCGGGCGAGGCCGCGGCGGAATAGCCGATCGCCGATTCCCTTCTGCATGAGACGCAAGCCGCGCGGTGATCGGGCAGGCCGGAGCGCGACCGAGGCATCGGAGCCCGCCAGGCAATCGAGCGCGATCTTCTGTGGTTCGCCCGCGACGGCATCGCCGACCGCGAGCATTGCATTCGCGGCGCTTGAGGGAAACTCGACGAAATCCTCGCTGATGCCGAGTGTCATATGCAACCGTTCGGGATCGACCTTGGTCGCCAAGGACAAGCCGTTGCGTATCAGTTCCATCCGCCGCCCCGCCGGCTTTGTCGGAATAAGCGCGAAGAACAGGCGGTGAAGAACGGCGAATCGTGTCATTCGTTCTTCTTATGTTCTCCTGCACTTGCTTGCAAGTCATCACTCGCGCGCCAGCAGGTCGTCGGTCACTTCCATCAGCAGCAGCGGTTCGTCGACGGTGTCGGCGATGGCGTCGACGAAGGCGGCGCGGGTTTCGGGGTCGTCGTAGGCCATCTTCGCGTCGAACGCGGCTTGCCAGGTCGCGCGATCGGGCCATTCGGCGACGCCGACGAAGCGGCCGCCCGCGCCATCGCTCCCGCCCTCGCCCTCGTCCAGTTCCTCCCAGTGCAGGCGCGAGCCGAGCGAGCCGTAGCGCTCGGCGATCAGCTCGGTCCCGCTCCGCCAGGCCTTGCGGAACTGCGCTTCCTTGCCGGGGTGGACCTTCCACCAGTAGGCGGCGACGAACATCGGGGCTCTCCTCCCTCCGACAATCCGCGCCGGGCGGCGGCGTTCCGGGCCTCAATGCGGGAGAGACATGGACCGGTTGTTACACTGTCCTGGGAAACTTTCGTCGCCTTGTGCGCGGTGGCGTCACCTTGCAGGGTGGACGTGTCGCCTTGCGGGGCGGAGGTGTCGCCTAGCGTGGGCGAACCGTCACCTTGCGCGGCGCCACTGTCGCCTTGGCGCAAGTGATCGAGCGCGGCGATGCCCGGCCCCTCCCAGCGCGAGCGCGGCCGGCCCCGGCTCGCCGCCATACGCGCGTGGATGCCCGCCTTGCGCGCATTCTCGAACGCGGCGCGGAACCGTGGCCCGTCGAGCCGCGCGCGCAGCTTGTAGGCTGCCTGCCGGCTCATCCCGACGGTCCGCGCCGCCTCCGCCACCCGCCCGCTGAGCGCGAGCGCTTCGAGGAAGGCGGTGACCTTGGGCAGCGTCCAGCGATAGTCGGCGTTGGAGCGGCGGGGCCTGGCGGGCGGAGGGGTCGGCGTGCTCATCGCGCAGGGTAAGGCACGCGTGGGGGCATGTAGGAAAGCGGTTTCTGCCGCCGGGGCGCGTGGAGAGGCGGGGATGTTTCGGCTCACACGAAGCCACGAAGCCACAAAGAAAACGCGCGCACCAGCGCGCCATCCTCCTCCACACCGCCGGTGTTCACACGAAACCGAAGCATCCCGGCAAACCATCTTCGTGCCTTCGTGTCTTCGTGTGAACAAACCCGACCACCTCAGTGGCTAGCGTGCGATTAACGAAATTCTTGGTCCGAAAAGATAGAAGCCGAAAATGCGCATGGCACCTGCATAACCGGAGCAACGCGATGGAGACGGTGAACTTCCTGCTCGACCGGCCGCTGGCGCTGCTGATCGTGCTCGCGATCGGCGGGGTGATCGGCATCGTGGTGGAGCGCATGGTCGCCGCCGCCGACCGCGAGAGGCGCAAGGCCTACTGGCGCGGGCGGAACTGGAAGGGGAAGCGCGGCGCGTCGGGCTCAAGCAGCGCAGCGGTAGCCCGAAAGGGCTCTGCCGATTTTGCCGCCGATCAACTCAAGGCGGTGAGCCGGGCGAGGTTCATCTCGCGCAGCCTGCTCAACAAGTCGGAAGCCAAGGTGTTCGCGGCGCTCGACAAGGCGGTGATCGCGCGCAATCCCGGGTGGCAGGTGATGGCGCAAGTTTCGCTGGGAGAGTTCCTCGCCAGCCCCGACAAGGACGCCTTCCTCGCGGTCAATTCCAAGCGCGTCGACTTCGCGCTGATGGACGAGAACTGCCGCGTGGTCCACGCGCTCGAATACCAGGGCTCGGGCCACCACACCGGCGACTGCGCCGCCGCCCGCGACGCGGTGAAGAAGGAAGCCCTGCGCAAGGCGGGCATTGGGTACCACGAGGTGGTCGCGGGACACACGACGCCGAGTGAGTTGAGGGCGCTGGTGGAGAGGTTGGTCGTAGCAGTTTAGCTAGTGCGTGATGCAATCCTCTAAATCAAATACCGTACTTCTTCCGGCTGGTGCGGATCAGAGACACGACCCGCATATAGGGAAAGAAAATTGGCACGGCTTTCTAATGCGAACGACAACTTGTCATTGTGAAACAGTGCACAAAAAAGCGCGACTGATCTTGCCTGACAGTTAATAGATTTTTCGGGATTAAACTCTATATCAGTGAACCCATCACGGTCTGTGACCTCTTCCGCTAGTTCGGGGTTTTTGATTAACGCATTAATGTAAAGCCAGTCATAAAAGGCTGTCTTGGGTTCTAGCTCCCATTCTCGATTATACAGCCGGAAACCAGTTAGCCTTCCGCTCTCTCTAAGCCGCGGATCCCTTTTTGCATCGATCGGCCTCATTGCAAAGATATCGGAAAATGGCCCTCCGCGCTCGAACACCTTGCTGCCTTGAAAGGCTGCCTCAACTGTTAACCTTCGCCCTTTCGTTGTTTCGAAGGTCAAGTTGAAAGAGGAGAGTGCCACACCGAGAGGATCTTCTGATTTTGAAGAAACCTCTAACGGGTTTTGGACCCCGTAGTCACGCAAAGCCATATCATGCAGCGACCTAATGCTTTTTTGCTTCTGCGATTTCGCGAAGCCCGAATGCCATTGAAATTCGACGTAACGCTCAAGAACGAAACGCTTACCGTCTAATATGGGAACAAAGATGGGCCTTTTTGCCAAAGTTAGCCTGCGTTTCTTATACGGTCAGCAGCGATATGCTCAGGCACGAGCAACTCGCACTTTTGCGCAGCCCGCAACCTAGCCTGCACCTTCGGATCCTTCCAATCAGTTCGAGTGTAAATAACCTCGAGGTCCAGTTCGTTCACCATTTCGTCAGCAGGCCTAGGCAACACACCAGCTTTGTTCGATACTTCAGTTGAAATAAGAACGCCGTCCATCGTGATGACACTAGGATCGATACGAAGAAAACGAGTTCTTTCTATCCGGCCTTCTTTCTTGGCTACGTACTCCATAGGATGATCTTCAAAAAAACAAAGATGTACAAACCTGTCCATCCCACTGCGCTTATCTGCATCTAGGCTCCAATCATTCCCTCCGGGAGCAACGATAATCCTACGCTCCCTCAATTGGTGCATCGATAGCAGCCCATGCTGTTGAATTGATGGTAGATTGCGAGTGTCTGTAAAATGGTAGAACACTCGATTTTTAGCAGCGAGAATCTCATGAAGTTTCGCGGCATCACCCATCGTTCTGTTCTCCCTCCGGCAAATACAATTTCTCGCCCTTCTCCCGATACACCTCGCTCATCTCCTCCATGCCCCGGCGCGCTTCCTCGGCCTGTTCGAGTGAGGTCTCGCGCTTGATGTTTTCACTCGCGAGATAGCTATCCGAATTCTGCTTCGCTGCAAAATCGCGCACCTCCTGCGTGATCTTCATCGAGCAGAACTTGGGGCCGCACATCGAGCAGAAGTGCGCGGTCTTGGCGCCTTCCGCCGGTAGCGTCTGGTCGTGGTATTGCTCGGCGGTGTCGGGATCGAGCGAGAGGTTGAACTGGTCGCGCCAGCGGAATTCGAAGCGCGCCTTGGAGAGCGCGTCGTCGCGGACCTTGGCGGCGGGGTGCCCCTTGGCAAGGTCGGCGGCGTGGGCGGCGAGCTTGTAGGTCACCACGCCCACCTTCACGTCGTCGCGGTCGGGCAGGCCGAGGTGTTCCTTGGGCGTGACGTAGCAGAGCATCGCGGTGCCGTACCAGCCGATCTGCGCCGCGCCGATGCCGCTGGTGATGTGATCGTAGCCCGGCGCGATGTCGGTGACGAGCGGGCCGAGGGTGTAGAACGGCGCCTCGCCGCAGGCCTCGAGCTGCTTGTCCATGTTCTCCTTGATCTTGTGCATCGGCACGTGGCCGGGGCCCTCGATCATTACCTGGACGTCCTGCTCCCAGGCACGCTTGGTGAGCTCGCCCAGCGTGTAGAGCTCGGCGAACTGCGCCTCGTCGTTCGCGTCGGCGATGGAGCCGGGGCGCAGGCCGTCGCCCAGCGAATAGGCGATGTCGTAGGCCTTCATGATCTCGGTGATCTCGTCGAAGCGTTCGTAGAGGAAGCTCTCCTTGTGATGCGCGAGGCACCATTTCGCCATGATCGAGCCGCCGCGGCTGACGATGCCGGTGACGCGCTTCGCCGTCATCGGGACGTAGGGCAGGCGCACGCCGGCGTGGATGGTGAAGTAGTCGACGCCCTGTTCGGCCTGCTCGATCAGCGTGTCGCGGAAGATTTCCCAGGTGAGGTCCTCGGCGATGCCGCCGACTTTCTCCAGCGCCTGGTAGATCGGCACGGTGCCGATGGGGACGGGGCTGTTACGGATGATCCATTCGCGGGTGTCGTGGATGTTGCGGCCGGTGGAGAGGTCCATCACCGTGTCCGCGCCCCAGCGGATCGACCAGACCATCTTGTCGACCTCGCTGGCGACATCGGACGCGACGGCGGAGTTGCCGATATTGGCGTTGATCTTGACGAGGAAGTTGCGGCCGATCGCCATCGGCTCGGCCTCGGGGTGGTTGACGTTGGAGGGGATGATCGCGCGGCCGCGGGCAACCTCGTCGCGGACGAATTCGGGAGTCACATACTCCGGGATTTCCGCGCCCCACGAATTGCCTTCAGGGGCCTCTCGCAGGCGTTCGCGGCCGAGGTTCTCGCGCTCGGCGACGTATTCCATCTCGGGCGTGATTATGCCGCGGCGGGCGTAGTGCATCTGGGAGAGGTTCGCGCCCGGTTTCGCGCGCAGGGGCTTGCGCAGCGCTGTCGGGAACGCCGGGACGCCGCCCGAGCGGTCGGGGCCGAGCTGGCCGTTGTCCTCCGGGCGCACCTCGCGCGGATCGTATTCCTCCACGTCGCCGCGATCGAACTGCCACTGGCGGCGTAGCGGGGCGAGGCCGGCGGCGATGTCGATATGCGCCTCGGGGTCGGTATAGGGGCCGGAAGTGTCGTAGACGCGCACCGGCGCCTCGCCGCGTTCCAGCGCGATCTCGCGCATGGCGACGCGGCGTTCGCCGACGTGGATCTTCTTCGAGCCGCGGATCGGGCCGGTGGTGACCCCGATCTCGAATTTGCTGTCGATGTCGGCCATGCGCTCGTTCTCCGTAGCAATCGGAGCGAGGCCACGGATTCCACGAGCGAAAGCCGCTTCCCTCCCTCCGCCCGTATTACCGGGATCAGGTTCGACGGGTCGCGGGCTATTCCGCTCTCAACCTGCGTTCGCGCGACAGGCTCCCCGGGGATGGCTTGCTTCTAGGGCCATCAGGCGGAGTTGTCTATGCCCGGACAAAAAGCGCGAAGAGAAACCGGATCGAACAATAGATAATTATAAATCAACCATCGGTTGACGCACGAAGGATTGTCGAAATAAAGATATCTGCAATTGCAAAAGATGAATCTTCCATTGGTCAATAAAATATAATCAACATCGAATAAGTGGAATTCCGTAACACACGGTTCGCTTAATCGAGCGAAGCTTCGTCCATTCACTAATCTCTGCCAACACCAGGAAGAGGAATGGGACGATGAAGCAACAAGCACTTCTCACCACCACCGCAGCAGCCGCGATCATCGCGCTGGGCATGGCCCCCGCACCCGAGGCCAAGGCGCAGGCCTGCCTGCTCGACCTCGACACCAACGGCCTGCTGAGCCTGCTGCTCGACGGGATCGGCGGCGCAACGGTCGACGACGCCGACCTGAGCGTGGCCTGCGGCCCCGACGCGAGCGCGACCGGCGACAACGCCACCGCGATCGGCACCGACGCCGACGCGAGCGGCGACAATTCGACCGCCGTCGGCAGCAGCGCCGAGGCAAGCGGCGACAATGCCACCGCGACCGGTGCCAATTCCACCGCCAGTGGAGACAACTCCACCGCGACAGGCACGAATTCGACCGCGAGCGGCCTCGATTCGACCGCGACCGGCACGAACTCCACGGCCAGTGGGGAGGATTCGACCGCCACCGGCGCGAATTCCAACGCCAGCGGCGAAAATGCCGCGGCCTACGGCGAATCGTCGTCGGCGACGGGGACGAATTCGACCGCGCTGGGCACCGACAGCGCCGCCGTTGGCAGCGGGGGAACCGCGGTCGGCTATTCCGCCGACGCCACGATGACCGATTCCACCGCGCTCGGCCGCGAAGCCGGCGCAACCGGCGAAGGCGCGACCGCGCTCGGCGCGGCGTCGACCGCCACCGCTACCGATTCGACCGCGCTCGGGCGCAATGCGGCAGCGGGCGGCACTGGCTCGACCGCGCTGGGCGCTCAGACCACCGCCACCGGCACCAACGCGGTGGCGCTGGGCAATGCCGCGGGCGCGGCCGGCGAACAGGCGGTCGCAATCGGCAGCAATGGACAGGCAGGCGGCGCGGGCGCGATCGCCATCGGCGGCGATGCCGACGACGGCGACGCGCTGGGCGCGACGGCCAACGCGGTGGACGCGATCGCCATCGGCCGCGACACCGCAGCCGGCGCATCGGGCGTCGCCATCGGCCGCAGCGCCTCGTCGGTAACCGACGGGCTGGCGCTGGGCCGCGACGCACAGGCCGCCGCTGTGGGTTCGGTGGCGCTCGGCGCAGGCTCGGTCGCGAACGAAGCGAACACTGTGTCGGTCGGATCGGCCGGCAACGAGCGGCGCATCGTGAACCTCGCCGACGGCGTTTCCGCGACCGACGCGGTGACCGTGCAGCAGCTCGATTTCGCCACCCGCTACTTCGCCGTCAATTCGACCGGTACGTTCGCTTCGGCGACCGGCGAAGGCGCGGTCGCGCTCGGCGCGGCGTCGCAGTCCGACGGGGTGAACTCGGTCGCGGTGGGGAACGACAGCGTCGCCACCGCCGCCAGCGCGAATGCGATCGGCAAGTCCGCCCGGGCGACCGGGATCGGCTCGAGCGCGCTTTCCGCAAACAGCGTGGCCAGCGCGATCAACACGGTCGCCATCGGCAACGGCGCCACCGCCACCGCGGCCGACGCCACCGCGATCGGCACGGTCGCCAACGCGAGCGGCGGCACCTCGACCGCGATCGGGCGCGGCTCTTCCGCCACGGCAGGCCGCACGGTCGCGATCGGCGGCGCATCGCGCGCGACCCAGACCGGCGCGATCGCGATCGGCGGCGATGGCGGCGACGAAGGCTTCGAAGGCGCGACCGCCCTGGGCGCGCAATCGCTGGCGATCGGCAACGACGCGCGTGCAAGCGCGGCCTTTTCGGCGGCGCTTGGCCCGTCGAGCACGGCAGGTGGCCTGAACAGCCTCGCGATGGGCTACTTCGCGAATGCCGCGTTCGAGAACTCGGTCGCGCTCGGCTATCTCGCCTCTGCCACGCGCGCCAATCAGATGATGCTGGGCACGGCGAACTACACCTATACGATGCCCGGGCTGCCGACCGCGATGTCGAACGCCCAGCAGTCCGGTTCGCTGTTCTACGTCACGGTCGATAGCCAAGGGAACCTCGGCTACAGCACCACGCCGGTCGGCCAAGCGGCCGGAGGATCCGCCGCAAGCGCGGCGGCTCCCGCAGCAGTGGCCGCTGCCCCGGCGATCACGCAGACCAGCAGCGACGCGCCCGCGGGCTTCGCGCCGGGCGAACCGACCTCGGCGCGCCGGGCCGAAGTCGCCCTGGGCGACGAGACGCAGGCGGTGGCCGAGCCGCCCGAGGAGCGCAACTTCGACGGCGGGACCGCGCGCCGCACCGCTTCGGCCGACGGCGCCGCGCTGGCCGCGCTCGCCGCGCCGCCGATCTCGGCGGTGACCGACGTGCAGTTTACCGCGCTGAGCGGCCGGGTCTCGACGCTGGAAACCCGGATGGACCAGTTCGACCTGCGGCTGGAAGGAATGGAAGGCGGGATCGCCGCCGCGATGGCGCTCGGCAGCGCGATGGTGGTGCCCGACTCGAACTTCTCGGTCTCGCTCAACGCCGCGACCTACGGCGGCGAGCAGGGCTTCGCCGGAACGGTGACCGGCCGCCTGTCCGAACAGGTCTACCTCTCGGCCGGCGTCGCGGGCAACACCGGCGACGACCGCGTCGGCGCGCAGGTCGGGGTGGCGTTCGGCTTTTAAGGTGAAAATCGATCAGGACGAGGTCGAGACGGATCCTCGACCTGATCGAGTTTCGACCCCAGTCCCCCCTGGTCCACCCCGCCCCCGCGGGAAGGCCCGTCGTTCGCAATGCCGAGCGGCGGGTCTTCTCGTGGGCCGTGTCTATTTCCGCGCGACCTCGATCACTGCGACCGTGAGGCGCGAGATGCACACGAGCTTCCCTGCCTCGTCCTCGATGCGGATCGACCATATCTGCGTGGTGCGGCCGATGTTCTCGGCCCGCGCGGTGCCATAGACCCAGCCGTCGCGCGCGGGGCGCACGTGGTTGGCGTTGATCTCCATGCCCACCGCCGCGAAGCGTTCGGGATCAAGCGTGTGCGCCGCCGCGACCGAACCGACGGTTTCCGCCAGCACCACCGAGGCCCCGCCGTGGAGCCGCCCGAACGGCTGGTGCGTGCGGTGATCGACCGGCATCCGCGCGCGCAGGAAATCGGGGCCGGCCTCGACGAACTCGATCCCGATATGCGCGGGCATCGCGCCGTCGCCGAAGCGGGTCAGCGCCGCGGGATCGAGCGTCGCCCCGCCGTGCCAGATCGTGCCGTCCGCCATCAGGCCGCGGGCCCCCCGGCGGCGATCCAGTCGTCGATCTTCCTTTCCAGTACCGGCAACGGCAGCGCTCCGGTGCCGAGCACCTGCGCGTGGAACGCCTTGATGTCGAACCGGTCGCCCAGCGCGGCCTCCGCCTTCTCGCGCAGTTCCTGGATCTTGAGCGCGCCGGTCTTGTAGGCGACCGCCTGGCTGGGAATGGCGATGTAGCGTTCGACCTCGGCGACGACCTCGGTGCGGGTCATGCCCGAATTCTCCAGCATGAAGGCGATCGCCTGGTCGCGCGTCCAGCCCTTCGCATGGATGCCGGTGTCGACCACCAGCCGCATCGCGCGCAGCTGCTCGTCCTGCAGGGTGCCGTAGCGGTTCCACGGGTCTTCGTAGAAGCCCATCGGATAGCCGAGCGTCTCAGCATAGAGGCCCCAACCTTCGACATAGGCGGTGTTGCCGCCGAAACGCATGAATGCGGGCAGCGCTTCGTTCTCCTGCGCAAGACTGATCTGGAAGTGATGGCCCGGCGCGCCCTCGTGGAGATAGAGCGTGACGTTGCCCGTCGTCAGTCGGCTCGGCAGGTCGTAGGCGTTGAAGTAGAACACGCCCGCCCGCGTGCCGTCGGGCGACCCGGGCATGTACGAACCGCCCGCCTCGAACTTTTCGCGGAACGGTTCGTAGGGCTTGATCTCCAGCGGGATCTTGGGGACGAGCGAGAAGTAGTCGCCGATCTTCGCGTCGACCTCTTTCCCGATGTCGTAGTAGGTCTGGGTCAGCGCCTCGCGGCTCTCGGGCTTGAACTGCGGATCGGTGCGCACGTAGTCGAAGAATTCGTTGAGCGTGCCGTCGAACCCGACCTCGGCCTTGATCTCTTCCATGCCCGTCTTGATCCGCTCGACTTCGGCGAGGCCGGTGCGGTGAATCTCGTCGGCGGTCAGCGGCAGCGTGGTCGTGCTCTCGATCAGGTATTCGTAGAGCTTGGCCCCGCCCTTCATCTGGCTGAGGCCCACGCTGTCGCGCGCCTGGGGCAGATATTCGTCGCGCAGGTAATCGCGCAGGCGCGTGTGCGCGGCGTTGATCGCCTCGACCGACGTGCGGTATTCGGCGGTCAGCCGCGTGCGATCGGCTTGCGTGATAGTGTCGGGGAACATCGTCACCGGCCCCCACAGCGGCGATTCCTCGAGCGGGAGGGCGAGCTGGGTGTCGAGCTGTTCGACCACGTTGCCGATAGTCAGCTTCGTCTCGTAGACCCCGCTCGCCTGCCCTTCGCGGAACTTGGCGATCGCGCGGTCGATCAGCTGGACGTATTCGGCGTGGCGCTTCAGGTTGTTCTCGTAGTCTTCCAGAGTCTCGAACGGCGCCGCGCCCTCGCCGCTGGCGAAGGTCGGATAGAACGTGTGGAAGCCGGAGAAGTGGTTGATCGGGCGCACGTCGGTGAGCGCGAGGATTTCGGGCGAGAAGCCTTTCAGGATTTCGCCCTGGTTGTATTCGAACACGTCGTAGGCGATGCGGTCGGTCGGGTTCAGCGCCGCGCGCTCGATCGTCTTCAGACCGGCGAGGTTCGCCTGCGCGTTGGCCACGCTCTGCGCGTTGTATTCGTCGGTCAGGAACCCGCCGAGCCGGTCGGCGTAGCGCATGTCGCCGCGAAACAGCGCCGAAAGCGGGTTGAGCTCGAGGTCCTTCTCGTCCGCCGCCGCGAACAGCGCGAAGAGCTCGTCGTGCTCGGCCTGCTGCGAGGCACCCGCGGCTGCTTCGGGCGCGGGGCGCGGCGTGCTCGCGGTCGCGCCGGTGCCATCGACGGTGGTGCAGGCGGCCAGAGCAAGGGCGGTGGTCGCGGCGAGCGCGAGGCGAAGCTTGGTCATGCGTGAAAACTCCCCTGAATTCGAAACCGGCCAGCGATAGGCCGTGGGTGGTGCGGCGGCGGCTCCGCTTCGACGAGCGGGGCCGGACGGTCGACGGGCGGCGGCTATTCGATCACCCGCCCGCGCGCCATCACCCAGTCGACGTTCTCCAGCACGGTCGCGTCTTCCAGCGGGTTGCCGCCGACCGCGATGATGTCCGCCGAATAGCCGGGCGCGAGGCGGCCGATCTGGTCTTCCATCTCCAGCACCTCGGCGGCGACTGTGGTCGCGGCGGCGAAGGCTTCGCGGCTCGACATGCCCTGCCCCATCATCAGCCGGAACTCGCCCGCGTTGCGCCCGTGTTCGAACACGCCCGCGTCGGTGCCGAAGGCGATCCGCACGCCCGCGTCGTGCGCCTTGCCCATGAACACCCGCGCGACTTCGGCGACGGCGCGGATCTTCGCCTCGACCACCGGGGTATAGACGCCCTGCCCGAGCCGCTCGGTCACGCCCTGGAACGCCATCAGCGTGGGCACGAGCACGGTGCCGTTCGCCTTCATCGCCGCGATCGCATCGTCGTCGAGGTAGGTGCCGTGCTCGATCGAATCGATCCCCGCCGCGCTCGCTTCCTCCACTCCGCGCGCGCCATGGGCATGGGCCATGACCTTGAGGCCGAGCGAATGCGCGGTCTCGGCGATCGACTCCATCTCCTCGGATGTGAAATGCGCCTCGAGCCCGCGGCCCTGCTGGCTAAGCACGCCGCCGGTCGCGGTGATCTTGATCCAGTCCGCGCCGTTCTGGCTCGCCTTGCGAACCTTCTCGGCGCATTCGACCGCGCCGGTGCAGGTGTAGCCGGAGGTCAGCAGCGCGTTGATCTCGGGCCGGAAGCCGGTGACGTCGCCATGCCCGCCGACGATCGCCAGCGGCGGCCCGGCGGCGATTATGCGCGGGCCGGGGATCAGCCCCTCCTCGGTCCCCCGGCGCAGCGAAAAGCCGGTATGCTGCGCGCTGCCCGCTTCGCGCACGGTAGTGAACCCGGCGAGCGCGGTGAGCCGCGCGTTCTTCGCGCCGACGACCACGCCCCATTCGTCGGGCTCGACCGCTTCCTTCCAGAAATCGCCGCCCGGATCGCCGGTGAGGTGGACGTGGAGGTCGATCAGGCCCGGCGCCACGGTCTTGTCCACCAGATCGACCAGCTCGGCGCCTGCGGGCGCGGGCTGGATACCCTCGGCGATCGAGACGATGCGCCCGTCGGTGACGGTGATCGTCGCCGGGCCGCTCGCCTCTCCGGCAGCGTCGGCGATCACCGAACCGGCGTGGATCACCGTGGTATCCGCCAGCGCGGGCGTGGATACGATCGCCGCCGCCAGCGCCAGCAAAGCCTTCGTTCGCATGTGCAAAGCCCCTCTCCCTCGTGTTCGCGCGGGTGATGCGCCCGTCCGCGTTCCGGCGCAAGAGGGGCACGGCCCGCCGTTTGCCAGAACGCGGCGAGCCTGTATGAGCGGGGCGAGATCCATGGAAAGAGGACAGATCACCCATATGACCCGCAAGCTGCTTGTCACCGCCGCGCTGCTCGGCTCGGCTTCCATCGCCGCCACCGCCAGCGCGCGGCCGATGACGCCCGAAGACGTCGCGAAGATGGAAAGTCTGGGCGAACTGGTCGTCGCGCCGGACGGCAACCGCGTCGCCTTCACCACCGCGCGCCTGCCCGACGTGACCGCGGGCGAGGACGACGGCACGACGAAGCAGCAGCTCAAGCTCGCCTACGGGCCGGACAGCGCGCGGGCGTTTCTGCCCGAAGGCATGAACGTCTCGGGCGTGCAGTTCTCCCCCGATGGGCGCATGGTCAGCTTCCTCTACACCGCGGAAGACGAGCAGCGCGCGGTGTGGGGCATTCCGGTCGACGGCGGCGGGCATCGCAAGCTGGCCGAAGTGGCCGACGTGGACGTGCGCAGCTACGCCTGGTCGCCCGATGGCGGCACGCTCTACCTGCTGGCCGGCGCCGCGCCCGACGAAGCGCGGGACAAGCAAGCCGACGCGGGCTTCGACGCCGTGGTCTACGAGGAGGAATCGCGCCTCAACCGCCTGTTCTCCGCCCGCGTGGGCGAGACGGTGGACGCCGCGCCGCAGGCGGTCATCATCCCCGGCTACGTCAGCGGAATCCAGATCGCGCCGGGCGGCGCCACCGCGATCGTCGAAAGCGCGCCCTCACCGCGGGTGGACGACAGCTACACCTCCAAGCGGGTCCACGTGATCGACCTGGCGCGCGGGCGCGTGCTGCAGGTGGTCGAGACCCCGGGCAAGCTGGGCGATGTCGAGATTTCGCCCGACGGACGGCAGATTTCGCTGATCGCGGGCGTCGATGCCAACGATCCGGCCGAAACCACGCTGCACCTCGCCGATGTCGCGACCGGCGAATATCGCGCGCTCAACGCGGGCGCGCCCGAAGCGACGGTCGACGCCGAATTCCTGGCCGACGGGCGGCTCGCGGCGATCGTGGACGTGGGCGCGCAGAGCGTGCTGCGCATCTACGGCGCGGACGGCACGATGGAGCGCGAATACGATCCCGGCGCGCTGATCCTGTCCGATCTGGAGATCGGCGGCGAGACCATCGCGGTCGAGGCGCATTCGCCGCAGCATCCGCCCGAGCTCTACGTCGTGACCGACGGGCAGTTCACCCGCTGGACCCGGCACAATCCGTGGCTGGCCGATATCGACCTGGGCAACCAGCGCACCTTCACCTACACCGCGCGCGACGGGCAGGAGATCGAAGGCGTGCTGATCGAGCCGGTCGGCCGCGCCCCGCGCGGCGGCGCGCCGACGATCTTCGACGTCCATGGCGGGCCCGAGGCGCACGAGGCGAACGGCTGGCAGACCGGCTATTCCTCCCCCGGACAGGTTGCCGCGGGGCAGGGCTACGCCGTGTTCATCCCGAACTACCGCGGGTCGACCGCCTACGGCACGGCGTTCTCCAAGCAACATCAGGGCGACTACGCGGGCAAGGAGTTCGACGATCTGGTGGACGGCAAGCGCGCGCTGGTGGAAGCGGGCGTTGCCGATGCCGACCGCGTCGGTCTGACCGGCGGATCGTACGGCGGCTTCGCCACCGCCTGGGGATCGACCTACTACTCGCAGGAATTCGCCGCGGGCGTGATGTTCGTGGGCATTTCCAACAACATCAGCAAGTTCGGCACGACCGACATTCCCAACGAGATGTATCTCGCGCACGAATTGAAGTGGCCGTGGGAAGAATGGGACCACCTGCTCGAACGCAGCCCGATCTACCACGTCGACAAGGCCGAGACGCCGCTGCTCATCATGCACGGCGACAGCGATCCGCGCGTCTCGCCCACGCAGAGCTACGAGCTTTACCGCCACATCAAGGTGCGCAAGCCCGAAACGCCGGTGCGGCTGGTGCTCTATCCGGGCGAAGGCCACGGCAACGCCCGCGCCGCCTCGCGCTACGATTACAACGTGCGGATGATGCGCTGGTTCGACACCTACCTGAAGACCGGCGACCGCGACGCCCCCCTGCCCGGCCCGCGCCCGACGCTGGAGATCGACGCGCCGACCGAGGACTGATCCTGCTCCGGACACGGAAAAGGGGCCGCGGCAACCACCGCGGCCCCTTTTTTCATGCCTGCCCGATCAGAAGGTGTAGCCGATGCCCAGCCCGGCGAACCACTGATCCGCGTCGCCGCGCACGCTGGTGTAGGGAGTGCGCTTGGCATCGCCCAGCATACTCGAATAGCCGCCGATGCCGACCAGCGAGAGACCGCCGTTGGTGAGATCGCCATCCAGGTCGTAGGCGAGCAGCAGAGTGGCACCCACTTTGTTAAAGCCGCCATCGGCCTGATAGAGCGGCAGGGCGCCTTCGCCCGCAGTCGCGCTGGCGGCGGACTGCGCCGGGGTGACCGAGTAATAGTAATCGGCGTAGTCGTCGTCGCCGTATTCCGCGCTCACCGACAGGGCGGCGGCCATGCCGCGGCTGAGCGGCGTGAAATACGCGACGCCGGGGCTGATCGTCATGCCCTTGTGCGCGCCTGCCACATCCCATTTGACATCGGTCGTGAACGACAGGCTGTCGTAGGGATTGAGCACGCCGGGGAAGCTGACGCCCGCCGTCGGGCCGACTTCGACCGCCCGGTCCAGCTCGCCCGCAGCTTCGACCACGGCGTCCTCGATCTGGCTGGCGCGGTTGGAGCGCAGCCGTGCGGCCACGCCGAAATCGAAATCGACTTCCCCGTCCGCGCTCGGAATGAAATCGAGCGCCACGCCGCCCGCGCGCGGGCTGATGCCGACGGGGCCGATCTGCCCCATCACCAGCGGCGCGGGGAACAGGACGTAATCGTCCGACCCCTCGTAGCTCGGGCCGTAGCCCACGCCCGCGCCCACGCTGATCCAGTCCCCGTCGTACACGGTGGGGGCATCGGCTGGCGGCGGCGGCGGCGGCGCGTCCCGTTCCTCCTGCGCCATCGCGGGATATGCGACCAAGGCGGCGAACGCGCCGCCCGCGACCAGAAAAGCTCTTTTCATATGAATGGGATTCCCCGTTGAACCATCCTTCGCAACGATCGACGGTATACACCGTTCCGCATCGATTACGCCATACCCTGCCACTGGCGCACGGCCTCCAGCGGCCAGAACAGCATCAGCACGTTGAGCGTCAGGTTGTCGCGGATCGCCCAAGCGGTGAACGCCTCGAAGAACAGCGCGATGCCCACGCTCGCCCACCACGGGATGCGCGCGGCGACGAGGAAACCGACGATCATCCAGCCGATGTCGGCCAGCGAATTGACCATCGAATCGCCCGCATAGCCCCAGCTTATCGTGACTTCGCGATAGCGGTCGATCACCATGGGGGTGTTCTCGACGATCTCCCACGCGGCCTCCACCACCACTGCGATCGGCAGCGCCCAGCGCGCGGGGGCGCCGCCGAACAGGCGCCACTTGTCCCACAGCAGCCAGGCAAGGAAGACCATGATCAGCCCGTGGGTGAAGTGGCTCGGGCTGTACCAGTCGGTCAGATGCTGGCTGTTCTCGCTCGACTGCACCACGCCGTGCCACAGCTTGACCGTGCCGCATTCGCAGATCGGCGGGCGGTCCATCGCGTAGAGGATCGCGGCGCTGGCGAGAAACACAATCGCGGTCGCGGCGATGGCCTTGCGGTGCGGGAGGAGCGAGAGCTGCATGGCCGCCGTTGTGCCACAGCGCGCGTCACGCACAAGCCGATTGCCGCCACGCCCCGCGCGCGGTAATTCGCAGCCCATGCCCATCGTTCGCCCGCTGGCCGCCGCCGCGCTCGCTTGTCTCGCCCCCGCTCCGCTGCTGGCGCAGGACAATCCGCAGCACGCGCTGGCCGAGGTGCTGACGGCGGACGCCTATGTCGAGCGGACCTTTCATCAGGCGATGGAGGTCGGCTTCGAAGGCGCGCTGGCAGCCGATGCCTCGATGGCCGAGATCGAGGGCGCGTGCCCCGGCGTGATCGCGGCGATGCGCGCGGCAGTGGAGCCGGCGATGTGGCCCGCGCACCAGCGCGGCTACGCCGCCTATCGCACCGACCTCGCCGCGCTGTTCGAGCGCGAATTGAGCGACGATCACGCGCGCGGCGCGGCCGATTTCTTCGCTTCGCCGCTCGGCCAGCGATACCTGGTCGCATTGGCGGGCGCCGCGGTGGCCGACACCATGATCGCCGACCTGGCGGATAGCGGCGCGGGCCATATCTCCGCCGGAGCGCTGGCGGCGGACGACGCTGATTCGGTCGCCCGCGCGATCGCGGCGCTGGAGCCTGCCGACCGGGCGCAGATCTCCGCCACTCTCGAAGGCAGCGAATGGGCCGCCGAATTCAGGCGGCTGGAACCGCAGGTCGCCGAGCTACAACTGGCGATGGCCAACGCCGACTTTTCCGAGGAAGAGGAGCGCGCGATGGACGCCGCGATCGACGGCGTGCTGGAAACCCGCTTCGCCGATTGCTTCCCCGAGGAATAAGCACGCGGCGCGCGATTGCCGCCGCCCGTTTCAGGCTCTACCCCTCGATCATGGACACACACAGGGTCGAGATCGCGATCGTCGGCGGCGGGCTCGCCGGAGGGCTGATCGCGCTCGCGCTGCACCGGCGCGAACCCGCGATGCCGATCGCGCTGATCGAAGCGGGCGAGACGCTCGGCGGCAACCACCGCTGGAGCTGGTTCTCGAGCGATCTCGACGCCGGGGGCACGGCGCTGCTGGCCGGTTTCCGCACCAGCGGATGGGATGGCTACGAGGTGCGCTTCCCCGCGTATCGCCGCACGCTCGGCACGCGCTACAACTCGCTCGCATCGGCCGATTTCGACGCCGGGCTGCGGCGCGAACTGCCGGGGGAAGCGATCGTGGCGGGGCGTGTGGTCGAGGCGCTCGATGCGGGCGGCGTGACGCTGGCGGGCGGCGAGCGGATCGCGGCGCGCGCGGTGATCGACTGCCGCGGCTTTGCGCCGAGCGCGCACCTTTCGGGCGGATGGCAGGTCTTCATGGGCCGCCACCTGCGCACGCCCCACCCGCACGGGATCGCGCGGCCGATCATCATGGACGCGACCGTCGAGCAACTGGTCGGCTACCGTTTCGTCTATGTCCTGCCGCTGGGGGCGGACGAGCTGTTCGTCGAGGACACCTATTACCAGGATACGCCCGTGCTCGACCGCAACGCGCTGTCGGCGCGGATCGACCGCTATTGCACGCAAACGGGGCTCGAGGGGGACATCCTGGGCGGCGAGACCGGCGTGTTGCCGGTGGTGACCGGAGGCGACTTCGCGGCGTGGCAGCGCGAACTGGCGGTGCCCGGCGTGGCCCGCGCCGGCGGGCGCGGCGGGTTCCTCCACCCGCTCACCAGCTACACCCTGCCCTTCGCGGTGGAGACGGCGCTGACCGTCGCCGCCGAAGCCGAACTGCCCGGCGACCAGCTTGCCGCGCTGCTCGATGCGCGCGGGCGCAGGCTGTGGACACGCACGCGGTTCTTCCGGCGGCTGGGCGCGATGCTGTTCGGCGCGGCCGAACCCGCCGAGCGCTACCGCGTGTTCGAGCGGTTCTATCGCCTGCCCGAGCCGCTGATCGAGCGGTTCTACGCCGCGCGGCCGACGATGGCGGACAAGGCCCGCGTGCTCGTCGGCCGACCGCCGGTGCCGGTCGGCGCCGCGCTGGCTGCGCTTGCACGCGCGGGTGCGCCGTTGCAGGGTCCGCAGCGATGACCGAATCCGATTACCAGCCATCGTTCCTGCGCCCTGAAACCGTCGCGGCGAAGGAACCGATGGTGCCGACCGGGAGCAAGCGCGCCTGCGTGATCGGCGCGGGCTTCGGCGGGCTCGCGCTCGCCATCCGGTTGCAATCGGCAGGCATCGCGACGACGGTGATCGAGGGCCGCGACAAGCCCGGCGGGCGCGCCTATTTCTGGGAACGCGAGGGTTTTACCTTCGATGCCGGCCCGACCGTCATCACCGATCCCGCCTGCCTGCGCGAGCTGTGGGCGCTGTCGGGCGCCGACATGGCCGACGATGTCGAGCTGATGAAGGTTTCCCCGTTCTACCGCCTTAACTGGCCCGACGGGACGACGTTCGATTATTCCAACGACGAGGCGAGCCTCAACGCCGCGATCGCCCGGCTCAACCCGGCGGACGTCGCCGGATATCAGGAATTCCTGCGCTATTCGGAAGGGGTCTATCGCGAAGGCTACCTGCGGCTCGGCAGCGTGCCGTTCCTCGATTTCAAGGCGATGATCCGCGCCGCGCCGGCGTTGATGCAATACCGCACCTGGCGGTCGGTCTATTCGATGGTCTCGCACTACATCGAGGACGAGCGGCTGCGCGAGGCGCTGAGTTTCCACACGCTGCTCGTCGGCGGCAACCCGATGACCACGAGCGCGATCTACGCGCTGATCCACAAGCTGGAAAAGGACGGCGGCGTGTGGTGGGCGCGCGGCGGCACCAACCGGCTGATCGCGGCGGTGGTGCGCCATTTCGAGCGGCTGGGCGGCACGCTGCGGCTCGGCGACGCGGCGGTGCAGGTGCATACCGTGGGCAACCGCGCGAGCGAGGTCGAAACCGCGAGCGGCTGGCGCGAGAGCTTCGACGCGGTGGCGAGCAACGCCGACATCATGCATTCCTACCGCGATCTGCTTGCCGGGACCAAGCGCGGCGCAGGCTACGCCAAATCGCTCGGCCGCAAGCGTTTTTCGCCCAGCCTGTTCGTGGTCCACTTCGGGCTCGAAGGGACCTGGCCGGGTATTCCGCACCACATGATCCTGTTCGGTCCGCGCTACCAGGGGCTGCTCGAAGACATCTACGAGAACGGCGTGTTGCCCGCCGATTTCTCGATCTATCTCCACCATCCGACGGTGACCGATCCGGGCATGGCGCCGCCGGGGCAATCGACGTTCTATGCGCTGGTGCCCGTGGCGCACATGGGCAAGCTGGCGGTCGACTGGGAGCAGCTCGGCCCCGTGCTCGAAAAACGCATTCTCGACGAAGTGGGACGGCGGCTGATCCCCGACATCCACGACCGCATCGTCACCAAGTTCCACTATGCCCCGCGCGATTTCGCGCACGACCTCAACGCCCACCTCGGCAGCGCCTTCAGCCTCGAGCCGATCCTGACCCAGAGCGCCTGGTTCCGCGGCCACAACCGCGACGACGCGATCGCCAACTTCTACCTCGTCGGCGCGGGCACCCATCCCGGTGCGGGCATCCCCGGCGTGGTGGGCAGCGCGAAGGCGACCGCCGGGCTGATGATCGGGGATCTGGCATCGTAATCGCCGATTGCCGAACCTGGCGGTTGGCGCCAAAGGAGCGCGCATGAAACGCCTTGCCGTCTATTGCGGGTCCGCCTCGCCTGCCGATCCGCGTTACATCGAACTTGCGCGCGAGGTCGGGCGCACCTTGGCGGAGCGTGGGATCGGCGTCGTCTACGGCGGCGGCAGGCTCGGGCTGATGGGCGCGGTTGCGAGCGGCGCGCTCGACGTGGGCGGCGAGGTGATCGGAGTTATTCCCGAAGCGCTCGCGGGCAGCGAGGTTGCCAACACCGACTGCACCGAGCTGTTCACCGTATTGGGCATGCACGAACGCAAGCAGCGCTTCACCGACCTCAGCGACGGCTTCGTCACCATCCCCGGCGGCGTGGGCACGATGGACGAGCTGTGGGAAGCGGTCAGCTGGGCGCAGCTCGGCTATCACACCAACCCGGTCGGGCTGCTCAACGCCTTCGGCTTCTACGACCATCTGATCGCGTTCAACCGCCATATGGCCGACGTCGGCTTCGTCCGCCCGGCGCATCAGGGCATCATCGTCGCCGCCGATACCCTGCCCGATCTGCTCGAGCGGATGGCGGCCTACCGCCCGCACCGCCCGATCTTCCAGATGCAGGCGAGCGAACTGTGAGGCCGCGCTGATGGCACGGGCACGCCGCATCGGGCCGCGAATGCTCGCCCCTTCGCGGATCCTGCGCGCCACCCCCGCGCAGGCGGGCGGCGGGCGCGACCGCTGGTCGCTGGTGGAAGAGGCGCGCGAGTCGATCGCCGCCGGATCGAAAAGCTTCGCCGCCGCCAGCGCGCTGTTCGATCCCGACACGCGCGAGCGGGTGTGGCTGCTCTATGCCTGGTGCCGCCGGTGCGACGATCTCGCCGACGGGCAGGACCACGGCCGCCCGATCGAGGACCATGCGCCCGCCGACGAGCTCGACGCGGCCCGCCGCCTGCGCGCGATCCGCCTGCTGACCGAGCGCGCGTTCGAAGGCCTGCCCACCGCCGATCCCGCATTCGACGCCTTCGGCCTCGTCGCGCGCGAATGCGGGCTGACGCGCGAGATGGCCGAAGACGTCATCATGGGCTTCGAGCTCGACGCCGCAGGCTGGCGCCCGCGCACCGAGGCCGATCTGGCGCGCTACTGCTATCACGTCGCGGGCGCGGTGGGCGTGATGATGGCGGTGGTGATGGGCGTGCCGAAGGACGACGAGGCAACGCTCGACCGCGCCTGCGACCTCGGCATCGCGTTTCAGCTCGCCAACATCGCGCGCGACATCGCCGAGGACGACGCGGCGGACCGCTGCTACCTGCCGGTCGAGTGGCTGGTGGAGCAGGATATCGAGCCCGGCCAGCTCATGAAGCCGCACCATCGCCCCGAACTGGCGGAGATGGCCGCGCAGCTCGTCACTTTGATGGAGCGGCACGAGGCCGCGGCGAAGCCGGGCACGCGGCACCTGCCGCTGCGCAGCCGCTGGGCGGTGCTCGCCGCCGCGCGCATCTACGGCGAGATCGGGCGCGAGGTGCGCGCCCGGGGCACCGCCGCGTGGGACCGGCGCGTGGTGATCGGGCGGCGCGAGAAGCTGGGCCATGTGATCGTCGCGCTGTTCGAGGCGCTGCGCAACCGCCCGCCCGTTCCCGAAACGATGCCCGTATGGAACCGCGGGGACATCCTGATCGACGTGCGCATGGCGGGCCCGATCGCCGAACCGCCGATGGACCCCCTGCCGGACGAGTAATGGCCGACGAGTAACAGTCGACGAGCCACGCCCGGCTCGCATTGCCGCGAGATTTGGGTTAGCGCCGAGCGCATGATCACCAAGCTCCTGATCGCCAATCGCGGCGAGATCGCCTGCCGCATCATCCGCACCGCGCGCGAGATGGGCATCGCCACCGTCGCGGTCCATTCCGATGCCGACGCCCGCGCGCTGCACGTGCGCCAGGCGGACGAAGCGGTCCACATCGGCCCCTCGCCCGCCGCCGAAAGCTATCTGATCGGCGAACGGATCATCGCCGCGGCGCAGGAAACCGGGGCCGAGGCGATCCATCCGGGCTACGGTTTCCTGTCCGAGAACGCCGGGTTCGCCCGCGCGGTGATCGATGCCGGGCTGATCTGGGTCGGCCCCAAGCCCGACAGCATCGAGGCGATGGGGCTGAAGGATGCGGCCAAGAAGCTGATGCAAGCCGCCGGCGTGCCGGTGACGCCGGGCTATACGCCCGAGTCCGGGGGCGAAGCCCAATCGGCCGAGCGCCTGAAGCAGGAGGCCGATGCGATCGGCTACCCCGTGCTCATCAAGGCGGTCGCGGGCGGCGGCGGCAAGGGGATGCGCAAGGTCGATGCCGCGGCCGATTTCGCCGCCGCGCTGGAAAGCTGCCGGCGCGAAGCCAAGGCCAGCTTCTCCAACGACGAGGTGCTGCTGGAAAAGTGGATCACCTCGCCCCGCCACATCGAGGTGCAGGTGTTCGGCGACAGCCACGGCACCGTGGTCCATCTGTTCGAACGCGACTGCTCATTGCAGCGCCGCCATCAGAAGGTGATCGAGGAAGCCCCCGCCCCCGGCATGGACGAGGAAACCCGCAGTGCTATCTGCGCCGCCGCCGTGCGCGCCGCCCAGGCCGTGAATTACGAAGGTGCGGGCACGATCGAGTTCATCGCCGACGCGAGCGAAGGGCTGCGCGCCGACCGCATCTTCTTCATGGAGATGAACACGCGCCTGCAGGTCGAACATCCGGTGACCGAGGAGATCACCGGCGTCGATCTGGTCGAATGGCAGCTGCGCGTGGCGAGCGGCGAGCCGATTCCGCTGGCGCAGGACGACCTCAGGATCGATGGCTGGGCGATGGAAGCGCGGCTCTATGCCGAAGACCCGGCGAAGGGTTTCCTGCCGAGCACCGGCACGCTCGACCATCTCGCGTTCGTCGATGCGGGCCGCACCGAGACGGGGGTCGAACAGGGCGATGCGATCTCGCCGTTCTACGATCCGATGGTCGCCAAGCTGGTCGCCTGGGGCGAAACGCGCGGCGAGGCGATCGAGCTGCTCGATGCGATGGTGTCGGGCGTCGAGATCTGGCCGGTGCGCACCAACGCCGGGTTCCTCGGCCGCGCGCTGCGCGATCCCGATTTCGTGATGGAGAAGCTCGATACGGGTTTCATCCCCGACCGGATCGACAGCCTCGTTCCGGGCGACGAGGCGGATGAGGAACTGTGGCGCTCCGCCGCCGCGTTCCGCCTCCATACCGAAGCCGATGCGGACGACCCGCTGGCCGGTTTCCGCCTCAACGCCGCCCCGCGCACCGCGCTCGCCCTGACGCACCGCGGCGAAACGCACGTGGTCGAACCCGAAGCGGGCCTGACCGACGCGACCGGGATCGCGGAAGGCGAGCGGCTGGTGCTGTTCGAGGACGGCACGGCCTACGAATTCGCCACCGCCGTGCGCGGCACCGGCGCGACCGCCGCGGGCGACGGCGCGATCGTCGCCCCGATGCCGGGCAAGGTCATCGCGGTCGACGTGGCCGAAGGCGACAGCGTCACCGCCGGCCAGCGCCTGATGGTGCTGGAAGCGATGAAGATGGAACACGCCCTCACCGCCCCGTTCGACGGCACCGTGACCGAGCTTACCGCCAGCGAAGGCGGTCAGGTGCAGGTCGATGCCGTGCTGGCAGTGGTGGAACCGGCAGAAGCCGGCTGATCCGGATGCAGCGGCGCGGAATATCTGTATCGGCATCGGGAAAATGGTGCCGCTTACGTGACTCGAACACGTGACCCCATCATTACGAATGATGTGCTCTACCAACTGAGCTAAAGCGGCACTGATCGCGGCCCTTATCGGCGCTGCGGGCGCGCCGCAATGCCTTGGTTCGCGAAGAGTGGAGGCCCGAGCCGGAATCGAACCGGCGTGCAAGGATTTGCAGTCCTCTGCGTAACCACTCCGCCATCGGGCCTCGCCCTCCCGCATCGCGTGGATGCGGACGGAAGCGGCCCCCTAGCCGCTCGGCCGCGGCAAGGCAATCGGGTAGATGCTCGCCGCCTTACGTTACGTCAGTCTGGACCGCGCTTGACGAACGCGTAAAGCTGCTCCGCATGAGCATCGCCAGCCTGATCGATCCCGTCGCCGCCGCGGGCGGCCCCGCCAACCTCTCCCACGCCGAGCACTGGATGCAGGGGCGCACGCTCTATGGCGGGGCGTCCGCGCTGGTCGCCTACACCGCCGCGATCCGCGCCTTTCCCGACCTGCCCCCGCTGCGCGCCGCGCAGGTCGGCTTCGTCGCGCCGGTCGGCGGGGAAATCGAGCTCAGGCGCGAGATCGTGCGGCAGGGGCGCAACGTGGCGCAGGTGCGCAGCGAAATCTGGGCCGACGGCGCCTGCGCCCTCACCGCGCTGTGGCTGTTCGGCACCGCGCGCGAGGCCAACGCGGTCCACCCCGCCGATCCGCCCGAGGACTGGCCCGGCGGCCCGGAGGATGCGGAGCCGGTGATGGTCGACAAGGGCCCCGCGTTCATCCGCCACAACTTCGAACTGCGCCGCGCGCAGAACGAGCGTGGGCCCGGCGCGCCGGTCGTGCGCCGCTGGGCGCGCCTGACCGAACGCGGGGTGCTCGATCCCGTCTCCGAGCTGATCCTGATGGGCGACGTGCTGCCGCCCGGCGCGATGCGCGCGATGCAGCGGCAGGGTCCGGTCAGCTCGATCAACTGGTCGTTCAACCTGCTCGATACCGAGCCGGCGACCCGCGACGGCTGGTGGCTGTCCGAAAACGCCAGCCAGCACGCCGACGCGGGCTATTCCTCCGAGCGACTGCGCCTGTGGAACGCCGAGGGCAAGCGTGTGCTGGACGGAATGCAGGCGGCGGCGATCTTCGGCTGAACACAGGATTTGTCACGCGGAGACGCTGAGACGCGGAGGAGGTTGCGCTGGAACCTCGGCCGCTCTTCCCCGCGAATGCGGACGTCCCAATGCTGCCGTTGGAATATGGAATGCCGCTTTCGCGGGAATGATGTGATCAATGCACTTGGAAAAACACCCCCCGCGCCTCCGCGCCTCCGCGTGATCCAAACCTCCAGCTAGACGTCGGCGAACTTCGCCCGGCGCTTTTCCATTCCCGCCATCACCGCCTCGATCTGGTTGGCCGTGCGCATGACCTTGTGCTGCTCGATGCTTTCCTCGACCAGAATCTCGTCGGTCGTGCGGTCGATCATCGCGGCGGCGAGGCGCTTGGCCCCGCGGATCGCGTGCGGGCTGCGGTCGGCGATCTCGCCCGCGATCGCGGTGGCGCGGGCGAGCGGGTCGGCATCAACATGGGTGGCAAGGCCGTATTCCTTCGCCTCCTCGCCGGTGAATTCGCGGTTGGTGTAGACCAGCTCGCGCAGCACGTCGTCGCGCACCAGCCCGCGCCACAGCGCATAGCCGCCCATATCGGGGACGAGGCCCCACTTCATCTCCATGATCGCCAGCCGCGTATCGGGCGCGATCACGCGGATGTCGGCCCCGCTGGCGATCTGCAATCCACCGCCGAAGCATATGCCGTGGACCGCGGCGATCACCGGCACCGGCAGCTTGCGCCACTGCACCGCGACCTGCTGAAACAGGTTGGCGTTGCCATGCGTGCGGTCGGTGAGTTGCGGCGCGTCGGGATCGGGCGGCTTGGCGAAATTCGACAGATCGAGCCCGGCGCAGAACGCCCGCCCGTCGCCGGAAAGCACGACGACGCGCAGCCCCTTCATCTCGTGCAGCGCCTGCCCCGCCTCGACCAGCCGCGCGAACATCTCGGGGTCGAGCGCGTTCATCTTGTCGGGCCGCGTCAGGCGAACCTGCGCGACGCCGTCGCTACCCAGATCGATCGACACCCTGTCGTTCGGGCGAAACTGCATCGCTACCACCTGTCATGTTGCGAGACGCGGCATCGTCGCCCAGCGCGGCGGCGCTGTCCAGCGCTTCGTGCGGCTGGAGGAGGTATCCACGATCGGGCACCGTCGCGATCAGCCCGCGCAAGCCCGCCGCGCGCAGCTTGGCGCGGATGCGGCACACCGCCACCGCCACCCGATTGGTTTCGGGATCGAACTCGAGCCGCCAGACCTCGCGCAGCAGGCGGGCTTGCGGGACGGGATCGGGCGCGTGCTCGGCGAGCCACCAGAACACCTCGAACTCGCGCGGGTGCAGGCCCAGCCAGCGGCCGGCGGCCTGCCCGTCGCGGTGGAACAGGTCGAGCCGTACAGGCCCGGCCTGCATCCAGCGCGGCAGCAGCGGCGGATCGGCGGCGCCTTCGCGCCACATCACCCTGCACCCGACTTCATGCGACCCCCGACCCGGTTGAGCGCGCAGGCTAGGGAACCGGGGGGCTCGCGGTCAACGCGGCTCGCCTCCGATATGGAGCAATTGCGCGGTCAGCCCGTCCCGGCGGCGGCGTTGATACCGAGCGAGGCGAAGTAGCGCTTCACGTTGCGCGCGGCCTGACGCAGCCGCTGCTCGTTCTCGACCATCGCGATGCGCACGTAGCCCTCACCCTCCTCGCCGTAGCCGACGCCCGGCGCGACCGCGACGTCGGCATGGGTGAGGAGCTGCTTGGAGAATTCTAGGCTGCCCATTTCCTTCAGCGCGGGCGGCAGCGGGGCCCAGGCGAACATGCTGGCGGGCGGCGGCGGAATGTCCCACCCCGCCCGGCCGAACGCCTCGACCATGACGTCGCGCCGCTTGTGGTAGAGCTGGCGGTTGCTCTCGACGATATCCTGCGGGCCGTTGAGCGCGGCGCAGGCGGCGGCCTGGATCGGGGTGAAGGCCCCGTAATCGAGGTAACTCTTCACCCGGCTCATCGCCGCGATCAGCTCGGCATTGCCGACCGCGAAGCCCATCCGCCAGCCGGCCATCGAATAGGTCTTGGACATCGAGGTGAATTCCACCGCCACGTCCTTCGCACCTTTCACTTGCATGATCGAAGGCGTCGGGTTGCCGTCGAAATAGAGTTCCGAATAGGCGAGATCGGAGAGGATCCAGACCCGGTTTTCCTTCGCCCAGGCAACCAGCCCCTCGTAGAACGCGAGGTCGACCACTTCGGCGGTCGGGTTGGAGGGGTAGTTCACCACCAGCACGCTCGGGCGCGGCACGGTGAAGTGCATCGCTTTCTCGAGGCTGCGGAAATAGTTTTCGTCCGGCGTCGTCGGCACGCTGCGGATCGTCGCGCCCGCGATGATGAAGCCGAAGGTGTGGATCGGGTAGCTCGGGTTGGGCGCGAGCACCACGTCGCCCGGCGCGGTGATCGCGGTGGCGAGGCTGGCGAGACCTTCCTTGCTGCCCATCGTCACCACCACTTCGGTCTCGGGATCGAGATCGACCCCGAAGCGGCGGCCATAATAGTTCGCCTGCGCGCGGCGCAGCCCGGGAATGCCCTTCGACTGCGAATAGCCGTGCGCGGATGGCTTGGCGGCGACCTCGCACAGCTTGTCGATCACGTGCTGCGGCGGCGGCTGGTCGGGGTTGCCCATGCCGAGGTCGATGATATCCCGCCCCGCGCGCCGCGCCGCGTGCCGCATTCCGTTGACCTCGGCGATCACGTAGGGCGGCAGGCGCTTCATGCGGTAGAAGTCGGTATCCATGAACCTCGTCTCGATCCGGAACGCGCGAACGGCTCGCGCATACCGATTCCTAACGGAATAGCGGTCGCGATCAAATGCGCATTTGGCTATTGCTCGACCAACCGCGACTACGAGGAGCGCACCCTATGGCCGACCGGCAGGATCCTTTCGCCACTTTTTTCGACATGCAGGCGGAGGCGATGCGCGAGATGTTCGGCCGGTTCGCCCCGGCGACCGACGACAACGATAGCGACACGGGCGGAACACTGCCACAGGCCGACATGGCGCAATGGACCGAGACCGCCGAGCAGTTGCGCACGATGTGGCTCGATTTCGCGAACGAGCGGCTCGCAAGCGGCGCGGACATCGCCAATCCGCTCGATCCGCAGCAATGGATGCTGATGACGCAAGGCTGGGCGCGCGCCACGCCGTTCGATCCCGCGCAGGCGCAGACGATGATGCAGGAAGGGATCGAGCTGTGGCAAGGCGTGCTCGGCACGATGCTGGGCGGCGGGAACGACGAGAGCGATGCGGCCGGGTTGCCCCGGCAGGACCGCCGCTTCTCCGACCCGGCGTGGCGCGCGCACCCGGCCTACGTGCTGCTCCACCAGACCTACCTCATGCTCGCCGACTGGTTCACCCGCGCGGCGCAGGATGTGAAAGGGGTGCCGGAAGACAAGAAGGCGCAACTCAGGTTCGCCACGCAATCGCTGCTCGAGGCGATGAGCCCGGACAATTTCCTCGCCACCAATCCGGTGGTGCTGAAGCGCACGATCGAGACCGGCGGCCAGAACCTCGTCAGGGGAATGCAGTTCCTGATCGCGGACCTGAAGCGCGGGCAGCTCACCCATACCGACGCCGACGCGTTCACGCTGGGCGAGAACCTCGCCGCCACGCCGGGCAAGGTCGTGCACGAGACGCCGCTCTACCAGCTCATCCAGTATGCGCCCTCGACCGACGAGGTCCACGCGGTCCCGCTGATCATTTTCCCGCCGTGGATCAACCGCTTCTACATCCTCGACCTGACGCCGAAGAAGAGCTTCATCAAGTGGGCGGTCGATCAGGGACTGACGGTCTTCGTGGTCAGCTGGAAATCGGCCGACGCCTCGATGGCGGACGTGGTGTGGGACGATTACATCCGCGCGCAGATCGACGCGATCGATCACGTTCGCGAGCGGCTCGACGTGCCCGCGGTGCACACGATCGGCTATTGCGTCGCGGGCACCACGCTCGCCGCGACGCTGGCGATCCTCGCTCGCCGAAACGAGGCGGACAAGGTGGCGAGCGCGACCTTCTTCACCGCGCAGGTCGATTTCGAGAAGGCGGGCGAACTGCTCAATTTCGTCGACGACCAGCAGTTGGAGACGATCGCCAAGCTCTCGCCCGAAGGCTACCTCGACGGGCGCTATCTCGCCGCGACGTTCAACGCGCTGCGCGGCAAGGACCTGATCTGGAACTACGTGGTCAACAACTACCTGCTGGGCGAGGACTACCCGGCGTTCGATCTGCTCCACTGGAACGGCGACGTCACCAATCTGCCCGGCCAGTGGCACGCCGCCTACCTGCGCGACCTCTACCGCGACAACAAGCTGGTCGAAGCCGACGCGATGGAGGCGGACGGCACGAAGATCGACCTTACGAGGATAAAGACCCCCGCCTATATCCAGGCCGGGCGCGAGGACCATATCGCCCCTGCCGAAAGCGTCTGGCGCGCGACGCAGCACTTCGCGGGCGACACCACCTTCCTCCTCGCCGGCTCGGGCCACATAGCCGGCGTCGTCAATCCGCCCGCCGCGAACAAGTATCAGTACTGGACCGGCGACAGCGGAGCGGATTCGCTCGAAGCCTTCGTCGCGGGGGCGACCGAGTGTCCCGGCAGCTGGTGGCCCCACTGGCTCGACTGGCTGGAAGCACGCGACGACGCCAAAGTCGCCGCCAAGGGCAAGCGCAAGCCGGGCGGCAAGGGCGACAAGGTGATCGAGGATGCGCCGGGCCGATACGTGAAGACGCGATAGGCCTTCCGCCCAGCAACAGCCTCAGTGTTCCTTATTGTGCGCTGCACAAAAATCGCTTGACTTCGCGCTTGCGATAGCTATTTTGTGCACTGCAACATAAGCGGATGCCATGTCCGCGAAGCACAGGAAAGATCGCGATGGCTACCCAGCCCGACGCCAAGATCGATGCCGCGGCCGAAAAGGCTTACGCCGAAGCCTCGGCCGCCCGCAAGGCGGAGGCCCCGAAATCCGAAGCGGCGCCCGACCCTGCGGCGGACGTTCCCGCTCCGAAGACTCCGGCGAAAGCCCCGGCCCGCAAGGCCGCGGTCCAGCCGAAGGCAAACAAGCCCAAGAAAAAGACCACCGTGAAGAAAACCGCGGCGAAGAAGGCCCCCAAGGCCACTGTCGCCGCCAGACGCAAGCCCGCGGCGAAAGCCCCGGCCAAACCCGTTTCGAAGGATACCATCATGACCAAGACCAAGACCGCCACCACCGATTACGCTGCGCAGATGAAGGACGGCCTCGCCGAACTCCAGGCCCGTGCGAAGACCGCCTACGACAAGGGCACCGAATACGCCGCCGAGGCTCGCGATTTCTCGCAAGGCAACCTCGATGCGATGGTCGAATCGGGCAAGATCTTCGCCGCCGGCATGCAGGACATGGCGAAGGGCGCGATGGACAACGGCAAGGGCGCCATGGAAACCATGACGACCGACGCCAAGGACTTCGCCGCCGTCAAGTCGCCGACCGATTTCGTCGAGCTCCAGGGCAAGATCGCCAGCCGCAACTTCGACGCCGCCGTCGCGCAGATGTCGAAGGCGACCGAAGCATGGGTCAAGCTCGCCGGCGACGTCGCCGCGCCGCTCTCGAGCCGCATGAGCCTGGCGATGGACAGGGTTCGCAAGGCGGCCTGAACCGCTCTGCGCGACGCGGGCCCGGCCTCTCTCCTCTCCCGAGCAGGGCCTGCGATGATACGGGCCGGTCAGCCAGGTGCTGACCGGCCCTTTTTTTCGCCCGCGCGCCGAGAACCGCTCGGCAATCGCCGCCTGCCGTCGCACCCCGCCTTGCAGATTGCCCGCGCCATACGATATTGCGAGCCGATGACCTTCACCCCTGCCTCCCATGCCGACCCACGCCTGCGCCCCCTCGCTGCGGGCGACGGCGATTCGGATCGCGAGGACGGCGGGGAAGGCCAACTCGGCGTCGCCACCCGCACCCGGACGAAGCCGAAGAAGCCGAGCCAGTACAAGGTGCTGATGCTCAACGACGACTATACCCCGATGGAATTCGTGGTGATGGTGTTGAAGCGCTTCTTCCGCATGGACATGGAACAAGCCACGCGGGTGATGCTCCACGTCCACCAGCGCGGCGTCGGGGTGTGCGGCATCTTCCCGTACGAAGTCGCCGAAACCAAGGTGAACCAGGTGATGGATTTCGCGCGCGAGAACCAGCACCCGCTCCAGTGCACGCTGGAGAAGGCGTGAGCCGCGGCGAGCCGGCGAACGAGCCCTGCGAACGGGCCGACGAATACGGGGCATGACCGGGGCGAATTTTCGCGCTAGGGCGATGGGACACGCAGCCGCCGGCCGGAAATCTTGCTGAAATCCATCCCCTCGATCGATCGCTATATCCTTCGGCTGGTCCTGCTGCCGATGTTCGGCGTCTTCGCGATCGCCGCATCGCTGCTGGTGCTCGACAAGATGCTGCGCCTGTTCGATTTCGTCGCGGTCGAAGGCGGGCCGGTCGGCGTGGTGTTCAAGATGCTCGGCGCGATGATGCCCGAATACGCCAGCCTCGCGATCCCGCTCGGCCTCCTACTCGGCGTGCTGCTCGCCTTCCGCAAGCTCGCCACATCGAGCGAGTTGGACGTGATGCGCGCGGTCGGCCTCAGCTATTTCCGCCTGCTGCGCGTGCCCTACATCATCACTGCGGTGCTGATGGTGGTGAACGTGGCGCTGGTGTTCTACGTCCAGCCGGTCAGCCGCTATTACTACGAGCAGATGGAATACGAGCTGCGCTCCGGTGCGCTCGGGGCGTCGATCAAGGTCGGCGAATTCACCACGCTGGCCGATCGCATGGCGCTGCGGATCGAAGCGAGCGAGGACGACGGGCGGCGACTGCAGGGCATCTTCGCGCGCGTCGCCAACGAACGCGGCCAGGTGCTTTCGATCTCGGCGCGCGAGGGCGCGTTCCTCGCCACGACCGACAATCCCAACACGATCATCCTACGCCTGACCGACGGCACGATCGTGCAGGACACCGGCAGCCAGACCCCGCGCGTGCTCAGCTTCACCCGCCACGACCTGCCGATCGACCTGCCGCAGATCGAGGCGTTCCGCGACCGCGGCGACGCCGAACGCGAATACATCCTGCCCGAACTGCTGCGCATCGGCTGGAGCGACGGCACGACCGAGGCCAAGCGCGATGCGAGCCGGGCCAGCTTCAACTTCCGGATGGTCGAGGTGGTGATGATGGCGCTGATGCCGCTGCTCGCGGTCGCACTGGCGATCCCTCCGAAGCGATCGACCAGCGCGCTGGGCGTGTTCCTCTCGGTGGTGATGGTGGTCTCCTACCACAAGGTAAACCAGTACGGGGAGGATATCGCCGCACTCGGCCGGTTCGATCCCGTGTTGGCGCTATGGGTGCCGTTCGTGCTGTTCGCCGCATTGATCATATGGATGTACCGCAAGGTCGCGGTGGTGCCTGGCGGGCAGCCGATCGGCGCGCTCGAAACCGCGTTCGACAGGTTCGCCAAGCGCCTGCGCAAGCTGTTCGGGCGGCAGCGGCAACGCGCCCCCGAGCTGGCTCCAGCCGAATAGCGAAGGAACCCCGTGCAGCTCGATTTCTTTCCCTCGCGGACGCTGACCGCCTACCTCGCCAAGCTGTTCATCGTACGCATCGTGGCAATGCTGGCGATCCTAGTGCTCGTGCTGATGATGCTCGACCTGCTGAGCACCAGCGGCGAAATCCTCGCGGTGGCGGGGAACGGTCAGGGCGAGCTGTGGACCTACGTGACCTTGCGCGTGCCGCAACTGATCGCACGGTTCCTGCCCTATTCGGTCCTTCTGGCGACGATCATCGCGCTCGTCACGCTGAACCAGAACAGCGAGGTCATCGCGATGAAGGCGGCCGGCCTTTCCGCGCATCAGGTGCTCGCTCCGCTGCTGCTCACCGCTGCCGGGGTGGCCGCGATAAGCTTCCTGTTCAACGAGACCGTGGTCACCCGCGCGACCGCCACGCTCAAGGCGTGGGAGGCGAACGAGTTCGGCCCGGTGCCGCAGACGACCGACATGCGCGCGAACGTCTATCTGGCGGACGGAGACGACATCCTCATGGCCGCATCCCTCGCAGGAACCGGCGAAAGCATGCAGATGCGCGGCGTCACCTGGTATCGCCGCGGCGACGGCGGGATGCTGACCGAGCAGGTCCGCGCTGCCAGCGCACGCTATGCCGCGCCGGGCTGGCTGCTCGAGGATGCGACCCGGTTCGATGTCGCGACCGCCGATACGTCGCCGATCGACCGGCTGGTGGTGGCCGAAGGGCTGACTCCGGCACAGATCGAACTCGAAAGCGTCGATGCCGATGCGGAAAACGTGGTCGAATTGTTCGGTTCGATCCTCGCCTACGAGGACGTTGGACGCCGAACCAGCGAGCTGCGCGCCAAGTGGTGGCATAAGATTTCCGGCCCGCTTTCCGCGTTCCTGATGCCGCTGCTGGGCGCGATCGCGGCGTTCGGCCTCGCCCGCTCGGGCCAGCTGTTCCTGCGCGCGATCATCGCGATGGCGCTGGGGTTCGCCTATTTCGTGATCGACAACGCCGCGCTGGCGATGGGCAGCTTCGGCGGATACCCGCCGCTGCTCGCCGCATGGGCGCCGTTTTTCCTGTTCCTGATGATCGGCGAGACGGTGCTCGTTCGCACCGAGGAATAGCCCGGGACCAAAGCTAGCGGGCGCGCATGGTGCTGCGCGCGATCCGCGCCACCAGCGTCCACATTCCCGGATGGTTCGCGCCGTCGTACGTCGAATCGCCGCCCAGATGACCGGCCAGCCGACGGTGCGCCTCGCCCAGCGAGTGGTAGGGCATGGACGGCAGCAGGTGGTGCAGCGCGTGATAGCGCAGGCCGACCGGCGCCCAGATCTCCGCGATCCGGCCCGGCGGCGGCACGTTGACCGAATCGAGGAACTGCGCGGTCACCGTCATCGGCTCGCCCTCGTTCTCCCACAGGTGCGCGACCAGCGTGCGCAACTGGTTGAGCACGGCGGCGAGCGACAGCACCGCCAGCGCGATGAGCAGCGGACGCCAGCCGAGCGCGAACACGCTGCCGATCAGCGCCAGCGCCCACAGGCAGCCGCCGAGTTCCTGCCAGAAGACCCGCTTGCGCAGATCGCCTTCAGGCGCGCGGCGGCGGAAATCGGGATTGATCGACAGCGCCGAGAAACGCTCCCACACCAGCTTGCGCACGGGCGGAATCACCGCACCCAGCGGTACGAGCACCGCAAAGCGGAAAAGCAGGGCCACGGGCAGGAGCAGCGCGATGAGCACGAACATCGGCAAGCTCCACCATTTCATCAGCGCGAGCGGCAGGTATTCGGGATCTTCGGCCGTGCCGTAGCGCGTGCGCGCGTGGTGCAGCGTGTGCACCCCTTCGTACATAAACGAAGGCGTCAGCACGGGAACGCCGACCACGAGGTTCCAGCCCAGCCGGAAACCGGGCAAGGCGTCGCGGTGGATATGCGTCAGCTCGTGGATGAACAGCAGCGCGCGATAGAGCGCGAGCGCGGCGACCACGCCCAGCGCCACGGCGAGCGGCGCACTGCCGACGAGGATCGCCCCGGCGAGCGCGGCATAGCCGAGCCCGGCGGAAAGCAGCATGTCGGTCCAGTAGATCGCAGGGCGCGCCTCGGCCAGATCGCGGGTGAGATCGCGCGCGGCGCGCAGCATCACCTTGTCGTCGGCGATCGCGGCTTTCGACGGCACGCGCGCCGCCGGCTCCGCCGCAGCGGCGCCTGCAGGGTCGATGGTCTGTTGCATGTTCATGGCCATGTCGTCCCGGATGCTGCGATCTACACGAAAAATGCCCGGCGCGAAAAATATTCGCATATCGACGCGCCTCGAGGCCGGGGGCTCGGCGCGCTGCTTGACAACGGGCGACAAGCAAACACAGGGCTAACCGACGCTGAACAGGATAGCCCGTGACTGACGCCGAAATAGTGATCGAACCCGTCGACGGCAAGGCGGGGCGCGCCGCGTTCGTCGATCTCGGCCGGCGATTTTCCGCCGAAACGCCGCATTCGGTGCCGCAATTGCGCGGCGAGCAGCTCGAACTGCTCGATCCGGCGAAGAATCCGCTGTTCGCGCATGCCGAGGTGCAGCTGTTCATCGCCCGCCGCGGTGAGGCGATGGTGGGCCGGATCGCGGCGTGCGTCGACCGGATGATGCTCGAGATGGATTCGGCGCAGGGCTTCGGACCGGGCACCGGCATTTTCGGCTATTTCGACGCGGAAGACGACGCGGTGGCGCAGGCGCTGCTGACCCGCGCCGAGGATTGGCTGCGCGACCGCGGGATGACCCGGGTGCTCGGCCCGATCTCGCTGTCGATGTGGGAAGAGCCGGGCTTGCTGGTCGCCGGGCACGACCACGCGCCGACCTTGCTGATGGGCCACCATCCCGAGCGCTATCGCGGCTATATCGAGGGCGCGGCCTACGAGGTCGCCAAGCGACTCTATACCTACGAGCTCGACATCAGCCAGGAATTCCCCCCGCTGGTGCGGCGGATCGTCCAGTCGGGGCAGCGCAATTCGCGCATCCGCATCCGCTCGGTCGACCGGGCGAACTACACGCGCGACGTGCACACCGTGCTCCACATCCTCAACGACGCGTGGTCGGGCAACTGGGGTTTCGTGCCGTTCACCGAGGCTGAGATCGCCTATGGAGCAAAGAAGCTCAAACCCCTGATCCGCGACGAGATGGTGCGGATCGCCGAAGTCGACGGACGACCCGTCGCGTTCATGCTCTCGCTGCCCGATATCAACGAGCCGCTCGCGCGGATCAAAGGCAAGCTGTTCCCGTTCGGCTGGCTGACGATGCTCCGCTGGCTGAGGAAGCCGGCGGGCCGCACCGCGCGGGTGCCACTGATGGGCGTGCTGCGCGAATTGCACAATTCGCGGCTCGCGAGCCAGCTCGCCTTCATGATGATCAGCGATATCCGCGACGATACGACCGTCGCGCACGGCCACACGCGGGGCGAGATCGGCTGGATTCTCGACGACAACCAGGGGATGATCGCCATCGCGGACACGATCGACAGCCGGATCAACCGCGAATATGTAATCTTCCGCAAGGCGCTATAGCGCACGCCTTGTTGCGCGCGTGCAACCGCGCCGCGCGAATGGCGGATGGCGGGAACTGGCGCGGCTTCGCCGCCGTTTTTGCGCCAAGGCGCCGTTCATCGCGGCTCGGCAATCGGAACGGCATGACCCAGGCGAGAACGGCACGACGATCGACCCGCAGCCCCGGCCACGTGCTGGTGGTCGAAGACGACGCCGTGCTCGCGCTCTCGATCGAGCAGGCGCTACTCGAGGCCGGGACGAAGCGGGTCGAAATCTGCGGTACGACCGATGCCGCGCTCGAAGCGCTGCGCCGCGCGAAGCCCGACGTCCTCGTGCTCGACGTCCATCTTGCCGATCGCGACGACGGCTGGGCGATCGCGGAGCTCGTCGACGGGATCGGCCCGAAGCCCCCGCGGATCGTCTTCTCGACCGGGGCACCCGATCATATTCCGCCCGACATCGCCCAACTCGGCGCGGTTCTCGCCAAGCCCTACGCGCCCGCCGATCTGGTGCGCGCGGTGCAGGCCCCGCGCCGCCGCGGGCTGCTCGCGCGCCTGCGCAAATCCGCCGGCTGAACGTCTGCGGCGCATTCCCGCGACATGGCGCAAGCCGAACGACGCACGAGCTGAATGGAAAAAAGGCCCCCACTCTTTCAGGAGCGGGGGCCCTTCGGGATCGTATCACCAGCCGCTTGGACGGGAGGGGGGGTCTCGGCGGTGATAACCGAATAATGCTCGCCGCGAAAACCGGTTCCCCGCGACGCGAGAAATTTTTGGTAGAAGCCAGTCCTCACCGGCTGCTGAAAGCAAAACCGCTTGCGCGACAATCACTTGTCGTTCACCTGCGCGCCGAACGGAACCATGCGCGCGCGCGCGCGTTCTAGCGACGCCTATTTTGAGGGAAGGGAATTCATGCCGCTTGGAGAACAGGTCGCCAACAATCTGCCGTACCTGCGCCGTTACGCCCGGGCTTTGACCGGGTCCCAATCGACCGGAGACGCTTTCGTCCGCCAGACGCTGGAAGCCGCGCTCGCCGACGAGGAGCTCAAGGCCTCGCTCGCGGAAGGGCGGGTGCCGTTGTACCGCGCGTTCAACAAGGTCTGGTCGAGCGCCTATCTCGACACCACCGAAGCACCGTCGGCGGGCGACCACGAGTCCGCCGCGCACGATCGCCTTCGCACGATCACGCCGCTCAATCGCCAGGCCCTTCTGCTAACGACGCTGGAGGATTTCAGCGTCGATCAAGCAGCCGACATCATGGATCTCGATAGCGACTCGGTGCAGAAGCTCGTGCAGGAAGCGGTCGAGGAAATCGATCGCGAGTCCTCGACCAGCGTGCTCATCATCGAAGACGAACCGCTGATCTCGATGCAGCTCGAAGATCTCGTAACCTCGCTCGGCCACGAAATCTGCGGCACCGCCGCCACGCGCACGCAGGCGCAGGAAGTCGTCGCCGAACGGACCCCGGGTCTCGTGCTCGCCGACATCCAGCTGGCAGACGGATCTTCGGGTCTCGACGCGGTGGACGACATCCTGGAGCTGACCAGCGTTCCGGTGATCTTCATCACCGCATATCCCGAGCGCCTGCTCACCGGCGACCGGCCCGAGCCGACCTATCTGGTGACCAAGCCGTTCAAGGAAGCGACCGTGCGCACCGCGATCAGCCAGGCGCTGTTCTTCAATTCGAGCCGCCCGCTCGCCTGATTGCGCTCGCCTGATTGCGCCCGACCGGGCGCTGGCATTACCGGCTGACTAAAACAATGCCGCGCAGGCGCTAGCCGCGCCGCGCGGCCTCGCGGCGCGCGGCGCGCATCGCGAACTGGCTCGGGCGGCGGACCGGAATGCGCAGCGTACAGCGCACACCCTCGGGCGGGAAATCGAGTTCGACCTCCTGATTGAGTTCGTGCGCGACGATCTTCTCGATCAGGTCAAGCCCGAAGCCGCGGCCTTTGGGTTTACCTGCAAGCACGGGGCCTCCGGCCTCGACCCATTCCATCCGCACGATGTTGTCTTCGAGCGCCCATCGCACCGAGACGTGCCCTTCGGGGGTGCTTAGCGCGCCATATTTCACTGCATTGGTGGCAAGCTCGTGGATCGCCAGGCCCAGCGTGAGGGCGTCGTTGGGCGCGAGCTCGACATCGGGACCCGCAATCGCAAAATGGTCCTCGCCATGGCGCGCGTGCGGAGCCAACTCGGCCTCCACCACCGCGCGGATCGGCGTGGTGCCCCATTGGGACTGGGTCAGCAGGTCGTGGGTGGCGGAGATCGCGCGTATCCGCCCGTCGAGACCGTCGGCGAACTCGTCGAGCGTTTCCGAGCGGCGGCGTGTGAGCGCCACGATCGACAGCACGTTGGCAAGCGTATTCTTGACCCGGTGGTTGAGCTCGCGGGTCAGCGAGTTGCGGATCGAATCCTGCTCCTCCAGCCATTCGAGCTTGAGATGGTCCTCGCGCGTCTGCTGCGTCACCAGCCGGGCGACCACCAGCAGCAACGTGGCAACCAGCAGCCCGAACAGCAGCGTGACCATCGACAGCGGCGAGAGCGAATAGGAGCCCGCCGATTCCACCTCGAGCACCATCGGGCGGTTGGCGATGAGGATTCGCTCCTGCACCACCTTGCCGGATCCGCTCGACGGTTCGACGTGGGCGAGCAGGCGATCGGGTGATGCCTCCTCGTCGTAGAGACGCACGCCGCGCTCGCCAGCGTCGGCCAGTTCGAGAGCGGAGACGAGGAAGTCCTCTGCGTTGAAAGGGCTGTAGACGAACCCGCGCAAGCGCCGATCGAGCCCGATATCGCGGAACACCGGCATGAAGATCACGAAGCCCGGTGCGCCGTTCGAACCCGGCTCCTGCAACACCAGCTTGCCGCTGGCGGTCGGGCGGCCGTCGCTTTCCGCCTGATCCATCGCCGCGCGGCGCACCGGTTCCGAATAGAGGTCGTAACCCAGCATGCGGCGGGTGCGCTCGGTGACCGGGCGCAGGAACGTGATCGGCACCACACGGCTGCTTACGCTCGTCGGAGTGGGCCGGATCAGGATCAGTTCGTCCGCCTCCTCCCCTTCTTCTCGCGTGGCGCCTGCGCGAAACTGGCCGAGTTCGTACGGCCGCAGGCTCTGCGCCCAGCCGATGCCTTCCGCACCGCGATAATCGAAATCGAGTTGAAGCTCGGAAACGAAGCGGTCGAACAGCGCTTCGTCGACCCGGTCGACCGCCGCGAACATCGCCGCGCCCGCGCGCAGATAGGCGGAACTCGCGTTGCCCCGGCGTTCGAGCGCGGAGGCCACAGCGCGCGCGCGGTCGTTCAGCATCACCGCCTCGCTCTCGCGCTCACCCCGCTCGATCGCGAACACGCTGAGCGCGGTCACGGCCATGACGAGAAGGAATATCCCGACCGGCGCAGCACGGGGAAATTCCACCAGCCAGCGGCGACTGCGGATTTTACGAGACGCTTGCATTCGCATCAGGCTGCGTGTGTCACCCCTGGCACCCGGTCTTCCAAACATCGGCCGCGGTAAAAGCTCCCCGCTGCCTTGCGGGAACCATGCACGGCGCGCTTCGTTCCCCATTCGCGCGCAAACGGCGGCCATTTTGCCTGCTTGCCGCATAACGAACTTGGGACACGACGGACAAGGGAATAGTGGGCTTGCATGCATACTGACAGGGATCGAGGCGCGGGGGCTGCCCGGGGGGGCGACGACAGGCACGAGAAGCATGGCGATCGCGAGAAGCCCGGTTGGGCGGATGGCCTGCGCCAGCTCTACGATTCGGTCGTCGACGAACCTTTGCCCGACAGCTTCAAGGATCTATTGGCGAAGCTGGACGACAAATCCTGATGACCAAGACCGAACGGACGGCCTCCGAAAAGGCCGATTTCAAGCGCGAGCTGACCGAAGTCGTGCCGCATCTGCGCGCCTTCGCGCGCGGCCTGTGCGGTCGACCCGACATGGCCGACGACCTGGTTCAGGAAACGCTGCTCAAGGCTTGGGCCGCGCAGGAACGCTTTGAGCCCGGCACGAGCATGCGCGCGTGGACCTTCGTGATCCTGCGCAACGCCTACCTCACCGACATGCGGCGCAACCGCTTCCGCGGCGAATACGACGAGAACGTCGCCGAACGGCTGCTGACCCAGCCCGCCGGTCAGGAAGAACCGATCCACCTGTCCGACATGCATCGCGCGTTGCTGACGCTGCCGGCGGAGCGGCGCGAGGCGCTGTTGCTGGTGGGCGCGGGCGGCTTTTCCTACGAGGAAGCGGCGACCATCTGCGGCTGCGCGGTGGGCACGATCAAGAGCCGCGTCGGTCGCGCGCGCGCCGCGCTCAGCGCGATGCTGCAGGACGGCACGATCCCGCGGCGTTCGGTGGAAGACGACGCCGCGCATCGCGCGATCCTGGAGGAACTCGACGATGTCGCCGCCGGACGTGGCGAGACGACGCCGACACGGTGAACATCGCATCGCGCGCATCTTGATCGGCTGGCCGCCTGGCGGCAAGATTCGCCGCCAGTCCAGCCGAGAGTCGATGCGTTTATGAGCGAGTCCCCTCCAGAGCTCCGGTCCGGCGACCCCGCGCCCGCCCGGCCCACCCGGCGCGCGGCCTTCGCCGAGCAGGAACTGCGGCTGATCTCCGCGCTCGTGCTGCTGATCGGGCTCGGGCTGTTCCTGGCGATACCGTTTGTTCTCTCGATCGGCTCGGTCGTGTTCCTGCCCGTGGTGACGGCGATCGTGCTGACTATCATCCTCTCCCCGCTGGCGGACAAGCTGGCCGAGTGGGGCCTGCCCAACGTGCTCGCCTCGTTCGTGGCGCTGGCGTCCTTCTTCGGCGTCCTCATCCTCGCGCTGGCGCTGATCCTCCAGCCGGCGGCCGCACTGTTCGAAACGCTTCCCCAGATGGTCGATCAGGTCGGCCGGCGCTTTACCGAACTGCGCGACCAGTTCGCGTGGGTCGGTATGGTGAACGACCGGCTGGCCGAATTCACCGGCCGTTCGGGCACCGGGCGCGAAGTCGTGGTCGCCAGCCCTTCGGTGATCGAGCAGCTCGCCTTCGCCACTCCCAGCGTGCTGCTGGAGGTACTGCTGACCTTCCTCATGACCTTCTTCATGATCGAGGCCCGCGTGCGCCTGCGCCGCCACCTGCTGTTCGACCGCGCGAGCTTCGGCACCAGCATCAAGGCGGCACGGGTCATGCGCGAAGTGCAGGACCGGGTCGCTGCCTACATCCTCACCGTTTCGTGGATCAACGCGGGGGTCGGGGTGATCGTCGCGCTCGGCGCATGGGCGCTCGGGGTCGAGGCGCCGGTGATGTGGGGCGGCCTCGCCGCGCTGCTGAACTTCCTGCCCTACATCGGCCCGCTGGCGATGACCGCGCTGCTCGCGCTGTTCGGCATCGGCACGTCGGAAACCGTGATCCTCGGGCTGATCCCCGCTGCCGCCTATCTCGGGCTGCACACGGTGGAAGCGAACGCCGTGACCCCTTCAATCCTGGGCGCACGGTTCACGATGAACCCGGTGCTGATCCTGATCGCGCTCAGCTATTTCTCGTGGATCTGGGGCGTGTTCGGCGCGCTGCTCTCGGTGCCGATCCTGCTGATGCTGACCGCCTTCTTCGACCACGTTGGGCGACCGAATCTCGTCGGCTTCATCTTTGGCGAACCGCTGTTCGCCACCAACCTGATGGAGATCGGCACCGAGGAGGAACCGACATAGAAAAAGGCCCGCCCCGATATCCCGGGGCGGGCCTTCCTTCATGCCGTGGGCGATTGCATCAACCCGGATACGTCCAGGTCTCGCCGCGCGCCAGATTCTCCGACGCGAAATCCCAGTTGAGCTTCTCGTTGATCACCTTGTCGAGGTAATCGGGGCGCTTGTTCTGGTGATCGAGGTAGTAGGCGTGTTCCCACACGTCGATCGTCAGCAGCGGATTGAAGTCCTGATCCGCCAACGTGTCGCCATCGTGGGTTTCCTCGATCGAGAGCTTGCCGCCCTTTTCCGCCAGCCACACCCAGCCGCTGGCGAAGTGGCTCGCGCCGCGCTCGGCCAGCTTGGTCTTGAGATCGTCGAGCGAGCCGAAGGCGTCGTCGATAGCCTTGCCGAGATCGCCCGAGGGCGCGCCGCTGTCGGGCGCCATCGAGTGCCAGTAGAACCCGTGGTTCCAGCTCTGCGCCGCGTTGTTGAACAGCCCCTTGTCCTTGCCGCGCGCGGCTGCGACGACGTCTTCCAGCGATTTGTCGGCGAGGTCGGTGCCCTCGATCGCGGCGTTGGCCTTGTCGATATAGGCCTTGTGGTGCTTGCCGTGGTGATAACTCAGCGTCTCGGCCGAAACGGCGGGCGCGAGCGCATCGTCGGCATAGGGCAGATCGATAAGTTTGAATGCCATTGGACTGGTTTCCCCTGGTCTCTCGTGTTGAAAAGTTCCGGCTCACCCGGCCAACGCGCAGGTCGGCGATGGGTTGCAAAATTTCAGGCGGTTTTCTCGTCGTTGCGGTCGGTCGCGGCGGCCACCGCGACGTTCATCGTGACGTTGGCGAGCGTGCGCATGATGTCGGGCAGCATCTCCACCGCAACCAGCAACGCCAGCGGCTCCACCGGCACGCCCATGGCGAGCGCGATCGGCCCGATCGAGATCACGAAGCTGATGGAGCCGGGCAGGCTGACCGATCCGACCGAGATCACCAGCGCCACCGCGATGCCCGCTGCCAGCACCGCGGGCGTCAACTCCACGCCCGCCAGCGTGGCGACGTAGATCGCCACCGCCATGTTCATCGCCGGGCTGGTCGCGCGGAAGATCGCCACGGCGAGCGGTAGCACGAAATCGGCGGTGCTCTCGCGCACGCCCAGCCGCCGCGCGACCGCGAGCATCGCGGGCAGGCTGGCGAGCGAGCTTTGCGTCGAAACCGCCACCGCCTGCGCCGGAATCATCCCCTTGGCGAAGCGCAGCGGCGAAATCCCGCCCGCCAGCGAGGCGAGCAGGTATCCCGCGATCAGGATCACCCCGCCCATCGCCGCGACCGTCAGCACGTAGTGGATCAGCGTCGCGAACGCCCCGCCGCCCGCGCGCGAGGCGACGCCCAGCGCCAGCGCGAACACGCCGAGCGGCGCGATCCACAGCACCCAGCCGATGATCGTGAGCATCGCGTTGGCGAGCGCGCGAAACACCCCCAGCAACACGTCGCGCTGCGCATCGGGCAGCCGCGCGACCGCCACCGCGAACAGTGCGAAGAAGATCGTCAGCGGCAGCATCGTCGTCTCCGCCGCCGCCGCGATCACGTTGGGCGCGATCAGCGAAGTGACGAAATCGCGCAGCCCCGGCACCTGCTGCGGCGCGATCCCCCCGGTGTCGAGCAGCGTACTCGCCGCCGCCGGTATCGGGAAAGCGGCCAGCAGCAGCGGCATGAACACCGCCGAGACGAGACCGGAAAACACCAGCACCGCGAACACCCAGCCCAGCATTCGCCGCGCCGCCCGGCCCGCGCGCGCGGCGCGTACCATCTGCGCGATGCCGATCACCAGCAGCGCGGCGACGAGCGGGATGATCGTCATCTGCAAGGCGCGCAGCCACAGCGTGCCGGTCGGCTCGGTCACCGCCAGCACCGGATCGAGCGCCGCCGTCCCGGCCAGCGCGAGACCCGCCAGCAGGCCGGCGACGAGCCCGCCGAACGTCCACCACACCGGCAGGCGGATGGCGAGGAGTTCGCTCGATTCTGCTTTTTCGACGGCCATCTGCCTGAAGGTCCCCTTCCATTCGCCGCCTAACCGCGCCAGAAGCGCGTGGCAAACCGCATCGGGAATAGAATTCGAACATGGTACGCAAGTTTTTCGGCACCGACGGCATTCGCGGCCGCACCAACGCGGGGGTGATGACCGCCGCCACCGCGATGCGCGTGGGGCAGGCGGCGGGCCGCCATTTCCTGCGCGGCGAGCATCGCCACCGCGTGGTGATCGGCAAGGATACGCGCCTGTCGGGCTACATGATGGAAAGCGCGCTGGTCGCGGGCTTCACCAGCGTGGGCATGGACGTGACCATGACCGGGCCGCTGCCCACCCCCGCGATCGCGCTGCTCACGCGCGAGATGCGCGCCGATCTCGGTGTCATGATCTCGGCCAGCCACAATCCGTTCGAGGACAACGGCATCAAGCTGTTCGGCCCGGACGGCTTCAAGCTGTCGGACGACGACGAACTGGCGATCGAGGCGCTGATCGAGGCCGAACAGCCGCTCGCCCCCGCCGCCATGGTCGGTCGCGCGCGGCGGATCGAAGATGCGCGCGGGCGCTACATCCACGCGGTGAAGCAGGCGGTACCGAGCGACGTCCGCTTCGACGGGCTCAAGGTCGTGGTCGATTGCGCGAACGGCGCGGCCTATCAGGTCGCGCCTTCTGCCATCTGGGAGCTCGGCGCGGAAGTCGTGACGCTCGGTGTCGATCCCAACGGCACCAACATCAACGACGGGGTCGGCTCGACCGCGCTCGATGCGGTCAAGGATGCGGTGGTGCGCGAAGGTGCCGACATCGGCATCGCGCTCGATGGCGATGCCGACCGGCTGATCGTGGTCGACGAGAAGGGTCAGACGGTCGACGGCGACCAGCTCATGGCGCTGATCGCGACGCGCCTCGCCGAAGAAGGTACGCTCGCGGGCGGCGGCGTGGTCGCCACGGTGATGTCGAACCTCGGGCTCGAACGCTATCTCGCCGGCCAGGGGTTGACGCTGGAGCGCACGAAAGTCGGCGATCGCCACGTGCTCGCGCGGATGCGCGAAGGCGGGTTCAACGTGGGCGGCGAACAGTCGGGGCACATGATCCTGCTCGATCACGCGACTACCGGCGACGGCACCGTGGCTGCGCTGCAGGTGCTCGCCAGCCTGGTGCAATCGGGCAAGCCGGCGAGCGAACTGCTGCACATGTTCGAGCCGGTGCCGCAACTGCTCAGGAACGTGCGCTACGACGACGGCGCGCCGCTGGCGGACGAGCGGGTGAAGGCCTGCATTGCCGATGCCGAGGCTGAACTCATGGGCAAGGGCCGCCTCGTCATCCGCGCCTCGGGCACCGAACCGCTGATCCGCGTGATGGCCGAAGGCGACGACGCGCAGCAGGTCGAACGCGTGGTCGAACGCGTCTGCGCGGCGGTGAGCGAGGCAGCCTGATGCTCGAAATGCGACCCGATTGCGAGCGCTGCGGGGCGGACCTCCCGGCCGAAGCACCCGGCGCGTTCATCTGCAGCTTCGAGTGCACCTTCTGCGCCCCGTGCGCCGAGGCGCTCGACGATGCCTGTCCCAATTGCGGCGGTGAGTTGATGGACCGCCCGACGCGCGCGACGGCGCTGCACGAGAAGTATCCGCCCTCGCAAGAGCGCAGGTTCGTGGCATGAGGGCCCCACCCCGTGTCCTCGCCATCGCCGGGTCCGACAGCTCGGGCGGTGCGGGCATCCAGGCCGATATCAAGACGGTCACGATGCTCGGGGGCTACGCGATGACGGCGATCACCGCGATCACCGCGCAGAACACGACCGGGGTGCAGGGCGTCGAGATGCTGTCCGCCGAACTGGTGGTCGCGCAGGTCGACAGTTGCCTTGCCGATATCGGCGCGGACGCGACCAAGATCGGCATGCTCGGCAGCCCCGAGAGCGCCCATGCCGTCGCCGAGCGGCTGGCCGGCTTCGAGGGTCACGTGGTGTTCGATCCGGTGATGGTCGCGAGCAGCGGCGCGGTTCTGGCGAGCGAGGAAACGATCGCCGCCTTCGCCGCGCTGATGCGCCGCGCCACGCTCGCCACCCCCAACCTGCCCGAACTCGCCGCGCTCACCGGGATGCCGTGCGCCACGCCCGAGGAAATCATCACGGCCGCGCAGGCGCTGGCCCGCGATCACGGCTGCGCGGTGCTCGCCAAGGGCGGCCACGGCGAAGGCGACCGGGTGACCGACCGGTTGATCTACAGCAATGGCGATTTCGTCTCGTTCGACGATGCCCGGATCGACACGCGCCACACGCACGGTACCGGCTGCACGCTGTCCTCCGCCATCGCCACGCTGTTGGGGCACGAGCAGTCGCTCGAGCACGCGGTGCGGCTGGCCCGGCGGTTCGTGATCGAGGCGTTGCGCAAGGCGCCCGGCCTCGGCGCGGGCCACGGCCCGCTCGGCCATCACGCGGTGCGCGGCGGCTAGCTCTCGGCCTGCGGCTTGCGCCCTTCGAGGCCGTAGAACCCGGCGATCTTCTCCCACGCTTCCTCGGCCGTCTCGCACCAGCGGAACAGCTCGAGATCCTTGTGGTTGATCGTGCCTTCGTCGGCCAGCGCCTCGAAATCGATCACCCGGTTCCAGAAATCCTTGCCGAACAGCAGGATCGGCATCGGCTTCATCTTGCCCGTCTGGATCAGCGTGAGCAGTTCGAAAAACTCGTCGAACGTGCCGAAGCCGCCGGGGAACACCGCCACCGCCTTGGCGCGCAGCAGGAAATGCATCTTGCGCAGCGCGAAGTAATGGAACTGGAAGCTGAGGTACGGCGTGACGTAGGGATTGGGCGCCTGTTCGTGCGGCAGCACGATGTTGAGGCCGACCGATTCCGCGCCCGCATCGCTCGCGCCCTTGTTGGCCGCTTCCATGATCGAAGGGCCGCCGCCCGAGCAGATCACGAACTGGCGCTTGCCGCCTTCGATGATCGACTTCTCGCTGACCATCTTGGCGAGCTTGTAGGCCTCGGCGTAATACTTGGCCTTCTTGGCGAGGTTCTCGACCACGCGGCGCTCGTCATCGGGCAGATCCTTCGCGCCGTCGAGCGCGGTATCGACCGCTTCGGGCGGCGGGATGCGGGCGGACCCATACATCACCAGCGTGGACCCCACCCCCGCCTCGTCCAGCAGCATCTCGGGCTTCAGCAATTCGAGCTGGAAGCGGACGGGGCGCAACTCGTCGCGCAACAGGAAATCGGTGTCGGCGAACGCCAGCTTGTAGGCCGGGTGCCGCGTCTGCGGTGTGCTCGGCGCCTTGGCCTCGAACGCGGCTTCCTGGTCTGCGGGGTAGAACTTGCGGTCGGCGAGATCGCGCTCGCTCTTCTTGTCTTCGTCGGTCATTGCCGAAGCCCTAGGGTTCCGGCCGGGGACGGTCAATCGACGACGGTGACCAGATGGCGCATCAGCCGCCGCCCGGCCGCCCAGATCGCGTTGCGTCCGCCGAGGCCGATCATGTCGCGCACGAGGTCGTCGAACGCGCCCCGGTCGCTCCGAGCAGCGGCGGTCGCGAGATCGACCAGCAGCATCTCGTCGTAGCTGAAAAGCGGCTGGCACGGCGGGTTTAGCGTGATCGGTTCGGGCCACGCGCGGCCCGCCTCGTCGAGGAAGACGTGGAAACTGTGCACCGCGCAGTGGCTCCCGAGCCGCTGCGCCAGGTCGGCCTGGCGATAGCTCTTCGTGCGCCGCGCGATGTGGGTATAGCGCAGCGCGGCGACGAGCCGGGCGTGGACCGGCGAAACCTGCCGCAGGTCGGGCGTGCTCGTGAGCGCGGCGAGATCAAGCGCCATGCGCGACCTCCCTCACCGCCGGCCCTGCGGCGAACGGACATTGCCCGTCCGGCGCGGCGGCATGCCCGGCCTCGCTCCCGCCCTCCGACATGCCGAAGGCGCGCCGGATCGCGACGCAAGCCCAGACGATCGCGCCGGGCAGCCCATGCGGCACCGCGCGCGAGCCCGTGGCCGATCCGGCGAGCGAGCCCAGGGAAGGCGCGAGCTCTATGACGCCCAGCAAGGCGCGCTCGTCACGCGAGTAGCGCGGGCTGCAACAGCATTCGCGCTCTAGCCGTCGGCCAAGGTGGCTTTCGATCAGTTCGAACAGGCTGGCGCAGGCGATCGCGCTTTCGTCGGGCAGGCCCAGCGGCGCGACGATCTGCTGCAATCGCGCCATCGCTGGGGCTCCAGCCTCGGTCTGCGCCGACCATGCGCGGAAGAGCCGAATGACGATGCCTTGCGCGAACCTGTCCCTGCCGAGCGCCATACCGATCTCCTCCGCCATATATTGCGATTAATTCTCAATAGCGGTGTATGGAGCGATTCACCATCCGTCAACCGCTTGCACGTCGCAGACGTGCACGACGGCAGCGCGCGCAGCGTGGCGGATCGTTTCGAAATGTTGGGGAAGCTGGATGCCCCGTGAGGATTTGAACCTCAATTGACGGAGTCAGAGTCCCATTGGAACGGATATGGCATCCGTTGAAAACTGCGAGAAACAGTAACGTTCGCGCCCCCATGTCGCAAATTTGCTGCATTGGGGATTAGTCGCGATCGGGAGAACCGTCCTCGCCAGGCGGACAGTCATCTTCAGAAGGACGATTTTCGTGAACCCAATCATCCACTGAACGCATCATGTCGGCGGCACTTTCCTTGAGATCAAAGAGGTGCCCGTAGAGGTCAAATGTGATCTGTATGGAGGAATGACCGATAAGATTCTGGACGCGCTTTGCTGAGAACCCCATCTCAATCCATATCGAAGCTGTAGCATGCCTCGTAGCGTGCAAGCTTCGACGATGCTTGGCCGCGCCGTTGACCTCCTTTGTCAGGCCAGCCTTGAACATTACTGGATCATATAGCTGACTGATTTGCTGAAAATAGGTCATCGGCCGTCTTTTCCCATCCGGAAAAACGAAGTCGTTGGAACTTGGTCTAGCCCTTGACTTCAATACCGCTACCGCCTCAAGACAACTGGGTGTGAGCGGGATCGTGCGAAAGCTGGATTCTGATTTTGGCGGCCCAATGGTACGCCATCGATCCGCCCGTTGTGAAATTGTGACCGTCCCTTTCTCAAGATTTATCGCTTCCCAGGCTAGGCCGCGTCCTTCGGAGGATCGTAAACCGTGGAGCCAGAAGAGGTGAGCAAAGGCACTGAACGCCGGGCCAAGCTCCAATGATGCGGCCAACGCGGCATTTACTTCGTCCATTTGGAAAAATTCCGGGCGGTGACGGTGCCTTTTCGAAGTCACCAGCTTCACTTTTTCAGCTACATTTGTTGAAATTAGACCCTTATCGTCAGCCAGTTTCATAATGATCTTGAAATACGAGAAAACCCGCATCGCGCTCTTGGGACTAAGCTCACTGAGCAGCTGATCTCTGAAATCCTCGACATCTGCCCGAGTGAGCCTAACGAGCTTAACGCTGCCGATGAGAGGAACGATATGGAGCCTCAAAACGCGGCGGTGTTCCTCGTAGGTAGATTTCTCCAACCCTTCTGAGATTGCCCTCTCTATCCAGAGGTCGCCAGCCTGGGCAACAGTTATACAGTCCGCAAGACTGACGTGTGATCCACGACGGAGTTCGGCTGAAACCTCACTCCACCGACGCTCCGCCTCGCGTTTCGTGGTGAAGGTTTCCTGTTTCCGTTTTCCATTACCGTTAGAATATACAAGCACCCAAGCAGTCTTCTGCTGACCCCCCAAGTCACCCAAGTTTGCTTTCGGATGCTCATGCCATCCCCCCTTTGCTGGAGGATTGCGAACCGGATGTGATCGCACCGCCTTTCTGGGACACCCCCGCAAACGTTTGGTCGAGTTCGCTCTTCCGAAAGAAAAGCCGATGCCCGAGCCGGACGTACGGTAGATAATCTTGAGCACACAGCCGATAGATCGTTCGCGGCTCCAGCCCCGTATAGGTTGCGGCGGCGAGCGCCCCGCAAATTAGATCATTACTAAGCATTCACATCCTCCAAGTACAACTTCGAAATCCAATAAATCATAGCACACCTTTCGAAAACTTAGATTCTGTAAATGTGGCTTTTATAGCAATATCATCCTCAGGACGTTTTAGGATATTACATATTTCAATTTATCAGGGCAGGATCTTTCCTGTATTTTTGGAAGCGCACACCCTGAACTATCCCGGAATATACTCAAACGCACTCATTCGCGAGCCGGAAATGTTCCAACCGGTCCGTCGAAATTCGACAACTGAGATCTTGAGAAAGCTAGCGCTATGTGGGTAGCAGTTTCATTCCCTGCTCGCCCCCGGGCCAGCAAGGTTCGAGAAAGCTTCGACTCGAGTGCTTCATAGACCGCATTGGATCAGCAATTCAGGAAGGAGGATCCAAACCCTCTAGCGAGAGTGTCTGCGAGTTGGTGTGCATGCTGGCTGTCGCTACCGTGGCGCTCGTCAGATGGCATGACCCTCAATGCGCGTCGGCGAATGACTGCTATGCGCCCTGGACCCGGTCATTCCGGACTTCCTGGCTAATGCCCGAAAGCTGTCGCCTCCTTGCAAAAGCGTCTGGTCTTAGCCCGAAGTTTCTACCAGTTACGAGTAGAGCCGTGGGCCGTTTTGATTCCAATCGCTGGGCGTGATGGCAACGAGTGCGTGGGCGGCATGCCCCCGACACGGTTTGCCGGTCGATGCGGCCCCGATATCGGCCGAGGTTCTGTTCCCGAGGCTCGAGTGGGGCCGCAATAGTTGCGGTCATGCCGCCAGGCTTACAGCTCTTGGCGCGCATGGGCGAGGCTGGTGAAGATCGTCTCGTTCTAGAACTCGTATCTAAGCCGCGCGCTGAAGCTCTCGATGAGCCCGTTTTGGTCTAGTTCGCCCGCCGCGATGCAGTGCCACTCGACGCTTCGCTCCTTCGACCAGCGCGGAATCACCATGCTGGTCAGTTCGGTGCCATTATCGCTTACGCGACGTTCTCAAGCGTGGAGCTTAGCTATTTGCTCAATCTGCCGTCCAGCCACCATCGATTTTGAGGCATGCTCCGGTCATAAGACCCGATGCGTCGCCCGCTAGAAACACGACGGCGCCCAGCAGATCCTCTACCTTGCCTATCCGGCCTAGCTTGATCCTGCCGAGCACCTCTGCGCGAAAATCCCGGTCTTGGAAAAATGGTTTAGTCATGGGCGTTTCGATGAATGTGGGAGCGATCGTGTTGGATCGAATGCCGTGCGGGGCGAGATCCAGCGCGAAAGCCTTGCTCATACCTTCGACAGCCCATTTGCTGGCGCAGTACAAGGAGCGCTTGGCCCCGCCGACATGACCCATCTGCGAGCTCATGTGAATGAGCGATCCCTTGATGCCGTGGTCTATCATTTGCCGCGCGCAACCCTGCGCAACGAAGTAGGAGGATTTCAGATTGAGATCGAGGACCGCATCGTAGTCATCTCCGGTTACCTCCCACATCGGCATCGGCCGGTTCGTGCCGGCATTGTTAAGCAGGACATGGAACGGCTCGCTCGATGCGAAGAAGGTATCGACCGCCGAATGATCGGATATGTCGAGCCCTACTGGAGTGGCTTGCTGTCCGCGTTCGCCAATGCGTTTCGCCACATCCTCGATCTCGGAGACGGTTCGAGCAACGAGCGTCACTTCGGCACCCGCTTCCGCCAGGGCGGCAGCGGCACCCAGCCCAATCCCGCGCCCGGCGCCAGTCACCAATGCACGGCGACCATCGAGTCTCAGGTCAGGTGTTGTCGGAAGGGCCGTGTCGTTGCGCTCTTCGATCATGTGTCACCGGCTTTAAATGTCGTCGGGCGAACCTTCGCTTCATCGGCGGAGCGCGGTACGTTATACGACTCCAGTTCGAAGATTTCGCGCTTTGCAGCAATCATCCGGGCAAGGCATCGATCGCGCCATTGGCGGCGTTGCTCCAGTTCGTCAGACCGAATCTTGGTGCGGCGTTGCGCCTCTACATCGGCGACAAGGTCGCGCGACCATGTGCGCGCTTCGGCCTGCTGCTGTGCCAGCCGGTAGTACATCGGCCCGAGCTTGCGGCAATAGTCGGTGATCCCACCCTGCGCGTTGAGGTCGATCGTTTCAAATGGCCCTATGAAAAACCAGCGGGGAGCCAGGCCTTCAGTCAGTGCAAGGTCGATATCTTCGACCGACGCCACTCCATCTTCTACGAGCTTGAACGCTTCAGCCAGGATCGCGCTCTGAAGCCGGTTGGCAACGAAGCCGTCGATTTCCCGCTGAAGCAGAATGGGCACTTGTCCCGTCCGCAGCATGAGACGTTGGGTCGCCGTAACGATCGCGGAATGCGTTCGGGGCGATGGAACGATCTCAACCAAGGGGATCAAATGCGGTGGATTGATTGGGTGCGCAACGATGCAGCGGTGGCTGATTGACGGATCGGAAACGAGAGCCGACGCCGGAAAGCCCGATGTGGAACTCGCCAGGATCGTATCGTCCGACGTGTACTCGCCCATTTGGACATACAAAGGCCGCTTGATCTTCAAATCTTCCGGACAATTTTCCTGCACATAACGAGCACCCGTGACCGCTTCTTCAAGCGACCGGGCCGCGCGAACCAGTTTTGCGGCGTTGCCATCGTGTTGGCGAACCAGTGCGATCGCGGCATCCATGGAACCCCGCGCCTGATCGTAGAGAACGACATCGAAGCCAGCGCGGGCGAATACCATGGCCCACGATGCGCCAATAAACCCACATCCAACGATTGCGATATGCGCCATCAGCCTATCGATCGCCCGTTCATACCCATATCCCGCTCGTCTCGGAATTTTTGGATGGTCCGTGTTCTCGCCAAAAATTCTATTCGCATTTCCGTTCACCGGATTCTTAGTCAACGTGGCCAGCGTGTGGGAAAGATAGGGTGACTTGCCAACTAGCCCTTTGGCAGTTTCCGGCTGGCGGAGAGAGCGTGGAGGTGGACTGGCAGTACCAGCAAAAAATCGCAATTTTGCCGGGTAGCGATGAGGATTGTCAGATGCCCGGTGCAGCAATGGAACTTTCGGATTTAACCGCGCGCGAGTATTTCGCGCAGGTAATGGCCAATCCGGTAAAGGCACGGTTTGGTTTCGGCGCTAAATTGGCCGTGATCAATGTCGATGTGCAACAAGCTTATACCCGAACTGACCTGTTCCGCACCGCCTACGAAACCGATCCTCGGCAAATCGAGTATATCAATAAGGTTTCCCACTTAGCGCGAAACTGCGGGATGCCGGTAATCTGGACGCGCGTGGCCTATGCCGCGGACGGGAGCGATTGCGGCGTGTGGGGGACGCGCGAGGATGGCCCCGATGCTTTGCAGAATATTCGTGCAGGTTCGGAGCGACACGCGTTCGATCCGCGCTGCGAGGTTGATCTCGTATCGGACACGGTGCTCGACAAAAAAATGGCGTCCGCCTTCCACGAGACCATCATTCCCAGCCTGCTCACGTATCATCGCGTAGACACGGTCGTCATCACTGGCGGGTCTACCTCCGGGTGCATCCGCGCAACGGCTGTCGATGCCTTAAGCCATGGCTACCGCACGATCGTGCCCATCGAGACCACAGCCGACAAGCACGAGAGTCCGCACTTCGCAAATCTTACCGATCTCTCGCTCAAATATGCCGATGTGATACCGGTAGACGAAGTGTTCGATTGGCTTGCCTCGCGCTGATCAAGCCGACGAGTCGTCATTTGCACCCAAGCTATCGCTTACTGCAGCGGCGCAAGCCTGAAGGTATGGTGCGAACCGATTGATAGCCTCGTCGGCTTTCATCGAAGACGCAAAATAGGCCAGAGAAACAGCCCCGGCAGGCCTGCCCCCGTCCAAAACGACCGCCGCAATCGACGAAGTCTTGCCCGGGTTTCGTGTGAACCGATTGAAACTGCGCTCTGCGAAGCCCTGTTCCCTGATGGTGTCAAGCAATTCGGTTTCCGCGATCAATGCCAATGCCTGATCCCACTCGGAATTGTGGCTTATCCGCATGGAATGTAGCAGATTTTCGCGATCCTGCTCTTCCATGGCAGCAAGAAAGGCGAGGCCCGCAGCGCTCTCGAGCAACGGGCTCGCATAACCCGGAAAATATTCATTAAACGTCAGTGCGCTCAGCGAATGCGTCGAATCCCGAATTACCATCGAATGTCCAACCTGAGTTGACAGCGTAATCGGCCAAGCGACGCTGCGCGTCAGTTCCACGATATGGGGACGCGCGGCTTTCACCAGCCGGCCGTGGCCTTGGAAACCGTGCGACAGCGTCTGAACCAGGGATGTCGGCCGATAGCGCCGTCTATTGGGTTCGCGCTCGATCAATCCTTCGTAGATAAGTGTCTGGATCAAGCGGGTGGCGGTGGGAAAGGGTAGATCACAGGCACGAGTAATCTCCGTCATGGTCAGCGACCCGCCACGGTTGATCGCCTGAAGCACCGACAGGCCTCGTGATAACGAACGGATTGGCACACCTTTGTCCGAACTCATTCTCGCATCTCCCGGCCATTGCAGATCTCTTCTGGCGTTTCCCCGCTTGATATCCGCAGGGCGGAGGTATTTTGCAAGGGCGCTGCAGGGGGCGCTATCCCAAGGTTTATGCCCTTTCTCGAAATCAAGGGCGCATCGCCGCGACGCCTGGAGGAAAGGATATCATGGCGAAGCCGATCCTGAAGGAAAAGATTGCTAGAGGTGAGTTCGTCACCGCGCCGGGCATCTACGACATGATTTCTGCTGTCGTCGCCAACGAGATCGGGTTCGATGTCGTATACGGCTCGGGTTACTGGCTAGCCGCTTCAGCCCACGGTCTGCCGGATGCCGGGATCGCCTCGGTCACACAGATGACGGACCGCATGGCCACGCTGGTGGCGTCATCGAATGCCGCTGTGATCGCTGACGCTGATACCGGCTTCGGCGGCTTGCTAAATGTCCATCACACCGTCCGCGCCTACGAGGCGGCGGGAGTTACGGCGATTCAGATCGAGGATCAGGAGTTTCCCAAAAAGTGCGGGCACACACCGTTCAAGCGGTTGATCCCTGTCGAAGAGATGGCGCGCAAAATCCGGGTTGCGGGGGATGCGCGGGGGAATGACAGCTTTCTCGTAATCGCGCGTACGGATGCCAGGCAGTCGGAAGGTTATGACGGGGTGGCGCGCCGGCTCGAAGCCTATGCCGAGGCCGGTGCCGATGTGCTGTTTCCCGAGGCGCTGACGGACGCTGGCGAGGTTCGCTCGATCACAGCGGAGTTCGATACGCCGCTGCTCGCCAACATGGCGCATGGCGGGCTGACGCCCATCTCGCCGCCGGACGAGCTCGCGCGGCTCGGCTATGCGATCGGGATATATCCCGCGATGACCGCGCTCGCCGCCGCCGCTGCGGTTCGCGATGTGCTGTCCCGTCTCAAGAATGGGGAAGCGCCGACCAACAACGAACTGTTCGATTTCAACCATTTCTGCAGCCTTATAGGGTTCGAGGAGGTCTGGGAGTTCGAGCGCAAATGGGTGGACCGGACATGACCGCCGCCCCGCGCACGCTCTATGAGAAGATCTGGGATGCCCACGTCGTCCGCCAGTCGGACGACGGCACCGCGCTGATCTACATCGACCGGCACCTGGTCCACGAAGTCAGCAGCGCGCAGGCGTTCGAGGGGCTGCGCGAAGCCGGCCTGCCGGTGCGCCGGCCCGACCTGACGCTGGCCATGCCGGATCACAACGTGCCAACCACCCCGCGCATCGATGCCGAAGGCCGCAAGGTCGCAATCGACGATCCCGCTAGCGCCGTGCAGCTCGCCACGCTGGAAGCGAACGTCGCGGAATTCGGCGTGCCGTTCTTCGATAGCGTGGCACCCGAACAGGGCATCGTCCACGTGGTCGGGCCGGAGCAGGGGTTCACGCTGCCGGGCTGCACCCTCGTCTGCGGCGACAGCCATACGGCGGCCCATGGTGCACTGGGCGCGCTGGCGTTCGGCATCGGCACGACCGAAGTGGAGCATGTGCTGGCGACCCAGACGCTGCGCCTCGGCCGGTCGAAGACGATGGAAGTACGCATCGACGGCCAGCTTCCCCCGGGTGTGTCGGCCAAGGATGTCATCATGGCGGTGATCGGCGAGATCGGGACCGCAGGCGGCGTGGGCCACGTGATCGAATACCGCGGCGACGTGTTCGCGGCGATGACGATCGAAGAACGGCTGACCGTGGCCAACATGTCGATCGAGGCCGGTGCGCGGGCCGGGCTGTTCGCGCCGGATGACAAGACCTTCGCCTATCTGGAAGGGCGGCCCATGGCCCCGAGAGGTGCCGCGTGGGACAGCGCCGTCGCATCATGGCGCGACCTGCGCACGGACGAGGGCGCGACGTTCGATCGCACCGTCGTGCTCGATGGCTCGCAAATCGCGTCGCTCGTGACTTGGGGCACGAGCCCGGAGGATGTGGTGCCGGTGACCGGCAGCGTCCCCGACCCGGACGATTTCGCAAGCCCGGAAAAGGCCCGTTCGGCGCGTAATGCGATCGAATACATGGGGCTGCGCGCGGGGCAGGCGATGCGCGAGGTCGAGATTCAGCATGTCTTCATCGGATCGTGCACCAACAGCCGGATAGAGGACTTGCGCGCCGCGGCCGCGATCCTGCGCGGGCGCAAGCTGGCGGAGAACATCCGCAGTGCGATCGTCGTGCCGGGATCGGGGCTGGTGAAACTGCAGGCGGAAGCCGAGGGGCTGGACAAGGTCTTCATCGACGCGGGATTCGAATGGCGCGAGCCGGGCTGTTCGGCCTGTCTCGGCATGAACCCCGACAAGATACCTCCGCGCGAACGCTGTGCCAGCACCTCCAACCGCAACTTCGTCGGCCGGCAGGGGCCCGATGCGCGCACCCATCTCGTCTCGCCGGCTATGGCCGCCGCATCCGGCGTGGCCGGGCGGCTCGCCGATGTTCGCGACTATGCGGGGCAAGCGGCATGACCCTGACGATCGTGGAAAGCCGTGCCTACCCGCTCGGCCTGGCAAATATCGACACCGACGTCATCATCGGCTCCGACTGGCTGAAGACGGTGAGCAAGACGGGCCTCGGCGCGGGCGTGTTCGGCGCCCTGCGCGAGAACCGGCGCACCGTGTTCGACGATCCGGTATTCTCCGGCGCCGAAATTCTCGTCGCGGGTGCGAATTTCGGCTGCGGCTCCAGCCGCGAGCACGCGGCCTGGGCGTTGGCGGATTTCGGCATTCGGGTCGTCATTGCGCCGAGCTTCTCCGACATTTTCGCGAGCAATGCCTTCAAGAACGGCATCCTCGCCGCGCAGGTCGACGAAGAAGCGCTGCCGCCTTTGATGGAGGCTGCACATGCAGGCCCGATCACGGTGAACCTGATCGAGCAGACGATTACGACCGCCGAAAGTACGCAGTGGCGCTTCGATATCGAGCCATTTCGGCGCGAGTGCCTGATCGAGGGGCTGAACGAGATCGGGCTGACGCTGGGCGACGAAGAATTCATCGCTGCGCACGAGCAACAGGCGGGCGAGCATGCGCCGTGGCTGATGACGGTCGAAAACCGAAGGACGATACGAAATGGCTGAATGGCTGAAGCGCGGCGCGACCGCGGAAGCGAAGGCGGATGCGGACCGCAAAGTGCGCGACATCGTGGAAGCGGCACTGGCCGATATCGAGAAGCGCGGCGATGCGGCCGTGCGCGAGATGTCGATCCGCTTCGACGGCTGGGACCGCGAGAGCTACCGTCTCCGCCAGTCGGAAATCGACGCCTGTGTCGACGGGCTGACCGCGCAGGAACGCAAGGACATCGAGTTCGCGCAGGCGCAGGTGAAAGGCTTCGCACAGATCCAGCGCGATTCGATGCTGGATGTCGAGGTCGAGACGCTTCCGGGCGTAGTGCTGGGGCACAAGAATGTTCCGGTCAATTCCGCCGGTTGTTACGTGCCCGGCGGCAAGTATCCGCTGCTTGCATCGGCGCATATGAGCGTCATCACCGCCAAGGTGGCCGGGGTGCCGCGGGTGGTGACCTGCGCGCCGCCGTTTCAGGGCGAGTTCGCGAGCAAGATCGTCGCCGCGCAGGCGCTGGCAGGGGCCGATGCGATCTATGCGCTGGGCGGCATCCAGGCCGTCGGCGCCATGGCGATCGGCACGGAGACGATCGACCCGGTCGACATGCTGGTCGGCCCGGGTAATGCCTTCGTCGCGGAAGCCAAGCGCCAGTTGTTCGGCCGTGTCGGCATCGACCTGTTCGCCGGCCCCACGGAAACGCTTATCATCGCCGACGAGATCGGCTGCGATCCCGAGATGGCGGCCACCGACATTCTCGGCCAGGTCGAACATGGCCCCGACAGTCCGGGCGTGTTGCTGACCAACAGCGAGGCATTCGCGCACGAAACCATGGCCGAGATCGACCGCCTCCTCGAAATCCTTCCGACCGCGGACCACGCACGCAAGGCATGGGACGATTTCGGCGAGGTGATCGTGGCCGAAAGTTACGAGGAAATGGTCGCGATCGCCGACGACATCGCTTCGGAGCACGTGCAGGTGATGACCCGCGATCCCGACTATTTCCTCGCCAACATGACGAACTACGGCGCGCTGTTCCTGGGCAGCCGCACGAACGTGTCGTTCGGCGACAAGGTGATCGGCACGAACCACACGCTGCCGACGAAAAAAGCCGCGCGCTACACCGGCGGGCTGTGGGTGGGAAAATTCCTCAAGACCTGCACCTATCAGCGCATCACCAGCGACGAGGCTTCCGCTCTGATCGGCGAATACTGCTCGCGCCTGTGCGCGCTCGAGGGGTTCGCCGGGCATGGCGAGCAAGCCAATATCCGCGTGCGTCGCTTCGGCGCCCGCGACGTCCCCTATGCCGGGCAAGCCGAGCCCACGCCCCGCACTGCAGCCGATGCATGAGCCAGCTGCCCTGCCACGGAGGATGAAGCGATGATCGAGCGAAAAAGTGCGGACCGGCAAGGCTACCGGATGAAATTTGGCGTTCTCGGCCCGTCCACCAACACGATCGTCCAGCCCGATTTCGACGATCTTCGTCCACGCGGTGTGACCAACCACTATGCCCGCATCCATGTCGACAACGCACAGGCGATCTCGAACGAGACCTTCATGGCGGGTGCCTGGAAGATCAGCGACAACACCCACGACGCGGTGCGCCGCGCGCTGACGTGCAAGCCCAACCACCTGGTAATGGGAATGTCGGCGGTGACATTCTTCGGCGGGGCCGAAGGCGGCCGCAAGTGGCGCGAGCAGGTGGAGCAGGTCGCGGGCCTTGGCGTGACGACCGGGTCGGAAGCGACCGCCGCGGCATTGCAGGCCTATGGCGGCATCAGGAAGATCGCCTTCCTTTCCCCCTATTTCCCCACGGCCAATGCGGAGGTGCGCAATTTCCTGGCCGACTACGGCTTCGAGACCGTGCGCGACATCGCGCTCGAACGGCCGAGCTGGATCGCCATCGCCGAGACGACCGAGGACATGGTGCGCGACACGTTCCATCGCCTGGATGGCGACGACGTCGATGCGCTGATTCAGGTCGGCACCAATCTCGACTGCATGCGCTTCGCCGCCGGTGCCGAGGCGTGGCTCGGCAAGCCCGTGATCGCGATCAACACGGCAACGTATTGGCATGCGCTGCGCACGGCCGGGATCGCGGACCAGATCGACGGCTTCGGCCGCCTCATGGCCGAGTTCTGATCCACCCGGCGAATCCGGCACGAAATTCAGCCCACAGGGGAATGCAACCAGAATGAAGACGAAGCGAACACAGGTGCTGGTCGCCGGGGGCGGCCCGGTGGGATCGGTCGCCGCCGCTTATCTGGCGGGACAGGGGATCGACGTGATTCTGGCCGAAGCCGGTTCCGAAGCGGCGCTGGACCTGCGCGCCTCCACGTTCCACCCGCCCACGCTGGAAATGCTGGAGACGCTCGGGATAACCGATCATCTGATGGCCAACGGGCTCAAGGCCCCGGTCTATCAATGGCGTGATCGCCGCTCGGGCGAATTCCTGTCGTTCGACCTGACGGAGATCGCTGACGTCACGAAGTACCCGTTCCGGCTCCAGTGCGAACAGTCGCACCTCGCGCAGGGGCTGGCGAGCCGCCTGTCGTCACGCGACGGGGCCGAGGTGCTGGTCAATCACCGTGTCACCTGGATGGATCAGGATGCGGACGGCGTCGACGTGATGCTGGAAACACCGACCGACGTGATGAAGGTGCGGGCCGATTACGTCATCGGGGCGGATGGCGCGAACTCGATCATCCGCAAGCGCCTCGGAGTCGAGTTCGACGGGTTCACGTATCCCGAGAGCTTTCTGTGTCTGTCCACGAAGCAGGAAATTCGCGATGAGATACCCGATCTCGCCCACGTGAATTACATCTCCGATCCGAACGAATGGCTGGTGCTGTTGCGGGTGCCGCGGTTCTGGCGCGTGCTCGTGCCCGCGAACGAGGAAAACCCGGCCGAGCTGTTGTCGGAAGAGAAGAAGAGCGCGGTATTCGGGGGCTTTCTCGCCGATGGTGAGGCTGTCCGGACCGAACACAGCACCATCTATCGCGTACACCAGCGCGTAGCGAAGAACTTCCGGGTCGGTCGCGCGCTGCTCGCTGGAGATGCGGCGCATCTCAACAATCCGCTGGGCGGTTTCGGCATGAACAGCGGGATTCATGATGCCTTCAACCTGTGCGAGAAGCTGGTTCGAGTAATCCGGGGCGAGCCGGAAGAACTGCTCGATCTCTACGATCGCCAGCGGCGCAAGGTGACGCACGACTTCACCCAGCAGCAGACGATTCGCAACATGGAAATGATGCGACACGGTCAGGGCGAAATGCACGAACGTCGTCGCGCCGAAATGCAGGCGCTGATCGAAAACGATGAGGCGCGCCGGACCTATTTGCTCAGGCAGGCCATGTTCTGCAGCCTGGCGGATGCGGCGGCGATCGACTGAACGGTAACCATGGCGGTTTATTTCCGCCAAGCGGATAAAAGCTGACTGGCATCTACGAGTATTGCGCGATGCAAGGTTACTTTGACACGGAAATATCAGGGAGGTGACCTTGAAACGACATTTCGTTTACACGGCCTGCTATCCGGCGATTGCAATCGCCTGTCTCGCAGCTCAACCAGCACTCGCACAAAACGAAGTCGCGACCGATGAAGTCGCCGAAGCCAATCCGGCCTCTTCGGATGCCAATGTGATCCTTGTGACGGCGCGCCGCCGAGACGAATCGCTTCAGGAAGTCCCGGTCGCCATCAACGTCCTGTCCGAGCAGATTATCGCCGAGAAGGGCATAAACGATGTCTCCGCAGTGGCTTCGCTGACACCGGCGCTGCAGTTCGACACGGGCTCGTCGCCTGCGGATATCCGTCCCTCCCTGCGTGGGATCGCACTGGTCGAGGGACGCTCCAACGTCGCAATCATCGTCGACGGTATCGATGTTACCGGTGTTTCGCTCAACACCGTCATCGGCGGTGGCGGCGCGCAGACCGCGACAGCACTGATGGACCTTGAGCGGGTTGAAGTCGTAAAGGGACCGCAGACGGTTTATTTCGGGCGCAGCGCCTTTGCCGGGGCTGTCCACTTCATAAGCAAGGACCCGGAATTCGATCTTGGCGGATCGGTCGAACTTGCTGCGGGCGATCATGGTCAGCGCGAGTTGACCGGCCATATCACCGGCCCCATCGTTGGCGATGTCGTGGCAGCGAAACTCTCGGCGACCTACCGGGGGTTCGATGGATTCTACCAGAATCCGGGCGACGGTTATAATCTCGATGGTTACGTGACGAAGGGCATCGGCGGCGCCGTGCTCATTGAAACCGGCGGATTGACAGCGAAGATCCGTGGCAGCTTCATCGATCAGGATTCGGGTACCGGCGCGGGCTTCATTCTGCCGCGTGAAGATACCTCGCTGAACGGCGTGAACCTCATAACCGAAGAAGACTTCGACGAATCGCAGGTCGCGATATCGAGTGACCACCGATACGCGGGCAATGATTCCAAGACATATCGTGCGGTGCTTGATCTGGAATATGATCTCGGCGGCGGGCTGACGCTCAATTCGCTTTCGGGATACAACCGGATCAAGTCGCGGATTGAATTCGATTTCGACAAAAAGCCGGACAATATCCCGTCAGGCACGGAGCTGCCGGGCGGTCTGGTGAACTGTCTGCCGGATGTCTGCGTCGGCATCTTCGATTTCGACACCGACCTGCAGCAGATCAGTAGCGAACTTCGCCTAGCCTACGAGACCGACGGTTTTCGGGCGATGATCGGCGGCTACATATTCGACGAGAATTACGAGGAAATCGATTATACCCGTTTCCTCGGTGCGCGCCCTTTCATCACCAGCACGAGGGATAATATTCCCGCCCGGCCAGCGCTGCTGAATACGAACACCTATTCCGGCTTTGGCGCGCTGGAATTTGACGTCACCGATCAGCTGACTGTGACCGGCGAACTTCGCTACAATCACGAGAAGATCGAAGCCGCTGCTGCGACCGGGGTGAACATCCTGTTCCTGACCGGGAGCAACGAGATCGATTTCCGCGACGAGGTTACATACGACACATGGCTCCCGCGGGTTTCGGTAGGTTACGAGGTCAACGCCGACCTCAACTTTTATGCTACAGTGGCCAAGGGTTCGAAGCCCGGCGGGTTCAACACTGGTCAGGTGCGCAACGATCTCCGTCCGTTCGGCCAGGAGACGATCTGGTCGTACGAGATCGGCGCCAAAGGCTCCGCGTTCAGCAATGCCGTGACATGGGAAGCGTCGGCCTACTATTCCGACTGGAGGGACGTGCAGACGACGACGATCTGCTATGGATCGGCCAGTCCGTTCGGCCCAGAGCCCGAATGCCCTACTTCGGGCGCGGTTTCGATCAACTACATCGTCAACGCGGATTCGGCCGAGGTCAAGGGAGCGGAATTCGCCGCCAGCGCCCAGCTGACGGACTGGTTTTCGCTCTCGGCGAGCTATGCCTATACCGACTCGAAGTTCGAGGATTTCGTAGCGCGCGACGTGTTCCCTGCCCCTGCCGGCACAACCCGTCAGTTTGGCGGCAACCGCGTGCAACTGATTCCCAAGCATTCTGCGAGCGGGACCGCGCGTGTGGAAGCGCCGGTGGCGGATGCGCTTGACGGGTTTGCGTCGTTGACCGGTAGCTATCGCTCGAAGCGCTTTGCGCGGTTCGACAATCGCGTTTTACTCGACGACAAGATTACTCTTGATGCGCAGATCGGGGTGAAAACCGACAGCTTCACCGGCCTGCTGTTCGTGAACAACCTGCTCAACGATCTGACACCGGATTTCAGTCGCTACTATGGTAACTTCAATCCAAGCCGGCCGAACGGCGAGTACATCACCGCACCCGCTCAGCGCCAGATCGGTATCCGACTGATAAAGAACTTCTGACCCCGTCGAGAGTGATGGCAAAGGCCCCGCGTCTCAGATCGAGGCGCGGGGCCTTTCTCTTGCGTGTCGCGATAGCGACCCGGCGATCAGGGGAAGAGGAGTTCAAGGCCGCCCGATACCGGAATCGCCTGGCCGGAGATCGAAGCTGCCGCACCGGAGACGAGAAACGCAATGAAGCGCGCGACCTCGTCGGGCGTTCCAACGCGGCCCAGAGGCGTTTTCGCTTCCACCATCCGACGGAAAGCGGCCGCGCCTTCTTCGCCAAGCGATTCGACAACGCTGTCGCTCCAAATCAGGCCGGGCTGAATCGAATTCACACGAACGCCTCGCGGCTGCGCGACCTGTTCGGCAAAGGCGCTGCTCAGCGCTATCATGGCCGATTTGGAAGCACCGTAGGCCGATCCACCGTAGCCGGCGCGTATTCCGGCCACGCTGGCTACATTTACGATCGCGCCGCCGGTTTCAGCCAGCGCGTCCACCGCGGCGATCATGCCAGCGCGGCACCCCGCATAATTGAGATGCACGAGATATCGCAGCGTCTCTTCCGGCAGATCCTGGATCGGCAGGTTCTTCGCATCCCCTGCGTTATTCACCAGGCCGTCCAGTTGCCCGCGCTCCGCCATGATGGACGTTACCGCGCGCTGCCAGTCGATTTCCTGCGTGATATCCAGCGGCACAAACATGCCATCCCCACCGGCCGCCCTCGCGAGTTCCACCGTTTCCCGCGCCAGTTCCAGTTTGCGTCCGCCGACTGCGACCCAGCCGCCCCGCCGGGCGATCTCAATCGCGGTCGCGCGTCCGATACCTGATGTCGCACCCGTCACGAGATAGGTACGTCCCGCGAGATCGAAATCACCCGGAGTGCCGACGACGTGGCCGAGGGCCACCTGCGCACCGGCGAGGAAGCTGGTACGATCGCCGATGAATGCCTCGATCGTCTGCTCGATCTGCATCGCCGGCGCGTGCCGCGATATTTCCATGCGGTTGGAGCAGATCGCGATGCCGAGCTTGGAGGCATCGAGCATGGCTGCGCGCCCGGCTTGAGCTATCGCGGCCGACGCAGCCGCTCGATCGACGGCATCGTTTCCTTCAGGAGAGGTGATGAGCGTCAGCAGCTTTCCACCGTTTTCCGGCAAAAGCGTGTTGGCGAATTTAGCTGTCAGCCAAGCGGACCGGATTTCCCCTTCCGCGCCGTCGCGACCGCTACCCCCGAACGGACAGTGGATCACGGTATCGAAACTTGCGTCCGAGCGTTTGACGAGATCGGTCCAGCCGCGCTCGTCGCCGGAAAGCTCGACGGCCGTCAGATCGGCATATGCGGGTGCGGGACGCCCCGCCGGGAAGGTCGCCACCACACGCGAGCCTGCGTTTGTGGCGGCGGCTATGGCATGGTGGCCGAAGGGGTGGTCGGCATTGACGACAAGTATGCCACAGGGCTTCACAGGCCGATGTCCCCGCCGAAATTCACGTAAGCGAGGCTCGGCTCGTTTGCGCAAAGCTTCCCGATTTCGCTCCCGGGCGGGAAGAAGAAATAGCCGCGCCCCTTGACCGGGGCGTTTCCGTCCACCGCGATGCCGCCGCTCATCATGAATATTTCGAGATAACAGCCCAAATGAGCTGTTCTGGAGGTCCAGCCGGCAGGCAGTTCGACCAGCGCCGAGCCCTCGCCAGTTTCGGGATGCGTGCTGAGGATTCTCGCGCGAACCCGATCGCCGAGCAATTCGCCCGGAATCATGGATGCCGTGTTGTCCTCGCTCTTGTGGACCACCGGTTGGCGTGGGGGAGCTGTTTCGGCGACGCAATAGAGATCGTCCTGCTCCGGTTGCTCGACGAAATTGAAGTCCAGATCACGGCCGACGCGTGACAGGAATGTCGATTCTTCGCGGATTGCGCTCTTGAAGCCGTGGACCGTCTCGGGCGGATGGAAAACATACGTGCCCGGAGTGACCCAAATACGCGAATCGAAGCTGAAGCATCCGGATATCCCGATGATCTCTTCGTAGGTGTGATGATAATGCGCGACTTTGGGAGGCTCGTAGCGATCCGCTGGCGAAAGGCGCTGCAGCGCCGTGCGCGCGCCGGTCTCGGGATCGCGGCTGAGCTCACGCGAATAAAGGCCGGGGGGGCCCAACGGCTTCCATTCGAGGCTATCGACATCGAGGTTTACGATTCTGGGTCTCATGGCTGCTCTTCCCGCGATCGGCTTGCGTGGTTAAAGAATAAACCACACGCACAACACTCCTCCATCGACCAAGCGCCCCTGTTTCCGCCTGGTGGATATTAGTGCAAAATCCTTGGTTGCTCCGCAGTTCGAGGTTCATTGTCGGGCGATGGTGACGAACAGGCAGGTATGACCTCGACGAATTCCGACCCCGCAACCGGCGCTCTGGCGATCGATACCTCGATCTGCCTTCATCAAGCCGATCTGCCCGACGAGGTCATAACGCTCTGCAAGGGCGTCCGCGCGAAGGGCAAGCTGTTGAACAATGCAGCGGATGGCAGTTTGCGCAGTGCCATTCTCGATTTCGCCGGCGAAGAGCAGTTGGAGTGGCCTTCCTGCAGCGGAACCTTGCAGCTTTTCGTCCTGAAGGGCGTTCTGATAGTCGACGGAAACATCATCGGGGAAAATGGCTTCGCAGTTTTGCCAGGTGCGATCGCGCATCGGATCGTGGCCCTTTCTGGTGCTTCGGTAGTCGCGATCCGCGATGTCTTGCCGGAAGGCGATTGCCCCGAGGCCGTATATATCCCCGACTGCTTCGCCGTTGACCCATTCGTGCCAACAATCAATGGCCGGTTGCTCGAAGGATTCGAGCGGCGCGTGCTCTGGCTGGATCCGCGGACGGGCGCCGACACGCGCCTGCTCAAGGTCCCGGGAGGATTCGCGGGGGGCGGGCCCAACTGGCACCCGGTCAACGAGGAAATATTCTGCGTGTCAGGGGATATTCAACCCGACGATACGCGCCCGATGCGGACCGGCTCGTACTTACTTAATCCTGCTCGCTCTATCCATGGTTTCGACGAGCGCACCGAGGGTGGGTGCGTCCTGCTCGAATGGCATGACGGTCCATGGGACCTGATCAGTGCGCCCGGCGCCGAGCGTCTCTCGCGATGACTGCGATTGCCCGATCCGCCGCTCCTTCTGGCGCCTCGCGCTGGCGATCGTGGGGTTTGATTGTCGGTCTGCTGATGGTGATGACCGTTTCCCACGGCATCATCTCGGCGGGATTGCCCGCGCTCGATTCTGCGATCCTGGAAGATCTGGGAATATCACGCGGGGCGCTCAAGCTGCGCGAAACGATCTTTCTGCTGTCGTCGGGCTGCTCGGGCCTGTTGATCGGCTTCCTGACGCTGCGCGTCCAGCCCGCCCGGATCGTGCACCTGGGGTTGATTCTTCTGGCGGCGACGCTGTTCACCTATTCGTATGCCACGTCGATCGAGCAGATCTACCTGCTTTATGTTCTGCTCGGTCTCTGCTTCGCGTGCTCGCATGTCGTGATTGTGGTGCTGATGGTTCGCGAATGGTTTGCGACGAAGCGCACATTGGCGATATCCATCGCGCTGTCCGGCACCAGTATCGGCGCGGCTATCTTTCCCAACGTAACCGTCGCGGCGCTGGAAGGGCTCGACTGGCGCGAGGTGGTGCGCTGGGCCGCGATCGTGCCGCTCGTCGTGCTGCCGGCGGCCCTGGTTCTCGTGCGTGGCGGGCAAGCTGCGGCTCTGGCGGACGAAGCCGGGTCCCGGCCCGCGCAGGCCACCGCTCCGCACCTCCGCCGCCCTCTTGCGCTGGCGCTGCTCATGATGGCGACGTTCGGCACGTTCTTCGCGTCGACCGCGTTCCTGCTCAATCTCTTCCTGTACCTGCAGGATATCGGAATGAATGCGCGCAGCGCCGCGATGGGGCTCAGCGTGGTGTTCATCACCGGCCTGGTCGGCAAGGTACTGGTCGGCATGGCGGCCGAGAAATGGGGCACGAACCGGGTGTGGAACTCGCAGCAGCTGATCCTGCTGGCAGGCGCGCTGGTGCTCAGCATCACGACGCCCGCGTTCGCATTCCTCGGCCTGCTGCTGCTCGGTGCGGGCTGGGCGGGATGCTACGTGCTGACCCAGGTGGTGATCGCGGATTACTTCGCGGGGCCGAGACTCGGGCAATACACGGGTGCGTTCATCGTGTTCGAAGCCATCGCCTCGGGCATGGGCGTCTGGGCGGCGGGCGCGACGTTCGACGTCTTCGGAAGCTATCGTCCCGGCTTCTATGTGTGCACCGCGCTGATCGCGGTCGCCGTGGTGTGCGGCTACTGCTTCCGCCGGGTCATGGCCTCGACAGAACGGGAGACATCAGCATGACTGCCCTCGCCAAGCTGGAAACGCCGCTGGCACCGGTTCGCACGGCCGACGTCGATTGGGAAGTGCTGGGCACGCATGGGCTGCGGCGCAAGCGGCTGGGTCACGACGTATCGACTGGGCACGTAACGTTTTTGCTGGATATCCCGCGCGGCTGGCACGGCGGAGGGGTGGCGCATTACCACGAAGGCTTCGAAGAGGTCCTGATGCTGTCCGGCTCGGTCACGCTCGACGGGCAGCACCACTGGCATGGCGGAGATTATTTCTACCGCCCCGCGCATGTGGTGCATGGCCTTGCCGAAAGCTCGCAGGAAGGAGCCCGCGCGCTGGTGCGTTGCGACCGGATGCTGGAACTTCTGCTCGTCCCCGAACCGGAAAGAAGCACCGAATATCCGCTGCCCGGACAAACCGATCCGCGCGGGCACGTGTTTTCGGTCAAGGTGGACGACATTCCGGCGGAATGCGATCCGGCTTTTCCTCGCGAATGGAAGATCAAATCGCTCAGCCGCGATCCGCAAACCGGAGCGCGGACTTTCATGACCATCGTTCCGCCGGGCTGGACTGGCTCGGCTCCAGCTATGGCGGGCGACTGGGAAGCCTTCGTGCTCGACGGCGATGTCGCGGGCGCGGCGCATCGATATGGCGACGGCGATTACACGGTCGGTTCTGCCGCTGATGGTCTGCTTGCCGCGTCCGCCAGCGAGCGCGGCGCTACGGTGATGGTCTGGATGTTCGACGGCGCCCGATGAAAGCGGCACGCTTGCACGGACCCGCCGACCTGCGGATCGACGATGTGCCGCGGCCGGTGCCGGGCCCCGGGCAGGCGCTGGTGAGGGTTGTCGCCTATTCGCCCTACGGCACCGACATCGGCACGTTTCTCAACCGCGGTGGGCGCTACGTCCAGCAATACCCGGTCGGGATCGGGGCCGACTTTTCCGGTATTGTCGAGGAATTGGGTCCCGATGTAACCGGCCCGGCCCCTGGCACACGAGTTTCGGCACTGTCGCTCGATCATTGCGGCGAATGCGCGCGTTGCTTGGGAGGCCGCACTAACCAGTGCATCGACCCGGCTTTTGCGGTGCAGGTGCGACAGACCGCGTGCGAGGAATATACGCTCGTGTCCGCGAACAAGCTTTGCCGCTTGCCCGACGGAGTATCGTTCGAAGAGGCTGCGATGCTCGCCGGCCCAGTCGACGCGCTCAATGGCTTCAGGCTGATGGGGCTCGCCGCCGGGGGGGCGGTGACAGTGATCGGGGTCGGTGCGATGGGCCTTGGTGCAATCGCGACCGCCAAGGCGCTCGGCCTGCAAGTGACGGCCGTCGGTGGAAGCGGGAAACGCGCAGATATCGCCCGCGAGATCGGGGCGGATCGTGTCTACCCGATACCGGTGCACGGCTATGATGTCGCCGCAGAGGTGATCGAGGCTCAGGGCCCAAGCGATGCGATCTTCGAAAGCACCGCTTCGCCTTGGGGCAATGAACAGGCCTTTCGCCTCGCAGCGATGGGCGGCGCGATCGCCATTACCGGTGGGAGCGATCTCGGCATCGGTGGATGGACGCTCGTCGAACGCGAATTGCGTCTTTTCGGAGTTCGTGCGGGCGCGGGACAGGCGGAGGTGCTGGCGATGATCGCTGACGGCCGTCTCGACGTGATGTCGGCGCTCAGCCGTCGCTTCGCCTTCGATCGCGCCGCGGACGCGTTCGCGTTGCTCAGCGGCGAGAAAGCCGCGGATATCGGGCGCGTGATCATTCGCATAGCAGACTGAGAAAAGAAGGGATGGAAGCCGCCATGTCGCCAGACACCTTGTTCGAACGAGTGAACCGAGAAGCCATGAGCGATCGGCACAAGGCCTCATGGGATCGCTCAAAAGAGCTGCACGGCGACACGACCTTCGTGGAAGTGCTGGCCAACGCCCCCGATGCCTACGACTGGTACAATGATGCGTTCTATCGCGATCTGTTCTACTCGGGCCGTGTCGACCGCAAGCTGGTCGAACTCGTCCGCCTCTATCTTGCCGGCCGGCACGGCTGCGCTTCGTGCAACCGCAGCGACTGGGCCGCGGCGCTGGCGGCGGGCTATACCGAGGAACAACTCGATAGCCTGCACGACCCGGAGAACGGACCGTTCGAGGAACGCGAGAAGGCCATTCTCGCGCTGGCATCCGTCATGTCGCTCGCCAATGCAGCCGATGTCGTGGAGCCGGACCTCCATGCGCGATTGCGCACCTCCTTCTCGACGGGAGAATTGGTGGAATTTGGGATGATCATGGCGATCCTAACCGGCATGGCGAAGTTCATCTTGGCCTTCGACCTGCTCGAACGCCTGAAGTCCTGCCCATTCACCACTCCCGGACGCAAATAGAGGCTGCGAAGCCGTTGTTCCGCTGTGCGGAAATTATCGGCTTCATTCTTTGCCGGGGCGACCGGCCCAAATAGACCGTGCCCATGTGGTGCACACGTTATCCAATCCCGTCGACCGAAGGCCAGTGCGGCCCCCGCACCGGGCAGGTGGGGCCGTGACGCAGGGCGGCCGCACGATCGAAATGGTCGAAGTTTCGCCGCGTGACGGGCTTCAGAATGAGAAGGCGTCGATCTCGACCGCCGACAAGATCGAGCTGATCGAACGTGCGATCGCGGGCGGCAGCCGCCGGATCGAGGTGACCAGCTTCGTCAATCCCAGGACGGTGCCGCAGATGGCGGATGCCGAGGCGGTCTGCGCCGGCCTGCCCCAGCGCGATGATGTCACCTTCATCGGGCTGGTGATGAACCGGCGCGGCGCGGATCGTGCGCTGGCCACCGGTCGCATCGATCAACTCGGCGCCGTCGCGGTCGCCACCGATACCTTCGCCATGGCGAACCAGGGGCAGAGCAGCGATGGCTCGATCGATGCGGCGAAGGAAATCGTCGCTGCCGCGCGCGATGCCGGCAAGACCGGCCAGGTCACGATCGGCGCGGCGTTCGGTTGCCCGTTCGAAGGGGAGGTCGCCGAAGATCGCGTGATCGGGATGGCTCGCGCGCTGGCCGAGGCGGTGCCGGTCGAAATCGCGATCGCCGACACCATCGGCGTGGCCGATCCGGCGCGGGTGACGTCGCTCGTCATGAAACTGCGCGATGCCGTGCCGCACGTGCCGGTCCGGGTGCACTTTCACAACACGCGCGGGACCGGGATCGCCAATGTATGGGCCGCGGTGCTGGCCGGGGCCGTTTCGGTGGATGCATCGATCGGCGGGCTTGGCGGCTGTCCGTTCGCGCCGGGCGCCGCGGGCAACGTGTGCACCGAGGATGTCCTCTACATGTTCGAGCGCGCCGGCGTGCGGACGGGGCTCGATCTGGCGAGCCTGATCGAAACGAACCACTGGTTGAGCGGCCTGATGGGCCGTTCCCTGCCGGGAATGGTCGCCGGTGCGCCACCTTTCCCGAAGTCAATCTGAAGAAGGGAATTCCGGCTCATGGGATACAGACTGGGTGTGGATGTCGGCGGTACGTTCACGGATCTGCTGCTGTTCGATGCGGCGTCGGGCAATTTCTGGCGGCACAAGACGCCTTCCACGCCCGCCGACAGTTCGGAAGGCATCCTGACGGGCGTGACCGCGATCTGCGCCGAGGCGGGCATCGATGCCGGCGAGATCGAATATTTCCTCCATGGCACGACCGTGGCCACCAACGCGGTGCTGGAAGGCAAGGGGGCGAAGGTCGGCCTGGTGACGACCGAGGGTTATCGCGACATCCTGCAGATCGCGCGCAGCTTCGTGCCCGGCGGCCTCGCGGGCTGGATCGTCTGGCCCAAGCCGGAACCGCTGGCCGCGCTGGAGAATACCGTCACGGTGAAAGGCCGCATGAACGCGGCGGGCGAGGAGGTTCGGCCGCTGGTGGAAAGTGACGTGCGCGCCGCCCTCACACGCTTGAGGGACAACGGCGTCGAGGCCGTGACGGTCTGCCTGATAAACGCCTATGCCGATGGTGCGCACGAAAAGCGTGTCGGCGAACTCGCGGCCGAAATCCTGCCGGACGTGCCTATTTCGGTGAGCCACGAGGTCCTCCCTGAAATGCAGGAGTACGAGCGGGCGCTGACCACCGTCGCCAATGCCTCTGTGCGGCCGGTCGTCTCCCGCTACGTCTCGAACCTCCGCAACCGCCTGGCGGACGAGGGGATGAACGGCAGGCTGTCGCTCCTGCGATCGGACGGCGGCCTGATGAGTTCCGAGAAAGCCGAGGAGCATCCAGTCAACATTCTGATGAGCGGGCCGGCCGGCGGCGTCACCGGCGCGATCTGGGTGGGGCAGAATGCCGGCATCCGCAATATCCTGACGCTGGACGTGGGCGGCACCTCCACCGACGTCGCGCTGATCGAGGACCTTGAAGCGCGCCGGCAGCGTAATACCGAGGTCGGCCATCTGTCGGTCCGCGCCTCGGCGCTCGACGTGAAGACCGTCGGCGCCGGAGGCGGCTCGATCGCCTACGTGCCGGAGCTGACCGGCGCCCTGCGGGTCGGGCCGCAATCGGCCGGGGCCGTGCCAGGGCCCGTCGCCTATGGCAAGGGCGGCGAACTGCCGACCGTCACGGATGCGAACGTCGTGCTCGGCTATCTGCCGGAAAACCTGCTCGGCGGTGCGTTCAAACTCGACCGGGATGGCGCAAAGGCGGCCGTGCAGACGATCGCCGACGCGCTGGGGATCGGGCTGATGGATGCCGCGCGCGGCATCATCGACATCGTGAACGAGAACATGTTCGGCGCGCTGCGCATGATCTCCGTGCAACAGGGATACGACCCGCGGGACTTCGCGGTGATGGGCTTCGGCGGGGCCGGGCCGCTCCACGTCAATGCGGTCGCCCGCCTGATGGGTTCGTGGCCGGCCATTTCTCCGGTTTCGCCGGGCGTTCTTTGCGCGCTGGGCGATGCGACGACCCGGATGCGGACCGAGACGGCGCGGTCGTGGTCGCGGCTGGCCTCGGCCACGCAGGTCGATGACCTGATCGCCATGCTGGATGAAATGGCGGAGCAGGTGCGCGGCGAATTGCTGGCCGATGGCGTACCTGAGGGCGAGATCACGACGACGTTCGAGATCGACGTACGGTACGCGGGGCAGGCGTTCGAGGTTCCGCTGTCCGTCACCCCGGACCTGCTTTCCGGCGATGGAATCGAAGGCATCCTGGCGCGTTTCGACGAAGAGCACGAACGGCTGTTCACGTTCAATATGGAAACCCCGCACGAGATCGTGAACCTGCGTGCGGTCGGCCTCGGCAGCGGGCTCGATCTGCCGGCAGCGCAGCTCGAGCAGGGCGACGGGGATCCGGCTGCCGCGAAGATCCGCGACCACACGCTGTGGATGAATGGGCGCGAGCAGGATGCGGTGATCTACGACCGGGCGAAACTGCGGGCCGGCGACATCGTGCCGGGCCCCGCGATCGTGTGCGAGATGGACTCGACCACCCTGATCGAAAGCGACTGCGTCGCAACTGTCGACAGCGTCGGCAACATCCTGATCAACCTCGCTTGAACGGAAGGGCACAACCATGCCAGCGGTAATCGTCCAGGACAACGAACAGCCCTTTCAGCGCGTCGAGGTTGATCCCGTGACGCTGGATATCGTCGAGAATGCCTTGCGCAACGCACGCGTGGAGATGGATGCGACGCTGGTCCGCACGGCCATGTCGCCGGGCATCCGCGAGCAGGGGGACGCGTTCCCGCTGATCGCAGACCACAACGGCAAGATGATCGTCGGGCAGTTCGGCAGCTACATCGGCCCGTTTCTCGAGCAGTTCGGCGGGACGATCGAGGATGGCGACATGATCTTCCTGTCGGACCCTTATTCCGTCGGCGGCGCGATCAGCCACTCGAACGACTGGCTGGTGCTCTTGCCGGTGTTCAAGGACGGGCGGCTGATCGCCTATACCTCGATGTTCGGCCACCAGTCCGACATTGGCGGCAAGGTGGTTGGCTCCATGCCGATCAAGGCGCGGTCGATCTTCGAGGAAGGCGTCCGCATCCCGCCGGTGAAGATATGGAAGAACGGCGAATACAACGCCGACCTGATGAAGCTGGTCATGCACCAGACGCGCAAGCCGGACTGGTGCGCGGCGGACCTGAATGCGCTGATCGCATCGTGCCGGGTCGCAGCGCGCCGCGTGGTCGAGATGGCCGACCGGTTCGGCGACGACGTGTACGTTTCCGCGACGCAGGAACTGCTCGCGCGCAACCATCGGGCGATGAAGAACCTGCTGGCGCAGGCGGTGGGCGAGGAACCGGTCAGCTTCGAGGATTACATCTGCGACGACGGCATGGGTTACGGCCCGTACCGCATCAGGTGCACGATGTGGCGGGAGGGCGACAGGGTCGTGCTCGATTTCGTGGGAACGGACCCGCAATCGGCCGCTTCGATCAATTTCTTCCTGAACGAGAACATGTTCAAGATGTTCTTCGGGATCTACATGATCATGGTCTTCGACCCGCTCGTCCTGTTCAACGACGGGTTCTACGATCTGATCGACGTCCGCATCCCGCAAGGCTCCCTGCTCAAGCCGGAATTTCCGGCGGCACTGTCGGGGCGGACGCACGCGCTGGGGCGGATTTTCGACATCCTCGGTGGCCTGCTGGGCCAGAAGACGCCCGAATTTCTAAACGCTGCCGGTTTCTCGTCGAGCCCGCACCTCTTCTATTCTGGCAACGATACCCGACCTGGGCGTGGCAACGAGTGGTTCCAGCTGTTCCAAATCGGGTTCGGCGGCATACCGGGCCGTCCTCTGGGCGATGGCCCTGATGGCCATTCGCTGTGGCCGGGCTTCACCAACGTGCCCAACGAATTCCTTGAGCGTTATTTTCCCATGATGATCGAACGCTACGAGACCGAGCCGGATTCGGGCGGCGCGGGCCTTCATCGCGGCGGCAACGGCATCCACATGGTCTACCGCTTCCTCGCGCCCGGCACGATCTCGGTCCACGACGATCGATGGTTCGTTCCGCCTTGGGGCGTGAATGGCGGCGCTCCCGGCAAGCGGGCGCGCAAGATTCTCGAAAAAGCCGACGGGACGACGCGCGTGATCGGCAACAAGGTGGAAGACGTGGAAGTGGACGTGAACGACCAGTTGCATTTCATAACGTGGGGCGGCGGCGGCTGGGGCGATCCATTCGAACGCGACCCTGCACTGATCGCCAGGGAGATTGTCCAGGGGCTCGTCACCGCTGAGGGCGCGCTGGCCTATGGTGTCGTCATCACCGAAGACGGAGCGGTCGATGCCTTGGCGACCCGGGAACTGCGCGAGCGCCTTCGCGCTGAACGCGGGCCGGTTCCGGTATTCGACAAGGGGCCCCCGATCGAGGAACTGCGCGCCAATTGCGAAGCGGAAACCGATCTTCCCGCGCCGATCCAGCCACGCTGGGCTAACGTACTGGAAGGAGCGAGGCGATGAGCGAGGGTGCTCTCAGCGACATTCGCGTAGTCGAACTCGGCCAGCTCCTGGCTGGCCCGTTCTGTGGGCAACTGCTCGGCGACATGGGCGCGGACATCATCAAGGTCGAACCGCCAGGCGCGGGCGATCCGATGCGCGTCTGGGGACAGGGCGAAGAAAAGGTCCAGTGGGAAGTCATCGGCCGCAACAAGCGTTCGGTATCGGCCAACCTGCGTGTCCCGGAAGGGCAGGCCCTGGTGCGAAAGTTGATCGCGCAGGCCGATGTCCTGATCGAGAACTTCAAGCCGGGCACGCTCGAGAAATGGGGCCTCGACCCCGCGCGCCTGCTTGAAGAACAGCCGGGGCTGATCATCGCCCGGATGTCCGGTTACGGCCAGACCGGCCCCTATTCCACGCGGGTCGGCTTCGGTGGGATCGGGGAAGCGATGGGCGGCTGGCGCTACGTCGTAGGCGAACCGGACCGCCAGCCCGCGCGCATGGGCATCTCGATCGGCGACACGCTCACCGCGACTTATGGCTGTCTCGGCGTGCTGGCAGCCCTGCATGTGCGCGAGCGGACCGGAAAGGGTCAGATCGTCGACGCGGCGCTCTACGAAAGCGTGTTGCAGGTGATGGAAGGGCTGGTGCCCGAATACGATCACATGGGCCTGATCCGCGAACGTACAGGCTCGATCCTGAAGGGTGTTGCACCCTCCAACGTCTACACCTGCAAGGACGGTTCGTTCATGATCGGCGCCAACAAGGATTCGCTGTGGCAGCGCCTCGCGGCGGCGATGGGGCGTGAGGAACTTGGCACCGATCCGCGCTATGCCACGCATATCGCTCGCGGCGAAAACCAGGACGAACTGGACGATCTCATCAACGCCTGGACCGCGACCCTGACGATCGCGGAACTCGATGAATTGATGATCGCACACTCGATCCCCGCGGGCCGGGTTTATCGCGCGCCGGACATGCTCGCCGATCCGCACTTCAAGGCTCGCGAAGCGATTATCGAGGTCGAGACTGAAAAATATGGGCCGCTGAAAATGCAAGCCGCCTTCCCCAAGCTTTCGCATACTCCGTCTGCCGTTCGCCGTTCCGCAGCCTCGAAAGTTGGCCAGCATAACGTCGAAGTATATTCAGATTTGTTGGGCATAAAGGCCGAAGAGCTAACGGAAATGGAGCAAGCGGGAATTATATAGGTTCTGGCGAAGTGCTGACTAACCTGAGGGTCACCAGAGCCTGTCAAAGCGGCGAGGTGGAACTCATCTTTCGCTCCGCTCAGCCCGCACAGGAATAACCGATCAAGTTTTTTTAACAGGAAGTTGCGTTTCATCATCACACTGGGCCTCGACATTCTTCCAATAAGATCGCGTAATCCTCCCAATAAAACTGCGATTTATTAGAGGTAACACTTGCGGCAGCTTTGCGCCTTCATTGCGGACTTTCGTGCTTAGCCGAAGTCACCCCGGAACCGGACATTCCCGGAAGCGGACTGAGCCGCGATCAACTTGTCCGCTGACAATCCGCAAGCGCTTCGCGCAATTCATCCAGCCACAGATCGTAAGATCGCCAAGCCCCTTGGCCTGAACGATTGAGCGGGCGACGAACCTGTTCCGAACTTGCGGTGCGCACCGCGCGATCTGTGCGGTGAAATTCAAGGCAGGCGTCCTCGAAGGGCAGCCCGATATGCTCGAGCATTCGGCGCGTCTGGCCTTCGAGATCGTCCAGCACGTGCTCGTGATCTACCCGGAGAACGCGGCCCGGCAGGACTCGGTCCCAATGCTCCATTAGCCTGACGTAGTCGGCGTAGTAACGCCCGATCTCGCTAAGACCATAGGTGAATTCCTGCCCCTCGGCGAACAGTTGCTTGAAGCCTGAGAAGCAGCAATCCAGCGGATCGCGCCGGGCATCGATGATGGTGGCATTGGGCAGGATCAGGTGGATCAGGCCGATATGCCGGAAATTGTTCGGCATCTTGTCGATGAAGAACGGCGCACCCTGCCGGTGGATGCGCGTCTCATCGATGAATTTGCGACCGAACGCCTCCAGCTTCTCGCGCGGCAGGTCGTGCAGGATCGCCGGGTACTGGCTCTGCCCCGCCTTGCGTCCACGCAAATGCTGGGCGAGCGAGAGGATATTGGGCAGTTCCAGCGTGCCGTCGATCTGCGAATGGCTGGAAAGGATCTGCTCCAGCAACGTCGAGCCCGCGCGCGGCAGGCCGAGGATGAAGATGGGGTCGGGCGCGTCATGCCCGGCCCCTGCCTTCGCGGCGAACAGGTCCGCCGTGCAATGTTCGCGCTGCCGCGCGAGCTCGGCGCTCATCGTATCGGCATCGTATCGCGTCTGGGCACGTTTGAGGCGGTTGCCCTCCTCGTAATGGCGAAAGCTCTCCTCATACGCGCCGCGATCTTCCAGCGCCTTGCCCAGCGCGAAGGAGAGATAGACCCGGTCCATCAACGTGCGGCCGGGGCGCGCCGCCTGCGCCCGCATGGCCGCGAGTTCCGCGTCGGGAAAGCGATAGGTCTTCAGGTTGGCAAGCGCGTTGTAGGCATCGCCATGGTCGGGCTTCGCCGCGATGGCCGCGCGGTAGCTGGCGATGGCTTCGTCCTGCCGGCCGGTGGTCTTGAGCGCATGGCCGCGCGTGGTCAATGTGGCGGGGTCGTTCGGCAGCTTCGCCAGAATGGCGTCGAACAGCGCGAAGGCGCGGTCGTAATCCCCGGTCTGCATGCTCTCCACCGCGAGATGCGACTGGAACAGCGGATTGGCTGGATCGCGGGCGAGCAGCGCCTCCGCCTCGTCGCGTGCCTGCGCGAATTTCTGGCGTCTGCGCAACACGTCGATATAGTCGAGCCGCAACCGGATATTGTCGGGCGCGAAGGTCACCGCGCTTTCGAGCAGGAACTCGGCATCGTCGAGCACTGCCAGCTTCACCCCGATCTGGGCGAGCAGCCGCATGCCCTCCACATCGCGCGGATGGCGGCGCAGGTAGTGGCGGCAGATTTCCTCCGCCCGCGCCACGCGACCTTCGTGCAGGTGGTGCGTGACCGCCAGCAGTTCGCGCGGGAGCGATGCGATCCGTTGCGCCTGGGCCAGCGCGGCCTGCGCCGGTTCGCGTCGCCCGTCCGCCGCCTGCAATGCGGACAATGCGCGCCAGCTCGCCTCCAGCGCTGGGTTGAATTGGGTCGCGCGGATATAGGCCTGCTCCGCCGCCGCAGCGTTACCCCGGGCACGTGCCAGGTGCCCCGCCTCCTGCCATGCCCGGCCGTATTCTGGAGAGACGGCGCCAAGACGATCGAGGCAGGATGCTGCCACATCGTATCGTTTCAGGTAGCGGGCGGCGACTGCCCCGATATAGAGCGCCTGTTCGTCCTCGCCCTCGCTCTCGCCTTCGAGCATCGGCTCGACCAGCGCGAAGCCGCGCTCGAAATCACCCGCTTCCAACGCCTTGCGCGCGCCCGCCAATGTCTCGTCGCGTTCGGTCATCGCCCTTTCCCTAAACAGCAAGACGGCGGCAATGCCCCCCCGCAAGGAGCCCATTCCCGCCGTGAAGCCGTTCGGATCGGTTGCCGATCAGTAGGAGTAGGTCGCCCGCACACCTACCGTCAGCGGCCGATTGACCGTGATACGCGCACGATCGAAGTTGAAATTGCCGGCGATCTGCGCCCGCTTGTCGAACAGGTTCTGGCCATACAGCTCAACCCTGTAGTTTTCGGTTTCCACGCCCAGCGCCAGGTCGACCAGCGTGTAGCTTTCCAGCTTGAGCCGGTTGATCTGGATAATGTCGGTAAATTTCGAACCCGAATAGCTGACCTGCGGCTGCACGAAGGCACCCACTGCGTCCGACAGGTCCCATTCGTAGCGCACGCGCAGATTGCCCTGGAAGGACGGTGCATAGGCCAGGTCGGAGCCTTCCACCACGTCGTCGGTCGGGGTCAGGACCTCGGTCACCTCGGTATCGAGAATCGACAGCGCGCCCGATACCGACAGCCCGGGCAGCGAGTACGGGGCATAGGTAAAATCCGCCTCGATGCCCATGATCTCCGCATTCGCCGCATTGTCCGAGAAGAACAGGTTGGTGATGCTGGGATCGAAGATGGTCGTCTGAAGGTCGGTGATATCGACGTAGAATACGCTGCCGTTCAAGCGCAGCTGCCGGTCGAGAATCTCGGTTTTCCAACCAATTTCGTAATTCTTCACGTCATCGGTGTCGAGTTCGAACGGTACGGTGAAGCCGCCCGGCCCCTGCGCGCCTCCGGGGCGATTCAGCAGCCCCGGACGGAAGCCTTCGGAATAGGTCCCGTAGAACAACAGGTCGCGCGTCGGCGTCCAGGTCAGCGTGCCCTTGAAGATCACCCCTTCCGAACTGGCCTTGTCGGGATTGCCGAACGCGTTGTCCTCGCCATAGATCAGCGAGAGATTGGTGCCGCCGCAGCCGGGAATGTTAACCTGATCTTCCACCGGAACACCCGCGTTCGCTCCGAAAATGGGCGAGTTCTTCTTGCAGAAGGCAGAGGTCGCGGCACCCTCGATGTCGACTTCCACGTCGTAGTAACGCGCACCGCCCGTTATGCTGAGCGTGTCGGGCACGATGTCGAACGACACCTCGCCGAACAGGCCGAACTGCTTGTCCGTGCGCTTCACGTCGTTGCGGAAGCCGGAATCCACGGGAAGCGGGCCGGGATCGCTGAAATAGCCGGGAAAGGCGTTGCCCGTCGTCCCTGTCACCTCGGTGTTGGTGAAGGGATAGATCGGGGCGTAGCCGCGCGTCACCCCATCCGAGCCGCGCGAGATATCCCGGGCGTAGAAATAGTCGTTACGTTCCTTGAGCACGAGATTGGAATAGAACGCGCCCGCCGTCGCGCGCAGCCGGTCCTGCTCCGGCGTGCTGACGCGGAATTCCTGCGTGAAGACGGTGGTATCGGTGGTCGAGCCGATCGAGAAATCGGGCGCGTAGCAGGTCGGATCGGCCGGGGCCGAATCCACGCTCGCCGGATAGGCGACAGCGGTGTCGCAGGCATAATATGGGATATACTGGCCAACGAACAAATAATCGGAATAGCCGATGTTCTGCTGCGTCTCGCGGTCGGTGTAGGCACCGTTATAGACCAGATCGAGCGTCCCGAGCCGTCCCTCGATCGACCAACTGGTGTTCGAGAAATCGTCTTGCAGGCTGTCGTCGGAATAGCGCTGGATTTCCAGATCGTCGAGGTCGAGTTCCGGGTCAGCGAAGAACACGCCGTCCGATTCGATGCCCTGCCGGGTGTGCGCCACGGTGAGGCGCCAGTCCGGGTTGAATTCGTAGAGCGCGCTGACGCGAAAGCCCGAATATTGCGTGTCGTTGAAATTGTCCTCCACCAGCGTCGCGTTGTTCGCCTCGATGAAGGTCACGTCGTTGTCGACATAGGCCAGCGACGCGGGATCAGACTGGAAGCCGGCACGGTTCGCGGAGACCGGCACGCCGTTGTCGCGCACCGTGCCTTCAGGCCGGAACCGGGCGCTGTCGCGCAGCGAACGCGTGCCCTGCACATTGTCGATATAGCCGCCCTGGTCGTCCACGAAGGCCACCGCGCGCAAGCCGAAGTTCTGCGTGACCGGCACGTTGAGCATGACCTCGGCCTTGTAGCTCTGCTCCCCGCCCTTGGTGAAGGATGTGCCCATGGTCGCTTTGGCGTCGAAGCCGGCCAGATCGGGCTTGTTGGTGATCAGCCGCACGACACCCGCCTGCGAGCTGGCCCCGAACAGCGTGCCCTGCGGGCCGGACAGAACTTCGATCCGCTCCAGATCGGCGGCATAGACATCGAGGTTGCGGCCCGGCTGCGCCAGCGGCTGCTCGTCGAGATAGAGCGAGACGTTGGGCGCGAGCCCGGCGACGCCCGCAGTGCCCAGGTTCGGCGTGGTCGAGGCAAGGCCGCGGATGTAGATCGTGCTCTGGCCCGGCCCGCTTCCGCCGGCGGTGACGGTGGGCAGCTGCTCGAGATAGTCCTCGAAAGTATTGATGTTGAGCTGCTCCAGCCCTTCCTCGCCCAGCGCCTGAACCGAGACCGGCACGTCCTGCAGGTCCTGACTGCGGCGCTGCGCAGTTACCACGATGGTCTGCACGCCGCCTTGGCGTGGTTGTTGGGACGACGCGGAGGGCTGCGCTTCGCGCTCTCCGGCGGCCGGGGTGGAATCGGTGCTCTGCGCTTGCACGAGCGTGGGTGAAAATAATGCGATTGCCAGCGCGCCGACCGACGCGCCGTTTGCGAATTTCGTAAGGATGGGAGCCCCCTGCTCTCTTTGACATGAAATCGACCGGCCGGCGCGACGTGGCCGGCCGGTCATCGACGGGAATGTTCGTTAGAAGGGCAAGGCTACGGAAGCAGGGCCACCGGGGCCACCGAAGCAGGCCCCATGTGCCAGCACTGGCTTTGAGGTGTTACTCAATTGCCACAGATCA